>NZ_JAJNBZ010000002.1:377319-462501 GCF_021369635.1 Paenibacillus profundus | reverse complement strand
CGCGGTTGAGCATTGGGTACACTTATGTCTCCTTCATATCACGCGGTTGAGCATTGGGTACACTTATGTCTCCTTCATATCACGCGGTTGAGCATTGAGTACACTTATGTCTCCTTCATACCACGCGGTTGAGCATCGGGATACACTCATGTCTCCTTCATACCACGCGGTTAAGCATTGGGGCACACTCATGTCTCCTTCGTATCACGCGGTTAAGCATTGAGTACGCTCATGAATTTTTACCTGAGCAAAGGGGAGAGTGGCTATAAGCACCAGATGAGAGGAACATCTTCCTCAAAATAAAAAAAAGAGTCACAATTGTGACCCCCAATTACAACCAATATTTTTCACAATATATGAGACAGACAAGCAATCGGGTTACAGCCTACGATGAGCTTCTCTCCATCACTGTAACCTTCTTCCCGCCCTTCCAGCTCGCGGATGAGCACTTGACGCTAATGCAGCACGCGTTCCTGCGCGTCTGCATCGTTAACGGCGTTATGCAATTCGTTCGGATCATGCTCCAAGTTGAAATACTGCTCTTCTCCCGTCTGCGAGAACCAAATGTACTTTTCCTTCCCATTCGTCACCCAGTGGTTCGACGCATTGCCCTGGGCTTGTTCCCCGTGAAGATAATCACGCCACCAATCCGTATTATCTCCACGTGCTACACCGATTACGCTCTTTCCATCTACGCTTGAAGGCACTGCTACACCGGCAGCATCCAGCAGCGTCGGCATAATATCGCGCATTTCCACGACCTCTTCTGCCACAGTACCTCGCTTCAAGCCGAGACAGTTGCCGGGATCGTTGACGATAAACGGAACCCTCGTACTGCCCTCATATGGCAGCGACTTGCGGAACAGATTATGATCTCCCAACAGTTCACCGTGATCCGACGTGAACACAATGATCGTTTCGTTTAGTTCCCCGTATTCGTTCAACACCTGGAGGAACCGGCCGATTTGGTGATCTAAATGAGTAATTAACGCATAATAGGCAGCCATGGCATATTTCAAACGCCGCTTCGGCACATTGCCTCGGAATGTGACCGGATTGAGACCTTCCTGTGCCAGGTCTTCTTCATCCGCCCAATCCCCGACTGGGGGATCCGGAATTTCGATATCTTTATATAAATCCAAGTAAGCTTGCGGCGGATCGAACGGCGGATGAGGCCGCACAAACGACATCCAAAGGAAGAACGGCTTACTCGGGTCGCGTCGGCGCAAAAAATCGATCGACTGTGTCACCACCCAGTTCGTAGGGTGAAGCATCTCCGGCAAATGCCAAGGACGCGCAACCGTCGATGCATTGCAGTCCAGGCCAAGATCGGTCAAGTCGGCTCCCGGCACACGCTCTCTTAACCATACTAAATAATCGTCCACCTGGTCGAAATGCTCGTGTGCGGGCACGTTATGGCGAAAACGATTATGGTGCAAGTAGCCATCGTGCATGACGACATTATGGAACCCAAGCAGATTGCGCGCAGGATACACATGCATCTTGCCCACGCACTGCGTATGATAGCCTGCCTTCGCCAGTTCACCCGGCAACGTCGTGTCATAGTTCCACGGAACACAGTCCCGGTAACCGACACGCCCATGAGAACGCTGCGATTGTCCAGTAAAGATGGCTGCGCGCGCTGGAACGCATGTCGGTGTCGCCGAATAAGCGCGGTCAAAGCGGACGCCCGTGCGTGCAAGCTCGTCCAGATTCGGTGTTTCTACAATCGGATGTCCTGCAATGCTTAAGCAATCGAATCGCATCTGATCAACCGTGATGAGCAGTACGTTCGGGCGTTTGGAAGTGGTTTTCGTGTGCGTCATCGTCAGTCTCCTTAATTTGTATTGACTTATTATCGCAACATTTCCCTTCTCTCCTGCAACTTAATACTAATATGAATAAAAGTGTGCTGCAACTATCAATTTAACAGTTCGCCTCCCATCCAAACCATAAATGTACATGATATATCGGCCAAGTCACAACAAACTTCCTACTCGGGTTATGGCAAGCTTCCAATATTGATTTCCCAATTCCTTCAATATGAGTGAAGGATAAAATAACAAACTGTGCACTTTCAACAAGTATCAAGCTTCCATTTTCATGAAGATAGGCACTTCTTTATTCCAAAATGAAATAAAGTAAGTTATACTTAGTGTTGCAAGGATTCCATTTTCCATGAAGGGATGATTACCGAATGAACCGACACGCACCAAACACGCTACACGTGCCGAAGCGTACCCTTCTGCTCCAATTGTTTGCCATCTTCTTAAAAATCGGACCAACCACCTTCGGGGGAGGTTATGCAATATTACCTGCGATCGACCGCGAGCTGACTGAAAAACGCAAATGGCTTGACGCTGATGAAGTGAGTGAGATTACCGCATTATCTGGAGCTGCTCCCGGCGGAATCGGAGTCAACGTCGCTGCGCTCGTCGGCTTCCGTATAGCAGGCATTCCCGGATTAATCGCTGCAGTAACTGGCATTGCGCTGCCCACGATCGCAATCATGCTATTGTTATGTGCCGGTGCAACTGGCTTCCGGAATAATTCTTATGTTCAAGCCGCGCTCACCGGTATTAAACCAACTGTAATCGCCTTAATCGTCTATGCGGCGGTTCGACTCGGCCGACAATCGCTCCATAACGTCTTTGCGTGGGTCGTCACGTTAACTTCGACGGCGCTGCTCCTGTGGACACCCATTCATCCAATTCTCGTGCTCGCTATCGGCTCCGCGGCCGGACTCGCAATGGAATGGTTTCAACACGGCAATCATAAGCATGACCGCCGAGGCAAGATCTCCAAGCCTTCGGATTCAAATGTAAAGCTAGGAACTCATCAACACCAATCAAAGCAAGCGCAGGGATAAAATCAGCAAGATACTCCCGTATTCACGCAGAAAGAAGGATGCAGCATGTTATGGGACTTATTTTGGACATTTTTCAAACTGGGATTTGTCTCATTCGGCGGCGGCTATGCAATGCTGCCCGTCATCGAGCATGAGGCGCTGTCACATCAATGGTTAACTGGTCAACAGTATACGGAGGCTGTTGCGCTTGCAGGCATGGCTCCAGGTCCGATTGCGATGAACAGCGCCGTCTATGTCGGCTACATGGCCGCGGGCTGGGCCGGAAGCTTAATTACGGCTCTCGGGATTATATTGCCTTCCGCTATCATCATGTTCTTGGTTGCCACTATTTTCTACCGCGTGTATGATAATCATTGGGTGCAGTCTGCACTCGACGGCATGAAGCCGGCAGTCATCGCCTTAATCGCTTATGCGGCGGTCAACATGACGATGCACTCCGACTTTGCATCCGGATGGAACTGGGGATTGCTTCTTCCTGTCATTATCTTTGTCTGTGCCATGTTGGCGCTTATGAAGCTCCGTATGCATCCGATTGTCGTCATCCTATTATCAGGAATAGCGGGGATTATCGTATATGGATAAAACTTTGGAACAACGCATAACTTCCTTGAAGGGCAAGGAAGTGTTTCAACAAATACGCCGCACCAATGAAATTTCAAAGCATGATCTGCTTCAAGACAGCGGACTCACGGTCAGCACGCTTACTCGTGTGCTGGAAGAGCTGGTTGCGCTTGGCTTCATTACAGAGAGCGGATTAGGCGTCTCGACTGGCGGACGCCGTCCGATATTATATCGCGTGCGTCCGGAATACGGGTATGCCTTCGGCTTAGACATTTCGCGTACATCTTCCCGGCTTATTATGCTGGATATGGCAGGGATGAAGCTGGAGTCGATCGTATGGACGATGAATCAAAATATGACACCAGATACTTTGATGGCGCGCGTAACGGAACAAATACGAATTTGGTTAGACATGCATCAATTGAAAGCAAATGAAGTACTTGGTTTGGGAATAGGCGCTGTCGGACCTTTGAACCGGTTTGACGGCGTCGTTTTGCATCCGAGTTATTTCCAAGCGCCAGGCTGGGAGAACGTGCCCATTGTCTCCAAGCTGGAAGAAAGCCTAAAGTTTCCGGTCATGCTTGATAATGGTGCGAATACAGCCATACGGGCAGAGGCCTGGGCGAACCGTTCCTTGAATGTGCAGCATATGCTTTACGTCCATGTAGGCATCGGGCTTCGCTCCGCTATGATGTCTGAAGGCAAGCTAATATACGGTGCGGTTGATATGGAAGGCGCCTTAGGCGCGATGATTATTCAAGCAGATGGTGTTCCACATCGTTCGGCCGGCGGCAATTTTGGCTGTTTAGACTCTTATGCCACCGTCTATGCCCTGGAACGGGAAGCGAACGCGGGGCTCCGCATGGGACGTCGCAGCTTGCTGGAACAAATGGCGGAACGTTCCGAGACCGTTACGTTCTCGCACATTATGGAGGCTTTACAGCGGCGCGATCCGTTCGTGACGGAGCTGGTAACCCAAGCGGCCACCTATTTCGGCATCGGTCTCGCGAATTTGTTGAATGTCCTCCATCCCGAGAAGGTCGTACTGGGCGGTCCGCTCATGAGCTCCAACGATCTGTTTTTCTACACCGCTACCCAGACGGCCATTCGTAAGACATATCATTATCCGCAATATCAGGTCGTTTTCAGCAAGGGAAGCTACGGAGAGGAAGCGCTGGCCATCGGGGCCGGCCTAATGATATTGGATCGCATCACAGCAGTATAAGGAGGCCATGATGATGGATAACGAGATAGATAACGACGATATGAAACGTTCCGCCACAGCGGAGGAACCGAAGGCATGCTGCGCAGCACAACGCAATGCGGCTTTCTCTGCGGAACCGCAAGCGGCCGAAGCAAAGCAAACGGCAGTCGTCGATTGCTCTGGATTACATGCTTCCTATCAATCAAATTCCGATGCCGACAGTCCGCATTCGAGCGCAGTGGCCGAAGCTGCCCGAAACCTGCTCGCTGATGCGGGTCTGCTGCCATCCGAAGATTCGATCGTTCGGCCTCCTGCAACCGAGCATTTCGTCCGCCTGCAGGGCGGAGCGTTCTGGATGGGGACGGAGGATGCAGAGGCATTCCCGGCAGACGGAGAAGGGCCTATGCGGCAAGTGACCGTTGATGCATTCGCAATCTCACCATACGCCGTCACCAATGAAGACTTCGCCCGCTTCGTCGCGGCGACGGGCTACGTCACTGAGGCGGAACGGTTCGACTGGTCATATGTGTTCCACCTGCTCGCCTCGGAGAACGTGACAGCGGCCGCCATCGGAAGTCCTGTATCCACCCCATGGTGGCTGGCCGTCCAAGGCGCATTCTGGCTTCAGCCAGAAGGGCCGGACAGTTCGATTGCTGTACGTATGAATCACCCAGTCGTGCACATATCTTGGAACGATGCCCTCGCTTATTGCGACTGGGCCGGGCTCCGGCTCCCGACCGAAAGCGAGTGGGAATTCGCAGCCAGGGGCGGACTAGAGCGCAAGCGTTATCCTTGGGGCGACTTGTTAAAACCGGATGAAGAGCACCGCTGCAACATTTGGCAGGGCAAATTCCCGGTTAAAAACAACGCCAGCGATGGCTATATCGGTACGGCTCCGGTCAATACGTATCAATCGAACGGTTACGGCCTGTATAACGTGTCAGGAAATGTATGGGAGTGGTGCGCCGATTGGTTTACTGCCAATCCTGCGGAACGCGGTCCGGCTGTCAACCCACGCGGTCCCCAAGCCGGTGCTGAACGCACCATGAAGGGCGGCTCCTATCTGTGCCACAAATCATATTGCAACCGTTACCGCGTGGGTGCACGGAGCAAAAACACCCCTGATAGCTCTACCGGAAATATAGGCTTTCGGTGTGTAAAAGACGTGTAAGTGTGTATGAGTTTTGGAGTATGGGAGTTATAGAAAAATGCAAAAAAGTCCTGCTCTCCCCAAGGGAAAGCAGGACTTCTGCAATTATGCGCTATTATTGCGGTATTATTACATACGTTGCACATTTCGATTTGTAATTCGTAATGCGTCGAGCAAGGACACACGCTGATGCGTCGCCTCGTGAATGATGAAATCATCCACTACTCGATCTACAAATAAGACGCCATCCAAATGATCCATTTCGTGTTGGATGCAGCGGGCAAGATACCCTTCCGCTTCCAGCGTGAATGTCTCGCCGCTGCGGTCGAGACTTCGAACTTGAATGTAATCGTATCGCTTTACCCTCCCGTAATATCCCGGGAATGATAAACACGCCTCCATTCCGTCCTGTTCTCCTTCTGCCTGCAGCAGCTCCGGATTCATGAACTCGCGGTATCCGTCGCCGCAGTCCATGACGACCGCCTGACGCAGGATGCCGATTTGCGGCGCTGCTAGTCCGGCCCGGCCTTCTTCCGCATATAACGTCTCCTTCAAATCGTCAAGCAAGGACAGTATTCGTCCGTTCACTTCCGTAACTGGCTTGCACTTTTTTCGTAATATTGGTTCTCCGAAAGGGAGAATGGTACGAACTGCCATCTTCTTCCACTCCTTATGTTGCATTGAAACGATCACGCCGTTCAGATTTGCTCTGATTATAACACAAGATGGAAATTAATATGTGCTTTCTCTGACTCCGCACGTTTCTGCAAAATGAGGAAAGGAGCGGAAAAAGGCAGACCGGAATCTGCTTCCGGCCTGCCTCTTATGTGTACGATCTACATTACAGTCTTACTTCGCTTCTGGCTTGTTCTTCAAGCCGAGCACCTCAAAGCCATAAATGCGGGCCGCCGTATCTCCACCCTGCGTCGGCTTCTCGATGACGAGGCGGGCATAGCGCGCCTCCGTCTTCGCAATCGCGTGCTTGCTTATCCCTTTTTCGTTGTCGGTCACGGTTACGGTATCAGTCCAGTTCTTGCCGTCATCACTAAGTTGAATCTTGAATTCGCGTGTATTGAAGGCCGGCGACTCGCCGCCCGCTTCCGCATGATGAACGACGAACTGGGTGATGTCGTGTGCTTTGCCGAGGTCAACTATCAGCCAATGCTCATCGCTTCCGACAGCGCACCATTTCGTGCTCATTTCACCATCAACAGCATATTGCGGCGCTTCGCTATCGTTCACGAAGCTGGACGCTTCCGTCTTCGAGCCGATCGCTAAATCCTCCGAGCGGAATGCCGCTTCTTTGGATACTGTAATCAGCTTGGACTTCAACATCACATCTTCGCCGACCGCATTTTTCGCTTTCAGTGTAATCTCATACGTGCCTTCCTCCGCATAGCTCACCCTCGGATGGCGTTCCGTGCTGGAAGCAGGCGTACCGCCAGGGAAGCTCCATTCCCATTCCGTTGTGACTTCAGTCGATTTGTCCGTCAATTGCACCGCTTCGCCCGGCGCTACGAACGTCATGTCGGCTTCAAAGTCCGCCGTCGGCGTCGGATATGCCGGCCATTCGAACGATTGCATAGCCGCACGGCCTTCATCATAGTGACGGTTGACCGGCACGACTGCGAGCTGTGTCGCTTGCTCCATGCCGCTGCGCTTCATTTCGGACACATAGTAATGGTGGTTGCCTGTCGCACCGACGAACTCGCGGGAACCGTCCGGCATAACACGGTACACTTGATAGTACATCACATCATCGCCTAACGGGCTCCACGACAGACGCGCATCAGCATAAATGCCGTCACGGAAATCATTCTCTATCATCTTCAGGTCGGACACCTGACCTACTGGCGCCACTTTCTCGTTCAGGTCACGGATGGCAAGCTCACCTAAGTTGACGGAGTACAGGTTATCTCCTGTTTTGCCTTCCACTTGAACGGATACCCCAACAATCTTTTTGCCTGCATACGGGCTTAAGTCGTAGACTGCACGCGTCCAGTCACCTTTTGCGCCGACTGCTTTCGCGGACGCCGGCTTCACGATCTTGTACTCATCAGGCGCCCCCTCTAGAGCTACACCGATATTCATGTCGGCAGACTCGCTCTCATTCGCTTGATAAATGAGCGACATTTGCAACGAAGATGTTGCTGCAATATCGGTCTTGAACAGCTTCACGTTCGACGTCGCTCCTGGCGCGATCGTTCCTTTAAGCTTCAGCGAGCTGCCGCCATAGAACGATTTGTCGAAGTCAAAGCTTGGCGTGAGCTTCTGTCCTTGCTCATCCACCATCCAACGCCAAGTCGGCAGTATATCTTGCAGACTGCGATTGAACCATTCACGGTCGCGTACCGTTTTGCCAAATACGCTGAAATGGTTGCCGTTTCCTGTATTAAAATGGGTAATGAAATCCGCTTTTGTAATAACCGTCTTGTCTACGATATCGTTTGCAATACCGCGCCATGCTTTACCATTTTCCACGGTATCCGCTGGATTCTTGTTCTCCCCTACCCAGAGAATCTGATCCTTCTCCATGAACTCCTCGTT
Source organism: Paenibacillus profundus (assembly GCF_021369635.1). GTDB lineage: Bacteria > Bacillota > Bacilli > Paenibacillales > Paenibacillaceae > Paenibacillus_B > Paenibacillus_B profundus. Next base: position 454,170 of record NZ_JAJNBZ010000002.1, on the reverse strand, counting down.
CGTCTTGGACGTATTGAACGCCCAATCTGGACGATAGAGTCCGAGCGATGTTACTGCTTTGCCGCCTTCTGGGAACAGGACAGGGAAATTATATTCGCCTTGATAACCGCCGCCGCCTTCCAAATCCATACCGGCATACAGTTCATACGGATCGCGCTTCAAGCCATCTGCTGCCTGCGGTGAGTTCTGGAACGGTGTGACGTAATCATATTTGCCTTCTTTTTTAAATTGCCAACGGAAGTCGATGAACATGTGATCAGCCACACGCTCTTCCCCATCTTGGAGGAACATGCTGTTCTTGTCCGTAAGCGCGCCTTGCCATTTCACCGGCCCCTCTTTGATCATAGAGTCGTACCAGACGACGTCCATGTTGGACGGCTTGATTTTTTGCATATATTTCAAAAATTTCTGCATGTTCTGTGCGTCTTCCGGCGTTCCGCCCTGTGTCTCTTGGTTGATGAACCAGCCGTCGAAGCCGTAATATTTGGCGACTTCCATCAGCTTATCAGCGACAGGGAATGTGCCGTCTTCCTTCTGCTGCAGCAGATCGCGCATCCATTCGATTTTGCCGCCATGCTCCGTTTGCGGGAGGAATACGGTACCGTATACCGGAACGCCGTTCTTATGGGCTGCATCAATAACATCTGCGCTTGGAGGGACAATCAATCCTTCACCTGCTGAACCGCCCCACATAATGAGTTTATCTACATATTGCCAGTAGCTGAACGCATAGCCGTGGAACTGATCGTTGCCTTGCGACGGCGCGCCGCTCGTATTTTTGTACATGGACGCCAGCGCCATGACCTTCGGCTCCGTCTTTGCATTCGGATTCACCTTATGGCCCTGCACTCGTTCGGTATTCAGCTTCACCGAGCTGCGGTTGAATGCCGCATCCTTGTCGGTCTGTGGCGACCACTCCAGCAAGGTGTCCGGATACCAATGGGACGAATGAGGCTGCGCGGCATGCGCCTGACCGGCAAATCCGGTGAGCGCCCCGGCAAGCATCGCCGTACTGAGCAATACTGCAAATTTGCGTTTCATGTTGCTGCGGGAAAGAACTGTTGGTTTCAAACGTTTCATTATAATCCCCCTCCAAGTTGTCCATTGTGCATGTTTTTCTCATGGAAATGGTCTTTGTCTATTTATCGTCGAGATTGGAAAAAAGCCCAGCCAAAAAGATAACGCTTTCACCAGTCGTCATGTTCATTGTAAACGTTTGCGCAATAAAAAAAAGGGCAATCATCCCTAACAGGACAATCGCCTTTAATTAATCAACCAAATCTTTAATTATTCCCCTGAAAGAAATTCCGTGAAAGAGGTTGTTCATAAAGTCGCTTAATAGGTTACTGAAAGTAATCTTTTAACATACGCAAAAATAAATTTGGAAACGCCAGATGCTCCATCTCTTCCAGCCCCGTCCATTGATAGACAGTCCGTTCCTTGTCCTTCAGTTCCATTAGTTCCCGCAATTCGCAGCGGAAAACACGCATCTGCCAATGAATGTGGCTGAACGTATGCTCCGCGTCCACCCATCTAGCGGTCGGCACCGCGTCAATTCCTTCCGCAAGTAAACCGCCCCGCAGCACATCCATCGCCTCGGCCTCGTTCATCCCGAAGAGTCCGGCCTGCTTCGGAACGAGCAGATGCGGCAGTTCCCACATCTTTGCAAGCAATCCGGTTGCCGGTCGCTGTCGGACCAACACTTTGCCTGCATGTTCGCCCGTGCCTTCGATTAATGCCGCATAACGAAGCTCCGGCTTAGGAGGCTTCGCCTTCGTCTTTACTGGAAGCACGAGCTCTTCACCCGCCAGGCGGCCCGCGCAATGCTCCATGACCGGGCACAGCAGGCAAGCAGGTGATTTCGGCGTGCACACAAGCGCCCCAAGCTCCATCAGCGCTTGGTTGAAATCCGAAGCGCACCCTTCCGGAATCAGCTCTTGGGCCAGATGCTCCATATGCGCGCGCGTAGCCGGCTTCGCAATATCGTCATGCAGGCGGAAATAGCGCGACAGCACCCGCATCACGTTGCCATCTACCGCCGGCTCCGGGCGGTTGAACGCGATGCTCATAATGGCCCCAGACGTATACGGCCCGATCCCCTTCAACGCGGATACCTTCGCCTTGTCGTCAGGAACTTGTCCGCCGTACTGCGTCTTTACTTCCTTGGCCGCCGTCTGCAGATTGCGCGCACGCGAATAGTAGCCGAGCCCTTCCCACGCCTTCAGCACCTCTTCCTCCGGCGCATCAGCAAGCGCCTCAACGGTCGGAAACTTCGAAATGAACCGTTCGAAGTACGGCTTTACCGTCTCGACTCGCGTCTGCTGCAGCATAATTTCGGACACCCACGTATAATACGGATTGCTATGACGCCGCCAAGGCAAGTCTCTACGATTGGCACGATACCATATCAACAGCTCGCGGCTAAAATAACGCTTCTGTACGTCCATGACGGCCTCCCCTACTCCAAATGATGAATAATGATGAATAATGCACATGCTAAACCATTCATGCTATTAACGATATACAACCTTTATGATTAGTTCAATCCTTTCCATTAATGAACAAGCACAAAAAAGTCATTATTTTTTTACAAAAAGAAAGATAAAATCAAATTTGTTATATATAATGAAATAAAGATGTGCCATTTTTTATGAATAACGTAACTAATTAATCTATTTTTATTTCATTTCGTCATGGACACATCAGAGAATAAACATGGAAGGGAGAAACTATGTTGACGCTTTTTGCACTAAAGATCTTACTCATCTCCGTCTTTGCCGGTATCGTCGGCTCCGTGCTCGGTCTGGGTGGCGGCATTATCGTGACGCCGGCGCTTACCTTGTTGTTCGGGGTGGACATCAATCATGCCATTGGAGCCAGCATCATTTCGGTCATCGCTACTTCGAGCGGATCGGCCATCGCCTATATCAAAGACCGCATTACGAATTTGCGTGTCGGCATGTTCTTGGAAATCGCCACTACGGTCGGCGCCATAACGGGAGCCTTTCTCGGCGCCATCATCGCACCCGATTGGTTGTACGTCATTTTCGGATTGCTGCTCCTCTATTCCGCCTTGGCTATGATAAAGAAAGCGAAGAGTGAGCTGCCTGAAAATGTAGAGCCTCATCCGCTGGCGACTAAGCTCAAGCTGCACAGCCATTACTACGACAAGGCGCTGCAGCAAGAGGTTCATTACAATGTCGCGAACCCGTATGGGGGATTCGGCGTCATGTATGGAGCTGGCGTCATCTCAGGCTTGCTTGGCATCGGCAGCGGCAGCTTCAAAGTGATGGCGATGGACATGTTCATGAAGCTCCCGCTTAAAGTATCGAGCGCCACGAGCAACCTGATGATGGGCGTAACGGCAGCGGCGAGCGCTGGCGTATATTTATTCAGGGGAGACATCGATCCCAGAATTGCGGCCCCTGTCGCGCTTGGCGTCCTGACCGGAGCCACGATTGGCGCGCGCATCATGCAGCGGTTAAAGAACAAGACCATTCGCAAATTGTTCATCCCTATACTTGCCTATGTCGCAGTTCAAATGATTGTACAAGGATTGGGTGGTATGTAATGAATGAAGCAATGAATAAAAAGCAGGCGAAAGACGAGAAAATCTATGATGTAGAAGCCGCTGTCAGCACCTTTTTGCGCATCGGCGTCCTCACCAGCGCGGCCGTTATTGTAACGGGCTTGCTGCTGTTTTTGATTACCGGGCAGAGCGGTTATCCGGAACAGACCTATCCTACGACGGTGACAGGAATTGTGACCGGGCTTGTCGAAGGTAAAGCCTATGCCATCATGATGGCCGGATTGTCACTATTGATATTGACCCCGGTCTTCCGCGTCGCGGTCTCGATTTTTGTCTTTCTGAAGGAAAAAGATTATTTGTATGTCATAATTACGTCACTGGTATTCCTCATTCTCATGATAAGCTTTGCGCTTGGCAAAATTGGTTGAATGTCTGGCCATTTTCAAGTCATTAGTGATTGTCCAACCAAGCAGTAAACAAACCCTTTTCCCAACCGGAGGTGCTGCGCATGCACACGCTGTATGACATTCCCGCTTCGTCGCTTGACGAGATTGACAAAACCATTTTATCGCTGCTCCACGAGAACAGCCGCATTTCCTATACCGATTTGGCTAAAGAAGTAAACCTGTCACGGGTCGCCGTTCAAGCCCGGGTGAATGCGCTAATGGAAGAAGGGGTGCTAGAGAAATTCACAATCGTCATCAATCCGGAAAAAATCGGCATCGGCGTATCCGCCTTTTTTAACGTGGAGGTAGAGCCAAAATATTTGATGCAGGCGGCTGATGAGCTGGCTTGCGAGCCTTGCGTGACCAGCCTTTATCATATGACTGGTCCGAGCAAGCTGCATATGCACGGTTTATTTGCCACGAACCGCGAGATGGAGCAATTTCTGAAAGAGAAAATGTACGTCTTGCCGGGCATTATGAGCGTAGAAACTCAAATTCTAATCAAACGCTATAAGAGCCGCATGGGCATGAAGCTGTAACCCTTATGAGATGTGAACGTTCTAGCAACAATGCGCATTACGCCTTGCTTTGGATTGGAAGAACTTCCTATACTATATTGTATACAAGATCATAGACAATGCCCGTTGGGGCACTGGATACAAAGGGGCGGATATGTGATGCTTCGACGAAGCACATCTTCACGTTATACGCTGAGCATAATCGTATTGCTTGCTGCAGGCCTTATGCTTGCCGGGTGTGGGGGCGGAGGAAGTTCAAGCTCCAAGGCGCTCGAAGGGCCGGAAGACGCCGTCGCCATCTACAAGCAGCGCTGCATGCAATGCCACGGCGATGAGATGCAAGGGCTGATGGGCGCGCCTTCGAATCTGCAGAAGGTAGGCGAACGGTTGAGCAAGGAAGATATCGTGAATACGATCAAAAATGGCGGCGAACGCATGCCGGCGCTCGGCAAGAGCCTTGACGAAGCCGACATCGAAAAAGTTGCCGAATGGCTGGCAAGCAAGAAATAAATGCATCCGTCCGTTATATGGCGATAGGCCGACACCTCGTTCTTAGGTGCGGCCTATTATTGTATTTATAGAGGTTGTTCAAAAGTCCCCTTTGCGAACACGCGCTTATAGCTATTTCTTATTCTCTTGAATGAACCGAATTACTTCCCGGTGATCGGAACTGTAAAAGAACGGATGCTTAACTAGAACTTCAAGTTCATCCGAGCTATTTCCATTCAACACCATGAAGCAAGGGAGCTGCAGCACGTCAAGTGATGGATTCCACTCCTTGAGCTCATTAGCTGTGCATTGATAAGAGATGTCCACGTTCCCCGCGGCAAACATCTCATCGAGCAGTTCCTCATGCTGAATCTCGTCCTCATCATCGGCCTGTTCGCAAATAACGAGAATGCCATAGCTATGCTGCTGTGGGTCAGACGATTGCTCGGCCTGCTTGGCACCAAAATATTTAACAACGGCAAACACAATACCGGCGACAATGACACCGGAGACCGCCTTCTTCCCATTTCCTTGAATGAGCAGCAGCAGCGAAAGCGCCAGCACCGCCCATACGACGATGTACATTTTGCTCCGCATCCATCGCGAACCGTTCATTTTGCAACACTCCCCCGCTTGTCCGGTTTTCTCCTGCTTCCCATTGTACCAAAAACCAGCCTCATCGAGAAAACCAGAATCTCGACACGGCTCGTATCGGCTGCCTCACACTTTTATTCCTCGCTCACCGCATCCGAAACCGGCAGCGTGAACGTAACGAGCACTCCGCCATCCACATTGCGGATAGCATATACGCTGCCGTGCTTCTCCAGCAAATGCTTCACGATCGAAAGCCCGATGCCGTTGCCGCCTGAGGCTCGATTGCCCGAGGACTCGGCTCGGTAGAACGCATCCCATATGTGCGGCAGATGCTCCTCTGACACCGGTTCGCCCTCGTTATACACTTCAACCTGCACGCAATCACCAGCGTTGTCTTGCGGCCATCGCACGCGCACTTCCACGCGGCCGCCCGATGGCGTGTGGCGGAGCGCATTCGTCAGCACATTCGTCAAAATTTGCTGCAAGCGCTGCTCATCCGAATGCACGAATACCTCTTCCTCCGGCACATTCCAATACATCGTCACGCGGCAATCCCCGGTTAATGCCTCCAGCGTCTGCAGAACGATCCGCAATGTCATCCGGAGCGACACTTCGCTCCACTGCAAGTGGAACTTCCCGCTCTCGAGCTGCGACAGGTCGAGCAAATCATGGACGAGCCGCGACATGCGCTCTGACTCGCTCACGATGACCGAAGCATATTTGTCCCGCTTCGCCCCATGCCCCACGTTATCGCGCAAAGCTTCCGCATAACCCTGAATCAGGCTGACCGGCGTCTTCAATTCGTGCGATACGCTGGCGACAAAGCGCTTGCGCAGCCGCTCCAGCTGCTTCTCCTTCTCAATATCCCGCTGCAGCTGCTCGTTCGCCGAGCGCAGCTCCTGCATCGTGCCGTTCAATTCGGTCGCGAGGAAGTCGAACGTATGCGCCAGCTCCCCGATTTCATCGTCGCGCTTGATGTCCGTCCGCGCGGAGAAGTCCAGGCGCGCCAAGCGCTTTGCCATCTCGTTCAGCTTCACGAGCGGCTGCGAAATCATGCGCGTGAACAAAAACGCGAATCCGAGCAGCAGCGCAATCGCTGCAATGTAGAAGTAGCGATAGAAGCCACCCAATAGCGAGGAGGCATCCGAGACCGGCTGCAGCGTGGATACCGTAATCATGTAGCGTTCGGCATCATTCTCTTCTGGAAGGGGAGCTATGGCCGCCCATATCCGCTCGTTCTTCTCGTCCAGCGCCCCTTGCTTGAACAGTTCGACGGCAAGACCGTCTTCAAGCGACAGCTTCAGCATGTCGGTCAGTTTCTCTTCCAGCACGAAGTTCAGCCGCATCGCATCTGGACTGAACCAGGATGCCGGCGTTGTTGGAATGAGCTCCTCTTCTTTGTATGGTGTGACAGGAGCGATAGGAGTAATCTTCGTTGGAATACCTGGGATGACAGGAGCCTCCGGCGAAGTATGAAAAATATAAATGTTCGGATCGTCCTGCTTGCGCAGACGGACCGCCTGCTGTGGACGTTCACCCAAAAATACTCGAACGTCCTTTCCCCGCTTCTCCACCACCCCCGTCAAGGAGTAGTGAGCCACGTCAAAGGAAGCGGCGCGTGCCATCCATTTGTTATCGATATGCTGTCCATGGAGCTCGTCGTATAAGGCTCGAAATTCACTCTTCAGTTGGTTGGATCGCATCGTCAACGAGTACGGCTGGAAGAAAATAAGCTGCAGCACCATGAACAGTGCGGTGAACAATAAAAATCCGATCGCTGTCGTCCAGTACATTTTGACGGCAAGCCGCGGCTTGCCCGCAAATAATGACTTTTTCATCGGTATTTGTACCCGTTCCCCCTTACGGTTACGATGTGCTCCGCGTGCTCGCCCAGCTTGCGGCGCAGCCGCTTAATGTGCGTGTCCACGGTGCGGACATCCCCGAAATGATCCATCCCCCATACCTTGTCCAAAATGCTATCGCGTGTAAGCGCTTGATTCGGATGCTGCGACAAGCAGCGCAGCAGCTCGAATTCTTTCGTCGTCAACGGCAGCACGGATCCGTTCACCCGCACTTCATAAGCCGCCTCGTCGATAACAAATCCCGTCTCCTCCGCACCGCTAGCCGGTTCCGCATGACTCCAGCGCTGCAGCAGCACTCGTATCTTCGCCGCCAGCACCTTCGGGCTGAACGGCTTCGTAACATAATCGTCGGCCCCGCTCCCATAACCGGTCAGCTTGTCTCCCTCTTCCGCTTTGGCGGTCAGCATGACGATGACCGCATTCGAAAAGGAACGGATGTCTTCACACACCTCGAATCCGTTCTTCCCCGGCATCATCACATCCAAGACGACCAGGTCCACTGCCCGCTGGCGCAGGAGACAGACGGCTTCCGCTCCATCTGCCGCTTGCATCACTTCATATCCTTCATCTTCCAAATAGTCTGCTATCAATTCACGTATTAGCTGCTCGTCATCCACGACGAGAATCGTATGCTCCATATGTTCGCCAGCAAACTCCTTTCCGTCCGTCATCAGGATTTTTCATATCCTGCACGCCTTCTAAGCTAGGCCATATTTTTCGGCCGCTGCATGCCGATGTGACACGCAGTTGTCACTTAAGGAAGTTATGCTGTTGTCTGCAAGCGAATGAATTACCACCCATTATGGAGGATGCATTATGAGATTGCAACACAAGCTGCGCCGCGATTCCGTCATCGCGCTCGCCTTTCTCGCCCCCAGTTTATTCGGCTTTATGCTGTTTTATATTATCCCCCTTTGCAATGAGAATGGTGTACTCCGTGCAGGATGGTTCGCAGGAAAGGTATTTCGTCAGATGGGACAATTACGCGGAGCTGCTGCGTAGAAGGAAGCTTGGGATTTCCTGAAGCTCCTGTTGCCCGACGAGAGGCAGCAGTCGCCTGAACTTAGTGATATGCCGATGAACAAGAAAGCGTATAACGAACAATTCGGAAAAACGGTAGAGCAAATCAAGACTGGTACGGTCACGGCCAAATGGAGCGGAGCTCTGGTCAAAATGAGACGTACCGTCATCTCATTGAACAGGCGAATACGCTTGTGCAGCGATGACAAAGTGATGCGCATCGTAGCGGATAAAGCGAAGATGTACTATGCGGGGCAAAAATCGCTGGATGAGGTGGTCCAATTCATCCAAAGCCGCGTGATAACTTATTTGAACGAATAGGATTCCGATTTCCAGACATACCGGTCCCGCTCCTCATGCGGGGAACGGGACTTCTTCTATCCGATTGTCGTGCGAATCTCGACTGCCTCTTACCCGGCTCTGACCCGCTTCCATTCAGAGTGCGGCGGGTGCGCTGCTGTCATCTCCGCTGCGTGCAGCACGTTGCCGATGCTCCACGATGGCCTGTGCCGAAGCAAGGCTTGGCTGGTGCGAGATGCTGACGTGAATGTGATAGGAGTCGCTGGGCAGGCCGAGGCGGTTCCAGGCCGCTTCGCTTACACACGCGTGCGGTTTGCCATGCGCATCGGGCAGCACCTCGATATCAAGGAAGCCGATCGTACGGCCTATTCCTGTACCGAACGCTTTGACGACCGCTTCCTTCACCGCGAATCGGCCCGCCACCCATTCTGCCATACGCGTTTCCCGTTGCTTGAGCACCGCAAGCTCCGCCGGTGTCAGCACCCGCTGCAGGAAGCGGTCTTTACTCTTGCCGTTCAGAAGGCGGGTTACCCGATCCAACTCCAATATGTCATGCCCGATTCCATAAATCATAACGCTGCTTCTTCCCTTCCTATCATCCGGATGTCGTAAATCCATTAGCAAAAGCGAGGATTTCGATAGTCCCTTTTGTACACGCACTAATACAGAGCATACAACTGCCGCAGCATGAGAATCAAGTACGGAGGGAAGCGGCGGTTCGGCTCGGCCCGCTCCCCATTCATGCGCTATTCGCCGATCCGCCATTTGACCAGATTGTTGATGACGAAGATCGTCACGACGCTATAGGCGAGCAAGACGACGCAGTCCAACATAACGCCGGTGGACCATCCGGCCAAGAGCACGTTCCGCATCGCGTCAGCCGCATACGTGGTGGGAAACAGATAAGACAGCCACTGCAGAGGCACGGGAAGCTGCTGAATGTCTACCATGACGGGAGACAGAAAAGTGACGAACATCATCAGGGCCTGCACCAGCATGTTCGTAAGCTGGTGATTCGGCGACCAGAAGCCGATGCATACACCGATGCCGACGACACTCGCCAGCGAGAGGATGACGACAACCGGAAGCCCCCATGAGTAATGAAATTCGATGCCATAGCCCCATTGCCCAATCATAGCCAGAATAATGAAGGACGGGAGCGTATTCATAAGCCCGCGAAGCAAATTGGCGAGCACAAAGTTCAGCTTGGAGATCGGCAGCGAAGCATAATACGTGAAGTGGCCCTGATGCTTCTGCCATGAAATTTCTTGTCCCATGCCGTTCATCCCCATCACGATGACACCGAAGATGAGATTGCCCGCTATGATGCGAATCATCATCTCTTCGCTCGGATTGTCGGCGAAAAACGACATAAACAGTGTCGTCGTCAACGGAAACATGGTCGCCATCAGAACGACCCAGACCCAGCTATCCCGCACGATGGCGAATTGGATGCGAAATAGGATGGACAGCTCCGTCCAGATGCGCCCGGGACCACTTATCGCAGCGGCTGCCGAGGCTTGCTTCGGATTCATTGCTGGATTCATGCGCCACTCGCCTCCCGTTCAGCCTGACCGTCGATATGGAAATAAACATCTTCGAGGCTCGGCGGCTTCACAGCGTATTCCTCAATAGGCAGTTCTGGAAAATGAACGATATAATCGAGCACCTGGCTCGCCGATTCTTTATCCACCAAGAGGATAAGCCGATTCTCTCCATTAATATGAAGATGTCCCCACTGCCTCATCGCTGCTGCCGCCTCTTCTCTTCGACCGAATTCCGTAATCAGCTCGAACTTCAGGCGTTGGTCCACCTTCTGCTTCAGCTTCGCAACGGCATCGATCGCAAGCAGCCGGCCGTGATTGATGACGGCCACCCGATCGACGACTTGTTCGGCTTCCAGCACGTTGTGCGTGACTAGAATGACTGTAGCGCCCTGCAAGTTGCGCTCCTTGATGAGATTCCAGACAAGACGCCGGTTCGCCGGATCCAATTCATTCGTCGGTTCATCCAGGATCATGACTGGCAGGCTGCCGATCATAACCGTCCCTATGCCGATCATCCGCCGCTGACCGCCGGATAGATGCTTGAGCTGCTTCCGGCGCAATTCAGTCATTCCCATCATTTCTAATAGTTCCTCGGCCTGACATTCAGCCTCCAGCTTGGCCATTCCCCGCAGTCTTCCGGTGAACACCAACGCCTCTTGCACTTTGAGTGATGCCAATACGTGCGGTTCTTGTGAATAGTAAGCGACCTGCTGCGCCACACGCCTCGTCTGTTGAACCACATCTGTTCCGTAGAACGACACTTTCCCCTCCGTCGGCTGCAAGTGCCCGATCATCTGCTTGATTAATGTTGATTTGCCTGCGCCGTTCGGGCCGAGTACGCCCAGGATTTCTCCCTCCTGCACCTGTAACGTAATATCGACGTTCGCCTTTACCTTGCCCCGCTTATACAGCTGACTGACATGATCGATTTCGTAAATGATCCGTGCCACTGGATCACGCCTCCTTCTCATCTCTCTATAAGAGGTTTACCCCCTTATTGAACCGTACTATGAGCATACATCGGCTCCTTGTCAGCCTGAAGCGCCTGCCGAACGAAATCGCGATCCTCCCCGAGACTAATCTTCTATTCATGCTGCGGACCGAGGATTTCATCCTGCTGCAGCACCGAGCGGGGGATTGCTAGTGCGAAAAACTTTTGTTAACCTATTATGTATACTAATAGGTTAACATTGTGGACTCGTTAATCGAGATATTTGCAAGGGAGCTGGCACAAAATGAAGGAAACGATAAAGCAGGAGCTGCTGCGCAAGGACCGGTCTTACGTCTGGCATCCGTTCACCCAAATGAAGGATTACGCTGATCGTGATCATGTGCTCATTGAAAAAGCGGAGGGCATCTATATATATGATGCCGATGGACGGCGATTCTACGATACAGTGTCGTCATGGTGGTGCAATCTGCACGGACACGGCCATCCGCGGATTAAGGAAGCGATTCGACAGCAGCTGGATCAGTTCGACCACATCATGTTCAGCGGGCTGACACACGCCCCGGGCATCGAGCTGGCGGAACAACTCGTAAACATCACGCCTGCGGGGCTGAACAAAGTGTTCTACTCGGACAACGGCTCCACCGCGGTGGAAGTGGCGATCAAGATGTCGTTCCAATATTGGCAGCAGATCGGCCGCACGTCGAAGACGAAGTTCGTCTTCTTGGACGGCAGCTATCACGGTGATACGCTTGGCGCGGTAAGCGTCGGCGGCGTTCAGCTGTATCATTCGCTGTTCAAGCCGCTCCTGTTCCACGCGCACCGCATGCCGGCGCCGGACCTGCGGCAGGCGCGCGCGGTCGGCCCGGAAGGCGAACGCGAGGTGGCGGAAGCGGCGCTGGTGAAGGTGCGCGAGCTGTTCGGGCGCGAAGCGGACACGCTGGCCGGCTTCATCGTGGAGCCGATGCTGCAGGGAGCGGGCGGCATGATCATGACGCCCGCTGCCTACTTGCAAGGCTTGCGCGAGCTGTGCACGGCGCACGGCGTCCATCTCATCGCAGACGAAGTGGCGACTGGCTTCGGGCGGACGGGCAAGATGTTCGCCTGCGAGCATGCAGAGATCAGCCCCGACATCATGTGCTTGAGCAAAGGGCTGACCGCCGGCATTATGCCGCTCTCCGTCACGCTGTGCACCGATGACATTTACGACGCGTTCTATGACGATTACGCGACGCAGAAGACATTTTTCCACGGGCACAGCTTCACCGGGAACCCGGTGGCCTGCGCCGTGGCCTTGGCTTCCTTGCGCCTGTTCGAGGAGGAACGCACCCTCGAACAGGCACAGATCACCATCGCCGCGCTCGCCGAAGCGCTCGGCGGCATCGCCCGACTGCCGCACGTTGCCGATGTGCGGCAGCTCGGGCTCGTGGCGGCGTTCGACCTGTACGAGGATGCCGAACGCCGCCACCCCTTCCCGCCCGAGCGGCGCATCGGGGCGGCCATGTACGAGGCGGGCTTCGAGGAGGGACTCATCCTCCGCCCGCTCGGTGACACCCTGTACTACTGGCTGCCGCTATGCGCCACGCCAGACGACGTCCGCGACATCGCCGCACGCACCGAGCGTGTGCTCCGCCGCGTATTAGGCTAAACGCCAAAGCGGGCGGGAGCTGGTATCCTTCAGCTCCCGCCCGCTCTTGTCTGTTCTATCCCATCGAGGCCTGCCCCAGCAGACTATCCAGTAGATAGAACGCCTTGATTAGGTCCACGCTGCCCTGAATCTTCATCATCACGTATTCCAACGGAGCCTGCATGGCAATTAGCGCCACCAACAAACATAGCAGCGCAATCGTTAGTGCAAGCCGCCCCTTCGTGCACTTCCGGTGCAGCCAGTTCACCGAAATCCAGCACACGATAAGGGTAATTATAATATAGAGGAATGCCATGTCTGCTTCCACCAATGACCACTCCCGCCGACCTATCTCAACTTGCTTCTCTATTTATAAAATCTTAAGCTATATTTTACAACGCTCCAATCACTTACTTACCCTGCAACATCCCTTTTCGTAAATACGACCCAAGAAATAAGATGAAATACGACAAAGTAGACCAGCAAAACGCAGACTGAGAAGAGCATCGTCATGTCCGGGCGAACCGGTGTGCCGTTCGCATATTGGCTTAGATTGACGTTAGCGAACAACAAATATTTTACCCACTCGAATTTGCTTAAAATATTGACGAGCGTATTGCCGATGAGCATAAACAGCAACGAGAAGGCTATCGCCATGGAAGAGCTGCGGAAAGTGGCGGAAATCATAAACGACATCGTCACATACATAATCAGCTCTATCGTTTTGAATCCATAATTTTGAAGAATAGCAACTAGCATCGAGCCTTCCTCCACCGCTCCGCCAGCGCCAATCGTAAGGGCGGGTCGAGAGATCTCTCCAAATCCTTCAAGAATCCCCCCCAGCGCAAAAGATACTACGAAGTTCAGCACGAGCAAAAATAGCGTGAATAGGAGTGTAGATATGTATTTGCTGAGCAGTATTTTAGTGCGGGAAGCCGGGCCGACAAGCAACAGCTTGATCGTCCCCCATGAATACTCGGCTGCGAGCATATCTGCCGCCACAATAACGGTTAAGAGCGTGATTAGAACCATCAAACTGGATGAACCATTCACTACACTCCATATCGTCACTTCGTATGGGTTCACATTGTGTTCCATATAGTATAGATTTTTGTTAATCTCGCCTTCCAGTTTGAGCTTCATGTCCGGGCTTGCATCAGCGCTATTCTCATCTATCTGCTGCTGCAGCCGTTGATTCGTCTCTGTAAGATGCTGCTTCCAATTGTTGTTTTGAATATTGGGATTTTGATCAATTTTCAAAATCGCTGTCAGTAACAGGAGAGCAAAAATTAGAACACCCACCATGGCCCATGTACGGGGACGACGAACTATTTTCATATTCTCGTTCTGAATGAGTCTGTAGAAATTAGACAATTTGCTCCCCCCTTGTCAGCTCCAAGAATCGATCCTCCAGCGATTGATTCGCCGTCCGAATGCCGTATACGTCAATTTCCGCTTGCACTAACGCTCTCGTTAATTCCGGAATCCGATCGCGGCCTGCCGTAATCTCCAATTGTCCGGCTTGTACAGCCATGGCGATATCAGGCAGCATTGCAGTCAGAACCTCTTTCGTCGGCTCAGGCTCTTCGACTTCAACGATGATGCGATGGGCAACCCTATTCTTCAGATCATTCATAGAGCGAACATCTATCAGATTTCCAGCTTGGATAATGGCGATCCGGTCGCACATCAGCTCCATTTCAGATAGCAAATGAGACGAGACGATGACGGCTATCCCCTCCTGCCGCGCAAGGGTGCGCAAATAGTCGCGGAGCTCGCGTATTCCCGCCGGATCAAGCCCATTCGTCGGCTCGTCCAGGATAAGGACAGAGGGTCTGTGCAGCAGCGCCTGCGCAACGCCGAGCCGCTGCCGCATGCCCAGCGAATAACGCTTCACTTTCTCGTGAATCCGATTCTGCAGGCCGACAAGCTTCACGACTTCATTAATTCGTTCGGTCGTCACGCCGGTATGCCGTCGCGCAAAATAAACTAAGTTTTGATAACCGGTAAGAAACTTATACATCTCTGGGTTTTCCACAATCGCACCGATATGGGTCATCGCACGCTCGAATTGCTTGTTCACTGAAATGCCTTTCACATAAATTTCCCCTGCGGTCATTGCAATCAAGCCCACTATCATGCGGATCGTCGTCGTCTTCCCTGCCCCGTTCGGCCCGAGAAAGCCAAACACTTCTCCTGCCGGAACGTCAAAGGACACCTGATCCACAATCGTGCGCTTCCCAATTTTCTTGGTTACATTTCTGAGTTGAAGTACGGCATCTGCGTTCTTCATGGCATTACCTCCTGCACCATTGTCTCAATTACCACCCTGCACTCGTTGTTCACGCTGTATCACGCTAAGTTCGTACACGCATGCGCGTCAATGTGCGGATGATGATATAGCCGATGATGGTGCCAAGCCCTGCGCCTGCCGCATATCCGAGGCGTCCGGGATAAAGCGTGTCATAACTCAAATTGCCGCTAAACAATGCCGCACATAATACAAATCCGACGATGAACAGCTTCTCAATGATTGGAAAAAGCACCAGCTTGCCATTGTTTTCAAGCGAATTACGCGAATAGAGCACCATGCCCGCGATGAACAGCAGCAAGGAGACGACTCCGACGAACGCGTATGGATAATTGCCGCCCTCATGGAATACCCAATTCGTTAAATTGAACTTTTCCCAGAACGTTCCGCGCAATCGAAGTTCCATGTATATTGGCGTAATCATGAAGATATACAGAAGTTGCTGCAGCATGAGAGTAAAAAATTCATACAAGAACAAGCTGATAATGGAAAGCGCCGCTTGCAACGTCCAAGTCCCCGTAAAGGAGCCGATGAACAACGTAAATGTGTAGGCCGCCACCGTGACGAAGATAATGTGAAAGCCGCGACCGATAAAATCTATGACATGCACGTATGCTCCCACCTGCGACAGCTTGAGTACGAGTATATCCAATGCTACGCTGGCCGTAACGACAAACACGATATAAGCGACACTAACCAACCATTTTGTCACGTAGATAACCCACCGTGGATAAGGAAGCGCAAACGTCTGCTCGCTCATCTGATTGCGGCGCTCATGGCCGAGCTGCCACAATGACAGCAAAAAACCTCCGAGCACAAGCAGCAGCATAAAACCGCCATAGTTTCTGTGCAGCAGCCAATTCGTCTCCTGAGTTTTTGCCAGATACTCCACTAGTCCCACAATGACCTGCGGGGAAGCAAACCACACCTCCCGCATGTGCAGGTAAGCCGTTGAGAAAAAGCCGGCAATCATCATCAACCACAGCAGCACCCGCGTCTGCCGATATTCCTTCCACCACAACGCCCGCACAAAAATACTACGCTGCATCGCCGTCACCTCCCGATTTCCACATGAACCAATCTTCCAGCGAGAGCGGCAGCTCGTCGATGAACATTGGCTCCTCACGTTTCAGCGCAGTAAACGCCTCGTCCGACTCCAGCATGACGGTATACACGCGACCTACCTGCTGCAGCACGAATACATCCTCCCTTGCCAGCCAAGCAGGCGGTTCTGTCGCCGTAAAGACGACCTGCAGCTTTTTCATGTGTTGACGCAATTGCTCCAAGTCCCATGTCTCATCCGTCCGGCCATCCCGCAGCAGCACGACGGTATCCGCGATCCGATCCAGCTCGTTCAGCATGTGCGACGAAATGAGAATAGAGGAATCCTTGCGCAGCGATTCGACGATGAGGCTCAATAGCTGCTTCTTGGTTACGGCATCGACTCCGTTCGTCGGCTCGTCGAACAGAATGAGGCGGGCCTTCGTCGACAAGCCAAGCGCCGTGCTGAACAGCATCTTCATCCCCTTGGACAACGTGCGGACCCGTTTATTCATCGGCAGCTTGAACCGTTCCATCGCCTCGGTAAAGTAAAACAGATCGAAGCTCGGATAAATCTGCCCATACCAAGCGGCGCATTCCCGAATTGTATACGCCTCAAGCGCCACGGGCGCATCCGGGACAAATACAACATCCCGCTTCAGCTCCGGATACTTATGTATGTCCATTCCCTCAAAGGCAACGCTCCCCTGATCCGGATCGTATATGCCGACCAGCGTCCGCATCAGTGTCGTTTTACCCGTCCCGTTGCGTCCGACGAGGCCCATTATGCGGCCGGGCTCAATCGTAAAGCTGATGCCCCGCAATATCGGCCTGCCATCAATCGCCTTATGTATCGCTTCCACTTGCATCATGATTCGTCATCCCTCCACCATACCTCGCATGCTTGTTCGACCATATCAATGAACTCCTCCCGTTCAAGGCCCAAATGCTTCGCTTCTACAGCAATGCGGTTCACTTCATCCTTCAACTTCGTCATCCTCTCTTCTGCCATGGGCGGAGCAGCGGGTTCCGCTATAAATGTGCCTTTGCCCCGCAGCGTTTCAATGACGCCCTGACGCTCCAACTCCTGATACGCTTTGCTAACCGTGTTCGGATTTACGACCAACATGGAGGACAATTCCCGCACCGAAGGCACTTTTTCCCCGGGCTGCATCACGTTTTTAGCGACTAGAGCTTTCATCTGCTCCACAATCTGTTCATATATTGGTGTGGTACTTCGCTCTTGCAAACGAAACATGACATCCTCCTTTCTCCGTTCATTTCGCGGCACGAATAGTGTACTACTTCAACTAGTACACATAGTACACTCCGTATATGCACGTGTCAAGCTTGGATTCGCTCATTGCGCAAGTAGAGATGACCGCACATTAAATAATCTTTACATTAGGAGTTGCATGCTTCATTGCGGCTGTTCTATGTTACAATGAGGCGTGAATATTGTACTAGCAAGGAGGTAGGATTAATGAGACATTCTTTTGAAAAAAGTTGGAAGGAACAACGCACGTTGCGTGGCGACGTATTTATTCCGGAGCAGCAGAAGAAGCAGGGCGTGCTTATTATCACTCACGGCTACAAAGGCTTTAAAGACTGGGGCATGTTCCCCTATGCGGCGGAACAATTGGCGGAGCGAAGCGGCCTGCTCACGATCACCTTCAATTTTACATATAACGGTGTCGGTCCATCGCTCGACCGCTTTGATGAGCCGGAACGATTCGCCGTCAACACGTATGAGCGGGAGCAGGAGGATCTGACTGCTTTGCTTCAGTTGATCACTGGCGGGGATTTCAATGAATGGTTGCAGCAGGCCGCTCCCGGCCGTCGCATAGGCCCGGAAGCGCCTGTCTACCTGCTGGGACACAGCCGCGGCGGAGCAAGCTGCTTGCTCTATGCGCTCGATCATCCAGAGGAAATCGCAGGCGTCATTACATGGAACGGTGTAACCAATATGGATTTGTTCACCGCAGAGCAGAAGCACGAGATGCGAACATCCGGGCGTTCGAAGGTCGTCAATGCCCGCACCGGCGAAGCGCTGCCGCTTGACCGTGTCATGCTCGATGACTTGGAAGCCAACCGCGAGCGGTATGACCTAATTGGCCGCACTGCCTCCGCCTCTTTTCCTATGGCGCTCATTCAAGGCTCGGATGACCTGCCCGGCTTCCGTGACGGATCGGCCCGTCTCGTTGCGAGTTACCCAGCAGCAGAATGGATTACAATTGAAGGCGGCGGACACACCTTCAACGCCGTCCACCCGTTCCAAGGCACAACTCCGGAATTGGAAGCGGCGCTGGATGCTACGGCCAGTTGGTTACAAGCCCAGTCCCGCTAGCTGCATGACATCATCGCATGATTCGCGTTTCTTCATACGCACCTTCTAATTGCATCAACTTCATCAGAGACATGAAGACAGGAGATGCCTTACCGTAATGTTAACGAAACACCAACTACTCACCGTCATTGTTATAACGATTGCGGGACTTTCCACAGCTTATTTATTGCATTTCCCACTTATTATTGGCTTTGCCGCCGGCTTTTTCAGCCTGACTGCCCTTTCTCGGCGGCAAGGCACTGCTTGGTCCGTTCTCTTCAGGTACATGCGCGATGGCGCCAAGCATACGATAGAGGTCATCTGGATTCTCATAATGGTCGGACTGATGATTCCGGTATGGACCTTAAGCGGCACGATTCCGTACCTGATTGAACAAGGATTGCAGTGGATGGCTCCCGCCTTCATGACGACCCTGACGTTCTGGTTCTCTGCCCTCTTCTCCATGCTGCTCGGCACTTCGACCGGAACGCTCAGCGCCGTCGGCATTCCAATGATGGGCGTAGCGGCAATCGCCGGAGTGCCGTTGCCGCTGATGGCCGGGGCGTTAGTCTCGGGAGCATTCGTCGGAGACCGCACCTCTCCGTTTTCGAGCACGCATCGCCTCGTCGCCGATTCGACCGGAACGACCGTCGGACGCCAGTATCCGGCGCTTGTTCCCACGACGCTGCTCGGCTTGGCAACCGCCACGGTCATCTTTGTCCTATTTGACATCGCAGGAGGCTGGTCGGTGCCAGCCGAGGCCTTGCGAATGGAGGAATTCCGCAGCAGCTTCACATTCAGTCCGTGGCTCATCTTACCCGCAGCGGCTTTAATCGTTGCGATTTTGCTGCGTTGGAAGACGCGCTATGCCTTCATGCTGGCCATCGTGACGGCGATCATTATCGGCTCTTGGCTGCAAGGAACCGAACCATCCGCCTGGCTGAACGGGATGCTCTTCGGGTACGGAAATGCCGCACTTCCTTCTCTGCATACGAAGGGGGTGCTGCCCATCATTGAGCTTGTCTTGCTAATCGCGCTGGCCGGGGCGTTTAATGGGATTTTGGAATCGACGCGCAGCCTGGAGCCGTATATGGCCGCATTTATCGGAGAGAACACTTCGATGCCCGGAGCGACCACCCGCGTCGGTCTGTACGGACTCGCGCTGGCCCTCGTCTCCTGTACCCAGACGCTGCCTATCATGATGGCGGGACGAAGCGTGCTCCCACTCTGGTCCGAGCGGTTCCCGAAGGAGCAATTATCCCGGGTCGTGGCTGATACCGCGCTTGTTTTTGCGGCAATAATCCCTTGGAACATGCTTGCTGTGCTATGCGGCACCATATTGGACGTTCCCGTTCACTCATATGCGCCATATGCTGTCTTCTTATGGAGCTTACCGCTATGGACGTTAGCCGTGTCTTGGCTGAATCAACGCCGATCGCAGATTGTACGTCGCGCCTCGTCGCTTTCGAGCTAGTCGCGTGGACACAGGACACGTTCTAACCTCTAGAACGGGATAAAGCCATTTCAGGCGATCAAATGTCGCAAATGTGCCACATCCCGTTCGCTTGTTTTTTCGTTTCAGTCTGATAAAATACGGGTAATCTTTCAGATAGGCAGTTGTCTGGGATGACAGCAGCAAGGAGGATACCATATGACAACCATTTATTCGGCTCCAAGCACAAGCATTGTAAGACAGCAATCCATCTTCGCGTTGCAGCAAGTGTTGGTATCGCTTACACAACGTTCAGTGGAACAGTGCCATGTCCGGTTTGTTGAACCTGCCCTGTTTCCCGAGCACAGTATACTGATTTACAGTCAAGATGAATTGAATCATCCCGAATCTCCCCTGCGGTTGAAAAGCACCCTCCATGCGGATGAGATGCTGATTGCCTATATCGATTCCCGTGGTCTGCTCATTACCGCCGGCTCGGAAGCGACTATGGAACAAGCATGCCATCTCGCATGCAAGCTGATCTCTGAGCAATGCGCTTCACCAGCGCAGCGTCCGCGATTAAAAGAATTATTCTGGCGCGGCTCAGCCAGCAGCATATCTCAGGCAGTATAACCATATCAGACTTAATCTCAATAAATGAAATGACATGAACTGCCAATGCGTAGTTCTTTTTCTTTATATCCGCATATCCGCAATGATTGGAAAAACCGTTGCAAGTTCCTGCTCAACCTGCTGTTATGAAAAGTGGCGGAGAATTGAAATTAGTACGGAGCTGCTGGCGATGATCATCCGTATCCAGTCGCGCTTATATCCATTCTGCCCTACACTCAGAAATCCAAGAAACTGGACAGCTAGTATACAGATTGGTGGCCGATTGAGGTAAAAATAGGAAGCTGCTGGCGACGAGCATCCATATCTAGTCGCACTTATGTCCATTCTCCCCTACACTCAGAATTATAAGAGATTTGGAATTCGGACAGGGGAATACGGCTTAAAATTAAACCGTTTTCGAATTTTACATTCGTAGCGGTAGCAACCTAGAAAAGTAACGAAAATAACGAAGAGATGATAAAAAGAGCAAAAAGGAACCCGCTCCTGACGAAAGGGTAGAGTGAGCAAAGGGGGAGTGACAAGAACTACATAGAGATGTGTAGAGATACCTAGAGATATGTAGAGATACGTAGAGATACGTAGAGATACCCAGATATATGTAGAGATATCTAGATATACCTAGAGATATGTTGATATATGTAGAGATACGGAGAGATACAGATAGTTACAGAGGTTTACAGGGAGCTACAGAGAGACACATAAATCTGCTTAGAACTACTTAGGGTTACTTAGGGTTACATAGATCTACTTAGAGCTACAGAGAGACATGTATAATTTTAAATCCCCCTTAAAGCAGCCAGCCAACTCGATATAACTCTCTTTCCACTCGTTAGATTACGCCGCTGCATTCAAATTACTGATTGAATGGGAGAGTGAAGCTAAGAGAGCGCAGCAAACACAAAAGCACCCCGAGGCAGTTGCTTAAGCCTTGGGGTGCTGCAATGCATTCGCCGTCAGATTATGTTCGTCTTCGATCAAATAAAACCTGGGCGACGTCTGACTATATTCCTGGAATCGGCGAGCGCTTGTGCTCTGTCTTGCGGTATTGGCGCTCGATTTTCTCGCGCACGTCATCTGGTACGGCTTTGCCTTCCAAATAGTCGCTATTTTGATCGTAGGAAATGCCGAGCTCCTTCTCGTCTGTCTGGCCGTCCCACAGACCAGCCGTCGGCACCTTGTCAATCACACTTTTTGGAACGCCCATGTGGGCGGCCAATTGGCGAATTTGGCGTTTGTTGAGTGAAGATAGCGGCGTAATATCCACGGCGCCGTCGCCCCACTTCGTATAGAAGCCAGTTAATGCTTCCGATGCATGATCCGTACCTACGACAAGCAAATTCAAGTCAAAGGCAAGAGCGTATTGGGCCACCATGCGGACGCGCGCCTTCACGTTCCCTTTGCCCGGAATGCTGAGATGGCGCGGTTGGTTCAACTGCTTGAAGCCCTGCTCCACCTCAAGCGTCACCTCGTTCACCGCATCTTCAATGTTCGTCTCCACCGTATGCTGGAGAGCGAACGCTTGCGCCACGGCATAGCTGTCCGAGATGTCCGCTTGATTGCCGAACGGTTGAAACACGCCGAGTGTGATGTATTCTTGTCCCGACTCCTTCGCCAGCTCATCCGTCGCTTGCTTGCACAAGCCGGCAACGACTGCGCTGTCTATCCCGCCGCTAATCGCGATAAGAAGCCCTGTCGTTCCGGAGCTTTTCACATATTGCTTCAAGAAGTCTATGCGCTTGCGAATTTCCGCATTCTCATCAATTTGTGGTTGTACGCCGAAACGCTTAATAATGTCTTGTTGCAAGCTCATCGTCTCGTCTCCTTCCTATTCCAGCTGCTCTTTGTAAAAATCCCCGCACCATAAAGGTGCGGGGCTCATCACTGCATGCTTTCGTCTTCTTAGCGGCAGAAGCGATCGAATGCAGCTTTCAAATCTGCTGCAATATCTTCTGCCGAGCGATCTTCCACACTATGACGCTCAATAAAGTGCACCAATTCGCCATCCTTCATCAATGCGATGGAAGGAGAAGACGGAGGAAACGGTGCGAAATATTCGCGCGCCTTCGCTGTCGCTTCTTTATCTTGGCCGGCGAACACGGTGAACAAATGATCCGGTGTCACCTCGTGTTCCAGCGCTTTACGCACGCCCGGACGGCATTGTCCAGCCGCACAACCGCATACCGAGTTCACCACAACCAATGCGGTGCCCTTTGCCGCAGGCAATTTTTCTTCTACTTCCTCCGCTGTCCGCAGCTCAACACAGCCGATGGAAGTCAGTTCATTACGCATCGGTTGAACCATATCACTCATATATTGCTCAAAAGACATGGACATCAGTGCTCACTCCTTACCTTATAAATAATTCCGTTGATAGATTGGTTGAATATAAGCTATCGTTAAATATTTAACCATTTGCAGCGACGTAAAGCAAGGGAAAGCCGAAGATCCCGTAAACAGAATCTTTGCTTTCCCTCGGACAGTCCCGTCACCGTTACGTGGAAGGACGGTTAGGTCCATCCAACTTCTTATCTACGACAGTGCTCTCGTTCGACTTATTTTCACGATTTTTTTGCTGTTGCCGCTCCTGCGCTTTCGAGTCTTGACTGCTCATCGCATGGGCCTCCTTTCCGCTATGTCGCTTCTATAAAGTGCGTGTGAACAACCTCTATTATGCGCATAGAGAAGGAAGCCTATCCTTTCAGATGATCTGCTTCATCAGCCTCCGGTGCTTGTTCAGTCAGGTTAGCCAGTTCAACCGATTCAGTCGGTTCAGCCGCCCCTTGCTTCCCTTGTTCACGGCGGCGCACAGCGACGTAGCCTGCAGCCAACATTGCGGCACACAGCCATTGCTCATACCCCAATCCGAGCCAAAGCGACTCGTACGGCTTGAAGTAGCTGCCCAGCATGCCGATGCTCCCTCCTGCGAGAAAGCCAAGCTCAGCATCTGCAAGCGTACCTAACGGGCAGCGGCGCATCCACATCCCGACAAGCAGGATGAGGCAAGCCAACGTCTCCGCCGGAGGCAGGCCATGAGCCGGAAACCCGCTTGGCAGCGGCAGCGGCGTAAAGCCCGGAGCATTGGACCCGTTCAGCGTATAGAGCCAGCCGTAGGCCGCTACCCACGTGAAGATACCGTGAGCCAACAGATCAAACAATATCGTATATGAAAGTTTGTGCTTACGTACATATATAGTCGTCCATACGGCAATCCCGAGCAGAAGCAGCATATTGCCGTTCGCGGACGTTCCGTTCAAATAAAGCAGCGTACGCGGCTGCTGCCATATAATAGACGGGGAATCCCACAGAAATCCGAGTTTTTCGTTCAAAATAAACAGAAGTGCTACCGTTAGCGCCCAGTCGGTATAATGCCGTAAAGCTTGCCCTTCCATACGTGAGCGAAGTGAAATGATGAATACCGCGATAAGAAAAGAGGCAAAGCTGACAAACAACTCCCAATTGATTGTAATATTTCCGATTTGAAGCACATTCATACGGTCCCCCCCCATATGTCTATCATAACGAACGTTTACGACGGGTTCAATTCAATGCGGGGGCCCCGGCTTCATCATTGAGTGACGGGAAGCTTCCCTCCGAATCAGCGGCATGTAACCGGAACGTCACTTCAAAAACAGTTCCTTCTTCAGTACTGAATACCTCTATCGTCCCCTTATGCCGCTCCATAATGCTCAAACACAAAGGCAAGCCGAGCCCCGTTCCTTTTGATTTGGTCGTATAGAAAGGCTCGAACAACTTATCCAGCTCTACCTGAGGAATACCTGATCCCGTATCACGTACCCGGAGCTGAACGCCTTGCGGAACAAGCACCGTCTCTAAAGTTAATATTCCCTCCGTATCCGAAGCTTCCATCGCCTCCATCGCATTTCGCGCCAAGTTCAGAATGAGCTGCTTCATTTCCTTGGTATTCAAATATAGCGTTGGAATAAGCTCGTGTTCAGCAAGCCGGAATATGATTTGTTGACCGCGGAGATTCGCATCCGCCCAGAGGAGCGGAGACAGTTGCTGAATGATATCGTGCAGATGAATCTGTTCCTTCTCCACGATTCGATTTTGCGCCAGCGCCAAAAAATCATTAATAATCCCGTTGGCACGGTCAATTTCATCCATAACGATATGAAAATAATTTTGTAAATTGTCAGGACTCTTCTCTTGCATCAGCTGCATAAAACCGCGAATAACCGCCATCGGATTGCGAATTTCATGTGTAATGCTTGCTGCCATCTGCCCCACCAGATGGAGCCGTTCCATATTGCCGATTTCGGTGCGCAGCTGGGTTAGCTCTGTGATATCGTGCGCCATACCGACCGCTCCGACGATTTCTCCCGTCTCCTGACTTCGAATGGCATTGGCAAGTATGTAATATTCCCGATCTCCGAACCGGGCCACTTCCCCGTCCACGACGCCTCCCTGCAGCGCCCCCTCTAAAATAATGAACTGATTCGGATTGTCCCCCATCTTTTGCAGCAATTCGCTCAGCGGCCGATCAATCAACTCAGCCCGTGCAACATTGGGCACTTGCAAAAGTATTCCTTCAATCATATTATCGTTAATTGCTGTAATTCTCGTCTCAACATCAATAGCAATTACACAGAGCGGCGCTGTATTCAAAATTTGACTTAGCTTCTCCATTTCTTCCCGATAGCGCCGAGAGACCGTCTGATATCCTTGCTGCAAAAAAGCTTTCTCCCGCGTTTCTTCAATCATATAAATGAGCAGGCAGGCGGTAATCAGAAACATGACGGCGAACATAACCATGAACAGCATCACTTTCGCATCAGTGAACAAAAATAGCCTCCCGTGTGGTGAAGCGGTTGCATAAAACCCGTAATAAAGCATAATTCCGAGCAAAGAAAAGGAAAGATAAATAAAAAGGCGCATCCGCAATCCAGATTGACGGAATTTATTAATGAAAGCAAAAATAAACGGCGTCAAATAAATAAGCGCATCGCCCCACATCATTTGCGGCTGTTGAACTCCTTGGAAGCCGAACATCATTAATATATAGAGCCCAACGATGGCAAGCCCGATACGGTAACCTCCATACCAAATACCGAGCATGTACGGGAGCAAACGGAAATCAAAAGGTTGCGCCGTATCCATATAAAATGAGAACACCATGCAAAGAAGTACGGAGAAAGCCGATGTCAGTCCGATGATAACCGGTGCGCGCGCTACGCGCTCCGGCTTGATGGAGCAGAGCTGCCAAGAGAACGCCGGAATACAAGCAATTAGAACTTGCAGCAGGGTTTCCTTGAGGGCCACGTACATGTTATATCTCCTCTATAAAGTAAGTTAAAGATGCCTTGGTTAAATCATAATTATTCTTTATTAACAATGGAGCAACACAACCTTTTCGTCAAGTTTCGATTTTTGCGTTACAATAGCGTAAGAACAATAGCAGAAGGAGAACGAAATGAAACAAACCGATATTATCGTCATTGGGGGAGGCCCTTCCGGTCTAATGGCCTGCATCGCAGCTGCTGAACACGGCGCGCGGGTGGTGCTTGTCGACAAAGGGGACAAGCTCGGACGCAAGCTCGCCATATCCGGCGGCGGACGATGCAATGTAACTAACATTAAAGACCAAGAGGAACTAATTCGACACATTCCGGGTAATGGTAAATTTTTGCACAGTGCCTTCGCCCACTTTAATAATCGGGATATTATCCGTTTTTTTGAAGGCCTTGGCATCGCTTTGAAGGAAGAAGATAACGGACGTATGTTTCCCGTCTCGGATAAAGCAAAGACTGTGGTCGAAGCGTTAATCGGCGAGGTTCGCCGCCTTGGCGTCACGATACTCGTAAACCAACCGGTCGCCGACGTATTATATCACGAAGGAGCAGTTCAAGGCGTGCGCTTCAAAAACGGAGCAACGCTGCATAGCAACGCTGTCATTATTGCAACGGGCGGAAAATCTGTACCTCACACCGGCTCCACCGGCGATGGTTACGCTTGGGCGACGGCAGCAGGTCATACGATAACGGAGTTGTATCCGACCGAAGTGCCGCTTACTTCAAATGCGTACTTTATTCGAGAGAAACTGCTGCAAGGGTTGTCGCTGCGCAGCGTTCGTGTCGCAGTATGGAATGAGAAAGGCAAAAAGGTGGTTGAACACGAAGGCGACCTGCTGTTCACTCATTTCGGTCTATCTGGACCGACCGCGCTTCGTTGCAGTCAGTTCGTCATCAAGCAATTACAACGTTCGGGACGCGAGACCGTCAATCTGACGATCGACCTCCAGCCAGAGATGTCTCTGGCCGAACTCGAACGGAAATCTTTGCAGCTTTGCGCGCAAGAACCGAAGAAAGCCGTAAAAAATGTGCTCAAGCTGCTGCTGCCCGAGCGAATCATCCCCATTTTGTTACAGCAAGCAGGAATCGATGACACGGTAACCTACGATCATATTCCGAAGCAGCCCTGGCAGGATCTGTGCCGTCTTATAAAAGCATTTCCGATCAAAGTGAACGGAACCCTCTCATTGGAAGAAGCATTCGTAACCGGAGGCGGAGTCCACCTGAAGGAGATTGAACCAAAGACGATGCAATCCCGGAAGATGCACGGGTTGTTCTTCTGCGGAGAGATTTTGGACGTTCACGGCTATACAGGGGGATACAATATTACGGCCGCCTTTGCGACAGGCTATACAGCCGGCAAACACGCTGCCCAAGCCGTTCATGAATAGCTCGATTAAATGACAAACAGGGCAGTCCGCTATCCCCTCTCAGGGGTACAATAGACGGAACTGCCCTTATTTCATAAAATGCACCATTAAATTATGTTCATCGTATATTCTGCGACTCAGATATGAATGCCGCCTGGGAATTGATTGGTCGTCTCGTCATCGATCCAACCAAAGGCTTCTTCCTCCCGATGAGACAAGTCATCATGATTCGGAGTACGCTCCTTCACAGCATATCGATCATCATCAGCCCAATCCTCATTAACGACATGTGCCGGAATCGGAATCCAATCCATGCCGTAAGCCTGATTCATGACGGACACTTCAGTTAAATCCGCTTCCTCTACAAGCTGTCCACCATGCGCCTCTGCTATTTCGAGCGCAGACGTGAGATCTCTTTTTTCCACATGCACATGAAGTTCCGTATGGTTGTCTCCGTCATATGCCGGAGTGTATCCCAATTCCTCCAACGTATCAAATGCCAACATGGCACTGGCGGCGTCCGTGAACCGGAACCGAATGGCTGCTTCTGGCATATTCGTTCCTCCTATTTGGTGAGCTATCCGTTAATATGCCCGAGTCGAAGAGGAACATACCCCGCCCATTATTGCCCTGCCATATCTTCCGCGGCATCTGCCTGCTTGCGCTTCTCTTTCCAACCAGTCATCAGTATGACAATACTGCCGATATACGCAGCGGCCAGCCCTCCGAATGCCGCCAAGCCGATGCTTAGGAGAGGCGTCGTCATAACTAAGCCCCCTGCGAGCGCCCACAGAGCGCCAGGAACTGCACAGAGCACCATTACCATATGCTGCGCTGCTTTATGCAGCTGCTCGGAACGGAATGAGAACATGGCAGGAACATCGCCTTCAATGAACTCTCGCCAGTACATGCTAAGCCAATAACTGAGGATGACGTACAATACAGGCACAATAATGAGAAAGAGCCCGAACTGGGATGCAACGAACGATGCTCCAAGGCCAACCATGGTGAGTTGAATATAGAAAGTCAGATGAGATCTGCTGCGCAGCAAAGATTTGACGGCAATTGCGCCGATTTGCTGGCTGCCATTTTTTCGCTTCATAAAATATCCGGATCTCGGGAATAGGAGTGGGCGCTTGCGTTTGCTCCGCGTCGGTTTCTCTACGCTTCGGGACAGCAGCAACGCTGTCAAGCGCAGCTTTATTTCCCCTTCTACCTCGACATCCCGGTCAAACGTGTGCCGCGCATGGATGCGCCATAGAAAGAGTGGAGTCGCAAGCACTGCCAGTATTGCCGCCCAACCAATACAGATCAGATAATGGAGTTGCAGCACATACAATGTGAATCCGAATGCTGCAATAGACAGTATACCGACGATAAGCGATATCCCCCATCTTCGCCAACCGCCATATGCAATATGGACACGATTGCGCAGCAATGCAGTCAAGACAGACAATACACTGACGGCGAGGCCGAAGCCAAGCAGCAGAGTAACGGGCAAGCCATACCCGCGAACGAGCCATGGAGAGACGAGAAGCAGCGCGAAGCCGGTAACCAGCACACTGCGAATGATGTACCCGAGCAAGCCGAATAGTACCAACCGTTTCCACCATGTCGATTTTTGACGCAAAAATAAGATGTCTCCCCCTTCCGCCCAAGTATGCATCATCCCCATAATGACAGGCAAAATACAGGGCAGAAGAAACAGGATGTACGGCCCAGCAATCCATGAGGCAGGCAGCGGATCCGTCCACCAATCATAGTAGAACTTGAGCCCGAGCAGCAATAGCGGGATGACGATATACAGCCACACCGTCCAATCCAATACGGTGCGCAGCGCCTTCCATTGGTAGACGGCATTCGTCTTCAAGCGCCGCGAAGCCAGTGTCCATGGTTCCATCGCTGTGATAGATCGCTGCTTCGCCATCAGGTCAACGCCTCAAAGCAATCGAATAAAGTGCCCTCAGGCAATCCGCACGCCTGCCGCACCTCTTCAAATGTTCCACGGGCAACAATGCGCCCTTGGTGAATGAGCACGAAGGAATCGCACACGCGTTCGGCTGTATCCAACACGTGCGTGCTCATCAGCACACCTGCCCCGCGCTGTCGTTCCTTGTCGAGCATGCGGAGAAAACGTCGGGTGGCGCGCGGATCCAATCCGACGAACGGCTCGTCCACTATATAGAGAGAAGGACGCAGCAGGAAGGCGATAATAAGCATTAGCTTCTGCTGCATTCCTTTGGAGAAGCTGGTCGGCAGATGATGCTTCTGCTCCGTCATCTGGAACTCCAGCAACAACTCCTCTGCCCGTGCTTCGAACTCGTCACGCGGCATCTCATGCGCTGCCGCAGCCAGTTCCAAATGCTCCCACAATGTCATGGAATCATATAGCACCGGCTGTTCCGGAACGTAAGCGTAGGTCCCCTTGCCGTCGCCAATTCGTACGCTTCCTTGCACATCACGCATAATTCCTAATATCGACTTGATCGTGGTGCTCTTCCCCGCACCGTTCGGTCCGATTAAGCCCACCAATTGGCCGGCCTCGACCTGAAACGTAATATCATGAATTTTTGATTCACCTTTATCGTAACCCGCTGATTGAATATGTGTATCCAGTACAATCAAGAGGAATTTCCCCTTTCAGTTGTGCCTCAAGGCACGATTAGAACTAATTTCCCTACATTTTCATTACGTTCCATACGCCCATGTGCTTCATTTATTTGATCCGGCTGCCATACGGAATCCACGACAGGCATACACTGCCCCGCTTCGAACCGCGGCATCGCGAAGGAAACAAAATCAGCCGTCAACCGGGCCTTGCGTTCAAGCGGCAGCCCGCGGAGCGTGCTGCCAATAATCTGGAGCCGACGCAGCATGACAGACATAAAATCCACCTCAACCTTGGAACCGCCCAGCGTGCCTATTAGCACGAGACGACCGTCCATCGCCATGCATTGAAGGTGGTCCTTCCAATACGGAGCAAGGACCGGATCGAGCACCAAATGTACACCTGCTTGCCCCGTCCATTGTAACACAGACTCGGCAAGCGGCTCCTTGCGGTAATTCACTGCAAGCTCGGCACCGAGCTGCTTGATTACTCCGCACTTCTCCTCCGATCCGGCCGTGGCGGCCACACGCGCACCGGCAGCATGGGCAAGCTGAATCGCCGCCGTTCCTACTCCGCTTGCGCCGGCATGGATAAGCACGGACTCCCCTGCTTGCAGACGGCCAAGTTGAAATACATTCAAAAATGCGGTCAAATAAGCTTCAGGCATTGCGGCCGCCTGTTCCAGCGTCATGTTATCGGGAACGCGCATCGCCATATTCGAAGGAATGGCCGCGTATTGGGCGTAGCCACCTCCCGGCAGCAGCGCGCACACCCGATCGCCTATGTTCCAACCGGTGACGCCTTCTCCGATTGCTTCAACGGTACCTGACATCTCCAGCCCCAATATGGGCGAAGCCCCTGCCGGAACCGGATATTTCCCGCGCTTCTGCAGCAGATCTGCCCGGTTCAACGCCGTTGCGTAGATGCGGACAAGCAGCTCTCCGGACTTCAATGCGGGCTTGTTCCACAATCCCCAATACAGCTTCTGTTCTTCCCCTACTCGACAAGCGATCATTTCAGCGTGTTCATCATTCTTCAATCGTTCCGCCTCCTTTTTACGTTATTGAACGAATTTAAACATTTTAAAATTTTTTTGTTCTTTCTTTCACAAATGTGATAAATGATATTTTAGTCATGTTCGCTTCCGTTATACGATTATTACGCAACTACTAGTATAAGGTGGGATTCGAATGTCTGAGCGAATCGATCGCGAGACCGAAACATCGCTACATCTGTTCCGCGTCTTTTCCAAGGCTTTCAAGAGTGTCGCAGACCATTCCGCCGCGGGATGTAAAGTGGAAGGGTTCAACCCTACTGATTTTGCTGTATTAGAAATGCTTCATCATAAAGGACCTCAGCCTATACAACAAATCGGGGCAAAGCTTCTTCTGCAAAGTGGTAACGTCACCTACGTCATCGACAAGCTGGAGCGCAACGGCCTGCTTCGCAGACATCCTTGCGCCAAAGATCGCCGTGTCATTTTTGCGGAGCTTACCGATATGGGACACGAAGAGATGAATGCCATATTCCCTAAGCAAGCGCAGACGCTGCGGCGCGCCATGAGTGGTCTGACCTTGGAAGAGAAGGAACAAGCCATTTCTTTGCTTAAAAAATTAGGTATACAAGCGGAGAAATTGAGTCTCGTCACGAAGAAAGGCTCTTAATTGACGAAGAAACGGCAAATGAATAAGCGTATTCGCCGTTTCTTCTTCTTTATACGGACAGCATCCAGTTCATTCCGCAGCCTCACAGCGATGCGGATGCATTCATTACGAAGCGGAATGGCTTGCCGAACCTGCAGTATTACCTGCTTGGTTGGTACCTTGGCCAGTCTTTGACTTCGGCATCAGCAGTGTACACCCGAAGCAGATGACCGCGATCGCAGCCATAACGGCAAATACATTAGATAGCCCCGTTTCCAAAAAACCACGTAAAATGTTCATCATATCCGGCGCCAATTGGCTTGCACTCTCGGGGTTCAACAAATTGTTCAAATCATCGCTTGTAATCTGCGAAGAAATTTCCGGTCCCGCCGTGCTGACTAACGAGGCAATGCGGGCATTCAGGAACGTTCCGAAGGCGGCAATACCGAGCGTCTGACCCAACGTTCTCACGAACGTATTCAGCGCCGTCGATGCCCCGCGCATGTTCCATTCCACGGAAGATTGGACAATGATCGTAAAGACGGTTATCGAGAAGCCGAAGCCAAGACCCGATATCGCCATCAACGCAACGATAACCCACACCGATGTCGCCCCGGTAATCATTGCCAGCCATATGGAACCAATGACGATGAAGGTCATCCCTATGGAAGAGGTCAAGCGCGCTCCGCTCTTAATGAGCATCCGCCCCCCAATAATCGAACCGATGAGCCAACCGATCGACATCGGCGTCAAGGACAGGCCTGAGCTTGTCGCATTTTCACCCAGCACCCCTTGAATCCATAGCGGCAAATACGAGTTGATCCCGATGAGAACGCTGCTAATCAAAAATCCGACCAAGTTCGATACGCCGATGTCTCGAATGCGAAACAGCTGAAATGGCACCATTGGTTCCGGCGCTTTGATTTCAATAAAGTAGAACATGACGAGAAAGACAGCTGCGATCCCGAGCAATAGCACCATCCATGGAGAGTTCCAAGCAATGCTCTGCCCCCCGGTAATAATTGCGAACAAGAAGGCCGTCATGCCAATCGTGAACGTGGCAGCCCCTGCGTAGTCCACCGGTTTGTCCTTCCGTTCCACCTTTTCTTTGAAGCAGACGATAATCATCCAGACGGATACGATGCCAAAAGGAACATTAAAGAAAAATATCCAATGCCAGGACAGAGAGTCGACGAAAAATCCTCCGACAAGCGGACCTACTAGTCCCGCAATCCCCCATATGGAGCTAAACAGCCCTTGGATCTTAGCTCGCTCTTCAAACGTGTAAATGTCGGCCACAATCGTGAACGTGACCGGGAGTACGGCGCCAGCGCCTATCCCTTGAATCGCACGAAATATGACCATCTGCGTCATGTTCATCGACAATCCGCATAACATGGAACCTGCGACGAACAAGGCGGAGCCGAAAATAAAAAGCTTCTTGCGTCCATATAAGTCAGCCAACTTACCGAACAGCGGCGTCGATACGGCCGTCGTCAGCAAATAGGCGGCATATATCCAACTGATCAGCTGCATACCGCCCAAGTCAGATACGATCTTCGGCATGGCGGTACTAACGACCGTCACTTCAATAGCTGCAAGAAATGTGGACAGCAGCAGCGCCAGGGTTACCAGCTTGCGGCTGCGACCGGCTTGCATGGTAGCTGTGTTCATCATGATTGTCCTCCCCTTTCCATCTGTAAAATGTATTTTTAAAATGTAACAAGATCGGGCCGCTAAACGGCATTTTCACTGTATTTAGTACATGCTTCGTGATCAAAAGGGGGCTTTTTGAACAACCTCTGTAAGCCTTCCTTCATCCATATATGCCTGACGCATACTCGAATGCCGAACCTGATCCCACATCTGGTCATGCGTAGCCACGATAAGCGCTCGCCCCTGCTCCGCTTGCGCGAGGCACCAATCCCGTACCGCCTCGGCATGGCGGGCATCGAGCGCTGCGGTCGGTTCATCCAGCAATAAGATAGGCGGATCGTGAATGACGGCCAAGGTGAGACTTAAGAGACGCTTCGCGCCGGTAGGCAGATCATGCGGGTGAAGGTGCCGGACCGAACTTAAATCGTTATGCTCGAGCCAGGTTTCCACCTGCTTATCGAGAGCTTGGCTTGTCATGAGGCCGTTATCTGCATCATTGCACGAACGACCGCTGCGCTGCGCCATCAGAACGGCATCACGTATTTCTTCCTCCACCGTATCAGCGAACAATCCGTTCTCCGGATGTTGGGCGACAAAACCGATGCGCCCTGCAAGATCATAAGTGGACCATTGTGAGAATGGGCGCCCCTCGAGCATCACCGTACCGCTCGTATACCCGGCCTTAGACGGCATCCCTCCCGTTAGTATGCGGAAAAGAGTCGATTTCCCTGAACCATTCAGACCGTGCAGGATAACGCATTGCCCTTGCAAAAGTTGAAAGCTGATACTGTGCAGCGCATAGTCACGCGACGAGCGCGAATGGGCTCCGAGGCGGTAGCGGAAGTCGAGCTCACACACTTGAAGTAACGCCCCGGCCGTGTCTGAAGGACATGCGGATTTCGTTGTACACTTAGGTGCTGCACAATCAGATACCAGATTACCCTGCAGCTGGATCGGAACAGCTCCAGAGGGAAGCACTCCTGCCTTGCGGCACAGGCTGACAAGGTTGGGACAAGCGAAGTCATCCTCCGTTACCGACTTCTCAGTCTGTCCGTTCCTCAATCCTTCTGCCAGATGACCGTCGAAGGCAATGCGTCCATCGTGCAGAAGAAGAAGCTGGGCATCATCTAACCAGTTCCAGTCCATCTCATCCAACCGTGACACGGCTAGAATGAGCGTGCGCCCTGCTTGATGCCAGGCTTGCAGCGATTTATCCAGCTGCCGGCGAGCCGGCGCGTCCATATGGCTCCACGCATCATCCATAATGAGAATGTCGGGTTCCAGTGTCAAAACCGAAGCGACTGCCGTCCGCTGCTTCTCCCCTCCGGACAGCTGATGCACCTGCCGATGGCGCAGGGAAGTAAGGCTAGCTCTGCGTAATTGCTCTTCTACCCGCTTGCCAATGACATCGCGCGGCAGGCCCAAATTTTCAGGCGCAAAGGCAAGCTCGTCTTCCACCGTCCCGATAACGAACTGCTCATCTGCCTCCTGCAGAACGAAGCCGACAAGCGGGGATGAATCGCCGTGTGCCGCTGCTGAATTAATCGTTCCGCGCACCGTTCCTTCATATGGCTGCATCGCGCCGGCAAGCAGCTTGCATAGCGTTGTCTTGCCGCTGCCGTTGCCACCGGCGATAAGTGTGACACTGCCGCGTAAAATGCGGAAGCTGCATTCTTCGAGCGCTGGCTCGTTCTCTCCTAAATAGGTAAAGGCCACGCGTTCGGCACGCATGACCTCATCCAGGCTTAACGATTGCCCCATCAGATCGTCTTCCTCCTATCCCTGATGTTCCCGATAGTCACGGCCGAGCGCAAAGGGGCGAACCGCCCGCGTCGGCGCCAAGCGGTCGCCGATTACTTTCGTAAGCGCGCCGCAGAGCAGCATGCCGCTCAGACAGCGGATAAGTAACGTAACGATGAGCACCCATGACTCGTACTGTATGTACCCGAACATGAAGGCGGACACGACGAACCAGAGCGGCACCGCGGCGGTACCGACAAATAACATGGCGCCCCAATTATAATGACGATAGTGAAACAAATAAAAAATCGGCTCGATCACGATTGCATAACAGGCGGCCGCCGCAATAGCCGACCAAGCCCCGTATGCAGTGCCGACGAGAATTTGGATACAAGCGCCAAGCGCATAGGTCATTAGCGCCGCACCCGGTTTGCGAATGATATACATCGCAAGCAGACCGTAAATCATGTATAAGCCGACAAGCGATGACGTGAGCATGGGACCGCCCATAGAATGAAGCAGCTTGTTCACCCATGACAATCCGCTTGTGAGCACGCCATTAGCCGCGGCCAAGAGCGCCATCAGCACCCATTCGGACAACGTTAACGAACGCAAGGAGAAGCGTTCAGCGGGTCTATGTTGCACGAGTATAATTCCTCCATTTCCTTGACAACGTTAACTCTGGAATATCCTGTTTTAACGTTACAAGCCTTATGAAGGAATTGCAAGTAATAATGTTGCGTGGCTAGGGCTGAATGGAACGAGTCTTCCTCTGCCCTAGCCGAACAAGCATGTCGCGGCCGCCGCCACTACGGAGGCGGCCGCGACACCGATTCCAGCAGGCGCAAAGCGCAGCCTGCGCCAGTGCGTGCGCGTGGCGACCGCGCCGAACCGCTTCACTTCCATCGCGGTCGCCACCTCCTGCACGTGGCGGAGCGCATTCGCCGCCACGGTTACCCCGTAGCGGCGAGCAATGCCTAGCCGCTCGCCGAGCCCGCGCGGAGGCGCTAGCTGACGCATGCGCTGCGCGTGGCGAATACGTGCCGCTTCCTCCGTAAGAAGCGGCACGAAGCGCAGCGCAATGGCGACCGCGAACGCAAAGCGGTCTGGCAGCCGCATATGATGCGACAGCGCCACGACCACATCACGCGGCGCTGTCGTTGACGCGTACAGCAGCGATGACAGGAACAGCGTCATCGCTCGGAGCGTCAGCGTCAGCGAATCCCGGTACGCTTCCGCCGTCAAGACGAGCCCGCCTGCGCGCAGCCACGGCGTCTCCCCGGGCAGGACGAGCCATTGAAACAGAAAGAGAGGAAGGCCGAAGCCTAATAGCCAGAGCAGGGTCTTGCCCCATCGGCCGAGTGACCAATCTGCGCCAGACAGGCCGATCGCAAGCACTGCTCCGAACCAAGCGGATTGCCACGACAAGTTCAAGGTGACAATCGCGGCAAGTCCGGTGCTCAGGAGCCATATCCCTTTCGTTATCGGGTCCAAGTTCAGCAGCCACGTACGCACGAGTTGCCTTCACCTTCACCCCAACGCGGAGATTGTAATGTGACGAGCACTTGCTTCGCCGCCTGCTGTATCGATTCTTCCGGCAGTGAACCGAGAAACAACGCCATTGCGCGCGCATTGACTCCACCTGCATTGCCCCGCAGCACCTCGGATTCCAAGGTGGAATATGCCTGCTCCGCTTCCTCTCGCTGCTTGACACCGCAAGGGCTTTGCAGCACCGCATCCTTCAGCTCCCACACTCGCTGCAGCAAATGCTGCTGCTCGTCTGACAGGCCGATTTTCCCTGCCCGGATATAGTCGTTCATCATGCTGAGCGTCAGGACAGGTTCCGCCTTCTTCTTCACCAACGCTTCCGCCGTCGCATCCAGCACGTTAATAATAAAATGATTCACTTTGCCAAAGTCCACATTTTTCCGATCGAAAGCCGCATAATTCATGAACTCGAAGGTCATACCACTAATGATTGTCGCGAGGTCGATCCAATATGGCTCTGTCTCTTTCCCGTATACTTCGGCAGCAACTTGGCGGAAAGCAAAGAACCGTTTGGCCCGGAACTCGAACACCATGTCGCGAATTTCCCGTTTCTGATGCAAGTGCGATTCTTTCCGCTGCATCGTCAGGAACAGCTTGAAACGCCTAAATTGCTCAAGCGAAACACGAATCAACTTCTCCAATTTCTCACGCGGAGGCAAACTCTCAGTCAACGTGTGGCGAAGCATCTCATACATCAATTGATGATAATGGTCGAAAATCGTAATCAACAGTTCTTCTTTTGAACGAAAAAACGAATACACGGATCCTTTGGCAATGCCAATCCGATCCGCAATTTCCTGAATCGAGGTATTATGATAGCCCTTCTCCGCGAATAACGCGAGTGCGGTCTCCATAATCTGGCTCTTCTTATCTTCCATGTCGCGTCCTCCATGCCTAATTGACCGGACATCATTGAGCATTTGACCGTTACGTCAATGACTGCCAAGTCAAGGAGGCAATCATTTAATAAGCTAACCATACCACACATGGATATATGAGTGAAATATTTTAGAAACAAAACATTTGACTTTCGGGTCAACCGGAATTATAGTATCAACATGTCATTTGGTTGACCGGAAAGTCAGCTGTGAAATGGATGCGGATAATTACGATTTATCGCAAGTTATCACTCATAGGTACACAACGGCTGCAGAGGAAAAAACATACTGAACGAAAGCAAGGTGATTGCGAATGACGATGACGAATGACCCCACCCGGTCTCGTCGCAACATGGTTTTATTCGGTCTTATTATGGGGATGTTCTTCAGTTCCCTTGAGCAAACGATTGTCGGTACGGCAATGCCGACCATCATTAAGGATTTAAACGGGTTTTCCATATTTGCATGGGTTACGACAGCGTATATGATCTGTTCCACTGCTGTTATTCCTCTGGCCGGCAAGCTGGCCGACTTATTCGGAAGCCGCTTTATTTATTTGATCGGCTGGCTTATCTTCGTCGTCGGTTCTGGGCTATGTGCGACAGCCACCACCATGGAGCAATTAATCATTTATCGAGCCATACAAGGGATCGGCGGCGGGATGCTGATGCCAATGTCGCAGACGATCATCGGCATGATGTTCACTCCGGAGCAGCGCGCGAAGTGGCAAGGCATCTTCGGGGCGATATTCGGTCTTAGTTCCGTGATCGGGCCGTTCTTTGGCGGATTTATCGTAGATAATATTAGTTGGCATTGGATTTTCTTAATTAATGTTCCATTCGGATTATTATCGACCATCCTTATCTTTATCGGGATGAAGTCCGTGGATGCTCCGCGGGACAAGAGCAAGAAAGTGGCCATCGACTGGTTAGGTATTTTCACACTCATTCCAGGTATCGTGCTGCTTCTGCTCGGGTTGT
This sequence comes from Paenibacillus profundus, assembly GCF_021369635.1. GTDB lineage: Bacteria > Bacillota > Bacilli > Paenibacillales > Paenibacillaceae > Paenibacillus_B > Paenibacillus_B profundus. Next base: position 415,814 of record NZ_JAJNBZ010000002.1, on the reverse strand, counting down.
CTTTGAATCACGATAAATATGGTTGGACTTCGGCAACGAGCATACTTACCTTTGCCGGCGCGCTGCTGCTGTTCGTTCTATTCGTCTTCGTGGAACGTCGGGCGCAAGAACCGATTATCGAGATGTCCCTGTTCAAGAGCCGCGTATTCAATGTATCCGTCGCACTCGGCTTTCTGGTCGGTCTCGGCATGTTCGGCGCCATCATGTTCGTGCCGATGTTCATGCAGGGCGTGCTCGGCGTGACACCGACGCAGGCCGGTTCCACAATGACACCGATGATGATTGCGCTCATTATTGCCAGCGTCCTCGGCGGCCGCCTCGTATTGCGCATGCCTTATCGTTCGGTAATGGCCGCGGGGATGCTCATCACTTCCATTGGCTTCCTGCTGATGAGCACGATGGGCGTCCATACGACGCAGATTACCGCTTATAGCTTCATGATGGTGCTCGGCTTCGGGATGGGGCTTGTAATGCCGATTATAACGATTGTCGTCCAAAATGCGTTCCCGCGTGAAAAATTGGGCACCGTTACCTCAGCGACGACCTTCTTCCGCTCTATCGGGAGCACAATTGGAGCGACGCTGTTCAATGTCATCATGAATGCGGTCATCGCAACCAACATAGCCAAAGCCAAGGCGAGCGCTGATGCGATGACGCAGACTGTGCTGGATAAGACCGGCACCGACTCGAATACGCTGTATCAAATGCTCATTAACAGCGAACAAATTCCGCTTCCTGCAGAAGCAAAAACGAACCTGTTGGATACCGTCAAGGAAGCGTGGTCTTCCTCCTTCTCCACCGTGTTCCTGACCGGATTAGGATTTATCGTGCTCGGCATCTTCGTATCGCTGCTTATCGGCAACGGCCGTATCTCCCGTGACGGGATGGACAAGAAACGCAGACAGGGAGCCGATGACGAGTCAACAGTGGATGGACATTCCCATCCTCAGGCGTCCGCTTCCAACTCATGATGGAAAAACGGTCACCCTCACAATAAAGTCACACGTAAGTTCTTCTCAGCCGCTCCTTCGGGGGCGGCTTTTTAATGAAAAGTATTGGAGACGGCGCAGACATAAAAGATGCACCCCAAGGATATAATGATGTCTCATGTGGGTGCATCTTGCATTTCATATTTACTTTAGAACAGCTAAATATCGAAATTTACAGCTTATGAACGTTGACCGGAATATTCATCGTTTCTTTTACGCAGCCCTGCTAAGCCAACTAGTCCAAGCAGACCGAGCCAACCATAATTGTTTCCTCTGTTGCCATTTACAGCGTTAGTTCTGACGTTGCTTGTGTTGTAATTGCCAGTCGTGTTGGTGTTGTAACCATTATTCGCGTTGGTGTTCATACCGCCATCGTAACTGGAACCATCTACTGCAAAGGCTGGTACGGCGAGAACCATAGAAATGGATGCCATTATCAGAATAGCTGATAATCGTTTTTTCAATTCATTCACCTCCGGTTAGTAATGTTATATCAGTTGTAAGATTCCCATGTAATCCGATCCTTATACGAAACAGTCACGCTTTAAGGTATATTAAAAAGCACCCGTATCTCATGGGTGCTTTGGACTGGGTACGAGTATGTTATTGCTGAAGTCCCAATGCAGCATTGGCGCTTTGCATGTCGATTTGCAACTGTTCATTCACATTGTACGGATGGTAATATCCCTTATTCATCATATAGTTGGTAAGCTTTTCATGACAGGTGATGGCTGTATCTAAATGCGACTTTAATACAGTGCGCACTTCAGGCGTAGCTGACTCGGTAATGGCAACGGCCAGGTCCTTTATGCCGGACTTTGAAGCCAATAACATATCTGTTGCAATTACTTGATCGGATAATGTGCTCATACCCGTCATGTTTTGAACGATTGGATTCATAGAGACACCTCCTTTAAATATAATTTGCTCGCGACAATAGAGCTTGATAATCCTGAATTGCTTTGGCGGAGTTTTGGACATCTTCTTGCATTAATCCCTGCAACTCTTGACATGACACCAACCCCATCATTGTTTTGGTTTTTGTCATGCAAACATTTTTAAAGTTCAAAAGTTCATGCACTTCCAACATTTCGTGCGTACCTAGTTGTCTGTTGTTCATAGCTACACCTCCTTGGCAATCAAGGATTATTTTGTGGAGTACAGTCGCTGATTATTCAGCGGCATCCGTAGGTGTTCGCTTCCAACTCATATGTCGGAAAATGAGAAGAAGCCGCAGGCCGTTTTCACAATTTCTTTCGAAAACAACTTGCAGCTTCCTTATTGTTAGGATTTCACATTATAATGGGGATTCGATAAAATCGATTTGACGAGTTGGGTTAAATCAACTTCTCCAACCGTTCCTTGACCGCCGACCACATTTTGAAGATTTTGCGGTAATTTGGCTTTGTCATCTTCATAATAATAGGCAAGCACGCCTAAATGCTTCAGACTGAATTCTGAACTGCCGACGACCGTAAAGGTTCGTCCTCCTAAATTACCTGATAGCAGGTCGATTTCCCGCGTTCCATTATCTGCAATCTTTGCCTGCACGGCTTGAATCTTCCCGTCTCCCAATCCAATCGCTCTAAACTTCAAATTAACGAGCTTACTTTTTCCGTGAATCCCGTTATATTTCCCTTTGCTCGCCGTAATGAGCCGCAACAACGCGCCTGTGTCGCTTTGATGCGCTAGCATTAATTTATTGTCGACTGCAACCTCTTCCAGGCGGAAGCGTGTTTTGTCATATTGTATCGTAAAGTCTTCCGCATAAATGTAGTTCACATTATCGAGTGAAATCTGAACGTCGAACGTCTGATTCAAATATACTGCATAGGTAACCGATGTAACGCTCAGCTTAGGGCTGTTGATGGCATCTGGATTATATGGCTTTAACTGACTTCCCTGCTGAAGGTCAATCGCTGTCAGCAATATATGCTTGTTGCTTTGATTGTTAACGAATTCAATCGTATGCTCGCCATACTCAAGCCCACTGAGTTCATATGCCAGTCTTGAATTATAATAATCATATGGAATATCTTGCAATGATAATTTACCGTTAATTTTGCCGTCAACGATAACTGAAATATTGTCCGAAGTGTCTACATATCCATAATTTTGCGTAATGATTCGGAATGATGTGCCTTCAAAATTAAACTTGAATGAAGCATCCTTATTGGTGCTATGTTTTGCGACATTCCCAACCCACCAATTTCCTTCATAGGTTATTTCGGGTGACGTATACGAATATCGATCCCAGCCCTTTTCCGGATAATTAAGCGGCTCCCCTATTTTAGCAGCTCCAAACACAGTCGTTACAGAAAACACAAAAATGAGTACCAAGGCAAACAAAGACGCGGGAACTATTTTTTTGTACATACGCGATGACCTCCATATCAATATTTAATAGGTTCACCTAGTACTTTAATATAGATTTTCAGCATTTCCCAAACATTACTTTCTATATATGGCAATATGGGTATTATTTAACATGTATAATTGTCGATATTTGCATGAACAAGCGAAAAAGCACCTCTCCTATGGAGAAGTGCTAATCTTGTCGACAACCCGAATTCATGCAAAAAACAAGAATGGCGGGTATCCGTCTCATTACTCTATAATTCGATGCTACTGCTTTCTCATATATGTCCGGTACCACAGACCGAACACATACAATACCCAAATTTTACGCGAGTAGTCTCCTTGACCGTTCTTATGCCGGCGGAACATATCCTCGACCGACGTCAGGTTAATGATGTGATCGATGCCGCTGGAAGACAACTCTTCCCACATAATGTTCGCGCGCTCTGTACGCAGCCAATCCCGCATTGGAACCGGGAAGCCGAGCTTCGGACGATGCAGGACCGAATCCGGAATGATGCCTTCCATCGCTTTGCGCAACGCGTACTTCGTCGTCCCTTCCGCAATGCGGTGTTGAGCCGGGATGCGGCGGGCGATATCGAATACTTTGCGGTCCAGGAACGGCACGCGCAGTTCGAGCGAATGAGCCATCGTCAGCTTGTCCGCTTTCATTAGAATATCTCCTGGCATCCACAGGTTCATATCGATATACTGCATGCGGGACACCGGATCAAGGTGCCGCGTCCGGTCATAATATTGACGTGCAATATCGAACGGCTTCGTGAAGGATGACATTTCGTCTGCGCTTGCCCGCAACAGCTCTGTCTTCGCATCATCCGTCATAATGTTCGCATTGCCTAAGAAACGCTCCTCAAGCGGAGTCGTTCCGCGCAGCAAATAATTTTTCCCGTAGAACGAGAACGGAACGGAACGCACAATACGGTTCATCACGCGCTGCATACCTTCCGGCATCCATGACAAGTAACGCAATGAATGCGGTTCACGGTAGATGCGGTATCCCCCGAACAGCTCATCGGCCCCTTCGCCCGACAGTACCACGGTGACATGCTCCTTAGCTAGGCGCGCCACCTCGTATAATGCGATCGCAGAAGGATCAGCTACCGGCTCATCCAAATGCCAGATGGCACGCGGCACCGCATCGAAATACATCTCCTGCGTAATTATGCGGTCATAATGCTCCGTGTCTATCTGTCTGGCCGTATCACGTGCAATGATCGTCTCATCGTTCGGACCTTCAAATCCGACGCTAAATGTTTTAATCGGTTCGATGGAGCGCATCAAAGTCGACGTAATGGTCGAGTCGATACCACTAGAGAGGAAGCAGCCGCGCTGTACTTCGCTATGCAGATGATGCTCCACAGAGTCGCGCATAACATCGCGGATTTCCTCGATAATTTGCGTCAGCGGACGCTCCACCGGCTCGAACATCGGGTCCCAGTACTTCTCAATGACCGGCTTGCCACCGAACGGAATCGTAATGCAGTGTGCGGGCGGCAGCTTGTGAATACCCGCATACATCGTTTCAGGATCAGGCACATATTGAAACGTCAAATAATTATACAAGCCGTTCATATTCACTTGACGCGGTACACCCGGTACGGCCAAGAGGCTCTTAATCTCCGAACCGAAGACGAACATCTCTTCGTTCATGAAATAATAGACCGGCTTGATACCGAAATGGTCGCGCGCAATGAATAGCTCCTGCTTGTTGCGGTCCCAGATCGCAAACCCGAACATGCCGCGCAGGTGATTCACGCACTTGGAGCCGTGCTCTTCATATAGGTGAAGAATAACTTCCGTATCGGTATGTGTCTTGAACTGGTGGCCGCGTTGAATCAAATCTTCGCGCAGTTCCAAATAGTTATAAATCTCACCGTTGAATATAATCCATACCGAGTCGTCCTCGTTGCTGAGCGGCTGTGCCCCAACGGCAACGTCAATAATGGATAGACGGCGAAATCCGAGACCGACGCGATCGCCGATCCACAGCTTTGCATCATCCGGTCCGCGATGATGAATTAAATCCATCATGCTGCGGACGATATGTTCAGAAGGTTGTTGATCATGAAAATGATATATACCGGCAATGCCACACATCTGTTCCAAATCCTTTCGCTTATCAGCATAACGTAACGTTCATTGTCTAAGTATTTAATAGAGGTTGTTTACCACACTAGTATGAAGCTTGTGAATTCTTATTCATGAACAGTGGAAGACCCCGCATGCGCGGGGCTCGTCCTAGGATACATTATAAACGTTTTTGACGAAATGCGACACAGGCTTGCGCCCAATTTGTCACAATGGCGGAATTCGACCCGAAGTGGATGTGCGTATAGCCGGCCACGAGTTGAAGTCGATCCTGATACACCGCTCCTTCGGGCCGCTCTCCGGCCAATCCGCGGGAACGGTATGCCGGAGGGAGCGCTTGCGCCTCCTCCACGTGAACTGTCGAATAATGGAACTCATGTCCGCGCGCCATCTGCTCCATTGGCAGCAGGAAATTACCTGCCTCCCCTGTCACTTCACGGTAACCGAGTGCAGCCAGCTTCGTTCCCATGCGCGTCTCGCCTGGGAGGATGCCGATGAGCGGATAGACGCTTCCATCCGTTAACACAAGCCGCTCGGTCAGAAGCATATAACCCCCGCATTCAGCAAATGTCGGTGTTCCTGCCTCAATAACTTGGCGGATGGAAGCCAATGCGCGGCTGCACTTCGCTAATTCCGGCGCGAACGCTTCTGGGAAGCCGCCGCCAATATACAAGCCGTCGACACCATCCGGTACCGGCTCATCTGCCAGCGGCGAGAAGCGGACAAGCTCGAAGCCGCACGCTTCGAGCAGCTCCATATTGTCCGGATAGTAGAAGTGAAATGCCGCGTCATAAGCAAGCGCCAAACGCAGCGGCTCCTGAGTGACGCCGAGCTCTTGCCCTGCCTCTCGTACGGAAGAGAAGCTGCTCTGCTTGCTCGGAATATCGTTGCTATCCGCTGCGCCTAAGCTCAAGTCGTCCATGTTCCGCAACGGCGCTGACTCTGCGATCCGAACGATCTCATTCAGATCCGTATGCGCTTCGACTGCATCAGCCATACGCTCGAACAGTGAGTCAAGCGTTCCCCGTTCGATGGCTGGCACCAACCCCAGATGTCGTTCTGGAACGGCCAGCCCTGTATCACGCAGCACAAAGCCGATCAGCGGCACGCCGCATGCGGACTCAATTGCTTCGCGGAGCAGCTTGCCATGCCTCTCACTGCCGACGTTGTTAGCGATCACTCCGGCAATGCGAACCTCCGCATCGAAATGTTGAAAGCCAGCTACCATAGCAGCAGCGCTTCTAGCCATGCCCGAAGCATCAATGACGAGCAGCACCGGACAATCCATCTGCTTCGCAACGGAAGCAGAGCTTCCCTCGTCGGAGTCTGCTCTACGTCCGTCATACAATCCCATGACGCCTTCCATAATGGCAATGTCCGCTCCGTTCGCTCTCCGGACGAAGATGTCACGCATGCCATCTGGACCGCACATCCAACTGTCAAGATTGCGCGACGGTACGCCTGTCACTGCAGTATGATAAGTGGGGTCAATGTAATCAGGGCCGCACTTGAATGGCTGCACCTTCCAGCCATTGCGAGTTAGCGCCCTCATAATGCCGAGTGTAACGGTCGTCTTGCCGACGCCGCTCCCCGTTCCAGCGATAAGCAGCCTGCGTGCCGGACTTGGCCAATTCACCACCGTCCCCCCCACACTGCCCTTTCGTTCACATGCACTGCGTTCTTCCTGAATTACATGCTCTTCCGAATTCAATGTCATCCCCCGTTTTCATTCCTTATGTTCTCATTGTACAAAAACTGAACATCTTCGCCAACCTGCACCATGTTGTACGTGAGTAGAATGCAGTCGAATGACAAGTGTAAATTGGGATGAAATTGCACACCCTAATAGATACAAGAAGACAAGACTACGTAGACTAAGGAGAGGATTGACATGTGGATTCCGATAGCAGGCGGCATCATTCTGTTCATCCTGTTGTCCATCTGGATAATTCCGCATTTTGCCGTTTTTCAGATGACGCGGATGAAGAGCTCCACCTATGAGCAATGCCTCGATTTGCTTGAACAGCATAAGGTGTTCCGTAAGAAGCAGTATGACGATTGCGATAAAGAGGAGCTGTTCATCCGCAGCCATGATGGCTTAGCGCTGCACGGGTATTATATCGAATCATTTCCTGCATCCAAACGTGTCATCATCATCGTGCACGGCTATACGTCGGCACTGACCTGGTCCGCCCAATTCATGGCGATGTTCTTCAAGCTGGGCTTTAACGTTCTGCTCGTAGATCAGCGCCGTCACGGCCAGAGCGAGGGGCAGTATACCACCTTCGGATTTAATGAAAAAAAAGACGTGCAGGCATGGGTAGATTGGGTCATCGCCCGTAAAGGGGAAGACTGCGCAATCGGTCTGCACGGCCAGTCGCTGGGCGGCGGAACCGTACTCGAGTATGCCGCCATGCACCGTCCACAGGTCCGGTTCATTATTGCGGATTGCCCGTATTCGGACTTAACGGAGCTAATCCATCATCAGGTCACGAAGCTCAATCATATGCCCGCCTGGCCGATTATGCCGCTCATCAATCGCTTGTTAAAGCGCAAAGCCGGATTCGAGCTTGAGGACGTAAGCCCCATCCGCGTCATGAAGACATGCAGACTGCCGATTATGTTCATTCATGGCAGCAAGGATATTTTCGTTCCGACCTACATGAGTGCCGACCTGTACAACGCAAAGCCCGAACCGAAAGCGTTCATGCTGGTGAATGGGGCCACACATGGTGTTTCCTATTGCATAGATAAAGAACGGTATGAAGCTAATGTTACGGACTTTGTCCTGCAAGTGGTTGGAAAACCTCAATCAGAGGAATTGGAGCAGCCAGCTTCCGCGAGAATGCCAGTATGCGATACACTACCGGAGCAGTTGGCCCCTAATGAAGGGAGTTCGGTCTTGCAGGGTGCCACGTAAGTGATTGCAGCCATGCAGACTACATCATGAGAAAACCTCTATCGAATAGCAAAGCATGACTCTGCAATATTAACGAAAAGATCCGTTCGTGCAATGATATGATGCGAACAGAGCGATTCGATTCATCGGCCCCTTTGTTCCATTCTCCCCTTTCTTCAGAAGGTGGCATGTCCAATGATAATTATAGTTAACTCCCATTAACTTACATCATATCAGCCGCTTCATGCAATGGTATCTATTCGAAGCTGCATACTCCTTGCCCTTAACGTTATCCTGCCTGATTATATGAGAGAATGGACATAAGGACTATTGAACGGAAGCCCGTCAATCTGTTCTCGTTTTAAAAGAAAAGGGGCTGACCCTTGGTCTGTGTGACCATTGGAACAGCCTCTCCATTTATAATTTATACTCGCTCTGTTACACCGAGAAGCAGTTCGTCATAGTCTGCCGCGCTCAAGCTATACATCGCCTCTGCATGTGCACGGCGGTCGGGATCGCAATCTGCAATCTGCTTATAGCGGAATACGCGTGTCAAGGCCGCCTTAACCCGTTCGCCTTCGCCCTGCTCCTTCAGCAGCTGCATGAGCTCGAAATCGCGGATGCCGCGCTGCAGCCATTTGTAGCGCAGCGACAAGAGCGGCTTGCCGAGCGGACCCGGATAGACGAAGTTCGTATCCCCGGCTTTCCAAATCTCTGAGCGGTATGCTAACTTCTCGAGAGGATGATCCGGCCATACGGTATAATTCCAGCGCAGGAAGCCGTCCAGCCCAAGCTGCTCAACATACCACGCGACGAGTCGGCTCTCCAGCGCCGGGGAGCCAAGGAACGTGTTCGGGCGGTCCGGACTACAGCAGACGTAGTACAACAGCGTTCCGTCAATCGACGGGCGCTGCTCCATCAGCCGCTCATGCTCCTTCACGACACAGTAGAAGCTCGGCACGTAATCGGACACGCCTTCCATTCCTTTTTCCACGAACTCGACGTGATTGATGGCGACTTTATACTTGAAGGCCGGCGCCGCCTGGCGCAGCCAAGAGAGCTTCTCATTGAAGAGGTCGTAATCCGCCGGTTCGTCCGCCAAAATCCGCACTCGCTCCACCCGTCCCGTAGCCGTAAAGTGAGCCTCCAGCGCTTGAACGTAGGCGCGCAGTTCGCTCTCCCCGCGCATGAAGCGGTATGTGCTGCTCGCTTCGTCATAGTAACGGACACGAATCGCATCTGATACGCCTTCGACCAGCGCACCATATCCTGCATGCGTGTCCTGCCAAATGTTCAAAAGGCCGAACACTTCGATTTCACGAGTTATGCCGTGCTGCTCGCCGAGCTCGATATAGCGTTCCAAGGCGGAGAAATCGTAACGGAACGCCCCATCCGCCGCCTTCTGCACGGATACGATGCTGTATTCGAACAAGTCCGACGGGTCCCGGTCGTTATGGGACATTTGCCCAGACCATGGAACTTCGGAGACGACGACCGTGACGGATTTCTGCCCCAGTTGACCCATACTTTCTAAATAAGCATCCAATACGGCAAAATGCTCTGCTGTCCAGAGGCCGGTGTTATATTTCCGTGCGATATTCGAGCTATGCTGCCACAAATCCAGATAGAAGCGGTAATCCTTCGCTTCAGGAAGTGTCTCTTCCGCCACGATCCATTCAAACGTGCACTCGCCGACACACTGCTCATCCTCGAACATTTGATGAGTGAACAGGCGGACACGGCCATGGTACGTTCCTGCCCTCATCGACTCTCCCGCTGGAAGTTCCACCCATACCGGCTGCACTTGGCGCGCTTCCACCCGTATATGTGAATCTTCAAGCAGCAGATCTGCCTTCGGCGTTCCGTCGTCGTCCCGCATGAATCCGATCAGCTTCACGTCCGGATGAACAGATGCTCCTGCAATGGCAACCTCCACGCGAGCAATGTTCAGCGCTCCACCCTTCCAGAACAGCGTATCGGCATTCTTCGCGAGCAGGAACGGCTCGTCGCTCGATACCAATACTTGAAACGCTGCGCTATCCCGCTTGCAGCTGACAACGCGCTGATGCCGCTTCTTCGCGAGTGTCGTATACCGATTCCATTCATTGTAGCTGCGCACTTCCTTGTGGAACATATCTGTTACGCCTACATACATCGTCATACCGTGTATCCCCCCTTTTTTACCGATTACAGAATGACTTCACGTACGAACAAATCCTCTGGCAACCGTGCATCCCAAGCTGCCGGAATCGGCAATCCGAGCGCCGTCGCCACGACAGCTGCCGTGTCTTTGAACGTCAAGCCGTCCAGGCGGGCTGAACGGTTCACCCCCGGACCCGCGCAACCCCAAAATATCGTCTGATCCATCGGATGGTCGCTGCCGTGACCTGTCGCCACCGCCCCGCCGCCACCATGATCCGTGACGAACAGAATGAGGCTGTCTTCCAGCCATCCTCTTGCTTCAATCGCGTTCAGCACTTGACCGAACATCTCATCCGCTGCCCCGATCGACTCCACGTGCTCTGCAGTACAGTAACCATAACGGTGTCCTGCGGCATCTGGCAGGTCAATCGCGAAATAGAAAATATCGATATCATCAACTTCGCGCAAATATTGGATTGCGAGTCGCGTCAGCTCTTCATCATTGGCAGAAGCTTTATAAATGTCCAGGCCGTCCTCCACAAGTCCGAAGTTAATCGGCACCCATGCCGTGAACGAGGCCAGCTTCATCGTGGCATCCGCTTCCCGCGCGACGCGGAAGAACGACGGATAAGGAGAATTCTGCGGAAACGGGGTTTCCGCCACAATATCGTTGTTGACGCCGTGCCGATCCGGTGTCACCCCATGCAGCATCGAACCCCAGCATTGGGCGCTAATCGTCGGCAATTCCGTCTGTGCGTGCTGCGTCATGACACCCGCTTGCTTAATAATACGGTCCATATTCGGGGTGGAGGCTTCCTCGTTCCAATTGCCTGCCCCGTCCATGCCGAGAATAAATACGCGTGTGGCGATACGTGTGCGCTTACTCATTCAAGTTCTCCCCTTATGTTGAAAAATGGCTTTCGGATTGAAACAGTATCAGCAGCATCCGACATTTCGTACACAGACAACCGTCGCAAAGACAACTGTAGTAAAGGCAATCAAGGGATGCCCGCAGGAAACAGGCACCCCCTTCGCATTCATTTTTCGTCCGCCCCGGCCTTACAAGGAAGGCTCCGCTTCGAAGCGAAGCTGATTTCCCGCTGCGTGCAATTCAAACACGACGATGTCGTTGCCGCCCTTGCGCAATATCGGCGCAGGCACGAACAGCGTCTGCTGGGGCCCCACTTCCCAATAACGGCCCAGGTTGAAGCCGTTGATGAAGACGACGCCTTTCTTCCATCCGTCGAGACGCAGGAACGTATCTTTCGGCGTCCCCTCAATCGTCAGCGTTGCTTCATAGAAACCCGGCTGCTCGCCTTCCAGCTCTGAAGCCGGCGCATCGAAGCGCAGGCCGTCGAGCGTTTCCAGCTCCAGATTGCGCACTTCCCAGTGGAACAGGAATTGCCCATTCAAGCGTACGCCGTGCGTGATGCCTTTGCGGTCATACAGCTCTGGACCGTAGTTGACCCGGCCCATATTTTCCACGAGAATGTCGAGCTGCGCGCCGCCTTCCGGAATGACGACCGGAATGGACTTCGGATCCCAACGCTCGACGACACCGACCAGCTTCCGATCCAGGAAGACAAGGGCGCGGTCGCGCACGTCTTGAATCGTCAGGCGGCTCTCCGGACGAGGCCCCGAAATACGCGTGGAGTACATAATAAAGCCGTAGTTCTGCCCGTATTTCTCCATCGGTTCTGGACATACACTTGTCTTCGCATCGGCCATCGAAGCGAGTGTGTCGAACAAGCTGACACGTCGTGACACCTGTACAGCGCCATAATCCGCTTTAGGCGTATTCGCCGGCAATTCACCTTCCGGAAGCTCCGCGTACTTCCCAATCACTTCACGGAACGCATAATACTTCGGCGTAAGATCGCCTGCTTCGCTAATTGCCACGTCATAGTCATAGCTCGTGACGGTCGGCTCGTACTTGCCACCGTGGTTCGCCCCGTTCCAGAAGCCGAAGTTCGTTCCGCCATGCGCCATGTAGAAGTTGACCGATGCCCCGATGCGCAGCATGTCGTCCAGCACATTGGATGCGTCTTCGATATTGCGGGTGTGATGCTGCTCGAACCAATGGTCGAACCAGCCGTTCCAATATTCCATGCACATGAGCGGCGCATCCTGTTGATATTCCTTCAGCTTATCGAAGGCTTCCTCCACGCGGGAGCCGAAGTTGACTGTCGCCAGCACGCCTTCCGCCATGCCGCCTTGCAGCATATCGTCCTGTGGTCCGTCGGAGGTGAACAGCAGCACGTCTACACCGCGCTCGATAAGCATCTGGCGCAGTGACTGCAAGTAGGCATGGTCATTCCCGTAGCTGCCGTATTCGTTCTCGATTTGCACCGCGATAATCGGACCGCCTTGCGTAGCGAGCAGCGGCGTAAGTTGAGGAAGGAGCGCATCATAATAAGCGGCTACTTTGTCCAAATAACGCGGATCGCTGCAGCGGAGACGCATCTCGTCCTTCAAGAGCCAAGCCGGCAGACCGCCGAATTCCCATTCCGCGCAGATGTACGGGCTTGGACGAACAATGACATACAGTCCCACTCTCTCAGCGACACGAACGAACTCGGCTACATCCGCCATCCCTTCGAAATTGAACTGTCCTTCCCGCGGCTCGTGCATGTTCCACGCAATGTACGTCTCCACACAATTGCAGCCGAGCGCCTTCAGCTTAAGCAGCCGATCTTCCCAATACTCCGGCACGATACGATAATAATGAACGGCGCCCGAGATAAGTTGAGTTGGCTTGCCCTCTACAAAAAACTGCTTGCCTTGGTACGAAAGCGTTGTCATGAATCTCTCTCCTTCATCTGTATCATTATGTTCCTACATAGTCGTAAGGAAGAAATAAAGAACTTTTCCATTGTATCTCCATGATAGCGTTTTTTTCGAGATTGAACATGCATTTTATTTACCTCTATATGCACAAATGTTGCAAAAAATAACCTGCATCACTCAAAAGTGTGCAGGTCGCAATCATTCTGTATGAAATTATAGCTTATAATCAGCTTTTAAACACTTCAATTTGCGCTTTCAAACGGCTCGCTTGATCACGCAAAACGTCGGAGGAAGCTGCCATTTCTTCCATGACAGCCGTCTGCTCCTGCGTTGCGCTCGCCACTTGGCGCGTGCCTGCCGCCATTTCATTGACGACGGCGGCCATTTGCCGCGTTTGTTGCAACGTGGACGCGAACCGTTCCGTCTGTTGACCGACCGACGTCGCAATGTCATGCACGGCTGTCGACGCCTGCTTCGTTACCTCAGCAATCGTATTGAGCGCACGCGCAGCATCATCTTTTTTCCCGGCTTCCAGACTTACCGTCTCGACCTGAGCCGTAATGTGCCCCACTGCTTCCACCACTTGGGACTGCATATGGACAATCCGCTCGTTGATGCTGCTGACAGCTGCCGCGCTCTGTTCCGCCAGCTTCCGGACTTGGGACGCAATGACGGCAAAGCCTGCCCCCTGCTCTCCTGCGCGCGCCGCTTCAATGGAAGCGTTCAGGGCGAGCAAATGCGTCTGGTCCGCAATTTCACGCACCGCGATCGATATATCCCCGATCTGCTCAGCCTGCTCGTTCAACCGCTGTACCGAGTTAATCGAGGCTTGTCCGGCTTCCGCGGCATGCAGCATGCCATCGATGATCGATTTCAAAATATCTTCGCTCTCTGCCAGCGTGTCCAGCGTATCTGCCGTCATGCGCTCGGTCTCTCCTGCTCGTTCCTGTACGGCGACGGCAGAGGCATGAATTTCTTCTACCGATGCAGCCGATTGCGCCGTCCAGGTCGCTTGCTGCTCCGCCCCATGGTTCATATCCTCCGCAGTGCGTGAAATATGCTCAATTTGCTCGGCCGCATGCGTCATCGCGTCGCTGAGCATGGAAGTATTGCGAGTTGTAATGTCTACACTACTCTTAATTTCTACAATCATCCCTTGAAGGTTATGAATCATTTTGCCGAAAGAATGGGTCAAGACCCGAACTTCATCCTGAAAGCGATAGGTAGGCAGCGTCACGCTCAATCGGCCTTGCGCCGCTTCGTCCGCCGCTTTCGTCAGCTGAATGAGCGGCTTTACAATCAAGCTTGCGGCCAACCATCCGAGCAGGCACGTCCAAAATATGCCGAGCATAAAAATAATCGCATCATATGCTATATCGCCCATATTCGGGGCAATATACGGCTTCAGTACGAAGATAAAGAAACCGCTTGTCGCATAGGTAACTCCAGATACGATAAGCATGCCGAACACCATTTTCTTCTGCAGTCCGAATTTCATCATTCTATCTCCCCCATGTGTTGATGATAACCCGTCGCACTCTATTCTTGTGGTTCGTGCTTACGCGCAAGGAGCAGCAATATCGTGATGAACAAAAAAGCAACGAATGCCAGAAGCGGTATCGTAATCCATCCGTATGCATCCACATAATCCGTATTGCAAGGGATGCCGGAGCGACAAGGCGATGTGTTGGCCATTGCAGGAATTTTTTGCACCATGTAATGATAAGTCGAAATCAATCCTCCGACTATCGATAACGGCAGGGCATAACGAACTACACTGCGGTCATTCCGGTAAGCGGCAATGCCGAGCAGAATCACCATCGGGTACATGAAGATGCGCTGAAACCAGCACAGCTTGCACGGCTCCCACAGTAAAATATCACTCATATACAAGCTCCCGCCTGCCGCGACAAATGAAACGAGCCAAGCGAAATGCAAGGCGTAACGCCGGATAACCATCATATAGCTTCCACGCCCCCATCCATTATTTCGCTTCGTTCAGCGCCGTCTCAACAAACGCTTTCAATTGACTGTAATTATCCCATTGTCCCGTAAATTCTTTGCCGTTCACGAATACGGTCGGCGTGCCGTTCACTCCGGCTTTGTGAGCCATCTCTTCATCGCTTGCTACCTTGCCTTGCATCGTGCGATCGTTTAAAGCCTGCTCAAGCTGGCCTGCGTCAATATCGGGCACGACACGCTTCGCTAAATCAACAAGGAACGGGACTGTTACCCAATCCTTTTGCTCACTTTGCTGGGATGTATACAATTCATGATGGAAGGTCCAGAACGATTCCGGGTTTTGGCGAAATACTTCTTCTGCCGCTTCGGAAGCCAGCTCGGATTTAGGAATGACCAGCTTGTTCATAAATGTAAACGTAGCCTTGCCCGTATCCACGAAATCCGCTTTTAACTTCGGATAAAGCTGATCCGTCCAAATTTTGCAGGCCGGGCACTTGTAGTCGCCGAACTCCACGATCGACACCTTCGCGTCCTTTGAACCAAGCGTCGGCTGGCCTTCAAGATTGAATTCTACCGCTGGCTTGTTCGCCATTTCGTCCGTTTTAATTTTCTCTCCTTGTTTATTTAACACAAAAATAATACCGAGCAGTACGATAATGGCAATCGGCAGCATAATGAGAAACATGCGTTCGTTTCCTTTTTTACCTTTGCGTGATGATGACTTTGCCAATACATTCACCTCTTCTAACTTTTTTTCACCTAGTTTAAATGTACTGGAAAGCTCGTCATATTTCCATTTCTTTTGTCAAAAAAAACATTTAAAATCGTGACTTACGCCATTATTTGTTAACATCTCCCATGTTATATAGTTGTACCCTATAATAGGGATAGGTATTATATATTTGTCCTATAATCTAAATTCTGCCATACTACAATAAACATTAGGGACTTTTTGAACGACTTTACACGCGAGGTGATGAATATGCCGTCTCATAATGAATGGAAACCCGAGCTGTATGATGATAAGCTGCGCTTCATTTCCGTCTACGGCAAAGACGTTGTCGATCTGCTTCGCCCCCAGGAGGGGGAACGCATTCTTGATTTGGGCTGTGGCACTGGGGATCTTACTGCACAGATTGCCGCTTCGGGCGCTCATACAGAGGGTATCGATAAATCAGCGGACATGATTGAACAGGCACGCCGAAAATATCCAACGCTGTCCTTTGAGATCGCCGATGCGGAGAACAGTCTTCCGAACCGGTTCACCTCATCATTTGACGCTGTCTTCTCCAATGCCGCGCTTCACTGGATGAAAAACGCAGACGACGTTATCCGTCACGTATATTCCTCACTGCAGCCAGGCGGCAGATTCGTGGCGGAATTCGGTGGGCGGGACAATGTCGGAACCATTCTGCACGGAATATCGCACGTGCTGTCATCCAAATACGGAATTGACGCAGCTGCGCTCAGCCCCTGGTATTATCCGACCATAGGCGAGTACGCCTCGCGCTTGGAGCAGGCCGGGTTCCGCGTTGATTACGCCGTCCATTTCGACCGTCCCACTCCGCTGCCGGATGGGGACGACGGCCTCAGCTACTGGCTGGAGAGCTTCGCCGGGGACTTTGTGCAGGCACTGCCAGCACAGGAACAAGGCCGATTCTTCGAGCTTGTCACAGAAGAGTGCCGCCCGTTCATTTACGTACAGGAACAATGGGTTGCGGACTACAGGCGGCTGCGCTTCTCTGCCTTGAAGCCGGGCTGACATGACGAGAGCTTAGCCATGTCAGTCCACAGCTAAGCTCTCTAACTTGTTACCCATGATGTCCCGCGTGAGGGCTGCTCTTGCTCCCAGCCTTCTTAGGCTCAATCTCAAGCAAGGCATCGATCTCGCTTTGAACGCTCGGCATTACGCTCCCTTCGGCTCCCGTAAGCCAAGCTGCATTATAAGGCCCTTCCACCGGCGTTGTATTGTACCTTGGCCGGACGGACTCGAGATACGTCCGCACATCGTCCGGAACTTGCCCCCCGCTCATCCATAGCAGCGGCGCATGCTTGCCCAGATGCGCGAACGGAGCCTGTGCAATCGCCAACCATTCATTCCCCTCCCGCACGAAGGAGAAGTTATGCCCCGCCGTCGTAATGCCCCAGCCGAAGCCCGTCTTGTTATCTTTATACTTGGCGAACGCAATCGCTTGCTGCATCGGGTCCTTCCCTTGAATGCGCACGACTCTGCCGAACACTTCTAGCTCCTTGGCCACGTCTTCAGGCACCGCTTGCTCTGGCCCGATTACATACATGACCGCTTGCTTGCGCCGCTTCGCCAACGCATCGGCTGTCGCCTGTGGGATCCCCTTATTGCTGACGTAGAGCACCGGCTCCGGCATATGGGCAATCCAGTTGACAGCCGGCAGAGCGAACTTCGCATCATCTGTCGATGCAATGACGACCGATTTCGGCTGTTCCTTGTTCACCCGTGTATAATATGCATCGATATCAGCGGCAACCTTCGCAGGCTGATCGCCTTTAATGACATCAACCTGCAAACCGAGCTCCTTGATTTCTTCCGTGACGCTGGCATCTACATCACCGACCACGATCGCCTGCACCCCGCCATTTTCTGGGGAACCTTTCGGTTTTAGCCGTTTTAGCTCAGATAGCGTTTCGTCAGGAATGCCATCCTTCTTAATATAAAGCACTGGTCCGTTATTCGGAAAATGAATTAAATCAGCTGCCGCCATGGCAATCGCCCAGTCGTCATTCGGTACGAGCACCACTCCATTCGGCCGCTGGTTATCGTCAGTCGCTGGCCATACCGTCCGTGAAATGGTTACAGCCGCTTTGACCGGGTCGTTCGTATTGACGCGCACCGTGTTCTTTGTTGCAATCCAAGGCGCATGTATGACTTGCTCATTAACAAGCGGCTCTCCTGCATGAAATGCCGCTTCTCCTGTGGAGGCAGACATCGTATCGGTGCAACCTGCCAGCAGCAGCACCGCAAGGACGCACGCCAATCGTCTGGCATAGGTTGTTGTGACGGCATATGCCCGGTTCGGCCGTTCCTCCGGCCGCAGATGTGCCGTATGGTCTCCCCGGCCATCGGTGCCAATGGAATTCATCGCTTCGCCCACTCCTTAACAGTAACAGTTAGTTTATGGTGTTAAGGTTGCCCGGCGATCCAACTTTTTACTCCTGATTGCGGTATCATTCCATCCTGACATATTTGACGCCAGCACTTTGTCGTCCTT
This sequence comes from Paenibacillus profundus, assembly GCF_021369635.1. GTDB lineage: Bacteria > Bacillota > Bacilli > Paenibacillales > Paenibacillaceae > Paenibacillus_B > Paenibacillus_B profundus. Next base: position 397,323 of record NZ_JAJNBZ010000002.1, on the reverse strand, counting down.
GCAGGATTGCGCTAAAATAGCATTATTATGGACGCAGCGAAACGTACGAGAGGAGTGGAGATATGAGTGAATTCACTATAAAAGAAGATATGATTGCTGACGACATTGCAGCGGCTCAAGCAACACCAGAAGATACGAGCGCAGTGATGTCGCTGTTGGTACAGACGGCCGAATGGCTGCGAAGCAAAGGCTCTAGCCAATGGAGTGGATTATTGGAAGGTGAAGACACACATAATATGACCGGCGCGATTGCAAACGGAGACGTGTTCGTCTTCAAGCAGGGCGATCAGATAGCCGGTGTCATCATGATGCTGCAGCAGCCGAGTGAATGGGACTGCTCCCTATGGGGAGAAGAGGGGCACGAGAGCAGCATTTATTTGCATCGACTGGCCATTCATCGCGCTTATTCCGGCAGACGACTCGGCGCAGCAATGATGAGATGGGTGGATCAAGGAATCTCATTCGCTGGCAAAGACCGGCTTCGCTTGGATTGCATCGCAAGCAATGATGCGCTGAACGCCTTCTACCAGAGTATTGGATATGAGTATAAAGGGAGCCATTCGAGCGGATTTAACATCTATGAAAAAACAACTTCCCCAATGTAGCTTCGCTGCGAAAAAGGCCGCTGCTCCGCCCGTTAAGGAGGGATAGCGGCCTTCTATGTTATAAGATGCTTATTCGCGATCTTTGCCAAGCAGAATCGTAAGTCCGAGCAGTGTCACTAAGATGGTCGCGCCCATATCGGACAGAATAGCGATCCAAAGCGTCAACCATCCTGGAATGGTGAGCAGCAGCGCAACAATTTTAAGAACCAATGTAATGCCAATGTTCCAGCGGATGATCCGGTTCACCTTGTGGGAAATACGAATCGCAATCGGAAGCTTGCCAAGATGATCCTGCATCAGCACGATGTCGGCCGTCTCGATGGCGCTGTCTGTTCCTTTGCCCATCGCGATTCCAAGCTGTGCCGAAGCCAACGCCGGCGCATCATTGATGCCGTCGCCAACCATGGCGACACGGTATTGCTGCGACAGTTCCTTAATCTTCTCAACCTTCTGCTGCGGCAGCAGCTGCGCATACCAATCGGTTACGCCCACATTATCTGCAACTTGCCGTGCCGATTGCGCATGATCTCCAGTCAGCATGACCGTATGCTTGACGCCTGCTGCATGCAGCGCTGCGATCGTATCTTTGCTCTCTTCGCGAATTTCGTCTGCGAGTCCGAACAATCCGAGCGGCTCTTGCGTATGCTCGGAGACGACTACGACGAGCGTCAGACCGCGCGCTTTCAGCTGTTCCGCTTCTTCACGCGCCTTCTGCACGCGCTCCGCGGCCTCTCCTTGCGGCGCCAATTTATCCAGCACGCGCTCGCTGCCGACCCAATACGTCACTCCGTCGATGATGGCACGGATGCCTTCACCCGGAACCGTCTCGCTATGCGACGGTTCTGGGAACGCCGCTTCGCCCTTCGCTTCTAAGTATCGAATAATAGCTTTGGCGAGCGGATGCAACGAGGCTTGCTCCACCGCACCGACTATTTGATAGAATTGGTCCGGCTGGTAAATCGATTCCGCCTGCACAGCGGGTTCCCCTTTGGTCAGCGTACCCGTTTTGTCGAAGGCGAGTGCTTCAATCTTGCCGAGCTGCTCCAAGTGAACGCCGCCCTTTACGAGAATACCGTTGCGGGCAGTGCGGGTAATCCCGCTCACAATGGCAATTGGCGACGATAGAATGAGCGCGCACGGACAACCGACAATGAGTACAGCCAACCCTTGATAAAGCCACTTGTACCAGTCTCCATCGAACAGCAGCGGCGGTACGAGAATGACAAGCGCAGCCACAATCATAATAATTGGTGTATACACCTTCGCAAAGCGGTCGATGAACAATTCCGTCGGCGTCTTCGTATCCTGCGCTTCCTGAACGAGATGCAGTATTTTCGCGAGCGATGAATCCTCGTACGCCTTATCAATCCGCACCTTCAAGACGCCGTCTGTATTCACGCTGCCACCAAACACCACGTCGCCGTTCTGTTTCGATACCGGCAGCGACTCCCCTGTAATAGCCGCCTCATTAACGGCGCTATGCCCTTCAAGCACCGTACCATCGGAAGGAATCTTCTCTCCGGGACGAACGAGTACTGTATCGCCCATGACGAGCTGTTCAATCGGGATCGTCACCGACTGCCCATCCCGCAGTACTGTTGCCTGCTTCGGCGCTACTGCAAGCAGTGCTTCCATCGATTGGCGCGCACGCTCCATCCCATAGCCCTCAAGCAATTCGTTCAGACCGAACAGAATGGCAACGAGCGTCGCTTCCTTCCACTCTCCGATCAACACCGCACCGGTCAAAGCCACCGTCATCAGCGTATCCATGTTGAAGCGAAGGCGGATCAGGTTGCGCAAGCCTTTCAGGAACGTCACATGTCCGCTTAACAGCATAGCCAACAAATATACGGCGATAAGAAACGCGCTCGGAATCCGGCCATCCAACAAAAAGGTAGAGATAAATAAAATACCGGAGCTGCCGAGGAACCACTTCATCTTCTTCATATCTCCGTGGCTGTGGTCATGCCCGTGACCATCGCCATGTTCATGCCCATGGTCGTGATCATGGCCATGAGCGTGATCGTGACTGTCGGCGTGTGAATGATTATGTCCCTCAGCATGAGAATGCCCTTTCGACTTCGAGCTTGCCCCAGACCCTGACTCGACAATTCTAGCTCCATCCGTTCGCAATATACGCTTCACTTTGGCCATATCAATGTTGCGGCTCAGCTTCAGCGTGCCGCTGTTATAATTCAGGACGGCATTGTCTCCATGGTCAAGGCGGCGTATTTCCTCCTCCAGACCCTTCGCGCAGTTGGCGCAAGACAGCCCTTGCACACGATATGCGGCTCGTTCATCAGTTTGTTGTGGAATGCCCCGTGTCGTCATGGCAATGCTCCTCTCTGAGATGCTCAAGCGTCATCCGAATCAGCGTACTGATATGATGGTCGTTCAATGTATAAAAGACGTTCTTCCCTTCCTTGCGCGACTTGGCGATGCCAAGCGACTTCATCAAGCGCAAATGATGGGACGTCGTCGCTATCGATTGTCCAGTCAATATCGCCATATCACAGACGCACAGTTCCTCACCTTCATCCAGCAAGCACGCCATTTTCATGCGTGTCGGATCGGACAGCGCTTTGAACATCTGCGCCATTCCCTGTACTTCGTTATCCTCTACACGCCCTTTTAAGGAGTTAATCTTTTCTGTATCGTAGCATACGATTTCACATACGTCGTCTTTCACGTGGTCAAGCCCATTCTCGTCAGACTTCATTATTTTCCGTGCAGCCATTTGCGTCACCTCACCAGTATATTGTTGTAAAGTTGATTAAATATTAAGCATGTAAATTGAAAAGCGGAACTGCATTTGCAAGATAATCGTAAACATTACAATAATCAAACTAATGTTTGAATGTTTATATATTTGTAGTATACAACGACTCGTTCGTAAATTCAAACGAATATTTTAATGTTATGAAAAAACTTTATCGGCACCTTACAAAAATGAGCGGCAGTGTTTGAATGCCTCTGTAAAATTGTAAGGCATGGACACTTCATTATTAACGAAATGTTCTGTTCGTGCAGTGATGCATTCACACTGAAGGGGATTCCCCCAACCGTCCCTTTGCATCACTCTCCCCTTCCATCAGGAGACGACACGACCTATGACAATTCTGGTTCACTGTCATCATAATCGGCTGCTTATTGCCATGGTATCTATACCTAACAGCATGTGCCATATCCCTGTCAGTATCCTCCCTGACTGTATGGGAGAGTGGACGTAAGGACCGTTGCACAGTAGACCGACAACATGTTCTCTGTTGAAAGGATATGGAAAAAAGGCGCATCCCCTTTTCGGCATCTTCATTACCGACAGGATACACCATAGATTACCGTCTTACCGTCGCTCCCTTTAGCCTAACGCTTGTCCAATCACTCTGCTTCATACAACGCGCTCCAAGCCGCCGTCAACGGCACGGCCTGCTTATCGTTAACCGACACGTACGGATCATCCTGCACATAGAACCGCCACAGCTTGCTCTCATATTCTTGCGCATACGGAATGTTGATGCGCGGCGCACACACAATCCTGTCCGCCCCCGGCCATGTCCCGCCTTCCATCCACAGATCATCGCTATGCATCATATCTATGCCGTTGCATTGCTTATCGATCTGCAGCGCCTGACAGAGCTTTCCCGGACCGTTGCATAAATCCGCCGCTTTCCGCGAACGAATGCGGCGGAACTGCTTCATTCTCGCTTCATCGTCGTCCGTCAGCGGCGCGATTGCCCGGATAAGCACCGCTTCCGGCTTGTCCGTTGCGTTCGCCACCACGTTCAGGCAATGATACATGCCGTAAATGAAATAGACATAGGCCGTTCCGCCGTCATGGAACATCGTCTCCGTCCGCGCCGTCCGCCGTCCATTATAAGCATGGCAGCCTTTATCTTCAGGACCGGCATAAGCTTCCGTCTCAACAATTCGGCTCCTGATGATGCCCGCTTCCGTCCTGCGCACCAGCACACTGCCGAGCATCATCATGGCCAGCGTAACTGCATCGTGCTGATACGTGCCACGGGAATACCGCCCATCTGGCGGCAGCGGCACAAAAAACGTCGGTCCCGTAGAGTCCTCTACCTGTTCCGCCCCCCTATTCACCTCTTCCGTCATCTGTCCATCCCCCTTCCTTTTCCATACTGTTGCTTCAGTTTGGTTCTCCTTTTGTTCATGCCACTCGATTTCTGACGACGGCGCTAAGCTCAAGAGGCGGAGGAAGTGTCTTCCGACCGCTGTCCATACTCACATATTTCAAGGAATGCGCAGCGGCGGCAGCGGCGAGCATTCTCTGTCGGCTCGAAGGAATCTACCGATAACGGGCGGTTGATCGCCGGCTCCGCCAAATAATCTCTCATCAACTGAATGCTTGTGACCACGTGCCGCTCTAACTCCGCCATCTCTTCACCTTCGACCTGATCCTCGTAACATTGTCCGCTCAGCAAATACTCCGTTCGTATATCAAGACGTTCATACGGCACTTCGTACATCCGATGCACGTACAGACCATACAGCCTCAGCTGCGTCTTGTTCCGTTCGTCTTCCTGTCCCGTCTTCCAATCCACTATGACGTGCCGATTATCTTGGCGGAACATGAAGTCAAGCTTCACATACACTTTCGTACCCGCTACCTCGATCGTATTGAGCCGTTCGATTTCCAGCAGGCGAGCTTGCTGCTCCTGGACGAACTGCTGCAGGCTGCGGCTTCCTAAAAATCGGTCCGCAAGTATCGGAATGCGGCGTTTAATCGTGTCGGTTACATGGTGCGGAAGCTCGCCGTCATAATACATCTCATGCAGCATCGTGCGCTTCTTCGGCTGCTCCCGCCATGCCGCTTGATCTAATGAATCCTTATACGCTTGATTCAACAAGTTGCGCACTCGCCGCGTCAGCTCATCCGCTTCCAGCAGGCGCCCTGCCTGATTGAACTGCATCAGCGTCGTCTCCGCCATTTTATGCATCGCATCTCCAAATACCAGATACAGGTTCGTCATCTGCTTCAGGCGATACGCCTGCTTGGCTAGCTCCGGCGCATCGGCCAACCAGCCGTTATGCGCAGCATAATAGTGATAGTAATATTTGCGGCGGCACTCTTCGAACAACGTATGCCGCGACGGCGACCACGACCATTCCGGGTAAGCATTTCGCTGCACGGATATATCCACTCCTTTTATCGTTCACACAGCTTCCCGCAGCACCTTGAGCCTCTTCCGCGGTGAAGGAACGACTTCTTTGCATCTTGAATCTATTATACCGTCCGGTATTCGATTGTAAAAAACGTTCATGCATGACAACGATACTGCCGGATAACTTCTATATGTCTGCCCTCTCCAATTCACCGGGATCAACGAAGCCGCTTACCCGATAGGGCAGCGGCTTCGGATTTGCGTGCTTTCAATTTTTTACCCATGCGACTTTCAAATCCATCTCTTTGATGCAGTCCGAAGTATCATACAAGTCGTTATTGACAAGCGGCGACACCGGGTAGACATTCATTCGCGCCGGGCTGTAAGGACGCAGCATGCGGGCCAACGCCTCTACTTCTGTCGTCTCACTGTTCAGCCAGGCCTCCGCCTCACTCTGCTCCAAAATCGCTGGCATCCGCGCATCAAATTCCGCAATCAGATCATTGGCCCGGGTCATGAGTAGTGTACAGGTACGGTACTCCTCGCCGCGCGAATCCTTCCATATATCATACAGTCCGGCCACTCCGAAGATTCCTCTCGTCCGCAGCACCGCACGCATCGGATAGCTCTTCTTTCCTTCCTGCCGCCAATAATAGAACCCGCTGCAAGGAATAATGCACCTTTGCCGCTCAACGACTTTCCAATAGGCAGAATTCTCATGTACCGCATAAATGTCCGCATTCAGCGAGTCTTTGCCCCAAAACGGGACCATTCCCCACCGGTACTCATCCAGTATTCGTTCGCCGCCTGTTTGCAGCACGACCGGAACCGTCTGCGTCGGGCTGATGTTGAACCGGTGCTTGTAATGGAACATCACTCTGTTAATTTGAAAATATTGCGTAACCTCCGGTAAATCCGCCGTTAATGAAAATCTCCTGCACATCCTCATCATCCTCCTGTTGAAGAGGTTGTTCAAAAAGTCCCCTTTTGAACACACACTTGAATCGTATTGTTTGTAAAGAAAGGAATATTATTCAAGACAGGAGGGGTATCATTGCAAAAAGAAGCACAACCGCCGCAAATAATTGCGATGTGTGCTTCTTTATTTCGATTCCTATATCTTTCATTTGCTCAATCCATCCACTGGCTGCGCAGCGCGAACAATTCCCTAAGCTCGGTCGTGGACATCTCCGTTATCCATTTGTCGCCGGTGCCAATAATTTGCTCGCTCAACGCCTGCTTCTGCTCGATCATATCATCTATCCGCTCTTCCAATGTACCGAGGGCGATCAGCTTATATACTTGCACGTTGCGGGTCTGCCCGATACGGTAGGCGCGGTCAGACGCCTGATTCTCGACCGCGGGATTCCACCAGCGGTCATAATGAAATACGTGATTGGCGGCCGTCAGATTCAGCCCCGTTCCCCCAGCCTTCAAGGACAGTATGAACACGCCAGGACGCTCATTTTCAGGCAACGTATCGTCCTGGAAATGCTGCACCATGCTATCTCGATCCGCCTTCGGCACTCCGCCGTGAAGGAAAGGTATTTTCTCCCCCAGCTCCTTCGCAAGAACGGATTGCAGCAGTCGGCCAGTCTCCGCATATTGGGTAAAGATGAGACTGCGCTCATTCTCAGCCCTGAGCTCGGCGAGCATCTCCAGCAAACGGATTAGCTTCCCGGAACGTTCCGGTCCCGAACGGGCCGCCGCTTCTTTATTAAGCAGCCCCGGATGATTGCATACCTGCTTCAGCTTCGTCAACGCCGCAAGAATACGCCCTCTGCGTTCCATCGTCCCGAGCTGCTCCAGGTCGCCGAACAACTGCTGCAGTGTCTGTTCATATACGGACGCTTGCTCCGCAGTGAGCGGCACGTAAACCTTGGATTCATTTTTATCGGGCAGATGCAGTTGAATCTCTGGGTCTTTCTTCAAACGGCGCAACAGGAATGGCTGTACGAGCCGCTGCACGAGCATGGTCCACTCCGCATCTTGAGTCCGCTCAATCGGATTCACATACGTTCGCCGGAACTGTGACAGCGTGCCGAGATAGCCCGGATTGAGAAAGTCCATAATCGACCACAGCTCGATTAGGTGGTTCTCCATCGGCGTCCCCGTTAAAGCGATGCGGTGCTGCGCGTTCAGCTTGCGAATCGCAACGGACTGCTTGGCATACGGATTTTTAATATTTTGCGCTTCATCGAGACAGAGTGAATTCCACGTTGTCATCCGCAGCTGCTCGCGGTCCAGCAGAGCGAGCGTATAGGTCGTGATAACGACGTCGGCATCTCCAATCTCATTCAAGAAGCCAGCCCCTCTAATCCGAGTGGGCCCGTAGTGCAAGCGGACGCGCAATTGGGGCGCAAAGCGCTGCAGCTCCTTCTGCCAATTGCCGATAAGCGATGTCGGGCAGATGAGAAGCGAGGGCCCTCCTGCAGGCGCTTCTTCCTTCACACGCAGAAGATAAGCGATCCACTGTATCGTCTTCCCGAGTCCCATATCATCGGCAAGACAGGCCCCGAGGCCGAAGCGCCGCATGAACATAAGCCAGGAGTACCCTTCGGCCTGATAAGCGCGCAGCGTCCCTTGAAGCGCGGCTGGCGCTTCGCACTGCGGGACCGACGAATGATGCTGCAGGTTGCCGATGAGTTGCTGCAGCTGTTCGTTCAGTTCCATTTCCAGCTGCATTTCATTGCCCCGCTGTAGCGCATCCTCGCCCAATTCCTCCTCGAGCCGCGCCCGCTCCGCGTTTAAATGCAGCTCCAGCACTTCGCCCAAGGTGACTCCTTCGCTACCAACCTTCTTCATCATGCTGCGAATCTGCTCTACTTCTTCCGGATTCAGTTGAATCCATTGACCGTGCAGACGCACAAGCCTGCGATCTTCTTCAATCAGCGTTCGGAATTCGGCTTCACTTAATTGCAAATCCCCGACCGCCAGCTTCCAATCAAACTGCACCATATGCTCCAGGCCGATCATAGACACCGATGAGAGGCCGGCGGAAGAAGTTAATTTGGCTTTGAGCCGCGTCTTCATCTGGCGCACCCTCTGCCACCAGGCAGGTACTACGACGTGGAAACCCGCTTCCGCCAGAAGCAGGCTCCCGTCAGCGAGAAATTGCCATGCCTCTGTCTCGGTCAACCGCGTCTTCATGCGGCTGCTTCCTTCGTCGTTCGCCAGCCAAGGCAAAATCTGCAGCAGCTTGTCGACATCCCGCTTGAGCCGAGGGCCGATGAACGGAAGCCATAGTTCCGGGAACGAGCCGATGACTGGGGAGACTTGCTCTTCTGTCTCCTCATCAGCTTGTATGTCCGAATGGTCCATATCGCCTTCTGCTCCCACTTCCGCAGCACCTGTTGCAGCAGTTGCAACGCCTTCTGCAATTCCCTTCGCTGCCTGCCTCGCCTCTTCGCGAGCAGCCTCTCCCGCTATGCGGTCAAATTTGCATGCAAGCTGATGATCGGCATCATTCTTGTCTTGCAACAGCACATGCAAGCTCCAAGGACCGCGATCTTCTTCCGGTTCATCCAAGCGCAGCACGACACGGAATGGAGTGTCGTCCTGCTCCCATCTGATGGAATTCAGCCAATCCTGCTCATCCCACCAAGGAGAACGCTCTACAGGCAAGCGCAGAGCCTCTAATTCCGGTCTGGCACTTACTGCCTTTCGCCACAATACCGAATATTCAACATCACGCTGCTGCAGCAGTTCTGCCATCAGGCCGTCGAACCAATCTGACAATCCTGCACCATCATCCCCCAACAAGCAGGCTTGTTCGTGAAGATCAGTCCATTCGGTTTGTTCCGTCTCCGTCAATAGCAAGTCCCACCCGAACGACCCTTGCTTCCATTTGGTGTAAGAAGGTTGAAATCGCCCCTCGGCAACTATCTTCCCGTAAAGCTTGGCGCTCTGTGCCGCAATGCGGAGGCTGCCGCCCTGCGCCACTTCCGCCCAGCGAGCCGTAGCCGGCTGCGTTACCATCTCAAGCAGCTCTGATGCTGTCACCACGATTCCTTCTTTACGATCGTCCTCTTCCGTGCGAAGCATCGTGCCGTAGAAGGAAGGCGCGTGCCAAGCGAACAACATATGCTTAAGCGCCTGTATATCGCGCAGTAATCCAGTATTGAACAAAAAGAAGCTTCCATCCCCGCGCCTGCGGATTTCCACCATCCAAGACAACGCTCGTTCTATCATACAATCAGCGCCCCTCTTTTGATTTCCTCCTGCAGCGCCCTCAGGCGGGAGTAGCGATCGAAGAGACCGTCCATATACCGCTCCCATACGGAAAGCGAGTGAATGTTCTCATATAATCGATGCATGCGCTGCAGAAGATGCACCGCAGCACGGTAATGCTCGCGGCTGCGCTCCTCGATATGCCGCTCCACAGCTTGATGGTACAGCGGCAGCACCACTTCTGGCGCGGCACGCTCCACGATGTCCAGCTCTGAAGGCGCCACTTCTTCCGGAGAGATGCGCTGCAGCAATTGGATTTCCGCCCAATCCCGGTAGCGCTGCCGATCCAACAGAAAGGCAGACAAATAAGGATATACGCCTGGCATTAACGTTAAGATAAGCGACTCCATTCCAGCCTGGTCCTGTGCCAGTTCATATACACACTCCCAAAATTCCCAATATTGCTTCATATCTTCACGGCGGCCTGACTGGCGCACGAAAGGCGCGAGCGCCTCCAACCAGATTGCGAGACGATCCAGCCGATTGTGCCGCACGTGCTCATGCAGATACATCCAATAACGCCCCGGCTCCTTATAATACGTCAGCTCGTTCAAGCGCTTTACCGCCTGCTCTTCGTATCCGAGCATCACCTCAAGATGAAGGAGCGCGGCACGGATGGCATCCCTCCTCCGCGGCCGCAACGCGGATATAGGAGCAAGCATCGTCTTGAGCCGCTCACAAGCTTCCTCCATCCATTCACGCCGATTGAGCACCGTCGACCATAGCACAGCGAACGGCTCCAGCCCGTCCACTGGCGATTCCTCTTCCGAGAAAGCAATCGCCTCAGCCATCACGCCCAAGTCAGATACATGCTTCTCGTAGACAGACGGTATAGATGAGAGCACGAAAGATTCCGCCAAGGATTGCAATTGATTCAGGCACGGCGCCACGACTTCTGCAACGGGAGCATCCCTGCCTTGAATTCCCGTGGTGCCTCCATGGCGATAACGGATGGACAGCTGTTGAATGAGGAACAACAGCACATGCATATGGTACAAGGGCACAATCGGCTTCGGCAGCACGTCGGCAGCACGATACAGCTCCTCCTTCGTCCATTTCACAATGCCGGTCACTGGCGAATGGAAGTCGGTGAATGCCTTGCCATACTTTTTATGAAAAAAATCATGCCATTCCTTGGCCGGAGCCGACGGTGACAAGGTCATCTGCCTTGCCTGCTTGCGGCGCTCAAGCTCCGCCTTCTGCTCCGCCCGCTTGCGCGTAGCCGCTCGGTGGCGTTCCTCGTCGATATATACTTGACGGAATTCGGCCAAATACAATTCTGGCTTGCCGCCGGTCTGCTCGCACAGCTGGAAGAACACGGCAGCCATATGTTTGCAATATCCACCGTCCGGACATGTGCAATCGCTTCGCTTTACTTGCTTCACGTTGAAGCGGACACGGTAGCGCTTCGTTTCATGCACCTCCGCCGTTATCCACTGCTCCTTGCTTGACTTAACCTCTGCATTCACCTCTGCCTGCATCCCGGACACGGCTTGCTTGCGGTAATAACGCCAGCCCTGTTCCAGCGTGGAATAGCTGAAGTGACGCTTCATCTGTTCGGTTAAACGGTTGAATTCATTAACGGACAGTCCCAGTTGTGACAACCACAAGTACCTCCACTTTGACGGCGTTCTACCCTGAAAGCCGCATTCTATATCCTTTCAGTTTACACAAAATAATCGGAATATAGAAGAAAAGACAACGAAAAACGGGCTGCTGATTTAAATCAACAACCCGCTTGGATGAACAATTCCATTCACAGCAACGTACTATTACAGAAATGCCTCACTTTTATTTGCGATTGTTACTATCCACGGCCAGATGAATTCGGCTCAGATTTCCCTGTTCGGACTGATGACGACTTCGAGCACCTTGTTGCTCTCTGCCCCGATCGTCACGGACTGAACCGCTTTTTGCGCCTTCTTCCCGCCTTGCCGCGCGCTCCCGTCGACGGCCATATTACGGAACTCCAATATGTTGATAGGCCCGTCCTTGTAATGAAAAACATCTTGGAAAGGAAGTTCATTAGCTTGCGGCATGTTCTTTACGGTTTGCTCCGCCAATTGCTTCATCTTGGCATCCGCTTTGGCTAATCCGGGGAACAAGAAGTAACCGGCCACTTTGCCCGTTTTCAAATCTACGCTGACAAGATTAGGCTGTATAAATACTTCTCCCTCCTCTTGCTTCATGCTGAAGGTCATAAGCTCTTGCCCGTTGCCGCGATTGTAGTAGTAGCTTACCGAAGCAAACACCTCCTTGTGCGTACCCATCTGTTGCTTATATTCGGCTTGCGCGGTCTTCAACGCCTCCGCGTAATTGTCTGGCAAGTCAGATATGTCGTAATTCAAACTAACCGTCAGCACTTCATTTGTCGTTGCGTCCACGCTCACGATAGCGGCACGGCCTTCTGCTTCCAAAAACCAGCGCGTTTTCGCTGATCCAGCCGCTGATCCAATTCGAGAATGAATCCCCGTCCTTTCAACTCGGCCTTGGTATTGCCATAAGGGACTGGCTCCGCCGCTTCATCCGTCTTTTTGCGCACTCTGAACGTAAGCTGCTTGCCATCATAGTTCTTCTCCAGCGGATGCCCGAGTAGTTCCTCCGGCGAGAAGGTGACGACAAAAGGCGTCTTGACCGGATTCTGCGTGTATACCGCATCCAACTCCAGCTTCAGACCTTTGGCATCGCCGAAAGGAAGGAACGCATGACGGTAGAGCATCCGGCCCGTGGTGCCTCCTCCGCTGCTTTGCTTAAGGAGCGCATTTTTGCTTTCAAGACTATAGGTCATGTCGTTAATACCGTCCCACGCCGCCACAACCTGCCCTTGCTCGTCCTTTATGCGGTACAGGAATTGCGGTCCCAACGTCCCATATTGGTTCCTCCAAGCCTGAGATTCGCGAATGTCGCCGAGCAACTCCGACTTGCTCGGCCCATGCCGGAGCTGGAGAAAGTCCAGCTTGAAGCCAAATGGAGACTCATAGCGCTTGTTCAACGGAATGAAGTTGGTCGCGCTCTTGGCTGGGGCCAGCGATACCGGAACCTTCAACTGCCACTTCCTCTTCGTCTCCCCAAGCAGATTGATGTCGAAATGAACGACGATCGTGTCCGGAATATCCTTCGGAGAGCGAATGAAGTACCCTTGTGTCGGGTCATCAATCCCGACCTCGAGAATCGCGTTGTCGCCATGGGTACGCGCTAGCGGCAGATTGACGCCTTTCAGATCATTTCCGTCCAAGTCGGTAACCACATAGTTGTTTATGTACGGATCCGTGTCAGGCTTCATTGACATGAAATCGGTAAACAACAGATCCGGATTAATCGGCTTACCGTCCTTCTCAATCCCGTACATAAGCGATACGCGGAATGGATCGACCATCACTTCCCTCACCCTGAGCGTAATGCCCTGATCCGTCACTTCCAGATTGACGGGCTGGGAATACCCTTGCTCTACCCTTTCCCTTTCCCCGTTAGAGGTTATTCAAAAAGTCCACTTTTGATCACGAAGTATCTCAAGAATGCCATTCGACATCGAATCTTGCATTCACTCTCGAAGAGCTTATGCTTCCGAAGCATGTTTCCTTTGGAAACATTTCAGGTGCTCATGTAGCCTCGCCTACACTCCGCTCCTCCTTCTTCAAGTTCTTGCAACCTTCTCGGTGCTGAAAAGTAATCTTTTCGAATACGTACTATTAGACAGACGGCGGTCGGTTTTGGCTTTCCTTTTTTTAATTTCCTCATAAAATGATTCCGCTGCGCGTGTTCCGCACATGACAAAAGGCACAGCACTCGCTGTTACGCGAAGCTGTGCCCGTTATTATGATTTGTTGCCATCACACACATCATTGTGCCTCGATGCTACTCTATCGTGATACGCAAGGATGCTTTTTTGCCGCCGTATGTAAATGTAATGACGGCCTTGCCTTTGCTCACCGCAGTGATCGTGCCCTGATTGGCGGTTGCTTTCCCATTTGACTTGGCTTGGGCGAGCGACGTTACATCGGTGCTGTTACCACTGACTGGACACGGCCTGTACCCGATAAGTAGTTGTTTGATACGGCGCGAGCTTTGAGCTCGATGACGTGACCGTCAATTTCTGCAGCTTCGGCGTGACCTGAACTGGAATTTCAAACGTGCGGTCACCGTAAACGCCGACGACTTTCGTCGTGCCTTCCGTCAGCCCCTTAACGCTGCCACCCGTCACTTTAGCGATTTGCCCATTTCCGGATGTCCATGCGACCTTGCTCGCAAGCGACACCTTTTTTCCGCTGGAATAGGTGCCGATCACTTTGATGGGCTTAGAGGCTCCGGCCCCGATAACGAGAGACGTCGGTTGCACCTCGATGCTCGCCAAGCTCTCCTGCAGGCTGACAGGCAGCGATACTCCCTTTCCTCCATAATACAGTTTTACGCTCGCACTGCCCTTCGACTGACCTGCAGCCGTAACGGTGCCATTGCTCACTTGAATGCCCGTGCCGGAAACTTTAACAGTCACCTGCGATGAGACATCCACCTTGCGCCCGCCTTCATAAATGGCTTGAACGGAATAAGCGGCTGATTTACCGGGTGTCAGAACCAGCTTCGCAGGCGTTACGGTTAATTTTTTAATCTTCGGTGTAATCTGCACGGGAACTTCGAACTTTTGCTCGCCAAAAACGCCCGTCACGGTCGCACTGCCTTCTGCCACTCCTTTTATCATAGCGCCGCTTACCCTCGCAACTTGCTCATTTCCGGATTTCCATTGGATTTTATTTGCGATCGATACTTTCTTGCCACTGGAGTAATAACCCATTACTTTAATCGGCTTGGAGGACCCCGCACTTAATGTGACGGAAGATGGCTCCACCCCATACTTCACGAAGTCCTCTTGAATGCGTACGGGAACGGTAACCGTCTGATTGCCGTATGTGCCTTTCAGCTTCGCTGAGGCGCCATATCTGCCGCTCACCTTGCCTCCAACGATAGTCAACACGTCCGAACTGGACTGCCACGTGATGGATCCGGTAACATCTTCTATTCTGCCGTCCTTATATACAGCGTTCACCTTCGGCACGTCGGCTTCCTTGCCAATGACAAGATATAAGGATTTGGCTTGAGCCTTCAATTTAAATGAAGCTGCAGCTGTATTGCCTTGAGCATGCATGCTTGCCGGCCATAATATGGTAAGGATCAGCATGGCACATGCGAATAGCAAGATGAATCCGCAGCGGCGTTTGCCTGGTTCAAATACTAACTTCATAAGTTTCTCCTCTCTCAACTGCCTAGCTGAATAATTTGATTCTCCGTTCTGATGCCTAACAATTAGAGTTTCTAAACAATACGAAAGGTTCACATGATTTAGAAAGTCTCTATTCCTTATAACGGCTGTTGATGAGAAAAAGTGTTGCTTTTTGATGAAATCAGGCAGTTCAACCTAGTACAACCGCTTTCACACACGCCTCTATGCACATTAATTTCTTCTATAATCACCTTACCAATATTTACATTAATATTGAGAACGGTTACCATATTCACTTTTTTCTCCAGATACCGATAAATACTTTTGCCACAACATGATCTTCATTATCTTTTCATCCTAGAGAGGAGTTACCACTCATTATGAAAAAGTTATTTGACCGTTATAAAGCATCCTTGACCAAACAGATGTTGCTTCTTCTCATTGCGCTTGTCGTCATTCCTTCTGTTGTACTAAGCTATACGTTGACCCATCTAGCCCGCAACCAGCTGGAGCGCGAGCTGCTGTCCCAAGTCGACGAGGTTACCACGATGATGAACCAAGTGTTTAATGAAACGCAACAAGATTTCTCCGTTACGATAAGCAGTCTTGCTGACCTCAGCATTCCCCCTGGGCAGAACCGCGACACCTACATATACGACCGCATTCGCAACGTGGCGAAAGATTCGGATAATGTGCTTGCCGCATTCGTATCTTCAAAAGGGAACTTCTACACCTCTTCCGAAAATGAAAAAACCGACTATGATCCGACTACACGCGGTTGGTACAAACAAGCTATGAAACAGAAAGGGCAGCTGGCCATGACGGATCCTTATATTGACGTCATGAGCGGCAGCTATGTCATTACCTTTTCCAAAACAACAGCAGACGGCTCCGGTGTAGCCGGCATCGATGTCGCGATCGATAACTTGAATGAGATGGTCGGCTCATTCACGATCGGAGATCGGGGATATGTAAGTTTATTCGACCGCAACAATGTTACGATGTCCCACCCGCACTTTACAAAGGGTGAGCCCGTGAAGGGCGAACAATTCGAGGACATGCGCAAGCAGGAGCAAGGAACGTTCATGCTCGCGGGTGAAGGCCGCAAGGAATATTACAGCTATGACAAACGGAATGCTCTCGGATTGAACGTCGTCTCTGTCCTGGACTCGAGCGAAATTGCAGAGAAGACGAGCAAGCTGCAGTGGATTGCAGGCTTGTTTATCGCCCTTTTGCTCGGACTGATCGGTTTGTTTATCTGGATATTTATGAAGCGGATGATCGTGCCGATTATGCGCTTAAAGACGGTGACCGGTACCGTCGCTCAAGGGGATTTAACCGTTCGTATCAATGAGAATGGACGAATCGATGAAATCGGTCAGCTTGAAACGAATTTCAATGCAATGTCGCGTTCTCTGTCCGATGTGCTGATTGAAATCAGCACCCATTCCGAGCAAGTATCTGCTGCTTCACAGGAGCTGTCCGCTAATTCGGAGCAGAACGTCAGCACGATCGAACAGGTGGCCGCCTCGATGCAGGAAGTATCGGCGAAGTCCTCCGATATGAACAGCAGCGTGCAAGCAGTCAAGCAGACTTCGGAGATTACCCGTAGAGAGCTGGAGAATACGCTCCGCATCGTACACGCAAGTACGGAAGCGTCGCAGCATATCAATGAATTGGCGAATACCGGTGAGGAGGCGCTCAGCGCGGCCAAGCGGCAAATGATTGCCATACTCGACCATTCCAACCGCTCCAAGGCAGAGACGGAGACCTTGAACCAAGTGGCCGAGGAAATTAGCGGCATTACCGGCTTCATCCAAGCTATCGCCTCGCAGACGAACCTGCTCGCTCTGAACGCCGCTATCGAGGCTGCGCGAGCGGGCCAAGAAGGACGCGGCTTCGCTGTCGTCGCTCAGGAGGTGCGCAAGCTGGCAGACCAGGCGGGAACCGCTGCCAGCAAGATCGCATCACTTATCGGTGATATACAGGAGCGGGCCCGTCTCATGCTGCACCGCATGGAGGAAGGCGTGGAGTCCGCCTCAGCTGGAAGCGAGCTGACGCAGTCCGTCGAACATTGCTTCGCTGACATGTACAGCGCAATTGCCAACATCGACACGCAGCTCGGGCAGGTAGCTCACGTGGGCGAGCAATTGTCGCTGTCCAATGAAGCGATGATTGTCGCTTTCGACGAGGTCAGCGTCATGAGCCACGATACCGCCAACGAGATGGACATGGTGGCTGCCGCCAGCGAGGAGCAGAACGCATCGATGGAGGAGATTGCCGCATCGGCGATTCATCTGTCGAGCATCGCCGATGAGCTGCAAGCATTGGTTGCAGGCTTCAAGCTAAATATGGAGCCGAACGGCAAACGATAATGCCTGCGGCAGACGGGCAGCTTAAAGAAGAGGACGTAAGGATATATTCCTTACGTCCTTTATTTTGAGTGATTCCTGCCTGTTCGTTATTGTATTTTGATACTCGTTGTGCCGAACTCTTTCACTTTCGCCTTCACGCTATACCGGATGGATGCATCAGCGAAGATGTCATCCCAATCCCCTTTTATTTTTTCCCACACCCGCGGATAATGAATTCTCACTTGTTCGCCCAGTCCGATGACATCTGCGCGATATTCCTTCTGCACCTTGTGCAGCATCTTGCCTATCCGCTGCTTCACCCGCTTGACGGTATCCGCCTCCACCTGCCTGATGAAGCGGTTGTCGAAGTCATTCCCGCTCGTCCATTGTTCCCCGATACGGCCATCCGATTCAATCTGCACATCGAAGGAAATGCGGTTTCCATTTACATGGGGGCGAATCTTGCTCTTTAACGATGATTTCGTATACGATCACCTTTCCGGTCCGTGAGTCGTATGTTTTGACAACACCGCCCTGCCCGCACGAGGTAATCCTTCCAATCCTGAGGACGATATGGAGCTGCCGGACTAATGTAAGGCACCCCGAAGCTCTTCAGCTTGACCAGATGACTGCACAGCATCAAGAAGAACAGCACTACCCCGTACAGTCCGAATACAGCTGCGAAAATCATGGCGATGAAACGAAGAACCCTTAACGAAATGCCTGCATTGTACTGGGGAATCGCGAACGAGGATATAGCGGTAACCGCCACTACAATAACCATGATAGGACTGACGATCCCGGCTTGTACCGCGGCTTCCCCGATAACCAGCCCGCCAACGATTCCAATCGTCTGACCTATGGGCTTGGGTAATCGGAGCCCTGCTTCCCGCAAGATCTCCAGCGCCACTTCCATAATCAACACTTCAATCAGCGATGGAAATGGCACTCCCACCCGGGTATCCGCAATCGAGAGCGCCAGCTTCGTCGGTATCAGCCCCTGATGAAACGAGATGAATGAAATATACAACGACGGGCCAAAAGTGGAAATAAATGCGGCGAAGTAGCGCAGCAGGCGAACCAATGTCCCCAGAATCCACCGTTCATAATAGTCCTCCGGCGATTGCAGCAGCATGTTGAATGTCGTCGGGACGGTCAAGACGAAGGGAGTTCCATCCAGCATAATCGCAACCCGCCCTTCCATTATTGCGCTGATGACGCGATCAAGCCGTTCCGTGCTCTGAACTTGCGGAAACGGAGACAGGAAATTGTCCTCAATAAACTGTTCAATATATCCGGTATCATCAAGGTTAATCCGCTCAATTCTTTCGCGAACCTCTTGGACCAATTTTTCATCGGCAATATCCTCGACGTACGCTATAACGAGTTCCTTCGTAACGCGTTGCCCGACACGGAGTTGGGTTATGGTCAAGTTCGTATTTTGACCATGTTGCCGCAATAGCGTTGTATTATCGCAAATGCTCTCGTTAAAGCCAAGCTGGGGGCCCCTAACCAGTATCTCCGATGGCGGTTCCTGCGCGCTGCGCGTAATCTCCTTCCTCGTGCCGAGAATAATGACCTCCGGGCTGTTGTCTAGAAACAACGCGGTATGACCCCGCAGCAATTCGGTTGATAAATCGGCCAAGCAATCGACTTCTTTCAGTATGCCGACGGACAATATGTTGTTTTTGATATATTGTGCCGTGTAAGACGGTGCAGGCAAATCCGGGGAATGATCATGCCCCGTCAACGCGAGGTCGCCCATGAGCGATTTCAATATATGCTTATCAATCAAATCCCTGTCGGAAATGCCGTTCACAAATAAAATCGCTGCCTGCTGATTGGTATTGCCCAGACAAAACGTTCGAAAATTCAAATCTGATTGATGTCCGAATTCGGTTCGCACCCGATCCAAATCGATATCCAGCTTCCCTGTAAAGTCAAGCTGTGGAGTTTGATCCACGGCTTCTTGTCCTGTCTTTTCATCGATGGGTTGTTTGGTCTTGGACATTATCCTTGAAAGGCCATATGGAATGGACACCGCAATCACAGCCTGAAAGAGAACGCTCCAGCTCGGAAGATAGGAAACAAACATATTCCACATTCATGATCACCTGTTCAGTAATATGCGTTTTAGTCAAACAGCCTCTGCACTGGCATAGCGTCGATCCTGTTAGTCATGCTTGGCCATGATAACGCTAACCGTGTATGTGCAAGCGTACAGCTTATGCAAGTGATTTGCCGATGGAAGCCCCTCATTCGTTACCGCTTCTGTGACCTGAACGCTTATAGTCTCCTTCCAAGCCCTTAGCTTCACTCTCCCATAGAGTCAGAAGTGGCCACCTTTGTGTGACAACAGCATATTCCGAAACAGCTCTGTACCGCTTGCCGACTCTGACTCCATCTCCAGAAGAGTTCTGTTTCTGTCCTAGGTTCTATTCCTAAATCCGTATCTAAGTCTGTATCTAGGTCTG
>NZ_JAJNBZ010000002.1:155023-377222 GCF_021369635.1 Paenibacillus profundus | reverse complement strand
CTGTGTCTAGCTCTGTGTCTAGCTCTGTGTCTAGCTCTGTGTCTAGCTCTGTGTCTAGCTCTGTGTCTAAGTCTGTATCTCAGTTTGTGCTCTGGGTTTTGCTATTCTAATATTGCATCTAAGCTGCCCTGCCCAGGTTGGTTTACTAAGTTGATTCGCCTTCTAAGCAAAAATCTGTTTCTGAGCGTGTGGGAGAATGAGTAAAAGGTGATGAAGATGAGTACGGTAGCTGACGAGCTGGCGGGATGTTATTTGATGTTTATAACCTCTAACGGAGTGAGATGTGACGAGCGACAGAGCATTCATTGGAAAATGTGCAGTGGTTTCCCCTGCTTTAAACTGGCAATCTTCATTCCATTGGAAAACCTCCAGTCAAATCGGGCGGATTTCTGTTTTTCAGCCTTGTTGGGCGGAGCTGGCTGGATGAAATCCAATGACTTTCATACAAGACTCGCATTCGTCCCCGTCTCATTGGACAAAATCCAATGAAATCAAGAAATATAAAGATTCGCTGAAGCTAGGGGGCTCATAAGGCTCAGATGCATCATAAGTTCTATGCTCATTGTGCTCAGCAACAGACTTCCTTATCTTAACAAGTCGAACGGCAAAAAAAGAGCATACCCGCAGCGGCATGCCCCTTAAATAAAGCTTTTATAATGCTCTATACCCTAAGCTCTCTGTACTATAACGCGACCGGCTGGCCCAGCTTCACGGATTCATACGCTGCAAGCGCCACCTGCGTGGAACGCAAGCCGTCTTCGCCCGTGACCGGCACCGGCTCGCCCTGCAGCAGCGCGCGGACGAAGTCCTTCACCATGTACGCATCCATGTCGTCGCCCCAATACGTCCACAGTCCTTTGCCCGCTTCATCGCTGTACAAATCGTTATGCTGCGCGAAGCCATCGACGGAAATAACCCCTTTCGTGCCGACAATCTCCATCGTCACATCGCCCCAGGTCGGGAACGATTTCGGACGCGACCAGCTCGTATCGAGTGCGGCAAAGACGCCGTTCTCGAATTTGATGTGAACCATGCCGGCATCGTCCACCCCAAGGTCCTCTTGGAACAATGTAGCCGCATAAGCGTACACTTCGGTCACCTTGGACTGCAGCAGCCAATTCATCAGATCCATAACATGCACCGTATGGTCCATGGCTGCCCCCCCGCCGGACAGCTGCTTGTCAATGAACCAGGAGCCTGGATTGCCGCCGTGATTCGTGCCTTTGATGGCGACGATATCGCCAATGTCGCCCCGCTCCACCGCTTCCTTGGCGCGGACAACCGCCGCCAAGTACCGGCATGGGAACGCTGTCATTAGTTGAACGCCGTTGTCCTTGCAGGCAGCAATCATGCGCTCCATCTCTTCCAGTGTCGTGCCGAGCGGCTTCTCGCAGAGCACATGCTTCTTAGCGTTAGCCGCATCGATTGCCATTTGCGCATGATGTGCGTTCTCCGAACAAATGACGACGGCATCCACGTCCTGCGCGAGCAATTCGCGATAATCAGCAAAGTACGGCACCCCATATTCGCCGACGATGCTGTCTACGCGGCTGCGCACCTCATCGGCAATTCCGACGATTTGCACTTCAGGTATTTGTCTCAGGCTATGAAAATAGCTGTACGCATGTCCGTGCGCGAAGCTAATCATCCCTACCTTCAATCCTTTCATGTCACGAGCCCTCCCCCATTGAATTGCGGTTGCTTACAACAGAACCGCCTTGCCGGTGCGTATCGATTCCTGAGCAGCTGCTGCGATTGTGAGCGCCCTGCAAGCATCCCGCGCCGTTACAATCGGCTCAATGCCATCGCGAATGCATCCGATAAAGTGCTCCAGCTCCACTGTGTACGGATTGCGGTATCCCGGACTTTGCGGAATTTCAACGAAATTGCCTCCGTCCGCCTCCGCCTCGCTATTACGAATTTGCAGCGATTGGGTCTTCAGGCTATCACTCTGTACCAGTCCTGCAGTACCGGCGAATTCCGCCGTATAGTGAAACGATCCGGGATATCCCCAGAATGCTTCCAAATTGGCAACGGCGCCGCTCTCAAAGACGAGCGTTACTAGCGCATAATCCATGTCGTCATCATATTTGTTCATGCCGTATACTGACTTGACCTCGCCAAGCGCCCAACGCATGAAGTCGATGTCGTGCACCATCAAGTCAACGATGACGCCGCCACTTTTGTCCGCTTCCTTGTACCAGGATTTGACGTTGCCAGGGTGAGCGCCCACCCGTTTCGCGTTCGCGACACCGACTTTGCCTATCTGCCCGGCATCTATTTGATGCTTTATTTGCGCATATTCCGGGAAAAAGCGCACCACATGTCCAACGAACAACTGCACTCCGTTCGCTTCGCACACGCGGACCATCTCCTCGGCATCCTCCACATTCAGCGCAATCGGCTTCTCACAAATGACATGCTTTCCCGCTGCAGCAGCTTGAATGACAAGCTCTTTATGCAAATAACTCGGCACCGCCACACTAACAATGTCCGCTTCCACGGACGACATCATCGCATCGAACGAGGTGAACGCGGACGTTCCCGTCTGTTGCGCCAACGATTCCGCCAACTCGGGTACGATATCGCATACGCCGACCAGCTCGACGTTCGGCATTTTTGCAAACTCAAGCGCATGCACGTGCCCCATGCCTCCGCAGCCAACAACCGCTATTTTCATATGTGACTCGCTCCTTGTCTGAATTCGACCTGCTAGAGCAATTCTATGCGCAGACCGTCGTTTCCTTCCCGGAACAAGTAAAATGTTCCACCTGAAGCAGAAAAAAAACGAGTAGACCTTTGTCGTTGATGACAGGTTTACTCGTTAGCGGATGAGCGCATGCTCATCCTCATTCCACATATATTATTCAAAGCGCTTCATAATATCGTCCAGCAGCAAGTTTGCTGCTTTGATGCCGCCTGCGGTATTCCAGATCGTTTCGTTCACCTGAAATACTTGGTTCGTCTTGGCGACATTCAAGCTTTTGAAGACGGGGCTATCCATCCATTTCTTCGCATTGTCAGACACTTCCGTCTGTCCTTTCGATTCAGAAATCCAGTAGAACAAAATATCGCCGTCCATTTCATTCATTCCCTCTTCCGACAAAAACTCGGCGAAGTTGTCCTTGTCCTGCGAAGCCGGACGAGCCATGCCAAGCTGATCGAGCAGCACGCCGCTGAAGGTATCCTTCTGGTAAATTTGAACGCCTTTCATCGAGAATTTGACCACCGATACTTTCGTCGCCGTTTTCGAACCGAGCTTCGCTTTCGCGTCGGCCACACGCTGGTCGAACTCCGCCATAACCTTTTCTCCTTCGGCCTGCTTGTTCAACGTCTCGGCATACAGGTTGAAGTTCACCTTCCACTGACCAGACAGATCCTCGGAAAATACGGTCGGCGCAATCTTCGCCAATTGATCGTAAATTTTTTCATGACGCACTTTGTTCCCGATAATCAAATCGGGGTTCAGCTCGAGAATCGCTTCAACGTTCGGCTGGCTCTCATAGCCAAGATCCTTAACCCCTTGCATTTCATCTTTAATATGATCGTGCCATGGCTCGCCTTCCCATGATTGAATGGCTCCAACCGGCTTCACGCCCAACGCAAGCAATGCTTCAGTGCCTTCATTGGTCAAAATGACGACACGCTGCGGCGTCCCCTTTATTTTCGCTGCACCCATAGCATGTTTGATCTCCCGCACTTCATCTGCCTTAGGGGCAGCGGTGTCCGCAGCAGCTGGGGCAGATGCAGATGACGGCTGCACCTCGTTCGGCTTGCTTCCACACCCCACGAGTACAAGCACTATAGCTGCAAGCAACATGCATGTCATTTGATTTCGAGTCAGACTAGATCCCCTTCTTCTCTTCATCTCTATAAGCCTCCATACTGTTAATGATAATCATTATCAATGATTATTGTATAGAGAAGCACCCAGCTTTTCCATACACTGCATTGCCCGTTTTATATGGAGGCTATTGTCACCTGCATTGCTGCTGAAAATATTTTACGCTTTCCCGAATCATATGCGCCTGGCCGAACGGCCCCCACGGATCCCATTCGAAGCTATCCGGAACATAGACCCGGTTCTCTCGGGCAGCACGTAATTCCCTCCATAAAGGATTGCTCTGCAATTTCATCACATCATCCCGTTGGCTCCAGAGAATAATTATCCTTTCTGGGTTCAGTTCAACCAACTCGGAAAGCGCAATACATTTGTAAAAGGAGTGCGTCACCTCGGCTTCCGGTTGAAATCCGAAACTGCCGTAAAACAAATCATTGATGGCATGTCCGCTAACCCCTTGGATCCGCAAATCATTTTCATGAATACGAACGATGGTCCATTTGCCAGTGCGGGTTATCGGCCTCAATATCTCTTTAGCCTGCTCCTCCATGTAAGCGATGTTGCGGATGACCGCTTCCGCTTCCTGCTCCTTGCCGACCATCTTGGCGATATAACGCTGATAGCCATGCCAGCTGGCAAAGCCGTCAAAGCTTATCGTATTGGCAGTCATGTCGGTCCATACTTGATTATCTTGATTGAGCTTGAAGTTCATCTTGAGAATATAATCAGGCGCCATCGTCAGAACTTCGCGCGGGTGAATATGCTGTTCCGCATTCAGAGGCTTCGTGCCGTGAAGAAGATGATGCAGATAGACCGGGAAGCCAGATGCTGTCGAGCAATAATTCGGAAAAGACGGCGCTGCGATTGGCTTGATGCCTAAAGCAAGCAAATGATCCTGCAGAAACAGCTTGCTCACGACGGCTATTCGTTGCCCGTATTTTTTCATATAAATGGTCGGAGATAATCCGGCCGATTTTTTGAAGACGCGGCTAAAATATAGCTCGTCTTGAAATCCGACGCCTTGAGCGACATCTTTAATAGAATGGTGCGACATGGACAGCAAGTCCTTGGCCCGCTGCACGCGCACATTGGTCAAATATTCGCCCGGTGTCATCCCCGTCTTTCGTTTGAAGGCACGGCAATAAGAGCTCGATGTCATGCCGGCCATGTCAGGCAGCTTGCCTACCTGCACTCTCTCCATATAACGCTGTTCCATGAAGTCAATCGTGCGCTGGATCGATTCATTCCGATTCTGTTTCTGTGATTCATAATCCGAATGAAGGACATAGAGAAGCTCATACAACATCGCCTGTCCACACAGCCATGCCCCATGCCCGCGCTCCAGCATCAATTGCTCAAGCTGCTCCAACACAGATAAGACCGTAACTTGAGCCACGACAAGGAACGCAATAGGCCGGGATTCCCCATGCTGCGGATCAGCTGGCTTGATACGAATATTTCGCTCCGGGACAGGCAGCTTGACTTCGATGTATTGCAACAGGAAGAAATGAACATCGTTGTCTTGCGCAGCACTTGCTTCGATGAACATGCCCGGTTGAAGCATGAAGCATGCTCCGGGTTCGATATCATGCGGCGTATCATCGATCAACACGGTGCCGCTGCCCTTAGTTATATAACACAGCGCTACCGTATGCGGCCGGATCGGTCTTAGTCTGAAGCCTGCTTGAAAACTATGTCTTTTGCACGAAACAAGAGCGTAGGAGAATTCGAACGGTGCTCTCATCCTATTCACTTCCTAACCCGGGCGCGCCGGAATATACAACGTTCTTCCATCACTTAAGAGCTTCATCAAATGCGCCATCAATTATAGCAGCATCTTTTGATACGACGAACAAAATATAGTTATCTTTCATTTTTAACACGTGCTTCTCGATTAGAAAGTACTCATCTGGAAGAATAGCTATAATTTTAAACAAACGAGTAAGCCTTGAAGTAGTTCCACACATTTTTTATATGTCCCACACTTTTTCCTCAGACACAAATTACCTGCCTTTAATGTCTCTGATCAGTGTTAACCTAGTTACCATACCAAGTCCACTACTAAACCCTTGATCCATCAACATTCTGACGAATCAAGGGCCCAGCCTTGTCTCAAACATGTATTGTAAATAGTCTCATTTATTAACCAAATTAGTCTCAACTATAGCTGCTACTCACACCTACCACATCGCCCTTAAATCTTGTACGCCTTCATCGCCTTGCGAATTTCTTTCCATGATGGGCGCTTACCGTACATGAGCACGCCAGTGCGGTAAATCTTCGCGGACAGCCAGCCGAAGAAAACGACCGACACGAGCATAATCAGGACGCCGACCCAGAATTCCCACCATGCCGAGTTGCCGATTCCAATCCTCAGCAGCATCGACGTTGGTATGAAGAACGGGATGTAGGAGGTGACTTTCACCAGCATCGAGTTCGGCGTAGATACGCTGAAGATCGCGATGTAGAAAGCAGCCATCGTCAGCATCGTAATTGGCATAATTGCCTGTGCCAAGTCTTCCGTACGGCTCACGATCGAGCCGACTGCGGCGAACAACGTTGCGTAGAGGAAGTATCCCAAGACGTAGAGCAGCAATCCCCCGCCTACTACCGACCAATCAATCATGGAAATGTCGAAGTTAAGCTCCTTGAGCGGGCCTGCATTGTGCGGCAGCATCAGGTTCAAAAGAACGACCGCAAGGAAGATTCCAATCTGCAGCAATCCTAGCAGGAACATGCCGATGATTTTACCGAACATTTGCGCAAGCGGCGACACGCTCGTAATGAGAATTTCCATAACGCGTGAGCTTTTCTCCTGTGTTACCTCGGATGCAATCATGTTGCCGGTCATCGTATTGGTCATGAACAAGAGGACGATAAGCACCATGACGACCACAATGGATATGCCTTTGTTCGCCGGGTTCTCTTCCGCTTCTTCTCCTGCCTTCGCGATCGTCTTCGAGTCCAGCGAGACCGGCTTGCTCAGCTCCGCGATTTGTTCCGGAGTAAGTGAATCTTTCACGAGCCACTCCGTCTTAATTAACGTCAACGCGTTCGTCAACGTCGACTGCTTCTCCATACCGAGTTCATCTTCCCCGTGATATATAACCTTCGGAAACGACCCGGCTTGCTCTGCTTCCAATGTCAAATAGCCTTCTATCTTGCCGTCTTCCACCTGCTTGTTCAGCTCTGCTTCGGAAGTATTGGCATAAGGAACGATTTTGAGATCACTCTTCTCTTGTTTCGCAAAATACTGCTCCAGCGACTGCTCGATTTTCGTATCCTTTCCTTGCATCAGTCCAATGGAAGTCGGCTCGTCACTCGAAAACAATGAAATGATGTAAGGCAAGTTCACACCTAAACTAATGATGAGCGCCAAAATAATCGTAGTGACGAAAAAAGCTTTCGTCATCATCTTCGTGCGCAGCGTAAATCCGATTACGGTCCGTACATTATGCATTTGATTCACTCCCAACCGCCTTAATGAAGATTTCGTTCAATGTCGGCTCCTTCAGCTCGAACTGCTGTACATTCACTTGTGTCATAGCCGTCTGCAAAATATGCTGAGCAGATCCTTCATCGGTAATGCGGATACGGTATCCATCATCTGTCCGCTGCACATCACTCACGCCTGCAATGCTCTGCAGACCTTCCACCGCTCCACTTGTGCGCAAGACGACATGCTCACGCGGATAACGGGACTTCAAATCGCGAAGCGAACCTTGCAGGACCGCTTTTCCTTTTTGCAAAATAGTCAGGTTGCGGCACAATTCCTCGACATGCTCCATCCGGTGCGTCGAGAACAGAATGCTCGTGCCTTGATCGCGCAGCTCCTTGACCGTCTCCTTCAACAGCTCCACGTTCACGGGATCAAGACCGCTGAACGCCTCATCCAGAATGAGCAGCTTCGGTTTATGAACAATGGAAGCGATAAAGCCGATTTTTTGTTGGTTCCCTTTGGAGAGCTCTTCAATTTTCTTATTATAATTTTCC
This sequence comes from Paenibacillus profundus, assembly GCF_021369635.1. GTDB lineage: Bacteria > Bacillota > Bacilli > Paenibacillales > Paenibacillaceae > Paenibacillus_B > Paenibacillus_B profundus. The sequence goes on along the minus strand of NZ_JAJNBZ010000002.1, from coordinate 369,388 downwards.
GGAACGTTGAATCGCTCCAACCAGTACTTCAGGTTGCTGTCAGCATCTTTGCGTGACATTCCACGCAACTGGGCCAAATAAGTAACCTGCTCACTTACCTTAATCTTCGGATACATCCCGCGCTCCTCTGGCAAATAGCCGAAAATTCGGGATAAACCGCTATGGAATGGTTTGCCGTCATATTGGATAGTTCCCCCATCAGGATAAATGAGTCCGAGCACCATCCGCATCGTCGTCGTCTTGCCGGCCCCGTTCGCCCCGAGCAACCCGTACATTTCGCCCTCTTCCACATCAAAGCTAAGACCATTAACGGCGGTCTTGTCACCGTATTGCTTGACGACTTCTTGTAATTGTAACGGCTTCATCGATTTGTAGCTCTCCCTTCGTTATTCAGCTCAATCAAATAGGCTAATATATCATCCAGCTCCAGACCTTTGGTCTGCAGTGTGGGTATATCATTCTCCTGCAAAAAGGCCTCAAGCTGGGCCGCATCCTTCGCAATGAGACGTACGCCATACCGCTCCTGAATCGCCTTCGCCAGGCCAGGAATGCGGTCATAATCTGCAGCATCGCCATCAACGAGGAACTCTTTCCAAGCGTCGAACATCGCATCCTTCTCGACCATTTGCAGCACCTGTCCCTTATTCATGAACAGGATATAATCTGCAAGGCGCTTCACTTCTTCAATAATGTGTGTAGCGATAACAATCGAACGCTGACCATCCTGCAAATAGCGGTGCATGTCCTCGATCATCATGCGCCAGGATAATGGATCCAAGCCTGACGATGGCTCGTCGAGCAGCAGCAATTCAGGCTGGGGGCTCATGGCGATAATCAAGTCCAGCTTTCTGCGCATCCCCTTCGACAGTTTGCTCAGCTTCTGCTTCGGCGGGATTTCGTATTTCGCCATATAATGCTGGTAAAATTGCCAATCCCACTTCGGATACCACTGTGCCGTAAATGAAGCCAGCTGATCTGCTGTCAAATCGCTATCATCCGGATTCGGATGTTCACCGACGAATCCGATGCGTGCTTTCAACGCGGCATCGTACTCTGGTTGAACCTTCTCTTGAAAGATGGTGATGCTTCCTTGCTCCGGGTGAACGAAGCCCATGCACATGCTTAACAACGTCGTCTTCCCCGAACCGTTCGTGCCGACAATCGCCGTGACACAGCCTTGCGGTATGTGGATATTTAGCGGACCTATTTTTATATTTTCCCGCGTCTTCACAATATCTTGCAATGTAATGACGTTGTTCTCCTCCACTTGAGTTCCCCTCCTTTCTCCAAATAGACTCAATGCCATTTTCGCTGAATTACTTCTTGCATCAGCTGCTCTAATTCCTCTTTCGTTATATCGACACGCAGCGCGGCATCAACCGCTTCTTCCAATGCTTGCTCAACGGCTTGCCGCCGATAACGAGCACGCTCTTCCGCATGAACCTGTGCGACAAACGTTCCCGTCCCCTGCTTCGTCCGGAGCAATCCTTCGCTTTCTAAATCTTGATACACCCTTCTTACCGTAATCACGCTGCATTGCAGTTGATTGGCGAATTCGCGTATGGACGGAAGAAGCATACTCTCTTCAAGATGGCCGCTCAAAATGAGCGCTCGAAGCTGGTGTGTAATTTGCGCATACAGCGGTTCCGAACTGTTATCATTGATTTGAATGGGCATAAACACCGCTTCTCACCACCTCCTGCTATATGGTTTTCTGCTCATTGTCATACGCGCTATACCAAATCTCGCTTACGAATCGCATTCTTTACCATGGCGATACCGAGCGTCAACACTTGTGTAATCACACCCAATGCAAGAATGCCGCCTAACCAAGGGTAATATTTTGCGACATACACGATCGTCAGAACAAAGCTTCCACCAGATAGAGCAATAGCTATGGCGAGAGCGGCAGTGAAGGCAACTATAATTAACGACCTCTTAAAATATTTGCTGCCGCTGTAGCTCATCTCCATAATAATGAACATCATATTAATAATCATAGAAAATGCAATGAGCATGAACGCAAAGGCGATTATGGATACCGGCGCCAGCTCTGCTCTCAACGCGGGACTGAAAATAACCTGAACGGCAATGAATAGGGTCATGTTCAACACAAACGCAACGAGCATCATCATGATGCGTGATAAGGCAATCGTATGAATGTCAATCGGCAAGGTGCGCAGCTTCACCATCCATTTCGTATATGAATCTTCCTGAATGTAACGCATCGAGCGGCGTGAAAAGAAAAACCCCATATTGGGCAGCGTAATCAAATAAACAAAGTCCAACGTTCCGTTTAGAAATCGATGCATCTCTCCGACTTCACCCAGTACGCCATTCATCATGAACATGCTCGTTACGCTCATGTACATATTGAATAGCAGCGTCGTAACCAATCCCCACTTGAAGCGTACGAGATCATTTTTGACAAGCGCCCATGCTTGTTTATATTGATTGCCCAATGTTTATCCCTCTTTCTACAACGGATTCAGCTCCGTATGTATGTGCAACGCGCCACACTTGCTGTGCTGAATATCATGCATACTGTGTTCACTGTGCTTACTGTATATATCTTTATATACAGTATAATCACTGTGCTGTTTTATTGTCAATATCTTAGAAAACCTTTATCGAGGCTTGAAAATGGGCGACCGAGTTTGAGACAGGTTTAGGTTTTATCGCTGACTCTCCATCATGAACGGCAAGTTCCGCTCTTGCTAGTTGCTCGTTCAGACTTACAGGGATTCGCTTCATCCGTCTCTTTGCTTCATTCTCCCCTTTCATCAGGAGGCGCCACGCCCAATGACGGCTCTGATTAACTGTGAACATGATCGGCCGCTTCATGGCATGGTATACGAAACGACATGTTCTTATTCTCGGTGTTATCCCTCCTGACTATATGGGAGAATGGAGCTAAGGGCCATTATAACGGAAGCCCGACATTGTGTTTTCGTTTGATAGGAGAATGGCGGCTGTCATTCTGAATGAAAGGTAGAGTGTAGCAAGGGATGGAACAGAGTTACCTTCTCCGGAAAGGACAACGTGACGTGAACATAAAAAAACCGTCCCGCCGTGAACGCATCACAGCAGGACGGATTTTACGCAGAATCGTTATGGTATTACAGACCAAAAATCGCATCGATGACCGGCTTGGTATGACCGCCCGGATACAGTAAATACAGCAAGCTATATACCGTTACCCCCGTAATTGCCGTCGCAAACCAAATGATAGATGTGATTTTCCCCAGCTTGCGGTGTGTTTTAAACCGCGATTTGAAACCAGTATACAGCGTTACAAGACCGAATACGGCTGCAACCGTCGCCAGTACGATATGAAATAGCAGGAAGACCAAATAGAAAACTTTCAGGTCATCTGGGCCTCCCCATGCCGTATTGCCGACAAAAATCGTCCGGGATACATAAATAATAAAGAACAGAAGTGCCGCCACGGCCGCCGCCACCATCGTTTTCTTATGCTGCTCCCGTTTGCCTTTGATGATTTGCGCCCAACCGATAGCAACGAGAATCGCACTGATGGCGATGAACGATGTGCTTACCGCGGGCATCAAATTATATAAATCCACGAAAGTAACGCCCTCCTCAACTCATTCAACAAGGTGCTTCATGCTATCCCTTGCGCTAGTCTTCGTTATCATTATAAAGGATTTCTACGAGTTCATCTGCCCCTCTGGCATCAATTCCACAAAATCGTCATCATCTTTGCCTTCTCTGCGGAACCAATGCACGAAGACATATCCGAGTATACAGCCGTACATCGTCTCTTGAATCAGCTTCATGAGAATGCCCCCCAACTGTTGATCCTCAAGCGGATTGAACCAGTTGAAAAATTCCGGCCCGTCGAACGCCGCCAGCATAGCTGCCGGATCCCCTGAAATGCAATACCCCATCGCTTCAACCCAGGCATCCTTGTCCACATAAGTGGCGAACAACGGATCACTTGCAAAAATGATGAGTGCACAGGCTGGTGTGATGAGAAGTCCGTTCAGAAAAATGTAGCCCATCTTCTTCACATCGGCTAGGGTGTTCCACTCGGGAACCGGGGCGACGACCCACCACCACATGAGCGTCGATGCAATGAACAACACAATATAGTAGATGATATGTTCTGTGTAATGTGTCATGACATAGTCGTGCACGACAGGCACATGATAGAAAGAGAACAGCACATTGAACAGCACTGCGCTCAATATAGGGTGAGTGAACTTTCTCAATCGTCTAAGCGGCTTCCGATCAAGCAGGTAACGCCATAGCCAGCCCGGCACGGACAACAAAATGAGCGGCGGCACGATAATATATGATATGGCCATCATGAGCATATGAAACGTAAACATCATATGGCTCATCATGTTAATGGGTCCGCCTTGGGCGAGATACAGGAGCAGTACGCCCGTGCTAAACATCACTTTCTGCTTCACAGATACCGGCTCTGAATTAGCAAAGCGATCTCGAAACGGCCCTGTCACCCCAAGATACAAAATGATGACGAGCACCGAAGAGACAAGAAACAACGGACTCCACACATCATACAAACTGAAGTATTTCGTTAAACCGAACATGAACGTTCATTCCCTTCTCTCGTTGGCGCCACCATTTCGCCACAATTTGTCCCATTATGGAAAAAGAGGCGACGCTAAATGCGTCCCCTCTTGTGCAGCATGTCTTGCCTTCGCTTACCACCATACCCAGTATACGGACATGACAATTGCTGTAAAGGCAATGATAACTCCGCCTATCATAAATACAATTGGCAGCACATGACCTTTATCTTTCATGTGCATCCAATACGACATTTGAATAACAACTTGCAGTACCGCCATAACAAGAAGCAGGATTACCGTAAACGTCGGGTTCACTTCGCCTACCGAGGCTACGGTTACAAAAGCGATTAACGTTAACACGATGGAGAAGATAAAAGCTATAATATGCTTCTGTTTACCTTCATGTCTATGACGGCGTTTCGAGTTGTCCGGTGCCATATCATGTGCTGTCATTCGCTTAGCCCACCTTTCCCATTAAGTAAACGACGGTAAAGATGAATACCCATACGACGTCGATAAAATGCCAGTAGATAGCCGACACATACACCTTCGGCGCCGTTACGAGGTTCAGTCCTTTTTTGCGAACTTGTGCAATCAGAATCGAAATCCACGCCACACCAAATGCCACGTGAGCCCCGTGAAATCCAACTAACGTATAGAAAGACGAACTGAAGGCGCTTGTCGTAAACGTATGGCCTTCATGCACATATTCAACAAACTCGTAAATTTCCATACCGAGAAAGCAGAAACCAAGAATAACGGTTACGATAAGCCAGTTAAGCATCGCTTTGACTTCCTTGCGATGCATCGCCTGAATGGCGAACACACTCGTTAAGGAACTGACCAGCAAAATAGCGGTAACTGTGGCAATCATCGGCAGTTTGAACAGTTCGGCTGCAGAAGGCCCGTCACCGATTTGGTTGCGGAGCGCTAGGAACGTAGCAAACAATGTGCCGAACAGTACCGCTTCCCCACCAAGGAACAGCCAGAAGCCGATCACCTTATTGCGGCCTTCTAAAGTCGCTTTTTCCGGCTCGTGAGGCCATTGGTCATCTACGTGATGTGCAGGCGCGCTCATGCTTTAACCCCCTTCTGCTCCAACTCTTCCGGTTCAATATGATAGCCATGATCATCTTTAACCGAGCGCAGGAACATGCAGCCGAATGTAATCAGCAAGCCGAACGCTGCGATAAGATGATTGCCAAACAAGAAGTTCAATGCCGTGTTGCCGAAGTCATCCTTCGCGAACATAAAGCCGAAGCCTGCTACGAACAAGCCGACGGACATCATGAACGGCAGAATGGATGGGGACGGCATATGAATCGAACCAACCGGCTCAGCGGCAGGCATTTCTGTGTTGCCTTCCATTTTTTCTTTCCACCAAGCATCATAACCACGCACAAGCGGAGTCTGCTTGAAGTTGTATTCCGGCACCGGAGATGGGATCGTCCACTCCAAGGTGCGTCCGTCTCCCCAAGGATCGTTGCCCAAGTTCTTCGGCTTCGTCGACGTAATGACGACATTGACCAGGAACAAGATAACACCGACACCCATCATGATAGCACCGATCGTGCTGACCAAGTTCATCTTATCGAAGCCTTGGTTAGGCAAGTACGTGAAGACACGGCGCTGCATACCAAGCAAGCCCAAGAAGTGCTGGATAAAGAATGTCAGTTGGAATCCAATCCAGAACAACCAGAATGTTACTTTGCCCAATGGTTCATTAAGCATGCGGCCGAACATCTTCGGCCACCAGTAGTGGAGACCTGCGAACAGCCCGAGCACGAGACCGCCTACAATTGTGTAATGGAAGTGCGCTACGACGAAATACGTGTCATGGAACTGGAAGTCGGCCGGCGCGGATGCCAACATGACCCCGGTTACGCCCCCCATAACGAACGTTGGAATGAAGCTGATCGCGTACATATTCGCCGCTGTGAATTGAATCGAACCGCCCCACATTGTAAATAGCCAGTTAAATATTTTAATCCCCGTCGGTACCGCAATCAGCATCGTCGCGATGGAGAACAACGCGTTCGCTACCGGACCGAGGCCGACGGCAAACATGTGATGCGCCCAAACCATGAAGCCCAAAAATCCGATCAGCACCGTAGCAAATACCATGGAGCTGTAACCGAACAGACGCTTGCGCGAGAACGTGCTGACCACGTCGGAGATAATCCCGAACGCCGGAAGAATGAGAATGTATACTTCCGGGTGACCGAAAATCCAGAATATATGCTGCCATAATACCACGTTACCGCCATTCGGCACATAGAAGAAGTTCCCGCCGAAGAGACGATCGAACATCAACAGAATCAAGCCTACCGTAACGGCAGGGAAAGCGAACAAGATCAATGCTGACGTAATGAATGACGCCCAAGTGAACATCGGCATGCGCATGAAGGACATTCCTGGCGCGCGCATGTTGATAATGGTTGCAAGGAAGTTAATACCGCCTATTAGAGTACCGAGACCGGATATCTGCAACCCTATCGTATAAAAGTCAACTCCGTGCGAATTGCTGTAATCCACCGACGCGAGCGGAAGATAGGAAGTCCAGCCCGCATCAGGCACGCTGCCGATAAGCCAGCTCAGGTTCAGGAGGATCCCCCCGAAGAAAAATGTCCAGAACCCCAGCGCGTTCAGGAACGGGAACGCAACGTCGCGTGCGCCAATCTGCAGCGGAACGATGACATTCATCAATGCAAGAATAATCGGCATGGCGCCTAGAAAAATCATCGTCGTGCCATGCATCGTAATCAGCTCGTTGAACGTCTGAGCGTCAACGAAATCATTCATTGGTTTAATCAATTGAATCCGGATTAAGATAGCCTCAATACCACCTATCCCGAAGAACAATGCTCCGGCTAAAAGGTAGAGAATACCTATCTTCTTATGGTCGACCGTCGTCAGCCAATCCATAATGCCGCGATGACGCTTCACCGTGTGAGCCAAGGTCGTTACCTCCCCTAGAAGATGCTATACTATTGCTTATTGAATTCTTTCAAGGACTCTAGCTTGTACTCCGCCAAGTACTTCACAATGCCATCCAGTTCTTCTTCTGACAACTGTTCTTTGAACGCAGGCATCGTGTTGCCCGGCTTAACCTTTTGCGGTTCTGTAATCCATTGGCGTAAATGTTCTTCTACAACCGCTTGCTCAATGGGTTCATCCGCCGTTTCGCGATTAAGCATAATTCCAGCAACAGCCTCGCGGCTGCCGAAGCCCTTCAAGTTCGGCCCAAGAGCTGGCGCATTGTCAATTGCATGGCAAGTCAAGCAGTTCTGCTTGAAGCTTTCAGCAACTTTCAGGTCACCTTCAAATGCTTTCGGTTCAGCTTTCATCTCAGCTACCCACGCCTTGAACGTTTCTTCGCTTACAGACTTCACTTTAAACTCCATCAATGCGTGCGATTGTCCGCAGAATTCCGCACACTTGCCTCGATAGAGACCTGCCTCGTAAGCCTCGATGAACATCTTGTTCACATTGCCTTGGGGATTGGTATCCATCTTACCGGCAATAGCTGGAACCCAGAAGGAGTGAAGCACGTCTGCCGTTCTCAATTCGATTGCAATCTTTTTGCCTTTCGGTATAACGAGATCGTGGGCCGTATTAATACCTAAGTCAGTATATTCGAACTCCCACCAGAATTGATGACCGGTTACCTTCACATTGACTGCATCCGGGTCGCCGCTGTAATCCTCGGCAAATGCAAAAACGTATTTCACAGTCGGTACAGCCAGAATGATAAGGAGAAGAATCGGAATTACTGTCCAGATCACTTCCAGCTTGTGGTTCCCTTCGATTTGTTTCGGTATTTCCTCTTGTCCTGGCCGTCTGCGGTAGCGAATGACGACATAAATTGCAATCCCAAAGACGGCGACGACAACAATCGTCATAATCGTAATCGCCAACAGCATCAGATCAAACTGTTTGTCTGCAACCGGCCCTTGCGGGTTGAGAGTAGACAAATCCGAGCGACCACAAGCGCTTAGGAGCAAGACGAGCCCGGCAAACAACGGAAGGAGTCTCTTCACTGCATGCCACCGTTTCATCATTGATCAACCCCACTTTGTACATTTTCGCTGATTACCTCATCTCATGCCCTTGCGGACCTCTCGTGGCATATGCGCGTTCATGGTGAGTGAACATATGCTCCTGCTTGCCCCACGGAAAGCCCAGGTTGGCCGTGTCTAACATACGAGTTCCTTGGATAAGGTCATATGCGCATGCAGATCCGGCCGGTCAGATCGAGTCACCGGCTCTAGCACGGATGTTGTAATCCTGTCAATTAACACAATCACTTACCTAAATATAATTTCCATAATTTTATTTGTCAATGTTTCCCGGGGAGTTCACAAAGTGTTCAGATTCTAAAATTGCCGCGTCATATCAATGTTTGTAATCGGTTACAGACGACAAAACATATTTGAACATTGTGTCGAAGGACGTCATTTTCTGTAAATTCGCCATCGTTTTCTAATATCCTTCTTTACTGCCTGCATACTTATCACGATTTTTCAGAAAAATAATGTGAACTGTTAAGGAGGGATAAGCCATGTTTTCAAACCGCGTTCATAATTCAGACAACTCAAAACGCCGCGTTCACTCTTTTGTCACAATTGCCGCAATCATGATTTGTTCCAGTTTACTCTTTACCGGCTGTGCCGGGGCCCGCACTGAGCTGTCAAAATCACCAGACGGCAACACGAAGGGAAATTATGCAGACCGAAAGGTCAAGCCGTCTCAAACGGCAAAATCGATGCAGTCCTCATCCCAATCAGATAAAAAGGAAAATCGATACCGTGCTCAAAGCGGGCAACAGCCGCACCGATTGGACGGTTCCAATGGACATAACCTCTCTACGATGTTCATCAATCGTCCTGTAAGCAACGCAGTCGGTAATATCGACGGTGTCGCGGTTGCTTACGTACTGCAGCTGCACGATAATGCTTATGTCTCCCTCACGCTGGATGGCGCCGGGCTTGGCACGAGCGGACGCGGGGATAAAGATACGCGTGAGCAGCAAGGCATCGGACGGATTGAAACGAGCTGGCAAATGGAGCAAGAAGCGAAGGGCAATCCTCCGCGCTTCGTGACACCAACCAGTCCGATGCGTACGCTGAAGCGAAGCGACGACTTGGCCGATGAATTTATACACACGATTGATGTGCTTATTCGAGAGCGCGCTCCGGAAGTAAAGCACGTCTACATTAGCGCAAATATGGACTTGTTCAATGCCCTGACCCCATACATTATGAAGGCCTATCCGGATGAATCGCTTCAGTGGGCGCAGGATGATATCATGTATCATATTCGCCGCTACTTGTAATCAATTATTTCCTATTTAAATAGAAGGTTTTAATCATCAGTGGAGCATGAGCACCTCTTTTAGGGGAAGGATTATGAGTTCTTGTGCTTTCCGCCAGGTGTAAACGGGAGCATGGTCAGGACGCGCGGACCGCTGTCCGTGACGGCGACAGTATGTTCGAAATGCGCCCCCCACGTTCCGTCGCAGGTCAGAACCGACCATCCGTCATGTCCTAGCATGACGTCTCCGGGAACACCCAGCGTGAAGATGGGTTCCAGCGTGATGATCATCCCCGTCTCTAGTACCGGGCCCGTGCCGGGCCATCCATCATTCGGCACTTCCGGCGGCTCGTGCATGTCCTGACCGATGCCATGCCCGACCAATGCGGTTACGATTCCATAACCGTGCGTGCGGGCGATTTGTCCGATTGTACTTGAAATATCGCCGATCGAAGTGCCCGGTTTGACCAACTTAACCGCTTGGCGGAGCGCATATAGCGTATGCTGAACGAGACGCTTCACTTCGGGGCGCACGTGTCCGATTGGGTATGTCCAAGCCATATCGGCAAGCCAGCCTTTATAATTAACGACGAAATCAATCGTCACGATGTCACCCGAATTCAACTCACTCGCGTCTGGAAATCCATGGCACACCACATCGTTAATGGAGGCGCAGATGGCATACGGATATCCGTAGTAGCCTTTTTGTTCTGCCACAGCGCCGTTCTTCTGCAGCCACCGTTCCACAAACAGATCGATTTCCTGCGTCGTAACACCCGGAGCGAGCCGCGAAGCAACTTCCCGGTGACAGCGCGCCGCCATATGTCCTGCCTTCTGCATCATTTCAAGCTGTATGTCGGTTTTTATCTCGCTCATGTGAGTCCCTCCTTGACAGTTTCCCAATGTTTAATATATGACCTGACCTATTCAGGGTAGAAGTCATTTCCAAATATTATTCTATTTCCATATATTATATTTCCATATTCAAAGACCTATAGCCTGCATTAGCTCTAATATTATAAACAGGGCGCAGCCGAGTTCATCGGTGCGCCCTGTTCATTATTGCCATATGTCAAGTCGAAACGAAAGCGTAACGCCCTCTATCCAATTCTCTATCTTCTGTCGTATCAAGCCATTGTTGCCTAGGAAACACTTGTGTCTATCCTTCCCAATTCCAACTCTACAAGCTGAGTTAATTCGTCTTCATAGCCTCCCATAATCCGGTATTTCCGGATATACTCCTTCACAAATTTCCGAGGATTTTTCGGACGGAAAATGCGTGTCATCTCCAACAAGCTTTCTTTCACTTCGTTGTGACCTTTTGTTGCCATGAAAATTCCCTCCCAAAGCGTTGTAGATCGTGCTCCGCAACGGAGAATCAATTAGACTTATCGCTTAGCATTCTGGAATTTGCAACCTTTTAGTCCTATTATAGCATATTCATCAGAGCTGCAAAATCACACAATCTTTCTTAACCAATTCTTCATTGGGCATCCTAGATAACATACACAACGCATACTGACCATTGCATTGCTCTCATCGATATCACTATAACAACTATAAACAGGAGTGCTCAGTATGAATCAGATCAGCACATTCCGCGTGTCTTCTGTGATGCCGGCAGAGGTAAATATCGATGCAGTCAAGCTGCAAACAGCATTGGAACAGTTGCCTAAGCTGTTTCCACGTCTATATTGCTGCCTGATCGCCCGTCACGGCCATATCGCAGCGGAACAATATTACAACGGCGGAGAGCCGGAAAGACTGAATGATTTGCGATCGGCCACGAAGAGCGTTCTATCATCCTTAATCGGTATCGCGGTGCACCGCGGTGACATGCCGCCGCCAGATCAGCCAATTCTCCCCTATCTGGAAGAAGACATGCCCGTTCGCTCAGTAACCGATGAAGGATGGCGCCGCCTTACGTTTCGACACCTGCTCACGATGACATCTGGTCTGCATTGGCAGACAGGCAACAGACTGGGGGAACGCTGGATCCACCACTTCCATAATAGTTCGAGCTGGCTTCGCTTTGCGTTGCGGCTTCCAGTCCAGCCCGAACGGCATGGTCAGTTCCAATATCGCAGCATCGATTCCCACTTGCTGTCCGTGTTGCTTACCCGTTGCACCGGCATACGCGCGGACGAATATGCCGCGCGCCACCTGTTCCGTCCCCTAGGCATCCCGCAATACCGTTGGGGCTTGTCACCAGACGGCCACGCCGCAGGTCATATCGGCCTCCATCTGACGGGAAGAGACATGCTTGCCTTCGGCCAGCTCATCCTCAACGAAGGCCAATGTCTTGCAGACAGCATGAATGAAGGAGCCCCTTCATCTACAGCCGTCATACCTCTGGAGTGGATACGCGAATCACTTCAGCCGCACGTCACCGGTCTGCCGGCATTCGGCCATTATGGATATCAATGGTGGGTTCATCAGGTTGGTTCGCATGATGCGGCCTGTGCTATAGGGCATGGCGGACAGCTAATATATGTCATTCCCTCCCATGCATTGACCGTTGTATTTGCAAGCAATCCACGGGTATGCCGCTGGCGGCATCCGAAGCGTTGGCTCGAAGAGTGGCTGCTTCCTTCCTGCCGTTAGCTTGCACAAAGCAGGCTGCATAAGGCGTATTGCATATAGCAGCGTCCATATAATCTTTTAACATGACCGTAATGTAGGTTTGCTGGAAACACTTGTAACCCCGCGTTATAATGGTACAAGCAAGAAAGGGGCATTCACGTTTGAAAGGGATTCGCGCGCTAGGCTTAGGCCGGGATATTGTACTGCTGGCCGTTATTTTATTTTTGGTGGAGTTTGTACGTGGAGCAGCATTGGTATCGTTCATGCCAATTTACGGAAAAGACGTGCTGCATATTAGCTTGGCCATTATCGGAACGGCCATCACCGCGCATTATTTAACAGATACCGTTCTTAAGACCGGAATCGGCTATTTGCTTGATCGGCTATCCGCCCGGCTCATCATAAATGTCGGATTGCTTATATCGCTTATCGGCGTTGCTTTGTTCCATTTTGGGGAGAGTAATTGGATATTTATCGCTGCCGCTGCGCTGTATGGAGTCGGCATCTCTCCGGTATGGATCGTCTGCTTAACCAAAGTAAAAGAAGAGCAGCGAGCCGCCCAGATGGGCTTTCTCTATATGATATGGCTGGTCGGCATGGGTGCCGGGCCGGTTGTGCTTAATCTTTTGATGGATTACCGTCCCGAGCTGGCATTCTATCTCATCGTCAGCCTCGCCGCGATCGCTTGGCTGCTCAGCTTCTTCATCCCCGGCGGGAAGCAGACCGATTCGAGCGTCAACACCGTCCCATTCAAGGAACAGTGGGAAGCACTGCGTGTCAAGCTGAAGGCGATGAAGCCGCTTCTTCCGGGAATGATATTACAGACGTTAGGTGCCAGCATGCTGGTGCCGATACTGCCGACCTTCGCTTCGGATACGCTCTCGCTATCAAGCAGCCAGTATTCCGTGCTGCTCTTGCTTGGAGGCGGCTGCACAGTGCTTGGACTTGTCCCGATGGGCAAATGGTCTGATAAAGTCGGGCGCAAACCTTTCCTCATCACGGGATTCGCCATTTTTGGACTGACGCTTGCATCGTTGTCGTTGCAGCCTTCCACACTTGTCGCCTATGGGTTAGCTGTCGTGCTCGGTTTGTCGTATTCTGCCGTGCTGCCAGCGTGGAACGCGCTGCTCGCACTTTATGTGCCGCCTGGCCAGAAGGGGCTTGGCTGGAGTCTGCTCTCCACTGTGGAAGGCATTGGCGTGCTCATCGGACCAGTCGTTGGCGGCGTACTTGCCAGCGCATTCTCGGCTGCGACCGTCGTATGGATTAGTGCTGGTCTCTTTGCCATTATTGCGCTTGTCTATACACTGTTCCCATCGCGCTGGTTCGCAGAGCGATAGCAACCTTTTGCATATATACACGTAATGCCTATGTAACAGATTAGACGCAAGCCATTTAATGAGGTGATTGATGTTGTGGCAGTGGCTGCATGATATGATATCCATGCTCAAGCATCTGGATATGAAGCAAGTTGAAAGCTTGCTTGAGCAATACTCGAACTTAGGACCTTTGCCAGGTATTATACTTCCACTGGTGGAAGCATTTCTTCCTTTTCTTCCACTTATCGTATTTGTGATGGCTAACGCTGCTGCATACGGGCTATGGCTCGGTTTCTTGTATTCATGGATTGGCGTGTGCGCGGGATCGTGCATTGTATTTTGGATCGCACGCAAGTTCGGGGGACGATTCGGGATGTATATTCAGAAACGTATGCCTTCGTCTCAACGTTTTTTTAACTGGATGGAGGAAAAGGGCTTTACTCCGCTCTTTATTTTGTACTGCTTCCCATTTACGCCTTCCTCACTCATCAATATTGCGGCCGGCATCAGTACGGTTCCGTTCCGCACGTTCATAATCGCGGTAATGTCAGGCAAGTCAGTCGTCATTTTCCTGATGGCCTTCATCGGCCACGATTGGCAGGGATTCATTCATCAGCCTTGGCGGATTGCTATCGCGATACTCCTTTTGGTCTTGTTATGGCTCGGGGGCAAGAAGCTTGAATCGCGTTATCAACTATAAGCACGGATGCTATTAACGCCGCTAATCGTTGATGGCGTGAAGGATATTTTCTCGGCAACAGGGCAACTTATGCATACACAGCCTGCATTGACCCTTTCAGCACCATGAGCACCTGAAATGTTTCCAAAGGAAAGGAGCAACTTAACCGTATGTCGAAGGAAAATCAGAAGATGCATCCGATATCACGTGATCGTGTGGAAGTAGATGGGATATATGCGAACGAATGGGGACGCGAAGAGGTGCTGCATCGCGACCAGACCTTTCCTTCTGATCCGCAGCTTGGGGCGACGGAATGGGAACTGAAGCAGTTCATGTTCGATAATCATCATGACGGTCAGACCGATCCTCGGCTCGTTCCGAAGGCGGAAGACAAGGAAGAGCCTCCGAAGCAAACACATCCGCGTAAGCACCAGGATCGCGGAGATAAGTAAACTGTTTCATTTTCTACCTGAAAAAGGTCGTTCGACAGCAATAGGGGGCATTTGAGCCCCCTATTGTCGCGCTCCATACTCCATGGACCTGCACTTTTGCAGTTTATCGTAACTTTTTCACCGGACTTCTAAAGCATACGCCGAATCCGTTCGGCCAATTCTCCGGCAAATCCTTCCGCTCCGAGCATCCTCCACTCTGTATTCGTTAATCGAAATGTAGTGAAGCTTTCATCTGTGGCTGCCACTTCGTTCAACCAACCCGCAGCGCTCCTCGCCGAGCGGTCAATCTGAATAAGCAGACCCAGTTGCTGTTCCGTTCCAAGAAACACCATCTCAAGTTCATCCAAATCTCCGCGAAAGTAACTGGTAGGCACAAATTCAAATTCCTGAACAAACGGATATCTCCCCCCAAGACGAGGGGCGTACTCGCATTCCGCTTTCCGCAAGCGGAATCCAAGGCGGTTGACCGCATCGATGACGATGCTTTGCTCCACACTCGGAATGAGTTCAATCCGGTCATTGTCCGTTGGATCCAATGCGCTCGTCATATCCAATTCTGTCTTGAGCCAGACTGGCGTATTGTCAATGCTTAATGGGGTCTGCGGCGGCAGCACAATCGAAAATGGGACGTCTCTCGTCTCGTTGGCATCAATGGTAAATGCCTCGCTGATGTCGTACCGCTGCAATTCGCAATGAATGCATTGCCGAATGCAATCAGCTTCACGGGTATATTGCGTCATGAGCAATATGCGAATTCCCTCCATGTGTTGAGCGCCTTGGCCACCGCGTATCTTGACGACGCCGCGCACCTCTTCTCCCGGAGCATAACGCCCCCGCTCAAGCATCGTGTCGACCTTGGCCGCACCGATGCCGATGCTCGTTAAGAAACGGTTGAACATGGACATGTCTATGTTCCCCTCCCCTGAACTCTTCACCAACATATATGAGTGAAATTGGAAAATGTTTCCCCTTCATCCATTCGACGGATACACATTTTTTCCCTGCTATATGAAATGTACTTCCTTACAAATAGTTCACGCAAACTCTATTCATTTTGTTATTATGAAAGAGCGACAAATCAATGTATACAACGAGTTTCATTCAAATATGTCCGTATGAAACGTCTATGATTCGGCTAACATGGGAGAGATGGAATATTGATGTTGTTTGTAGTAAATCGAAATGCAGGGAACGGGAAGGGAATACGGGTATGGCGTGAAATCGAAGCCCGTCTCCAACGGTTCGGCACCTCCTATACCGCTTGTATTACTGCTACCGCGGAAGAAGCCGAATCACGCGTTAGAATGCATATCGATCGTCACCCACGAACTTCGGTCATCGTCATTGGCGGAGATGGAACTATACATCGTCTATTGCCCCTCTTAACAGGCACAGAAGTCGCACTGGGCATTATTCCTGCCGGTTCGGGCAATGATACGGCGCGCGGCTTCCATTTACCCACTGAACCGTTAAGCGCATTAAATACAATATTGCATGGACGACGCCGTATCGTCGACCTCATACAACTGAACGGAGAATGGACGTTGACGGCGCTCGCCACAGGCTTTGACGCTGACGTCGCAGAAGCGGTCAATCGGAGCTCCTATAAGCGCTGGTGCAACCGATTGGGCTTAGGCTCGGTCGCTTATTTACTAGGTGTGGTGGAGACGCTCTCCAGATTCAAGCCTGCCGACGCGATTGTGCGCGTCAACGGTATAGATCACCATTACAAAGACGTATGGTTGACGGCGATTGCCAACGTTCCCTCCTATGGAGGAGGTATCCGGATATGCCCTCAGGCAGCTCCGGATGACGGGGAGTTGGACATCTGCATCGTACATGGATGCAGCCGCCGGACACTGATGCGTCTCTTCCCGACCGTCCTTACAGGAAAACATGTGGGATTGCCCTATGTCACCATGCTGCGCGGACAAGAGGTGCATATCGAATCCTCCATCCCCCGGGTCACTTATGGAGACGGAGAACGCTCGGGAACGACGCCGCTGCATGCCGCTATTGTACCGGGAAGACTGCAGCTGCTTGTGCCGCCGAAAGAGTAGCCCAGTCACACTTAGCTGCTCTCCGGACGTAAGGCACCAACCATTATTCCTTATATTGGAACGTGGAACAAGCCGTTTCTGAGTAATAAATCGGGGTAAGTATTATGTGGAACATTTTGAACGAGAAAGGGGCAACACCCAGTGGGAGAACCCAAAGTAAAAGTATTTTTTCAAGAATTTAAGCAATTCGCCATGCGCGGCAACGTCATCGATTTGGCAGTCGGTGTCCTGATCGGGACCGCCTTCAACAAAATCGTCACTTCTATTGTCAATGATGTAGTCATGCCGCCCCTCGGTGTATTGCTAGGCGGGGTGAACTTCAAAGATTTATTCATCAATCTTGATCCAGACCAGACACTTGCGAACGGCCAATCGATACAATCATTGGCACAGGCTCAGGAAGCTGGCGTGCCCGTCATCGCCTACGGGCAGTTCATCAATGTCATCATCGATTTCATTATCGTCGCTTTCTCCATCTTCCTTATCGTCAAGGGTATCAACGCCATGCACCGTAAGAAGGAGCCCGAAGCACCGGCAGAACCGGCAACGAAGGATTGCCCCTATTGCTTGTCCAAAATACCGAAAGAAGCGGTACGCTGCGGACATTGCACGTCTATGCTGAATGAGGCTGAGGCAAAAGCATAAGCAAGCTTATTCGCAAACTGACGACCGACGCGGTTCAACAGTTCTTCCCAATGGGCAGAAATCCGTAATCTAACATAAAAAAGGCCTTCCACCTGCTGTACAAGCTAGTACGAGCAGGTGGAAGGCCTTTATGTTATGGGCATGACGTCCGACGTTACATCGGTCGATTCGGCTTGCTCATCAACTGTTCCGCAATGGCACGCAGATGCGCGTCCGGGGTGAATGTTTCCTCCCCCATATCAAGTTTCTTGACGCGTATTTCCTCGACATCGCTTCCTGCGCCTCGGGGCAGGAACACGAGGCTGTCTTCATCCTCACATGCAACATCATACCCCATGGAGCTGAACATCTGCTCTAAATCAAGCGGGGATGGTTTCTCTCCCTCAGGTGTCATGACCAAGCCGCGAAGCTTAGCAACATCCCCTGCGCCGTGATGAACGACTTCAAAATGTACGATGCATTCCATTCCGTGTCCTCCTCATTACTGTCGCTTAGCTCGGTTCCCTATATAAGAGGATATTCAAAAAGTTAAGGTTGCTGTTCGAACATTTATATAAGTCGATAGCTTATCCGAAAGCCTTGCAAACCATACACTGATTTCCAATATGCCATGGCCTGGCAAAGCGACGCTGGTGTTGTATCCTATATTACGGAGCACATCTGCCTTCGTTGCAGGAACTTGTTGTAACTTTCACAAATGTCGCCAATTAGTCAAAATATTTGTGTATGACATGTTCAAATCGCTCTCCGAATGTCCGCCTCAGATCCAGTCCCATCTCCTGCTCCAATTCATATAGCACGATGTCCTGTACAAATCGGCCGAGCACCAAATTTGTCACGGCGTCATGTTCCGTCAGCAGCGCCTTGGTGGCCAATCCTTCACCACGGGCACCGATAAGCGTTTCTTTGCGATCGATAACGAACGCGAAGTGACGTGATTCACTCTGTATTCCGGATTCATCTGTACCCGCTTGCATCCGAATAAGCTTTCTTCCTTCCGCATCTGCATCGACGATAGACCACAGCACTTTCACTCCGCGCGCCTCCGCCAGCTCCAGTTCCTCCCTCAGCACAGCGGCCTCCTCTGGCCATACATCAACGATAATTTCCCGTTTTGCTTCGTGAAGCGCCCGCTTGATCGTTTCGTTAACAGCCCGCTCCCCTTCCACACTGTAAAAGGAAGTTTCATCCACTTCGGTAGCTGGCATATGATGCTTGACATAGCGAAGCGATGACTCCAGCCGGGATGCTAAAATGCGCGTAAGTTCTTCGGGCTGCAATGCAGCGTAATAAGACGGTTCGCCGTCTTGATGCAAAATAAGCCCTTGATCGACTAACCTCTGCAATGCAGCATACACATTGGACCGGGACACACCTAACTTCTTTGCTACTTCATATCCAGTCATCGCCCCTTGCTCGGATAGGCTGACGACAATCTTCGCTTCCATTTCCGTAAATCCGAGCGAGCGTAAATGTAAAATGAGTCCTTCCATAAGACTGCCTCCTATAATCCTTGCGAGTCTTTCTCTTAGCAGGGTACGAGGCTGTCCACCCAACGTTTCCCCAACATCTATTGTATCGCAGTTCGTTTCCAGTTTCATCGAAAAAAGTCGCAAATTGTCGGTTGTACCATGCAAAAAGAGGAGCCCCGCAGCATTTATGCTCTGCCTCAGACTCCTCTGATCAACGAATTGAGCAATTATAAATCTTCTAAATAGAGAGCGTTCCTCTTATACAAAGGGCGTACCGCAGCGTTCACACCATTTCGCTTCCACATCCGCATAGCTGTTGCAATTCGGACAGCGACGGATCGACAGCTCCCCATCAGGTCCAATGGGAAGACGGCGGCCGCCTACTGTGACATTCAGATCCCGTTTTTTGTGAGCTTCCTCGTACATAGGCTTGACCATGTCAGCCGAATGAGGCTTCTCCGCATTCGGTTGGGGGGGATGGGATGATTTGTACGTATAACGTTCCGGTTCATCCTCGTACACATCAAAATCGGGAGCTTGATATGCCTTCTCCTGCGAATAAAAAGGCTCATATCGTTCGTCATCTTCTACCTCCACGAACGATGGCTTTTTCATTTGTATAATCAATTCTTCCTGCTCCTCATCCTCCTCTAGGAGCGGAGCAGGTGGTTCAGGCAATTTACTTCCGCACGAAGAACAGAATTTAGAAGTAATCGGAGCGATCTCGCCGCATTCACATCGCTTCTCATGTCGAAGCTCACTCGTCTTCCATTCCAACTGCTTGATCTCTTCTTCGAGCGCCAAATTGGCTTTGCCGATCTCCATAATGTCTGATTCGGCTATCGTTAAATCATTCTTTTTATAAGCATCGTATACAAGTTCTCCAATGTTATAAATGTTGCTCTCGATTTCCTTACGACGGGCCGTAATTTGGGCTTGAATCCGATTGATTTCCATTACATTTTGCGCTTTTTCCGATGCCTTGGAGGCACCCTCTTTTAATTTTTGAATCAGGCGGTTCATCTTAAAGCCCCTCCTTTCACATACCACGTAGTTGACACAGCTTCTCGGCACTCTACTCAATTACATTATGCCTGTAAACATATACACTCGATGATATGAATCGAAACTTCCCCTTACCCCTTTAAGAGATATGTATGTTTCCTTTTTTGATACGCGTATTAGGGCCAACATGTTGCGCAAAACTGCCATTGTCCTACAACAACGTATGCATCCGTGCAAAAAAACATGTATACCATGTCCGATCCCACTCAAGTTATAATAGAGACTGCCGCTGCAATACGGATCACTGCCATGGCGTTCCACATCGAATTGAAACAAGTTAACATAAACGCGAGTTCAAAAAGGTCAATTTTCAGCACCGGGAAGGTTGTAAGAACTCGAAGAAGGAGGAAGCGCTGTGTAGGCAACTACATGAGCACCTGAAATGTTTCCAAAGGAAACATACTTCGGAAGCATAAGCTCCTCAAGAGTGATTGCAAGATTCGATGTCGAGTGACTTCATAGGATGCTTCGTGATCAAAAGGGAACTTTTTGAACAACCTCTATTAGCATATTTCTATCATAAAGGAGATGCACGACATTGACCACTCCCACTTCATCAAGTCCGGCAGCATCCCATTGGCGCACTCGTCCCGTCGGAGCCTTGAAGGAGCGCGCAATTCCTGCTGCAGATCAAGTTGCTCCAGCCGCGCAGAACAAGAACGGGAGAACAAGGAACGATGACTCGTTCTTCACCGCTCTTGCACAACAGGGAATCCATCTGCATGAAGCACAGCGGCATGCCGTACGCCACGACGAGGGCCCGCTGCTCTGTCTTGCCGGTGCCGGTTCCGGCAAGACGTCGGTATTGACGGCGCGTGCGGCTTATCTTATGGCGGTGCGGGGCGTGAAGCCGGAGGCGTTATGGCTGGTTACGTTCACGAGCAAAGCCGCACAAGAAATGCGCACGCGGCTCGCCCGGCTCCCCGGCGTAACTGCCGCCATGGCGCGGCGCGTGCAAGCCCGCACCTTCCATTCCTTCGCGCTCGTGCTGCTGCAGGCGTATGCCCCGCCATTCAAGCTGATGACGGAAGAGCGGATGCGCCACGGCATGATGAAGCGTGTGCTCCGGGAGCTCGGACTTCATGATCAGATGCAGGCGGAGACCGTGCTCGCCGCGTTGTCCTCATTGAAGTCACGCCGCAC
Organism: Paenibacillus profundus; assembly: GCF_021369635.1. Taxonomy (GTDB): domain Bacteria; phylum Bacillota; class Bacilli; order Paenibacillales; family Paenibacillaceae; genus Paenibacillus_B; species Paenibacillus_B profundus. The sequence goes on along the minus strand of NZ_JAJNBZ010000002.1, from coordinate 348,098 downwards.
CCTGCCAGTGGAATGGCACCCACAGGATGTCGGTGAGCGGGATATGAAGCGGGCGATGCTCCGCTTCGAAGAACAGAAAGACAATCAAGGAGGCAAAGACTTCGACGACTTGCTGCTGGACACGCTGCGCCTGCTGGAAGAAGACAAGAACTTGCTGCAACGCCTGCGACGCCGCTTTCAATATGTAATGGCCGATGAGTTTCAAGATACGACGCCTGTTCAATACGAACTACTTCAACTTCTATCCGATGAGCATCGCAACTTGGCGGTGTTCGGTGATGACGATCAGACGATATATACGTTTAATGGTGCGTGCCACCACTATATCACCGGCTTTCAAAAACGGTATCCCGATGCAAAGCAGATTACGTTAAATATTAATTTCCGTTCAACCGCTCCCATCGTCGGAATCGGGAACGCCATTATCGCTTGCAATCAGGAACGTCTGCCTAAGCTTATGCGCACTCCGGTCGGGTTGCATGTAAAGACCAAGCACATGGCAAATATGACGGATGGCTCAACAGAAGGCAGTGAGGTGGTCACCCCTCTCTATCTTCGACCGCGGGACGCAGAGGAAGAAGCGCAGCGCATAGCGGAACAGATACAAGCCTCCGTTGCGAATGGACAGCATGCTTGGCGTGACTTCGCAGTGCTGTATCGGACCGCGAACACAAGCCGGGCGCTTGTAGAGCATTTCACGATGCAGGGCTTACCCTTCCGCCAATTCGGCGCGGAGCCGCTCTTCTACGATCATAGCCAGGTGCGGCCGTTGATCGACCATTTACGGCTCGCCTTGGAACCGCGCAATATGAATGCTATGGAAAGCGTAGTTGCTGCGTTATATATATCACGAGAGGCGGGAATGCGCGCTATCCGCGATGGCGAACAACAGAAAGCGAAGAAATATCCGCTCATCCATCTGCAATATTGGATGCAGTTGGCCGAATTCCAGCGGGACGCCATCAAACCCCGCATCAAGCTGATTAAGAAGCTCGCTGCTATGAAGCCTCATCATGCCATCCGGGAGATGCGGCGCGAATTCTACGATAAGTTTACGGCAACCCTATCCGGTGAGCAGGCTACCGCTCATCAGGAGGGCGCGGCGGATACGCTTGAAGAGCTTGAATCTTCCGCCCAACGCTTTGATTCCATCGACGCTTTCATTCGCCATATCGACGTTCTGAAGGAACGATACTTGGCGATGCATCCGGAGCATGCGGCTCAACGGGCGTTCCAGTCCGGCAAGGCTGCAGGACAGAATAGTACAGGACGTCGCATCGCCGACCCTCAGGAGGATGTCATTACGCTCATGACGATTCATCGCGCCAAAGGGCTGGAATTTCCAGCAGTGTTCCTTATCGGCGCCTCAGACGGCATTCTGCCTCACCGCACTGCGCTGCGCAAGGAGACGCCTCCAGACCGACAGGCCTCGGCACACACCGCAGCGATATCGCCAGACGGGGTGAAGGAAGCGCTGCTTGAAGAGGAGCGCCGGTTAGCCTATGTTGCGGTCACCCGGGCCAGAAATTGGTTGTATATCAGCTCCCCCGCCGTCGTACACGGACAGAAGGCGGAAGTCAGCCGATTCGTGCGCGAGGCATGGGGAGAAGCCGTGGCTTTGAAATAGGCACCCTGTTTCCGTTACAATAGAAATAGAACAGATGTCTTGCTGGTGGACGTATAGAAATAATCGCATTTACAATACCGTACCAATTGAGGGGATACACATGTCGATGACAGAAATGATCAAGAAGCAGTATGAGCAAGTGAAGCAGCTGCCAACATTGTATCAATTAGCTCTAGAAGAATTGGAAACGAAGATTAAAGTCATTCAAGCCGAGTGGAAAATACGAAACGGATATGCGCCATTCGAACATATTAAGACGCGTCTGAAGGAGCCGAACAGCATTTTCAGCAAGCTGCAGCGCAAGGGCTATCCTTTAACGTTGGATTCCATCGTTAACCAAATTTATGACGTAGCTGGCATGCGCATCGTGTTCGCTTTCATCAAGGATATTTACATGGTTCTGGATCATTTGAAGACACGTGACGATATTCGCATCGTAGAAATCAAGGATTATATCGCTAATCCGAAGCCGAACGGATATCAGAGTCTGCATGTTATCGTTCAAGTTCCGCTCGTACTGTTTGATGATACGCGCTGGATTTATATAGAAATCCAAATGCGCACGCTGGCGATGGATTTCTGGGCCAGTATGGAGCACATCATCTACTACAAGTTCGAGCAGCAGGTTCCACCGCATGTAACCCAAGAATTGACCGAGGCTGCCAAGGCTGTCGATGAACTGGATCGCAAAATGCTGGATCTCCGCAAAGAGATTCTGTCTTACAATAGTGAAGATTGGGTGCAGAGCATTCAGGGCGGGCTATCGATTGAGAATGCAAAATAGTCTCTTTTCTATTTTCTACTGGGACGTGTTATGGGAATCCCTCCGTAGTCACGGAGGGGTTGCCATGCGCGTCTCCACCATTTCCCCTGTTTTTTACCCCTATCGCGCTAATGATGTCACATATATCCCGAACGGCTTGCACCGTCTCTTTTTTTATATGGAATGCTTGACACATAACTTTCGTACTGGTATACAAACTGATAGTAAGAAGAAAGCGGGTGAATCGCTGTGAAAAAACGCAAGCTGCTGCGAATCGGAAACAGTTACGGCCTTATTCTTCCCAAAGAAATTTTAAGCAAATTACATGCTCAATACGGGGATACATTCGAGATGGAAGTAAAGGAACAGACCGGGGAGCTAATCATTCGTAAAATAAGACATGCCGAGTCCGCCTATAGACCTACACCGACACGCCCTCCGTTAACGTCCTAATCTCTACGCATTTCCTAGATCCCCCATCCGCAATTCCAGATGATTCAAGACGTTTCCATGAGAACCACTCAACTTGGTTAGTCATTACCTATTATTCGGTGTAACCGGTTACCAGGCGATTGGATAAAAAATGGACGGATTACATAACTTAATCGTGACGCTGGAGCACGTGGTTACCCATGTCTTCAGCGTCCCATCGTTATCATTTCTGGAATGCTAAGGAGGACCACGCCATGGCCAAGCCGGATAACCGCGCAAACAACGCAGTGCGTCAACAGCATGTCATCGACAATACCGTACAGAAGCTGCATCAGACTGATCAGTATTTGTCAGAGCATGCCGATGAAATCAGTGTAACGGAACGAGAAGCGCTTCAAGCAAAAAATGAACGCCGCCGTTCCAGTATTGAAGGGTTGGCCGAAGAGCGCCGCGACGAAATCTCGGATGCTCAGTCGTAGTTCACACCGGATGAACACAGGAATGATACGTAAGTAGAGACGGATATACATCCTTGTCCTTCCCGGATGAACCGTGTCTGCTAAGATGAATCGGCACTTGCACCAAGTGAAGCCGCTCCGGCCCGATTCATAACAGAAGAGCCCGAAGCTAGCTTTGTCCGCTAAGCTTCGGGCTCTCATATTATCGAAATGAATATAACCGAAAAATTATTGCAAAAACTGCTCCAGCGTCGTTCCCTGCTTATAAATCTCTTCTGCAGCGTCCTTGCCTACATAGCGGATGTGCCAAGGCTCGTACACATAACCGGTAATGCCCTCCCCATCCTTCGGATAACGAATAATAAATCCGAATTCATGCGCATGCTCGGCGAGCCACTTCCCTTCTGTCGAATCACCGAACTCTTCTTCCAATACGTTATTTACGCTCGGACTGGACACGTCAATCGCCAACCCCGTCTGATGCTCGCTCGTTCCCGGAATGGCACTTACACGAGAGGCGTATTCTTCACCCTGCGTGTCCACATAGTGATTAAAGAGCGACTTCTGCCGCTTATAGGAACGATAACCGGATACCGCATTGAGCGTAATGCCATCCTGTTCCGCCTGGGCAAATAACGACTCTAATGCATCGGCTGCTTCCTTGCGGAGGTGCCGCTTCTCATGCTCTTCTGCAAAAGAGAACTTCACATTCGGTTCAACTAAATCAGATGGCTCGTATCCATCTGGCAAATAGCGTTGTTTGTTCACCACGACCATAGTGGAGTCCGCGTTCGTAACGACCGCTTTCCCATCCGTCTCTTCCGTCGTAGCCGCTAACGCATACTGGGATTTCATCTGGGCCACCGCATCCTGCTCCGTTTCGTTCGAAACGTTTTCTCCAGAATCGGTATCATTTTCATTTCCTTGTTCCTTATTTTGTGACGGCGTCAGTGCCGGATTAACCTGTTCTTGTCCGGATTGTGCAGAAGTTCCTTCCGCAGCTTTGTTGTCAGCCGCCTGACAGCCGCTGAGCAATATCGCCGTGCCCATAGCAAAGACGATACACTTGGCCGCCATTCCGTTCTGGCTCATGTCATATTCCCCTCTCCCAGTCTCGTATTGATAGACTGAGAGTCTATTATATCGTAATTCATAGTCTATTACGAATAGGCGCACAGCAATGATAAAACAACAATATTATCTATATTTGACTGCATATCTTGTAATAGAATCTATCAAAGGGAGGCGAGCTAATGAGCAACTGTATCGCAATCTCAGCTCCGCCGAAAGTAGATGCCGAATCCAGCAGCAGGAACAATTGCTCCATACAAATACACCTCCTCTAAATCGTTGCCTGCGATTTAGGGAGGTGTATTTCCATCGTCATTATACCGTAACGGCACCTTTATCGACAGAAGTGTCATGGCCATATTCGATGTCATCGTCCGCATCGCGATTGAATGCTTCACGGTCGAACTCTCCTTCGCTCTTTCCGACCAACAGAGAAGCTACCGTCGTTCCAGTCGCGTTCACTGCCGTGCGCGCCATATCGACAATAGCGTCTACACCAAGCACGAGCGCAAACCCCTCTAGCGGAAGTCCCGCTTGAACTAAGACAACCGTCGTCGAGATCGAAGCCGGGCCAGGTACGCCCGCAACACCGACAGAAGCGATTGTCGCTGCACCGATGATGAGCAAGTAATCGGCAATGTTCAAGTCGATGCCATACACGCGGGCGATGAACACGGCCACAATCGCTGGATAAATGCCCCCGCAGCCATTCATGTTAATCGTGGCACCGAGCGGAGCAACGAAGCTCGCAATTCGTTCGGACACCTTCATCCGCTTCGTAATGACTTCCAAATTCACTGGCAGCGTCGCATAGCTGCTGCGGGTCGTAAAGGCGACCGCCATCGTCGGATAAGCCTTCTTGAAGAAGCGAATCGGGTTGACGCGGGCACCGAAGGTGACCAGCGATCCGAACGTCACGATCATATGAATCAAGCACGCGACATACACCGCGATAATGAACCAAGCCAATTCTTTCAGCGTTGATAATCCATACTTGGCTGACATCGCCGTCATTAATCCGAGTACTCCATATGGTGTAAGCTTAATAACAAACTTCGTGACACGGAACATAATATGTGAAAAGGATTGGAAGAAGGCTCTCATCGGCTGTACCCTATCCGGATTGCGCAGCCCTTCTAACGTAATCGCAACTGCAATAAAGGCAGCGAAAATGATAACCGGAACTACTTTTCCCTGAGCCATCTCATTCACCGGATTGGACGGAACCAAGTCGAGCAGCACTTGCTTGAATGTCGGAATTTCGCGTTGTTCAAAGCTTTGCGCCGCTTCCGTACTTTGCGCGATGCCAGAGCCTGGGTCGATGACCAACGCCGTGCCGAGACCAATGACGGCGGCTATCGCGGTCGTAATAAGAAAGAGCGCAATGGTCTTCGTTCCGAGCTTCTTCAGCACGTTCGGGTCTTTGACCGAGGTGATGCTCGTAATAATGGTCGCAAAGACGAGCGGCATAACGACCATTTTAATGAGGCTGACATAGATTGATCCCAAAATGCTGATGTCCGCAGAAGCAGGTCCGAATATGGCTCCAAGCGTCAAACCGAATGCCATTGCCAGCAGCACTCGAAGTCCGAAGCCGACTTTCTGTTTAGCGAGCCACCAGAGTACGATAACGAGCAGCAATGCAGCTCCCCAACTCGCATAGACGTTCCAGTCCTGCAGAGTAATCCAAGATTGTTCCTTCATGGTTATGCCCCTCCGCATGTTTGTCTTATAATTCCTACTTGTTTAATAGGTATTATAGAAACGGGGACGGTTATCGTCAACCCTTTTTTTCGCGCTGACGCTTCCGTCGCCAATCAGGTCCTATTTTGTTTCATGGTTCACATTCAACCTTCTCAGAGATTCCCGCCGGCTAAGCGGCATCAGATCATGCTCCTCCACATAAGCCAGCACCTATTCCGAATTCGTCTTCGCATATTCACGCAGCACCCAACCAATTGCCTTCTGAAGAAAAAACTCCTTAGAGTTATGATGCGTCTCGATGGCCCGCCTAAGCAGACCGGTATCTGTCTTGCTTTTGTACTTAAGTTGGAACAAGATGCCCGTGCGGTTAAGCCACATGTTATCGGATGTTATCCAACGCTCGGCGCGCGCTGCCCAAGCGTCCGGGTAACGGCTCATCACTCCCCCCACCGTACATACATGTCGCCAATCCGTCTACGGTGTCCCACCACGAATTCGCCACGATAAAGCGCTCTATTCGATGTATATGTGATAAATCGAAAAACTTCACTCCGTCTTCGAGCAATCCCATCGCGATATAGGCAAACTCCCGTTCCTCCTGCACCCACAACTCCTCGGCCGCGTGTAATATTTCCTCGGCTGTTGTGGGCTTTTCCCAGTCACACATGCGGTACTGCATTATCGAAATAGAAAAAAGCCGTCTCACCGTCTTGAAAGACGAATGAGACAGCCCGTATATTATCGTTGTGGCATCATCGTTGACGTACAGCTGAGGCGGCGTTGAACACAGTTTGCTTATCTCCTTCATAAACGACGGCGGATTTCGCCTTGACGGTGTCATTTCCGTATACTGCATCCTTGTCCGAGAAATTGGCGACCACTTTCAGATCGGAGCCGTACTCTGCGGACTGCACCAACCGATCTGGGGACAGCACCTGGAACGCTGTCATCTCCTTCGTCGCAGCCTTGGCATGGAAGGGCGACCATACAGCCAAGTAATCTGTGATCATCTTTTTATGGCTCTCCCATTCTTCCTTATCGAGATGATAGAGCGGAGGCACGTTGTACAGCAACTCATACAGCATGCGTTCGGCGGCCTCGTCCTTAATTTTGAGACTGCCCCACTCCCAATGATGGGTCGTTATCACCGAATCGTTGTAGACTAGCTTGAACAGCGGCAATGTATACGCCGGGTCAACATAAACATGTTGATACAGCTCCTTGATCGGAACCTGCTTCGCATACCGTTCAGGAATGCCGCCCTGTGCTGACCAATATGCGCCTACATAATATGGGCTGTTCTTGTCTTCCCGCATATCCTTGTCGCTCCACTTAATGACCGGCGTCTCCAAGCCATGGGCAAAAGCGATAACCCTGCTTGCAAAGTCATTCCCGCCTTCTGAGCCGATGACCATATGCTTTTCCTTCGCGATATAATCCATCCGTTCGAGACGCGCATCCATATCCTGCTCCTGCGTCGTCACATGCCCTGGTGAATAGTCGTCATATATTTCCCCTGTCGCGTCACAATCGATGAACCAAGAGATATACATGATGCCGTCCTGCAAAATACTATCCACGCGCTGCTTCACGCTCGGAAGCGATAAGGTAGGATTCAGCTTGCGCCCCCGATTAAGGAAGCCGCCGATTTTTTTGCCTTTCTCGTTCGTGATGGTCGCTTGTTCATAGAGTGAGTTATCTGAAAAATAAGCCGTATTCCAATCTTTATTTTCCTGTTTCTGAATGGAGTGATAGGAATCGTACGGTCCAATCAAGTAACCTAGCTTGGCAGCCTTCTCGACAAAAGCCGGATTCATTAGCCCGTCTGCCCAGTTCGGCAGACCAATCCACGCCTTCGCAATTCCCGCTTGATGCATGTCCTCCACCAGCTCCGTCGAATGGTCACGCCCCCACTCCGAAGGATCGTCGACCGCATCCTGGAATGCGCTCTTCAGCAGGTTCTTGTTGAACGCATACAGCTTCTGCTCACTCAGCTTGTCCACGCCATCGGCAATTGTCTTAAGCAACGCAGCATCTGCCGACTGACACCGGTCGGGACGGTACAGCTGCTCCAGCTTTATCACCTGATTCAGCGCCTTCACGATGACACGCTTGTGATAGGCGTTCAGCGACTCCTTCTTCACCTCTTGCAGCACACTGTTCAACTCCTGCGCGCCATCCTCGGTGTAACGATCCGCGAGTACCGCAATCCACGTCCAGATCGGGTCATTCAGCTTCTTTTTCATCGCTTGCCAACGAATGTTGCTATCCGTCAGCAACTGATTGTTCCACATATAAATATGCGGCGCCCCGTACAGCTTCTTGATTTCTGGATTGTCCTGCGCCTTCTCGGCCAGCGTCTTGAAGCCCTGCTTCTCCTGCACATACCCCCGGTACAGCTTCGCTATAGCGACAGGATCATTGTTCGTCACATAGAGCCTGAACCCATATTCCTTTTTCGGATTAATGGAAGGAAACTCATGGGAGAACGTCATGCCAATGTTCGATTCTGTGTCGAACGAGACCTCGTTGTTGAACGGATTCTCGACTATATAGAGGAGCGCGTAATGCTTCATATTCATGGCCATAAAGTTCATCGAGAACGACTCGCTCCACGTGAACGTCTCATCCTGCAAAAATTGCTTCCAATTCGGGTCGCTGCTCGGAATTCGTTTGCCTTCCCACATCGGGAGCATATAGCTGTCCGCCTGTACGGTTGGCCATGCGAATTGTTCCGCACCAATCGATTGAATGCGAATGTTGAGATAGTCCTCCTTTTTTTCGATGATTACCTTCACCTGTTCTTCGGGATACGTCCATTCCATGCGATTGGCTTCTTTCTTCAATTCGGTGAAGTTGCGCCGCTTCATGGGCACGGACGCATGCTCCTTCAATCCGTCTCTGTCGATCACGATATCGAACGTTGCCGGGTCCACCTCATACGTAAAGTCGCTGTGAGGCGCCTTGACCGTCTTCGCAATCTGCGAAGCTGCCTCTGCCTTAACGGCTTCCTGTCCGCTGCAGCCGGTGAATATACTCAAAGCCATGACGGCCGCCAATATGGATAGTAATGTTTTTCTCATGTGTGCATGCCTCCTGTACTGATACTGAATGCATGCATCATCATAGCCGTTCTCTGTTACGCCAATGTGACAGGAAGAGTAAAATAAAATTCAATCATGCCTTCCGAAGCGCGGACACCGTATAGCGCATCGTGCTTCTGCATAATGGTTCTGACGAGCGACAGGCCGAGTCCGGTTCCGCTCAGCTGCTTGCTGCGTGATCGTTCCGCCACGCTGAACGGCTCCCAGATTCGCTCCAGCTCAGCTTCGCTCCACTCGCCGGTGCTGTTTTGGATACTGAATGTGAAGCGTGAGTCCTGCAGCCGCACCGTAATGTGAATATCCGTGCCTGAAGCATATTTGATCGCATTCGTAATCAAGTTGTTCAGCACGATCTCTATTTTGGCGCGATCGGCTATTACGTGCACCTGGCGTATGCCGCCGTCGTCTACTGCAACCGTCAAGCCTTGCTGCGTCATGGCTGCACGGTATTTGCTTACCGTCTCTGCCAACAGCTCCATAAAATCAAATGAAGTCATTTGATAGGTCTCGGCTTGAAGTCTGGACAGCTCTAACAAGCGCTCCACGAGCCGTGTCATATCGTCAGCCTGATTCTCGATTACCGTGGTGTAGGTTCCATCGTCTAAACCATCCTTTATGCCTGCCGCATATGCCTTGATTAGCGCGAGCGGTGTTTTGAGCTCATGCGAGATGTCGGAGATGAAGCCACGCAGATTCTCATTGCGGCTGTGCAGCTCCCGATGCGCCCGCTCCAGCTTGTCGCTCATCGCATTGACACTTGCCGCTAACGATTCAATCTCGTCACCGGTCTGGATATCAGCCTTGCGGAACGATAACTCGGCAATATCCTCGGCCGTCTCCTTCAGCTCGGCAAGTGGCCGAAGAATCCGCCTTGCCGACCAGGCTGACAGCAGCAAGGTCACGAGCAGCGCCCCGGCAGAGATGAACAAGGCGAACCGATTGACGATCTGGAGCGTCTCATCGGAATGGGCGACCGACTCCCCTATCGCGTACAGCTCGTTCTCCTTATTCATGAACGTGACGAGAAAGCTCGATTTCAGCTTCGCTTGACTGTATATTTTGTGAACCATTTCTTGCTGCGCTAGCTTCGCCACATTGTCATCCGTAATCCAGAACTTGCTGAGCGTAATGCCTTTGCGGCCGAGCGCAAGCTTTACATTTTCATTCAGCTCGTCAATATGCATCATGAACGGGACATGCACGATCGTTACACCATAAGCTTGTTCCAGCCGTCGGATATCTGACAACAGTTCATTTCCTTCCATCTTATCGAGCATCGCCGTCAGCTCAGCTATGTTGGCCTTCTTCTGATGCAAATAATATTTGGGCAGCAAAAACGTATTGGCCAGATAGGTCAGCACCACCACCAGGCCAACGATGAGTGAAAAGCGGACAAATAGCTTGCGGCTCAGCTTATTCATCGTCTTCCATCGTCTCCTTGGGCACCTCGAGACTGTATCCCACTCCACGATGCGTCTTGATGAAATGCTCTCCTATCTTCTCGCGCAGCCTGCGTATGTGGGTGTCGACCGTACGGTCATCGCCGAAGTAATCGAAGCCCCATACTTGGTCAAGCAAGGTTTGCCGCGTTAAAATACGGCCTTTGTGCTCGATAAACGTCTTCAAAAGCAGGAACTCCTTGTTCGTCGCTTGAATGTCCCTTCCGTTCTTGTATATTTTGTAACCCTGCATGTCTACGGTCAGATTGCCTAAGCGGACGCCGTCCTCGACTTGAAGCAGCTTTTTGGCCCGCAGCATCAGAATGCGCGGATCGAACGGCTTGCGCACATAGTCGTCCGCCCCGGACTGCAGCGCTTTAAGCTCATCTTCCGTCTCACCTTTGGCTGTAAGCAGCAGCACCTTCGCGCCTCTGCGCTGCTTCATCTCCTTGCATATGTCAATGCCGCTCACCTTCGGCATCATCCAATCGAGAACAGCCAAATCGATAGCTTCGCTGTAGAACACGTTCAACGCGGCCTCGCCGTCTGCGGCAATATAAGTCCGGAAGCCTTCCCGGTCGAAATATGCTTTTATAATGTTCAACATATGCGGCTCGTCATCCGCAATCAATATGTTCATCTAGTATCTCCTTGCTGTGTAGATGGCAATATGGATTTATGAATCCCATTTTATTTATGATACAAGAATTCATAGAGAATCCCAAACCGAACACAAACAAAAAGACAGCCGACATATCGTTCTGCTGTCCACGCAACCTTTATTCGTCGTAATCCAGGATAGGAAGGAGTATTCTGGTAGATTAGACACCGGATCGGACCAAGGTTATATTGAAATAAATGGAATTCATTGCGTGTTAGATATCCTAGGATTAGCCCCCTTAATCATTAACCATATTGAATACATTGACTCTTCTTCATGAACGAAATATTCTGTTCGTGCAATCACGCTTCAGACGTACGGTGCTCCACTTCATCCGCCCCTTTGCTTCATTCTCCCCATCCTTCAGGGGGCCGCACACTCAACGACGACTCTAGTTATCTGTCATTATGAGCGACCTCTGCCTGGCATGGTATATACGAATCGGCAGGGAGCTCGTCCCCCTCGTCATCCCTCCTGACGATTTGGGAGAATGGACATAAGGACCATTTGCTTAGTACCCGACAATCTATTCTCATTCGAAGAGGAAAGGGGCTGCCATTCTGAATGCCATTCATTACGCAATCTGAATCATGGGGAGAGTGAACAAAAGGGGGAATCGAACAGGGTTGAGGAACCACGAATGCTAGTTTGGAGATGCGCAATGAAATGCGCAAACAGAAGAGGGAATCCGAGCATTCAGGTCCACACCGATTGACCGGGCTACGGATTTAGTCGGCTCATCCACACTCATTCCACAGCAAGCGATGAATATAGCCAGATCCACGTTACAAAATACAGTCCACATACCGCTTAGCCGTTCAATCAGTATGTGGACTGTATAGATCGCTCATTTGAAATGTTCCGTAAGCGAGCCCAGCGGCGGATTGAAATCTTCGCCGAATAGTTCGAAATAGACGGTGTCGCCGATGCGCTCAACGACACGTGTGCCTGCTATCGTGGACTGATACGTCTTATAGCAGGCCAGAGCGCGCTCCATCGCGTCGATATCGGCGGCGCTAAGCTTCTGCACGACATCGATACGCTCGGGCGCCGACAGCTTGAAGCGGAACGTGCCGTCCGCGTTCATGCTCGCTCCGCCCGGATCGGGCATCGCGAGGAATGCGAGGCGCTTCAGCGGCGCCGCCCCTTCGTCGCGCAGCTCCAGGAAGACGCGCTTCACGGCCGCATGCGTGACGAGATGATCGTGGAAGCCGCTCATGCCATGAACGGCGTAGGTGACCACGACGTCCGGCTGGAGGCGACGAATGGCGTCAGCCGCCGCGCGCTCGACGATGCGGGGATCGATGTCCTGCAGCCCGCTGTCGGGCAGGTCGAGCACCGTCATCTCCGTCAAGTCGAGCGTCTTCGCCACCTCGATCATTTCCCGGTAGCGGATCTCGCCCATCTCTTCGATAGTGAGGCCGAGCTTGTGGCGCTGCGAGGTGGCGCCGCCCTTCGTCAAGGTGAGCAAGTACACTTCATGCCCCGCTTGGCGCTGGGCATGAATTGGGCCTGCCGGACCGAACGATTCATCGTCGGGGTGAGGGAATATATACAGAATCTTCGCCATGCATCATCATCTCCTTCACCCCTAGTATAAACGTTTGCCACGCATTAGGAAGCGGCAATCCGCAGCCTACGCGCTGGACTGTCAGCGCCATGATCGAACAGTGGCCCCTACGCAACGTAGAGGCCACATGCATTAAAAAAAGTTATTTTTTCAAATTGTCCCAAGCTTTTTGGAAGTCGTCCAGCATCTTGCCATTGTCCGACTTGCCTGCGATGTAAGCCTGGATGGCATTACCGAACTCTTGCGTGGCGCCGTCCGGATATTTGAACCAGTTCCAGCTAAGCACCTTGTTCTCTTGGCTGTACTTCATCACATCAGCCGCAATATCGCCGAGATCGTCTGCTGTCGCCGTAATCGTCGTCATCGCCGGAATGAATTTGAACTGCTTCGCAATATATTCCTTACCGATGTCGGAAGTGACCATCCAATTCAGGAATGTCTTCGCTTCCTCTTTCACCTTCGAATTTTTGTTCACGACCCAGTTGTTCGGAACGCCGACCAAAAGCTTGTCGTTCTTCGCGGCATCCTCATCAATCGGCATTGGCAGCACACCCAAATTCAAGTCAGGATTAATGCCATCGATTTGCACCTGCGTCCAGTTGCCTTGCTGCATCATCGCCGTTTCGCCTTTTGCGAACAGTGTAACTTGCGTATTATAGTCTGTCGTGAGCGGATTTTTGTTACCGTATTTAGCGGTCAAATCAAGCATTTTCACCCAATTTTCAAATTCTGCATTCCCTTTGAACTTCGCGCTTCCATCATTCAAGCCCTGGATGAAGGCATTCGGATCCGGTTGTTGTTGCGCAAAAGCCACGTTCAAGGTGTGGATACCTAGAATCCACCATTCCTGATACCCGTTCGCGAACGGTGTGATGCCAGCGTCCTGCAGCTTCTTCGCTGCTGCATCCAGCTGCGACAACGTCTTTGGCAGCTCCGTAATTCCAGCTTTTTGGAATAAATCTTTATTATAAATGAAGCCATAGCCTTCCAGGTTCATCGGCATGCCGTACAGCTTTCCATCCTTCGTCATCGGTTCTTTCGCGAGCGGAATGACATCCTTGACCCACGCCTCGCCCGACATGTCTTCCAAGTGCTCCATCCACGTCTCCATCTCTTGGAAACCGCCGTTATTGAAAATGTCCGGCGCGTCATTGGCCGCGAATTTAGCTTTCAGCGCTGCGCCATAATCGGCACCGCCGCCGACAGTCTGAATGTCCAGCTTAATATTCGGATGCTCTTTCTCAAATTCCGCCTTCAAGCGGTTAAGCGCCTCTGCGATTTCAACTTTGAACTGAAATATTTTAACTGTTTTGACTTCCTGTTTTCCTTTATCACCGTCTGCCGAACCCGTTGCATCACTAGAGCTGCTTTCCTTGGATCCGCAGCCCGCCAGCATGACGGATACTGCCAACAGCATAAGCATTGACCATTTTGCCATTCGTTTCATTCGAAAGACCTCCCTATCTGTGTACGTAACGATGTTGCTTCATTGTTGACATGCTAATCTTCTGATTCTGACATTATTTTCGGAACGCTGCATTCTTTCTTTGAACATTCCTTTTCTTCTATTGTGTTACAAGCTCAGTATAGCTTCCTTCGTGCAAACGTTTACACCGAGAGAATTGACCGAACAGGTGGAATTCATTGACCTCTGCAGCCACCTGTTCGAATGTGTACATCTTATTATCCTTTCACAGAGCCTGCCGTAATCCCTTCGATAATATATTTCTGCATCGCGAGGAAGAAGGCGACGATCGGAGCAATTCCAAGTACGAGCGCTGGCAGCGCCAAGTCCCACTGCTTCGTATATTGTCCGAAGAATGCGTATGTCGCGAGCGGAATCGTGCGATGCTCTGCGCTTTGCAGCACCAAGGACGGCAGCAGATAGTCGTTCCAAATCCATAAGCTGTTCAGGATGACGACCGTGACGAACATAGGCTTCAAAAGCGGAAACACGACGCGCCAGAATACGGCATACGGCGAGCATCCGTCCACTACCGCCGCTTCCTCAATTTCTACTGGCACAGATTTCACAAATCCGTGGAAGAGGAAGATCGAGAGCGGAGCGCCAAAGCCAAGGTAACAAATAATAAGTCCGCCAATGCTGTCCGTCAAGTGAATCATTCCCGTAACTTTCACAAGCGGAATCATAATCGATTGAAACGGAATGACCATCGCGGCGACAAAAATCATGAACAGCGCCTTATTAAATCGACTGTTGTGACGAACCATACGGTAAGCGGCCATCGCACTCAAGAGCGCAATTAGCAAAATACTTGCGGCCGTAATGATAAACGAATTCGAGAACGCCTGCGGGAACTTCGTAATCTCCCACGCCCGCTGGTAGTTGCTCCATTCGAACGCGGCCGGCCAGTTGGCGGCGTTCGACAGCAGATCGCCGAACGACTTCACCGAGTTCACAAGCAGGAAGTAGAACGGAACGAGAAAGACTAATCCGACGATAATCATGACAACTTCCGTAACAAACGTGCGGCCGCCGTATTTTTTTCCTGATTCCATTACACCTCCACCTCCTTGCTCTTCGTGATGCGTACTTGGATAAGCGTAATGACAGCGACGATGATAAAGAATAAGAACGCTTTCGCCGTGCCGAGACCGTAGCGGTTATTTTGGAAAGCTTCTAAGTAAATGTTCAACGCGACCGATTCCGTCGACTTGAACGGTCCGCCCTTCGTGAGCGACAAGTTCAGGTCGAACATTTTAAAGGACCACGAAATAGCCAAGAATAAACATACCGTCACTGCCGGCATGATGAGCGGAACGATAACGTGACGCAGCACCTGCCCACGGGTCGCGCCATCGATCTCCGCGGCCTCCATAACATCCTTCGGCACGTTCGTCATCGCGGCGATGTAAATAACCATCAGGTAGCCGGCCGTCTGCCAGACGAACACGATGATGATGCCCCAGAAGGCGGTAATCTCATCACCGAGCCATGGAAGGTTGAAGAACCCAATTCCCGTTGCATCGCCGATGGCTGAGAAGCCTTTGACGAAGATGAACTGCCAGATGAACCCGAGCAAGAGACCGCCGATTACGTTCGGCATAAAAAATATAGTCCGCAGCGCGTTGCGCAGCTTGAGCGGCTTGGTGAGCACATATGCGAGGCCGAAGCCGAGCAGGTTCGTCAGCACGACGCCCACAATCGTAAATTTGGTCGTAAACCAGAAGGCCGGAAAAAAATCCGAGTCTTTTGCAAAAATTTGTGTAAAGTTATCCAATCCGACCCAAGCAACTGTACCCGATACCCCATTCCAATCGGTGAAGGAATAGTACATGCCAAGCAGGAACGGAATGACGACAATTAGTGTAAAAAAGAATGTCGCCGGTCCGATGAAAAAGAGCTGCTGTCCGACTTGTGACCATGCTTTGCGCGACATCCGACTCTCCCCTTTGCGTGTAAAGTTAAGTGTTTGTACATTCAGTATGGGGTTTTATGAAAGCGGTTGCCACTGATGCTGGTGAACGAAAAGGTGGAATATATTGACCTGACCCTGAGGAAAAAGGTACACTTTGAACCGGAGGCGACGTTGTTATGCGATGGAATAGTATTCGGACTAAGCTCATTACATTTATGCTGATTGCAACGATCGTCCCTACGGTAGCGACGATGATCATTTCCTACAGCTACACGACGGACTCGCTGAAAAAACGCGCCATACAAGAAAATCATCAGTTGATTTTCCAAGGTAAGACCAATCTTGCGAACTTCCTCGAAAATATAAATCGCGCTTCGCTGATGGTCTATACCGATTTTGAATTTTTTCGCCAGTTAAGCCGGGGATACGACGATTACACGTTCGAATCCTATTCGTATATCACCTTGCAAAATATTGCGGCTTCCATGCGCGACATCTGGCAGGTGTACTTGTACCGCAACGAGGTCAAGCGCGCCACGCTCGTCATTCAGAACGTGCCCCGCCGCTTGCATGACGAGGAGCCGAATGGTTCGGCGCTGGAATATACGCGCGACGGCGACGGCATCGGCATGCAGCCGACACATTTGAGCCAGACTTATGGCTTCGCCACTTCTCCCTATTATTTTCCAAGTGTGCAGGTGTTTTCTTTGCATCGGAAAATTTACCGCGTCCCGTCCAAGGAAGAGATCGGGCTCTTGTCCATCGATGTGAAGCTCGATGCGCTCGCCGCAATTATCGATCAGTTGTACCAACGGGACAAAGAGCACATTTATTTGCTAAATGATGACGGAAACGTGTTCTATTCCGATGATCGCAGGCTCATCGGACAGCGTCTCCATGAAGGCTGGTATACTTCTTCCCATTTTCAGAGCAATGGAAACGGTCATTTTGAAAAAGATGACGCTATTTTCATACATGAACGCATTGATACACCGATCGCCAACTGGACGCTGGTCAAGCAAATACCGAAATCGTATCTGCTGCGGGAGGCTAACCGCGCCGCGGTCATTAATATGATGCTCATCGCCCTGTCGCTCGTCGTCATTATCGCGGCCACCATCATCGTCTCACTGCGGATTACGAAGCCGATTAGCCAGCTTGTCCGCTACATCAATCAGGTTCAGACCGGGAACTTGCGTGTGGACATCCAGCCGGTCAGCAATGACGAAATCGGCGTCGTCTCGAAGCGGTTCCGCAATATGATGGACATGATTAACAATCTCATACTGCGCGAATATCAGCTTGAGATTGCCAATAAGACGAACCAGCTCAAGGCGCTGCAGGCGCAGATTAACCCGCATTTTATGAACAATGCGCTGCAATCGATTGGCACACAGGCGCTGCAGTTGAACGCACCTCACATCTACAAGCTGGTGACAGCACTGGCGAAGATGATGCGCTACAGCATGTATACCGATCAGAGCACCGCCACCCTGCACGAGGAAATCGAGCATGTGAAGGCTTACTTGCAGCTGCAGGCGCAACGGTTCGAGAACACCTTCGATGCCGCCTACGAGAATGAAGCGGCTACCTTGAACGTTCTCGTGCCCAAGATGACTCTGCAGCCGCTCGTCGAGAATTATTTCAAGCATGGGCTCGACCGCGGATTGACAAGCGGGAAGCTCATTGTTCGCAGCCGCTTTATCGATGAACCGGACGGGCTTATCGAAATTACCGTGGAGGATAACGGACGCGGCATGCCGCTTCAGCACCGGATTAAGCTCAACGAGAAGCTGCGGGAACTGTACCCTGAACAGCCCGGTGTCTCGACGACACACGTGTTGTCACGCAACGATTTCGTGACAGGGGAAGCCTCCTCCGGAATCGGACTTGTGAATGTGCTCACCCGGCTCAAGCTGTTCAGCGGCGGAAATGCCAACATGCATGTGGAAGCTGTGGAGCCGCAAGGCACCCGCATCGTCATACAAATGAAGGTGGAGCGTGATAACAATGAAGGCATTGATTGTTGACGACGAGAAGCATGTCCGTGACGCCATCAGGCTGCTTGTGGAATGGGATGCGCACGGCATCGACCATCTTTATGAAGCAGCCGACGGGCAACAGGCCGTGGAGCTGCTCTCTGCGCATAAGCCGCAAATCGTCATGACAGACATGATGATGCCCAATATGAGCGGCAGCGCCTTAATGGAGTGGATTAGCCAACATTCCCCTACAAGCAAGCTAATTGCGATAAGCGGGCATGATGATTTTGCGCTGGTGCGGCACACGATGCAGCACGGAGGAATGGACTATATACTGAAGCCGATCGATCCCGACACAATCAATGCAGCTGTAGCCAAAGCGGTCGCCGCCTGGCTTCAGGAGGAGAAAGAGCGGGCTGCGCGTCACCAGCAGCGAATGCAGGTGAACGAATTCAAGCCTCTCCTGTCGGAGAAGCTGTGGTCGAGCCTGCTCGATGATCCTTCCGTCTATGAGGCCAATATGCGCCGGCTTGAATTGGAGTTCGGCTTGCCGGCTGGCATAGATGAAGTGCGGATCACTGTTGCGGTGATTAATGTATGCCATCCGACGTTCCGCCATAAATTCGGCGATAACCGCCAGCTGCTGTATTACTCCCTGCTCAATATCGCCAACGAGATCGTGAATCGTGGTGCGCAATCGCGTGGCGCCGCCTTCCGCTATGCCAGTGCACCGAACGAGCTGGTGCTCGTCATGTGGAAGCAGGCGGACGAGCTTGAAGCGGTGCTGCACCAGATGAACGAAGGCTTGCAGCAGACGATGCAGCGCAACCTGCATTTCGGCGTAAGCGAGAAGGTGGCCTTTCCAGCCGGAATGCAGGACGCTTATGCCAGAGCCAAGGCCGCGCTGGCACAGCGCAACCTGCTCGAACGCGGCTCACATATTCATGCTGCGCGGGAACTCGCTGCGCCGGAAGAAGCTGGCGCTTCCGCTGCGAGCAAAGCCGTGCGGCTCTCGTCTTATGACGAGGCATGGAAGCTGGCCGTACAGAGCGGCCACGCCGAGCAATTGAAGAGCGCCGTCCGCCGCTGGGTGGATGCCGCGCGCTCCCTGCAAGCGGTAACGCCGCATATGCTGCAAGCTTGGTTGAAGGAATGGGGGGCGTTCCGTATGCGCATTGCGCAAGAGGTGGCCCCCGATGCCGCGGATCAGATTATCGCGCAGCTGACGCAGCATGATTCGTTGACCGAAATCGATTGCACGGAGGAGTTGCAGTGGGACGTATGGGAAGACGCCTGGCAGACAGCGTTGACGGAGCTGTCTACGGCCCTGCTCAGCCATCAAGGACAGGAGCAGCACATTATTTTTGACATCGCCAAATATATCGAACAGCATTATCATGAGGAGCTGTCTCTGCAGGATATGGCTGGGCGCTTCTATGTGAGCCGCGAATATATTTCGCGCAAATTCAAGCAGCAGTTTGGCATCAACCTATCGGATTATGTAACGCAAATTCGATTAGAGAAGGCGAAAATGCTGCTGTTGAACCCGCACCTTCGGATCGTGCATGTCGCCGAAATGGTCGGCTATCAGGATGAGAAATATTTCAGCAAAGTGTTCAAAAAAGTGATGGGCGTATCGCCGAATGCCTATCGAAAGCGGCAATCTGAGCTATAATGCAGAAGAAAAATGCCTGTGCAATCCTATCACAACAAGCGAAAACAGACACTCCGTTCCATACAAAAGGCACTGCGTTTCTCTTGGGAAGTAGAGACGCAGTGCCTTCTTGAAGTTGGCTAACGTTTACGCATGCTTCAGCTTGCGCTTGCGCGAGCGGACGAGCCATAGAAATCGATGACGATAGCGATGCACCAAATAACGTACAATAAAATAGCCGACAGCCGTAAACACAATACTGTTCAAGACAGCGCCGATGACAAAATCCATACCCATTTGCTGCCAAGAATGTACGGATTCGGCCGCCTCCTGATACATGCCTTCACCCGGACGCACATCCGGAACCTCCACATTGACGCCCTGACTCGTCCACAAAGAACCTACAGCGTAATTCAAGTAGAACAAGAGTGGCCAAACGAAGGAGCCGACTCCCGCCGCCAACAAAGCCCCAGTAACACTGCCTCGCACCAGCTTCGTCAAACCGATCGACATGGCGGGACCGATCCCGAATGTCGGAAACCAACAAGGGAAAAATCCAAATACGATTCCTAATGCTATTTTTGACGCCCCTTGCTTGGAACGCAACATTTGAATCATCGTAAGACGAAATTTACGTGTCCATTTCATGCTCAGACTCTTTTTCCTATCCATAATGTGTAATATACCTCATGCAATCTTTTTTCTATGCAATCTTTTTTCTATACGCAATTTCTATTATAGCGCTCCCCGCTTTGAGTTATCTGACAAAATTGAAAGAATTGACCGTGTACCCGTTATTTTTGGACGGGTTCGGTTATATTCTGTAATAGTAAGAGATGGTGAAGGGGAAGATATGCAGTTGCGAGGAGGGATTAAATTGCGCACTTTTAACTACAAATGGCTTAACATTCTCGCCTTTGCCGCCGTCCTGGCTGTGAACACTCTGGCCGAGACCGTGCCGTTAGGCGGTAAGACGACAGGAGAAATCTCCGCCATGTTTCCCGTGCTATTTACACCTGCGAGCTATACCTTCAGCATGTGGATATTGATTTATTTGTTGCTTGCCGGATTCGTTGTTCATCAAGCGCTTCCCGGAAAGGACGACGTCACGCCTACCATACGATCCATCGGCCCTTTATTTGTTTTCAGCTGCCTGTTCAACATCGGCTGGATACTATTGTGGCATTACTTGTACACGCAAGTATGGGTGTCTCTCATCGCCATGATTGGATTATTAACGAGCTTAATTTTGATTTATAACAATCTGCGCAAAGCGGGGACATTCACGACGGTGGAACGCTGGCTGGTGCGGCTGCCATTCAGCATCTACTTGGGCTGGATCTCTGTAGCGACGATTATCAATGCTGCAGTCGTCCTGTATGATACGCAGTGGAACGGCTTCAGCTTCAGGGAGGAGGCCTGGACTGTCTTGATGCTGGCGGTCGGCGCGCTGCTGGCTTGGGTCGTCGGCGGACCGAACCGCGATCCGGCGTTCGTGCTCGTCTTTGTGTGGGCTTATATCGGCATTGCGATTAAGCAGCAGGACATCGCTACCGTTGCCTATACCGCTTATGGTCTTGCTGCCTTGTTGACGCTGCTCGCCGTATCCCTGACGTTCAGCCGGCGCGCCGATACGCATTCAGCCAGTTTGCAATAGACCGTCCCGTTCTAGCACAACTCGGAAATAAATAAGACCTCTCATCAAGACAAGGGAAATTCCCCCGTTCATTGTCCTGGGGAGGTCTTCTGTTTTGAATCGTATATACAACTTGATGTTTGCCGTTCGTCAACGAACTCCGTTTACGTACTTGCATTCTTCTGTTCCGGAAGCGGATGAAGATGCCTTCCGTCACGCAGCAGCACACGCCGGCCAAGCGTCCCCGCAAGCAGCAGCATCAGCAGCCCCAGCACGGAGGCAAGCCCCCACGTCTGAACCCATGTCGGCGTTCCTTTCATCCATTCAAAGACCAATCCACCGAGAATCGGGCCCAAAAATGTCGCAAAACCGGTAATTGCTGAATACATCGCAATAAACATCGGCCGCTCACTCTTCGGCGTGTCGCCGATAATGAAGTTAAATGCAAGTTGGTTGAACCCGCCCGTACCGATGCCGACCAGCGCATGTGCAACAATAAGCGCCACAAACGTCGGAATGATTGCGATCAAAGACCACGATACAGAGGACAAAGCAATAATCGGCAGCGTCCACAGCAGCAAATATTTATTGCTGTATCGCGCATTCAAGGTCCCCCATAAATAGAGGCTGCACATACTGACAACCGTCTGCACGACGGTAATGATCGATACGCGGTCATAGCCTATTCCGAGCAGTTCAAGCATCATATAGGAGTAGAACGGTAAAATTGTATTTTGCAAAAAAAGCCACGCTGACAAAAAAAGTACCGCCTTCATAAATCCCCTGTCCCGAAGCGGCTTCTTCAACATGGACACCATCTTGCTCTCCGTCGAGCGCGCGAGCGGCAAATTCGGATAGAACATGAACATGACGATATTCCATAAGCTGAACACGAATATAATCGTAAACAGAATATGAAATCCCGGACCTCCAGGGTATGCTTCAAGCACTTGCCCCCCGATGAATAACGTGAGGCTTCCGATAGCGCTGACAATCGTATTGCGAATACCGAAATAACGTCCTCGCACCGAGGCAGGCACGATGTCCCCCATTAAATTCGTCCAAATGATCCCCGCTCCTGCGTTTGCCAAAAAAGCTATCGTGTACATAACGATAAATGCAGTCACCCATACACTCTTGTCGAATAGAAACGGAATAAGACCAGTAGCGGTCCACATGAGACGGTGGATGGCAACGAGTCCAACCATCGTCCATTTCGGCGAACGAACGTGCTGCAGCACATAGGCGATTCCAAGCTGCGTAATATTGACGATGCACTCCCCTATTCATGATGGCAAACCGATCAGGAAACGGTTTCAAGCTATGGAATTAAGGTCATTCTACATCCGGCCTCATACATCGTCAATCGATATTGCAAGGCTATAACTATGAAATACAGTCGTTATTAGAGCGTACGCCTTGAAAATAAAATGTGTTCGCTTTTTAGAACTTAAAATCGGAGCATTTCGAGCAATTGCATCGCCTTGTTGATCAGAATGTCACTGTGTTTCGTATGAGGTCGCATACATATCGTATAGCAGGAAAATTTACGCAGAAAAGGCGGCTTATCGACATGTCACGACGGAAAGTATGCCCTATCCGATCCTCGAAATTTGATTGATCAACTTCCGCCGTTAACCCGTGCTCATCCGCAGCTTCTAGGAAGCGATCCAAAGAGGCATCCAATCGCAGCGCTTACGAAGCAGACGATCTATTTTTGGCGTCTTGGCCACCGTTCCGCCTATGCTTCCACCAGGCAAGCAGCAACAACAGTGCTGGATATACAATCTGCACCGTTCCTGAGAACAGCGGCTCGCTCGTCATGAACAGATCGTTCATCTCTTGAATGCTGTCCGCTATCCAGAAGCTCATCGCGATGATAAGAATCCCGATAGGGAAGACGAGGGGGCGATAATCGCTCAGCTTGAAGCACTGCGCCGTTCCTATGACGAGCGCATAGTACCACACTGCCATCTGGACGAACCCGCTCATGACCCACAGTACCATCACAATCGCTTCCACGTGCTCGAAGAAATTACCCAGACTAATATAGCGGGAAGCCACAAAGATCGGAAAGGTGAATAACGACGTCAAGTTGCCGAACAGAAACAAGCATGTCAGGTTGGTAACGAGCATAGTTACAAGCATTAACACGATGGAAATAATAGTCCATCTCCACTTGTTGCGCTTCCCGGTCGCATAAGGAATGACGAAACCGATGAGCGCAAATTCCATAAACCAGACAAGCGGAGTGACCGCCCCCTCGAATACCGGCTTCCAGCCTTTCTCAAGCACCGGTGTAATATGGTGAACGTCGAGTTCGGGGAGCAGCAAGACCGGAGTCAGAAAAATAAATCCCGCAAACAGCGGAGCGATCAATAAAGAAAACTTTCCAAGTACTTCAATTCCTCCGCGAATCGCTACAGCGCACACAAATGTGAGACAGATGCTCACTACGAATTCCGGAGTCCGCAGCAGCACCGAGCCGACGATGAATTCCCCGTATTCCCGCACGATAAGCCCCGCGCCGTGCCAGAGGAAAAACAACCATACGAGATTGGCCGCTCCACCTATCCATCTGCCAAGCAACCGCTCTCCATACTGTATAATCGTCTGCTCCGGATAATAATGATGAAGCTTAAGCAGCAGGAACATCGTGAGAAACCCTGTGCTGGAGCCGATGATGGGAGAGATCCACAGATCATTCCCTGCAAATTTCGAGGTAATGGCAGGAATGATCAATACAGACGTAGAGCCTACCGCCAAATACATGAGCATGCACAGCTGCGGCCATGTAATGCGCCCCTTTTCCACAAGAATTCACCTCACTATCGTATCGTCCAATTTAAGTAACAAGCGTGCGCTCGGACATATCACCGCATTCTTAATGACGCTGGACGGATGGCTGCCATTATGGTCCACTATGTTGCCGAGGGCGAATCGGGCCGTTCTCGATACTTCGTTTCTCCGGTCTTATGCTTCCACCATGCGATCAACAGAAGCAGCGCCGGGTAACAAATCTGTACCACAGCGGCAAACACCGCCCCGCTTGTCGCGAATAGCTTCGTCATCTCCGATAGATCATTCACAATCCACAAGCTCATCGCCACGATAAGAATGCCAATGGGAAACACTAGCGGACGGTAATCACGGATATGAAAGGACTGGGCCGTTCCGATGACGAGTATGTAGTACCATGAGCTAATCTGCACGAATCCGCCCATAATCCACAGCACCATTACAATCGCTTCGATATGTTCGATGATGTTGCCCAAGCTGATATATTTTGCCGCATTGAATACGGAAAAGGTATACATGGAAGTCAAATCGCCGAACACGAACAGGCATGTCAAATTCAGCAATACCATCGTGCCGAGCATTAGAATAATCGGCAGGCTAAGCCACCTCCATGGGCTCTGCTGACCGGTCGCATATGGGAGCATGAAGCTGACGAGCACATATTCCATGAACCACTCCATCGGCAGAATGGAGCCTTTCAGCACCGGCTTCCAGCCGTTCTCGAGCACCGGAGTAATTTGCAGGACATCCATTTCCGGCGTCAACAGCAGCGGAATGAAGATGACAAATCCCAAGAAGAGCGGGGTAATCAGCAATGCAAACTTGCCGAGCACCTCAATGCCCCCGCGAATGGCCAAGGCGCATACGAAGATGAGGCAGATGCTCACGACGCTTTGCGGCGTGCGCAGCAGGACCGAACCGACGATAAATTCCCCATATTCCCGCAAAATGACCCCTGTATTCTGCCAGAGGAAGAAGAGCCATACGAGATTGGCCGCCCCGCCGATCCACTTGCCCAATAAATGCTCTCCGTACTGAATGATCGACTGATTCGGATAATACCGATACAGTCTGAGCGCCATATAGATCGCCACAAAGCCAACCACTGAACCGATGAACGGCGTCATCCACAAATCCTGATGAGCATACTTAGCCGTCACCGAAGGAACGATAAGCACGGAAGTGGCTCCCACCATTAAATACATCAACATGCCGAGTTGCGGCCAAGTAATGCGACCTTGTTCCATAACTCCCTCCTCAACCATTCAGCCACAAGTAGACCGGCATAAAGATGAAATCGATTAAATCACGCGGTGTCGGGCCCTTGTAAAAAATGGCCATATATAAAATGACGATCCAGCCCAACGCAGATAAGACGAAGAAGGCGCGCAGCTCTCGAATAGGCGTCTTTCGCCGTCTCTTCCACTCGAACAGGCCGTTCAATAATAGGAGAATGCACATGGCTACGAAAAAGGGGTACGTCATTTAGCGCTCACCTATCTTTTTTAACTTTTCCCTAATGCTCCCTGGGTGGACGATAAGCGACTCCACAGTAATCTCCGTATCCATATCCTTATAGATTCGTTCCCAATTCTGCTTTATCGTCCGGTTCCACTCCTTCGCATATTTACGGTGGACATCTTTTGCGAAGCCGAACACATCCGCCTGCCATTGTTCCTGCGAAATCTTAATGGAATGCTCGATGATGCGCTTAATCTTCTGGTTGGTCTTGAGCTGTGCCTGATGCGTCTCTTTAGCGTTGGATACGTCAAACCGACTGTTATTCTGTATGGCGTCCATGTACGGAAATACTTTGACGCGCATCGTCAGCCTGCGTCCGTCCCAATGCGGTTCGATATCGATCTGGTTCTGCCTGAGGCGCAGCGTCAAACAATCCTGAGGGGTCTCTCCTTCCTCGCAATACGAGACATTCAGCCGTTTTTCACCGCGCAGCAGCATAATCCCCAGCATATCATTTCCAGCCATTCCGCCGATGTAACGGTCTTTTTTAATGATGGCCAGCTTCTTCACGGAAGGGATCTGGACCCCAAGCTCGCTGCTGCTCCATTCAACAAATGGCGCATAAGCCGTTCCTGAATCTCCGCTCAGCATTTTGACCATTTCCAGCAAGCTGATCTTCCAGACGGCACGTGATTTCCCCAAATCCTCGAACAGCTCGGCCACGTTGTTTTGCAGCTGCGGCAGTGATTGGAGGAATTCGCTCGCCTGACCGTCGGCGACGAAGATAAGCGCACGTTCGCGCGGACTCTGGAATCGCTGGAAGAAATCGAAGTGCTCCAACACCCCCTTGGATGCCAAGTCTTTGCTAACGACGTACACTTCCGCATGTCCCCAAAAGATATAGCGCGGCATTTTATTTTGCAATTCGAACAACACGTGACCCAAAGTAGGTCCCGATGCAGAAAAAACCGTTGTCTGTCCCCCGCCTTCACCGCCCTTTTTCGGCTCGCTGCCGGACTGCTGTCCGCCACCTCCGCCTTCCTTCGGCACGAATACCTGGAGCGTCATTTTCACGCCGCCGTTTCCGTCCGAATCGAGACCGGCAGCCAAAATAATAGACAGCTGCTCCAGCTCGGTGCGATCCCAGCAACCGGTAAGCGTCGTTAGCAGCAGCATCGCGATACCGAATGACACCATGCACCGGCACGGCACACGAATCGCTTTACGCATCATGCAACCCCCTCCATTACAGGTTCAGCCCAATCCATTCCCTTGATTTGCTTTGTCTGATGATTGCTCTGCGTTTTGCATCTGATCGGTTTCTTTGGTCATGTTCTCCACCCATACCGGTTGCCGAATCAAGATGTCCTTCATCATGGAAGATCTAAACGGAGCGACGCCGGTTAAGTAAGGCACGCCGAACGATTTCAACGTCAGCAAATGCGTCACGAGCAAAATGAAGCCCATCATCGTTCCGATGAGACCGAGAAATCCCGACAGCAGTATAATCGGGAACCGAAGAAGCCGCACGGAGATGCCTAAGTTGTAGTGCGGCACAATAAAGGAAGCGACACCCGTAATCGCCACGACCATGACCATCGGAGCGGATACGAGTCCAGCCGATATCGCGGCTTGACCAATGACGAGCGCGCCCACGATGCTTACCGCAGAGCCGACCTGCTTCGGCAATCTGGCCCCGGCCTCACGCAGCGCTTCGAACATCAGTTCCATCAGCAGCGCTTCCACCAATGCGGGAAACGGCACTTGGGCTCGCGCCTTTGCCATCGTCAGGATGAGAGCAGTCGGAATCATTTCCTGATGATAAGAGATGACGGCCACATATATAGAAGGACCGAGAAGAGCCACAAATATACTAGCGTATCTCAACCATCGGACAATCGTCCCAAAGAAGTGGCGCTCGTAATAATCCTCAGGAGACTGCAGGAAGGACACCCACAAGGCCGGAGCGATAAGCGCAACCGGGGATCCATCCACCAGAATGACGACTCTTCCTTCCAGCAAGTGAGACGAAGCAACATCCGGACGCTCAGTCGTCAGGAGCTGCGGGAAAGGAGAATACGGATTGTCCTCCAGACATTGTTCTACATACCCGCTGTCCAAGATGCTCTCCAGCGTGATGTTATCCAGACGCCGCTTTACTTCTTCCAGCAATTGCTCGCTCGCCAAGCCTTCCATATATACAAGATTGATCGTTGTATGGGTCAGTTTCCCCCGTTTAATCGGTTGTATCTTAAGCTTCGGAGAACGGATGCGGCGACGCAGCAGACTCGTATTCGACTGCATCGTCTCGACGAAGCCATCCCGCGGCCCCCGGACGACGGATTCCGCATCCGGTTCTGTCACGCTGCGCTTGTCGAACTGGATCGCTTCGATTGAGAAAGCAGTGTCGCTCTGATGCGGAATAAGGATCGTCATGCCAGACAGCATCAGCTCGACTACTTCCTGCATAGTCGTATGGGTCTTCACCTTCACCGCCGTCAACGTTCGCCGGACACTCTCGACCGTGACCCCGTCCTCCTCCGAATCTTGCTCATAACGAGTAACGAGCGGCTCGATGACATGCTCGTCAATCTGTAAATTGTCCACCATACCGTCGACATATATTAAAGAAGCCTGTTGTCCGCCCTGAAATGAAAAGGAAAAGAACACAATATCCGAACAATGATGAAATATATTTTCTAAATTTTTTACATTTTCTTTCCCTTCAGAGGACCAGACCATATTCGCATCCGAAGCCTCTTGCAACGGCATTGCCGATGGCACAATGATCACGCCTTTCCTTGTCATCCTTTCATTTCCATGATAGGGTTCCATAAATATCCGCAAATTATAAGTTGACAGCTTGAGCGTCATATGATAAATTAATCTCGTATTCAAGATATTATTATTCGAGACATTAGCAAGAGCAAGTATAAAGGTGGTGAATAACCATGCATGAGAATCGATTGGAATTGATGGATGCCGATGTGCAGCAATCCCTTAAATTGTTCGTCGTGCTCTCGCGAGCTTCGAAGACGCTAATGGATTATGCGCAGCATGACATGAAGCATTATCAGCTTAATCCGTCAGAATTCGCAGTGATGGAAATGCTGTATCATAAAGGCTCCACCCCCATTCAACAAATTGGCGGCAAAGTGCTCTTAGCTAGCGGGACGATGACTTACGTAGTTGATAAGCTTGTGAACAAAGGATATATCAAGCGACGTCCTTGCGAACAAGATCGCCGGGTCATCTATGCGGAATTAACGGAAGAAGGCGAACGTGTCATGACAGCCATTTTTCCAAAGCATGCAGCAGCCATTCATGAATCCATGAGGGGATTGACGGCAGACGAGAAGCAGCAGTTAATTGAGCTTCTGAAGACGCTGGGTCAGAGCGCAACCTCTCCTGAGTAGCCCTTCTTTTTCACAGAGGGCTCTTATTAGGCACAATATCTCGAATTCAAGAATCTTTATTTAAACAAACTTTGTTTGATACAATTTGAGGAGGAACATAATGATGTTGGCAGATTACGGTTTATTGCTTATACGAGTTATTATCGGAGTAACGATGATGGGGCACGGCGCGCAGAAATTGTTCGGCTGGTTCGGCGGTTACGGTGTAAAAGGCACTGGCGGTTGGTTCGAATCCATCGGAATGCGGCCGGGTGTCGCAATGGCGCTGCTGGCCGGAATGACTGAATTGATTGGCGGCCTTCTGTTCGGTCTCGGGTTATTTACATGGGTCGGCGCCGCGCTTATCGTCGGCACGATGTTGGTTGCGATTGTGAAAGTTCATGGGGCCAATGGCTACTGGGTCACTCAGAACGGGATTGAATACAATGTCATCCTCACTGTAACGGCCATAGGAGTCGCTTTAATCGGGGCAGGTTCTATTTCTTTAGATGCTTTGCTGCAAGGGTGATTGGGAATAGCGGATGAACCGTTCCCAACTCGGAAACTCTATAATTTTCAGGAGGCATCGTTATGAATGAAACAATGGATCGCTCGATTCGACGGGCGAATGAACGCTATCACAATGACCATGGATGGTTAAAGACACACTTCAGCTTTTCTTTTGCCGATTACTATGATCCAAATAATATACAGTTCAGCGCGTTACGGGTATTGAATGATGATAACATTGCCCCGGGAACTGGCTTCGATCTTCATCCGCACCGGGATATGGAAATTGTTACCGTCGTGTTGAAAGGCCAACTGGAACATCGGGATACAACAGGTAATCGGGAAATCATCGTACCGGGCCAAATCCAGCGCATGAGTGCCGGCACCGGCATTTATCACGGCGAATTCAATGCTTCGGACACCGAATCGCTGCAGTTGATGCAGTTGTGGTTTCTGCCGGAAAAGATGGGACTTCAGCCATCCTATGAGACGTTCACCTATGGCATGGAATCGATACAGAATCGACTAGTTCCGGTCGTGTCTAATCGCGCGGACGAACTCGGAACTGCACGAATTCATCAGGATGTAACGCTGCAGCTAGGACAATTCGCGGCAGGCCAGGAGCTTGCCTACGACACGAAGCCCGGCCGTTCTCTATACTTGTTCATCATCGAGGGAGAAGTCCGATTCGATGACGGCATGACACTTCATCGCCGCGATGACGCCCGCATTCGGAACGCTCATTCGCTTAAGCTGCAATTCGAGCAAGACTCTCATATCATGCTCATCGATTTGTCGTAACGTGAACTGCATTCTGCTTACCACATAGTCCACCTGTCTGCAGATCTTTCCATCTGCAAGCGAGTGGTCTATTTCTTTTTTGCACATCATACATGCAGTCATATAGCCGTACCCCGACTGCGTACGATAGAATTAGTGCATGATTTTTCACATGCAGAATGCTGCAAATTCCAGTACAATAGATCAATGCACAGTAAGATGAATTGAAGGAGGCAATCAACGAATGGATACTGCACTTCGTGCGCAA
The DNA here is from genome assembly GCF_021369635.1 of Paenibacillus profundus. GTDB lineage: Bacteria > Bacillota > Bacilli > Paenibacillales > Paenibacillaceae > Paenibacillus_B > Paenibacillus_B profundus. The sequence continues at coordinate 317,404 of NZ_JAJNBZ010000002.1, read as the reverse complement.
CAAAATTACGACGCGTGGTTACACGATCCTCATATCGACGAGACGACAAAAGCGGAACTGCAAGGCATCGCCGGCGAGGAACGCGAAATTACGGATCGCTTCTATAAAGACTTGGAATTCGGCACAGGGGGGCTTCGTGGCGTAATCGGGGCGGGCAGCAACCGCATGAACGTCTATACGGTCGGCAAAGCGACACAGGGACTTGCCCAATACTTGAAGCAAACAACGGCTTCTCCATCAGCTGCCATTGCATATGACTCCCGGCATTTCTCACCAGAATTCGCGCTTGAGGCGGCACTGGTACTGGCCGGAAACGGTGTAAAGGCATATGTATTCGAGAGCTTGCGTCCGACACCGGAGCTGTCGTTCGCGGTGCGTCAGCTGCAAGCAAGCGCTGGCATTGTCGTTACCGCCAGCCACAACCCGCCGGAATATAACGGCTATAAGGTGTATGGCGATGACGGCGGACAGATTACGCCTGAGACTGCCGCCCGTGTCATTGCCGAGATTCGCGGCGTGACTTCGTTCGCCGATATCCGTAAGTTAAGCCGCGAGGAAGCAGAAGCACAAGGCATGCTCGTATGGCTGGGTGAAGACATGGATGAAGCGTACATATCGGCTGTTGCGCAAGTAAGCCAGAATGAAGAGCTAGTGCGCAAGACAAGCGATCAATTCCGCGTCCTCTATACTCCTCTGCATGGCACAGGCAACATGCCGGTGCGGCGTGTGCTGGAGCGCATCGGGTTCCAGCAGGTGCGCGTAGTACCGGAACAGGAGCAGCCGGATCCGAACTTCTCTACTGTGAAATCTCCGAATCCGGAGGAGCGTGAAGCATTCACCATTGCCATCGAACAAGCGAAGGCTTGGGATGCTGACATCATTATGGGCACAGACCCGGATGCCGACCGAATGGGTACCGTCGTGAAGAACGCGAATGACGAGTATGTCGTCCTGACCGGGAACCAAGCTGGCGCCATTATGGTACATTATTTGCTCGATGCAATGAAGACGAAGGGCACGCTGCCAGTTAACGGCGCGGTTATCAAAACGGTCGTAACGAGCGAGCTTGGGGCGTCCATTGCAAAATCATACGGCATGACCGTATTAAATACGCTGACTGGCTTCAAATATATCGGGGAGAAAATGACGGCGTTCGATCAAACCGGCGAGCATACGTTCATCTTCGGTTACGAAGAAAGCTACGGCTACCTGGCCGGCAATTATGCACGCGACAAGGACGCGGTCATCGCCGCCATGCTTATTAGCGAGGCGGGCGCTTACTATAAAGCACAAGGCAAGACGCTGTACGAAGTGCTGCAACAATTATACGCCCAGCATGGGTATTACTTGGAAGGCTTGCAGACACGCACGCTGAAAGGTGTGGAAGGCGTGGCCGTTATCGGCGGCATTATGGAGAATTGGCGAGTCCAAGCACCAGACACGGCCGGTGGCATCCGAATCGTGCGCACGGAAGACTTCGCTCAAGGTCTGTATGATCTGCCGAAGGAGAACGTGCTCAAGTTCCACTTGGAAGACGGAAGCTGGTTCTGCCTGCGTCCGTCCGGAACGGAGCCGAAGATTAAGATGTACTTCGCAGTGAAAGGCACATCCGGAGAAGACGCGCAAGCAAGATTGCAGCGCGTTACCGAAGACGTCATGTCCAATATCGACGCCTTCATTGAAGCCCAGAAATAATCTGCTTGCACAAAGAGGCTGCCGACATATGTTCGTAACGTTGGCAGCCTCTTTTTTGTTAATGAAGGTTTGGAGGCAGGCGGTTATCCTTGTCTATGCATAGTATCTGCAAGCTCCTAATCGCGTAATTCAGGAGATGAGATGGAGGGCCAACTCCCCCTTATGCGCACTCTCCCCTTTAGTCAGGGTAATATTCAGATGAAATCACCCTTTACATAAAAATGGCAGCGTAACCGCGAACACCTATACTTGCGCATTGGCCGCCGACAGCTTAATTCGAAGCTTAGCGGCATAGCTTTCGACATTGCTGCACATCTTGATGCTTCAATATGGCTTCCTCACTCTGACGGAACGGTTCACAATGGACCCCGACCTTAGCCGATCACTTCACTACGCTCATCTTTTGAGCCATCTGCTTCACTGCAGCCCCGGCTCTGATCTATCCCAATCACGCAGCCCGGGCCCATCCCCTCAAGAGGACTGCATTCACAGTTCCTGATTGATTGGGATAATGAGCATATGAAAGCAACCAACGAATGACTTCATCTTTTGCAGCATATATTTCGTCACCCTTCTTGTGTTCCAACACCAAGCATGACCTCTACCCTTACATCGAGCTTTCCAACTACCGGTTAAACGGACAAAAATGACGGCGACAAGCAAAATGATCTGCCAGATGTTCATCTTCATGATATGCGTGTCCTTCAATGTCGGTACGACCACCCCGAGCGAGATCGTCGAAATGATGAGCGTCATCAGAAACACGCTGCTAATTAAGCCTGCCCATGATGCAATAAAGTTCCTCCTTTATATCCAGCTCTTATTTTTTTGTTCTCATCATGCACCATCATGAAATTGAAATAAAAATCAGGTTTCTCCTTCTCATTTCAAAGGCTTGCATCCTCAATTGGATCGGTTCATACTTAGGTTACATAATTATGCGTTTATTACGAAAGGAGCATCATTCAATGCAGCAAGAAACGTTAGATTTATTCCGCACCTTAACAGAGTTCCCTTCCGCTCCCGGCTTTGAACGAGAGCTTCGTGCCTTAGTAAAGCAAGAACTGTCCCAATATACGGATGAATTCGTCCATGATGCGCTCGGCAGCATCTTCGGCGTTATGCGTGGCGATGAGCAAGGCCCTCGCGTCATGGTGGCTGGCCATTTGGATGAAGTCGGCTTCATGACGACCCAAATCACACCGAACGGGATGCTGAAATTCACACCACTCGGCGGCTGGTGGGGGCAGGTCGTTCTCGCGCAGCAAGTGGAAGTCATTACGCCGAACGGCCCGATTCCGGGTGTCGTAGGCTCGATTCCGAAGCATTTGCTTGATGAAGCAACGGCGAACAAGCCTGTCGACACGAAGCATATGTATATCGATGTAGGTGCGGACAGCCGTGAAGAAGCGGAGCAAGCCGGCATCCGTCCAGGACAGCAAATCGTTCCGGTCTGCCCGTTCACCCCTCTGCTCAATCCGAAGAAAATTATGGCCAAGGCATGGGATAACCGCTATGGCGTCGGCCTCGCGATTGAGCTGATGAAGGAACTTCACCGGGAGCAGGCTAAGCTGCCGAACATCTTGTTCGCCGGCGCGACCGTACAGGAAGAGGTCGGCTTGCGCGGAGCACGCACGGCGGCGAACCTGATCCAGCCCGACATTTTCTACGCGCTTGATTGCAGCGCAGCGAACGATATGACTGGCGATCCGAACTCGTTCGGCCACCTTGGCAAAGGCGCATTGCTCCGCATTTACGACCCGACGATGATTACGCATCGCGGCCTGGTGGAATTCATCCAGGATATTGCGGATACACACAAGATTCCATATCAATACTTCGTTTCCCCAGGGGGAACAGATGCGGGACAAGTTCATTTGAGCAACAAAGGCGTGCCTTCCACCGTTATTGGAGTATGTGGACGCTATATCCATACTCCGGCTTCCATCGTTCATACGGACGACATAGATGCGGCGAAGGAATTGCTTATTCAGCTTGTGAAGCACACAGACCGCACGACGTACAACACAATTGTGGAACGTGCGTAACGAATAGATGAATTAACGGATATTTTCAACCCGCTCAGCCGGGATTCAAACAGCGAATATCGAACACAGAGCGCGGCCCCTTCCAGACGGAAAAGGGCCGTTCTCTTTATTTTGAGAAATCAACATCAACAGTTCTTGGCAGCCACTGCCGCTCGCGTTACACTAATAACACAATCTATGATTTTTCCTAACAAGGAGGCTAACACTGATGTCTTATTCACAATCAACGAACACTTCAGAGGAGAACCGTGCGCCTGGTCCATCGACATGCATTGAGGCAGCGACGTTCGCTGGCGGCTGCTTCTGGTGCATGGTTAAGCCGTTCGATCAATGGGACGGTGTGCACAGCGTCATATCCGGTTATACGGGAGGACACGTTCCGAACCCGACATATGAGCAAGTGAAGTCGCAAACGACAGGGCATATCGAAGCGGTGCAGATTACATTCGACCCTGCCGTCATAACATACGAACGTCTGCTTGAGCTATTCTGGGGACAGATCGACCCGACAGACGCCGAAGGTCAATTTCAAGATCGGGGCCATTCGTATACAACGGCCATCTTCGTTCATTCGGAGGAGCAACGGCGCAAGGCCGAAGCCTCCAAAGCTGCACTTGCTGCGTGCGGCGGCTTCGACAAACCGATCGTCACACCGATTGTAGACGCCAAGCCTTTCTATCCGGCAGAAGATTATCATCAAGACTATTACCGCAAAGAGCCGGAGCATTACAAGGAGGACCGCTCCAAATCAGGCAGGGATGAATTCATTGCGAAGCATTGGGAACCGTAAAAGACTCCCGTTCGTCGCTGCGCAGATATCGCCTGATACTGGCTGAAACAAAACAAGCTGACGTCTGTACTGGACAGACATCAGCTTGCAGCCAACAGACCTATATCGGCCGGATCGCTTTCTACATGTGTTCGGGATACTTACAGCAGTTCCTTGCGCAATTGCTCTGGCGACTTTGGAGACATCAGGCCGAACGGAATGTCGAATTATGTACAGGGTTACGATTAGCTAAGAAAATAGCAGTATGATAGGGTGTTTCTCGTTTGGATTAAGATTATTTCGGATTAGTTCAGTTACAAATATGGTCAAAAATATGGTCACGAATGAGTACAAGGAACAGGGCGTGTGTTGAATCGAAAAATAGTTTGATTTTGCTGGGCCTCGGATTACTCCGGGGCCCACCCATTTTACCATTAATTTCATAGAGTTTGCACCCTCGAAATGATACAATACGACCAGATAACAATTTCTGGGAGGTTCTACGATGGGTGTCGATAAAACTAAAAAGCCTGTATATAAACGCTGGTGGTTTATAGTGATTGCTGCCTTTTTTATTCTTGCTGTGATCGGCGCGGCGTTAGATGATGGAGAGAAGCCGAAGGTATCGAAAGAAACCCCAGCCGTTGCGCCAGTGGACGACGGAACGAAGGAAGAGAAGATGGAAGAAAAGAATAATGAAATACTTGTTACACTGGATGTAAAGGAGAACGTCGAGGCTGGAAAGGTAGGATTTGAAGGAACTACAAACCTGCCTAGCGGCACGGAATTAATGTTGTCTCTTACAAACGACAGCGGTTATAACGCCCAAGCAAAAACAGCAGTAAACAGCGGTGAGTTTAAAACAGAACAGTTTTCTAATAAAGGAGAAGCGTTAGAAACAGGTACTTATAGTGTGAATATCACAATGCCGATCGCCTCTGTACAACCTGAGGACGTGCAAAAAGTTATTGGTGCGGACTTAGAAAACTTAAAAGGCGATTTGGTTAAAGATGATGATTTCGGAAAAGTGGTTAAGTATTCAAAATCTATTGAAATTGAAGGCGCTGAGAAAATCGATCATAGTGCATTAATTAAAAGCTTCAAAGAACAAATAAGTGCATATTACAATGATATTAACAACGAGTATGATAAACATAAAAAATCATTAGACCTTGCAACTTGGGGCGAATTTGCACGGGGTTTTAAAGAAGGCACGACAGAATTGAGAAATGAAATAGACCAATCCGCTTTAAGTCAGATCGAGCAAATCCAATTAAGTCCAGCTTGCGGCGATCTGCAAATACTCTTAACTTCTTATGCAGCGAGTTTACAAGGACGCGGCGATGACGAGGATATTAAGAGGTTAAAAAAACAAATAGAAGAAGCAATAAAATGATGTAGTCTTAGAAAAAGCACGGCCCCGGAGCAATCCGGGGCTCGTCTTTTTCCATGTGCTAAAATGAATACAAAGGAGGCACCTATGAAAAAGCATTTATACATAGTGATTGGGCTTATTTTGGTGCTGCTGCTCGCGGCCTGCTCTCCAACCAGCCTACCAACAGCAAACCAGACCACGCCACCGCAGCAAGCAGCAGCTGGCACGCTCCAGGTTTACTATCTGGATGTCGGCCAGGGCGATTCCACACTAATACGGACACCAAAGAATCAATTCGTACTTATTGACGGCGGGTATAACAGCCAAGGCAAAAACGTAGTGAAGTACCTGGAACAACTTGGTGTGAAAGAACTGACAGCTGTGATCGCAACGCATCCTGACGCCGATCATATTGGTGGACTGGACACGGTAATAGATGCAATTCCGGTCAAGTCCGTATATGCTCCGAAGGTGAGCCACACAACGAATACATACAAGGATTTTCTGATGGCCGTCAAAAATCGGGGGCTAAAAATCAAGTCAACAAAGGCAGGCCTTCAGATACCACTTGATGGGGTCACAGCGGAATTCGTCGCTCCGGTCGGTGAATATGGAAAGGATCTAAATGCATGGAGTGCAGTATTACATCTGTCATTTGGCAATACATCCTTCCTTTTTACCGGAGATGCTGAAAAGAAAAGCGAAACGGATATGCTGGCGCATCCGAATAAGCTGCGCGCCGACGTGTTAAAGGTAGGGCACCACGGATCGGACACGTCCACATCGCCGAAGTTCCTGACTACGGTAAATCCCAAGTATGCGGTCATTTCTGTCGGGGAAGGAAATAAGTATGGCCACCCGAAAGAAGCGGTAATGGAGCGTCTAAAAAAGGCAAAAGTATCTGTATACCGTACTGACAAGAACGGAACGGTAACAGCAATCAGTGACGGAACAAACATCAAATTCGAGACTGTGAGGTAACGCTAATGATAAAAGGAGTAATCGATCAAATCGAGTGCGATATCGCCAAGATCGAAATGGAAGACGGGCATACAATCGAATACCCGAAGCATCTGCTTCCAACCGAAGCTGAAGTTGGCGATGTGGTTCAAATCAGTGGGAACGCTATAAGCGTTGATAAACAGGCTACTGCAGCACGTAGGAGCGAAGTGAACAAATTGATGGATGAACTGTTCGAAGATTAACGGATAAGAGCCGTGGGATTCTTCCCCAACGGCTCTTGTTCTTTCCCTTTTAGTTGATGCATCCGCTAACCTTTTTTGAATCAACCCACTCATAAGTATGTGGTTGGCCCTTGTCAGAATAACACGTTTGCTTATAGTAAGTATTGGTAATAGTATATCCAGTGCTGTGATCGCAGAATGTTTCTGTTTTTGCTATATATTTGGAATCACATTTTGCTGCCTCTGTTTGACTAGGGAAGCTGAGTAAGATAAAAGATGCACTCATAAGAATTCCAGTGAATTTAATTAATTTTGACACAATTATCACCTCCTTTAATGTATATGTTCTACACACAAGTGCTAAATCCTCCCATATAAAGAAAATATATTTATATTAAATCATAATGTGGATATCACAATCACACTCCAAACCACTGATTTATCGATGTCTAATCAATATAAAAAGAGCCGTGGGATGCCTTCCCTACGGCCCTTTTCTGTACCAATTCTTTCGGATACAATTCCAGTATACACCATTTAAATTTTTTTCGAAATGGTTACCTTTCGCTCCTTCCCATTCCACTGTACCTTTGCGTCTGCTGCTTCCGCAACGGCCCGTACTGGAGCGTATGCATTACCATTGATCATTTGGCAACCTGGTACGGGCTTTCCTCCAATGGTGGCAGATTTTCCGTCCCAGCCTACTCGACAGCCGAGTGCTACCCCGACCGTCCTAACCGGTGCAAATACATAGCCGTTTATAAGCGGCCCTTCGGCAATCTTTTTGCCGTTGACCTCTATGCTGGCTTGCTCCACCTTGCCCATCGTGTCGTACTTTTGCAGACCATGCTGCTCGATTAGATCAATGAGCAGTTGCGGATACCCGGGATCCGTTGCATATGTCCCGCGCCAAATCTCGTAACAGGCCGTTTTATAATCGGCGTGCAGCACCCCATGATAACGCTTCGGCTTGTCTTTCGTACCGTTTAGGATCAGCTGTGAATGGTCCGCAATACTCTCCCCCCAGTTGTTGTACTTTCGGAAATCGGCTTCAATCTGGTATGATGTCCCATCCGGTCGATACTCTTTTGTAAGCATCCTCACCGATCCTGCTGGCCCTCGTCCTTTGATGCCGAACAGGTTTTTTGCCTTCGTAGTCAGTCCACTTTCGCCCCAATTACTTTCCAGTGCCGCCTGCGCGATAGTTAGGGATGCAGGTATGCCTGTCCGCTTCATATCTTCAACAGCAGCTGCTGCAATCTTTGAAATAAAGTCCTTTTGTTTCACGTTCCCCGTCCCCTTTTCTTGATTCAGATGTTTTGCCAAGTATTCACCGGGATTCGTGTGACAATCGAAACCGAATGACGGTGCCGATTTTGTACGCACTTCGTAGTGCAAATGAGAACCCGTGCTGCGCCCTGTCGTGCCTTGCTTCCCGACTTCCTGCCCTGCTGCTACCTTCTGGCCTACCTTTACGCTGCAGCTATTCAAATGGGCGTAACAGTGCAACGCACCGCGTTCATCCTTCAAAGCTACTACAATCCCAAAATTACCGAAGCCCGTGCCCGTCTGGCCTTCTCGTGCATGTACAACCTCGCCGCCCATAAACGCAAAAATAGGCGCTTTATGCGCCTTTACAAGGTCAATGCCTGTATGAAATGTTGGTTTCCCATTAAAGGGATCCTGACGCGTTCCGTATGGGCTTGTAACGCGGAATCCATGCTTGCTCCAGTCAAACATCTTTCTCGCCGCCCTTCTTGGCTTGCTTTATCGCCTGATGGCCAAACACGGCAAATGCCCCGGTCAGAATGCCCTGTATCAGCGCCTCTACACTCCAACCGAGCAATCCGATCGTAAACAACACTGCCAGTGCAACAACGATATATACAATGCTCCAATCAGGTACAGCAGGTGTTTGCTTGAGGATGTATCCTATCACCCAACAAGCGCCTACAACGATAAATAAAGCCGGGTCAATCAGTTCAAAAATCATGTTCCATTCCATAGTTCAACACTCTCCCATTAAGATAATTTGATAGCTGTCACAATCGCGGCAGCAACAATAGTAATCACAGAAGCGACAACGGTACGCCGAAACCACTTCTGGCCGTCTTCGATACGGTCTAGCCGATGGTGCGCCGCCTTTGCTGACTGTATCGCCTCAATCGCTACATCACGGGCATTGATCGCCGAGTCCAGTTTTTCTTCGATGTTGTCTATCTTTGTTTCAACTCGCGTCATGCGCTGCAGCGTCTCAACTTGTGGATCTCCCACGCCCACTCCCCCTAAAATTCAAATAGCCCCCACGCTGCCGTGAGGGCAAAATAAAAGCGCCTGCTCTAAGGCTAGACGCTTACTTAGTTTCTGCCGGATACTCTTCGCCGGTAATGTCCTGGTATTGCTCCGGTGTTATCTCCCCGAAAGGATTGGTTTCAGTCTTCACCGCCGCACACAACCCCTCAGCGTCGATCCACCGACATTCAAAAGCAAGTTTCCAAAAATTCATGCTGTTTGCTCCCCTTTCATGGCTATGATTTCGAGTTTAGCTTTGGTTAGCTCTTTCCCAAGGCCGTCTATAACCGCTTGCTGCTGGATGCCTTTCAGCTTCATTTGCGTTAGCTCTTGGCCCAGCACATCAGTCTGTGAGGGCTCGGGCTTCGGCTGCAGCGCGTCGATCTCGTCTTGCGTGAGGCCGTTGCGCCAAAACGAAGGGCCGTCTACAGGGCTCGGCGGCTGCGGTTGCGGCTCCTCTCCTTCTGGGTCATACTCGGCCATGGCCGCGATATATTCGGCGTATGCGGCCTCGTAGTCCGTCATGGCTTGTCTGTATCCTTGTACGTCGAATGTCGGTTCATAGAGTCCAGCAGGCAGTGGCACGGCGACCATATACCCGACATGGACGGTCTCCGGTTCATTCGGCTGCTCGTCGTCCTTCTGCGGCAATTCCTGTGGCTCTTCCTCGTTCGACTGGACAGGTTCCCGCCGATCAAAAACGCCCGTCACGGAGTCCGCAACAAGCGTGGGTTCAATGTATCGACCGTTAAGGTCGGTTATATACGCGTATTTCATGATTTTTTCACCTCCAGTCCTTCAATTAGTAACCCTACTCCGTCAAAAGATATATACGTATCTGCTGTTCCGGCATTAATCCTCATTATGCCACTAGTCGTTATAGAGCATTGCAAGGGCTGTACTGTATTCGCTCCAGTCCACGTTATACAGTTCAACCAGCAACCATAAGCTGTTTTAAGAGTGATTGGCAAATTAAAAAGCTGCGTAGTGGTGGCAGTTGTGCCACCCTGCAAAATGCCTTCAATGTATAGTAGGTTGCCTTTTACTCTAAATCGCAGTGGTTTTGCTGCGTAATGTATCCACCCATTTAAAGGCGGAACCTTTATCCAACCTGTATCCTCTACCGCATCTGCCTTCTGCATCTCCACCACGGATAGCCGCCGCTCCATGTCTCCCGAATACTGCACCAAGTCCGATACAGTACCGCGTAGGTTGGTCGCTATGCTGCCGCTTATAGGAGCCGCAAGCGTTGGTTCTAGCATCGTGTATGTTACGTGATAGACTGCGGTAGGGTCGTAGTAGGAGTTGCTTAGATAGGCCCTTTCGTTACCATAGGCGAGACTTATGTTTTCTACCGTCCACCTCGAATCCTTGGTTGCACCTTCGTAGATATTTATAATTTTGTTTGCTTTATGCTGAAAGCGCGTAGATTCCCAAGTAACAACCCCGTTATTTATAAACCAACTATCATTCTCCGAATAATACGAAGGGTTCGCCTTCTCCCGCAGCACAATACCGCTTCCTACCTCGACCATGTTCGATCCTGCGGAAAGTGTCGCGCCCAACTCGTAATTCTGGACGGGTTCGACGGTTGGCTTCGCTTTGAGATATTGTAGACGGTAAGGGGTATATAGTCTCCCATTGGTATCGGTTCCTGCTGGCACCGTGGGAACTGTTGTCCGTGCGTCAGATGTCTGGGTAGCCCAAGTGCCATCAGCGCCACGACAGGTCAGCTTAACCCACGCTTTTCCTACGCCTGTATGTGGATTGCTAGGGTTAATGTTGTCATACATCTTCCAACCCAAGAAATACGCCTTAATCTCGTCTGCATCCGGTGTATAGTCTGGCCCCCATCCGCTGTCTGTGTTGGCGATAGAAAAGTACACATTCACATGGTTTATACGAACTAAATCAGCGGCTAACCAATTCGCTATTGGAATGTCTGACACAGTAAGCTGTTTGCCATCAAACTTAGTAGCGAATAACTTACCGTAATCATCGTCGTCCCCCGGGGAGGCGCTACCACTAGCAAGGTTGCTTATCAACACAGACTTAAAACCTGTATTAGTGACTGTAGTTTTTTCATAAGTGTACCGGCCATCTAGAACAAGCGTCCTCCACTTCTCCAGCACATATTGCAACCCATCCTCACCGACGAACAATAAGTCTGGATTCGTACCGTCTACCGGATTAGCTGCTAGTTCCGTCTCGAAAGCGATCATGCTGCGTTGCTGTGGAGTGAATGGTATTGGTTTGTCACCAGGAACGACCAGCGGTTTTTTTATCGTGTATATCCCGGCCTTGTCGAATCGAAGTCTGATCGACAAATAATGCGTTTGTGCTGTTGTGGTAAAAGTAACAGTCCCTACAGCCACTCCGCCGGGGACGCTACGCCAGTACCCGTCTTCGATCTCTCCAGCAGGATCACCGTCTTTTCCGTCTTTGCGTTCGATGATTTGCAATCCATTGCCGGGGATTGCGTTACCCTCACTTGATATGGTGTATGTCGTGTCAGGCAGTACTGGTATGATTGTCCTAAGCGGTGCTTTCGTACCGTCTGATGTAATTTCGGCAACCGCTTCGTATGGGCTTACCGCTTTTGCCATGGCGTTCGGCTCGGTTTCCCACTCCGTAAAAGGCGGCAGCAGATTACCTCCCGTTACGATGGCATAGGGGTTACGGACGTTTGTCATGCTGTCTACGTAGGGGTAGAGTCTATCAACTTCGTCTCTGTCCATGTTGTTGATGCTGTCTATCAAGGCATTGTCTATCGTATCGGCTATTCGGTACACTCGAATGCCGTCAACATAGGCTGTATCACCGTTCTGACCTGTGACGCGGATATGCATGTCGAACGTATTAGGTCCATTTTTCGATCGCGAGAAGGCTTTTCGTACCGTCGTAAACTTACTGTCCGTAACCGGGAGATCCCCTATAAAGATGCCTGAAAGAATCTCTACGCTCGCCCTTGTGGCCGTTCCATTCCGTACCCGGGCGACGAGAAGAAAAGAGGCTCCATCTTCCCCGATGGTACCAAAATTGATTCTGTCCCGTAGGTTCCACGATGCCGTATACTCTCCTGGTGTCGAGGCCTTTACCGTTGCCTTTAGGCTCGCTGATCCTTGGTCGGTTACGTCCGTGACCAGTTCCAAGGCCGCACCGGTTGTATTGACCTTCCACCGTTCAAGGTTTCTCAAACCCGTTGACAGGTTTATAAGTGTACGCCCCTTGACTTCGCCAAAATTAAACGGCGTGTCATTATCTACCTCAACCACCTGGACGCCGGGGGATAGTGCCAGATCCTTTGAGTGCGTTTCGGCAACCGCGACGGCTGCGCTGTTCCATTTAGGCCGCTCTGTATCGGATACGTGTTTTTGGGTGTCAGATACGTGTGTGTCTAATTCCTCCGCGCTAGCGTCCTTCGCCCTCTGTTCTGCTTGATTGGCGTATGATTTTGCTTCTTCCAAAACAGTTGTAATGTCCGTCTTTTCTGCTGCCTTCTCTTGTAACTCTTTCAAAGCTTCAAAGGTTCGGTTAGTCTGCCAGTTTAGCCAGTCGGCCGGCGGTCTGTCTTCTATTTCCCACCCCTTCACTCTTTTGGATTCGGGTGGCTGTATACCTGCTGCTTTCCATTCGGGAAGCTCTTTCTGAAATGCCATCGTGTAAACCCTCCTCAAATCGGCAACTCGTAATCATTGCCCGGCATAAATACAGTGCCGAGCGTGCCGCCCGTTGTCATTTGGATATCTGCAAGGCCAAACTTGCTCTTTTCTACTTCTGAACGTTTCGAAGAAAGCAAGAACGTTCCTGATAAATCAATTTGTGCAACTCGCACGCCTGCAGCAACCGTCTTTTGAATTATTTGCGCAAACTGATATGGCGACATCCCGACTTCGTTTAACCTTGCTATAGGGACGCGCATAAGGGAAAGCGCAGCCGGTTCAGGTTCGTTCGGGTCCATATACTTCTCTTCAATGCGGATTTCTGAAAAGTCACAATCGAGCGCCAATGCCAAAACTTCAATGATCGTGTTTACATCCGTCTTTGATAGATTACGAGCGACTTTGGATTTCAATAATATCCTGTACACCTCGTCCGTCGCCTGTCCGCGCGGCTGCACTACGTTTTCCCCAATCCTATCTAGCGTCGTTCCTCGCGCCCGATCAATGTCCCGCCAATCTTGTATGGTCTCAAGAGTATTTTCTACACTCTGTAATTGCTCGTGAAGGATTGACACCAATTTTCCTAAGTTGCTATCAGGCTGTTTGTTATAGGCATCTGTGAACCGGCTGAGCATGTCTTTTAAGCTAAACATGGCTGCTCACCTCAATATCAGCAGCGCTAATACGGGCCACCTGATAAGGTGCTATTTCTATATTTTTCGAATCCCCTGAAAGAGTTAGTTCGACATCATCAACCCCTGATACTTTATATACTGCGCTTATGGTCTTGTTATAGACAACTTGCGCGCCCATGGATAAACCGTTGAAATAGCTACCTTCATATTCCCCACCTATATAACGGATGATTTCGGATTTTACTTGTTCATCTCCATCTGATGGATATTGAGATGTTCGTTTTATATTCGCATGAACTGATATGTTAACCACTTCGGCGCGGCTGAATTTTACATTGTGCCTGTAGCCTGCTATATCCGTTACTTCGCGGGCAATATCTCCATGGGTCTCTATCCCTGCTGCTTTTGTTTGAAAAATTGCATCCGCAATCTCCTGTTCATCACCGCCCAATACATAGCATTGAAACGATTTCCCCGGCCTTCCTTCGGTGTCGCTAGTCAGAGAGGTATTTTCTATCACGGCCACCGCGCGGACGCTTGGAAGCCGCAACAGCGTCCCGCGCAAAGCGTCCACCGAGGCCGCGCCACCGCCCGCGACCGACTGCTGAAATCGAGCGCGAAACTCCGCGTCCGTCTCCCGTTCACGTCCACCTGCGATCGGGGCTGGATTGGTGATGCTTGTCACATTGGCATCTGGATTCAGCAACACCGTGATTGTACGAGCTGCCACATTCCAACCGCTGCCCGCTTCCTGCGCCGTGATATCTGCTGCCGCTTTTCCATCGTCATCCAGAGTCACATCATCGTTTAGCACAAAATATCTGGTACCTGTGCCTACCACGGTTCCCTCCGTTAGGGTATGACCAGGTGTTCCTACAATGGCTATTTCCCCAAAAGAAAATTGTTCTTGGAACCGTTTGATACCGACTTGCGGCGCAATGCGGTCCAGACTGATACCGGTAGCTGTATCGCGGTATGCGCTATAGTATACTTGTTCCACCCCTTGCCACACGTAAGCCAGAAAAAAGGCGAATATACGCAAAAGAATACCTAGCGGAGATAGGGCAGAAGTGGAGACGTTCTCCCCATACTTTGCCCGAGCCTGCTCTTCCATCTGTTCGAGCAAGTCGCTATACCGCATCCTTTTGAAACCTGTTGCATCAAGCATCCAAACTCACCTCGCTTTCTACCTTTTCCCCATCTACGGCAGTAGCTGTAAAGGATATATAGAGCATCCGATTTTCACGGTCAAAACGGATATCCAAAGTTTCAACCTTTCGTATTTGTTCCACCTGTTCTAGTGCTGTATAAACCACCTCGCGGATCGCATCTTCGTTTGGTTGTTTCTGCAGCAAAACATCATAGTTCGTGCCAGCGTCCGGGTCCAAAAACCACTCGTTTAGATTGGTACCAAGTATCACTCGCGCAGCTTGCGCGATTTCTTCTTGCCCGGAGACCATTTTTAACTCTCCACCTTCAAAAACAAAGTCCCCGCTGCTATCCAATAATAAATTCACGATGTAATCACTCCTACCACAACCGCATCCGTAAGGCTATGCCTGCGCCGTGAATCCGGGAATGCCATTGCTCCATTAAGGCTCTGATCCATGGCGCGCTCCGAACATACGAGCAACACCACATCGCCTGTTTTCAGTATAGGGATATACTCCTTTTCCACGCCGTCCACCTCAAAACGCTGGAACATTACAGGAACGTCCGTCATCACCGCGTGCGGGGTTGGAGGCTTCCCCATCACCTTCTGCATAATGAGGGGCTGCACGGTCGCCCGACGACGTGATTGGTCATATGACTCCACCTTTCCAATGGTTGCCGTGTGAAGTTGTCGCAAGGCGTTTTCGAGCCATCCGCTCAAAGACTTATCTAGTTGGGCCACTACACAAACACCGCCTCTACATCTGTTGTAAAATCCGTCCCGCTGGATGAATGTCGCCCGCGCCGCACTCGAAGAGAGGCCTCAACAACGCGGCTTTCTAAGGTAATCAGGCTGCCGGTAGTCAATCGGTGATTAAGTAGGCATTGGGCCTGATACCCCGCGCTGCTGTCATCTGAAAAAAATGAAGGCGATCCAAGCAGTCCGGTTTTTGGGGAAAGGACAAAATTCGTTCGGTCCCCTTGGGATAGAGGGCGTATATACAGTTTCCCTTGCAAAATGTAGAAGGATGTCTGACAGTCTGCAGCCACGTTTTTTATGGCATCAACAACGGAGCCCTCGACCGTCATGCCCTCCGTGTAAACGACATCTTTGACCAAACTCATAACCGCTACGCTCAATTTCCCGCGCTTTAGCAAATCTTTGATAATCGTTGATGCCTTCGTATTCTTCGCATACGAAACGCTCGGGATAGTCCGTTCATCCAGTGGTTCGGAATCCAGGACGCTAAACGTTGTGATCTTATCAGGCCCATCCCAACGGGTTTCGTAAAATGAGATGTACCCAGAAAGAATGGTTCCGACATCGCCTTTATACCCGGCATTTAGCACTACCTTCGAATGGTGAGTGATATTATTTACCGTGTTATCGCTTAGGTTGTAAATCTCAATCCTCGCCTCGTTCGGGTCCGGGTCGTCATCGAATGGTACGTCAAAATGAATTTCCAGATCGGGCGTTTTCAAGGTCTGTCCGCCCACTATTAACTCCGTCACGCGGCCATAAGATTCACTCATCCTCATCCCCCTCCCCTTCGCCATATGCGAGAAATACAGTCTCCCCAAAGTTATCCCAGTTCACCGTTGATTCCCGGCCAGCTTCATCCACCGGAAAGATAAGCGGCACAGGAAAACGGTGGTCCTCGATGCCTTCAAACACCGGAACGCCGTATACAAGTTTCGCTCCCTGAACCAGCACTTGATCATCCTTGATTAAATCGATAGTAAAAAAATCAAAGCGCTCGTTGTAGTTCACTTCGATTGTGAAAATGTCTACTCCGAGCGCAATATCAAATTGATATGGAATGTTCTCTATCTCAATCGGTATAAATTCCATAGGCTCCTCCTAGCCGACGATGACAACCATACCGGCCTTGAGCCTGGTTCTTTTCGGTATTTGCGGATTCCACGATCTCAAGGTTTTTAAGGCTACTTTGTAGGTATACGCAAGCGCCTCCCATGTTTGGTTCTCTCGCACAGTGTGCTTCTTCCCAGTCGGGCCTTTGTTTTTAGGTTTCTTTCCTTTACTCTTACTATTCTTTGTCGTCTTCACTTGTTTTCTACCGGCCGTCGTCATCACCTTTACAAGAGTTTGTGTTTTGACCGGCAGTTTCTTTGAAAACAAGGGCTTGACTTTGCGAATCTCTCGAAGTTGCATCGTAAATGACATGCCGTTCGATGTCTTGTACTCGTGCCCACTCTCAAAGGACTCTATAATGCAACTCACAAAGGAGTTGCGCCCGACATACTTGACCATTTCCCCGGCGTTCATTCTGTCGAGGATTTCTTTTCTCTTTTTCGCCGCATCGTTACCGACTAATAGTCCAGTAAGATGTAGCGTGACAAGCTGCGGCTCGACGTGATCCGTTATGGCCGCCCCGCCCTCAATAGGGTAGGATGATACCCGGACGGAATACGATGGTCTTTCGTTTGTCACATGGATGGAAATGCCGTCGATGGTTGCGATCTTTCCTCACCCCTACCCCTCGATAAATTGCGGATTTTTCATGCCAAACGAGCGGAACAGATTTTCCATTTCTTTTTTAACTTCTCGTGCAACATCTTTCGCTGCACTTGTCCCGTCTCCGCCTTGAATCGTGATTTCAATTTTAGGTGCAATCACGTTTTTACTCTGCACTGAATTATGGCTGTAAGCTGGCGCTAACCCTTGCTGCTCTGGTTGTGGCGCTTCTGGTGTTGTGGTAGCCGTCGCCATGCTGTTGATAGCATGTGAAATTTCTGGAATTTTGTCCTGTATACCGATTGTAAAACCCTCGGTTGTAAATCTACCAAGTTCCTTCATGACGCGGGAAGGAGAGCGTATATCCAGCGCATCCTTTATTCCGTTCGTCACGTTGTTGGCGACGTTGGTAACCGAATCCCCCACAGCATTAGCGGCGTTTTTGATGCCATCGACAAAGCCGTTGATTGCATCTTTCCCGTACTGCAACATGCGCCCCGGTAGGTTGGCTACCCAATCCAACGCTTTCTGGATGCTTTCTATCATGGCATCCCATATAGTGCCCGCCAAGTTCTTGATACCATTCCATGTGTCTGAGAAAAATGTTTTCATCCCATTCCATGCGATTTCTGTGGCGGTCTTCATCGTTTCCCACCCCATCGTGAGATATCCGCCAACCGCCTCCAGCGCACCGGAGAAAATCATTTTGATGCCTTCCCAAACCTTTCCCAAAGCACCCTTAATGTTGTTCCAAATTTGGATCGCATGTTCTTTCATACCGCTAAAATTCCCGGTGAAAAGGTCTGTAATAAGAAGAATCGCACCTAAGAAGATATTCTTAATCACTTGCCATGCTCCGCTAAAATAAAGCTTTAACCCTTCGAAAATTGTCGTTACACCGTTTTTGATTCGCTCAAATGAAGCTTTGATGTTATCTATAAACGGAGCAATGATTGCCATTACCGTGCTTACAATTCCATTCCACAAGGAAACCGCAGTCGTTTTAATGGCGTTCCACGTATCCGTGAGAAAACCCGTGATAGCCTTCCATGTGGAAGAAAAAACTTTTGTAATAGAACCCCATAGCTTCTTGAAAAACGCCGTAATAGGCTTCCAATACTTTATGATAAGATACACCGCAGCAGCAACTGCCGCCACCGCTGCAATAACGCCTAGCATCGGGCCAGATAGCCCCATAATTAACGGGCGTACCGCTGACAACATTTTGAATCCAGCCACAACATTGGGAATAAACGAGACGAGAACTGTTAAAGCCCCACCTAGCAGCAGCACCGCACCTGCTATCGCCGTAAAAATAGCAATAGCTTTTTTGGCCCCGTCCGGCAGTCCATTGAAAGCATCAACTAATTTATTAATAAAAGTTGCCGCATCCGTAAGGATAGGGATAAACGTATCACCCATAGCTAGCTTTGCGCCCTCCATGGCTGAGTTCACTTTCTCCATGGCTCCATTCAAGTTGTCCAGTTGCCGATCCGCAATGTTTTTTGCGACACCGCCGCTTTTTTCTAGCGATGCCCGAAATCCTTCTAGAGCCGGTTGCCCGGAATCCATCAAGGCCAAGAAAGCGCTGGCCGCTTCCGTTCCGACAACGGTTGATACTGCGGCAAGTCTTTGCGCGTCTGTCAGTCCTTTTGTCTTCTCCACAAACTGCCCAACGACATTGGAGAGCGGCAATACCTTACCTGACTGATCCGCAATGCTAACACCCAACTGATCAAGTACCTTAGCTGCCTGTGTAGGAGGTTTCGCAAGGCGAATCATGGACGCGCGGAGTGCAGTACCCGCTTCACTACCCTGTATCCCCGCATTCCCTAGCATGGCAGTTGCAGCGGCCATTTCTTCAAGCGATTGTCCTGACGCTTTCGCAATTGGCGCTATATACTTCATTGTGTCGCCGAGCATATTAAGGTCTGTATTAGAGTTGGTGAAAGTTGCAGTCAGAATGTCAGCAACCTTTGATGTATCCTTTGCCGCGACACCAAAGCCCGTCAGAATGTTCGACGTTATATCTGCCGCGCGGCCAAGGTCAATCTGACCTGCCGCCGCAGTATCCAGCAGCCCCGGCATGGCCTCAATCATGTCGTTCGTTTTGAATCCAGCCATAGACAAATACTGCATGCCTTCTGCAGCTTGGGATGATGTGAACACTGTTTCGGCCCCAAGCTTCTTCGCCGTATCCGAGAGGCGTTTCATTTCGTCGCCAGTTGCCCCAGAAAGAGCGCCTACCCGCGACATCGAGGATTCAAAGTCTGCAGCCAGCTTTATTGACGAACCAATTCCAGCCGATAGGAGACCACCAGCGGCCCCCATGGCAACACCAGCCGAGCGTATATTCCCAGACGCTTGGTCGATTTTATCTAGCGCCTTTAAGGAGCCATTCGAGAACTCGCCGTACTTTTTACGGAGTTGGTCAACCTCTTTTGCTGCACGCTGAACGGCTTTACTTTGCCTATCAACGGCCTGCGAAACACCAGTTGATGCCTGTTTAACCCTATTTCCTGCAGCGGCGGCGGCCTCTTGAGCGATCCGAAATTTTTCGTCCGCTTTCTGAGCCCGTACCGCCGTTGTAATCGCCTTTTCATTGGCAGCATGGGCGCGCTGCATAGCCTTGGTAACTTTGTCTTGAGAACTGGTTGAAACTGCGGCAACCTCTGCAGCGCGCGCCGTTGCTGCCCTTGCTCTCTCAGTCGCCTTGGCGGCTGCATCATTGGCCTTCTGCAGCCGTTCGGCGGCCTTCGTCATCCGATCGTTTGCTACGGTGGCCTTGTCAGCAGCTTTTGCCGCCTGTTCCGTCGCTGCTTGTGACTTGGAAACGGTTGAGGCCATGGCACCTGATTTACTCGCCACACCCTGCATGGCCTTCCCAGCCTTGCCCATGCTCATTTCCATGCGATCAAACACTTTTGAATTTGTGCCTGATAGCTTGTTCAGGCGTTTATCCAAGGATTCAAGAGGGCTAGTGCTTATGTTGTATCCTACATCAACTGTCATTTTGCGGAGTGACACGCAACCGCCCCCTTACTTATTCCTAGTTTTTTTGCCTTTGCCTTTTTGACTTTGTTGCGCCTGTAGGATATCAATGGCGGCGTTAGCTTCGTTCAACTCGTCCCAATCCATTTCACTTGCGTCACCATAGGTAATTCCTCCATCGGACAAAACAACGCGCCAAAAGGACCAATTATCCTTGGCGCGCTGTTTGTATTCCGCATTACTTGTCGCTGGGCGGGTTTAGGAATTCGACCGCCGCTAACATAACGTCGTCAAACGCTTCTGGATACTCGTCAAAGTAATCCCAATTCACCTTTGGTTGCACGATAACGTGCGTCATCAGCTCCTGATAGTATTTTTCCTCGACGAGCTGGCCATTTTTATTTTTGGACCGATCCCGTAGGCGGACGGACTCGCGAACGCCGGGATGCTGGAATGTGTACTCTGTACCTTGAATTTCCGTTGTCATTTGTTTTTTAGCCATGTTTAATCACTTCTCCTCGAATGTTTTTGGATATAAAAATAGCCGCCTTGGTTGGCGACTTAGGACTCAACTGTATAATCAAACACCTGTAATTCAAACTCCCGATCCTCAGCCTCATCCGAATAGCTGGCCGTGGCTGGCTTTTTTATGCGGGCTCGACTTCCGCCGAATTTTTCCTTTGGCGTACCTCCGTATATCACCCAGACAGGCACCGTCTTTTTAGAGTTCGCCAGTTGGTTAAGGAACGAAACAGACGGGGAAGTTTGCTGCAAAGTAATTGTGATAGTGCCGAGCGGATTGTTTACCTCGGACACGACCACATCCCCTTGCGCTCCGACAGATGCAGAAAAGTTTTCCTCGTCCTTTTCCCCTTCCACCATAGAGCCCTCTGCAAAGCCGGTGATAAAGGTACCATCCACCGTAACCGTGACATCCATTGCATCATAATTCGTTGACGTTGACATGTTCTATCACCTCACTTTTAGAATCGAATAGCGCCTTTGATTTTAACGCCATGTACTGCACCGGCCAGCTCGAATTCAAAGGAGCCTTCGTTATATTCTCGCTTGGCTCTATCTGCTGCCGAAATCTCAGCACGCTTTTTGAAATGTACGGAATAGAGCGGCATTCCGTTCTCGTCTGCCGCAATAATGCCATTGTTGAACGCATCTTTAAGCACACTCGTACATTGCCCCTCTATAAGGGCGATCCCAGCATCTGTGAATGGGATTTTCGGTGTATTGTTCAGAAGCTGCTGCAATTGGTACTCCATATTGAACCGTACGTAGTCCTTGGCGTGAATGATGTCGATGTATACCCCTGTCGAAGTTTTTCCTTCGCTCGTTCCGCCTCGCCCGGCTTTCTGGACATATGTCACTGCCCCAGCGTCATGGATCTCCTGTAACTCCGTAGCGGAAATCTCAAGGGGGCTCAAACCTTTGATTTCTTTAAACTTCCACGTTACGGAACCGACCGGAGCCGCCGCGACAGCGCCGATCCAACCGGCTTCTGGATAGGCGTTTATATCTTTGTGGTAAAAGACAATGGTTCGTTCCTTGTCTGCGGTCTTAATTGCCTTGGCATCTTCCAGATTGTCGGTTCTTGTAAGGAACATTCTCGAACCGTCCAACTCGATTGCATCCGATATTTTTAGTACTTCTTCTTTGGCATTGCTCGTGCAAATCAGGAAATACCAATCCTTATCCATCAACTTAGAAAGATGGTCCGCAAAATACTGCTCTTCTTCATTGGCCGTATCCCGACATGCAATTGCTATCTTATCTGGCCGCTTGTCGCCTTGAGCAAAAATCATCTTGGCGGCAAGGTATTCAGGCGAATTGTCTTGAAAGTCCTTCTTCACCGCCTCGAGCTCGTAATAATATGTGAAATCATGCCCTTTCGCCTTGGCCCCATAAATCAATGGCGTGCCAAAACCCAACCGGCCTATGGGTTGAATTAGGTCAATGCTGACCGTGACATCTTTGAGTGCGCTCAATCTACCTCACTCCTTCATTTGAATTTTTTCGATCATGTCTTCCTCGTACTCAATCACATCCGCAAGCCGCAGATGAACATCAAAACCAACCTTGCGCTCGTACTCATACGTAAGTAGCGTATCCCGTGCTGTTGTTGCTTCTAACCGAACGACAACAATGCCAGCATCTTTCAACAGAATACGGCCCGCGCCTTGAAACCAATCCCGCGCCCGCCCTGATAGCTGGTACGCTTCCGCTCCTGACTTGCTGTGACAGGTCATAGAAAGCGTCACCGCAGCCATTTTTTCGATTCGATGCCGCTCACCTACTACCGAGTGGTTACCATATGGAGACTTATCGACGTATGGCGCGACAAACGTAACACCGATGAACGGGTACGGAGGTTGTGGGGCTGCTTGGTCTTGCATTTGAATCGGTATTCCAAGGTGGTCATGCAGTGGTCCAACAAATGCAGTCTTTAGTTTTTGGTGGTCAATCAAATAAACTCACCCACTTTAAAACATAACGATTTACGGTTGTGTAACCGGCGTAATCATTTTTATCATGCACCTGGTATTTCACGCCGCCATGGATTACCTCAGTTTGCATCGGAATAACCCGTTTTGTATACAGATGACGATCTTCCTCAGTGTACATGCCTCCAGACTGGACTACGGTTCGCTGCGGCAGGGCGACAAAGGCCCCATAGTCCGTAACTGTCTTTTCATCCTCGCCAGGAATCCAGTCTCCCGTTGTTTGGTCCCAATAGCCCTTGGATTTCACAACCACCTGAAATGGAACTTGGAAGCGTCGCAGCAGCCCTTCGAATTGCCTTGGATTCACTTCATATGCACCTCATATTCCAAAGTATCCATAAGCGTTTTTTCGTCGATAAGAGGATGATTCCCGCTCTTCAACTTCTGCGTTAGTTTAGAATTGGGAGCGAATGAACCTTTTTCGATGTGTGACTGAATATGTTTTTTAAGTTCCTTGGCCGCACGCTCCAACGCTTTCTCTGGCGTTATTGTCCCAGCGAGAGATTGTTCAACAAGCCGTTGCATGAGTTTGTTCAACGCTCCCTCGTACGCGTCATAGCCTGCCCGCAGAAACGGACGCTCCGGTACAGAAATGAAATGGGTGTCATCTCGCAGATGAACACCCATGGTAAGCAGCTTCTTTCGCATCTTGTCGGTGACGGGTATGTTCGCGCCATACTCATTAAAGACGGCCTTTAGAACCTGTTCCCGGTCTCCTATCCATCCAACTTCTGCACGGGAACTGGACAACCTCTCCGCTTGCCTCTTATGCTTCCGAAACTGCTTCTTGTCTTCTTTAATTTTGAACCTAATTTTCATCAGTACCACCGCCCCACATAGGGATTGATGAGCGATATTACCGTAGGCGGCATGTCCTTCTCTGATTGTTGATGAGCGTACGTCACAGACATTTCCCCTAATCTCTCTGTCTGTACGCCAGACGGAATGAATTGACGATCATGCAAGGATTGTGCATACAGGATGCAGGCAAACTCCAATGTTTCAGGCAACGTTCTCGGTGCCGTATCGGTCTCTTCTCCGGGCAGAACGTATCCCCCAACGTAAGTAACGGTAAGGTTATGCTTGCCGTTCGGCCATCCATTGGATCGGAACAGCCGGCCATCCCCTACGCTTTCGTAGTCGGTGATTTCTCCATGTCGTGACATGATGGAAATTACCTTATGAATGGGATAGTTCCTTAAATTGACGTAGGGAGAATCGTCATACCCGTTTAATTGCTCCGTATATGTTTGCTTGCGAAACGTGCGTTTGCAGTGTTTCTCGATGCTCTGAGTCGCGACCATCAGATACAGACGCAATTCATCATCCATGCTCTTGTCGTCTTCCGGGATGCTCATGTGGCGCTTAAACCGTTCAAGGGTGCAAAGCATGGCTTATCCCCCTTTTCCCAACTCATCCCGCAACTTCTGAATTTCCTGATTGACATATGCTTTGTCCACTAACTCAATAACTTTTCCGTCCTTGGTGATTTTCCCATCCTTACTGACGGCCAATTCCCCACCGATTACTGTCTTATCTCCGGTGGAGTAATTTTTGGTCACATATCCCACGGCGATAACCTCCTTTCAGGGAGGGTATACCCCCCCACGTCATTTATTCTGTCACTGGCACGTCTGTCAAGATTACAACGGCATCCTCGTTTGCTGGCTTACCATCAAAACGCTGAATAATCCGCGTCAGCGTCGTATCGTTATCAAAAGCGTCACTGCCTTCATCCGTTCTCTTAGCTTCAAGCAATTTGCGGTCGAAGAAGTAATAACCGACCTCAAAGTTACCGAATGCAATTTTTGTCTTGCCAGTTTCATTTTTGATATCGTCATAGATTTCAACAGGGAAACCAAACAAGGTAAATACGTCAGCTTTCGTCGGATCGGGAACAAGCACACTCTTGCCATCCGCATACTTCATGTCCGCAAGCGTCTCGGTTGCCGATGTATTCATAATGAATTTAGCCCCTGCTCGATACGAAGCATCAACCATATTTTTCAATTTGCGCAGCGTCTTGATGTCAATTTCTGCAGGACACTTCAATGTACGATATTGAGTAGTTGTAAAGATACCTTCGCAATCGTCATCTCCGCCCGGACCATAGAACACCTCGTCATTTTCCGTATTAAGTGAAATTTCGCTGTACCAATCCCGTAGTTCAGAATCAATACTTACCGCACTATCCGCCAAAAGCTCGTTTGTGACTTCAAACTTACCAGCGTATTTATGCACCTTGTATTTCACTTCACTGTATTGAGGCGTATCCATTCCTTCAATCTTTTTCTTTTCGCCAACCTTGTTCATACGCATGTCTGTGCCACGACGTTTTGGACGGCTACCGGAAAGTGTTCCAACCGGCTTTATCCCAACCAAGTTACGGACAGAGCGCTTCGTTTTCTTTTGCTTGATGATGTCAAAAGTTACGTCCTCTGGAACGAGGATGCCACCAGAAGCCTTATCCCCTTCCGCCATTGAACGAGCTTCTTCTCTCATTTTTTTCAGTGCTCGCATCTCATCATCGGATAACTCGGCCTCTCTGCCGTACTTGACGTACTTTTCAAATGCGCTGCGGTACTCTTTTTTCATATCGAAAGAGCGCTCTTCCTCAGCTTCTGGCTCTTTGACAGGCGTTGTTTCTCCGGTCGTGTCCGTTTCGCGCAGCTCCACCATCAAATCAATTTGCTTTCGCAACTCCTTTGCGGCATCAGCAGCCGCCCGGGCCTCTTCCAGTTTTCCGTCATTCGTCAGATTCCGCGCTTCATCCAATTTAGCCGCCAGTTTCTGGCGCAGTTCACGTTCTTTTTCGTCCATTTCAATTCCTCACTTTCGAATTTTGGGTATAAAAAAATCGGCCTCTTAGATTCCCAAAAGGTCGATTTCGAGTAACAATTTTTCTTTTTCTTGCTTCCTGCGCAACTCATTTTGATAGCTTTCTAAGCTGCGGCTTGATACCAACGAATCCGCCTGTACATACGCTGGATACGTGACGACACTAACATCAAAAACACGCTTGATTTTACGAATGGTTCGTTTGTACAGGCCAGATTCCTCCTCATAAATCCACTCGTCACCGTCATTTTCATAGTCGATCCTGAATGCAAAACTGGATTGATTGATGTCCCCCCGTTTCATTACCTTGAGCAGGTCGTTGGCGTAGGTGGTATCTGGCGGATCGGCGTCATAGCGTAGCCCAAATTCATCAACAGATAACCTTAGCGTGCCGGACGTTGTTCTTCCGAGAATTTTGCCACTCTCATGGTCAATTAGACAGCGAACGTCAGACACATCAGCCCCATCCAAGGCACTTGGTTCTATCCGCTCGATGAACCCGCCCAAGTCCTGCGACCACACGCCGAACCGCAACCCGTACCCAATAATTTTTGGGGCTTCATTCTCACTTTCGGCTCGCACTTCAACTTTGTTGTTCAGCAACCGCATTTCCTTGTCCTTCAACATGATCACCTCCTTCTCCCGCTTCATCTTTAGACTTCATCCCCGCCTTTAAAAGCTGGTACGCTTCCAAGATGTCCAACGTCGTGTAGTTAAGACTCATGTAGTGCTTGTCTCCCAACGGCCCTATATTATCTTCGTCTTCCAGTTCGAGCACTTTATTTATTGAAAACGGGCCTAATTGGATCATGTTTTTATAGAATTCTGAACGACTCTTCGAATCTCCACGCAGCTCACTAGTCACATTGAATTTTGAATAGAATACGCGCCGCTCGGATTCGGTGAATAGTTTCCAATCAATTTCCTGTTCCCAATTCGTTATGATTGGCTGCAATGTGCTTTTTACATATTCGAGAGACAGATTTTCCATATTGCTGTATTTCATATCAGTAAGTCCGAGTTTGTAAGGCGGGATCTTATAAATTTTTGCCACTTCTGAAATGCCGAATTTCGCTGTCTCAATGAATTGCGCATCCGCCAGCGGCATACCGATACTTTGATAGTCAAATCCAGCATCCAAAATAGCCACACGATGGGCGTTGGTCAGTCCCGAGTTAACCTTTTGCCATTCGTCCCGTACTATATCCTTTGCTGGTTTATCCAACGGACTTGGAGTTTTAAGAATGCCCCCGGTGGTAGTACCATTCCCATAAAAACTACCAATAAATTTCTTTTGGGATTGCTGTGCACCAATTTCCTCACGAATAACCTGGATTGGAGTAATACCCTTCAATCCTGATTTACTAATGGATTTAAAGTGAAGGACGTCCCAATGCTTCAACTTACGCGTTTCGCCACTCGGCAATGTTGTAACATACCATAGTTCACCCGTTACATTGTCTACATGAACATCTGTTTTAGATGGATCGAGAGGCCATAACGCCTTGGGTTTACCGTTATTTTGTCCACTTGTATGCCATTCGATGTTGGCGTAACCGTTCCCCCAAGCCACGACATGAACCATCATGAGTTCCTTGAATGTGTATGCTGACATGTACGGATTAGATCGAATTCCAAGTATCTGTGAAACAGGATGATTTTTATCTCTTTTGCGCCCGCCTTGTCTCTTTTTATAAACCTGTATAGGTAACTTTCCAATGTCTCCGCCTAAGATGCTGGCGCAAGTATAAACATTACTGTTCATAAGAGCTGATTCACTCGTTACTCGCTCGCCGCTAGATGTCTTGTTACCCCTAAAGAAATCCAAGAACCACGACTTAGGATTTTTCCAATCCGATGTGTCCGATCGTTTTTGCAAGAAGGGGAGCCATCCCATTCGGAACAATTTACTTTTTCGCAAACTTTCACCCCCTCCCTAGAACGAAAATTCCCCGCTTTGAACGTGCTTATTCAAATCCTGATGACTTCCTGAAGCATACACTCTGACATGTGCATTTATTAATGCAGCTGCAGGGTCGATTCGTTCGACACTCTTAGCCTTATCAAGCATGATATTGCCTTGTGCGTCTTCCTTAACAATCGCATTAGCCATAGCCCATCCAAGTACAGGGTCATTTTCATGGATTACTGCGCCTTTATAAACTCGTTCACGGAAGTTTTTCGTTGGCTCGTTTAGCGTTTTGATTCCCTGCCTTATTTCAATCATTACGAATCCTTCATTTGTCATTGTTGTTGAGAAGTGCGTTGCATTGTATGGGTCATAACATATTTCTTTGATGTTCCAGCCTCGCCGCTCTGCTTCTTGCGGGATATAGGCCATAACAAAGTCATAGTCAACTACTGCACCAGGTGTCACCGTTAACCAATCTTGCTCTATCCATAAATCATATGGCATCTTGTCCGACTGTTTCCGTTCAGCCAACTTTTCCTCTGGAATAAATGAGTGACTAAAGACGGCTATACGTCCGTCCGACAACTCTATATCGAAGCTGCAGCTGGTTAGGTCAGTCGTGCGTGACAAGTCGATTCCAACAACCGCATCTAGTCCGCTAGTATCTGGCATCGGATTCTCCTTCGTAGCACCGCATGCTTTCCACTTGCCCATGTCCATGTAGCCACTCAACTTGGCATCTACCCAGACATTCATGTTTTTAATTTTAAAAGTGACCATCTTCTCAGGATCAGCCAGCGCCATTTTTAATTCGCTTCGCAGCATCTTGAGTCCAGCCGGATAACTCGCAACGATAGGGTTTGCTTTTGACCAGTTGCGTTCATCGGTAATGTCGTCGTCTTCGTCTAACTCGTTAACCATGGCAAAGTATTCGTCGTTTTCAAGATCCACATTAGGATCTAGTAACTTAGAAACAAAATTGTACTCTATCCGATAACATGGATAGTTCAGATGGCGCCCGGCAGTCGTAATAATCATGAGCAATGGCTCTTCACGAGCGACCATACCGGATGCTAGGACGTCGTAAAACTCTGTGGTTTTGTGCAGGTGATATTCATCTACAATGCCGCATTGTACATTTGTCCCGTCGCCTTCCTTGCCGTCCTCTTTCGACAGAGCTTCCATAAAGGATTCTGATTTCAGGTGCTGAATCTGACCATTAGCTATCTTGATGGTCCCTCGTCTGGATAGTTCTGAGCAACCTTTTAACATTGCGGCGGCTTCGTTCCAGACAATCTTGGACTGTTTCTTTTTAGTGGCAGCACAATAAACCTCAGAGGCATACTCCCCAAAGGCGATCGTTTCATATGTTCCCACGCAGGCGAGGGATTGTGACTTGGCATTCTTACGTGCCACTTGCCAGTACGCTTTGTTGAATCGGCGTAAACCAGTGTCTCGGTGAACCCATCCGTAAATATTACCGAACACGAATTCCTGAATGATATGAGGTTCGATATTCTGACGCGCCAATGCTCCTTTACGGTGCTTGAATAAGCGCATCCAATCAAGAAACCGTTCGGCATAATCTTCAATAAATACATACGGGAATTCATCTATATCTTGCCGCGCTAGATCGTTCAGGAATCGTTGGCAGGCTTGTTTGTGTTTCTTGCAGGCTACGACTTCACCACTCAAAACTTGCTTTGAGTAATGAACTAACTCTTCAAGAATCATATGTCACCAAATCGTTTTCCGATTGAGTCTTGCTCCTTCGGCTTTTCATCCTTGAGCGCAATCTTTGTTCGGTCGTAAATGGTGAATCCGAATTTGCTTTCGTATGCCTGCAGCAACTTAATAGTCGAATTTAGGGCCGTTAGCGCTGGGTTAGTGACGTAGGTAATCCCGCCCCGTGAGTTTTTATTAACAAAAGTGTAGCCGTTTTCCTCAACCTCTTTACGTAGTCCCAGCATTCGGGAATGAAGGTCGCAATAATGAGCCAACCCATTCACATCAAGATTCGTCAACAGTTCCGTTTCTTCTAGTTGTTTGACTAAGTGGCGAAACATTTTTTTAGCCTGATCGTCCAACCATGTTGGCGGTCTAATCTTGTCCCGTTTCAAGCGGCTGTTCATTTCCTGCTCTTTTTCCTCGCGCTCCATACGCTGCCGTTTAGTCAAATTCCCTTGAATCAGGTGCAGCGGCTTCGGATTTCTCCCCATCGTCACATCACCTCCTTGCGTACCCTAAATTTGATTTCAGGAATTTTTCGTGCGCTTGAGGGGGCAACGCTCAACGCCTCAGAGCCCTACGTTTTTGCCCATAGGGGGGGTGTTCTGCATCTGCTTGGGCATTCGGTACTACTCTACCTTCAACGCCCCTACACCCCCTCTACGTTCGCCTGATAGATTGCAAGCTTATGGACGCTATCTCCCGAACCCTCCATCTTCTGTTGCTGTCTTCTTATCATGACAACGCTTGTTCATAGGCTGATGGTTAGCAGGAGCCCAGAACAATTTGTAATCTCCCTTGTGCGGTTGGATATGGTCCACTACATCAGCCGGTAGTGGAACCTCTCTCCTCTTGCATTCGTCGCACACGCATAGCGGATGTTTGTCAAGGTATTGCTCTCTATACTTGCGCCAGCGCCGCCCGTACATCTTAGCGTATGACCGACTTGGTATTGCTTGCGAAGCGGCTGCTTGATGCTTCTCGCAATATCTTTCTCTTGTGAGTTCTGGACACCCCGGCTTGCTGCATGGACGTTTAGGTTTAGGTGGCATTGGACTCCGCCTCCTTTACGCATTTTGGCATGAGACAATATTGCTTCACTCCATCCCATCGGCCCCATACACAACACTTGCATTTGTTTGGCTGCTCCCATTCCTTTTTAGTGAGCAGCGGCGCTTCATGTCTTCCTTCCATGCCTACGTTCACCTCGGTTCCTTGCTTCCTCTGTCTCTCGATACGCCGTCAATCGCACCAACCATGTAAGGAGTCTCATTGCCTCACCTTCCTTCTTGGCAAAATAAAAAGCCGCTGAATGTTCAGCGACCACATATCATGTCATATTCTTAAATGCGGTATTTACATAGATATCTATTTGCGGTTCCGAATTCTGGAAGTGCAATGCTCTCATATATAAGTGGCTTTTGTATGTTGTGGCTCGTTTATGTAGGACTTATTCGATTATAGACACGGGCAAGGATTTGCACCTTGCATGACATGGGCGGTCTGATAGCGGGCTGCACCCTTACCATGTCCGTTATTGCCCTTTAAAATCAGTTGTGCGTCTACCTATTCCGCCACCGTGTCCACAGACTCCGAGATCAATAATCCTGTATCCAGGTCTTGTTGTAACCTCGCGCAGGTCTGTATAGCGTGATTACCTAATGGTATCACTGTGACAGCGCCGTTCCCATACATAAACGACATCATCACACTAACACCATTAATCCCCCGTATCACACAATCGCAATACAGCTAAGGTTGCATAGGCTGCAACCATTCAGCGTGACCGAGTGCCTACGACGATGATAAGGGTACAGTAGACATCACCCAGAGCATGTGTTCCCTTGCTCTGTTTCTACTGTACCTCTCAACCACCGACAAACAGTGGACATGAAACCGACATACTACAGACAGGTTTCGTCTACTTGTCCAATCAGCTTCAAGGTGTTCGCCACTGATTCAATGCCAGCATTGATATACCTGTCTACCGTTCGATCCGTCACCCGATTCCATCGCATTAATGTCTGCTGCCGTGTATGGTTCTTTATGAACCTATATTCTGTAATCGCCCTTACTTCATCATCCTGAATAAGCCTTACAGCCATTTCGATGTTTTCGACCTTTCGCTCGATGCTCTCCTTAACTTGCTGCTCTCGCTGCGTGAGCAGCTGTCTGGCGGCCAGTTCTTTCAAAGTCTTAGACAATCTAGGGTATTGGGTCATGAGCGCTTTAACGGCGTTTTTCTCGCTCTCTGTAGCTAATGAATAAAATTCAGCTTGTCCCATGCTCCCCCTCCCCATTTACCCGCTCCTTATCAAAAAAGCATCTCCTAAGCCCCTTTTAATGTGAATGGCAACTTCATGCCTGGTGGTATAATCCAAATGTGATACATATTAGCTCCGTCCACTAGCTCGCTTTCTGACGGGAACACTTCAATGGCCGTTCTGCTACTACCAAACAATTCATTCTTGATCCGCTGCTTTTCCGCCCAAGGAATGTCAGTACCGCTGATATTACGAATGCACGCATGAATGACTTCTCCCCACTCTGTAGTTACTGGCCTTGTCATTACTGCGTATTCGCCATCGATATAAGCTCTGTTCAGTTCTCTATACCATCCTGTCCCGACATGCATGCTCTTTGGTGATGGTTTGCCGACCCATTTACTCATCCCTGCGCCCTCCTCTCGATTGCGCATTACACTTCTGCTGGACGGTCAGCAATGAAGAAGTTTCCCCACTCGTCCCGCTGCATTCTTATTTCAGTTGCTTGACGGACGAACAGACGCTGACCGCACTTACGGCATTTTATCTCCGGTTCATGCCCTTCGATGTAATCGTTGCTCTTGTCCCGGCAGTCCGGGTTTTTGCACCAGTACCGGCAACGGTAATGTGGAACGCCTTCTTTGTACTTGATGCCTGTTTTATACCACTCTGGCTGTTGTTCCGATGATTCAGCAGCTGCAACTAGTTTCTCACCGATTGGAACGGTAAGGGAGCGATCCGAATTGAGAAGCGGAGGCTTTATCACCTTTGGGGGCTCCGTTTTCTTTTTGATTGCTGTCCCGATGGTCTTTCTGATTTCCGAAGAAGCAGGCAGTTTCGGCTTAATCTCATCTATGGATACAACCGTTTGGCTGCTCTTTCCCTTGCCTGCCCAATCAATACCGACAACCTCCTGTTTTGATTTAGATATCCCGAATACTTCGAAGAATCCCTTAATCAGATCTGCCTTGTGTTCGTGGCTCGCCTGATCCATCTCCATCTCACCGTTTAATGCTCCATTTTGAATGTTCATTCTAATCCAACTCATTGAATACCCCTCCAAATTAAGAATGTATGTTCGATTTTTGGAATAGACGTGTGCGCACTCTACGGCCTCGCAGAGCCTCTATGATGTCTGGATGATAATTTATACTAGAGTGAATTTTAAATCGCTAGAATGAATCGTTATGTCCGTCTGATGATGATATTCGTGCCTTGGCCCGTTGGAATGCATCTTGCATATCTGTCCGTACCCGTGGTGTATATATGCGTTTGGATTGTGTCTGAATGGTCTGCTGCGCCTTTGCTTTTATTTTCCCCATCTCGGCCATCAATGTTTTTTGCCGAGTGATAAGCTCATATAATGGCTTAATCAACTCGTTCTCTTCTTTGGCCTGCCGCCGCTTCCTGCGGTTCTCTTGGAGCTGCTGTGCGAGTTGAAAACCCTCTTCTGGGCCAAGCTCCATAAACTCCAGCGCGTGGGTAAGATCCAAGTATTCGTTCTCGTAATAGGCCATGTCGCCTTCGTTCTGCTCATAAGTGAATATCGTCCATTTCATGATTTCATGTATCTTGTGGGTGGCGTCTTGCGCGTTGACATCTATTGTTCTCGCCCCCAATTCACGCCAGATCAACGAATTTGCTGTAGTTTTTGAAGTACACCATTTCTAACAGGCCGGTTCCCGTATTCCTGCCCTTGGCAACATTGATTTCGACAATGTTCTTTTTCTCGGATTCTGCGTTATAGTAATCATCCCGGTACAGGAACATAATTTGATCCGCATCAAATTCAATTTGCCCCGACTCACGTAGGTCAGACATCATCGGCCGTTTATCTTGGCGTTGCTCGACGCCACGACTTAGAGAACTAATGACAACGACAGGACAGTCATTCTCCCTAGCAATCTGTTTTAACTGTCCACTTATATATCCGACCTCTTCCGTCTTATTCCCGAACCGCTTCCCGCCATGAATCAATTGCAGGTAGTCGATGTAAATTATGATTCGTCCATGTTTCTTCTTAAAAGCTTGAACCTTGGCCCTGATTTCTTGAATGGTCGCCCCCGGGGAATCGTCGATGTAAATAGGCAATGAGGCGATCATGTCACGCGACATCGTGTATTTACTCCAATCGTCATCTTCAAGAAAGCCTGTTCGAATTTTCATTCCGTCAATGTTCCCTTCGGCTGTTAATACCCGCTCTGATACGGGTAAGTCTGGCATTTCCAAGCTGATAATACCAACCGCGTCCACAGTTCCCGACTTCGCCGCTTCCCGTGCATCATTCAGCATAAACGCGGTTTTCCCGACCGAGGGGCGAGCGGCGATGATAATCAAGTCTTGATTCTGATAACCGCCTGTTAATCTATCAAGTACCGCGCTCCCCGTTTTTACGCCTGTCAGACCCTTTTTACTTTGCCGCTCAATCAGCCTATCCTCATGGTCGGTTAATATCTCACCAATAGGGCGGAATGTCCTCTCGGGCGCGATTTCCTTCAAGAGCACAGATGCACTTTCCTGAATCGTCGCTATAAGCTGTTCGGCGTTGTCGGCTGACTCACTCTTGTTTAGCAGTTCTTTAAGCGTATTAACGGCTGTCCGCCTAATGCTTGCTTCCCTGACTCGCTCGATGTAAAAATCAAATGTCAGAATCGAAGGCACGGCCGCCCTCAACTGCAAGAGATACGAGACGCCGCCAACGTCTGTAATCCGTTCTCCAAGATGCTGGGCTATGGACATAGGTTCGATAGGCCATTCATTCTCTTGCATCTCGAGCATTGATTCGTATAATACTTGGTGTCCGGCGCTATAGAAGTCCTCGACCTTCAACTTGCACTCATTCAGCAGTTCTGCTTTTTTCAGAATGCTACCTAACACAAATTGTTCGGTTTCAAGGTTCACGATTTCGTTATTCATTCCTGTTGCCTCCCTGCCGGTAAGGATGCTTGATTTCCCCATTTAGTCAGTAGCGCCACCCGCTCCGCCGTCTCTCGCTTCTTCCTTTCGGCCTCACTATGACCACCCTGAACAATCTCTGCAATAGTGGGCGCATACTTGCTTGTCAGTATGTGTTTGTGAAGGGCTTGGCTGGCATCTTTGAAGTCAATATTGCGCAGCATGCTTTTCCATAGCTCCACATATTCATCCGTGATTTCTAGCATCGGGTAAGCTGTTGATATCACTGATAGAAGCTCTATCGTTTGTTCCTCGTTCATGTAGCACCTCCGCCATTTTGCGTTGTAATAATTCTTTATTGCTACCCGCTCGACTTGTCGAAGATTTTTGCTTAACTTTCATTTTCATAGCCAGGTCTGTGTATTTGTCACGAAGCTTTTTAGGGCTTAAAATGTTTGTTGACCAAAATGAATCGGTCGTACACCAGTCAATGACTTCTCTTAACTCCTTCGGGTCCCGTTTATCTAGTTCCATGATTTTGCGGAAATCATCTGCCCATTTTTGAAAATTCGGCTCTTTCACAAGATGAGCAACCTTATTCGCTTCTGCATGCTCCATGACTTTGTCGTGAAAATAACGTGCCATCTTCATGTAGCGATCATCCTCGTCATACCGTTGACGAGTAAGGTTATTAATTACTTTACTTTCCTTTACTTTACTTTGTGGTGTTACTGTATCACCTGCGTTGCATTTATCAGGGTTAATGTATACATTAACTTCCTTAC
Organism: Paenibacillus profundus; assembly: GCF_021369635.1. Lineage (GTDB taxonomy): Bacteria > Bacillota > Bacilli > Paenibacillales > Paenibacillaceae > Paenibacillus_B > Paenibacillus_B profundus. Next base: position 282,190 of record NZ_JAJNBZ010000002.1, on the reverse strand, counting down.
CGTCAGCATTAACTACTTTTATAGGACTATTGACCTGTGTCTGTGCAACTACCGGATCGAGTAGTAAATACTCCTGAATGAAGGTGATGAATTTACGTCGTTTAGCTGCTTCAAGATAGCGTTTCTGGAATCCACTTGAGGTCAACACCTGCTGAGATGATAATAAATCTTTATTAAAGAATCCCCACGCTGCGCACTCGTTTACGACATCGTTAATTAAGTTAATGTCAACATTTACTCGATTCGAGAATAAATACTGTTCGCGTAGACCCCACGGATAGAAGTATCCGTTTTTATAGATTTCAGACATGAGCCGAATAATAATTCCTAACCCTTGCATTCCGAATTTACCAAGCGGCACGATTAATTTATCATCTTGGTCAAAATCTACATCAAGCGGAAAGTAATCAAGACCTTCCTTTGCTGGCCGTGCCATGTCCGCCACCTACCTATTTCTGATTGATTGTTCCTAGTAAATCATTGATAAAATCCAACTCACGGTTAAGCAGTCTATGTTCCAACGCCATGAGCCTATATACACCTGTTCTGGTAACGTCGTTATCATCATTATCAACCTGCTCCAATTCGAGCATAAGGTCATTTAACTCCCGCGCCCGGTCCTCCAAGTCAGACCATCTTGTTTGCAAAGTTGCACAAATTTGCTCTTCACTCACGACCTATCCCTCCCCCGAACGCAGCGTCTAAGAACCGTTCTAATGCATCGTCGTTGTCTAATATCCGGTAGATGATCTGGGCATAGCAGTCATGCCGCTCCTCTTCGTCAAAGCCCTGCAAGGCGGTAACGATAGCGCGACTAAGGGCATCAGATTTAAGCGAATACTCTCGCCAGTTGAATCCAAGGTGATGATATTTGCCCTGGTATTCCTCGGTGTCCCGCTTCGATATCTTCCCTATGAAATTTAGCAGTTCCCTCGTATCCGTTTGCGCTTGAGTTATTGCCAAAACGCCCCCCCTTTCGATATCCGTCATTTATGAAAGTCCATGCCCGCAAGACTTGTCTATTTGCTTTAGGAACCTGCAACCGGCTACAAAACCACGAACATATTTTTCTTCAGCCTCTAAGCTCGATGCAACATTCATTTTGTCTTCCAAATCAAAAAGCAGATCTTTATACTGCATCCCTACAGAGTTAAGCGCAGCCTGAAAAGCATCACTTGCAGCGCTCAGGGCTAATTGCATTTCATCTAGGTAGTCATTCAGTGTTTCCGGCCTTTCTTCCAAGTATTTAACACTTGCAATCTTCCGGATCACTTCCATCACGCCTTGCTCTAACTGACTATCTATAGACATACCGATCTTATGTGCCCCCATGTTTGCTTCCATACTTTACACTCTCCCGTAATGGCCCCTTGCGCAACAAGAATCAATTATGTATAATGATGCGCAAAGGGCACCTAAATTTGTTTTTTTCTTCCTTAACGTCCCGGCCAAGGTTGGTTAAGGTGAAGGGTTCTATACGCTTACTTCTGCAGGTGCTTCTTTTCTTTTTAATTCAATGGTGTACCAAGCACCGCCCGGATAAGTTATTTTCTCGACTTGATAACCCGCCTTCAAGTGTGAATCAAGCTCTTCGAGGGCAAGTTTTAAATTCGATCCGTCAGCTTTAACCTCAACAATTTCCTCGTTCCGTTCTGAATCATACATCTCTTTGAAACGTTCGTATTCACTAACAATCATGCACATCATGTCACGGTACATAGCTGGTTTCTCCTCAGCAGCATATTCCAGTACACGGCCGACAATCGGTGATACATAGTCTTTAACGTCGCCCCAAAATACGTCATCTCTCTCTGCTGCATGAAGCAGGTTCTTTATGTCGTTATCAAACAGAAATTCATCTGAACACCCCGTCATGAAAGAATTGAATGGAACTGGCTTTCCTCCTTCGGTTATAGTTGGAACAAGATTTTCTAAGTCGATGTAAGCTTTAGTTGTGGTTGGCATGTCCTTTCCCTCCTAATCTAAATTCGTTGTCATTTGCTATCATCAATTGGGATGCTCATTCTTTTACAGCCTTTAAATTTGGTTTATTGGGTGTCATACTAACCACGTCGCCATATTCATCAAATTCGGCCGTAAATGTCTGCACTGGCTTACCAGTGATGTCCTCAAGGACTTGGAATGGATCTATTGCCTTCTCACCTGTTTGTCGTTCATATTCCTCTTTAACTTTGAAGAAATGAATCATCCAGCTATCATGGAGATAATCGTCATAATCCGCTTCAATTCGCTTTTTAAGAATGAGATCCTTGAAGGTATTGAAATCAATCTCTTCCGGAATACCTGCAACTCTCTTTTCATATGGCTCTATTAGGCTGCCGTCCCAGCATTTCCGAGATTTATCTATCGTAATTACCTGTAAAAAATCATCCCGCTTCACTGTGCGTCCGCTTGAAAATAACACCTCAACAAGTTCCCAGTGATCCAAATCGTTACTAACCAACCCCTGAGCCAGCAATTCTTTAATACTATCCCTGTATACGACGATTGATGGTTCGAAATCGACTGAATATTCAGGTTGTTCCCTTGCCAATAAATCGATTTCCTTCAACTCTCTCAGTAACTTTCTCAGAGGCTCTTTAGCAATGTGAAATCCTGAACTCAATTTACTTAGCTTTCGATGGTGAATACGAAGTACTGCCAACGGATCCAATGCATTGTAAGATGGCAAGCTGCGCATTTTCTCGAAATCGTATATTTCATTAAGATGTTTAGTATGCGTATCTGCAAGAACAGCCTCGTCTGGCGACAACGATCTAACAAACACAGTGATGAATGAGCGAAGAATGTTAATGTTAGAAACACAAGCTTTCAGGCTCGCCTTATCCTTATGCTTCAAGAACTCATTTCCTTTCTCATTTGCTTGTTTAGCCCATGCCGTTAACTGCATTTTCAATTCAGCTTTCGATAGTGTTTTCATGCATTTCGTTCCCTTCGAATAATATTTTTGACGATGATTGTATGCTGCAGAGGACTACGGTCGAACCAAATGCGGGCCAGGTGTTCAAGTGTCATTCCCTAGCGACTTCCCGTTTAGGAGACCAGCCGCGAACAAAATCCGAGGCCACAGCAAAATCCTTACGTGGTATTTTGTCGTATTTCCCAACTCCAAAGTGAGTGTTCAACGCGCTGTATAATCCTTGGTAATGAGCAGTTTCATATCCCATTCTTCTGAGTGCTGCAATTCGGGACATGACAAGCCTTTTGATTTCTGATTTTTGTATCTCGGTCAGCCATACTTCACTATCCACCACATGCTTAATTTCGCTCACTTCTTGCCGGGTTTCAGCTATTTGGGCTTTTACTTCTTTAAGGCCCTTCATAGAAGCAATTACTGCATCCTCGATTGCATAAGGATTATATGTCTCCTGCGGCAAGAAAGCGGCCGCCAGTACATCCTTTGCCTTCAATTGGTACTCAATCAAGCGGTCTGCAACTTCTGGTTGTCGTTCCTGCATGTTCGGAGTGATTGAAATCTTAGCCAGCCACAACGGAAGAAATTCAAGCTCGATAACTAAAACATCTTGATTCCCGCCGTTTGTAGGGAGGGTTAAATTTCGCCCCCCTTTTTGAAGGACAACATCTCTCTGAATTCGGCTCCGCTCATTCCTTGCTTGATCCTCTGTGAGGCCGATTCCGTTACAAATCCAACGAACGCCTATATATACCTTTCCATCATTCGCTTTAACTCCTAAAATCTCAGTTCCGTTGAATGGAACCATCTTTTGCTCAACCGGATAAATACTGCTTGCTTGTTTCTTCTGCTTGTCCATCCAGTTATCCATGGACGTATTGAATTGATCTTTGTTCATATCCTCTCTCCTTTCTGCTTGGTAAGGGCCTCCTCAAAATTGAGGACACCTTATTTCATGGTCTGTCCAAGTTTGGACACCCCTCTTGCCATTAGTCCGCTATCGACCAAAACGATAGCCATTTATTAAATGTTCACTTATTCAGATTCACCCCACACCTGAACGTCGTTGCTTGCCATTAAGCTCCTGAAAATGCTTGTCCAAGAATGCCTTCATTCCTGCAGCCCTGAACATCCAGCGGCCACCTTCTCGGCCGTTTGAGATAAGCTTCATCTCTTCCTTGAATTTCGGGTTCAGAAGAATGTTGTCAATAAGCCAGTCCCGTTTACGGCATGTTTCTGCTTCGAGCCGCTTTAAATCCCACCACGTACCGCCGCCAGCTTCTTCGACAATGCGTATGACCTCTTCTTTCGCAAGTCGTTGAACAAAGGCTTGGTCTACAATCACTTTAAATACAGGAGATGATTCCAAGGTTACACCCCTCCCTCTTATGGCTGTAACTACCAGAACTATTCGGTGACAACTTCGAATACATCATCAAATGCCACTTTCAATTCTTCACAAATTAGCTTTGCAATTCTCGGACTCGGATTCCTTTTACCATTACAAATCTGAGACATTGTAGTTGAGGAGACATCTAAAGCAATACCAAATGAACGTTTAGAAAAGCCGTTAAGAACTAGAAGTTTATTAAGCAGTTTGAAATCCTTCACCAAAATTTTCATAATACCACCTTTCACTTTGCAACATTGTTACTGTGTTACATTATAGATCGGAATTTATCACTTTGCAACATCCAGCTAACATTTGTTTTACTTTGTAACATTTTTGGTTATAATAAAAGTGGGTGATTATAAATGGAACATAAAAATATTGACGAAAATTTAAAAGAAATATCAGAGGAATTTGGGAACTTTATAAAACAAAAAAGAAAGGAGAAGGGACTTACATTGGTTCAATTAGCGCAAGAGTCTGGGTTATCTCATTCTTACTTATCCCAATTAGAAAACGGAAAAAGAAATCTTCCACCGATGCCAACCCAAATAAAAATTTGCCGCGCCCTCGGTGTATCAATTTTAGAACTTCCAACTACAGAAGAGCATTATTACAGTCACGAAGAACTAGAGCGTTTTTCTAAAGAAGTAGAATATGAAGAAATTGCAAAAGACATTAAAATCTTGAGTAAAGATGCTGATAATTTTCGTGATGAAGTAATCGGAGATCCAAGCTTCAAAAGGGCCATGCAAAATTTTGTAAACGAAGTTGGAATTACAAATTATATTGTCACTCCTTCGAGCTTACTTGAAGACTTGTCAGAAGTAAGCGAGGATACATGGAATTATTTAAACGATGTTAGAGACCAAATAGCTGATTTAGCAGAAAGGTTCTCTAAATATAATCAGTATGTAACTGTTGAGACAGGAGAAATACTAGAGTTTATGAATAGACCAAGTATTAAATTTGATGGTAAGTCACTCACAACCGAGGAAAAAGAACGAATAGTTAACATGATAAAGCTAATGTTTCCAAACAAATAATTATCACGCTAATAAGGAGTGAGCACATTGGCCAGCTTCCAAAAGTACAAAACAAAAGACGGTTACAAGTGGTTGTATAAGTATTATTCAACCGTCAATCCATCAACGGGTAAAAAGAAACAAACTACTAAGAGAGGCTTTAACACAAAGAAAGAGGCACAGCTAGATGCGGGACAAACAGAGCAGGATCTCGCGAATGGAACATTCGTAGAAGAGGCCGAGAGCTTAACCTTTGAAGAGGTTTATAAGCAATGGTTAGCAACGCATTCACCAACAATAAAGCCAAGCACAAGAAAAACAGAGGAGTATAAATTTAACAAGCATATCCTGCCCAACTTCGGCAAATTGAAGATCCGAGATATATCAAAACCTTACTGTCAAGAAATAATAAACAGAATCGCTAAAGAACTTAAAACAGCAGACGCCATGAAGATGTACGCAAATCAAATTTTCAAATATGCCGTTAAGATGGATATTGTCCTCAAAAATCCTATGGAACATGTTGTTGTCCCAAAAAATGATTCTGATTTTGTTGTTAGTGAAAGCACTGAGAAAAGAAACTATTGGGAAAAACATGAGATTAAACAGTTCCTTAGCATTCTAAAGGAGGGACAGTCATTCATGGATCATGTGATGTTTCATTTGTTTATTTACACGGGTGCTCGCAAAGGGGAAATCTTAGCGCTTCACGAGTCGGACATAGATTTTAAAAACAAAATACTCACATTAAACAAAACTCTGTATCATGAGAACAAAGCATTTTCTTACCAGACGTCCAAAACAGCCGCATCTAAGCGTTCTATAAGCTTAGACGATGTAACGCTCCGCTTATTAAGAAAGTGGCTTACACATAATAAAGAACGGCACTTGTCGGAAGGTATGAGAACAGACTCAGATAGTTTATTATTTGCGCGCTTCGATGGTACCCCACTTAGAATGGCATATCCCAATGATAGACTGAATGAAATTATCACAAAACACAATCTACACAAAATAACAGTTCATGGTTTAAGACATACGCATGCATCATTATTATTCGAAGCAGGAGCCAATATAAAAGAGGTCCAAGAACGCCTTGGTCACTCTGACATCAAAATGACGATGAACATTTATACGCACGTTACAAAGACGGTCAAAGAACAAACTGCGCAAAAATTTCAGAAGTTCCTTGAACTGTAGAAAATATATGGTCAAAATATGGTCACGAGGATTTTTTAATGAAGTAAAAGCCCCAAACCAAAATTCGATTCAGGGCTGTAAAACCTTGATATATAAGCTAAAGAAGTTCCTTGCGCAATTGCTCTGGCGACTTTGGAGACATCAGGCCGAACGGAATGTCGAATACCGTACGCGCCCCGGACTCTCCACGCGCAGCCAGCTTAGAGACAGCACGTGCGTAAGCTACGAGCACACTTGCGGTAAACTCCGGATTGCTGCCGAGGTTCAGGCCGAACTCCATAATTTGCGCAGTGCCTTCACCCGTCATGCCACTGCGGAATACGAGGCCGCCGTGCGGCATCGCAGAGTGGTTCATCTTCAGCTCTTCCTCACTGATGAAGTGTACGATCGTGTCGTAGTCAGCGAAGTAGTTCGGCATCGACTTAATTTCTGCTTCAATGCGCGCTTGATCCGCATCTGCTTCCGCCACGATGTAACATTCGCGTACATGCTTGTCCCGTGTCGTCAGCTTCGGATTTTCCCCAGCACGGACTTTCGCTACCGCCTCATCGGACGGAATCGTGTATTGCACGCCGTTCTTGACACCTTCCACCCGGCGGATAGCATCGGAGTGCCCTTGGCTTACGCCGCGGCCCCAGAACGTATATTCATTGCCTTCCGGCAAGATGGATTGGAACAAAAGTCGGTTAAGCGAGAACAAGCCCGGATCCCAGCCCGTCGAAATGACGGAGACGTGTCCGTTCGCTGCTGCTGCGGAATTCACGGATTCGAAATATTCTGGAATGCGTGCGTGCGTATCAAAGCTGTCGACGGTGTGGAACATACGGGCAAGCTGAGGCCCTTGCTCCGGCAGATCCGTTGCCGAACCGCCGCACAGAATCATAACATCGACTTTACCTTTGTATGATTCGGCCTCGTCCAACGAAACGACCGGAACGTGCGCTTGAATAGATTGCGGATCGCGACGCGTAAAGATGGCGACGAGCTCCATATCTGAATTTTGGCGAATCGATTTCTCGACCCCTTTGCCGAGGTTGCCATAACCTACGATACCAATGCGAATTGCTGTCATGTGGTGTTGCTCCTTTCCTAATCACAGATCTTTCTCTAGTATAATATGGATTTCCACAGTCCGACATAGATTATTGGAAGAACATATTGCACTTCATGTGCACTACACGTTAAGACTGCACCGTCTCCCTGGCCGGGAGCGTGACCGTCACGCAAGCTCCGCCTACGTCGAGGTTGGATGCTAGGATAACGCCGCCGTGCTTCTCTGTCAGCAGCTTCGCCATGTACAGGCCTAGTCCGGCGTGACCTTTATGGCGCGAACGCGACGTATCGCCTTGAACAAATTTATCGAACACGATGTCCAGCGCGTGCGCCGGGAATCCCGGCCCGGTATCCATAATTTGCATAACAAGCTTATGCTCCGCTAATTCCGTTCTCCATGAGATGGTTCCTCCTGCCGGCGTAAACTGCACGCTGTTGGCAAACAAGTTATCCAACAATTGCGACAGCCTGTCCGGATCGAACAGTACGGAAGCCTGCTCTTTGCGTTTGTCCTCCAGGTCATATGTGAAATGAATGTGCTGCTCCCCGCACAGCCGTTCGATGTCGGACGCCTTCTCTTCCATAAACACCCTGACGTCCACAGCACGCCGATTCAGCCGGAACTCCGGCGTCTCCATTGCCGATACCGTATTCATCTCCTGTACTAACCGCGCCGCGCGCTTCGTGTTTTTGTCAATCGTCGCCAAATAGCGATACAAACGATCCGGGCGCTCCGCCCCGCCTTCCAGCAGTCCTTCCACATGGCCTTGAACAATGGCAAGCGGCGTTCGCAGATCGTGGGCTAAGGCGGCTACCATGTCGCGCCGCTCTTGCTCGAGCTTCCATTCGCGCTGCAGCGATAAATACAGTTCCCGCCGCATCTCATCGAAAGCTTTTACAAGCTGGGCGATCTCGGACGTGCCTTCATAAGAGAAGCTGAAGTCCAAATCACGCCGCTGCACCCGCTTCGTTCCCTCGATCAGCTCTTGAATCGGCTGGTTCAGCTGTCGGCTGAATCTCCTGCCGAACATCCAGGTAAATACAATAATAAGCAGAAATGGTAAAAGTATAATAAGCGTTCCCAACAGGCTGACGTACGGATTGCTTGCCTCATCGGTCGCAGTGACCGCAAGCACATAAGTCAGTACGACCGCCCCTTCGAACTCACCTGCCGCATTCACGATTGGCATCATTGTCCGCGCATGATTGGAATCAATCATTTTGGTGGAATTGAGCCGTTCAATCAATTCGCGGCCACTGTCGATTCGCGGGTCTGTCAATGTGCCATACACAGGTGTCCCGTATCGATCAACTATCGCGTAAGATATCCCTGTGCCGTCGATAACCTGCTCTAACGCTGACCTACCGCCCTCTTGCAGCAGATTGTCTCCCTCCGCCGCCACAACCTGCCAGATGCCCGGTATCTTCTTCTCATAATAATTAGCAGGTCTAATCCAATCCGCTTCTCCCTGAAACATCAACCACACGACCAGCCCCCATACGGCAGCAGTCAAGATAAAGCTGAGTCCGATAACTAGACTGAAATAAAAGATGAATTGGCGTTTAATGGAGCGTGTCTTCACGAACGGTCCCCCCATTTGTAGCCAACCCCCCACACGGTTTCGATCCAGCGCGAATCCGGATCGGCGGCAGCCATTTTGGCCCGGATATTTTTGATGTGCTCCGTTACGGTAGCATCATCTCCGAACGCATCCATCCCCCACACCTGCTCATAAATGTGTTCGCGCGCGAATACTTGTCCCGGATGCAAGGCAAGCAGCTCTACAATGGCAAACTCACGGTTCGTCAACGGCAAGGTCTGTCCTTGGCAGCGCAGTTCATATCCCCTGACATCGATCGTATAGGAGCCGAACTTAAGCAGTCCGCTGTCCCGGCGCTGTATGCTGCGACGTTCCCGCCTGAGGTGCGCTTCAATGCGTGCCTTCAGTTCCCGTAGGCTAAACGGCTTGACGATATAGTCGTCGCCCCCTGCCGCCAGTCCGTAAATCCGATCGGCTTCGCTCTCCCTTGCGCTAACAAATATAATCGGGCAATCGACACTATCCCGCACTTGTTTGCAAAATTGAAACCCGTCCGTGCCCGGCATCATCACATCCAGCACAATCAAATCCGGCAGCCGCTCTGATATGAGCCGTTCCGCTTGCTCCACGTTATAAGCTGCCCTCACCGCATAGCCCTCATCCTCCAGCGCATCCCGTACGAACTCAGTCATCTCTTCTTCATCATCAACAAGCAAAATGCTCGCTCTCATCATATCCTCTGTCATCCCCCGCCGAACGTTCTCCTTCTGTTCAGTGTAATCCAAACTTCTTCTGCGGGGCAAATGAGCGCGGACTTTATACTTTCTTGAGAAATGCGTTGTAAGCTGACAGATAGACACTGCAAAATGTATCTCTTGTGCACATGAAAGAAAGGACGATATTAAATGAATTCAACCGCAAATGCAATTTTGAAAAAAGAGGCCTTCTTGTACTGCGTGCTTGTGCTCGGCTTAACCTTGGCCGCGAACTTGAGCGGCGTGTTCGAGCTTATCGCCGTCAGCCAAGCCGCACCGCTCATCACAGTGTTGCTGCTGCTTCTGTTCCGTCCAAAGCGGAAAGAGACACTCCTATCCACTGGCATGACGAAGCTCGGCGGACTTCGCTGGTACGTGATTGCACTGCTGTCCGGCATTCCGGTCATAATAGGTTTTGCCGCAGCCTGGGGACTCGGCTTCATCGCGTTGCCGTCCGCCCATGAATTTAGCAACGGCATGACCATGGCCGCCTACTTCCAAGTCATCGCTCAGAGCTTCTTCAGCCCGAACATGCTCATTGTGATGACATTGTTCTCCTTCGCCGAGGAGATCGGCTGGCGCGGCTACTTGCAGCCGAAGCTGACGCAGGCTATGGGTGCAAAGAAGGCGATTCTGATTACAGCGGCCGTGTGGGCCGTATTCCATTACCCATTCTACTTAAACGGCTACAATGAGGACGGAATTCCGCTTGTGACGATTGCGCTATTCACAGCGATGATATTTCCGTTATCCGTCGTAATGGGCTAGGTCCGGCACAAGAGTGGCAGCCTATGGCCTGCCGTCATCATACATACGGCTATCAACCATAGCCGCAGCTGGTTCGAAGCGTTGTTCTATCATAAGCAGGAAGGCTGGACGTATGTAGCGGGTGAGTCCGGCATCGCCACGCTTCTCCTGTGGATTATCGCCGCCGTGCTCGTGTGGCGGTCGCTATCCGGTTCCGGAGCGGATGCCTCCAAGTCCGGACAAATCAACGATGTCGCCCTATAGTGGATGCCTAATCCACCGCCATGGATTTAATATGGGGAGACGATGCACAGCACCTTGTATTGAACAAAAAAAGTGTGTAGATCTAGTATCTTTCGACACCTTATCTACACGCTGAATGCTATTTTAACACCACCAACCCACCCAGCATATTGTAATGAAAAGGAGTGGGGTGTTATGCCACAATATCGAATCATTGTCGATTTGTCGGATCGCAAGCTGTATCTCTTGGACGGAAATATCGTAGTCAGAGAGTTCCCCGTCGGAATCGGAAAGATGCTCACCCAGACTCCGACAGGCGAATATACCATAATCAACAAGGAGCCCAATCCGGGCGGACCATACGGTGCGTTCTGGATGGGCTTGTCGAAGCCGCATTACGGCATTCACGGAACGAATGATCCTTCCTCGATTGGAAGACTGGTATCTCACGGATGTATCCGAATGTTTAACGAAGATGTGCTTCAATTAGCTTCGCTTGTGCCCATACACACCAGGGTAACCATTCGACCGTAGATAGTTCCAATTCTATCAGACCTTTTTATCAATCCTCGAGAAATTCTATACTCCATAACAACTGTAATTCCTATCGTCTGCCTCAGGCAAATCGTCATGTATTCCATCATCATTATCAGCACGTCAGTTGGAGTTGTATGAATTTTATGTTACCCTTGCCATCCCCACTGATGAAATGATAGAGTGATTGGACGGCCTGCCCGCACAGGAATCCACCTATAGACAATTCGGTTTCCATCCTGGCTTTTTTCCTCGACGTCGCTTTTTTCACCACCGAATTCCTTTTTTCGGAATTAGGGATTTATTTCTGCTCCCCTTCTTCATATGATCAATTGAGGGATATGGGTGTAACACATCCCTTTCCTTATGGCGCGGGATATCGGAAAGTGCATTAGATTACTTAGGTTTTTGTTTGCAGTGAAAAGCCTCGGATTACTCCGGGGCTTAATTTGATAAGAACATGGATTTTTTCGGTTACCGCTCAGGCGCTGCCGATCTTTTACAGGTGCAGTTGGATGCTGATTGTTTTCTCTTTTCCATTCCAGTTGACTTTTGCACCGGCTGCTTCTGCTACTGCCCGTACTGGAGCATATGCCTTCCCGCCGATCAATCGCCCACCGGCAACATTATTTCCGTTTATTGATGCTGTTTTACTGCCATTGTCCCATACGACTGGCGCACCGATCGCCGCACCGATGTCCCGTATTGGTGCAAAACAAGGTTGTTTACGAATATGCTCTTCCTTAACCATATTAATGAACTTGCTCCAATACGGCAGCAGTTGCGACGGGCACAGCTTGCCCGACCACTTCTGGTGCGGAACTACGTGCTCAGCTGTTAGCTTATGACGATTAATGAGAAAGGCTGCCAACCAAGCTGCATTCCGCCAGGCGACCTCCGTCTTCATACCGATGAACATGCACACTTCCATACCGAGGCTCGTCTGATTCCCTGGGCCGTCACCATCTCCAGCATGCCACCCCTGTTCGTTATCGCGCAGGTGCTGGAAAATATCCACATCGTCCACTGTGTAGTGCCATGATGCCTGCCTGCCGCCGCTGCCGTCCAAAATGTATCGCGCATGCGACTCCGCCGTGCCTGTGAGATTGTCCGTATTATGGATGGTGATCCATCCCGGAACCATGGGCTTGTTAGGCTTGTTCGGACGTCCGTCCGGAAGCAGCCGTTGTTTAATCTCGATGCTCATTCTCCATCAACTCGCTTCTGAAAAAGTATGTGGTTGTCCTGACTGGATTCCAATAAGTAGCCGCCAAATCAAAAAAAGCGTTCAGTAAGTTGAACGCTGCAGCGATGACTAAATATGCGAGGAATAGTGTTGTTTGAATTCCAATTTTATTTTAGAAGCAGCTGCCCTCTGCAAGGAATATCAGTAACTAATCCCCTGTCAATTGGCTCAGTTCAGGTCAGTTTCTACCGTACTATAGTAAATGTTATGATAGCTAGAATCACAGTGCCAACTATAGCTGTACCGGGGCAAAGGCTTGTTTTAATAAGAGTTCAAAAAAGTTGAAGAATTCATGAGGCAACGAACGGGAGACTTGCTAATCTAGTATAAGGAATTATTGTTGCAGCGATTAGAAAAAATTGAGAACGAAAGTTAGTGCGTCTCTATACTTCTCCAGAACAACGTTATTCATTTCCTTTTATGTTGTACAAAGTGGATAAATAATACCTCCTAATCATCATCCCACCTCTGCTTATTATCTAAGAAAAGCCGTCGATTACTCGACGGCTTAAATGCATATACAGATTGTTAGTGATTAAAACAATTTAGGCTCTGCAACTGCTGCATATGTAGAATCATATCCTTCAAGGAAATACCCGAATTCGCCGAGAAAATCTGGAAAGACGGGACGCATGACCGGATTAACGAGGCGACCGGCAGATCAGCCGGTATGCTGCTCTACGGCTATCATTTTGACTTCAAAGAGGATGGGGGCAGACGTTATATGATGGGATTCGATCTTCCAGTAGGAAGCGATGCCCCGCCTGAGTTCACCGTTCTGCACGTGCCGGCCCGAACGTACGCGGTATTTGAAAGCCGAGAGACGTTGACAGAGGACGTCGATAGCGGCCGGGAAATCCAGAATGTGTGGCGTCGTATTTATTCCGAATGGTTTCCTTCGACAAATTTTGAACAGGTAGAAGGTCCATGCATTGAAAAATACTACTGGGTGGATGATAGACAGGTCGAATCGATTTGCGAGGTATGGATACCAGTCAAAAGAAAAAGCTAAGGATATAATGTGTAGCCGCAGGATACCTTCCTGCGGCTTTTCTCATATTTTCTTTTTAAAGAGACGATAATCACTCCATGAGGGAAATTCTGGTATGATGGATAGGCGATAGGATGGCTTTATGGGCGGTCGGCTACTCTCCCGGAAGGGAGGTGAATGCCTGTGGAGGTTAAAGATGCTTTGCTTATCATGATTGGTTTCGGTTCGCTGATTGTCGGGCTACTGGGATTAGTCTTGACGATCATTGCTCTTGTCCTGCACCAAAAGAAATAGGCCGCCCCAGCGAAGGAATCGGCCTATCTGGTGAAACTTTCGTATTGAGCCACCGCCTTTGAAGCGGCTGTTGCACTGGAGTCGTGTTACCCGCACGGCTCCTTTTCTATTTATATCTTATCATGCATGGTTTTATACGTCTACTTTGATGCTACGGGGGCTTAGCGGCCCCCTCCTATACGCTCCTTGGCGATGCAATTGACTCGCGATGGGCAAATATTGGCCAGTCATGTTACTCGAAAAAATAAAAAACGGACCGGCCACAGTTTGTATCTTGGCCGATCCGTCTGATGTCTTTAGCAGACATTTAAGCAATGAGATGAAAGAACTTCCAGTCGGCCAGCAGGACGATGAAACCGACAAGAAGCACCGCTGTAGCCATTCGGAACACTTTTTGGACTTTGGATTGCGGATGGTGTCTGCCTTTAAGGATAGAGATCACAAGCAGCAAGCCAGCGAGCATTGCCAGTATCCAGTTCATAATAATTCCATAATTCAGCTGATTAGTGGTCACGTTTTGATTGCCGATGGCGTTCAGGAGCAGGAACAAGACGTTTAATACCAGGGCGGTTCCGCACACAATGACGCCTGCGGACAAATGATTAGCTGTGCTTGAAGACGAAATTCCTTTTCTTTTCCACTGGAGCAAGCGAATGATCAGCACAAGCGGAGCCAGCAAAAAGAATACAATAGCTATTGCGGCAACAATCAGATAGGAAATCAATGCCGGGACGGAACGGCTTGGCTTGAGCGGAAGCATGTCCATCGCTTGTCCGCCGCTTAACCGCGTTACTTTTCCTTCTGATTTTTCAGCATACAACATAGGCGCACTCATCTGAATACTCTTACTGTTGGTTTTATCCAGTTTGTATACATAGGGGCTGATTTGTTTATACTCTCCTGATATTCCACGCCCGGTTAAGGTAAGGTCATGTTCGCCCTTCGCTTCCAGATTAACCAACGTCAGGTAGCCCATAAACTCCTGGACAGTGGTAAAGGTATTGCGTGATAGTACATAGTGTCCGGCCACTTCGCTTGACGGCGGCAGGTTTTTACTTGGCTGCACGAGCTCCTTTGCCTTATTCCGAATCAGCAGGTCAATCAAACTAGGCACAATATCGCGTTCGCCCTCTGTGTTGGTTAATACGACAACACCAAGCTTTTCTTCAGGAACAACAGCAAAATTACTTGAAAAGCCCATGGTGCCTCCACTGTGTCCAACAGTACGGGGCTGTGCGTTGTATTCCCAGAATCCATGCGCATTGGAAAGAAGGTCCTTGTGTGGCGTATAGCTTTGGGTAAGCATCGTTTGCAGCGTCTGCTGCTTGGCGAACAACGGGCTGTCAGCGGTTGTCAATGCTATGGCAAACCGTGCGAGGTCTTCCGCCGTTCCTTTCATTGCTCCTGCAGGATAGAAAGGAATATAATAATGTGCTCTAGGTTCGAAGCCTCCTTTCGCTGTAATCGCATAGCCTGTAGCTTCTGCATCCTGCAAATCCCGGTGATCAGCCAGTGTCGGATGGCCTGAGGTATGATTCATCTCCAGCGGGCGTAAAATCCGCTTCATTTCGTAGTCGGAAAAAGGTTCCCCACTTACCTCCTCCACCGCAAACCCTGCCAGGGCTGTGGCAAAGTTAGAGTAAGACATGACTTTGCCAGGCTCAAATATTTGCTCGGGTTGAGAAGATAACAGCACTTTTTCCAGTGATTCCAGCTTCTCCGATGACTTTATAAATAGGCCGCCCGAATATTCCTCAAAGCCAGCGGTATGGCTCATTATATCCAGCAGCGTAATCGGTTTGTCGTAGCGAAGCTTCTCTGCAAACTCCTGCGGAAAATACGCCCTGATGTCTTGATCCAGCTCCATCTTTCCTTCTTCTACCAATTGCATAATGGAGGCCCAGACAAATAGCTTGTTAATTGAACCGTAGCCAAACACAGTGTTGGCGGTGTCCACAGGGATTTGCTTCTCCATATTGGCGTAACCATAGCCTTTGGAAAAAATAATCTCGTCGCCTCTGGTTACCACAACCGCAGCACCGGGAGTTGATTTTCCGATATATGAATTCACATAGTTGTCGATCTCTTGCTCAAGCTGGGTGTAGGGAATACCGGAAGGTGTCCGATCTGAGCTTGCTTCCTCTGCGTAGACAGGGATCGAAAAAGCAGTAAAGAATAGCGCACTCATCAAGAGCGCGATTATTTTGTTCCATTTTTTCATGTTCATGCTAGTGTTCCCCCATATTTTACAAATAGATAGATTAAATTACATCTATCTATGAGCTGATATTCAAAAACATCACAGTTCGTCTGTGGCCTTTAATAAGCTGCTGCCTATCTACTCCGTAATCAATCCATACGCTGTGATTCTCTTGATTCTGCGCGACACTAACATCGATACGAGATAGACCAGTACAACAATGGCGATGCAGAGTGTAACAATAAGCGGAACATGTATGATGAATTGCACATTGGAAATGCCGGCATCTGAGAGCAGCAGCTCAAGCACGGAATTGGTGTACAGACTGCCCAGCACACCGCCGACGATTACGCCTGCAATTACAATAGGAACAAAGCTCAGCGCGATCTGGGTCATAAGCTGGAACGTGGTATAGCCTGTCGCTTTTAGAATCCCCAGTTCCCTTTTTCGCTTGAGAATCGTCATTTTGATGACCAGATAGAGAATCAATACAACTACCAGCACGGTTATCGCCAGGATCACAACCATGACAGCAAATACTGCCGATATATATACCCGGGTTCCGCTCTCTAGCGATTCATCCACATCCGTTATAGTCTGAATCATGCTTCCGTACTCCGCTTCGACATCACGGATAAAGTCCGATTTGTTGACACCTTCCAGGTATACATTAATGGACATTCCTTTATGGTCAGGAATCAGGTGATGCACACCTGCCATGGTTAAAGATGCTCCATTCCGCCCCGCATTAAACGATTGGTTCAGCCCGGTTATCAGAAACGGATGGGAAGCACCTCCCACCCCCACTTTAATCGTATCGCCAATGTTTTTGCCGAGCAGTCTGGCTAGTCCTCCGGTAACAACAATCTCGTTGTCGTATTGCGGATAGCGGCCTTCATAGACCGATTTGTTTTCCAGCTTTCCGTAATCATCAGAAAAATCCGTATTCACCAACTGGCCATCAATCGTCGTTGTAATATAGTCCAGAATATTGGCCTTTTCCACACCTGTCATCTGTTGAATCTGCATAAGCAACTGCTCGCTGTCTTTACCGGGTTCAACCTGAATTCCGACATTAGGCGTTTCGGCACCAAGCATTTGGAAAAACGCCGTTTTATCTTCAGCAATATTGTAGTACAACACAACCGAGAAGACCGAAGCAAAGGTAATCGCGACAATAATGCTGCCGATCATTAGGTTCTGCCGGCTGTTCGCAAGCATTGTTTTGCAAGCAAGCACGAATTGGAGGCCGCCTTTGGCCTTGTCCAGCGGGAGAAGATTTCGTCTGAAATTATGGGTCATGATTCCTCCCCGCAATGCTGCGACAGGGGAAAGCTTATGGATGCGCATGGAAGAGAGCAGCGCCACTACCAGCACCAACAGGGTTACAATCAGGACACTGGCCAGATCTGTTCCCATGTGGGCGTCCCCCGTCCATAGCAACCCCGCCAAAGAAGAGATCACTCCACCGAACGCGGGCATTACGGCATAAGAAACGGCTGCACCTGTGACACTCGCGGCAACTGCGATCAGCATAAACTGCAAGACAATTGATGTGTGAATCTGCAGGCTGGTATAGCCCACCGCTTTAAGCACGCCAATGTTCACCATACCATCGTCGATGCTGTATGATATACGGAACTTGATCACAGTAAGCGACATCAGCACGATCATTGCCGCAAACGCGACCAGAATCATGGCGACAATATTAACGATTAAAGCGCTGCTGCTTTCTGCCGTCTGCATGTCCGCCCCCCAAAAACTGGGATCCACAGCCTCATTGGATTGTGGAAATTGATTGTTATAGTCACTTAATAAGGCGCCTGATTGTTCACTATCCGTAAAAATTGCAGATATAAGGGTGCCATCGGCCGCAGGACCCAGTTCCTCAGACAATTGACGGTAGGCCGCATCCGGCAGATAAAATTTCAGCATGGCGAGTTTGGATGTGCCCATCAAAGTCGACTCAAAAAAACCGGTTACACGGTAACTATATTTCTTATTTTGATAAGTAAGGGTGAAATTGTCTCCTAGTTGGTAGCCGTTCCTCACTTTTAAGCCATAAGGGATATAGATTCCCTCTCCTTTGTCAGAAGCCGACTCCTCAATCAGCTTCAGCGGCGCAACGGTCCGCTCTGCATCCGCATTCAGCAGCGCAGTGCGAATACTAAAGTCGCTCTTGTCGAAACGAATCGTGGCCGTGGGCAGCAATATCATTTGTTCCGTTTCTGTCTCTTTCACTCCTGAATAGGATTTGAGAAAATCTCCATAAGGCTGCTTATAGTTTGCGCTTTTCATAACGATGCTTACATGCGCATCGTGTAATTCTTCGACCTTGTCTTCATAAAAGGTGCTCATTTTAGACATAACCGTCGTGCCTATGTTCAGCAGCAGTGCGGCAATAAAAATCAAAACAAACAGGGAGAAGACCGCGCTTTTTCCTGTTTTGATATTGGCTATGGCCAGGTTAATAATTCTCATCTTACCATCCCATTTCAGACAGGAACGCATTTAGCTTCTCATGCCTTGCAAGGTTGTGATCCGCATGAAAAGCACCTAGATCCAGATCTCCACAAATAATGCCGTCACGCAGGTAAAGGATTCGGTTGCCCCGCAAAGCCGTTGTGATATCATGTGTGACCGTGACTATGCTCTGTCCATTCCGGTTGACCTCGGTCATGACGTCCAGCACACTGTCGCTTGATGCGGAGTTGAGTGCGCCGGTGGGCTCATCTGCGAACACCATTTTCGGACTGTTGATCAGGGCGCGCACGATCCCGGCCCGCTGTGCTTCACCGCCGGATAACTGGGAGGGGAATTTCCCCCACAAGGTTTCATTTAATCCCACCTGGGCAAGCAATTGTTTGGCTTTGGCAGCAACAGCCTGCTTGTTCTTGCTCACCAGCAGACCGCTCGCCAGCGCATTATCCAGTACGCTCATGTTGTCCAGCAAGTGGATTTGCTGGAACACAAACCCGCAATTATTTCGGCGAAAAATGGCAAGTTGGTCATTATTCAGCTTGGAGATATTTTCACCCTCAAAATGAATTTCCCCGAGCGAAGGTTTGTCCATGCCGGAAAGTGCATAGAGCAGTGTCGATTTGCCTGAACCGGAACTGCCCATAATAATCGTAAAGTCTCCTTCCATCAGGCTGATGTCCAAATTTTTCAGCACATGCTGCTGAATTCCGCCAGTGGAGAACGTTTTGCATAATTTCTCTGTTCTAAGTATCGTATCTTGCACGAGGTGATCATTCCTTTGTTGATAGATTGCAGAATGGATTACAGTCCTATCATACAAAATCAATTCTTATTTAATCTTTGTCCAATCCTTAACCGTTCCTTAAATCGTTAGACGAGCTTGATTCGGAGGGCGACGGTAAAACCGTCATCGCGATTATGGCATTCAATATCGCCCTGCATGCTCTGCATGAGATAATTGGAGATGAACAGTCCAAGCCCTGCTCCGGTTTGGCCCGCGATGTTATTGCCCCGGTAGAATTTGTTGAACAGCAGCGGCAATTCATCCCGGCTGACGCCATTTCCATAATCCATAATCTCTATTTGCAAATGGGTAGGGGTAATAAAAGAAGAGATTTTAACAGCGGTACCCGCATATTTGTAAGAGTTGCTCAGGATATTATCGAAGACTTGCTGTAAGCGTGTGACATCGGTGAGGATAATACAATCCGGGATGGGGTCACAGGTAATTTGGTCATCGTAGTTCACATTCGCGATAATTCCCTTCAGAACACCGCTGTATTCCTCAGTCACATTCACCTTCAGTTCTTTCAACTCCTCAAGCGTCGCATGGAACATATCCGTCACCAGCAAGTTAATTTGCTCTGCCTTGGAATAGATCATGTTCAACTGCTTGATTACTTTCTCATCGTTAGCTCGCAGCAGCATCAGTTCGCTAACCGCCTTAATGGAGGCGACCGGTGTTTTGACGTCATGGCTTAGGCTGGCCACGAGCTCTTTCTTACTGCGGTTGGCCTCATATTCACTCTGCCGCGCCGCCGCCAGCTCCTCGCGCATCATGTCGAAGCTTTCGGTGAACGCGCCGAACGGATTGTTTTTATCCATGTTTAAAGGAATATCCAAGTTCCCTCTGGCCACATTCAGGGCAAAGCTTTGCAGCTTTTTAAACGGCGTGATTACGGCACGATTCAAAAATATAATATAGAGTACGCATAGCACGGTTAACACGGTAAAAGTTATCAAGATTACGGTCACAAGCTGTTCCTTGTTGCGCTGCATCTTTTGGTCATAATCATCATGGATGATGAGCTTTCCTGCGGGAGTTCCTTCCACCATAACATCCAAGATCGAATCCCTGTTCCGGATGGCATCATTAATGGTCATGGACAGTCCGTCTGCCGTTTGGTAGCGTACGTTCCCGCTCTGATCCAGAACGACAAATTGCTGCGTGATGCCGCTGTAATCGCCTTGCTCAATCTGCTCCCAGTGGCTTTCAACCGTCTTCAGTACCCTGTTGGCCATGACAATATCCACATCCGTATTTACTTCGGTCCCAATCACCTGCACAGAAAGAATAATACCTGCAATAAAAACAACAAGCATCGTCAAGAGCCTTCCCTTGGCTTTCATCGCTTGCCATCCTCTAGAACATATCCCGTTCCCCACACCGTTTTGATATATTGCGGTTTGTTGGGATTGACCTCTATTTTTTCACGCAAATGACGAATATGTACGTTTAAGGTTCCATCTCCAGTAAAAGAGTCACCCCACACCTTGGCGAACAGCTCTTCCTTGGACACCACCCGGTTTTTATTTTGTGCCAAATAGCAGAGCAGCCTGTATTCCAGCGTTTTGAATTTGATCTCTGCACCGTTCACGCGAACACGGGAAAGCATACAGTCGATCTGGACCTGACCGAACTCCAGCATTTCTGCCGGACTTTGTTTTCCATATCTTTTGAGCACAGCTTTAACCTTGGCTAGCAATATGCTGAGCGTATACGGCTTTTGGATGTAATCGTCTCCGCCGATGTTGAGGGCAATCAGAATATCGTCATCGCTGGAGCGAGCACTGATGAACAGAATTGGAATCTGCGTAGTTTGCCTCAGCTTTTTGCACAGATCAAAGCCCGAGCTCTGACCCAGATTGATATCCAGAAGAATCAGGGAAGTTTCATTCTCCTGCAAAAAATGCTCGCACGCTTCCGCGCTGGTCACATAAGCTGATTGGACCTCGAACATATTAAAATACTCACATGTTGTTTCCGCAAGAATACTCTCGTCATCCACAATTAAACAATCATAGTTCATACATATTCTCCATTTGATCACCAGAATTAGAATCGATCCGTTCCACCCATAAGATACCATGAAAAAGGAGCATGTGGTAATTTGCTTGCATCATCCATAATAGAAAGGTAAATGCCTTCATCACCTGGCACGAAAATAAACAAGCCGGCGCAGGAACAGCATCCCATGCCATTAACAAACACAACAATAACAAAGGACCGTTCAGCAGTCGTAAAGACTATGTGATTTTCGATAAGATTTTATCGTTTGAAGTAAACGAGTATTCGATAAAGTAGTGCAAAAAAAGCCGTGGGAACTATCCTGCGGCTTTTCTCATATGTCTTTTTTAAAGAGATGTTAATCTCCTTCTTAAGTGAAAAATATGGTAAGATAGTTAGGCAATAGAATGGCTTTATGGGCGGTCGGCTAATCTCCCGGAAGGGAGGTGAAGCCTGTGAGCGTATACGAAGCACTATCCGTTATGTTCCAATTTGGACTTTGGATATTCGCGTTATTGACGTTTGTCGTAATGCTGCTGATATACATGCACAAAAAGAAATAGACCGCCCTCACTAAAGGTATGCGGTCTATTCGTGACACCTAATTAAAGCCTGCCGCCCTTAAAAGCGGCTATTGCACTGGAGTCGTGTTCACGCACGGCTCCTTTTCTATTTATATCTTATCATGACGGAAAATATACGTCTACTTTCTTTGGCATCTGTCCCCTACGGATCTTTTTCCGTGTAGCTATCGCTAAAAAAGGCGGACGGTTCTCGTGGGGTATCATGCGTTGTTAGAAGTTACGTTAGAAGAAAATTCAATTAAAAAAGCCCCGGATTGCTCGAGGCTTTAATAATAAACTTTATCGGGTTTATCCCACAACATACGCATTCACATCAGTTTAAATTTATCTTCGATGTATGCTTACTCTCCCTGAGTAACGCTGCTTTCCGAAAACGTGAGCCGCACGAGTGAAGCTTGGTCTTGGGCGTTGTGAGGAAGACCGGGGCGATTCGCTGCCCACCGAGGTCTAACTATAGTTATAAGTTCTTTTTAGAATAAATGCGTATAGATACAGTCATAGATATTAGGCCTATTACCAACGCTAGTAAAAAAGGAAACAAATCTTGAACGATTTTCGGAAAAGGAAGCATCATTTGGAAACTAATATTATTGGCTTGCACTACCTTTATTATGAAGGGAAATACAAACGGTGTTATAAAAATAAAAAACATGAATATATATTTGGATTTTTCATAACCGAAGTAGTATTGAACCGGTATAATTGCCCCAAAAATAATAGATAAGATTAATAATGATAATCCAGATTCCGAAATGCTCAGCATCTCTATCTTTCCCGCAATAAGTAAGGCAGTAATTGTGTATACGATATAACAGCACACAAAAATGGCCAATATAAATAAATACTTGGATTTTACTAATGCCTTGCGTGTATAAGGAGTTGCGCATAGGAGCGCAGAACCTTTGTATTTATATTCTAACATCGATACTGAATTGAACAGCAGATACTGAATATAAAGAGTGCTTAGAAAAAATGGAAAAAAACCTCCGCTTAGAAAATCAACTTTGAAGGTCATAAAAATGGGAATCGCAAATGAAGCGATAAGCATCACTTTCATATATCTTTTCGAGAGTAGGAAATCCTTTTTTACAAGATGCAACAACATCTCAATTACCTCCTTACATAGCCCAACATAATATCTTCAATAGTCGGCTTTTCTATTAGCACATTGTTCATTTGCTGCCTTACGGCATGTTTGCTGTTTGTCAATCCTTCAAACCCATAATTGGTTTCGCGCAACGTTAAAAATAATTCTCTTGTTTGGTCATTAAGCGCCATTTTTTCTCCTTTTACTAAGCCATGCGTGTCAAGCAATACATCCTTTTCCTCACTCAATATGATTCTGCCCTTATCAATTAAAATCAGTACATCAGCTACTTTCTCGAGATCAGAGGTAATATGGGAAGAAAAGAACACACCTTTTCCGCCATTCCCCATAAAGTCCAATAATATTTCCATCAATTCACTTCGTACCAGTGGATCAAGTCCGCTTGTTGGTTCATCCATAATCAATATGTCGGCATGATGGGAAAGCGCTAATGCTATGGCGTACTTCATGCGCATGCCTTTGGACAATGTAGAGATTTTCTGATTAAGTGGCAACCTAAAGTGTTCCATGTACTTATGAAAAACGGATTCTTCCCAATTTGAATAGGCAGGTGCAATAATGCTTTTCATTTCTGCCAATGTCAATTCTTCATAGAAATATCCCTCATCAAATACGATACCAATATGATTCTTTAGTTCCCGTTCATTCAGGTTCATGTCTTTGCCGAAAAATTCAATGCTTCCCGAATCCTTCAACACCAGCCCAAGGATTGTTTTTATAGTTGTGGTCTTACCGGCCCCATTTAAACCAATGAATCCAGTAATGCAACCTTCTAATAAAGAAAAGCTGACATCCTGCAAGCTAAAGGTACCCAAATCTTTTTTTAGTCCCTTAACCTCTAAAATCTTATTCATTTTCGCCCTCCTCAAACAGTAAGCCCATCATTGAAATCAATTCTTCTTTGCTAATCCCGAGCGAACAGGCCGCATTCCAAGCCTCGGTGAGCTTTACTTCGACCATATGCCGCCTTGATTCCAACAGAAGTTCCAGGTTTTCTTTTGCCACAAATGAGCCTTTGCCCGCTTTGGTTGTAATAAAACCCTCTGACTCAAGCTCGTCGTATACTCTTCGGGTTGTAAGAACGCTCACTCGCAGATCATTGGCTAGTGCCCTGATAGATGGAAGCAGTTCGCCCTCTTTCAATTCACCATAAAGTATCGCATCCTTTATTTGTTCTTTTATCTGCTGATATATAGGTGAATCGGATGTATTGGAAATAATAATTTTCATTTAACCTCCACCAAAATTACAACTGTGTATTTCATACATACACATCATATACAGATATTTCATCACTGTCAATAATACAACATCTGAGTTTATATTCAGGCAGAAAGGGTGCAACTGGACCAGAGCCGGAATGCTGCGTAGTCCTGTCTTTGTGGATTTTGTAGTATGAAGAGAACCGCGGGAGCTATCCTGCGGTGTTTTAATAAAAAAAATAACCTGCCATTATAACAGGTTACTCGTCTTCCACATATTCGATTAAACCTCACCGCCGCTGAATGAATTAAGCAGCAGGACACTCGGCAAAGAATTCTATGATATTGACTTTATCCACCCGAAGATCGTTCAAGAACGACTTGGCCACTCTTCGATACACGTAACACTTGATACCTATTCTCACGTTATTCCAAACTTGCAGGAAGCGGTACTGCGAAACGTTGGAGACTAGTATCACGGGAGGAAAAATTGAGAACGGAAGTTCGCTTTATCTGGATAAAGGTTAGAAGAATGTTAGAAGTTCATGTTTTTACACAAGAAAAGCGCGGCCCCCGGATCCCCGGAAGCCGCGCCGTTATCGACATGTAAGTGGTGCTGGTGAAGGGAATTGAACCCCCGGCCTACGCATTACGAGTGCGTTGCTAAATGGTTTTGTTGGGTTTTATATGGTTCTGTACGGTTTTCGTGGGTATCCTATGTCGGTAGATGATTGGGTAGATGTGCATTTACTAATTATTATGGGAAATCATTAAATAAAAAGCCTCGGATTACTCCGGGGCTTTACCTATTGATGCATCATATTTCGATTTACTTCGGTTATTAGAACCGATCAACACTTTCGACTTTCATGACATCAAGAAAAGGTATTTTCGTTACCTCTCCTCCACCCATGACGTGCACCAACCTTGTCCGTGAGTCCAATTCAGTAACCCTACCGCATACGCGTTCATCCCATCCCCACACGGTCAAGGCTACCTCTGTGTTCTCCTGTTTCGCTTCTACTAATTGGTTACCCAGTTCCTCAAGTTCGAACTCATCTCTGGTTGGTCTTTTTGGTACAGCTTTCTTCGCCATGTCTGTCCCCCCAGTAACCACAATATTACTTACATTGTATCCAAATATATGTTCTCATACAAGAATAGAAGCCTCGGATTACTCCGGGGCTTTAACTGAATGCATCATATACCCTTTTATCACATCGGATACACATATATACTCCCTGTACCCATTTACCCTTCATGCCTGCTTTACAGTTACACAAATGAGGCTGCTGCTCGGTAATGATTGGTTTATATACCGATTTAGACGCGTGCTGCAGCCCCTCCCGCCAATCATTCATACGATTCCCACCTTGAAACGTCATCTTGAAGCAGTTTGACTCGTTTTCCAATCATGTCTATGTCCACAACGACGCCGATCTCCTCGCGCCGTTCGAACGGGTCAAACAAATCCAACTCAACAGGCTCTCTGTCCTCCATGGAACGCTGAAGAAGGTGACCTATCTGTTCCCACTCTTGCTCATCGAGTACAGGACGCGGCTGACGGTTCTGCTCATGCTGCTGTTTCATCCACGCTTCACGGTGTTCCGGCATGATGAATCTGGAACCTTCCCAAAGCACATTCCCCGAAAGTTTCCCTTTCACGCTGTTCTCCCCTTAACTGGCTGCCAAGACAGAATTCTCTCCAAACGAAACGGCCGCCACGCCTTCGCTGTCAAACACGTTGCGTGAACCACGTCGTCCCGTACACTTCGGACCACAATGCGCCGCTGCGTAATCTCGCCATTCCTATCCTCATATATGATCTCAACTGTTCGCCCAATGTAATGTTCCAGCATTATCCTCACCTCGAACATTTGTTTGGTTATATTATATGCGAATATTTGTTCGGTATACAATGGAAAAAATAACTGAATTATTCTACATACTAGTTCAAAACGGATAAACTTCTGAAAATTTAAAGACATCAGTCCAGCAACTTTTTCATTGCGCAGGAAGGAACTTAGATGCCCTACAAACCAAACGGATTTATTTGATCATGTTCATTTCTATAAAAGTCACTCAATAAATCCGATATAAAGAGTTGTCCAAAATATAAAGGAAAGGGTGTTTTACATGAGAAGATATAAATATTTGTTTTTAATCTTTTTATTTACTGTTGTAAGCTTTTCAGTATCAAATGAAACAAATGCAACTCCGGAGTCAATTAGTCTTATACCTAAGATGGAGTCGGCTAATTCACCATCAGGTAAAGCTACAGCTAGTGAAGAGTTTAAAGGCCTCCCAGCTTATAAGGCTTTTGACGGTATTCCTCACTATAGTGTTGATGGAATATTTACTTCATGGGGAACTAGCTCACAGACAGGTTGGTTAAAATATGAGTTTGATACTGAAAAAGTTGCAACTAAGTATGTTTTATACAAGGGAGGATATGGAACTAACAACGCGTTCCCAGACGTAGTGCAGCCGGCTAGTTGGACTTTTGAAGGGTCAAATGATGGGGATACTTGGATAATTCTTGATGATATAAAAGAATACACTAGTTGGATAGAAGGTCCAAATGAATTTAGCATTTCAAACGATAAAGCATTCAAACACTATAGACTCAATGTATCGAAAAACACTGGGGGTGCTAATTATCAAGTAAACTTATCTATACATGAGATGGAAATATGGGGGTACAGTCCTGAACAAGTCCCTGATCCTAAACCTGACCCAGAAGAACCAGAACAGCCTAACAGAGCAATTCTTGTTGTTACAATGATAACAGGCTTAGAAAAAGAATTCGATCTTAGCATGGAAGAAGTTAATGCCTTCATTACCTGGTACGAAAGTAAACAAGCCGGCTCAGGAACAGCATCCTATGCCATTAACAAACACAACAATAACAAAGGGCCGTTCAGCAGCCGTAAAGACTATGTGATTTTCGATAAGATTTTAACGTTTGAAGTAAACGAGTATTCGATAAAGTAGTGCAAAAAAAGCCGTGGGAATTATCCCGCTATCTTCTTTTAAGAACCACTTCTAACGAAGAAAAATATGGTATGATAGTTAGGCAATAGAATGGCTTACAAGGGCGGTCGGTGATCCTTCCGGAAGGGAGGTGATACGATGGAGACATACCAAGCTTTGACGCTGATGATTTCATTTGCGACACTGATTGTGTTGATCCTTTCATTTCATAAAAAGAAATGAGCCGCCCTTGGAGTAGGTTAACGGCTCATTTATGCTGTTTAACACCAACCGCCCTTAAAAGCGGCTATTGCGTGGGAGTCGTGTTAGCCGCACGGCTCCTTTTATTATATGATAGCATTTTGCTTTCTAAACGTAAACTTGAAAAAGATTGTCTTTTTCAAGTACCGTACGAGCTCATCTAAAGCTAGTGCTTTCCCAACGGCTCTTTCGGTGATCACCGGAAAATCCAGCTTGACAACAGTATACCAAATAAAACCATGGAGCTAAAGTCCTTTAGAAATAAGAAAATGGCCGTCCAAGACGGCCCGCTGATAAGGAGGCAAGGAACTCGTCATAGTATGCCCTTGTATTATTGAGGCACCAATACAAGAACCTTAAAACTAAAGAGTCATTTAAATGCCTGAAATAATTTGATTTTATTGGTATTTGTTATATTTAACTTCCTTATTTTTTCAATTAGTGATACAATAGGGATTAATAATATATTTTATAATAATAAACTAAATATTTCTTCTCTAGATAGTCATAATGATAGCAACAAAAATCAAATTATTGAGAGTTGAAAAGGTAGAAGTCATATTCCTGTTTCTATCATTTATGAACTATAAATCAGCGTTAGTTTTTCTTCGAAAGCTGAGTTCATGGATATAACCTATTTTCTTTACAGCCTTGATCTAACTTTATGGTTAGCAAGTTTATTCCTTGAGTCCGGGCGAATCTGGCATTCAGAAAAACAAAACGCTAACAAATTATAGGAGGTTATTAAGCGTGAAGAAAATTATGGGACTTTGCTTGGCCATGGTATTGATCTTGTCCTTCTCCTCATCTGCTTTTGCATCAGCGATTTTGATAGACAATTTAACACACCGATCAACATCTGATTTCAAGGATTCTTTCACATTAAACGAGAAAAATGGCAAAACATTGAATGTTCATGTGAAGAATAGACATTCTACAGACCCAGTCTATCTGACTGTAACAGGTTCATCAGAAAAAAAAATTAGAGCAGAAGAAGAAATAACAGTTCCAGTAGAAGTTAAGGGAAAGGAAAAGAAGATCAACATCAAAGTGACCAACAAGACTGGGCATAGAATGGACCTCTTTATTCATGCAAGACAATTTTAAGACCCTAAGAAAGTTGTCTCTAAATGGGAAACGTATGCTGTAAGTAATTAATGATAAATACGACTTTCATTCATTGTTTTGAATGAAAGTCGTATTATTTTACCTACAGACCCCGCAGGTTAGTCCGATATAAGTACCTTCCGTTCCTTTGTATCCCATTTAACTATTGCCCCTGCAGCCTTCGCAACTGCCCGAACATAAACATATGCGCTGCCGCCAATCAACTCTCCCGGTACAGTCACGCCATTGATTGATGCCGTTTTGGTCTGCTGGTTCCAACCTACTCGGCAGCCAAGCGCTTCGCCTACCGCTCGGACCGGTGCGAGGACCGTTCCATCGACTAGCGGCCCCTCGCCAATCTTTTTACCGTTGACTTCGATTGAAGCCATTTCCGCCGAAGCTCCTGGGGCATCCGCCTTCATCCCCCGCATCTTCGAAAGCTCGTCCACCAGCCGCGAGCCGTATGTCGGAGACGGAGCCCATTTTGTGCCCAGAGACTCCACCGTCCGCGCTGTGCCATGCAGATAGGCAAAGTGCCACGGATCGGGAGTATTGGCCCGCGGATATCCGCCTACACGGTGGTAAACTTCACAACTTTTTAGGTGGCTGGGATATTCGGAAACACTGAGTCCGCTCAACCTCGAGAGAAGCTGAGAATACTATCCATAAAAGTACAGGTAATACAAACATATACTTGTATTGATGGAGAAATAATATTAAAATACCTAAAAAATAATTATTTTATATATTAATATCCAAATTGTATTGACAAAATATATTATTATAGGTAATATCAGGGTGATTCATCATACAGACACATAGCTATTCTACTAAAAAGTGGTGAATTAAACTTATCATTTTTTGGGAGGTAATACTATGTTAAAAGAGCTTTCTGTTTCAATCCTTGCAGCAACTACGTTGTTCTCTGCTGGTTCTGGTGCAGTTCTTGCGGAGCCGCTTCAAGCCTCTACTGTTGAGGCAAAAGCAGTAAGTCAAGCCGCAAGTTATGAAACCGCCGAGGTTAGGTGGAGCTCAGTACCCGGTGCTGCTTATTATAAAATTGCCATCAGGGATTTAACTACCAACCGACTAATTGTAGAAGTGCGCCAAGATTATGGTAATTATTACAAAACACCTTTCCTGCAAAGTGGTCATAGATTCAGATTTTGGGTTGGTGCATATAATAATAATGATGTATTGATAGATCATGGCCAAACAGAAGCTTGGGTGTATGGAGGTGAGGATATATTGGTTTATATATGATCGAAAATAATAGGAATTATGCCTTGATTGGCCTCAATCCTCTCAAGGTTTGGTGCTAATAATTCTTTTTTTCAAGGTAAGAGCCGCAGGAATGATCCCGCGGCTCTTATCGTATAACAGGGAACAGACTCGGCCTAAGCCCTTATTTCCCCATCTGCTTCAATACCCGATCCACCACCACGGCCACCTCAGCCCGAGTAATCGGCTCGTTCGGCGCGAATCCAGTGTTACGACCGCCCATGATCCCCGCGTCCATCACACGCCGAATAGACGCCTCGGCCCAGTGGTCAGCATAATCCGCTTGCTTCGGCTGTTCCATTGCTTGTACCTCCTTTAAATACTGCACTAATTTGTGTCCATAAGTTGACGATGGGGCCCATTTACCGCCGAGTGCTTCCACCGTCCGCGCCGTACCTTTGAGGTACGAGAAATGACGCGGATCGGGAGTGCTATCCCGATATAGCGCGAGGTGGTCAAGGTGGGCCGTTATCCCCTCACGCCAATTGGCAAAGCGCTTGTGTGCGGCGGCCTGCGTATCGCCGCCGCCAGCGGTAACCTTCAAGCCGCATGGATTGCAGTACGTGGCGTCAATCCCCGCCGCGCTCAGGCGCAAGTAGCCAATATAGATCGGCGAGTGCAACCAATTCAGCGGGAGCATTCTTCGATTTCGCCCATGCTTTGGCCTGCTCGACCGTAGCCGATGCTGGGCCAAGGATGTTGGTCGCTCCGCTCGCTGGCGGCTGCTGTGCTTTCTTCGGCTGCAGCTTCAGATACTTCGCAACCCCGGCCACATGGCCGATAACAATCGCCTCAATCACTTCTGGCCGCTTTAATCTGGCCGCATCAGCAGCCACATCGACGAACAGATTTTCAGTGAGTACGGCCGGCATGAGCGATTCCCGGCAGACATGTAGATCCTTCTTCTTCTGCCCCCGGTCCCGGACTCCGAACGGTTTTAAGCGGTTCATGATTTCGGCGTGCAGCACGTCTTGAAACGCCGCTGTAGCAGCATCTTTCGTCCCGATGTACGTGAATGATTCAAACCCACCAGCGCCGCCGCCCGCGTTGCAATGGATTGATATAAATAGATGGGCCCCTGCTGCATTCGCTTTGTTGGTTCGCTCTGAAAGGGATAGATAAACATCAGAAGAACGGGAAAGAAGGCATTGGACACCTTCGTAGTCCCGTTCCAATCGCTTCGCCGCTTCTGTTGCGACTTGTAAGGCGATGTTCTTTTCAACGACTCCATTCCCACTGGACCCGGGATCTTTTCCTCCGTGGCCGCCATCCCATAATACCTTTTTCACTTCCTCAATCGCCGCTACCATTACTTTTCACCGCCCTTCTTCGCTTGTTTCACAGCTTGGTGCCCAAACACTGAAAACGCCCCCGCTAGAATGCCCTGTATCAACGCCTCTACGCTTCAACCAAGCATTCCAACAGTAAACACCACCGCCAACACAACGACGATGTAAACGATGCTCCAATCGGGCACAGCGGGCGTCTGCTTGAGCATGTACCCAATCACCCAACAAGCGCCGACAACGATAAATAAAGCCGGGTCAATCAGTTCAAAAATCATGTTCCATTCCATAGTTCAACACTCTCCCATTAAAATAATTTGTTATTCCTCAATCCGATCCAGACGCTTATGCGCCTGCTTCGCCGATTCCTCAACCCGTGTAACGCGCTCTGCCAAAGAATCAAACCGTTGTCCTTGCGTCTTTTGTTCAATCCTCACGTCATCAATCCCGCGCTTGATGTATTCCATATCAGTGCGTAGGCGGGCGTCGTTCCCGGCTTCAATTGCTGTATCCTGTCTAATTGTGCGAGATCTACCTAGCCAGCCTAAGAAAATACCGGAAATGGCCGCTGCCACGGATATTAGAGCCGTGATCGTCCCTGCATCCATCTCATCACCCCTATAACTCAAATAGCCCCCGGACTCCCGAGGGCATAAAAATAGCGCCTTCCGATTTACGGGGCGCTTACTCTGTTGTTCCGTTGATCACTTCGCCAACAACATCCTTAAGATTATAAAGCTTGGGTACTTGCTCGTATTTGTATGTGCCCACCATGACCAATCCAACCCAAACTTTTACCAATCCGCTGTCCCTCGTAAATACCATTTCGATCATCCTCTCTTATTGTTGTGGCGTTTCTATCAATATTGTAAGTTCAGCAACTGATTGTTTCAGCTCGTCAACCTCTTCACTTAGTGGCTTCCCCTCACTCGGCGGTTCTGGTGATGCTACATAGTCGTAATAAAGCTCTTTATTTTCGATCAACACCATAAGTAACGGTGTCAGGCTATCAATTGACTCGTATTGAGGAATTTCAAGAAGAGCTTTACAACAAAATTGGCGTTACGGAACCTTCACAACTCACGATCGAGGATATTTCTTTTCGTATGAACGTTTGGATATATTATGGAAGTTTCAGAAGCGAGGCGTTAGAAGTGAAGTCAGGAATGTACACTATGAACATTGATTCGCGTCTCGAACCCACTCAGCAATGGTTAGACTTCCTGCACGAGCTATGTCACTTATTGAGGCATGCTGGCGATCAAAGTACTATGCCCGAACAGTTCACCCAGGCGCAGGAAGACGAGGCCGATGCATTCGCATTGTATGCCTCGATGCCGTTTGGTGCTGCGTAACGTCGGTGATTCGATAACCGGACACCAAATCGACAGAGAAAATCCGCTTTATCTGGATAAAGGGTAGATGATCGGTAGATGAAGCCCCTAAAAAGGAAAAAAGCACGGCCCCCCGAATCCCCCGGAAGCCGCGCCGTTATCGACATGTAAGTGGTGCTGGTGAAGGGAATTGAACCCCCGACCTACGCATTACGAGTGCGTTGCTCTACCCCTGAGCTACACCAGCAGTTTAACAATGAAAAATTATATATAATTTTGCGGAAAGATGCAATACCTAGATCGTAGTTTCTATATTTTGCATAATGATAAAGTGTATCTGCTGCAATCTATGCAAGCCGGAGCATTTCCTTCATATCCTCCTGCGCATTGCCAATGAGCTTTAAGCCGAACAGATCAGTAAGCACGTTCATTACGCCCTCTGAAATAAATTCCGGCGGCTTCGGCCCGATGCGGATATCACGGATGCCCAAGCTGAACAGGCCGAGTAAGATGGCGACCGCCTTCTGCTCGAACCACGACAGCACAATCGACACCGGCAGCTCATTCACGCTGCAGCCGAATGCGTCTGCGAGCGCTTGAGCGATCTTGACGGTGGAGCCGGAATTGTTGCATTGGCCCAGATCGATGTACCGGGGAATGCCCGTATCCGCGACCGTTCCATATTCCACATCGTTGAAGCGGAATTTGCCGCAGGAAGTCGTGAGAATAACGGTATCGTTCGGTAAGGACGTCGCCAATTCGCGGTAATATTCGCCGCCTTTGCCCGGCGCATCGCAGCCTGCGATGACGAAGAAATGCTTGATCTTCCCATCCTTGACCGCCTGGATAATTTCCGGCGCAAGCCCGAGCACCGTCTCGTGATGATACCCCGTCGTCAAGGTTTGTACGCTGTCCACGTCCGCCGCAGGCAGCGCAAGCGCCCGCTCGATGAGCGGCGTGAAGTCGTCGTTTACGATTTTGGCCACTCCTTCGAGCCCGGCCACCTCATAGGAGAAGAACCGATCGGCATACGTGCCTTTGATCGGCATGACACAATTGGTTGTAGCCAAAATAGCGCCCGGATATTGCTCGAACAGACGGCGTTGATCGTACCACGCTTTACCGATGTTGCCCTTCAAATGCGGATATTTTTTCAACGCTGGGTACCCGTGTGCTGGGAGCATCTCAGAATGAGTGTAAATGTTGATGCCTCTGCCCTCCGTCTGCTTCAGCAGTTCCTCCAGCGCATACAAGTTATGTCCCGTCACGACGATAGACTTGCCCTCAATCTTGTTCTGCGGGACGGTAACCGGTTCAGGAATGCCGAAATGCCCAGTGTGAGCCCGATCCAGCACATCCATAATGCGTATGGCTGCGCCTCCTACCTTCATCGCCATTTCGAGATGCTCCTGCACATTGAAGTTAGAGTTGGTCAACGTCATATAGAGCGCTTCATGCGTAATCCCGTCAACCTCCTCATCGATATAGCCAAGCTGTCGCGCATGCGTCGCGTAAGCCGCGATGCCTTTCAAAGCAAACACAATCGTATCCTGAAGACTTGCAATCGTTTCATCCTTGCCGCACACTCCGACGACCTTGCAGCCGCCCGTAGGCGTCTGTTCGCATTGATGACAGAACATTCGCGCTTCCCCCTGTCAAAATGGATTTCTGACTCCAACATACTAAATATGGAAGCCCCGTCGTGTGAGCACGATCACAAAAAAGATGAACAATTTAGCACGGAATCCCCGGATTTTCTATACAGGCATACCGTTACTCTTATTTTTGAATAGTCAGTCCTCCAATTCGAATGCGGCTGCTCCATTGAACCGGATATTCCTTCTCCAAGCTACACCAATTCCGACATAATTGCTGCGACCATCTTCTCTAACGCTACCTGATCGTCTTCGTTGAATCGATCTGTCAGCGGGCTGTCAATATCAAGCACGCCGACCAACTTGCCATCCTTCACCATTGGGACGACGATTTCGGAACGAGAAGCCGCATCACATGCGATGTGGCCTGCAAAAGCATGCACGTCGGGAACAATGAGCGTGCGCTGTTCCTTGGCCGCCGTGCCGCAGACACCGCGCCCAAGCGGAATGCGCACACACGCAGGCATACCTTGAAAGGGTCCGAGCACAAGTTCACCTTTTGCCACGTCCATCAGATAGAACCCTGCCCAATTAATATTCTTCAAGCCTTGCCAGAGCAAAGCCGATGCGTTCGCCAGGTTCGCAATGAGATTCGGTTCCCCATCAATCAATGCGGATAATTGCTGTGTTATTACCGGATAATCCTTCTCTCTGCTTCCGGTGTACATTGTTGGTGTAAACATGTGTCCAACGCCTCCTCACTGCTTGTCATGCTGTTCCATAGATAGATTATAACGTATCATATCACAAGAGATGCCTCCGGCGAATAGCTGACTCGCACGGAGATGACACAAAACTATTCATAGCTTTATCGATATGTCCCTCACTATAATGAAAGTAATAGGAGCAAGGACAGGAGGCATCTCTCATGTTAACGAACACGTTTACGTTTACCGATCCACAGCGTGTCCATGTGTATGTGTATTGCTGGACGCCAGAGAATGCGAATGAAGCGAAGGGAGTCGTGCAGATAGCGCACGGCATGACGGAAACGGCGCGACGCTACGAACAATTCGCCGAAGCGCTCACTTCTGCTGGATATATCGTATACGCTAACGACCATCGAGGTCATGGGAAGACTGCGGCTTGCGAAGAAGATTTAGGCTATGTCGGTGAAGACGGCTTCAACTGGATGGTGCGCAACATGGTTCAACTGACTGAAATTATTCAAAAAAACCATGAGCAGCTGCCAATCTACTTATTTGCCCACAGCATGGGCTCTTTTCTCGCGCAACAATACATATCGGAGCATGCAAGTCATATCAACGGCGTCATTCTATGCGGCAGCAACGGGCCACGCGGCCCAGAACTATTGGCAGGCGTCGGGGTGGCTAATCTGCTATCCGGCGTACGCGGCTCACGCCACCGCAGTTCATTTATCGACAAGATGGCCTTTGGAGCCTATAACCGCAAATTCAACCCTAGCCGCACACCATATGACTGGCTAAGCCGGGACGAAAAAGAAGTCGATAAATATATTGCCGATCCGCATTGCGGCTTCTTAAGCACGGTCGGCTTCTATCGGGACTTCTTCAAGCTGCTGCGACATATACATCGACCGGAAACGATGGAGCGAATTCCAAAGGGACTGCCTATCTTCCTCATAGCAGGAGATGCCGATCCAGTAGGCATGTACGGCAAAGGTGTGCACAATCTGGCGGACCTCTATCGCCGCATCAATCTGAAGCACGTCGAATGCACACTATACCCGGACGCGCGCCATGAATTGCTAAACGAGACAAACCGCGAAGAAGTAACGGCAGACTGCATCGATTGGCTGGACCGTGTCGTACAAAACCACGGACAGCAGCAGCTCGAATAACTGCATCGTAAAGCATAAACAGCAAAAACGCAGTGCATACAGCTGTCCTATTTGTTTCATGCATACATGCAGGGGTATAATGGGATTGGAACAATAACCATGAACATATGGAGGGATTTTCCATGCCCCGTTTATTTGAACCATTAACTTTACGCGGTATGACGATACCGAATCGAATTGTGATGTCACCAATGTGTATGTACGCTTGCACCGAAGAGGACGGCAAGGTGAACGATTGGCATCTCGTTCACTATACGTCCCGGGCAGTCGGTCAAGTCGGACTGATTATGGTAGAAGCGACAGCCGTCACACCGGAGGGACGCATCAGTGCGCAGGATTTGGGCATATGGAGCGACGAGCATGTCGAGGGACTGCGTCGATTGACCGACATGGTTCATGCCCATGGCAGCAGAATCGGCATTCAGCTCGCCCACGCAGGACGCAAGGCGACCGTGCCGGGCTTAATTGCGCCTTCTGCCATTCCGTTCAGCGAGGATTATGCACTGCCGGAAGAAATGACGCAGGAGGATATACGGCGGACGATTAAAGCATTTGCGGATGCGGCGCGGCGCGCCGAGGAAGCCGGATTCGACATCATCGAGATTCATGGCGCGCACGGATATTTGATTAATCAGTTCCTGTCCCCGCTCACGAATCAACGGATGGACGGTTATGGCGGCAATGCAGAAGGCCGATACCGCTTCTTGAGCGAAATTATTGATACGATACGCGTAACATGGAACAAGCCGCTCTTCGTGCGAATTTCCGCGAATGAGTATGCAGACGGCGGCAACGCCCTTGAGGCATACATCGACTATGCTCGACGCATGAAGGATCAGGGCGTCGACTTAATCGATTGCAGTTCTGGCGCAGTCGTTCCGCATCCAATCGACGTGTTCCCAGGGTACCAGATTCCGTATGCGCATGCCATTCGCCAATCGGCGGGTATTGCCACAGGTGCCGTCGGGCTCATTACTGAGCCTGCACAGGCCGAAGAGATCGTGCATAACGATCGGGCGGATCTCGTGTTCCTCGGACGCGAGCTGCTTCGCAATCCGTATTGGCCGCGACACGCCGCTCAGGTTCTGCGGGCCAAGCTTGCAGCTCCGAAATCGTATCAACGCAGTTGGTAAGCAGCCGTTGCTATTAAAGTGATGAACAGCATGCATTGCGCGTTAAATTATGGAATCAAAGACGAAGGGCGGCCTATGGCCGCCCTCTTTTGTATGCGATATCGTACTAATAGACGTACCTTCTAATGGTTCGTCAGAACATACGGCCCTTCAACCTAGATTGCTTGACTGCCACAGCAAGCTGATGTCACTACATGTTTTTGACGGTCTTGACGATGTCCGCTCCAATTCCCAGCTTATAGCCCTGAGATTGATAGCGAATTCGATATTGTTGATCCACAATGAGAACGAGCGGATACTCTTGGCCGTTCCATTCCGTTATGGAGGGTTGAATGGCTTGCAAGCACGCTCCCTCCGCATCCTCATCGTAAGACGTGCGTATAGGCAAGCCTTCCATGTTGAATTCACCACGGTTCCGCTGCTCTTCAACCATCAGAGCAATCCGACCGCCCCACTCATCCAGCTCCGACTTCAGCTCGCGCAGCTCGCGAGCAATGTGCTTCGAAGGCTCCCGTTCCGGATCAAGCCACGCCAGCACGAGGCCTTGCTGCGGAATCTCGAGTGCTGCAGCTTCCGTGATTACTCTCCATTGTTCTTCGGTCACCGTTCCGAGCACCGGAACGTGCACCTCTTCCTTGCGGAACACGATCGGCACCAAGGCTACATCTTCGACCGGTACCGTGAAGCAGGACAGGCGGACCAACACAGTTCCGTCCGACAGGCGCGTACCCGTCGTCAGCCGGTACTCCCCGCTCATGACCTCAATTGGCTTATCGTATACGTCCTTCTCCCCGAACGGGAATGTGAGCGTTCGATAAACACCATTTTCGAGCCGCGCAATCGTAAAGTTCTGATAATATGCTGCCTCTTGTTCGCCCTCGTTGTCACTGCGGCTGAATTGAATACAGCCACCCGCCGCTTCTACCGGGGCAGCACCCGCTTCCTGACGTTCAGTATGGAAGCTCGCATCATGCCATTCACCTGCTTGCCAATATTGCGGAAGGGCGTTGAGCGGCTCTAGACGAGCTGGAATTCCCAAGCTTCTCGCCATTGCGACGAAGCAGATATCGCGACTCAATCGATCGGCGCATTTCAATGCAAAGGTGCCCTCCGGTGCCGCCATGCCCGTATATCTGTCCAGATCGTTAACGATCTTGATCTCTTGTGCCAGCCGCTCCGCCAAGGCCTGTGGCTTCTCCGTGTACAACACTTTATCCGCATCGGAAATCTCCTGTTGGAAAAACGTACGGTAAGGCGCAATCATCTCGAAATGAACCCGCGGACAAAGCACATAAGGCACAAACAGTGATTCCTCCATTGCGCGATCACGATATGGGAGCGCCCCTTCCAAATGATCGACCAAGGACGGAACCATCGTGTCTTGCAGGTCCTTCTCGCGCAGCGACTCCAACAGCTTGAGCGCCCATTCACCATGACGAGGCGTCTGCTCCTGTAGGAACGAAGCGATTTCAGGACAGTTTCCCCTTGCTGTCTGCAAAATCTTCCACACCCGTTCAGCCGGCAGCCCCAATTCTTGAGCAAGCGCTTCGGCCTGTTCAGCATTCCAGAACGTATCTACGAACGCTGCGCGTGTCGCAGTACCGTGCTGCACCCGGTTGTCGTTGCTGTGACGTTCTTCGTCCGTCATCATGTCATCGCTCTTATCCGGGATTTCAGGCGGCGGCACCATGTCCCAATCCAGTGCTCCCGCATGATCCAGATTCGATTCAATTGCAACCTCGAACACATCCGCCTCACCGACCGAGATTTTTCGATAACTGTATCCTTGATCGTTCCGAACATGAATAAGCAAATCTCCATATCCCGTCGTGAACTTGACTACCCCATTTTCATCCGTTGGCAATGTCGAGACAGAGTAGAACTCAGCAAAATTATACATTTGAAAATGCACTTCGGCTGGTGTCGGCTTCCCTTTTTCATTAACGACCTTAATCGTTATCGTTTTATGAGGAGCGTAATTGCCGAGAAGATTGATTTCCGTATACCAAGGATGATTCGAGCACGTTTCTTCTGGCCCGTTATAATCGGCGGACACGCGCGTATTGACGAGCATAGCCCGGCGCGAAGGGGCCTTGAACCAGCCTTCATTCAAACGTCCTTCCGGTTCACAGGCGCCGAGGAAATACCATTCTCCATCCGCCCATGCCTCGACCCACGCGTGGTTCGAATCGCAATGGGCCCAACGCGGCGTATAGCATTGGCGTGCCGGAATTCCCATACTGCGCAGCGCGGCGACGGCAAGTGTCGATTGTTCTCCGCAGCGGCCCAGTGCCGTTCGCATCAAAGTCAGCGGCGAGACGGTGCGTTGGTCCGTTCCGACATAAGTCGCCTTTTCATGACACCAGTAGTTCGTTTCCAGAATAGCATCCTTCATAGACTTGTCTTTGACGCGGCCATACAGCTCGTGGAAGATGACTTCCCGGTTGCCGTCGATATTCTCGTTATTCACACGGTAAGGCAGTACAAAATTCATGAACATGTAATCTGGAATCCGGCTTCCCCAAGGTACTAGTTCACGTGTCTGCAGGGTGCGGCGCACATGCGCCAGGAAGAATTCACCGTCATAATCCGCCAGGTCGTGAAGCGGCATATACGCATATAGAAACTTCAACAGGACGCACTCTTCATCTGTCAGTGCTTGCTCGAAGACACCGAACAACTCCCGTTCCCGGTGCTTAGCCAAGTTCCGTTTATATTGAAACTTTTCTTCGATATGTTGAAGCAATTGTTCATCTATCGTGCTTGTCATCATTTAATTCACCAGCCTCATACGTAAAATGTCAATCATGACAATATCCGTTCAACCATAGGCAGCAACACGTCAGCTCTATGCAAGCTTCGTTATTCGTGCCACACTTTCCCGTCTTCCTGAATCCGAATCCAACGCTGACCGTCATGTGAACGCGCGGAAATTTGGAACATACCGCCCGTCGTCTCTATAATCGGATCGATGCTCCACGCATCGTCATGCTTCAGAACCGCAAAATCATTGCAGTAGCATCCATGTTCCTCAAAATGCTGCCGCTCCCGGTAGTAAAGCTTGCGCAGCTCCCATTTAATAAGCTCGTCCTTTGGCATTTCGAACTCCAGTGGCTCATCAGCAAACTGAACGAATCCCCACAGCTCAGGATAATGCATATTAATAATTCCTTGCGGGCTCCACACCCAGTTATCTTCCGGGTACGGGGCATTCGTCTCCGGATTGAGCGTCTTCACATACTTCCCGTCCTTGACCTCAGCTCTCCACTCGACACGTGAGAAATTGATGCGCCAATACTCCCCGTGACGCGGCTTCCGTCCCTCTGGCGCACATTCTTTCAGCACGCTCCAAGGCATGGCAACCTCGACGCTCCAACCTCGGTTGTCCACATCGGGATTGTTGACCTCCCCATCGATGTGCACCGCGGTCTTGATGCCTCTGATATCCCAAGAGTTAATAGGCGGTCCTCCGTCCCGATAAGGCTTCGGCAGCAGCAGATCCCATATCGTATTGAAGGCATTCATCTCGAACTCATAATAGTTATGGGTATCTCCATCAGGATCGATGAAGATCTCAAAATCGTTATCGTAAAAAATGACAGAATCCCGCTCCGTCAACGTCGCCCAGATCTGATCCTCTTCCATATCAGCGCCGAAATACAAATACTCGTTATCCCAGAGCATTTTCACGCGGGTCCGCTTGTTCGGCAACGGTTTCAAATCTCCTTCGATGTCGACAAAGTCATCGGTCCAAGGGGCTTGCTCCCAGAACGGCTTGTTCAGCCGTCCATCCAATTCCAATGGCTCCGTGGCTCGCCGGCATACATAATGCTTCGGCATGAACGCCGTTATGGGCTCGGGTACACCGCTTCTATCCATCGCTAAATCCTCCTCAAGGCTGAATAAATGTGATGTGTTGGAGAAAAAAATATTGCTAATTCACCTTAATACTAGATGGATATGAAAGCATATTCAATAGAATGAGGCACATTTCCAGAAAAAAAGTTATCGATAGCTCAAATTGTAAAAAGCATACACTCTTCACATTATGATGAACCGTACTCATCAGCAGGTTATTCCTTATTTCGATCGACAGCTAGTAAATTTCCAGATTATCATTCCTGCCCGGAGCCTCTCGAATCCAAGAATCCAAGGGCTGCTCTCATCCCCTATACTGTGCTTTCCAGAGACATACTATCACTATAGCAGCCCTTATTACTACTCTCCCAATGACTCAGAACGTCGAGTACTTTCAAATTAAGCGCCCCTGTCGATAGAGCATCCGGTAAAAAAGATAACAATAAAGTGATAATTCCTTGAAATGGGAACTTTTGTTTGTTATAATGAATAAAAGAACGTATGTTCTCATTTTATTTAAGGGGGATGTCTTTATGGATGCGTGGCTATCTGTCGACACACTGGAGGAACTGCAGCGTTATTTTTCTACGGAATCTTCGTGTGTGCCCTTCCTGTTTCAGTTGAAGTGGCCGCAAGGCTTTGCATGCCCGCGCTGTCGGCATCCCCATGCCTATGTCATCCGTACACGGCGGCTTCCTCTATATGAGTGCCGCGCTTGCAGCCATCAAACCTCACTGACTGCTGGCACGGTTTTGGAGGGCAGCCGGACTTCCCTACGCAAATGGATTTCTGCGTTTTGGCTCGTTTCACATACCAATGCCGATAATGGGATAAACGCCGTTAAGCTGAGCTCTCTCATCGAGGTGACGTACAAGACCGCTTGGTCTATGCTGCACAAGATCAGAGCAGCCATGAGCCATGGCGAAGCCGATCGGGTGCTTGAAGGCGAAGTTCATGGCTTCGTCGCTTTTTATGGCCATTCATATCGCTCGAGGACAGACCTAACAGACATTCATCCCCGGGAATATCCCCTCATCATTGCCGAATCCCTCACTCCAGACGGACAGGCTATGGGCGTGAAGATGAAGCTTGTAGATCGGGATCACGTTTCTCACAAAATGCTGCTGCGTCCTGCATGTGACCACTTTATTGATCTTCATGTCTCGCAGAGTGCTTCCACGATATCTCTCATTAGGCAGCCGTTTCGGGTTCATCGCGGCGGACGCCTCTATAATACATTCAACCGAGCACGACGCTGGATGAATAGGACGTTTCACGGGATAGGGATTACGTA
This sequence comes from Paenibacillus profundus, assembly GCF_021369635.1. Lineage (GTDB taxonomy): Bacteria > Bacillota > Bacilli > Paenibacillales > Paenibacillaceae > Paenibacillus_B > Paenibacillus_B profundus. The sequence goes on along the minus strand of NZ_JAJNBZ010000002.1, from coordinate 239,869 downwards.
TCTGCAGAAGTACTTGGATGAATTTTGTTTTCGCCAAAATGCGGCTGCCTGCCTTACATCCGTATGGGAGCAGTTATTGCACTTGTGCATGTCTTTTTCCTCTGCCCACAAGCCTGGTCTCTCCTTCTATCACACTAACCACCGTGTTGCTGCATAAATGATATCTGGACGAATTTGGCTATAGAATGTAACCCAAATGCAATTATACCGACTTCGATCGCAGCACAGTGTCTGCCCTATGTGCGCGGTTAATTGATCGTCTAATCATACGATATTTCATGAGCTTATACATTCATAGCGTATCGAGTGCTTCTGTCATGCAGTGCATGTCACATTTATTTGTGTGCATAGAAGATGCTCATTCAGTATGCAATTCCATTCTTCACATCGTAATCTAATCGGATTCACATTCATAAAAGCGGGATTCGATCAATCACTCCTGTAACGCACCTGAGCTAATGGGAGAATGGTACTAAGCACTTATTGCTAAGGTTATCTCTACGATAATGAAGCAATCATAATATAAAAAAGCCCCGGTGTTGTCCGGGACTCTGCGCAACAAACTACACAGGCTATAGAGCTTAATGAGCTACATAGATTGCATGGGATGAACCGACCCGGCCTTAATTAGGGTCACATAGATTCGTTCATGCTCTACCGGTTCATCCGTAATTAATTTCAACAGCTGCTCGGAGGCGAGCGCCCCCCATTTGCGCTTGGAATAATCAATCGTAGCGAGACGCGGCTGCACGAATTGTGACAGCTCCATATTATCGAATCCGATGACGTGAATATGCTCGCCAATCCGATAAGACGAATCCTTCACCACATTGTATAATCCGATGGCCATTTCGTCATTAAGGCAGAACACGGCCACAGGCTCCGTATATTCTTTTATAATCTGTTGTGCTGCTTCTTCTCCGCCAGTTTTGTCGAAATTGCCTTGGATTTCAATATATTCGATGGACTGATCCCTTTCATCCGATTCGAGAGGCTGGTTCCGTTCGATCGTTTGCTTTGCAGCCTGCAGACGTTGATTGGAATCGAACGATCCCTGAGGTCCCGTCACGACGTAAATTTTCCGATAGCCTTCCTCAATGAGGTATTCCATGGCCAACGTGGCTCCCGCTTTGTTATCAAGCAGCACCTGGTTCACATTCGGGTGGTCCAACTCCCGGTCCAGTACGACCAACTTATGCCCACGATCAGCATATTGCAGCAGTTCCTCACTGGAGAATGACGCGTCCAGCACAATCGCGCCATCAATTGTCCGTTCCGGCAGCAGTCGATGAGACTGGGAGCCACTGCATACAATCAGGTCATAGCCTTTCTTATTCAGCACTTCCTTCATTCCTTGCAGCAATTGACCGTAAAACGCCCCGTCAAAGTCCGTCAAAAAGGCGCCGATGATTTTCGTTTCCCTCTTCTTCAGCGTTCTTGCCGCGGCATTCGGAACATAATTTAACTCTTTGGCTACAGCTAGTATTTTGCTGCTCGTTTCTTCCGTCACTTTGGGGCTCCCGTTCAAAGCATAAGATACTGTCGAGATTGAAACCCCGGCTTTCTTGGCGATATCTTTAATACTGACCACAGCACTCGCTCCTATCGTTCACTCCATCATTTCCCTTACTATAACAAATCATGCGGCGACCCCGAAAGATCGCCGCGCATTCGATTACATATCTATAACAATGACATTATGTTGATCGGTGAGATATTTGTCTAACTCTTGCCGATCGATACGCACGCCTCCCTGACGGTAACGGTTCGCTGTCGTTGTTGTCTTGGCTTCCTGTCCATTGATGATGATACGGCTGACAGACCGACCGCTAAGGCGATATTCAAATTGAATGGAGCGTCCCATCATCGTAAAATCGAACCGGACACCGTCCAAATTCAATGGAAGTACCGGATCGATGACGAGATCTCCGCCTTCTTGACGTATTCCGAGGCAATTTGAAATGAGCTGATTCATGTAAATCCCCGGGCCACTGGAGTAAATTCTCCATCCGCCTTTGACCGGAACAGTTCCTTGCCGCAGCTCGTCGAACCGGCGGTGGGCATCATAGCGGGAGTTGAACTTACCGTCTGAGCTGCTGAAGTAAGCATTGCTTTGTCTCAGTTCGGCATTCGGCACGACATCCCGGAGCCCGATCGGATTAATCATCTGCAGTCCATTCCACGCCTCGTCCACCTTGCCAAGCTTGGCCATCGCCTCGACATAACGAATGTGGGCGTGAACATATTGCAAGCCGACTTCTCGGCCGAAGTTGGCCGCCTGCTCTGCACGCTTAAAATGGATGCTGACGCCGCCTTCATATTGGGCAGGCCGATTCATTAAGCGGACGCCGTCCGGACAGAACAATTCTCTCTTAATCAATTGATAATGGGCTTCTGCCTGTTCTTCGGTCAGCAACTCGCTAATCATGCTGCGCGTCATGGGAAGCAGCCGGTATTGAATGCCAGTTTTCTTATCCGATGGATGCAGCATCAGTTCCGCCTTGCCCGGTTCTTCCATATAGACGAACCCAGGAATGACGCCGGTCGGCAGCATGTAGCGGTTGAAATCCTCCCTTATACCTGATGCCAATTCCTGAAGTTCGGTCGCTGCAGCTTCGTCGTAATCCGTCAGGACTGCGGATAAATTATGAAACACTTGATAGGTCAGCGCCACAGTCCAGCTGCTTGCCATATATCGTTTGAGCTGCGCATTGGCAGGCTGCAGCGTATCGTCCCAGTCTCCATCCCCATACGATGACAAATACGTATCATGCAGAAAATGACGTTTCATATATTCGATTTCTTTTTTGGCGTGTTCAAGCAAGGTTGCAGTGGTGTCCGTAAATTCGAAGCCGTCTCGCTTCGTATACGGAACCGCTTCTTCCAGAATGCCGTAGTCCCGGGTTGCGTGCAAATAATCGCTCAACACTTTCAGCGGCCATACGATAATGTCGCCATGGCTTTCTTCTTGTTGAATCCGATAATATTGATCGAACATGAACCATTGCGGCCAATTTCCGTCGTCCTCATATTGATGAGCGTATACCATCTTAAGAATATCACGCACTTGATCATATTTTTGCGTCGCCATGAAGTATTCTGTCGGTCCCTGACAGACATCGCGCGTCCCCCATGCAGCGCCTCCGTATTGTTCGAGACCGTGTGGTACGGAGTAATGAACCAGCATATTGTGGGTATACCACCAAGCAAGTGTATTTACCTTGTCAAGCTCAGACTGCTTCGCCCCTTCACGATGGGACAAGCGGAAGCTGTTCATTATGGTCTCATAATAAGCGCGGTAACGTGGAATCTCGGATGCTGCGTCCAAGTCCCGGATCGGCAACTCTTCCCCCTGAAGCAATCCTTGCACCGTGAGCTTCCATTCACTGCTCTCACTCAATTGGAGCACCACAAGCGATGCCGCCCCCGGGTGGACATAATCGGCCAACGCAGCTTCGTCCTTCACCGTCACATCCGCTCCAATTACATTCATACGATAGCAGAGATGAGGCAGCGTAGAGGCGCTGTCTGATACAGTGTCCGCATGGAACGACAAGAAGGTTCCATCTTGTCGCATGTGATACGGCGCCTCATATTCATTGTTGTTCATCGTGATTTGGTTAGTAACGATGAATCGGTACGACCGGCCGCTGTCAGAACGGACATGAAGTTGCAATTCCGGCGTATCCAAAGCCGTAAAGTTCGTAATGATGATCGTATCATCGGCTGTCTTGTAGAACCAACGGGCGTAATTAAAGCCCATCTCGAACATGGACGGCATCGTCAACAGGCGGTATGTGCCGTTCATGTCGACATAGATGCGCTGTCCCGATGTTTTTATCACATTGAGCGCATTGCGGGCATTGGACAGCATTTTGTTGAACGAGGTGTTCCCTAGTACCAGTTGGGAGTTAAATATCCCGTACATATAGGAAGTAGATGTGAGAACTTGTTCGTTCAAGCGAGCATTGTGGCCCGTCATGACGATATGACCGTGCGGGCGTTCAACCCGCAGCTCTTTTTCCTTCAGCACGACATGCTCATGCGTTTCCGTGAAGAAAGAGAGCAATTCCTCTCCATCCCATTCTTCTTGATGGCGGTTCGGAAAATATCGCCCGATGTCTTTATTCGTCATCGATTCAGTATGCAATGGCGCTCCAATATGCGCGGCAAGGCTGGCCTTGTCGATATGCCGCCCCATCGCTGCCGGTTGCGCATCCGCTTGCTTCCATGCATGCAGCACTTCCGCTTCGAACTCCAACGATGTAACCGCAGCCTGATGATCCGGCTTGAACAAGCCATAAAATACGAACCGCGCCGAACCATTCAGGCGAATTCGCTCTGACTGCAGTGCAGTGTACGCGAATTCGTATTGGTACACTTCATTGCTCAGTACATCTCGAGTCAATGCTTCCGGTTCATTCGTGTCCTTATACGACAAGCCGAAAAATTGATATCCATCCGTGGAGTATGCGACCGCCTTGGTCAAAGCACCCTGCTGCAAATAAGGAAATGTCCCCTGCTGCGGTTGATTCTGCCGCGAGCAGACGACATAGCCCTTCTGTTCGTCTTCGAACACGGCATGGTCGATATATTGGGATAGATATGCTTCATTGCTGCGGACAGCCCCCTTATCCGCCAGACCGAGATCTTGTCCGTAAATCAAATCTACTTCCACGTCATACCCGTTGAGGCTAACATCCCAAAACCATATGTCATTCGGAGTCAATGTAAAGGTCACTTTATACCGAAGCCCCTCCACTTTGCCTTCCCACATCACTTTAGAATCTGAGTACCGTAACTGGCTGTCTGATCGCAGGCCCAGCAAAGGCACGACTTGAATTCCGCCGTCCCGGTGCAGACGCAAGTATAAGTTGTTCATTGAGCCGTCAATCGGGTTGGACACCACTTGGTTAATCATCGTAGTGCCATGGGTAATATCCCGGATATCACCGCTGTCCAGAAACGTGAATCTCAAATCACCCGTTTGAATCGGGACAAGATGATTCGTCGTCGTTGTCATGATTTCCACTCGCTTTCTTTACTTCATCAATGTAAATCGAAGCTCCTGTACATCCCGGCTGTTCGGACCAACATAGACGGCAAACTCACCGGCATCGCTTATATATTGCAAATCCGCATGGTGATAGCGGAGCTGGCGTTCCGTTAAGGAAAATGAAATCTCATGGCTCTCGCCCGGCATTAGTTTTATTCTGCGATAGGTCTTCAGTTCTTTCACAGGCCGAACGACTTCTCCCGCCATATCGCGCACGTAGAGCTGCACAATCTCTTCTCCCGGTTGATTCCCTGTATTGGTCACACGTACTTTTATATGAAGAGGCTGCTCTACGGTCATCTGTTCCGAGGAAAGGCTAATCTCGCCATATGAGAAGGACGTGTAGCTCAGACCGAACCCGAACGGCAGCAGCGGTTCATTCGGTATGTCCAAATATTGCGATACATAACGCACTTGGGCGTCAGGCGCTCCCTGCGGACGACCAGTGTTGAAATAATTGTAATAAACCGGCACCTGGCCGACAGCATAAGGAAATGACATCGTCAGCTTCCCAGACGGGTTGGCCAAGCCATATAGCAGTTCCGCAACGGCTGTCCCGCCTTCGCTTCCCGGGTACCAGGCTTCCAGAACTGCACCCACCTGATCATGGATACCGTGCAGGTCAAGCGGTCGTCCGTTAAAGAGCACGGCAACCATCGGCTTGTTCAGCGGCTTCAAGGCGGCAATCAGTTGCCGTTGTATTTCCGGCAAGCGAATATCGGCCCGACATCCGGCCTCACCGCTCATGTCAGAGTGTTCGCCTAACGCGAGCACAATGACATCGGCGTTCTGCGCAGCTTCGAGCGCAGCCTTCCATTGCTCCTCCGAAGCGCTTTCAATGCCGCAGCCTTCCGCGACGGCAACCTGTAACGGCTCAACGATTCTCGTGAAGCCTTCATATAACTGTACAGCTTCCTCCTGGGAACCAAGCCAGGACCACGGGCCAAGAATATCGCCGTTTTGGGCAAACGGACCGACAAGCGCAATTTTCTGCTCTTTCGCTAGCGGCAGAACGCCTTCGTTCTTCAATAGGACGCAAGACTTGACCGCAGCTTCTCGTGCCGCTTGGCGATGTTCCCCGCAGAACAAAATCTCTCGCTCCGATTCGACATTGGCCCCCCGTAACGGATTGTCGAACAGTCCCAGCTTCTGCTTCAGCTTCAAGATGCGAAGCACCGCTTCGTCAATTAAAGCTTCGTCCACCAAGCCGCTCTCGACAAGCTGCTGCAAATGATTCACATAGCAAGAGGTCATCATTTCGATGTCAACTCCTGCGTGGATAGCCTTGCTCGCAGCCTCCGCTTCATCTGCCGCCACACCGTGGGGAATCATTTCCTTCACTGCGCCCCAATCTGAAATAAGAACGCCGTCAAACCCCCATTCATTCCGCAATAAATCTCGCATCAATCGTTTATTTCCGGTCGCCGGAACACCATCCACCGTATTGAAGGACGTCATGACCATCTCGCAGCCTTCCTCCAGCGCCGCTTTGTACGCCGGCAAATAATACTCTCGCAGCTGCCGTTCCGACATGTCGACTGTATTATAATCACGTCCGCCTTCCGCAGCTCCATACGCCGCAAAGTGTTTCACGCAGGCTGCAACCCGATCGGAATCCCCGCTCAAATCACGGCCCTGAAACCCGCGCACGAATGCCCGGGCGAATTCCCCGTTCAAATAAGGGTCCTCTCCGGTTGATTCCATCACTCTTCCCCAACGCGGATCGCGAACGAGATCCACCATCGGCGCAAACGTGACATGCACGCCGGATACCGCGGCTTCTTTGGCTGCGATTGCCGCGCATTTCTCCGCGAGCTCTGCATCCCATGAACACCCCAGTGCCAATGGGATCGGAAATATGGTCTTATATCCATGAATAATGTCCGCCATGATGAGCAATGGAATTCCGAGGCGATTATTCCGCATGTGCGCTTGCTGGACGGAAATGACCTCTTCTGCCCCTGTCAGACCTAAGATGGAGCCTGTATTTCGCACCATGTTCTCCGTAATGCCCATGGATGCCATGGGACCGGTGATTCGGCCTTCGCTCTTTGCTCCTTCAAAAAACGGAGTTGCCAGCTGCAGCAGTTGAGCGATTTTCTCTTCCAGAGACATCTGCTTCATCAGTGAAATCAATTGCTGTTCTGTCAATTGAATAACCTCCATGTCATGGCTTGCTTCCATGCGACATTGATTTCAGATATGAATCAATAACAGTTCTATCATGCTTACAATCTTATTCGAAACGTTTCTATTACTATAAATCGAATTATAATGTTCTTTCATTTTAGAGTCAACAGCAGTTAATCGGGTGCTTTATTCATATTCGAAACGTTTTTATTATAGAAAAAAATCCGCTTGAATACGATTACATGATGGTATATAATGTGTATCGAAACGTTTATAAAACAATAATAACACCTAGATTTTCTCTTTTTTGTTTTATTCGAAACGTTTCACATAGGATTGCTATTTCAATCCTGCTGTTATGTTTAAGCATGATAAGGGGTAAAGATTTTGAAGATACGGAGGTGTGGTGTTTTCTGTCGGTTGGATTTACACGCACTGCGCATGAAAAGGGTTGAGAAAGACCCACCATATTCAGAAGGAAGCCTTGGGAGGAGTAGTTAAGATGCGGAAAACATTAGCAACCGTATTGGCCACCACTTTAATCGTTATGGGAATTCTGACAGGCTGTTCATCATCTTCATCATCTAATGAAGCAACAAGCAGCGGCAAGAACGGACAAGAAGAAAAGGTTGAGATCAGTGTATGGGCCATGGGCAATCAAATGAAAGAGTTCGCTCAACAATTCGAGAAAGAGAACCCGAATATTAAGGTCAACGTGCAGACCATCCCTTGGGGCGCCGCTCATGACAAGCTCCTGACAGCCGTCGCTTCGAAGAAAGGTCCCGATGTTGTCCAGATGGGAACGACTTGGATTCCGGAATTCGCGACTGCCAAAGCCTTAATGGACTTAACTCCTTATCTTGATAAATACCCTGAATTCGGTCCTGACAACTTCTATCCCGGCTCAGTGGAGACGGCGACATTCGAGGGAGCGTACGTAGGCGTTCCTTGGTATATCGATACCCGCTTCCTATACTACCGAACGGATCTGTTGAAAGAAGTCGGTTACGACCACGCCCCCGCTACATGGGAAGAACTGCAGGATGCCGCACTTAAGCTGAAGCAGCGCGGGGATAACAAATACGGAATCCTTCTAGACCCGAAGGAATCATCACTCGGCTTTATGTTTGCGCGTCAAAACGGTTCCAAGCTGATTGACGATACCGGTAAACCATTGTTCAACGAGCCTCAATTCGTCGAAACCGTTGATTACTTAAATAGCTTCTTCAAAAATGGATCCGCGCCGTTAGATCTTGGCATCGACATGATTCAAACCTTTAAGGGAGAAGGCGTTACCCCTATGTTCATCAGCGGTCCTTGGATGGTGAAGATGGTCCAAGATCAAGCTCCTGAATTAGAAGGCAAATGGGCTACAGCGGTGCTGCCTAAGAAAGAGAACAATATCTCCACATTGGGCGGCTCGAACTTGTCAGTGTTCCAGTATACGAAACAGCCCGAAGCTGCCATGAAGTTCGTCGCATGGATGAGCCAGCCGGAAACCCAGCTCAAATGGATGGAGGTTGCATCGGAAATGCCTGCCGCGAAGAAAGCGTGGGAGACCGAGAAGCTGCAAAGCGACCCCAACTACAAAGTCATTGGCGAGCAATTGAAATCGGCTAGACCGCTGCCGCTCATTAAGCAGTGGGAAGAGATTGCTCAGAATTACATGGGCAGCTTTGAAAAGGTTATCCGAGCCGGCGACGATGTGAAGCAAGAGATGGATGCCTTCAATCAGAAGGCCGATCAAATTTTAAACAAATAATAGGGTCTAGCGCGCTAACCGGCCTGAAGCCAGTTAGCCGATATCCGTCCACTTGCGATGGGCGCAAGAGTAAAGGAAGTGATGAATCGGTATGAAAAGTTTCTTTAACAACAAGGCACCTTACTTCTTTATAACTCCAACGTTGATTCTGCTTGCCCTGTTCTCCCTTCTGCCCATCGCGGTAGCGTTGGTGATCAGCTTCACCAACATGGACTTGGCAGGTCTGGCAGACTATTCGAACATTAAGTTCGTCGGATTCGAGAACTATGTAAGCGTCATTTCAGATCCTGTCTTTATGCAGTCGATTTATAACACCTTATTTTATGTCATTATCGGCGTACCGCTTGTCATCGTATTCTCACTCGGTATCGCTCTATTGATTAATATTGGCACACACCGTATATTCAAGGCGTTCCGGGTCGTATATTACTTGCCATCCATCACCAACGTTGTCGCGGTTGCGGTGGTCTGGAGTTATCTGTACAATCCGAGCTTCGGTCTGTTCAATTACGTGCTTGAACTGCTCAATCTCCCTGCCATCCCTTGGCTGACTGAGCCGACTATAGCCAAGATCTCGCTTATTATGCTGGCTCTATGGAGAGCGATCGGCCTGAATATGATCATATTCATCGCTGCGCTGCAAGGCATTCCAAAGAGCTATTATGAAGCTGCACAGCTTGACGGCGCCAATACGTGGCAGCAGATTACGAGCATAACGATTCCGATGCTGCGATTCGCCATCTTCTTCGTATCGATTACGACCATGATCGGCTGGCTGCAGTTTTTTGAAGAACCGTTCGTGATGACACAGGGCGGGCCGCTTGACGGCACCACCTCGGTGGCTCTGTTCATTTACCGCAACGGCTTCCAATTGAGCAACTTTGGATATGCAGCGGCAGGATCCTTTGTCCTGTTTATCGCGATCATCGCGATCACGCTGTTCCAGTTCTCTCTGCAGCGCAAAGAATCGGATCTAACGTAAGCAGGAGGTGTACCGATGAATTCAACTACCGCATCGTCCGCTAAGGTGGGCAGCAATGTGACGCACAAGTGGTTCCAATGGATTGCAGGTACGCTGTTGACCATTGGCGGCATTATCTTTATGGTGCCGTTTATATGGATGGCTCTATCTTCATTCAAGCTGGAGAAAGAGGTTCTGCAAATTCCGCCGACACTATGGCCGAACGAGTTTACATTAGACAACTTCAAGTACTTGTTTAACAACATGAACTTCGGCGTATATTTGAAGAACACGCTTATTATCGTGTTGTGCTCTTTCTGCGGCTTGTTCCTGAACGCGATGGCCGGATACGGCTTTGCCAAATACCGCTTTAAAGGCAGGGACTCGCTGTTCATACTCGTATTGGCCACGATGATGATTCCCGGTCAGGTGACGATGATTCCTGTCTATCTCATTCTGAACTCAATGGATTTAACGAATACGATGCTTGGGATTGTGCTTCCGGGGCTTGCCGGCGCATTCAGCATCTTCTTGTTCCGCCAATTCATGTCGACGATTCCGAGCGAGCTGCTTGAAGCGACCCGTATAGACGGCGCAAGCGAATTGCGCATCTTCCTGCAGATCGTGCTTCCGATCTCGAAGTCGATTATCGCCGTGCAAGCGATTTTGGCGTTTATCGGGGGCTGGAACAGCTTCCTATGGCCGCTCATCATCGCGAATGACGAGAGCCTCTACACGCTGTCTGTCGGCCTCTCCTTGTTGAAAGGGCAATACGGGGGAAACTACGCGCTTCAGATGGCTGGCGCGACCTTTATGGTGGTGCCGGTCATGGCGATTTTTATTTACTTCCAGAAGCATATTATTGATAATTTTACGATATCGGGGATTAAATGATGAGTCTGTAGTTCTAAACGATCAGTAGTCCACAACAGGGAAGCATCCTAATGAAGGTGCTCCCCTGTTCTCATTTTTGGGCATAGGGTCAACCCATCTCCGCATACTCCTAAATCGATGGAAACAAGAACTGCTGAGTCTGAAGCCAACAGCATCGAACGGGCATCCGTATCCCGAAGGAGGGAGAACATTGTTTAAACGCATCAATCGATTGGTTATTGATCTGCCCGCGCCGAAGCATGGCGATCCCAATGCCGCTGCCGCGGTGCAGGAGCTGCTAGGCGGTCGGTTCGGGGAAATGTCCACGCTGAACAACTACATGTTCCAGTCGTTTAATTTTCGGCAGAAAAAAAAGCTGAAGCCGTTCTATGATATCGTCGCCAGCATTACCGCCGAAGAATTCGGTCACGTGGAGCTTGTCACGAACACGATTAATCTGGTGCTCGAGGGAACGACCCGTCCAAGCGCTCCGGATACGACACCGCTTGCTCCGGGAAAAAATGTGCGCAACACTTATCACTTTATCGCCACGGCGCAGACCGCCGTCGTCGGCGACTCCATGGGCAGGCCGTGGGCCGGAGACTATGTCTTTAACAGCGGCAACCTTGTATTAGATTTGCTGCACAACTTCTTCTTGGAATGCGGTGCGCGCACTCACAAAATGCGTGTCTACGAAATGACGGATCACCCGACCGCGCGGGAAATGATAGGCTACCTTCTTGTGCGCGGGGGCGCACATATTCTTGCTTATGCCAAGGCGCTGGAAATCGCGACCGGAGTAGACATGACGAAGCTGATCCCGATTCCGAATCTGGACAACCGCGCATTTGACACAACACGCAAATTCGAGGATATGGGGCTGGGTCGCAAGCTGTATACTTGGAGCGACAACGATTACCGCGATATCGGGCTGATTTGGCGCGGACAGCACCCGATCGACGGCGGACCGCTTGAAGTCATAGAAGGCACACCTGCCGGTGCGCCGATTCCCGATTTCGACGACTTGCCTGAGGAATTCGCGCCGGGCATCTCACAGGAAGACTTTATGGCGATTGTGCGCCGGCTGCAGAAGTCAGCCGGTATGTAGAACACCGTTACCGCTATTCCTCGTGCAATTTCGCGATGTTGTTCACCCTGACGATGTTATTCACCTTGTTGCCGCATAGCCACATAGCCGCTCATCGCGCCCGTGATTACGGGCGTTTTTTGTATATATCTTAATGCCAATGTGAATCTCCCGCTCGCACCGCAGCAATTCCGGCACATGAATGTGGTATGCCGGTGTGACATGTGTGCGTGTTTTCGGCCATCCGGCCTTATTTCTTACAATTTCCCCCTTCCATTTCACCTTTTTTTAATGAGTTCGTTTGATCTTATTTTAAGAGAATGGCCTCCTCTTCACCATGGCGGATCTTTTCATGCGTTGGTGTTTTTTTAAGGTGAAATCAATTAAAAATCTTGTCTATTTCTCGTGAGATTTATCACCTCAAGCCTATTTACATACCCTATATGTTGTAGTATATTTACATATGCACAACAACATATAGAATATTGATAGGTTCTAACGTTCAACACCCCCTCGTGGATTGAACCGGAGCTTAATAGGGAAGACGATGCAATTCCGTCGCGGTCCCGCCACTGTAAAAAGTGCCGAAGGGTGCCTTTTGGGCCCTTGGCTACTGCCCAGGTGTCGGCCCAATCTATACGATACATACGGCATGCTGCCGTTCCTAATCCTATTCCGGTAAAGGGACGGTTTTTTCATGGACGCGGAACAAAAACAATATAGACTGATGGATGTTCGAGGAGGAAGAACACGGATGAATACGACCCCAACTCATACGGTTCAGACCGTTTTGAAACCCAACAATCGCTCGCTAGCCTTCGATCCGGAGCGAATTATGCGCTACGGCGAGCGAATTATGAGCCCTTATCCCCATCTGAACCGCGAACGCTGGCATCGCGGCGTGCTCTCCAAGCTGCGCCACAGCACGGTTCAAGCTGCCGAGATTACGCAAACATGCATCATGACGGCTCTGGAAATGGTCACGAAGGAAGAAGCCGAATGGAAGTTCGTTGCGGCGCGTTCATTGATGACGAAGCTGTATAAAGAAGCCGCTTTGCACCGCAATTACAAGGCCTATCCAGACAAGCCTTACGGAGATTTCTACAAGCTCGTCAAGCAATTGGCGGACATCGGCATTTACCGTCAGGAACTGCTCGAAGCATACACGGCAGAACAAATACGCGATCTCGGCCAGGCCATCACACCTTCCTGCGACGAGTTGTTCGATTATATCGGCCTCTTAACCTTGGCAGAACGCTACTTGGCGACGGATTTCGAGGGCCGCACGATGGAGCTCCCGCAGGAGCGCTATATGATTATCGCCATGTACCTGATGCATCAGGAGCCAGTGGAACGCCGCATGGAATTGACGAAGGAAGCGTATTGGGCAATGAGCAACCTGTACATGACGGCGGCGACACCGACGATGGCGAACGCGGGCAAGAAGGTTGCCGGGCAATTGTCGAGCTGCTTCATTGATACGGTGGACGACTCGCTCGAGGGCATCTTCGACTCCAATACAGACGTAGCCCGCTTAAGCAAGATGGGCGGCGGCATCGGCGTCTATCTCGGTAAAGTGCGGGCGCGAGGATCTGATATACGCGGTCACAAAAATACGAGCTCAGGCGTCATTCCGTGGATCCGCCAGTTGAACAATACAGCTGTAAGCGTAGACCAGCTCGGCACGCGCAAAGGCGCGATTGCGGTCTACTTGGACGTGTACCATAAGGACATTCTGTCCTTCCTTGATTTGAAGCTGAACAACGGCGACGAACGTATGCGCGCACACGATATTTTCCACGGCATCAGCCTCCCCGACCTGTTCATGGAAGCGGTGGAGCAGCGCGAGGATTGGCATCTGTTCTGCCCGCATGAAGTGAAGAAGACGATGGGCTGGAAGGATAAGAACGGCCGCCCCCTAGGCTTGGAAGACTTCTACGACGAAGCGCCAGGCCAAGGCTCCTTCCGAGAGAAATATGCGGAGGCGGTGGCGAACCCGAATCTGTCCCGCATTACGCTGCCGGCCATCGACATTATGAAGCGAGTCTTGAAATCCCAGCTTGAGACGGGCACGCCGTACATGTTCTACAAGGATTCGGCGAACCGCGCCAACCCGAACAAGGGACACGGCACTATTTTCTGTTCGAATCTCTGTACAGAAATTATGCAGAACATGTCACCGACAGTCATCGAGCAAGAAGAGCTCGTTACGAACGACGGACAGACACGCATCATCATTAGCAAAATTCCAGGCGACTTCGTCGTCTGCAACTTGAACTCGATTCACTTGGCGCGCGCTGTTCGCGCAGACGTGCTCGATCGGCTCGTTCCGATTCAAGTGCGCATGCTCGATAACGTAATTGACATCAACAATATCGAAGTGCTGCAAGCACAGTACACGAACCGCCGCTACCGCGCCATCGGACTAGGCACGTTCGGTCTGCATCACCTGCTAGCGTTGGAAGGCATCGCGTGGGAAAGCGAAGACGCCGTGAAATACAACGATTATTTATATGAACGCATTAGTTATTTGGCAATCCAAGCAAGCATGCAGCTCGCACAAGAAAAAGGCGCTTATCCGCTCTTTGCAGGATCGGAGTGGGAGAACGGCCGTTACTTCACAGACCGTGAATATACGACAGGCACCCGCCCAGGTCCAAAAGTGACGACCGAACAATGGCGTGAGTTGGCCGAGCAGGTCAAAACGAATGGCATGCGCAACGCTTGGCTGATGGCTGTCGCACCGAACGGTTCGACGTCTATTATCGCAGGCTCTACAGCCAGCATCGATCCGGTATACGAGCTCTTGAGCTATGAAGAGAAGACGACCTATAAGATCGCGAATCCGGCACCAGACCTCTCGGAGAAGACAATCTGGTACTATAAGACGGCATTCCGTCTCGATCAACACTGGTCGATCGATATGGCCTCTGCACGCCAGCGCCACATTGACCAAGGACAGAGCTTCAACTTGTATGTGCGCCCAGACATTAAGGCGGTCGACTTCCTCGCACTGCATCTGCACGCTTGGAAATCAGGCCTGAAGTCCACCTATTACGTGCGCAGCCAAGCCTTAACCGTGGAAGAGTGCGAATCCTGCAGCTCGTAAGCTTACGTGTGCGCACCATGGATCGGTACAGCATCCACCCTTAAGAGGTTATCAAATAAGTTCCCTTTTGATCACGAAGCATCCTAAGATCCGATTCGGCATCGAATCTTGCATTCACTCTCGAAGTCCGGTGCTCATGTAGTCTCCATCTACACTGCGCTCCTCCTTCTTCGAGTTCTTGCAACCTTCTCGGTGCTGAAAAGGGACCTTTTTGATCACGATCTTTAACAGAAAAGGAGAGTCATGATGACACTACTCGATCGCGAGCTCAGCCGTCAGCTCATTTTCAATACGGAAGCACCGAACAAATCGACGCGCATTATTATGGGAGAATGCTCCGGCGTGTTGAACTGGGACGACATTCGCATGCCGCATATGTATAAATTGTATAAAGTGCTTTTGCTCAACCACTGGATCGCGGATGAAATTCCGATGTCCAAGGATGCGCAGCAATACCCGCTGCTCGAGCCTGAAGAGCGGAATGCGTTCAAGATTAATATCTCGCTCCTGGCGGTGCTCGATTCCATGCAGACGATGTTCGTCGGAGATGTGAAGAAATACTTCACCGATTCCTCCCTGGAGGCCATCGCAGCCATCATTGCGCAGCAGGAGGTCGTTCATAACCAATCTTATTCTTACGTGCTCTCTTCCTTGGTATCTGACCAGGAACAGAAGGAGATCTTCGAATATTGGAAGCATGACCGCGTGCTGCTTGAGCGCAACCGGTTCATCGCCGACATTTATCAAACATTCCGCGACGACCCGACGCCTCAGACGTTCTTCAAAGCGCTCGTCGCGGACTTGATTCTGGAAGGAATCTTCTTCTACAGCACATTCGCCTTCTTCTATAACCTGGCGCGCGATCAGAAGATGATGGCGACAAGCCAAATGATCTCCTATATTCAGCGGGACGAGAACCAGCACTGCTACTTCTTCGGCGAAGTGTTCAAGCAACTGCTGCGTGACTTCCCAGAGCTGAACACGGAAGCGAATACGAAGTTCGTCTACGAGACGATCGACCGGGCCGTGCAGTTGGAGACGAACTGGGCGCACTACACGCTGCAAAATGTACGCGGCATCGACTTGCGCGAGCTGAGCGATTACATCAAGCACATCGCCAATCGCCGCTTGAACCTCATAGGCATGGACAAAGCGTACGACGGCGTGGACGTGAACTGCATGCCGTGGATTAAACCATTCTCCGACGAGGCGCTGAATGCGACGAAGACCGACTTCTTCGAGGCGAAGTCCCGCAATTACGGCAAGGTCGGCGACGATAACGGATTCGATGAGCTATAATACAAATAGATAGAGCACGAGCAACCAAGCTGTCCCTCACATCAATGTGGCCGGGACAGCTTTTTTATTAGAGATTGTTCAAAAAGTATCCTTTTGAACATGCACATTAACTTTCTGATTGGCCTTTTTATATGCGCCGCTGCATCTCTTTACATAACTTTTATATACATTTAACAAAGCGTGCATTGTTCCCCGCTCCCCCTTGTCTTACGATCAATTTACAGCAACTCAACAGAAACCCAAAAAACGGAGGTCGGTTAGAAAAATGAAAAAAATAGGCGTATCCGCAGTGTTGGCAGCACTCATTACATCCATATTTGCCGGGTCCTTATATGCGGATCCCCTGCAGCCCATCAACCACGTTCAATGGATGCAGGAAAAGAGCTATATTTCCGGCTCGGGCAACGATGTGGCTCTGGAACGCCCGATTACGCTTGCCGAAGCGGTCGTAATGCTGGCGCGTGTCCAAGGAACGGAACAAACGGTGACAGCCGCCGATCCTTCTATCCGCCATTGGGGCGCCAAAGCACTCACCTGGGCCAAGCAGCAAAGCATCGTAAGCGCAGAACAGTGGAAGCAGCTCCACCAGCCTGCCGACGCAGTCATGCTGCAAGCTGTAGCTAAAAAGGCAGGGCTTGAGCTGCAGTTCGATAGCAGTCAGACGGGACCGATTACTCGCGAGCAGTTCTTCAAGACGCTGGGTGATGCCATTACGGTCCATGTTACGATTGGCCATACGAATGATGTACACGGCCACATTCTGGACGATGAAAAAGCTAAAGAAATGGGCTATGCCAAGCTGGCGACACTCATGAAGTCGCTGCGGGAAGAAAATCCGAACACCATGCTAGTCGATGCGGGCGACATGATTCAAGGAACTATCTATGTCAACCTGTCTCAAGGTGAGTCGGTTGCCCCAATCGTCAATGCCATTGGTTATGACTTCATGGTCGCCGGCAATCACGAATTTGACTTCGGTCATCAGCAGTTGACGAAGGCCAGCAAGCTGTTCAAGTTCCCCGTGCTCGGCGCCAACGTGTTCGACGAACAAGGCAAGCCGCTGCTGCAGCCGTATGTCATCAAGCAAATCGAAGGTAAAACATTCGCCTTTCTCGGCCTCATTACCGAAGATACGCCTATCGTCACCCATCCAGACAATGTGAAGGGGCTCACATTTACCAATCCGGTGGAGGTTGCGAAGGAGTGGGTGCCGAAGCTGCAGAAGCAAGCGGATCATGTTATTATCGTCTCCCATTCCGGGTTGACGGAAGACCGTGACATCGCGAAGCAAGTGCAGGGCGTTGACTTGATTATCGGGGGGCATTCCCATACACGCATTGCAGAGCCGGAGCTCGTGAACGGCACCTATATTGTGCAGGACTGGGAGTATAGCAAATCGCTTGGCCGGGTCGACTTGTTCTACCATGACGGCGCGCTTGTCCACTTCTCAGGCGGATTGCTCGAATATGACGAGAAGACTGCACCGGATGCAGGCATCGCCAAGATGGTCGATGATTTGAAGAAAGAAACCGATGGACTTTTGAATGAAAAAATCGCGACGGCAGCGGTTGCGCTTGAAGGGGACCGCACCAAAATCCGTGCGGAAGAAACGAATCTGGGCAATCTGATCACGGATGCAATGCTGGAGCGGACACGCAGCATGCCGGGCTTCGAGGCAGATGTGGCGCTGACGAATTCCGGCGGAATCCGCACATCCATCCTCGCCGGAGATGTAACGAAGCGGAATCTGTATGACGTGCTGCCATTCCCGAACACGCTTGCTGTCGTGGAAGTGAGCGGCAGCGAACTGAAAGCCGCGCTGGAGAACGGCGTGAGCGAACTCGACTCTGGTTCCGGGCGCTTCCCGCAAATTAGCGGCATGTCCTTCTCCTTCGACAAGAAGCAGCCGCAAGGCAGCCGCGTAACCGACGTTAAGGTCGGAGGCCAAGCACTCGTTGCGGATAAATCATACCGCGTAGCGACGAATGATTTCCTCATTGCCGGCGGCGACGGCTATGCCACGTTCAAGGACAAAAAGTCCCTTGATACCGGCGTCACTCTCTATGAACTCGTCGAGCAGTTCATCAAGTCGAAGAAAGAACTGACGGCAAAGGTCGAGCAACGCATTCGTCAATGAACGCCCCTAACCATTAATATAGCTAACTTCCTCAACCCACCCCTCCGGTGCTTACGACAGGACACGCATGGCCTCAATTTCCTCCCGGCCAACGTGTCTTGTTTTCGTTTTAAGGAAATTCGTATCCCAATTACCACAAATAGCAAAGAAATTCGCTATTCGGCTGCACTCCAGTTTTCCTATAATAATATTGGTAGGTAATGATTGGAAAACAACGCTGCAAGGAGGAGTATATTATGGCACAACAAAAGTCCGAATGGGAAGCTGATCTCGTCATCATCGGCGGAGGCATGGGGGGCTGCGCCGCGGCATTGGCCGCCTGTCGATTGGGAAAGACGGTGCTGCTCACGGAAGAGACCGCCCGCATCGGCGGACAATTGACAAGCCAGCTCGTTCCACCGGACGAACATCCGTGGATTGAGCAGTTCGGCTGCACGGAGACGTATCGGCAGTTCCGCAATGCTATACGCCGCTACTATCGCGAGCATCTGCCGCTCAACGCGAAGGCGCGCTCGAATCGGAACTTGAACCCCGGGAACGGCAACGTGAGCCGCCTGTGTCACGATCCGCGCATTGCGCTGCACGTGCTGGAATCGATGCTGTTCCCTTATGTGCATAGCGGCCGGCTCACCATCCACACCAGATGCCGCGCGGTTGGCGCCGAGGTCGAAGGCGACCGCATTCGTGCCGTCACCGTACAGGATGCGGAAGGGAACGCATATACTTGCACGGCGCCCTATTTTCTCGATGCGACCGAATGCGGCGATTTGCTCGCCTTATCCGGTACGGAATATGTCACTGGAGCGGAATCGCAGCGTGACACTGGCGAACCGCATGCCGTTCCGGGGGCCGCTGAGCCGCAAAATATGCAGGGCATCACTTATTGCTTCGCCGTCGATTACGAAGAAGGCGAAAACCATACGATTGCGAAGCCGGATCGCTACGATTTCTGGCGCCAATACAAGCCATCCTTTTGGCCAGATCGCCTGCTGAGCTGGACCGGTGTCAAGCCGTCTACCCTAGAGCCGGTGAAATACTCTCTCTTTCGCGAACAAGGGTCGTTCCCGCTGTTTCATTACCGGCAAATCACCGATCCTTCGCTGTATGATCAGGCTGCCGACTCCATTCCCCAAGCCGTGACGGTCGTCAATTGGCCGCAGAACGATTACTGGCTCGGCTCCATTATCGATGTTAGCGAAGCTGAAAAAGAACAGCATCTGAACGATGCGAAGCAGCTCAGCCTGTCGCTGCTGTACTGGATGCAGACTGAGGCGCCGCGGCATGACGGAGGCTGCGGTTATCCGGGCCTGCGACTCCGCAAGGATGTCGCGGGGACAGCGGACGGGATGGCGATGTACCCCTACGTCCGGGAATCGAGACGGATTCAAGCCGAGTTCACCGTCTTGGAGCAGCACATCTCAACCGATTTCCGCCCAGGACAGCCGGCGGAAACGTTCCCGGATTCGGTCGGCATCGGCTGCTACCGCATCGATCTTCACCCTTCGACAGGCGGGAATAATTACATAGATATTTCCTCCCTGCCGTTTCAGATTCCACTTGGGAGCCTCTTGCCCGTCCGCATGGACAATCTCATACCGGCCTGCAAAAATATCGGCACCACGCACATCACTAACGGCTGCTACCGCTTGCATCCAGCCGAATGGAACATTGGCGAATCGGCCGGCGTTCTTGCGGCATATGCCTTGAACAAGGGCATCGCGCCACGCGCGGTGCGAAGCCAGCAGCAGCATCTCGAAGCGTACCAGCGCCTGCTGCAGCAGTTAGGTATCGAATTGCAGTGGCCGTCCATCCGTCCCGTCTAAGCAGCCTGCTTTTGTCTCCCCGCTTGCGTTGGTGTTAAGCGGGGGGCCTTCCTTTCGTATTTCCGCAAAAATAAAACGGGGATACCCCGCCTGTTTAGGATGTCCCCGTCGTCTTATTTGTTCAGTTCCGCATCCATCTGCCCCAACAAGACGATACTCTGCTCTTCCAACGCTTTGACCGACTGTAAAATCGTGATGGCGCGTCCAGCCTGCTCCGGTTCGTTCGGTTCTCCCCCGGCAGGGAACGGAAACATCTGCTGCAGCTCCTGCAGCTGCTCGGCCATGCTCGCATATAGCCCAGCCGCTTCCTTGCCTAGGTTGCGGAGGCGATCATCTGCTGCGGCATCGCCGCCCTGCCACGTGTCACTCAACTCATTCAGGAACTGTGCCGCGTAATGTCGGGCGTCCTGAACGACGGCGATGTTATATGAATTGCCGTTCGGTTCGACCGTTCCACCGCGGAAGGCCTCCACCCAGACATCATAAGCGGCCAAGCCATGTACGCTGTACTGGGGCTGCTCTTCCCTGCCATGATAGTGATCCAGTATCAATTGCAGCGCACCCTTTAGTTGGCCGCGTTCATCCGTTATACATGGCTCATCAATAGCCAGCACGAATAAATCCTCGAGAATCCCCCGTCCCAAATGATCATAAGGAATATGTTCCTCTTTGCCGCACTCCACAGCCGTAAGCTTTCGCGCTCCATCATCATAGCCATAAATGAGGCCGAACTCAGGTACGAATAAATCCCACGACAGCACGGGCAGCCCCCGATCAATGGAATCGTGAATCAGATTGAGCGCTTCGGGAAGCGCCTCGTGCAGCTTACGCTTCGCTTTCGCCTCCGGCGTGAGCATGGACGCATCCACCAGATTGGTGTTCGGCCCAAGCTTCAAGGGCATAGCGTCGACGATACGGGCTCTGAACCCGAGATTGCGCAAGCCTTTTGATAAAATATCCCTGAAATCGTAAATAGTCGGGCCAGCAATGTTGACGTCGCCTCGGCAAATGTTGATGCGGAACGCATATCCGCTCAATCCCATAATCCTCGTCAGCGACTCCTCCTTGTCCGTATAGGACAGCAGGCCGTGCAGGGCCGAAGCGGCGGACGTCCATGTAAATGTTTCGGCTAGCGTGCCGGAATTAGGCAGCAGCTTTGTTTTCATGCACCCCATATCCTTCCTGTTCATGACATAGTGGTCAACAGACACGCGGATTTTTTCTTGAACGACTTTTTTTCGGGAACGAGATAAGATTTGATATACATTGGCAGTTGACAGGTGGAACAGCTTGGCAATTTCCTGAGGAGACAAATGATCGAAGAAATGAGACTCGAATATTTGCCGTTCCTTCCGGTTCAAGCACCGCAGCATGCCGCCAATCGTCTCAAGCAGTTCCTTGCGCATGAGCCTCTCTTCGGGGGTGGCTTCCTGCGCGTTCCCTTCTACTCCCGAACGGGCAAGCCGGAGCATAATATAATCGAGATTGTGCCACTGTTCCTCTTCCGACTCCGCTTCCACATCCCGCATCAAGCCGGTGAACGTCCTCTCTTGGGCGATCGGCTTGCTCCTCAGCTTCGTGTACGCCTGATTGCGCACAATCCGATGGATCCAAGGCAGAAACCGTGCGGCATCCACCAGCGAACCGAGATGCAGAAAAGCCCGGATGAGCGCATCCTGCACAATATCCTCGGCCAGAAATGGTTCCTGCGTGATAGATCGGGCGTAGCCGTATACTTTGGTCCGATGCCTGCGCACCAATTCGCCATACGCTTCCCGATCGCCCTGCTTCGAGCGCTGCACCAGCATGCTGTCGTCCAGCTCATCCAGATCAGGAGACCACTCATCCCCTACATCTTGTTTCCACTCCGTAACCGGCACGTCGTTCATTCAAACACCTCGTTATATGGATGACCTACTGCATTGACTCCAGAAAGGAATGATCTCTGACATTTTAACAAAAAGGGATTTGAAATGTCCTCCATCGTTCATTTGACACGATACACGTTGGCGAACCTGCCTGGTAGACGTAGACGACATTCTAGACGACATTCTCTATACTACTTTACCTTTAGCTCCATTCTCCCTTTCAGTCAGAGGACTCACTTTACACTGAGTCTCCTCACCACTCCTACACTCCGCTTCTGAACCGATGGAAGAGTGTGACTAAGCTCAAAGGGATGAAGTAACTGCTTCAGGCACGTGCGGTGCCAATATCATTTCCCACCTGAACCAGCAGGAGAGTGGAGCTAAACGCGATTGTATGGGATTCGTCAGCTTCAGGCAAGAGTTGCAGCACGCGTCGGAGATGGAGCCGTGATTGGCATTTCTATCGACATGTGGTACAAGAGCGACAAATGCGAGAAACACATGAAAGAGACTGCAACCGCCCAATGGATACCTGGCGGTGCAATCTCTGTTAATGGAACGCATTCTTTTATTTTAGCGCTTGGCATACCACTCGTTAGCGGCCTTCACCATCTCCTCGCCGCCCTGAGCGCGCCATTCGGTGAGAAACTGATCGTAATTGTCGAGCGGCTCCGTCCCGCTGATGAAGTTGATGAATGTGTCCTCCTGATACTTGTTCAGCCGCTGCAGGTTTTTCGAGATGTCTGGAATCGGCGGCGCCGCGCTCATCGGATCGATGACGAGCAGCCCTTCGGCGTTCTTTTGGAATGTGGCGAAATAGCTTTCCACGACTGGATTTTTCTTCAGGCGCGCCTGCCAGTAAATCGGATAGTTCTTCTCGTCCACTCCCGTCAGGAACGAGCTCGCGTTGCTGCGCTCATCGGCGAACTTCGGCATAATCGGCGTATAGACGCCGTCCTCGAACTTGTGATGTGCGCCTTCCTCACCGATGGCGATGCCCTTGAAGATGTCTTTGTCAAACTTCATGTCGAGCCATTTGACGGCTTCTTCCTTATGCTTCGCGAACTTCGGCACTGCGATGAAGTAGTTAATCGTATTTCCAGCAGAGCCTACTCGTGCCACGCCCGCCTTATCCTTCAACACAGGTACGATCCCCAGCTTTGCATCCGGGAAGTTCTTCGCCAAGGCGTTCACGAGGTTCGGCGCTACCCACCAGCCCGGACTGTACATGGCCGCCTTACCGCTGGCTACCTTTTCAATCGATTTATCTGCCGTGTTAATGCCCCACTCCGAGTCGATGAGCCCCTCTTTATACAGCGTGCTCATGAAGGCAAGGTATTCCCTCATCTCTGGCGCTTCGACGGAATGAATGATCTTGCCGTCCCGTTCCATCCATGCCGTCGTTAAGCCAAAGACGCTTGCGATGTCCGGATGCACAGGTACTTTACCGCCCGTCAACGGGATTACCTTCTTTTTCTCCTTAAAAGCTCTCAGTACGGTGACGAATTCGTCGAGATTCGTCGGCGCCTTCATGTTCATTTCATCGAGCCAATCCTGGCGCACGACAAGCGCGTACGATGCCGTGCCGCTACCGCCTCCCGTTTCAGGGATGGCATACGTTTTTCCTTCATAGCGCGCGCCTTCCCAAGACTCGGAGCCGATGACCTGCTTCATGTTCGCCCCGTACTGTTCAATTAAGTCATCGAGCGGCTCGAGTGCCCCAGACGACACAAGCTGATAATATTGCGCCGGAGCAAGCTTCAACACATCGTACGGCTCCTTGTTCGCCATAAGCAGGTTCAACTTCTCATCGGCATTCTCCGCCGGCAGCATTTCATACTTAACCGTATAATCGGTCTTCTCCTTCAAATACTGCGCCACCGCGTCTCCGTTCGGCTCGAACCGTTCGAACGGCATCAGTTGCCGCAGTTGCTTCCCGTCCCCTTCTCCACCGTCCGCGCCTGCGCCTGACTTGGAGCCGTTGCAGCCGATAAGCGACAGCACCGCGATCACCGCCACGATTGATAACCAGATCTGATTACGCCGCATGAACATTCCTCCGCTCTTTTCTTTTGTTCTCCTGTAGCAATCCTTCACGCCGTTAACCTTTAACGGAACCAATTAACACCCCTTTCACGAAATACTTCTGCAGAAACGGGTAAACGAGCAAGATAGGCAAGGTCGCCACGAGAATCGAAGCGGCTTGAATCGCCTGCGGTGTCGTGTTCATGACGGCATCGATGTTCGGCACATGCCCTCCGTCCTGATAGGTGATGTTGGAGTGAATAAGCAGCTCCTTCAAATACAGTTGAAGCGGTTTCAATTCAGGCGAGTTGATGTAAATCATGGAGGCGAAATAATCATTCCAGAAGCCGACCGCATAGAAGAGCGCAATCGTCGCAAACACAGGCAATGATAACGGCACGGTAATGCGAAGCAGAATCGTCAGGTTGGTTGCGCCGTCCATTTTGGCTGACTCCTCCAGCTCATCGGGAAGCGACTCGAAATAGTTTTTGATGATTAACATATTGAACACGCTAATCATACTCGGCAAAAAGAGCACCCATAGCGTATCGATTAGCTCAAGCCGGTGCATGAGCAAATAAGCGGGAATGAGTCCACCGCTGAACAGCATCGTGAACACATACATCAAAATGAAGAACTTGCGCCCGCGCAAGCGCGGCTTGGACAAGGGATAGGCGGCAATAGCCGTCATAATTAATCCGATAGCGGTGCCCGCCGCCGTTATCGTAACGGATACCATGAAGGCGTTCATGAATTTGGCATCACTCAATACATACAGATAAGTGCCAAACTGAATGTCGACCGGAAACAAGGACACGCGTCCCGATAACACTGCCTCTTCGCTGCTAAGCGATTTGGCGAGCAAATTGAGGAACGGAAACAGCGTCGTCCATGACACGAGGGCAAAAAAGATATAGTTCAGCGCGTGGAAGACACGCTCTCCGGCCGATATGCGGATCGTTGACGGCTTCGTTGTCGTCTTCTTTAGTTCCGTTTTCATGCCGTGCCTCCTTTCTTCAATAGTGGCGCCCCGCTATTTGTCTGTCCTTCCCTCTGTTGCTCGGGCGCGTTGATTCATCCACGCTGCGCTCTCGACTACGCCGACATGCCGGGCGCGTCACGCTCTCTACCAGATGCCGCGATTGAGCGTGCGCCGGCTAATATAATTGCCGCTCATGATGAGGATGAAGCCGACCACCGATTCGAACAAGCCCACAGCAGCCGAGAAGCTGTAATTCTGTTCCCCGAGACCGGTGCGGTACACGTAAGTTCCGATGACGTCCGATACGTTATAGACGACCGGGTTATACATGACGAGTATTTGCTCCGTACCGGCTTCCAGCATGTGGCCAAGCCGCAGGATGAACATGAGCAGGATAACGGGAACGAGCCCCGGCAGCGTAATGTGCCAAATCTGTCTGAACTTGTTCGCGCCGTCCATCTTCGCCGCCTCGTACAGCTGCGGATCGATGGAGCTCAAGGCTGCCAAATAGACGATTGTGCCCCAGCCCGCCTCCTTCCAACCGGCCGTACCGACGAGCAGCCAGCGAAAGACGCTGTTATCGAGAAAGAATTTAATCGGCTCTCCCCCGAACCATTCAATGATCCGATTGACGAGACCTCCATTAATGGACAGCAGATCTATGAACAAGCCGCTGACGATGACCCAAGACAGAAAGTGGGGCATGTAAATAATCGTCTGCACCGGGCGTTTGAACCACATTTTCGTCAGCTCGTTCATCAGAATGGCCAGCAGGATCGGGAGCGGAAATAGAAGCACGATTTTCAGCACCGAAATGATGAGCGTATTCCAAAACACCTGCGCGAACTTCGGAGATTGGAACAGCCGCGCAAAATGCTCCAATCCGACCCACGGGCTGTCCGCAATGCCGCTGAAGATGTTGAAATCCTGGAAGGCAATGACGACGCCATACATTGGGGTGTACTTGAACAAGAGAAGAAAGGCGACGCCCGGTATGAGCGCGATGTATAAGTCCCAGTCCTTGCGCACGTCGCTCCACAGCTTGCGCCAGTAATGACGCGTCGGTGAGCGCGGAGCATTGTCCATCTCTTTCGTATCCATCTCCCCCATCCTTTCCTTGACTCCGCATGCCTCAATCTTGCATTCACTCTCGAAGAGTATATGCTTCGAGTTCTTGCAACCTTCTCAGTGCTGAAAGCGTTCTTTTTGAACTCGCACTTATAGCGTACGGGAAGGCAGCCTTCAGGAATACAGGAGAGTCATGACTTCTTCTGGTAAATTGATAGCAATGCGGCAATTGCTGAGCTGCCCCCACGCCTTCATCATCCTCGCTTCCATTCACTAGGCGTGACTCCCCAATATTTACGGAACACCTTCGTAAAATAGCTGACGTCACGGAAGCCCGCTGCGTGGGCGGCATCATACACCCGATCCCCTTGGAAAAGCACATCCTTGGCGCGCTCCATACGGCGCTCCAGCAAGTAGGCGGAGAACGGACGGTCCATCTCTTGCTTGAACAGCCTGCTCAAGTATGAAGCGTTCATGAAGAGCCGATCCGCCACTGCCTGCAGCGTAAGCTCGGTATGAAGCTCCCGCTCAATCAGTTCCTTCACTTCTGCGACGAGCCGATTGCCGCTGCGCCGCCTGACCATGCTCGCCTGCATGCCGATTCGCCGCACCGCACTCCGCATCCAGTCACCCCATTCCTGCTTCGTGCGCAGTTCCGCGGAGTGGTGGAACCACTTCGCATCCTCCTGCATGACCTCGTGCATCGACCATCCCTGCTTGCGTATCCAAGTGACGATCCAGGATTGCAGGAACATCATCTGCTCCTTGAGTGTCTCTGCCTGCTCCACCGCGCACACAGCGCCGATCCAAGCCTCTGCAATATCGGACGCAAGCGGCTCGTCGCCCGTACTCCACGCGATATCAAGCTCGCGCTCCCACGGCTCGCTCTGGAGGACTGCGGCTGCATTATCGGGCGGCCGAATAAGTCCGTCTTCCCGATACGGAATGACGATATCCCCCCCATGCACGAGCCGCTGGCTCAGGGCGAACTGCGCTTCCTTATACAAACGGGGTACTTCCGCAAGCTGGCCGTGCGCGGAGCAGATGCCTGCGCTTGCCGTCAGCTTGAGCGACGTCTTGATGTGCTCCAGCATTTTGCCAGCTATCGCATGAATGCCGAGCATCGCGTCGCCGTCCGCTGCAACGCTATCGCCACCGGCGTGCCGGAACAGAATGCCGATCGGCTTATCGACGTCACGGCACACCAGAGCGGATCCGGCCCCCATTGCCCTGAGCGTCTCTTCGGCCACTTGGCCAACGGCGAATTGCAAGAGCGCTGCATCTTCGCCGAAGGCTTGCATCCGCTCGGGCGGAAATGGATCGGGCTCGATGACCATGACGGCATAGCGCTCCTCCTGCACAAGGTCGATGCCAAGCTCCGCCAACCGCTGGCGGAAGGCGGCGGCGGAGAGGCTCGCTTCCATGCCCAAGCGCAGCGTGCGCTGCTGCAACACCGGCAGATGATCATGCCACTGCTGCCGCAGCGAGGCGTAATCGTGCTTGCGCTGAATCTCTTGGCGGCGCTCCGCGACCGCCTCCGAGACGGCCTGCACAATCGCCTCCTGTCCCGCCGGCTTCAGCAAATATTGCTTGACGCCCAAGGCTAGCGCCTCCTGCGCGTAAGGAAAATGATCGTGTCCGCTCAAGATGACCGTCTTCACCTCGGCGTTCCATTCCATCGCTTGACGTGCCAGAGCTAGGCCGTCTCCATCCGGCAGTTGGATGTCCACGAGCAAAATATCCGGCCGCTTCACCTGGAGCCAACGTCTTCCTTCCTCCACGGTCGCGGCCGACGTGACTCCCGTTATTCCCGCTTGCTCCCACGGCATCATGTCCGTTAAGCTGTGGCGAAGGCGGGGTTCATCCTCCACGATTAATAAATTCATTCCACTGTTTCCTCCTTTGAACCTTATTAAGCAGAATTCATCTCGGTTGAGTTGGCCATCTGCCTGTCTTCTTATTAATGGAATCGATTGCGATGATTACGACATTTCATGCCATTGCGGCCTTGGGCTCGTACGGCTCGGACAAGGGCAGAATGAGCGTTACGGTCGTGCCCTTCCCCAAGGCGCTATCGATACGGATATCGGCATGCGGGCCATAATTCAAGCGCATGCGCGCCACGACGTTTCTCAGCCCGTAGCCCGCATCTGCATCGCCTTCTAACTGCATGCCATGCTGCACGGGCTGCTGCAGCACGGCCGACAGTTGCCGCTGAAGCCGTTCCCGCACCGCTTCGCTCATACCTGCGCCCGAATCGGACACGGCGATGATGAGCGCTTGCTGCGGTCCTGCATCTTCAAGCCGCACCGTGATGCGCAGCAGCTCCTCTTGCGCTGACTTCTCCACGCCATGGATGAGCGCGTTCTCGACGATCGGCTGCACGAGCAGCTTGACGATAGGCAGCGGCTCGGCCCGCGGATCGACGTCATATTCGACCCGGAACTGATCCATGAACCGCAGCTGCTGAATACGGACATACGCGTGCAAATGCTCCAGGCTTTCCTTTACAGTGAGCGCATCCTTGCCTTTGCTCAGGCTCAATCGGAAAAAGCGCGACAAATTCAGCACTATTTCCGAAATGTCCTCCGCATCCGATTGCTTCGCCATCCAATAGATGGAATCTAGCGTATTGTACAAAAAATGAGGGTGGATTTGCGACTGAAGCAGCTTCAGTTCTGTGTTGGTCAGCCTAAGGCTCTGTTCATAGTGGTCTTGAATGAGATGCTGCTGCTGCGAGGCCATGTGGTTGAATAGATACGTCACCATGCCGAACTCATCTTGCCGGTCCGATACCAGACGCACGTCCAGGTTGCCGCTTGTCATGTCCCGCATGCCGCGAGCGAGCTTCCGCATGGGGGCGGCGATGCTTTTGTAAATGCTAAATGCCATAACTAGAGCGAGCACGACGCTCAAGACGATCATGAAGACCGCATAATGCTCCAATTGATAGGATTGGGCAAAAATTTCATCCTTCGGTTGAGCCAACGTCAAAGACCAGCCGTAATAAGGCGATTCGGTGCGAATGAGCACTTGGTTGTGCTTCTCGGCGTAAGAGGCATAGCTGTCATACGATTCCGGCCGCTGGGCTGTTCCCGTCACCCATTTTCCATCGGCCGTATACAGATGAATCTCCGCCTGCGCAGAAGGCAGAAGAGAGCGGATATATTGCTGTATGCGCGGAGTATTGAGACTAATAATGAGCGCATGCCGTTCCCGGTTCGGATTATAGATGTCCATGGAACGCACCACTGCCAGACTATCCGCGCCGAATACTTGGCCGAACGGCTTGCCTCCGCCAATACGCTCATCGGGCAGCATGTACACAATCCCGGTGCCCATCCCATTCAGCGTCTGCCGCAGCCATATGCGTTCATCCGCGCGAGCGACAGGCAGCACGCCATGCGCCGTCGATATGACCGAGTTCGAATGATCATGATACACGGCAATCTGTGAGAACATCGGATGTATGGACAGGAAATCGGACAGTTGGCGGCGCATGCGAACGAACGCCATCACGTCTTTTGCTTCCACAGTGCGTCTGGATTGAGCCAGCGTAGCGTTCATTTCTGGGTCCGTCGACAGCATGGCGGACAGTTCCTCTACGTTCTGCAGCACGAGTTCAATGTTGTCCATCAGGGCATGCATCGCGCTTTCCGTTCGCGCCGTCGTCTCAGACAACAACAGCTGCTGCGAGCGCTCATTCGAGAACCAACCCGTCAGCAGCAGCGGAATGAGAATGAGCACGAAATAGACGGTCAGGCGCCACTGAATGCGCTGGCGGAATCGGTTAAAAAGAGCCTGAAGCATGGCCACTACTCCCCTCTGGTTCACTGTGGAATGCTGCCGAACCCACCCGGTTCCTGCTGTATTGGAACCACGCATTCGCTTCGCGGGTCATCTCTTCCCCGCCTTCGGCCAACCACTCGGCTGCATATCGTTCGAAATCGTCCAGTGGCCGGTTCCCGAGCACAATATCAATTAACATATCGTTTTTCTTCAACAGGAGCGGCGCATACCGAGTCATCGCCGGAGTCGGAAGCGATTGAAAGGCGCTCGGCCGCACATAGGTGGCCATATACCGAAGGTTGTCGTACAAGTGATAGCGCATACCGAGCGCATCGAGCCGACTCTGCGTATAGCCTTCATCGGGAATGTCGGACAGATTCGCATACAGTCCGCGGTAATGATCCCGATTGTGCACCTCCATGTTCGTCACCCGATCTCCATCCTTCCACTCCCACACTTTACCTTCAAATCCGAACTTTAACGTGTCGCGCCCCTCTCCAGAAATAAAGCTCAAGAGCTGCAGCGCTTCGACTGCATGCGGGCTTGATGTCGGAATAACTTGATAAGAACGTACCGTCGGCAACGCATAAATGCCGGTTCCTCCAGGACCCTGCGGATACGGAATTGAAATCCATTCCGCACTTGGATGACGCGCCGCGCTTCTCTCCAGCACACCGCGGGTATCATACCATGTGCCCGCGAACAGTCCGAGGCGCCCTTCCATCACTTGCCGTTCCAAGCCCCGCTGCGTCTGGATTGGAAAGAGCGGATCGACAAGTCCTTCCTCCACGAGCCCGCGTAAAAAGGCGAGGGCGTCCTTCATTTCCGGCAGCATATTCGAATACACCAGCTTGCCATCCCGCTCCACCCATTGGTTCAGCTGAACTCCAAATGCGCCGAACCACGGAGAGGAGCGTCCGAATTCTTCGATAAAGCTAGTGCCGTACGTATCCCGCACTCCGTTGCCATCCGGATCGAGCGCGACAAAGGCCCGCATCATTTCCACCATATCCTCGAGCGTCTCCGGCGGCTTAAGCCCGAAGCGGTCCAACCAGTCTTTGCGGACGTACATCATCTCCAAGCCTTCCGCTTCATTCAGACTCGGAATGGCATACACCTGCCCGTTAAAAGACACTTGCTCCCATACCTCAGGCGGGATCCGCTCCTTCAGCTGCGGGGCATAGCGCGCAATCAAATGATCGAGGGGCGCCAGCATCTGCTTGCGCGCATAATGCGACACCCAATTCGGGTCGGAAATGCTGATGAGATCAGGCGTATGGCTCGACATCATCATTGCGCCGACGCGATCCTCGTATCGGTGCGACGGAGGAATGATGACTTCCACATTAAGTCCGGTCTTCGCTTCTATGTACGACAAATATGGGTTGTCATTCTCCGTCAACGGCTCGGGGAAGGTTATGCCGAGACTGTTCAACACGACCGTGACCGGTGGATTGGACACGTCCCGCTCCACATTTTTTTGTTCCAAGCTCGCCGAATGACAGCTGACTAGCGACAATAATAGCGAGCATCCTATTCCTATAGCTATGACAGGCTTACATTTGGACAAATCAAACCACCGCATCCCTCTCGAAAACGCCCTCAAAACAAGCCCCGCTGCCGTTATTTCAGATTCATGCCCTTGCATGCACACATCTCTCCCTTCGCCGGCAAGGGTGCTGCACCATGCCGTCAAATATAGAAAAAGGGCCTATCAGTATGTATGTCCTGACAGACCCTTGCCCTAGCTTATTCTACTCTTCTGCCGACAATCGCTTCAAGTCGCTGACATGCTTGTCCAGTCTCGCGTATCCGTCGACCAACGCCTTAATATCACTGTGCTGGTGCTCCATATTGGCCAATGCCTCTTCGACGGAAGCCATATGCTGCTCCGTGCTGTCCGTAACGGTGACTACGCCTTGCGCCATGCTCGCGTATTGCTGCTGCAGCTCCTGCACTGCTTCGCGCATCGCTTCGGATTGGCGGTTCACCATATCCGTGTTCTCCGTCATGCTGCGCATGATGCGCTCGACCTCGCCTGTCGCCTCAACGCTTGACGTCACAGCGGATTGACCACGCTGCACCTGTCCGGCTGCTTCATTGATCTGCGCACCAATCGCTCCGAGAATGCGCGTAATATCTTCCGTCGCGCCACGCGTATGGTCTGCCAGCTTGCGGACTTCTCCAGACACGACGGCGAAGCCCTTCCCGTGTTCGCCCGCGCGGGCCGCTTCAATCGCCGCATTCAAGGATAGCAGATTCGTCTGCGCGGATATATCGCTAATCGTACTTACGATATCGCGTACCTGTTCCGTCTGAGCGTTCAAATCGTTCATCAGCTCCACCGTCTTCCGCACCACTCGTTCCACACGGTCGATTTCATTGACTAGCATGTCAATTTGCCCGCTGCCATGCTCTACCAACTGGCGTGTAGCCGAGGCCACCTGCTCCAGTTGATTCGTTCCGTCCGCAACATGGCCCACGGCGCGATCCACGAATTGCACCGAGCTGCCGATGCCGTGCAGATTATCCGTCTGCCGCTCGATAGTCGACGAGATCTGGGCGAATGTCCCTGTCACCTCGCGAGAGATGGCTCCAGTCGATTCCGCGCGCCCCTTCTGCTCTTGGCTGAATTCATCCAGCATCGTAATCGAAGATTGAATTTGCTCAAGCAGCCCTTCGGCCCGCTCCTTCGCCTTCAGCGCCTCTGTACCGCGAACGAGCACTTGACGCTGCAGCCTTTCGCTAAAGACGGCTGATGCGCTGAGCGCAATCGTCACAAAGAGGAGATACATTAATAAATATAGCAACGGCTCGCCCTCAAACAACTGTTTACTCAGAACCGGATCAGACACGACGTAGACCGTCATCGCCATGCTAATAACTCCGGTAAATACGATAGGACGGTAATTCTGATATAACGTCATCAATCCAATAACGACATAGAACAATAAATACGTGCTAAATATCGGATTCGGATCCGACTTCATCAACATCAATACGAGGGAGCATAAAAATACCGGAATCAGGTACATGATGTACTGTGTCCCGATGCGCTTATAGGTCAAAAAGGTAGCCAAGCCGCAAGCGGCAGCCCCGATACCTATCAGCATATATAGCATGGCTCCTGTAATCCCCGCTGCGACATCCGCAACAATGCCGATGCCGAGCATGACCCATATAATTTTGACAAACAATCGGTTGCGCTGGTCAAGTATTGAATGTTCATTCACGCCATCTACCAACTTTCTATCGTTCGAGTTTAATATATTAATAATATGAAATAGTAATGCCATTAAAGTTCACATCAACCAGGTTGACAGCTCATCGAAATATACCATGGATAGGATTCAGGGTCGTGCCAAATGTCGCCGACATGAATGAGTGTCGGAACGACATCATCTCCTTTATAATACGTCTTCTTGCCTACTTGCCTCATTGGGACGTGAAATGAGATGCGAAGAGCCCGGGCAAATACCGGTTCCATCAAGCAAGCGCAATGAACAATGTTATACTGTCGAGAATAATGGACAATGGATGATAAGAGACGTGAAACATTTTGACCTCGATATTCTCGCAGCAAAGCAACCTTATCGACTTCAGCCACAGAGCAAGGATCGGCAGTAATCTCGGCTTGCTCCCGAAACGGGGCGATTTCGTTCAAAGGACTTCCGTTAAAGTGGTACGGCTTTAACTCAAATGTGCCGACAGGAACATTTGCTTCATTAAAGACCAGAACTTGTGCCAACGTATGGGCCGAAGGCTCTATTTCATATCCCTCTTCCTTCCAGACTGTTGTCCAAATGGATTGAAAGACGTTGCGATCCGCTTCATGAATTACCACTTTGTGCATTTTTCCAGTGACTCCTTTATGTAAATGATGATGTAGTTATCGGTCACGGATATGGATTTGTTAATGAACAAATATTGAAAATATAGTGTTTTTTCAGGAAAAAAGCATCCTTTCACATTGTAAATAAGCTTGTTCTTTATGCCAACCAAAGTTGCTAAAATTCATACTAATGACCTATATGTGTAATTGTTCATATATAATTTATGTACCTTTTTACAGCTGCAGATGTTCTATAACACGATCCACTTTGTAACTTTACATTTGTCAAAAATGTAAACCTCAATTATACTTGTACTAACTCTACACGGTACGTATTACATGTTTGCTAATCAACCACTAATCGGAGCGATGAACAAATGGCACAATCAAAGATTACCCAACAGCATATCGCCGATGCGCTGAGCTTGTCCCGCAACACCGTCTCCAAGGCGCTCAACAACGATCCGGGTATGCCCGAGGATACGAAACGTCGCGTCATTCAAAAAGCGCTCGAGCTCGGCTATACAAAATTTCATCAAGACCTGCCTTCGGCGGAATCTGCGCCGGCCAAAAATCGGCTTGTTTCCTTACTGACTCATTCTGATTATATGGGCAACCATTACTGGTCGACCTTCCTGAGGGGCTTGAACGGGACGTTGAAGGATGCCGGCTATACGCTGGCTATGACCATCGTCGATATGGAAGAGGAAAGGGAACTGCGGCTGCCTGCGTTTTTCTTGCAGCAGAAGCCGGCAGGCGTCATTATGATCGGGCCCTTCTTGCGCGAATATTACGAAGTGATTGAATCGGCCGGCATTCCATCTATATTTATCGATACGCATGCCGAATTTAACTTAGGGCTGCTGCGCAGCGATATTATGTTGGTGGATAACACTCATAGCGTATATATGCTAACGCGAGAATTGATTGCTCAGGGACATCGCCAGATCGGGTTCGTGGGCGATATCGGTTCGTGCCTAAGCTATCAAGAACGCTGGACTGGCTTCCAGCAAGCGCTGCGTGAAGCCGACCTGCGTGTGAACGAATCGTGCTGCATCATTAACACGATGCCACGGCACTATTATAATGAGGCCGAGCTTCAAGAAGCGTTCGCAGCCATGAAGCACAAGCCGACGGCCTTCGTCTGCGTCAATGACGCCATCGCGCTTGAAATGATGCAAGTAATCCGGAATGCAGGCTTGCGCATCCCGGATAATATTGCCTTAACCGGCTTCGACAATATTACCGAAGCGATGCTCGTGCAGCCTTCCTTAACGACGGTGCATGTGCCGAAGGAAGAGCTTGGCATGCGCGCAGGCGAGCAAATCGTATGGCGCATGAGCAATATCGGCCGTCCGAAGGAACTCGTTCGCCTCGCTGTCGACATTATCTGGCGCGATTCGGTTAAACAGCCTGTTTAAGTTTACATTTGCACAATAAATGTCACATATTTCAGGTATTTTGCACACAATATTGGATGTAAAATGCCCAAAACCAACTTGACATTATGCATGCTCTGTTTTACTCTTTAGGTATACGGTAACGCTCCTACAAGAGGGGATCACCGGTTGATTATGTACACAAGTGAGTGTTCAAATACCAAAAGATCATCGTGATCAAAAGGGAACTTTTTGAACAACCTCTACAAGCAACACGTTGCGGCACAGGTCTATTGACGATGTAACATGACAACAATACTAACAAGGCTCTCAACCTTAGTCTCAAGGTCTCAACGATGTCATTGTACTTATGCTGCACAGGTTCAACATGAAAATTAACGCAAAGCGAGGTTTGCATCATGAGCCAAATTAAAATCATCGGTCCAGACATTCCGAACATGCCATGGGAAGAACGTCCAGAAGGCCATCGCGACGTCTTGTGGCGCTACAGCCAAAATCCTGTTATTCCACGGGACCTGCTGCCGAACTCGAACAGTATCTTCAACAGTGCTGTCGTTCCATTTGAAGGCGGATTCGCCGGCGTATTCCGTTGTGACGACCGCAATCGCTACATGCGTTTGCATGCTGGCTTCAGTAAAGACGGCTTGAACTGGGACATCAACCCAGAGCCTCTCACGTTTGAATGCGACGATCCTGAGATCGGCAACTTCATCGAGGGCTACGACCCGCGCGTATGCTGGATTGAAGACCGTTTTATCGTTACTTGGTGCAACATTTACCACGGACCGACGATCGGTGTAGCGTACACGCATGACTTCAAAACATTCCACCAATTAGAGAATGCATTCTTGCCTTATAACCGGAACGGCGTTATGTTCCCACGCAAGATTAACGGCAACTACGCAATGGTGAGCCGTCCGTCCGATACGGGCCATACTCCATTCGGCGATATCTTCTACAGCGAGAGCCCGGATCTGGAATTCTGGGGACGTCATCGTCACGTAATGGCACCGCTTGGCGGCTGGCAGAGCAAGAAAGTCGGCGCAGGTCCGATTCCGATCGAGACAAGCGAAGGCTGGTTGATGATTTACCATGGCGTATTGAATTCCTGCAACGGCTTCGTATACGCATTCGGTGCTGCGATTCTCGACCTGGATCAACCATGGAAAGTGAAATACCGCAGCGAACCGTACTTGCTGCAACCGTCCACACTGTATGAGTGCGTAGGCGACGTGCCTAACGTAGCGTTCCCTTGCGCATCACTTGTCGACGCTGCAACAGGCCGCATCGCGATTTACTACGGCGCTGCCGATACAGTAACGGCGATGGCATTCGGTTATGTCGATGAAATCATCGACTTCGTGAAGAACAACTCCCGCGTGGAGTAAACCCTAATGCAACCACAAAGAATGCAAGTCAAGGACCTTACGGTACACTCGCTTTCTTTGTAACCCCTATAACCTATGGCAATACGAAAATCCCCTTAAGACTAGACCGTTGATTACGGTCTGCTTAGGGGGATTTTTGCTTCACATCAACTGCATATTCTGCTCGTATTGCTCGTATTGCTCATACTGCTTATACCATCGCTTTTTGCAATTGCCGGAGATATCGCCACCGAATGATGAGGAAGTATACGATTTGCACGGCGAAAAAGCTGGCGAGCACGGTTAACGTGCTTTTTCCGACCGAAAAATGGACCAATTGCTGCAGTGCTGTAAAGGCAACTCCGCTATGAATGACAGCAACTACGATCGGCAAGAAGAACATAATGAGAAGCTGGCGCGTCACCACTTGATGCAGTTCTTTTCGGGTCAAACCGATTTTAGACAGTAATTCCACCTGCTGTTGATCCCGTTCCCTATCCGTATAGAGACGGAAGTACAAGAAGCTTGCGGCAAAAGTGAAAAACACGACTCCGATCAATACGCTGACGAGCAATAACAAGCCATTGGCCTGCTTGGCCATAACCCATTGAGGATACAACGCAACAAAGGAGAATGCCCCTTCTTCGTAATTATTCTTATTCTCAGGGTAGAAAAATGTCATTAATTTATCCGTCACGGCTCCCGCCTTCTCCCAATGGTCCACGACAAAGCCATGTACCGTATAAGAAGCTCCCCCTTCCCGGTCGTTATCCGGCAGCTTGTCATACATGGAGTCCGACACGACAACGAGCTGAATAATTCCATAATCTTGCGGAAGCACCTGATGAGAGGCCGCCTTGATGAGTTGGAATGCCATTTTCGTCTTTCCTTCGGTTAATTGAACCTCATCAACCGCACCCTGATTGCTATATATTCTTTCCTGATACACGGAAGTAGGAACGACGAAAGCCTCGTTGTCCTGTGTTAACGTCTCTGTCTCATAGCCGAGCGCTGCAGCCATATTGTTATAGTCGGACAACTTCATGAATGTCAAATCGTTCCCGGCATATTTCAAAGCAGCGGATGCTTCCCGGTATGAAACATTCGCCTCATCAAGCCGCTTCTTAATCTCTGCAGCATGCTCAGCTTCCCGCTCATTTCCCTTGTAAGAGTAATAGGTGAAGGCATACGGATTCGTCATTTCCGCCAAGCCTTGATGTCCGATCGCGGTACACGTGCCGATAGCTGTAAAAGCGACCGCGGAAATAACCGCGACAATAAAAAACAGCTTCGCATTGTCCTTCAACCGGTACGCAAGCTCCGAGATCGTAAGCAGATTCGTCTTCTTAAAGTACATCCGTTCTTTTCGCTTCAACGCGCGCATCACATATACGCTCAATTGGGTGAACAAGAAATACGTTCCTACGACAACGAGTACGACACCTGTCATGAGCACAATCAGTGAATAACTCAATCCCGTGGCAAAGGAAAACACAGTCATGTACCCTGCTCCAATGAGAAGGATGGCTAAGAGCGACAACCAAACCGATGCTTGCGGATCCGGTTTGGGCTTCTCTGATCCTTTTAGCAAGTCAATCAACCGATTGACTCTCACCATTCTGGATGTAACTAGGGAGATGAGAACAAAGAGAACCAGAAAGGCTGCTAACGTAGTAACGACCGCTTGAACGGGAACATAGAACGAAAGACCATTATCTATCGCCAATAATTTTGAAATCATAGCTAGAATGAACTTGGAAAATAGAAGCCCGATCGCAATCCCAGTCATACTGGCAGCACAGCCTATCAGCATATTCTCGATGAACACCAGGTTGCGGAATTGCCGATGAGACATCCCGTGCATCATCAGAATGCCGAATTCTTTGTTTCGGGTCTTGAGAAACGAACCGACAGAATACAAGATAAAGAAAAATGAGAAAATAACAAGTAAAACTTGCGATACGCGCAGTCCCATCGTCCCTAGCAGGCTCATCGTCACGCTCGATGACGCAAGCTCGCTATCCAAATCCGGGTGAAACAAGAGCAAGGCATAGGTGAAAAACATCAAAACAGAAAACGCGCTGCTCCAAAAATGCGCCGCATACATTCGTTTATTGCGAACGATATTATGATAGGCCAACTGTGAAAAGGTCATCTCGATTTCCTCCTAGCACAGATAGAACATCCATAATATTGCGCATGAAAATATGCTGATTGTCACTGCGTGAAATTTCATGATGAAGCCGGCCGTCTTTGATAAACACGACGCGATCGCAATAGCTCGCCGCCATCGCATCATGAGTAACAAGCATCATCGTCGTTCCGTCCTCCTTATTGAGCTTGGACATCGTCTCCATCACGTCGCGGGATGCTTTGGAGTCCAAGTTGCCGGTCGGCTCATCGGCCAGCAGCAGCTTAGGACGGTGAATGATGGCGCGTGCAATCGCCGCACGCTGGGCCTGTCCTCCGGATATTTCATAGGTCCGCTTATGCAATATCGTGGTAATCCCTAATTTTTCCGCGATAGCTTCTACTTTGCGATTCAATTCTTCTACGCTAACTCCATCCAGCGTTAAGGGAAGCACAATATTTTCCTTCACCGTCAATGTACCTAGCAAATTAAAGGCCTGAAAGACAAATCCCAGTTCACGACGGCGGAATATGGCCAGCTTTTCCGATGACAAATGGAATGGATTACTTCCATGAATCAACACTTCGCCCGACGTCGGAGCATCGATTGTCGCGATCATATTCATCAGAGTCGTCTTCCCGCTTCCAGACGGCCCCATAATACCGACAAATTCCCCTTCCGCTATCGAGACATTAATATGGGACAGCGCTTCGTAACTTATTTTCCCTGCATATGTTTTGCTTATATCTTTTATTTCTACCATCGACATCTTTATCAATCTCCCACGTTTTCTTATAGTTGAAAATTATGCTTTGAACCGCTCAAAACCGTAATCGAGCAGTTCTTGCGAATCCGACCATACGCTGTCTGCGTTCGAATGAAGCACGACCGCGATAATCCGGTGTCCCTCCCGCTCGGCGGAAGAGACGAGGCAGTATCCCGCTTCATCCGTGAATCCGGTCTTTATTCCTGTCGCGCCCTCGTAGTAGTAGCCGCTGTCTTGCTGCAGAAGCCGATTCCGGTTCGTCAGCGTCTTCATCACCGCACTCGGAGCAGAAGAAACGAGCTTCACTTCTGCCGCGACTTGGCCGACAATGCTGCGGAACAGCTCGTTCTTCATTGCTTCCTTCGCTATTACTGCCAAATCATAAGCGGAGCTATAATGATTCGCATTATGCAGTCCGTGCGGATTCGCAAAGTGGGTGTTGCGCAGCCCCAGTTCTTCCGCCCGCTTATTCATCAGGTCCACAAAGGCGGTCATAGCCTCTTCTTCGCTTAATGAGGCATCTTGCCGTGACTGCCTCCCCAGCTGAACGGCGATCGTGCGCGCCGCATCATTGCCTGAGGGCAGCATCATCGCTTCAACGAGCTGCTTCCACGTGAGCCGTTGCCCGAAGCTTAATCCAG
The DNA here is from genome assembly GCF_021369635.1 of Paenibacillus profundus. GTDB lineage: Bacteria > Bacillota > Bacilli > Paenibacillales > Paenibacillaceae > Paenibacillus_B > Paenibacillus_B profundus. Next base: position 199,763 of record NZ_JAJNBZ010000002.1, on the reverse strand, counting down.
CCACGCTTTCCCCAGGCTCGGTCCATAGCACTTCCTTCCCGACGGTCACCACCGTATTCATATCCGCCATTTCGAGCGCCAACAGCGCTGTCATCATTTTCGTCGTGCTGGCCGGAGCCTTCCGCTCTTGATCGTTTTTATAAAACAAAACTTCCCCCGTATCTTGGTCCATTACAACTGCAGACTTAGCTGATAGCTCCTCCATGGCAAATGCCCGATTGCTGGAAGATACCTCTATATGTTCCACGACCTTATTCACGAGATGCTTGATACGGTTAGAAGAAGGATGAATAACCATCCAAATGCCCAAGGCCAAGATTCCGCCTATAAACAACCAATTCTTTATCTTGAATTTCAATGCTATCACCCTCGAATATCATTATAATCTCGAATTTCGTTTCGATAATCGTAATGATAAAGGAGAGGCTTTAACAATGTTCTAAGCAAAGATGAAGAAAACTTAAAAAAAGATGAAGAAAAGATGAAGTTGTAACGATGAGCGGCGAATGTAGAAGGAAATAACAATTCATTTACGATTTTGTGAAAAAAAGTGCAATTCCATCTTAATGTCCTGCCGAACTGGACTTTAGCAGGGGGTGATTCGCATGAAGAGATTTATAATGGAAGTATAGCTATGAAAGTTGAAACATGATGAAGGAGGTACACCCATGAAACGTAACATCATTGCTTCTGTTCTCATCTTAGGAGGAAGCCTCTTATTAGGTACTACCGTCTACCAAGGCGTCGCTCAACTCGCGGGAAGCGATTCCGGATTATCCCGTGACCGCGGGGGGAACGATAACGATACACATATGATGGAGCGCGCGAATATGAATGAACACATGAATCGAATGGAGCGCTCAGGGATGTCGATGCACACGGACCGTATGGAGCGTGCGAATATGCCGATGCGCACGGAAAGATCGGACATGATGGAGCAGTCCGGAAACCATTGCCACAACATATAGATGAAGGATGAACCGAAGGACGTGACTTCCACGCCTTCGGTTCTCGTCTGTTCAGCCAGTGCCGGACGGCGAAGCGATGCAGGGAAGTTCGATAGTGAACCGGGTGCTCTCCATATCGCTGGCAGCCGTAATCGTGCCGCGATGCAGCTCCACAATCGTTTTTGAGATCGCGAGTCCCAGACCGGAGCCGCCCGTTTCCTCCGAACGCGACTTCTCTATCCGGTAGAACCGATCGAAGATATAGGGCAGATCCTGCTCTGGAATCGGTTCCCCGCAGCTGTTCACGGTGATGGCAACCCGGTTCCCGCTCCGCCGCAGGCCTATTTCCACTAGGGTGCCTGGTTGAGCATAGCTCATGGCGTTCGTCAACAGGTTGTCGAATACTCGCACCAGCTTGTCCGGATCCGCTTCCACCCAGTATTGATCCGCCTGACTGTTCATGCGGATGGAAAGTCCCGCCTGCTCCATCGGATATCGGTAATGCACGCACAGCTGTCCCGCCATTTCCGCCACATTCAGCGGCTTCGTCCGCAACGCCATCCCCCCGTTCATTCGGGTATACTCGAATAGATCGTTAATCATGACGTTCAGCCGCTGCGCTTTTTCATACGCAATGTTCGTATAATGTCTCAGCTCTACTTCATCCCGATATCGATCCTGCTCCACCAACCCGAGATACCCGATAATCGAGGTGAGCGGTGTACGCAAGTCGTGCGATACGCTGGTTACGAGCTCATTTTTGGTGCGCTCCGCTTGGCGTTCTTCCTCCATAGACCGTTTAAGCCGCCGTGTCATCATATTGATGTTGTCAGCCAGACGGCCTAACTCGTCATTTGTTACAATGTCGCACTGCGCATCCAGATTGCCGTCCGCAATGTGCTGCACGGTCTCCGTTATCTTCTCAATATTTTTAATGAGTCGGCGGTTCAGCAAGAAATAAATGAGGATAAACAGCACTAGTCCTGCGATAACAAGTGACGGCACCTCTCCTAAATTATTGTCGGCAAACCTGATCAACCTGTTAATAAACGGAATGCGAAATTCAGTATATACCAGAAATACCACATAAACGAGCAATGCCAGACTCCCCAGTGTCAGCACGATGCTGAGAGCAAACGTAAACAACAGCTTCCACCGGATGCTTCTATACCAAGGCTTGTTCAATCTTGTATCCTACTCCCCATACGGTCTGAATGAACTTGCCGCCGCTCGATTCCAGCTTGTCCCGCAGCTTGCTAATATGAACCGCCACCGTATTGTGCGATCCGTTAAAGCCTTCCTTCCAGACGCGTTCATACAGCTCCTCTGCACTGAACACCCGCCCGGGATGCCCGGCCATCAAATACAAAATATCAAACTCCATGCTCGTCAGATGAACGACATGTCCGTCTACCTTCACCGAATGAGTCTCCTTATTAATTTCCAACCCCTGAATACGGATGATGCCTTGAGGTGCCGTATTCACCTGCAGCTGAGCATTCAATTGGTACGCACGCCGCAGCAAAGACTTCACGCGCGCGACCAGTTCCAGCGGATTAAATGGCTTTACCATGTAATCGTCGGCGCCGGTCATGAGCCCCATAATTTTGTCCATATCCTCTGCCTTCGCACTCAGCATCAGCACCGGAGTAGCCTGCTTCTCGCGAATCTTCATGCATGCAGCAAGCCCGTCCAGCTTGGGCATCATCACGTCCAGTATGACTAAATCCACCCGCTGGTGTTCGATCACATTCAATGCCTCAAGACCATCGTACGCTTTTATGGACTGGTATCCTTCATTTTTCAAATAAATTTCAATCAATTCAGCAATTTCCTTGTCGTCATCGACAATTAAAATGTCCGTCACGTTCCGTTCCTCCTTGCCATTTCCTCGCGGCAATCATCTGGCAATAGAATACCTTGATTTCCCCTGAGGTTCAACTCGCATGACCAAGCTCCCGCAATAGGAGCGACTATCTTGTCATTTTCTCCGTTCTGTCCCCTACTAATTAAACGAAAAACTACATAAAGGATCGGAAAAAATCTAAAAACCGTCTTCCCTCCGTCACATCGCGCTTCATTATCGCATACGTCCGTGCCGTCGGCAGCTTCAGCTCTGGACAGTCCACCTGCAAGAGACGCCCCTCCATCCGTTCTCTCCGCACCGTAATTTCGGGCAAGAACGAGATGCCGAGGCCTTCTTCAATAAAACGCTTCGTCACATGCACCTGCGTGACAAGCATCGTTCTTAGATACGGGTACCTCATCTGCAGCTCCTGCATAATCGGTTCCCAATACTCCGGATGATTATAGGTAAGCAGCATATGTCTCGCGAGCAGTTCCTCTAGATCCAGCGGGGCGGCGACCTCGTTATCATAACCATCATGCGGCGCCACGAGTATAACCCGATCCTCGCCCAGCACTTCGCACGACAAGCTATCATCGTTAGCCCACATACGTGACAAGCCGAGATCGACTTGATTTTGCAGAACGGCGTCCGCAATATGCTTAGATTCAAGCACCTGCACCTGAATCTCCACATCCGGGTTCGTGTCGACGTACTGGCTCAGCACATGCGGGATGAGATATGCAGCAACCAGCGGCGAGACCGCCAAATTCAAGCTGCGTGAGAACCCCTGCTTGAAGCGGAGCAAATCCTGCAGCCCCTCCTTGTGCACGTCGAGCAGATGCTTCGCGTGCGGCAAAAAGCGGCGCCCTGCTTCCGTAAGCTGCACCCGCCTCCCTACCCTTGTAAAGAGCTGGCAGCCCAAGTATTGCTCCAACTGCTTCATCTGTATCGTGACCGTCGGTTGGGAAATGTACAGATCTTCCGCAGTCCGCCGGAAATTTTCATGGGCCGCCGCATGCACGAACGTATGAATCCATTTTAAATCCATTGCGAGCCCTCCCTGATTATGATTTCTTATCAAATCAATAGAAACGTTTCAATATCTTTAATCAATTTCATTGTATATAATAAATCATAATTTGTGGAGGAGGAAGATGATGGTTGACAAAGGGTTAAAGGGTGTAATTGCTGCCGAGACCGAGTTAAGCTTTATCGATGGAGATCAAGGTATTCTGTTGTACCGGGGATACGAGGCGAAGCAACTGGCCGTTCGTTATTCATTCGAAGAAGTTGCTTATTTGTTGTGGTACGGCTCTCTGCCTACACCGGCTGAGCTGACGGCTTTTAAGGCAAAATGGGTGCGCTATCGACAGCTTCCTGAACCCGTCATCCATTGTCTCAAGCAGATTCCTTCCGATATGGATTTGATGAGTCAACTGCGGACAGCCGTCTCCTCTCTGGGCATGAAGCCGTTCGAGGGAACACCGCAGGCGGATCATGCCATTGCATTAACGGCAATGATGCCTGCTCTTATCGCGAATCTGTATCGAGCTCAGAACGGACAGCCGCTCATAACGAGCATACCAACCAATGAATCGTTAAATCATACGGCCCATTACTTATATTTGCTGACAGGCGAGCTTCCGTCGGACGTTCACGTTAACGCGCTTGAGGCGTATATGATTTTGACGATGGAGCACGGATTGAACGCCTCGACCTTCACGGCGCGCGTCATTGCATCCACCGAGTCGGATATCGTCTCAGCCTTGACCGGTGCTATCGGCGCCATGAAAGGCCCGCTGCACGGCGGAGCGCCGTCCGCGGTTACCAACATGCTGGAAGCGATAGGCACCCCCGAACGGGTGGAGCCGTGGCTGCGGGAGCAGCTGGAACAGCGCCGCCGCTTAATGGGATTCGGGCATCGCATCTACCGGACGAGAGATCCGCGCGCCGAGGCGCTGAAGCAGCGCATTGCGCTGATGGAATCTCACGATCCGTGGCTGAATCTTGCCCTTCTGGTGGAGGATACCGCCGTCCGGCTGCTGGCTGAATACAAGCCGGGGCGGGGGCTCTACACGAACGTCGAGTTCTACGCAGCCGCCATCATGCGAGCCATCGGAATGCCGAGCGAGCTATTTACGCCGACATTTACCGCCAGCCGCACAGTGGGATGGACCGCTCATATTTTGGAGCAAGCCAGCGACAACGTCATTTACCGGCCGGAGGCCAAATATGTCGGACCGAGACATTCATCGGTGAACGTCTCCTAACGATGCAGGCACGGCGCTTCTGCGATAATGAGCTTACCGTTCATCGCCGCTTAAGAAGTGCCGCGCCTCTTTTTACGTTCATGAAAGAGTGCTCCCAATCCATCGCAGGCGGGCTTCACGCCACCACGCCAGACGATTATGCGAGTCCGTACTCTTTGCACATTTCGCGTATCGTCCATTAAATCTTCATCTGAATCTGTCCATTTCCCGTTCATGCCAGCTCCCCCTAATATATGCATGTTTTGAAATGATCGTACAAGAAATGCCTGTACAGCTCCGAGACGGCGCGAGTCACCCGTATATTTATAATTGATGACTTACGTAAGGCCACAGCACGTGATGAGAAATCGATTAAGTTGATGGATGCTCAATGGATAGTCGATGGATAATACTACATCGTTCCCCCTCTTGCTTCACTCTCCCATTTAATCAGAAACACCTTTAAAAAAGTCAAAAAAACCATTGCAGTTACTACGAATATGTGCACGTTCTGTATGACCTCGTGATTACATTTTTTGCGAGCAGGACTGTCAATGGACTGTAATTTGATAAATGTGGCGCTTTACCGCAGCGGCCACTGCACACGCCCGGCTACCAGAATCTCTGCCACTATCAATCCTTGTACGCATTTGCCTATCTGAGTTTCGGCAGACAACCCTCTGATGTCGCGATTACTGCGATCCCTGAGCATGCGGGAGAGTGGACGCAAGGAGCAGATAACGAACTATTGGCGGCAGCATGGTTATCAATAATCTGTGCGAGTCACGAACGGCTTGCAGCCAACCGTTAATGAGCCCTCATCATCATCAGCTGCATCAATTCAGGATGCCGAATAAAGAGCGGCTGAATGCCGTACTCGCGAATCCGTCCGCGCAACCGATACACATCATATAGCTCGGCGCCAGCCGGTAAATCCATGAACTGCTTTATATCACGGTGCGTTATTGATAACTTGAGTCATGTGGTCTTGGAATTGAACGTCGAGTTCTGTGCTGGAAAGAGAAGTACGTAAATATCGTGAAATCCACAGGTTCCATCCGAGGTCGCCGCAAAGAAATGCGCAGGGCCTACGTACAGCCTTCCTTGAATGAACTCTAAGCCAAGCCTATAAGGAAAATAAAACCAACGTAATGAGGAAAATTATGTTCTCTTGTAAATTCGTTCCCCCTTTTCCTTACGCCGCAACCATACCGACACACAAATAGATATGAAAAAGCGAACGATTTCCTATTTAAATAGGATTCCGAATTGGAACACAATTGAGATGCCAGAATAACAATATATATGGTTTTTTTATCCACAATCCCTTTTCCGGAAAAAAACAATCGTCCTCTCGACGGGGACAATCTTAAACGGCTCCAATCCGCTCTGCTGTAAGGGTAGTATCACGTCAACTATTTCCTTCATACGGTTCACATTCGTTCCTTGTCCTCTTGACAAGGACGAAGAAAGCGCTTCATATTGACATATTTTTTCTATAAAAAGGTTTTATACCCATAAAAGAATAATTCGATGTAAGAAAATTTATCACCCTGTGTAAAATAATCTTTTAACTTTTTTATGAATTTTGATAGGTTATGTATTTCAAAATACGCACGTTGACAGTATAATGTTTGAAAAGTGTTCCTATATAGCTTGAGAGGATGGGTGATGAGCCTTGGAAATTTTACAACGTGAACAATCAGAAGTGCTAAACCCGTACGAAATCGTACAGAAGCAAATTGACGCTGCGGCCGCAAAATTACAATTGCCTAAACATGTAACGGAATTGTTAAAAAAGCCCAAGCGCGTTTTGTCAGTGAGCTTTCCTGTTCGGATGGACGATGGTACGGTACGCATTTTTGACGGATACCGTTCGCAGCATAACGATGCGATTGGCCCGACAAAAGGCGGCATTCGATTCCATCCTGACGTTACGTTAGACGAAGTTAAAGCACTCTCGATGTGGATGACGTTCAAATGCGGTGTCGTGGGATTGCCATACGGCGGCGGTAAAGGCGGCGTCATTTGCGACCCGCGCCAAATGAGCAAGGGTGAGCTCGAACGCGTCAGCCGCGCTTTCATGGAATCTATCGCAGACATCGTAGGACCTGAGCGTGATATCCCGGCTCCAGACGTATACACCACTCCGCAAATCATGGGCTGGATGATGGATACTTACAGCCGGTTGCGCGGTCATTATTCTCCTGGTGTCATCACAGGCAAGCCGATTATTATCGGCGGATCGCAAGGACGGAATGCAGCGACCGCTCAAGGCTGTGTCTACGCCATTCAATCAGCGCTGGAAGATATCAGCCTGCCGATGGAGAAAGCAACTGTAGCGGTTCAAGGCTTCGGCAACGCTGGACGCATTGCGGCACGCCTGTTGACCGACCTCGGAGCAACCGTAGTTGCGGTGAGCGACTCCCGCGGCGGAATCTATGATGCGAACGGCCTCGACTTGAACCGCGTCGAACAATTGAAAGATGAAGCGACAATCCTGGACTACGGCGTGCAATATCATATCAGCAATGAGCAATTGCTGGAGCTGGGTGTAGATATTCTTATTCCGGCAGCGCTTGAAAATGTCATTACGAAAGAGAATGCACCTCGCGTACAAGCGCGCATTATCGCTGAGGCGGCGAACGGTCCGACTACGCCGGAAGCAGATGCCATTCTCAACGAGAAAGGCTGCATCGTTATTCCGGATATTTTGGCCAATGCAGGCGGCGTGACCGTATCCTACTTCGAATGGGTGCAGAACTTGATGAACTACTACTGGAGCGAAGAGGAAGTCCTCGAGAAGCTGCAGGTCAATATGGTGAAATCATACGATGCAGTTCGTAATATGGCGAAAGAGTATGAAACTGACTTGCGTACGGCAGCGTACATGATCTCACTTCAGCGCGTTACCGAAGCTATGCGAGCTCGTGGCTGGGTATAATGGTGTAAAGGCTGTAATTTTGCCACAGCTTCAAAATAAATGAAGAGGCGCCTGCCCTTATGGGAGGCGCTTTTCCTGTTGCAATTCATGTCGAAGATGAGTTACCTCTGCTGGAAGGATCAACATTTCATTTGGTCAGAAGCAGATCCTATTTTATAATGGAAATGATAAGAAATGATATCATGTTCAAAGGAAACTCTGTTATGACCAAACCTAAAAAGAAATCCCGATTTTTATCCTTTCAAACTACACGGGACATCCTGCAAGTATGGACGCATGCGCACCGCCCTTTTCTACTGTTCGAACTGGTATACAAGCTGATGACTATCGGACTGTTTATTCCTTTACTTTCGGTTATTTTTAACAAAGTATTGGATATTGGCGGCTTCGACGCTGCGGCCAATCATGATCTGCTCCGCTTCGTCTTCAGCCGCTATGGACTGCTCAGCCTGATCCTCATGGCGCCAGTGGCGATGATGCTCATTTATACCGAATTTGCAGTGCTCATCTACATTGCCTATTACGGCATGCAAGGAAAAAGAGCACGTATTCGCGCCGTACTGCTGAAGGCATTGTCACGCCTGCCTAGCTTATGGCGAATCGGAGTCTTCGGGCTATCGCTTTACTTGCTGCTCTTAATCCCGCTGCTTGATGTGGGCTTCGGTCCGTCCTTGCTGCCAAATGTCACAATCCCGAACTTTATTACTGGAGAACTGTTGAAGACCGGGCTCGGTACCATCATGTTCTTTCTGTTTTTTCTAATTATTCTCGTATTGAACTGCCTTTGCATTTATGCGCTGCCCATTCTCGTATTGGAAAATACGAACCGATTTTGGTACGCAGTTCGGAAGAGCGGCCGTTTATTTTGGAAGAGCAAATGGTCGATTGTAAAAGCAGTGTTGGAGTGGGTGCTCGTATTTGTACTTGCCGTCATTGTCTTGCTCGTCATCTTAATCGCGTTACTGTGGCTACTCCCTGAAGACACGGGCATTCCGGCAGCCGCCGTTCTGGCACTTGGCGTCATAATAAGTATCGGTGTATATGCGCTCACCTTGGTGATGACCCCGCTATTCATTACACTTATTACCCGCCTGTACGTCAAATACGCGGGCAAGGACGCCGTCGCTATCGAGACAGATGGATTCAATGCTGCCGTGTGGGAAAGCAGAGAAACGCGCCGCAACTTTATCCAGCGCCACCGTCCGAAGCTGGCGACATTTGGATTGCTCGTATTAATCGCAGTCGGCTGGGGAGTATCGGCGCTGCTTACCGATGTTGGAGAGGCTAAGGATGAATTTATCATCATGGCCCACCGCGGGGATGTCTTATCTGGGGTCGAAAATACGCTCGGCGCTTTTGAGGGTGCCATTGAGGCCGGAGCCGATTATATCGAGCTGGACATTCTGCAGACGAAGGACCACAAGCTTGCCGTCATTCATGACGAAAACCTTAAACGGCTCTCAGGGGAAAATGTCAATGTGTTTGACCTGACTTTGGATGAATTGAAGAAAATTCAGTTACGCCAAGATGGATTCGAAGGTTATGTTTCCTCACTGGATGAGGTATTGGAATTTACGAAGGGACGCATTCGGTTAAATATCGAATTGAAGACGCACGGGCACGAGCGCAATTATGTTCCCATCTTTATCGATACGGTGCGCCGCCATAAGGCGGAGAAAGACATCGTGGTGCAAAGTCTCGAATACGATCTAATTCAACACGTGAAGGCGGCGGCTCCCGATTTGACGGTGGGTTACGTTATCTATGCAACTTTTGCACAGCTTGGCCGCTTTGAGGCGGACTTCTTCGTTGTGGAGGAAGCTTTTGTAAGACCGCGATTGGTGGCTTCCGCCAAGCTAGCCGGCAAACCGCTGTATGTGTGGACCGTGAATGACCCCGAACAGGTAGAGCATTTCTATACGCTCGGCGTGGATGGCATCATCACGGATATCTCCGCGGAAGCGAGAGACACGATTGAGCTGCTGAACGAGCCTGCTGCCAAGACGGAGAACGAACCGTAACGCAATATGCCATATAACGAACAAAGCGGCGTCCCGGTTGCTTTGCGCTCATGCGCAAAGGCGGGACGCCGCTTCATCTCATTAAGCATTCAGCTTCTCTCTAACCGATTCAAGCTTCTGTACAACCGAAGACGCTTTGTCCCGGCGGTCGTCGATCTTAACAACGGTTGATACGCGCTTCGCCCCCGCTTGAAACGGACTCTCATGCAGGGCTTGTATGGCCGCAAACAATCGGTCGAGCGGACCTTCAATAATCGTCCCCATTGCAGTCAACTCGTACGTTATTCCCTCCACTTGGTCAATCGCCCGCTGCATATCAGCGACATAGCGGCTCAGGCTCGTGGAACCCGTGCCAACCGGAATTACGGTAATCTCGGCTATCGCCATATCCTCAACTCCTTTTCCTATGAGTATACATCCATCCTGAAAGCATTGCTTGCATGATTTCCAACTGTCCGAAAAGTTGCTTTTGTCCTCATCATACCTCAACGTTCGTCTCACCTCAATTCCCCCTTCATTACACTGTCACTGACTTTGTGCGTACAATCACAAGTCGGATAGGTTATCCATGCTACTGTAGCATTACAGGTATGAGAATAGTTCTCATTCTTGTGATGTGCTGAACCTGTGTAATCCCTAATCCATTAGAGGTGCTTCTACCATGAACAAAACACTGGATTTGACGAAATCCGTTTACGACCTATGTACATCAGACCCTGACGTCATACGCATCATGCAGTCATTAGGGTTTGATCAGATGGCGAACCCCATTATTTTGAACACCGCCGGACGGGTCATGACCATTCCGAAAGGCGCAAAGGCCCGGGGAAAGGATCTGAACCACATTATCGGGACGTTCGAACGCGAAGGCTACCACGTTATGGGAAAGGAGCGGTCTCATCATGAGTGAAATGATTAATAATCGCGAGCAAGACAGCGCAGCATCCAACCACCACCGCCAGCAGTTGTTGAAGGAGATCATAAAGGAACTACATGATGGCAAAAGCGTAGAGGAAGTCAAAGCCCGGTTCGAAAAAGCAGTAGGCGACGTCACGGTGGCAGAAATCTCGGCAATGGAGCATGCTCTCATGACCGAGGAGGGCATTCCTGTCGAGGAGGTGCAACGCCTCTGTTCGGTTCACACGGCCATATTCAAGGGATCGATTCAAGAAATTCACCGTCCTACGCAGCCAGAAGAACACCCCGGTCATCCGGTGCACACATTCATGCTGGAGAATCTTGAATTGGAGCAGCTCGTTCAATTCAAGCTGTCCCTTCATACCGAGCGCTTCGCGCAGGACGGCAGTGAGCGGAACAGATTAAGGCTGCTGGAGGACCTGAATCTGCTGATGGATGTAGATAAACATTACAGCCGCAAAGAGAACCTGCTATTTCCGTATCTTGAGAAATACGGCATTAACGGTCCGACACAAGTAATGTGGGGCGTTGACGATCGGATACGCGCCGCGCTGAAGACGGTGAAGCAGGCGATTATCGACTATCCGCAGGACGGCAGCCTGGACAGGGGAACCATCGCAGCACAATTGCAGGATGTCATTCACGAAGTGAGCGAAATGATATTTAAAGAAGAAAACATATTATTCCCCATGTCACTGCAAACGTTAACCGAAGATGAGTGGCTGCGCATCGCCGCTGAAAGCGGGGATATCGGGTATTGCCTCGCCGAACCCGCCGGCGTATGGAAGCCTGAACGCGCGCCAGCCGCAGCAGAAGATACGGCCATAAGCAAAGGGTTCATCCGCTTGGACACCGGCGTGCTTTCCTTGGCCCAACTGGAACTGCTGCTGAATCATCTGCCCGTAGATATTACATTCATTGATGAACATGATGTCGTTCGCTACTATTCTCACGGCAAAGAGCGCATCTTTACCCGCACCAAGTCCGTCATCGGCCGCACCGTACAGAACTGCCATCCGCCGCAAAGCGTGCATGTCGTGAATCAGCTATTGGTCGATTTCAAATCTGGAGCGAAGGATGTGGAAGATTTCTGGATTCGAATGAAAGACAAGTACGTGCTCATCCGTTATTTTGCTGTACGCGATGCGGACGGCCGTTATATGGGAACACTTGAATTTACGCAGAACATTGCGCCCATCCAAGCTATTGAAGGTGAAAAGCGCATTTATTCCGCAGTCCCGCAATAAATAAAAAGGAGGACGTCCCTTCGTCATCAATCCTGACTACCGGGACATCCTCTTTCTTATCGTTCACCAGCTTAAGCATCTCGCGCACGGCTAGGGTCATCGACACCATTGCGCCCGATTCAGCCTTCACTGATTCTCCCGCCTCCAACTGAATCACTAAGAGCGGAAATGCCGCTTTTTCTCACTTAGAGGTAAAATGAAAACGAGGACCTGATTATAAGAAACCAAGTCCTCAATCTGTAATCACGTTTGGAGCTAGCAGCAAGCAGCGTTACACCTTCAGCAAGTTCACCCGTTCCTCCGCTCCTCCGTTCTCCGCTTCCCGCCCGAATCATTCCATACTTCGGACGTTTAGGAACGCTTCAAGCACTACAGAAGCCCGACGATACGATCCTGCCCGTCAAGCTTAATCCGCTCCGCCGCAGGGGCCTTCGGCATGCCCGGCATGGTCATCACTTGACCCGTATGCACGACAGCGAAGCCCGCCCCCCTCGACCAACGAATATCCTGAACTTCGATCGCAAATCCTTCTGGCGCACCGAGCAAGCTCGGCCGATCCGTGAACGAATACGGCGTCTTCGCCATGCAGACAGGCACATTCCCTGCTCCGCGGCGCGCGAGCTCCTGAAGGGCCCGCTTCGCTGCCGGGCGGTATTTCACCTCAGACCCGCGGTAGATGCGTGTTACGATTGTGGCGATTTTGTCTTCGATCGTCATGTTGTCCGGATAGAGAAGACGGAAGTTCTCCTTCGCCTCCGATTGGTCCGCCAGCTCTGCCACCCGCTCCGCAAGCGCCCGGCAGCCTTCGCCGCCCTTATCCCACGCTTCCGAGATGACGGCTTCCGTACCCGCATCCCGGCATAAGGACATCACCGCCTCCAGCTCCGCTTCTGTGTCCGTAGCGAACCGGTTCACAGCCACCAGCACCGGCGCGCCGAACTGGCGCATATTCTCAATATGCCGCTTCACGTTGCAGAATCCGGCACGCACCGCCTCGACCTGCTCATGCGCAAGCTCCTGCTTCGGAACGCCGCCGTTGAACTTCATCGCCCGGACCGTCGCAACAATTACAATCACCGACGGGAAAAGGCCCGTCTGGCGGCATTTGATGTCCATGAATTTCTCAGCGCCAAGATCGGCTCCGAATCCCGCTTCAGTCACCACGTAATCCGCCAGCTTCAGCGCGTATCTCGTCGCGCGCACGCTGCTGCAGCCATGTGCGATATTGGCAAATGGACCGCCATGCACAAGCACCGGATCGCCCTCGATAGTCTGCACGAGATTCGGATGAATGGCGTCCTTCAAGAGCGCGCACATGGCATCGACCGCCTGCAAATCGGATGCGGATACCGGCTCGCCGCTATCGTTATACGCAATCACTATTTTACCCAGCCGTTCTCGCAGATCGTTCATATCTTCCGCAAGGCACAGAATCGCCATCACTTCCGAAGCGGTTGAAATCATAAATCCGTCCTCGCGCACCACTCCGTTGCCCTCGCCGATGCCGATGACAATGTTGCGCAAAGCGCGGTCATTCATATCCACAGCACGCTTCCACATCATGCGCGACGGGTTGATACGCAGTGCATTGCCTTGATGAAGATGATTATCCAGCAATGCCGCAAGCAAATTATGCGCCGAGGTAATCGCATGAATATCGCCGGTAAAGTGAAGATTGATATCCTCTGCCGGAACAATCTGCGCACTGCCGCTTCCGGTCGCGCCACCCTTCATGCCCATGCAAGGCCCAAGAGACGGCTCCCGCAGAGCGGCTGCCGCTCGCCGCCCGATACGATTCAGGCCTTGCGTCAGCCCGATCGTGGTCAATGTTTTCCCTTCCCCGGCCGGCGTCGGATTCATGGCCGTTACCAGAATTAGCTTGCCATCCGGACGGAGGGCGATATCGTCCCACACTTCACGTCCTAGCTTGGCCTTGTACTTGCCGTAAAGCTCAAGCTGTTCCTGTGCAATTCCTAGCTGTGCTGCCACGTCAACGATTGGTTTCATGATGCCTCCCGTAGGTTTCATTGGTAATATAGGTGACTCTATCTGCCTATTATTATACATGGTTGCGGTCACGAAGCTATACGTTCCCACACACGAAAAAAAGCCATGCCCAGGCTGCGGACCTTCGACATAACGACAAAGTGCCCGCTAACGGTACATGGCTTTCGGTTATAGTTATTCGTTGCCTCCGATGCGAATTGCAACGCCCCCGCCAATATGGATCGAGCCCTCGGAGGATTCAATGTGCAGGCTCCCATCCTCATTCGTATAAATACTTCCTTCCGGCGATTCAATCCGGAAGCCTCCATCTGAATCCGACTCAATGATGCCGTGCTTGGATTCCACACGAAAGTTATCCTGCGAGTCTGCCACAGGAGGCACGAATTCATTCGTTTCCGTTTGCGCAAACCGTATCTCTTGCACTTGCTTGATCCCCATAATTAAACCTGCTGCAATAAGCAAGAGTGCACAGCTAACGGTCAGATAGCCAAACCGCTTCATGAACAAGCTCCCCTTCCTCATTTTAAATCATATGCACATATAAACGTAAATTTCTTTTAACTCGACACATTCCAGTATAAGACAATCAATAAAACCGGCACTTCGGACTTAAGTCTAGTCTTATCTACATCTGTAGAGTGAAATGTGTACTAGGAGGAGGACCAGTCATATTGACACGATGCATGAAAAATCTTACATTACGATTATGAAAAGAAATAGTAGATATAGAGTTCGAAAAACGTCCAATCGAGAAGTCGTTTTGCAGATCGCCTCACAGCTTTTTTTGACAGCTGGTTATCAACAGACGAGCATTGAAGATATCGTAACCGCAAGCCGGGTATCGAAGGCTAACATTTATTATCATTTTAAAAATAAGGAGGATATCCTGTTATCTGTTCTAGACCAGCTCATAAGCCACTATCATGAAGGCATCACCTCCATCATGTCCCAACATCATGTTCCGGTTATTGCTCGAATCGAATTCATTCTCCGCATGTTATCATACGAATCATTGCAACGAAATTGCCAAGCGGGTTGCCCTTTTCTCACCTTACATGCCCAGACCTCAAGAGAATGCGAACCCGTGCGGGATAAAATCCGACATTTCGTCCACCAGCAAACGCTCACCATAGAACAGCTTCTTATAGAAGGCAAGAGCAAGAACGAGCTTCACACTGCTCTTCCTGTCAAGCAGACCGCAGCGCTTATTATATCGCTGTGGGAAGGCGGACTGTTTCTGGCTCACGCCAGCGGAGACAGAGACTTCCTGCAGCATGTATTTGTCTCCTTGGAATGGATGCTCCGCGACCACCAACAATAGCTTCTCCCTCAAGATGGAATGGCAGCTTAGCACGAAGCGTGGTAACCTTTTCTTAAGGACTTGTCTGATAGGAAAACGTTATAAGTGGCACTGCTGCTGCAAAGAAAAGCGCACGGAATGGATCAAGCTGCGCATTAAGGGGGGATAAAGCTTGATTTTAACTGTCGAGGAACGGGATTCCATTCTATCCGAACTGAATGAACAACAGCGTGATTTTCTGTCAAAACAATTGGTTCGCTCTCGGCGAACGGTGTTTGCCAATGCGATGGCCAAGGAAAAGGGCTTCCATATTCCAGAGAACGCTGATCCTGAAGACATTGAAGCTTTACTAGACGAATGGGTGTACACGGGATATATTGACGCAGGATCAGTCTCTCCCGAGCTTCGTTGTGAATGTGGCCGCTCCCTTCGTTACCAGCACCAGGTCGAGCACAAAAAGACCGGTGAAGTCAAGAAATTCGGCATTGAACATTTAAAAGAACACCTTGGCATCGATGCTTCGATGGTATCCGCTATCAAGAAAGGGTTCGATGCGATTGACTATGAATTGGACGAAATGCTCATTAAAAGGAAGAGCGACTGGCAGCCCAATCCGGAGATGCTGGACATAGAGGGCTTGCCAGAAGATGTGATGTCCCATTTGAAGCTAGGTCTGCCTTTATTAGACCGGCAGGTGAAACGCCTGCGACAACAGCCTCCAGCCCGTAAAGTATGGATCGATAATTACACCCCTCCTGTGCAGGAACCATCCTCCAATGAGGATATGTTGTTGGACCTGTTCACATGGCAGGAAGAACCGATGGCACCGAAGCCGTCAGCTGCATCATCTGGATTGCCGGCGTCGCTTCATGCTCCGATCCAGGCATATATCGCGGGCGGTGTGCGGAGTGCAAGAGTGATATGCGAGTTGCTTATACGGGAACAGCACGCTGATGAAGAGCGGTTTTTGACGGGAAAGCCTAAAATATTCATCGAGGTGTGCAGGTTCATCGAACAGAGCTATCCGAATGCATCCGTTCAAGCATTGGACAAAGAGGATAGAAGCTACTCCATTCCTGAATAATCCTTGATGGCAAGCGAAGACACGGCAGTTCGGCAGAGATCTTGACAGGCTGCTCCCACTAAGGGAACAGCCTGTATGGATTGCCGTTTATTCGCGTCTTACCCATTTGATATTCCTGCTGTGCTCAGATTGTGATGCATGTGCTGAAGGAAGCGCCTCAGCAGCACTTTTTCTTCCTCACGGAAGCCTGCAAAGCACTGCTCCTCAATCTGATGCACCACCTGCTCGACATGGCCGATAACGGCTGTTCCCTGTGGCAGCAAATACACGCGTGATACGCGCATGTCTACGCTATCCGCTCGCCGTTCAATGAGTCCGGACTTCTCCATCCGGTTCAGCATGACCGTAATGGTCGCCGGCTTCACCTTCATCTTATCGACAAGTTCCTTCTGACTGCGGCCATCCTGCTCGTGCAGCAGTAGAAGCAGCGGCATTTGCCCCGGATGGATCCCGGCATCTTGGACCATCCTCATCATTTGGTAGTTATATGCCCGTACAACCTGAGACAGGAGCACCTCGATAGAATCCAAATAAGTATCTTCCAAATGAGTCACCCCTTGTTTCGTCGGCGCTATCCTTGAATGAGGAGCATTCTAGCATAATTGACGATCGAGTTCAATTGATGAGGTCCATGTGGCCCTCATCAATGAGTAAGCCGAGCTGGCGCGCCTTTTCTACTGCTTCGATCCGTTTGGATACATCCAGCTTGCCGTAAATGTTCAGCACATGCGTCTTTACGGTCGCTAACGAAATACATAACACTTCACCGATCTGCTTGTTCGACGCACCGCCCGCCATCACCTGCAGCACTTCCAGCTCTCGATCGCTCAGCAGCTTGCGCTCTTCACGCGGTGGCTGCATATAAGAGATCAGCTCCAGCAGAAATGCTCTCTCCGCCGCATTCAAGTCGTTGCCTAACGTATCCAGCAGCTTGCGAACATGGGGGAATGCAGCTGTCAGCACAAACGGGTAAAAATAGTGATTGACGTAGCTGTAATGCACAGCTTCCCTCATCAGGTACAGCCTTTCCCGCTCGCGTGCCTGTTGACTGTTCCGCTCCGCCGGAGCTTCGTCCAGCAGCTCGAGCTTTAATAGCAAGGCCTCAGTCAACAGCACCTTCACCTTATGCTTGCGCGTTCGTTCTAACACATCGTCTGTCAATTGCAATGCTTGTTCCCATCGTTCTTGGTCAGCAAGCAGCCGGGCATAGACGAGCTTGTCTTCATAACGCATATAGCTGCCTTCACTCGCGCGTTCATTCATATGGGAAAGAAAACGATCCACCAGTTGGGCATCGACAGCTCCGACTAGACGCTGGAACTTCAAAAGCGAAGCGATCGTGGATGGCTGCTGATAATAATCGTAAGCGCACAGCTCCGCCAACCGTTCGGATGCCTCCCGCTTCTCGCCCCGCAGCAAATGAAGTTCAATCACGTTGATTAAGTAGCCCCGTTCCATAGACACATACGAACGCTCTGACTGCTTCCGCGCTTCGTTCAGCATCTGTTCCGCTTCGTTCAGGCGCATCGTCTTCAGGTAGATGCCCGCGACCCCGATATAACTGTTCATGCTAATCGCCGATAAATAAGGAGCGCTCTGCAATAAGGCAAATAGAGACGCATATACTTGCTCGCACTCCCTTAATTCGCCAAGCAATTCCTTCAACTGCCCCTTGAGGATAAGAGCAAAATAACGAATATACGGATTACTCGTCTGCACCTCCGACCGCAGTACACGTTCAAGACCATTCAGCGCTTCCGCATACTGGTCCCTCATCATAAACATAATGGCGCCTGTAATATCGATGATTGTACGCGTACCTTCGCTTATCTCCGCCAGATCGAAGCTCTCCATGAGCGATGCGGAGGTCAGCCCTTCCTCCACCGCTTCATCCTCCAAGAAGAAGCGGTAAATGAACGTAAGGCGATCCAGCATGTCGCTGCGCCCGTTCTCCCGCATCTGATTCATCATCTGCGCGCATAACTCGAACTCCATATTGCAGAAATGCAAAAACAGCCGTTGAAATAATAAATCAAAGCTATCGGTCAACGCAGGAACGGGGATTTGACGCAAATAAGCCCAGCCGCGGACATTCGCTCCCCACTGCTTCAACAGCCGCATCGCCCCTTCATAGTCGGAGATGCACAACCGATGCTTGATGCTCTCCTCCACGTCATCCCATTGCTCGAATATGTCAGCTGCCCGCATATGCAGCTCCCGCTGCCTCGGTTCTTCCCATTCGGAGAACTTCGTCTGCAAATAGGTGCCGAACAAGTGATGGTAGCGGTATATTCCCTCCTGCTCATCAATCGTGATAATGAATAAGTGATGATCGAGCAGCTTGCTGAGAAGAGTACGCGCCTCAGACTTATGCAGCACAAGCCTGCATATAGACTCATTGAAGTAACCGAGGATGGAGGTCGCGATCAGGAACTCCCTCTCTTCTTCCGATAATGAATTCAATATTTCATTGGACCAGTACTCGAGCATGTACGGATTCAGCTCCGGCAACTCGGCGGAGGGCACATTTCGCTTCCGATGCAGAGCCAGCGTCATGAGCTGCATGCCGCCAACCCAGCCTTCCGCGCGCTCGATCAGCCGGCGCTCGATATCGGGAGCGAGCCGCACGCCAAGCGTATGCTCAAGGAAGTCCGCCGACTCTTCCGGCGTAAACCGCAGCTCTTCTTCGCGAATATCCATATACTTCCCTGACATCATCCACTCTCCGAAGTAGAGCGGGGGCGTCGTCCGGGTAAGCAAGATTAATCGAACCGAATCAGGCGTATGCTTCATGAAGAAGGACAGCGTATCCGTAATATCCGGTTCGTGAATGACATGAAAATCGTCCAAAATCAAGGTTAAATCCGTTACTGCTTGAAGCCTATTTACAATGATAACCAACATATTGTGAAGATCATGCTGCTGCGGCATCGCTTCCAGTCGTTCCGACAGCATTTCCCACTCCTCGCCCAAGTCTGCCCGCATCGCTTCCAGCATGTAATACCAGAATGTATACACATCGTTGTGTTCCGGCTCCAGCGAGATCCAGCGCACATGTTGCTGCGGATGCTCCGCCAGGAACGATGTTACGAGCGTCGTCTTGCCGCTTCCGGCGGCACCCTGAACGACGACGGCTTTGCATTCGGCCATCTGCTGCAGCTTATACGTCAACCTGCTTCGCATCACGTAATTGGCGCGGGGCGCGGGCGGCTTCAATCGGGTCGCTATCAGCTTCACACGTTCCACTCCTAACTCTGCCTTGGCAATCTGGGATCACTCTGGCTCCCATTCAGCGCTTCTGTCTTCTATCATACGGTGCTTGGCATGAACAGAGAAGCTTTTTTATCCATTAACCTCTTGTTCAAGTCCTTTTTGAGCACGCGTTAATAGTGCCCTGCCCGATACCGGCGCGCACAGACGGCCCAGCCCGCGATCATGAACGCAGCAACCCATGCGAGCACGTATGACAGCGGACCGATCCATTGGCTGATCGCAAGTCCTTGTTCCAGCTTCCCCACCACGCTCATCCACTGTGTCTGCGGAAGCCACTGTGTGATGTACTTCCACCATGTCTGCTCATTCGTCACCGCATATACCGTGCCGGACAGCAGGCAGGTGAGCACGGTGAGCGCTCCGCCGGTCATGACCGCATTGTCGCTGCTTCGGCACGCTGCCATCACGAATAAAGCGAAGCCCACGGCAAGCAGAACAGGGACGATAAGCAGCATAGCTATGGCGGGCAGGGAATAACCTAGCTCCAAGCCAAATCCGAGCCGTGCGGCACATATAATGACAACCGTCGGCACATAGAGCATGAGGAAGGCAACGAGACATTGCGCGCCAAGGTAAGCCTTCAAGCCAGCCGGAGACAAAGCCGTCCGCCGCAGCGTCCCGCTCTCGCGATCCTCGCCGAATAGCGTAAGAAACATGACGCCTTGCAGCAGCAGGATCATGAGCAGAAAGCCCATCATCGTCGTCCCAATGCCGCGTTGCGGCTCATCCGGTATCGTACCACCAGCCAAGACCTCCCGGATCTCGGCTTCCAGCTTCTCCCCCTTGATCGTCAACACCTCGAATGCGCCATCAACTTGCACCGTGATAATGCCGTCATATTTCTGACGGACGAGCGAGGATACAGGCGGCGCGTCGTTCACACTCTCCACTTGAAACCGCTCCAGGCCCGACAGACGGTCAAGCGCCCCGACGACAGCCAGCTTCACCTTCATCCCGCCGTAGTTGGCCAGCAGAACGGCCCCTGCGATCGCTAATACAATCATGACATACGTGACAAGCAAATAGGCTTTGCGGCTAGCCATTCTCTGCATATTCAACCGCATTAAGCATCCGAATGCATTCATACCATCTCCTCCGTTCGAAACGTCCATTTGCAGCCCAGCAGGAGCAGTGCAGTTCCGATCAACAACCCGCTGACCAGCGGTATGAAGCTCCACAGGCTTCCGTCATACACGATGCGGAACAGCCCATCCACCACCCATTTGACCGGCGAGAAGTACGATAACGTTTCCGCCGTCCTGCCCAAGCTGTCCCAGGAGAAGAAGAGTCCCCCCATCAAGGCAAGCACATTATTAACGACATTTAATATTTTGTTCGCTAATTCTTCACTCTTCCACAAGCAGCAGAACCAGACGCCAAATGCAGCCGAAAATAAGTGAAAAAGCGCCAGCGCGACGAATACGTAAACCGCATCTTTTCCTCCAAAATAAACGCCAAATAAGACAACGAGCAGCACCGCAAGCATCCCCATGCACAGGGTGGTAAATACAAAGGTCGCTAATATTTTGGATAAATACACCCACGATGTTCGAATCGGGGAATACAGCACTCGCATATTACTTGCTCTCAGCTTCCGTTCCATAAAGCTGTTGGATGCTGTCATAGATACATTCAGCGCATGAAAGACTAGCAACGTAATACCGTAATAATCGTACGAAGTGACCGTGTCGCCATATTGTCCGCGCGTCAGATAACCGAGGATGAGAATGAGCAGCAGCGGGAACAACGTATTGGTGAGCAGCATCACAGGGCTGGTGAGCAAATTCATAAAGTCCCGCTTCCACAACATGCCGAACCCGCGGGTCGATTGAACAAATTGAGCCATCGTTCTCCCTCCTAATCCCGCAGCTTGCGACCGGTGAGCTGTAGAAATACGGCCTCCAGGCTTGCCGCCAAACTTGTGAAGTGCTTTACTTTGATGCCATGGTTGACGAAAAAGGCCATTAATTTGTCCGTGTTCTCGATCCCTTTAACCGTAGCGATGCGCAGCAGATTGTCATGCTTCTCCACTTGCTTCACGCCATCGACGCGAAACAGCCGTTCTTCGGACAGCTCGCTTGCGTCTTCCAGCTCGACCTCAATCCACTTTTCGTCCCCCAGCAGTTCCTTCAGTTCTTCCTTCGTACCGGAAGCGATGACCTCTCCTTGATCGATTATAAGAATACGGGTCGAGATTTCCTCTACTTCCTCCATATAGTGGGTCGTATAGAGAATGGTGCTGCCCTGATCCCTCAGCTCCCGAATCGATTCCAGAATATGATTGCGCGAATGTGGATCGATGCCTACGGTCGGTTCATCCATAATCAATATTTCCGGACGGTGGGCAATGGCGCATGCCATATTGAGCCGCCGCTTCATTCCTCCCGAAAAAGTGCGCGGCTTATCGCCACGCCGGTCATACAATCCGACGAACTGGAGGGCTTCCGCAACCCGCTCCCGCAGCATGTCGCCCCGCAGCCCATACAGCGAAGCGAAGAACGTGACATTACCCTCTGCCGTGACGTCCTCATAGATCGCTAAATCCTGCGGCACGATACCTAGCTTGCGTTTATAATGGGACAACTGCTCCTCTACTCTCGTTCCACGGAACGAAATGCGGCCTTCATTGTAGCTCAGCACCGTGGACAAAATGTGAATAGCCGTGCTCTTGCCCGCTCCGTTCGGTCCAAGGAAACATAAGATTTCGCCTTCATGCACTTGAAAGGAAAGGTCCTTCAGCGCATGATGCTCGCCATATAACTTGGATACATGATTCATTTCCAACATCGGTGTCATGGATAATCCCCTCCTGAACCCATCGTACCGGAAAGGGAAACAACACAAATCAACCGAACGGTTGATTTGTGAGGTGGATATGAAAGATAGATAGGAATAAACGCCCATTAGCCGCTGTGGACGCTGGTTCAATATGAATCTACCCGGCCTACTCTTGCAAATAAGTGCTTACTTTATTTGGGATCAATTTGGCCACTTCTTCCGCCGATTTCCCCGCCCTTCTCCAAATCTCGCACCGTCTCGCTGCGCACCACCGTTTTCTCGTCTTTGTACGTACCCAACACTTTGTCCATGACCGGATTAGTGACGCCGAACCAAAAATGCTCGCTTTTGAAGTGATGCCACAAATGCATCTTCTTCATAAAACGCCCCCATGGAGTAAGCGGCTGAATGGGACGATGAGCGCGAAAATGAACCCATTCATAATAGAGCAGATAGGCAATGACCCCAGTGACGGCCGCAAGCGTTAAGCTCCAGTCACCCGTAACAGCAATGGCGATGGCGCCAGCGACGGCGATGAGGGGAAAGCTGTACCAAACCGGCAAAAAAAGCAGCTTCAAGTTATTCGGATGGACGTGGTGATCGTAATGGAGACGTCTTAGCATGTTCCTGAGAAATGTGTTGCGCGGCGGCTTCAAATGAAAAAGGTAGCGGTGAATAGCGTATTCGCTGAGCGCGTAAGCAATCATGCCGGCAACGATAGCAAGCCATGTCGCCCCCCGCGCCAGGTGCGGTATCGTAAAGCCAAGACAGACGAGCCCTGCCGCGAGTGTGAGCATGATGTCGAAAAACGTAAAAAACTCTTTGACGTACACCCTCATCTGATTCATCCTCCTCCGATTTCAGACTGTACGTTTCTCCCCTTTAGCAGCACATGAGCCGTCGGATGAAAATCCAAGGCTCGTTGGTCGATTCTACTTCCAATTTACTTCCTTTATCCCGAAATTAGTACTTCGCATCAGTCACATCATCGGCTTGTTGTCCTTTTCTTCGATTTGCGCCAGAAATAATGGTAATCCGACAGAGGACCTGACAATGGTAGTACAGACGACTTCACCCTTTGGCTCACTTTCCCTTTCAGACAGAACATCAAACCTGAGACGATGTCATCCACTCTACTCTTATACACGTTCTCCCCTTCAATCAGGACATCACCTTGCGGAAGAGCTTGTGGTGAAGTGTTTCTGAACCGTGGGGAGAGTGGAACTAAGGTCGTATTAGTCAATGGCTTTGTAATTTCAAGGTATAAATTGGAGGTTTCGGTTCAACAAATCCATAAATAAAAAGCGTCTGCTGCGGGCAGGCGCTTTCGATATCCGTCCTATTTATGGCTTGCATTCATCTCATGCATGTTCTGATGCAGCTCTTTGATCATGTGCTGCAGGAAATGCTGCTCCTGCGCGCTTAGGCCGTATTGATTGTCTTGGGCAAGATATTGCTGGATGTTTCGTCTCAGCATCTCGTTCCGACGGTCTAACACATTTTCGTTACTCAAGTGAAAGTCACTCCTCGCTCGTTAGTCATCTATCCGAAACAATTACACTCTTGTATAAGTATAAAGAAACCGGAATCGTATGGAAAACGGAGCGAGAAACACTGTGACCTTCTCAGCTTTGCACATTCACCGTGACAACGCTTGCAAATAGGGGTGCTTGCAATAATGCTCGCCAATGCTCCTCCTCAGGGCTAGGAACGAAAGGCAGTCAAGCTCCCATTTCACTGTGTGGAACAGATCTGCTTAAAAATATCGACGATTTCGTCGATCTTCATACGGACTAATCCGCTTGAGGAGGGAGCAACGAATTCACGCACGCCGGGTACGACCGGTTCGCGCTGGTATCCCCAGCTTACGTCCCTCCTGCCGCTATATGCTTCATATACCCCTTTCCCGACGAAGCAGACCGTCTTCGGCTTGTACCTCTCAATCTTGTGCCGCAGCTCGTCCCGACCCTGCGCATATTCCTCTGCCGTAATCTCTGCCGCCGTACGGGTCGGCCGCGCTACTATATTTGTGAAGCCATAGCCCAGCTCCAGTAAATCCCCGTCCTCTTCTGCCCGATACAGCCGCGGCGTCAGTTCGGCCCGATGGATGATATGCCAGAAGCGATTGCGGGGATTGGCATAATGATGCCCCGTCTCGCCCGACTTCAAGCTCGGATTATAGCCGACAAACAAAATGGACAACTCATGCGCCAAATGATCCGGTATTGAATTCATGTGCTTCGACCTCCTGAATTGGCCTATTGACTCGGCAGCCTGCTTTTACGGTATCTATGTCTACCCGAATGTCGTGCATGAGTTACTGCCGACGACTAATGACCAGCCCGATTCGATTCATCCCGTTGATGAACAAATTCATATAAGACACGGAATCGGATTTAGAATACCCCGATTCCCGTATCGAGTCAATTCATCCTGGTTCGTATATATCATACTGGCGATCCCGTATAGCTGAACGTTTGGCTCATGATATGCGCGTTCTTCTGTCTTGTCCCCGAACTATATGCAGGCAATCGTGTTTTTGTAAAAAAAGGCTGTAACCAGAGTAGTGAACCTATCTCTGATGCAGCCCTTATTCCTTATCCAACATTAGTTGACGACAACTTCAACGACAACAGGTGTAGCCCCGTCGAGCGTATCTCCACTCGGTATCGTTATGGTCGTTGTCGAAATCGTAGAAGTATCCCCCATTTGAACAACTCCATTAATATACAGGTTGTAAAAAGCAAACGAGGCAGGAAATGTCGCCGCCGCCGCCCCTGCATCATTCGTAAACGCAGTAGCCGCGATGGCGAAGGCAGCCCCTGTCCCCGTTCCAGCCCCGATAGTCGACGCAAATCTTCTGGCTGCCATAAAGGGTTTAATAATTGCCATATTATATGCCCTCCTGTAGTCACTCTAGGATTAGCGAATTTTGAAACAATTCGCTATTACATATAATGAGGCAATTAGAAAGATTGACAGTAATTCATTCCCTGATGGAGTGCACATTTTCATAAGTCAGAAGGTTCCAACGTTCATCTTACACGCGGCCGGCCGTCAGTTCTATCCCGCGATTGCGGAATTCTCCAATCATGACGTTGAACGCGCTGAGCGCCTTTGGAAATCCCGCATAGGCCGTGCACTGTATGACAACCTCGATCAGTTCTTCCGGAGTCAGGCCGATATTCAATGCCGCATTCACGTGCATCGGCAGCTGTTCGGCCGCCCCCTGCGTGATAAGGGACGATAGCGTGATCAGTTCCCTCTGCTTCAAGTCCAGTCCCGGACGGGAATAAATATCTCCGAACCCATTAGCTACAATAAACTCGGCCATATCGGGATAACATTGGCGTACCTCTTCCAACGCCGCCGTTCCTTGTGGTCCGACCATGTTTTGAAACAGCTTCAAGCCCCGTTCATACCGATTCTGATTCAAGCGGTTTTGAGTCAAGTCATTCCCCTCCTTGTGCATCTTCACCCTGCTCATCATCCAAACTTAGCAGTCTGGTCAATATCGGCGGAATCTCCAACGGATCGACCATCACTTCAATGACCGCCGGCTTCCTCGTCCCCAGCGCCTCCTGCACGGATGAGATAATATCCGCTTCCGTCCGGCAGCAATGCGCGTCCGCTCCCATCGACTGCGCGTACTGCACGACATCCAGCGGATGAGCGTAAATGGCGCCGACAGAGCGTCCCGTTAGGTACGACATCCCTTTGTCGACCATGTCCAAGCGGCCGTTGTTCAGTACGACAATAATAACCGGAACCTGGTGATTCACCGCGGTGGAAATCTCATTGCCGTGCATCATGGCGCATCCGTCGCCCGTCAAGCAGACGATAGGCTTGTCCGGGGCACCGATGCTTGCGCCGATGGAATAACCGATGGCATGTCCCATCGCTCCGAACACGTCGTCGAAATAAAAAGTGCCCGCTTCTCTTATATCGTAATGGCGGATAGCATAGAACGAATGGCTTCCGTCATCGCCGAACAGGACGGCATCATCAGGCAGCGCCTTCCGCAAGGCCTGTACAGCGGTCACGGCAGACATGCAGCTGCCCGTATCGGCAGACGCAGCAGTCTGGCTGGTTCCAGCTTCGACGGGTGCCGTGGAAGCCGCAATGTACGCCGCCTCATTCGTGAACGGAATCCCTATCTCATCCGGTGCCTGCACCCTCGAAGCGCCTGCCTTCTGAATGAGCATCTGCAAATTCAGCTTGGCATCGCCAGGAATAGCGAGCGTAGGCGCAGCAATCGACTTGCCCACGAAGGTCAAGTCATAATCGAAATGCACGATCTGCTTAGGAGCCATATCCTCGGTAAATCCAGACAGCGTCATATCGCTCAGCTTGGTGCCGATGGCCAGCATGAGATCGACGCCTGACTTCAAGTAACTGCGGGCTTGTTCCGTTCCGCCCAATCCGAAGTTGCCGAGGCAAAGCGGATGCCGGGTAGGGAACGCGCCTTTCCCGCCCGGCGTGCAAATGACCGGGATTCGCCAACGCTCCGCGACGGCCCTTACTTCATCGCACGCCTCTGCGGCTAACACGCCTTTGCCGATGAACAGAACCGGTCTCTGCGCTTGCTCCAGCAGCGGAATGACCGCTTCAACGTCCGGCGATACGACACGGCGATGGCTCTCTGGCAAAGGCAGGTCGAAAGGTTCTATATCCGCCATCAATATATCGAATGGAATACACAGGTGAACAGGCCCCCTTACGCCCGTCAACGCCTGTTCCACCGCATGCTGCAAATATCGGGCTACCAAGTCCTCCCGCTCAATGCGGGCGCTGAATACCGTGACAGGCTCGAACATTTTCACCAAATCGGTTGTAAACGGGCTCGAATCCTGACCTAGCGCTTTCCCGCTATCACGGATGGAAGGCTGTCCTGTAATGAACAGAACAGGCATGTTGTAAGCTTTGGCTTGTCCGGCAGCGGTGAGCATATTCGTTCCGCCCGGCCCTGACGTGCCGATGGCTACACCGAGCGTCTGATGCGTCATGGCATAGCCTCCAGCCATAAATCCTGCGCCTGCCTCATGCCGCGTCAGAACGAACTCGATGCCGCGCGCCTCGCATTCCAGCATCAACGGTGAAATCGATTTTCCAGGAATGCCGAATACGTGGGTAACCCCCCATTTCCGAAGATGTTCTACAAGTAGCGAATAGACCTTCATCATTACTGTTAACTCCTTTTCCATATAAGTACGTGATCAAAAGAGAACTTTTTGAACAACCTCTATAAATTATCGCATCGGCTTGGACCATGACCCGCGCAGCTTCTCCACAATGACATGGGCCGGCAGCGGAGCGCTGAACAGATGGCCTTGCGCCTCATCACACTTTTGTTCGGACAAGAAGGACAGTTGCTCCACCGTCTCCACTCCTTCCGCCACAACCTCAAGCCCAAGCTGATGCGCCATCGCAATGATCGTGCCGACTATTTGCCGGTTGTGCTCGTCACTCGTCACGTCTTTCACGAACGAGCGATCGATTTTGAGACGATGTACGGAAAACTTCTTCAAATAATTAAGCGAGCTGTAGCTTGTCCCGAAGTCGTCAATGCTAATTTGCACGCCCAAATTACGCAGCTGATGAATGAGTGGAGTCGCTTGTTCCACATCCATCGTCATGCTCTCCGTAATTTCAAGCTCCAGATGCCGCGGATTGATTCCGGTTCGCTTCAACACGCGCTCGACAGCATCGACGCAGTTGCTGTTCAGAAATTGGTAAGGCGACAAATTGACAGAAATCTTCATCGGACGCAAACCGGATTGCTCCCAATTCAAAATTTGATGGCACACCTCATGAAGCACCCATTCCCCAATCGGGACGATAATTCCCGTTTCCTCTGCCAACGGTATGAAATCAGCCGGTAGAATGAGCCCATTTTTCGGATGCTTCCAGCGCAATAACGCCTCCATGCCGACGATCTCGCCCGTTTGAATGTTGACTTGAGGCTGATAGTACAGGACGAGCTCTTGATGCTCCACTGCTTTGCGCAGATCGGTTTCCATCGTCAGCTTCTCGTGGGATTGACGCACCATCGACGGAGTATAGATCATGTACCGATTTTTGCCGATCGCTTTCGCCTGATACATGGCCATGTCCGCGTGCGTGAGCAGCGTCTCTGCATCCAGACCATCATGAGGATAAATCGAGATGCCAATACTTGTCGACAGTCTGAATTGGTAATGGTCAATGACAAAATCCTGTTCAAACAGCTGGAGCACCTGCTGTGCGGCTTGCACCGCGTCGTTAGAATCTCTCACATTGGACAGCAAGATGGAGAATTCATCCCCGCCCATACGAGTCACCGTGTCGTCCGGCAGGCATTTGCGCAGACGCTCGGCCACTTTTTGCAGAAGATGGTCCCCTTTACTGTGACCCAACGTATCGTTAACCAGCTTGAAACGGTCTAAATCGAGATAAAGAACGGCAAGTATGTGCTTGTTCTTCTTGGCCTCCGTCAAGAGTTCATTTAAATGATCGTTATAATGTCTGCGGTTGGGGAGCCCTGTCAGCTCATCATGATAAGCGAGATAGTTGTATCGTTCCTCTGCTTCGTATCGTTCTGTAATATCCCGGAACTGCCCGAACGCCCCAATCGGGTTATCGTACTCGTCCAGAATCGGCAGCGCATCAAATAAGCAGACACACTTGGTCTGACCGGACGGATGCTCGATAACAATCTCGATATCTTCATGCTTGTCTCCATGACGAATCACTTTATCGATATATGGCCCCATAGGGAATAGATTAATTACGGGCTTCCCGATCAAATCTTCCTTTGTGAGACCTGTCAGATTCTCAGCATACGTATTGAATTCCGTAATGTGTCCTTCTCTGTCGGTAATAATAATGCCATTGCGGGTCGTATCCATCATAATATGGTTTAAAATGTCTAATTTCCTGTTCTGCCTGCGGAGAAGGAGTTCACGCTCGATAGAATCGACGACCGTAATGAGCATCGTCAAGAAATAGGGATGAGCTTGTTCGAGCGATGTCATAATGGAAATCGAACCCAGCAAATTATTGATATCGGTATAATGAAAAGGTACAGAGTAGCATACCCTGGAGTGAAAAAACTGATGGTAATGCTGGTTGCCGATTAATTGCACCGGACTTCGGTGATTTAGAGCGAGGTTAATCCCGTTCGTACCGCACTCCTCTTCTGCAAACTGTACACCTTCCTTAATGCCCAATTGCGTAATCGTTTGCTTCATCGTCTCATCCCCGGCCAATTCCAGCATGTAGCCTTTTTCATCGGAAATGACGATAATGATGGGTGTCCCTTGCAGCTGATTCAACAATTTGTCCATAAAAAAACGGATGACCGACAAAATTTCCTCATAAGCTAAGCGTTTACAAATGAGTTCCGATTGCGTCATTACGGTGCGAAACATTGGGATCTTCATTGAGTTCAAGCCTGATTCCCTAGCCCTTCGCCTGGATGTGTCGATCCATTCGATCATTTGATCTTGCGCTTGCCGCTGAATCACGTGATTCAGTTCCATGGTTTCCCTCCCGATTCACTTCATTGACCCATATCATTCTCATGCTAAATATAGTGCACCAGCGTCAGCATGCCATCCGCCGGTTCCCTTCAAATTTCGATCTTGTATATGTGAAAATTGTGGAAATAAAGTAGAGGGATGTTCTAAGGTGTGATAAAAAGGTGAAGGTTGCTTGGAAGAAGTTTCATATGGAACAAGTATACTACGTTTGCCGATCTTGTAAAACGAATATTCCAATAGTACCGTCTATTCGACAAAAACAGAACGAGGACGACATGTTAATCGTCCCTCTTATAATAGTTGCCTCTATAGAATCGTCGGTGCATTTTACATGCCGGCGCCTTTGTAATATGCTCGGTAAGAAGATTGGATGCGGAGGTTGGTCATAATTCATGAATAAATGGTGGAAGACAATCGCTTTTATCGTAGGAGCAGCCATCTTGACGCGCTGGATTCCGTTCTCGTCCTTTTTCCGCAACGTCGATACATTAGTGCATGAATTCGGTCATGCGATCGTTACGCTGCTCTTATCCGGGAAGGTGCAGTATATTCATCTGTTCGCAGACCACAGCGGGGTCACCTACTCATCCGTGGCCCATTCGTGGCGGTTCATTCCTATCTCCCTTGCGGGATATACGATTTCCGCCTTGTTCACCGTGCTGCTGTTCTATTTGTATTCGCGCGGGAAGCAGCAAGCCGGGTTAATTACTTTATCCGTATTGGCCTTGGTGAACGTTCTCTTCTTCGTGCGCAATTCATTCGGGGTCATGTGGTGCATCGGATTTATCGTGCTGAGCGCAGCAATATATTTCGTTCCTTGGCGTTGGCTGCGAGATTTTTATTATTTGCTGGTCGCCTTTATTTGCTTGGTGGAATCCGTGCTGGGACCGCTGTTCCTTATCGTCGCGTCCATCCAGCAGCCGACGCAAGCGGGCGACGCTTCCAATCTAAGCGCAGCTACGTTCATTCCCGCCGTGTTCTGGTCCCTTCTGTTTACCGCCGTGGCGATAGCGTGTGCCCGAGTGGCGATGGGATTGTTCTTCAACGCGAACCGCCGGCCCCCGGCTGGAACGAGACCAGCATTCGGGTGGTCCAAGCATGCAAGACGGACGTAACGCTCAACTTATATGTCTGATCCAAAACGAAAAATGGCGGGGCAGAGATAGTCTCTGCCCCACCATTTTTCCATCCCTCAAGTATTTTTATCCACTTTCGGAACAGCTCTGTCATGCTCAACTGTTACAGCAATATTCAATTGGCTATTCCGCCGTTTGCTCCAACAACACTTGCTTCGCCGGCACAGCGCCGGATTGGCCCGCAGACGTTCCATCCTCTTGACCGGAAGACGTGCGGCTGGTCATGCGCAGCGGAATTTCCTTCAGGAAGAAGGCCAACATCAAGGCAACGACGAGCAAGGCCGCACCGGACAAGAACACCGTCGATAATGAACTGCTTAACGCATCGCGCAGCATATCTATCATCTGCGTGAAGATCGTCTTCAGCGCTTCTGGCAAGCTCTGCTGGATCTGCTCCAATTTCGGTTGGTCCAGCAGCATTTGCGGATTATGAAACGCTTGGAACTGTTCGGCAACCTTCGGATCCAACTGCGACAGATCTACCGCTTTACCCGAAGCAGCCGCCTCCGCAAGATTGCTAGTTATCTTCGAAGACATAATGGTACCCATCACGGCGATCCCGATCGTCCCCCCCATGTTGCGGAACAGCTGCGAGGAAGCGGTGACGACGCCCAATTGCTGAGGCGCAACTGCGTTCTGTGCAGCAAGCGTGAATACTGGCATTCCGAGTCCGAGGCCGAAGCCAAATACGATCATGCTGATTACAGCCATCCATACGCTATCCATGAAGCTCATAATAATCATACCGAGAATCATGACCGGCATGCCCAAGAGGGCAAATCGTTTATATTTCCCTGTCTTCGTAATCAATTGACCGCTAATGGCGCTGGAGATGACCATGCAGATGGACATCGGCATCGTCACATAACCGGAATAGGTCGGAGAGATGCCCATTACGCCCTGCACGAAAAACGGAATATAGATAAGCGCCCCCATCATACCCGCATTCATCAAAAATCCGATGACATTGGAAATGGTCACGACACTATTTTTAAATAAGGACAACGGAAGCACCGGGCTCTTCACTCTCGTCTGCACAAACAGGAAGATAAGCAGCGAGACCAATGTTCCGGCAAACAACAGGATGATCTGCGGTGAACCCCAGGCATATTGCGTGCCCGCCCACGAGAAGGCGAGAAGCAGCGGTACGATTGTCAGCGTCAGGAATAAGGAACCTGCGTAATCGATCGATTCCGATTGCTTGCGCTCCACCTTCGGAAATAGGATGAGAATCATAAAAAATGCAACGATACCTAACGGGAGGAAAATCCAGAACACCCATTTCCAATCCATATGGTCCACAATATAACCGCCCAGCGCTGGCCCAATCACACTGGAAAACCCGAACACGGCGGTCATGACTCCCGTCCATTTGCCCCGTTCGCGCGGCGCGAACAAATCACCGACAGCGGTAAAGGCCGTAGCCATAATAATCCCGGCACCTATCCCTTGAATCCCGCGGTAAATAATAAGCTGAATAATATCCGCTGAGGTTCCGGACAAGAATGCGCCAATCATAAAAAATATAATACCTGAAAGAATAAACGGCTTGCGCCCATAAATATCGGACAGCTTCCCCACTAATATCGTCGCAATGGTAGAGGTAAGCATATAAATGGTGATGACCCATGTATAGTAATCCATGCCACCAAGCTTGGCGATAATTCGGGGCAGTGCCGTACCGACAATCGTCTGGTTAATCGCAGAAAAGAACATCGCTGCGATAATGGCCATCATAATGGTCATTTTTCGTTTGTGTGACAAATGTTCCACGGTTTTTTCTTCTACTCCTTTGACTGTCCCTCTGTATTTTCTAAAATTTGCGTAAATATTCGTTTCAAATGCCCGACATCTTCATTTGGCAAGCTTTCAAAAAACATGGAGATCGTTTCTTTTTGACGCTCAAGCATCATCTGCACGATATCTCTACCTTTATCCGTAATATAAATGTAGACGACCCTGCGGTCATCCTCCGCTCTTTTTCGTTCTGCCAGTCCCTCTTTAATCAATTTATCAGTGCCTCCGGTAATCGCACCGGAAGTAATGCACAGTGCTTCCGCCAATTCAGAGACCTTCTTCTTCCCCCCTTCATTGAGCTTGTAAAGGATGCGAAATTGCGAAAATGAAAGGTTCGCAATCATCCGCTTGTTCCATTCCTGCGTCATCCGTTTCAGCAGCAATCTAAAAAGGGTGGACAGTTCAAGCAGTTGTGATCTTGCCTGCATCGAAATCGATTCCTCTCGGTAATTACTTTAGAATTAAAATAATTAGCAGTAAACTATTTAGTAGTATATATCTTGAACAAGATATTCGTCAAACAAAGAAATCCGGCCTTGAAAGGCCGAATTTATGTCAAAATGAACGTATGATGTTCATTTTCTTCAGATTCCGCATATCGCCCGTTACATGCAGGTATTTTTTGTCCCCATTTCGTACTTGCGAACCCGATTGCCAGTAATGCGGAACCGGTCCGATTGCCCATAATGGCAGCAAAGCTCGACAGACAAAATCGCTTCCTTACAGTTCCTTGCGGTCTGGTCTCCGGCAGCGTGCGCGCGATGACCACCGCAAGCAGTAGTCCGATGACGTAAAAAGACAAAAAGAAGCCCTCTTCTTATGAAGAAAGCTTCTTTAGCGTTAATGCTGCCGAATGACCTCGCTCAGACTGCCCCCGAACTTTTCTCTACAGGCGGCCGCAAAGTATTCGGGGTTCGAGCAGCCTGCCGAGCAGGCCACCTCAGAACTATTCATTTGTCCCTGCTGCAACAGACAGAGCGCCTGTTCCAGCCGCTTCTCACGCAAAAAGCCGAACACGGTCGTTCCATACAGTTCTTTAAATCCCGCTTTTAGCTCGAAATCATTCAACCCCGCCTGCCTTGCCAATTCAAATAGCACAACAGCTCCAGCACCTTGCAATTGGTGCGGCTATACGCAAAAAGGACACCTCGTGAGGTGTCCTTTTACATGGCGGAGGCTGTTCACAACCACAATGATACGTCGTCCGTCAATCCGTCTCGTTACGCAGAAGAGGTAAGCTGTTGTAGCAACAACTACTCGATCTGCACACCCTTCTTGATCGATTTCAGATCACCATTCGGGTTAACAAGTAACGGTAGCATCTTCATATCACGGACCATCGGAGAGTTGCATAACCGACAAGTCGGCTCATTCTCGAATGCAAAATTGTCGCGCATCCAACCCTTGCAGCCTTCTTTCGTGCAAGACCAGATGGCCGTATTTTCCTCCGGAATTTCCTCTAATGGTTTCTTGCGATAATTCATCGTTACCCTCCCTTTCTTTTGATCTTGCAACCAAAAGAAAAACTGCTCTTCACACATGTCAAGAGCAGTCGTCTGGCTTTTCTTACAGCTTCGTTACGTCCTCAGCTTGTGGTCCACGGTTGCCTTGTACCACGTTGAATTGAACGCGTTGTCCTTCGTCCAAGGATTTGAAGCCGTCGCCTTGAATCGCGCTGAAGTGTACGAATACATCGCTGCCGCCTTCAACTTCGATAAAGCCAAAACCTTTTTCTGCGTTAAACCATTTTACTGTACCTGTTTGCATTGTTCTTAACCTCCAAAAGGAAATATAACATGTTTATTTTTTCAACTTTAAAAAAATTCACACATTGAAAAAAGTTCCATCGTAAAAATGATACCCTTTTCAATGTGTGAAGCGTGGTTCAAATTTATCAATTGACATCATAATATCATATAAAATTGAGATATGCAAGTCGTTGAACACCTACCTTTACAATTTTTTTTGGAAAACTATTCATGTAGCAGCTTTTCCGCATGTCCAGGCAGGTTAAACAAATAATTATCATATATTCAGTACTTAATTCACATACTATATAAAGAGCGGTTCCTTTACCTCATGTAATCCGCTTTTGTGTGGCAAGACTGTAGCCAATTTAAAAAGGGCTGTCCTCCGGGCAGTTCTTTTTCATTGCTCGTAGCCCCTATAAGTGCCTGTTCAAAACAGATACTCTTTGAACAATCTTTATAACAACATAAGGAGGGTTTCGCGATGTATTATTCTAAGAAAAATATCGAGCCGGTTCCGGATGAGCAAACTTCTATCTGGAGTTGCAGCAGTGAGGACTGTTCTTGCTGGATGAGAGAAAATCTCACGTTTGAAAAAACTCCGAGCTGTCCCCTCTGTCAGTCATCAATGGTCATCAATACGAAGATGCTTCCTCCTCTTATGTATCACACAAGGTAATCCGGATAACGGCGACCGCTTCTCGGTATTCACCGGGAAACGCCGCCGCTCCACATCCAACACCCGGGTAAGCGGGGCTAGTTCGTCAGTTCATCGAGACGCGCGCCGCTACCGGGTAATGGTCAGAAGGATATCTTCCGTTAATCTGCTCCCTGATTACTTTCGTCGCCATAACGCGAACGTCGCTGGACACAAAAATATAATCAATGGCCTCTCCGTCTTCCCCGCCCTTGAAGTCATGGAATGTGGGCCCGACCTTGCCGGCGGCTGCCGTATAAGCGTCTGTCAAAGATAGCAAGCTGCCATCCGGATTCGAGTGGAGGACGTCCAGCACGGGACTGTCAGGCGTTGAATTGAGGTCTCCCATCAGCACCATAGGCAGCGGACGCTTCCGGAAGCGTTCCTCCATTTGCTGTCGAACGAGACGAATTCCGTTCACTTGGGCTTCCTCGCTCTCGTGATCCAAATGCGTATTGAACACGATAAATTCGTTGGCAGCCCCCTTGATGAACTGGAACCGGGCCCATGTGCAAATGCGCGGCAGACTGCTGTTCCAGCTTATGCTGCCAGGCTGAGACGGCTGCTCCGACAACCAGAACTGCCCGGATTCAACCGGTGTAATCTGTTCTTTATCATACCAAATGGCATTATGCTCATCTTGCTGTCCGCCGTACCGCCCCTCGCCGATGAAGCCATATTGCGGCAAGCTTTGCTCTATATCGAGCAGCATCGGGTGCAGCCCTTCCTGAGTGCCGATGACTAACGGTTCGTGACTCCGGATGACCTCAGCCACTTTTTCAACCCGATAGGGCCATGCATTTTCCCCATCCTGAATCTCGTTGTACCGCAAATTAAAACTCATGAACGTAACGTCCATAACTCCCACCTCTAATTTATTGTGACTGTTTACTGTGTCTATATATCGCTTTCTTGCGGCACCGGATTACCCTTCTCCAAAGTATGGATAATGTCCTCCAGTCCCATATCAAGGAGCGATGATAACCGAATGTCGACGTGATCGAACGAGCAGTTCGCCGTAACATGATTCGGCACCGCGACGCAA
Source organism: Paenibacillus profundus (assembly GCF_021369635.1). Lineage (GTDB taxonomy): Bacteria > Bacillota > Bacilli > Paenibacillales > Paenibacillaceae > Paenibacillus_B > Paenibacillus_B profundus. The sequence goes on along the minus strand of NZ_JAJNBZ010000002.1, from coordinate 163,203 downwards.
AATAGTCCCGCCGCCTTCGCCGCTTGTGTTCCTACCACCGAATCTTCGAACGCAATCGTCTCGTCCGCTCTTACGCCAAGTCCGTCCACCGCCTTCAAATAGATTTCGGGATCGGGCTTGACCTTGGTCGCATTGTCGCGCGTCTGCAGAAAATCGAAATAATCGAGCAAGCCGTAGCGCTTGACATGATTCACGGCCCAAGCCGCCGAAGCGCTGGAAGCAAGCGCGACTTTGAGGCCCAGCCTTCCGGCCGTATCCAACACTTCCCTCACGCCTGGAAGCACGTCCCATTCCGCAATCATCTCATTATAAATGTGCCGATGGTGGCGGTGCAGCTCTTCGCGATCCACTGATTTGCCCAGAAGCCCTTCCAAATATTCGCACGCCAATGGCCAGGTGCGGATTCCTCCGGCCCACTCCCTCCAGACGGCAAGCGGCATATCGTGCCCGTACTCCTGACAAATCTCGCGAAAGGATAAATAACTCGCCGTTTCCGTATCCAAAATAAGCCCGTCAAAATCCAATGCAATCGCTTTAATCGCCATGCGTAATCCCCCTCCATCATCATCAGATTACGGGGCTTGCAGCACTCGCCTCCCACGTTCCCCGACATTATATTCTCATTGTACGCTAATTCGCGCAACCGCTTCCAGCCCTGTATGCAGAAACTTCATAACGAATTTTATATTTCTTTTATAATGCATGGCAGCAACCCTGTCCGGGCCAATTTAAGGTATCGTTGTAAATTTGGAATTGACACCCTTTGTACGGAATGATAAATTTGAATGGTCAAATAAAATAGAACGTTCTAAAAAGGGTGAACATAATGATGCAACAGGACTTGTTTATTATCGACACGCTGGAGAAATTGAAAGTGATTAGCGACCCCCTGCGTACAAAAATATTGATGAATCTGGTGAAGCAAGAGTACACGGGGCAGCAATTGGCGGAAATCCTCGCCATTCCGAAGACCAAAATCTATTTTCATCTAAAAGAGCTGGAGAAACACGGCATCGTGCGGATTGTGCGGGAAGAAGAGAAGAACGGCATCATGCAGAAGTTCTATAAGGCAGTGGCGAGAAGGTTCATTCCGAGCGATGATCTGCTCCCGAGCCATGAGCTCATCGAGACGTCGCGGCAAGTTTTTTTGGAGACGGTGCTGACGACGCGGCAAGAAATCGAGAAGGCGCCGGGCGAAGCTTTCCAGTTAAAGAGCCACAACCAGGACATGAAGAAAAACTTGGCGGCCACCTATCAATTTCATGCGACGGAGGAGCAGTTTACAGCCTTCCTGAAGGAATTTAAAGAGCTATATCATAAGCATTTCAAACAGCAGGAGGCGAATGGGCCTGCAGACGCGAAGCCTTATATGATGTCGCTTATCGGCTTTCAGCGCAGCGTCGGCGGAGCGGCTGTGTTCGGAGACGGACAGGAGGACACGGATCACGATGACAATGCAATCGAATAGAAATATGTGGCTCATCTTGTCCGGAGTATTCGTGTCCGAATTGGCGGCATGGATTGGCACGATCGGCAGCCTGCAGTTTTTAAGCGAGCAGTTGTCTTCCCGCTTCCTGCAATCGTTCATCTTGGTGTCCGGGGCTATATTCGGCATCTTCTTGGCCCCTTATGCCGGCAATGTCATCGACCGGTTGCACCCGAAGAAAATCTTGCTGTACAGCGGCATGCTGCGGATCGCCGCCATCGGATTCATGCTCGCCGCCATATGGGACCAGAACGTCTGGTATATGATCGTGTTTCAACTAATCATCGTCATATCCTCCTCGTTCTATTTCCCGACGGTGAATGCCGTGCTGCCGGTCATTGTGCCAGAGGATCAGCTAATGAAGGCGAATATGCTCAACTTCAATCTGACTACGATCGCCCGCATCTTCGGAACCGCCATCGGCGGCGTCTTGCTGACCATTCTGTCCTTGCAGAACGTATATGTCATCTCCGGGATCACCTATGTCGTATTAATTATTTTGACGTGCATGCTGTCCTTTGACCGGTCGCAGTTGAGCAACGTCACGCATCGCGCTCGCTCCAAGGCGTCCTTCTCCGAGTTGTTTCCGCTCATGCGGCGGGAGCCTATGGTCAAAGCGCTGCTCATTATGACGTGCATTCCGTTTTTATTTATCGGCGGCTTTAATGTATTTGCCATTGAACTGAGCGAAGCCCATCATTTTGACGGCCTGAAGGGGATCATTTATGCTGTGGAGGGCACGTCCATCCTTATCGCTGGCTTGGCGATGAAAAAGCTCGCACAACGTATGAGCAAACCCGCGCTGCTCTTCGGCGGGGCCATGCTCGTCATTGGCAGCCTGATCATCCTGATCATTCCGCTTATGCCGGTTCAAATGATCGGCTTTGCCGTATTCGGGTTCGCCGGCGGGCTATTCATCCCGCTGTCCAATACGGAGGCGCAGGTGCGTATTTCCAAAGATGCGCTGGGACGCTTCTTCTCGCTGAAACGGATGATTGAAACTTCCGTTCTGCAGCTATCGCTCATTTTTACCGGCATCATTCTCGATGTGTCTTCGTTCCAGACCTTGATGATTATGTACGCGGCTGTCTGCGTCATCTGTCTCATCGTCGCCCGCAGCGTATTCGCACGTACGGCCGCAGCCGTTCGTTAACAGGGCACCCACTCACGATCGAATCAAGACGCGATTCGAATCGGGACACCTATTCCGTAAACGGCACAACATATGATATGATACGTAAGGGTAATTAACTATATAAACAATGACATATGATACTAGAGTTTAAAGTAGGGATGATATTATGCCATTTATTCGTTTTAAAGGGTTTAAGCAGCCATTTGTTGAACGCATTTCCTCTGCAGTCATCCATCTGGTTGCCGACACCGTCCATATTCCACCGGACATCGTGAAGATTGAGCTTATTCACGCGGTGCCAGTCGCCAACTCGCCTTTGTCCGTCGAAATTTATATGTTTCAGCGAGAACAAGAGAAGCATGATGCAGTCGCTTCCAAGCTCTACACCCTATTGCAAGAGCATGGATATGACCATGTCCATATTTTCTACGTCATTCTCACTCCGTCGCTGTACTACAAGGAAGGGAAGCCGCTGCAAGGCGTGCCCGTCATTCCTGAAGCTGCAGGCGAGACAATCGAATAATAGTGCTCCGGTCGTTCTATATCCGAAGCTTCTTCCATTGAGATTCATAACAAAGAGCGCCCATGATGGGCGCTCTTTCGTTCCTTCTATTTGATAACGTCGACATGCTCAATGTTTCTGAGCGCGGCATAAGCGACGAAGACGCCTATGATAGCCAGCGTAATAGGGATAATAATGATGTTATTGAGCGACACCCCGCCATTATTCGAACAGACGATCATTATGATAAGCAAGGAAGTGGTGATGGTCCTCACCGTTGAATACTTTCTCATGCCAAAATATAGCGGAATGAGACTCATGCAGCTGGCTGCCAGCGCATTCATCCCGAAGCTGATCGATGCTTCCGTCAAGATGGAGGCCGTCAGCGGCTCGCTCATTTTATGAGTAAACTCATTGATTGCCAGTATAGCGCCGCTAACTAACAAGTCGGAGATGATGATGGACAGGAACGTAAACAGGAAGACGATGGTCAGCTTCGCCAGAATGAGCTTTTTCCGGTTAATCGGATACATGAAGAGCACCGTAATCGACTTGTTTTTGAACTCATCAATAATGAAGCGCGACAATAACACGGCGGCGAATACAATAAACGTGCCTCTCACAAACGTATCGATACCTATGAATACTTCGGAAAAGGAGGTAAAGACGGCCTCATCCGCATATTCAACTCCATGGATCATCAGCAGCACCATGCCGAGAATGGCGACGTTCGCGATAAGAGCGCCGCGAATATACCCGCCGATCTTATATTTTTTCAGTTCTAGGCTCATTAACTTACGCAACGATGCCACCGCCATTCAGCAAGGACAGGAAGTAGTCTTCCAACGAACTGTTCTTTTTGTGAATCGACTCGATGACGACATCGTTCATGACTAACGTCTTCGTAATTGAGCTCTGTGGTACAGAGGGATCATACACACGGATGATATGATCGTCCATTACGCGCAGATTGGATACTCCCAGATGCTTCTCTAGCAGAAACGCCGCTTTTTTACAATCGTTCGTCGTAAATTCGATATACTCCGTATTTTTCTCCCGGATCTGCTCCATCGACACTTCCTCGATCAACTTGCCATGGTTGATAACGCCGATCGTGTCCGCCATCTGTTCAATTTCCCCCAGGATGTGACTGGAAATCAATATCGTGATGCCGTATTCCTTGCTCAACATTTTGAACAAGTCGCGAATTTCCTTAATCCCGACTGGATCGAGACCATTGATCGGTTCGTCCAGCATGAGTAATTCGGGCTTCGTCGTAATGGCCCTTGCGATGCCGAGCCGCTGCTTCATCCCGAGGGAGAAGTCTTTCACTGCTTTGCTGCCGGTATTCGTCAGCTTGACCAGCTCCAGCGCTTCATCGATGGCTTGCTTGTTGTGATACCCCATATACTCGCAATGCAGCTCCAGATTCTCTCTGGCTGACAGCTTGTCATAGAAGACCGGATATTCGATTATGGTGCCCATTCTTCCCAGCAGATGGTAGGAAGTATCGGTCAGCTTTTCCCCGAACAATTCGATGTCGCCGGCGGTCGGCTTCACCAGATTCGTAATCATTTTCATAATCGTCGTCTTGCCGGCTCCATTCGGTCCGAGAAATCCGTAAATCTCCCCTTTTTGAATATTCATATTGACATTCGAGACGACTTCTTTGCCTTGAAACGTCTTCGTTAGTTGGTTTGTTCTCAACAGGCAGGTCATGATTGTTGTTTCCCCTTTCGCTCCTTCACTTATCTTTTATTGTAAGGAGTGAAATTCTCTTTTTTCTTACCCGATTCTTACGAATTTCTTAAGCTGGATCGCCGGCTCATCGTGCGTGTTCAAAAGGTTAACTTGTCAGCACCGGGAAGATTGTATAAATCTAATAGCGTATTTTCTTCAAGGCAAATGAGAAGACAGTCTTCTCATACGGCTTGCTGTACAGATGGATGGTCCCGCCTAGGCTCTCGACCAGCCGCTTCGTGATCGTCAAGCCCAGACCACTGCCCTGATACGACGAGTTCCGCGAATCCTCGAGGGTGTACATCCGTTCGAATACCTGATCCCGGTGCAGCTCTTTAATGCCTTTCCCTTTATCCCACACCTCTACACGGATCCAGTCTCCGTCTTTTCGCAGCGCAAGTCCGATTGCATTGCCGTCTCCCCCATGCTGAATCGCATTGGAAATCAAATTGTTCAATATCCGATCAAGCGCATCGGCATTTCCCATTACATAGAGCGGTTGATCAGGAATATCAATATGAACCTCGAAGCCTCTCGCCGTCAACACGTCGTAAAAGGCCAACATGTTCGTCCGGCAAATCTCGTTGAGATGGATGCTAGTCAGCGGAATGTCCTTATCTCCCGACTCCAGCTTCGCCAAATCGAAAAATTTATGAATGAGTTCTAACACTTCAAGCGTCTTTTTCTGCACTTTGGACAGCATGGAGGCCCGTTCTTCCTGACTCATCTGTCCGTCCAGATTTATCGTTTCCAAGTAGCCCAACACAACGGTCAACGGTGTCTTCAAATCGTGCGATATGTTGGAAATCATTTTTTTCATTGCGATTTCCGTCTTGGCATGGTTGGCCAATGATTGTTGGTTGCGCTCCAAAAGGCGGTTGATTTCGACGAGCAGCGGTATAAGCTCCTGATCATCCGTCACGAGCAGCAGCTTCTCCCCTGTGCCGCCGTTGACAATTCGGTTCAACTGCTCATGAAGACGACGAATGCTCGCGGTTCTCGTTCGGTTGAACGCATATTGCATGGCGATGATGCCCAGCAGGACGGCGACGATGGCGGCCAGTGCTATCGTCATACTAATGGCCCGCCCACTTGTATCCAATTCCCCATAACGTCTTAATATATTGCGGCTCGGACGGATTATCCTCGATCTTCTCGCGAAGTCTCCGTATATGAACGTTAATGACGTTCTCATCACCCATATAGTCATCATTCCATACGAAGCCGTAAATTTGCGCTTTCGTGAATACGCGATTCGGATTCGTAATGAACAATTTCAAAATATCGAACTCTTTGGATGTCAGCTTGATGTCCTCGTCCCGCTTCATGGCGGAGAAGTTGTCCAGATCCACTGTCAACTGCTCGAACGTAAGCACATTTCTGCGTTCCTCCTGCTGGACGGGATGGGTATACGCCGTGGCGCGGCGGATCCCCGCCTTGATTCGTGCCGTCATCTCAATGAGGGAGAACGGCTTGGCAATGTAATCATCCGCTCCGAAACCCAATCCCAATGCTTTGTCCACGTCGCTGTCCTTGGCTGACATAATTAAGATCGGGATAGAGCTCGTCGTCCGAATCAGCTTGATTACTTCCATGCCATCCAGCTTGGGCATCATCAGATCGACCACAATCATATCGAAGGCTTTCTGCTGGAACGTTGTCACTCCCTCTTCCCCATTGTACGCCGCCGTGACGTGAAACCCTTCCTTAGCCAAATGATTGGTCAGCATTTCAACAATCGAAATATCGTCCTCCACCAGCAGTATGCGTTCTTGTTGCATAACCCTCTCACCTTTCCTGGAAAAAACTACATTGGGGTATTTAGCTCGAATACAACGAGCAGTAAGTACGGGAAAAATCGCGCTTCAGCAAATCTTCCTTGCGCATGAAGAAGTGAATGACCCCGCAGTCCCACCATAGAAAGCCAACCGGATCGCTGCTATCGATCTCTAGCAGCATGACGGTATCCTTCACTTCCTGTTCCGCACGCTCCCGATCACCGCCGAAGTGCGTCGTCAGTTTCTCCAGCGAACGTTCCGCGCTGTAATCATAATGTTCGTTCATGAGCAGCATCAATGCCGCCTCCACTTCCGCGTCGTCGTGCTGTCCAACCGGATAGCCGAACATGCAGCCCCAATTGCGCGACGAGCTATCGGCCAATTCGTCGACCAGGTCGTAATAGCTCTCGATATCCTCGAGGTCAAGAGCTTCCTCATCCGCATATGCATAGTTCGGCAGCTCCAGCGAGGAGCGCGCGCTTACCGTGTATGGCCGGAACTCTTCTCTGTCCTCGTCCTCCTCCTGTAGCGCGGTAATGCCATCTGGCTTCTGCAGTTGCAGCGTTCCGGCCTGTTCTACGTAAATGACCTGGTGCTCGATGTTGTAAGCCGGCTCGTCAATGCCGAGAAAGAAATAGAGCATCCCCTGCGGCGGAAGCAATTGGGCGTTGTCATGCGGCGCAATTTCCGCCAGATTAAGCTGGGCGAGGAACGTCATCTTCGTTCCGTCTTTCGTCACCGGCCAAGCCGTATGCTCCGGCAGATCTGGGTGCCCGCCGACGCGCGAGCCGCCCGTATGTTCGTATTCATCCCGTTGCACCAAGTCTAGCCGAACTCCTTGCTTGCACGCAGAGAGCAAATAGTGTTCTGCCGCGGTTAGCTCTCGCTCCTCCAGATGCCTCTTTAACTCTATCGTCATTGGATTGTCCAAATTCATGCTCATTTTGTGGCCTCCCTATTACATCTCCCTTTATTCCATTGTCCTACGACCGAACTGTCGTTGCAACCATTTTGAACAAATGGCAGCGGGAGTCTGTCATCGGGCCCTTACCGGGCAGGATTGCGGGGCGGGCTTGTAGAGCACGTTTACGGAGTAGCATTGTAGAGCTCGCTTGCGGGCTGAGTAGAATGGGGGCAAATGACAGCTGCAAAATGGGGCTCAGACAAGCGGTGCCTGTGGGGCAGAGCTTGCAGCGGAGGCGAGGCCTGCGAGGCCGTTGGGAGGCATGTTCTGGCGGCATTTATAACGCTGCGGGGTCCACAGACGAGGGCTCAGCGGGCGGTGCAGGGGCTTTCCCAGTAGGCTGAGCGTATGAAGCTGTATTGGGAAGCCCGCTGTAGCGACACCTGAGGCGATGCGGGATTTTGCTGGCGAAGACTAGGCTTGCCAGCCAGCACGCGCTCTAGCGGCACCTGAGGCGATGCAGGGGGGGCTTGCCGGCAGAGGCTCAACGTGCCGCGTTGGGGGCTCACGACGAGGACTGAACGTGCCGCGTTGGGGGCTTCACGACGAGGACTGAACGTGCGGCGTTAGGAGCT
>NZ_JAJNBZ010000002.1:0-154925 GCF_021369635.1 Paenibacillus profundus | reverse complement strand
CTTCACGATGAGGACTGAACGTGCGGCGTTAGGAGCTTCACGATGAGGACTGAACGTGCGGCGTTAGGAGCTTCACGATGAGGACTGAACGCGCAGAGGCGGAACCTTACGATAGGGACTGAGCGCACGGCGTTGGGGTTTCCGACGGGTGTCTGAGCCCCGGGGAGAGTGGATAAAAGGATAGAAGATTGGATGTGTGCGGACAAACGGCCTGTTCCTGCAACTCTTCTCACCAACCGTTCCATTCCATTGGATAATGTACAGTCTTTTGACTGTTTTCAAGCGCAAACTCACCTTTCCATTGGAAAACATCCAGTCTAATTGCGACTTTCCTCTTATCGGCAGCCATTTGAGCATGATTCTGCTGGATCAATTCCAGTGGATCACCACGTTACCAGCCCTGTACGTACATTTCGTTGGACAGAATCCAATAGCCATCAACGATCACGACACTTAAAAGATACATCCCTCAGTTACCCCTAACAATTAGCTCGAAGTCGCCTCATCCTAACTTACGAGTTTCCGCGAATTAACCTCGGAGCTACGCTTATCGGGGAGTCCGCACTAGTAACACCTGTAGCGAGTGGTAATTTACGGCGAATGTGAATGTGGCAGCGGCGGGGGCTTCATGACGGGCTGAACGCGCAGCGGCGGGACCTTATGGCGGGGACTGAACGCGCAGCGGCGGGGCCTTATAGCGGGGACTGAACGCACGGCGGTGGAGTTTGCTACTGGTGTCTGAGCCCCGGGGAGAGTGGATGGAAGGATAGAAAATTGAATGTGAGCGGACAAACGACCTGTTCCTGCAACTCTTCCCGCCGACCATTCCATTCCATTGGATAATGTACAGTCATTTGACTGTCCTCAAGCGCAAACTCACCTTTCCATTGGAAAATATCCAGTCTAATTGCGACCTTCCTCTTATCGGCAGCCGGTTGAGCATGATTCTGCTGGATCATTTCCAGTGGATCACCACGTTACCAGCCCTGTACGCACATTTCGTTGGACAGAATCCAATAGCCATCAACGATCACGACACAATAAAAAGGAACACCTATCAGGTATCCCCTCACAATACACAATATCTCAATATCATCTCATATTAGCGTACAACGACTGCCGTTCCGCTGACCGCGACCATTAACATGCCTTCGCGCACGACTTCGTAATCGACGTCGATGCCGACGACCGCATTCGCCCCTTTTTGCTTTGCTAAGCTCTTCATCTCTTCCATGGCAATGTCGCGCGCTTCCTTCAGCTTGCTCTCATACGCTCCGGCGCGACCACCTACGATATCGCGAACGGAAGCCAGAATATCGCGCACCACATTTGCGCCCATAATCGCTTCTCCAGCGACAACGTCAATGTATTCCACAATTTCTTTACCTTGTATCGTAGAAGTTGTCGTTATAATCATTTTGCCATTCCTCCAATAGTATAGACGTGGATTGAATCAAGTTGTTATACATTCCTCATATGAGCACAAGGTTGTATCCCGTATCTATAAGTATATTTTACTTGTTCCTGTCGTTTCATGTACATCGATTATGGTGACAAAACAGAGCCCGAACGTGACAATTCAGCAAGGATAAGCCCTAACTGCAATCATCGCATGGCAGGCGTGCAAGCATGAAGCCGTATCGTCAGTATTTTTCCAGTCCGACACTTTCCCGTCTTCCTCTTCCCCACCTTTTTCGTGTTCTATAAAAATAAAGAAATAAGCCCCGGAAATAGATTCCGGGGCTTCGTCTGGTACGGTCAGGTGCATGGATGATACATGCTTCTTAGTAACCTTCACCCATAATAATCTCATTGGATGAAGCGGACAACACATTAATGGATGTAGTGCGCCCGTCTACGACAGACGAGATGAATACTCTATAAGCAGTGCCCGTTGTAAGCGGGTTGCCGAATGCATCCGTATCATACAAACTAAACCATGCCTTGGTGTCGCCATTAACGCTCACCATCTTGGAAGCATTCGAGTTCGTCCGGTCCGCATCGGCCAGCGTGAAGCTGCTCGCGCTGCCAGAAGGAACGGCCATTACTTTATAGTAAGCGATGCCGCTCTCATTGCTTGGTTTGACAAAAGTGACACTAAAGTCGTTGTTGCCCTCTCTTTGAGCATATAAACCGCTAACCGCCTGCACGGATTGATCAGCGAGAGTGACATCTCCGGACGAGGATGACAGCGCATTGATCGTGCCTGTTCTTCCATCGGCCACCGTCAAAATAAAGATACGGTACGATACGCCCTTCCTAATAGCGTCACCGAATACATCCCGAGTAGAGTCGGTTAACTGCTGTCGGACATACCCGCCCTGCTTCGATACTCTCGTATAGTTAGAAGCGGAGACCCCATTGGCACTCGACAGGTTAAACGCATACGCTTGGTCAGACCGCACAGCCATGATGCGGTATTCAGCAACGTTCGATTCGTTGGAAGGCGCCGTAAAGCTTACCTCGATATCGCGTCCGCTGCCATAGCTGCCCGTCACATTCGCCGCTACATTCGCCGCGGCGTCCACTGCAGTCGTGCCCCCAAGCGTAATCGCCGGGGATTGAGACGACAGAGCGTTGCTCGACTGGTTGCCCGTGCTTACGGACAATACGAATACACGGTAACTAATGCCGTTGCGAATCCGATCGCCATCAACGTCTCTGGCATCGGAAGCCAGCGTCTGGCCAAGGTTGCCGCCTGTTCTGTTCACGACTGTCGAATTCCAGCTGGACACATTATTCGCATCCGAAACGCTGAACCAGCCTGCCTTGTCGGCTTTCACAACCATGACGCGATAATGGTTAATGTTCGCTTCATCAGCGGCACGAGTGAACGTCACACGCAGGTCGCGGCCGTCGTTGTAGTCGTTCACATCGCTTGCCGACACGTTCGTTGCCGGATACACCGTTGAATTGTTCGATAACGTAATTGTGCCAGACGGGCTGGACAGCGCATTGTTATAGCTGCCTCGGCCTACAGACATCACGAATACTTGGTAGCTCACGCCGTTTCTAATCGCCGATCCGTCCACATCTCTTGCATTGGAATTCAGCGCCAAGCTAATATTTCCTCCGGTCTTGCTCACGGCCGTATAATTATAGCTCGATACGTTGTTCGCCGCCGATAGATCGAAGCGGTTCGCATTGGATGCCTTCACGACCATGATGCGGTATTGGCTGATGTCCGATTCATCCGAAGCCCGGTTGAACGACACACGCAGGTCGCGGCCGTCGTTGTAGTCGCTCACGTCGCTGGCCGTTACATTCGTTACGCCGCTGACGATATTGTTGTTCGACAGCGTAATCGTATCCGAAGCGGTTGACAACGCATTGTTATAGGACCCCCCGCTATTGGACACCGCCATGACGAATAGGCGGTACGTTTCTCCGTTGCGGATAGAGGATCCATGTACATCCCGCATGCTGGAAGGAAGCGTAGTCGTGATGCTGTATCCGGTCTTAGACACGTCATGGTATCTGCCGTAAGATGCTTTGTTGGCTTCCGTCAGATCGAAGCTGTTGGCATCTTGGTATCTCACGGCAAAAATCCGGTAATAGCTTACTTTCGATTCGTCGGATGCCCGATTAAAGCTAATCTGTAAATCACGGCCATCTCCATAGTTGCCTACATCGCTGACCTTCGTAATGACAGGCAAGCCGACCGATTGACCCAATGTCATCGAGGCTGATCCTGAAGACAGCTTATTCGAGTACGAATTCGTATTGCTGACCGACAACACAAATACGGTATAAGGCACTCCATTGCGGATATAATCTCCCGAAGTGTCTCTTGCTGTCGAGCTTAGCGTCGATGTCAGCGTCGTGCCGCCCGATTTGTACACGGTCGAGTAGTTCTGGCTGGACACTCCGTTCGCTGAAGACGTATCAAATCGGTTCGCGTCTCTGGTCTTCACGACCATAATGCGGTAGTTCGAAATATTGTTGTCGTTTTGCGGTCTCGCAAAGCTTACATTCATGTCCCGTCCGTCGCCATAGTCCGCGACATCGCGCACTTGAACATTGCTCGCCGCCGACACGCCGTTGTCAGACAGCGAAATCTGTGAGGACGGATAAGAAAGCGCCATCTGGCTGCTTCTCTTGCCAACCGTCACCACGTATACGTTGTACGTTTGGTTGTTGCGGATATAATCCCCGTCCACGTCGCGCGCGCGGGAATCCAGCCGCACGCTCGGATCATCGCCTTGCGGATAAGCCGTCGTATAATTGTTGGAAGACACGGAGCGAGCCTTCGACAAATTGAAGGAAGACGAGCTCGACGATTTGACCACCATGATGCGGTAGTGATCCACGTTGTATTCATACGGCGCTTTAGAGAAGCTGACATTCAAGTCGCTTCCATCTCCCTGTTGTCCGATCACTTTCGCGTATACGTTGGATACTCCGCTTACATTATCCGAATTATCCGGTCTATCCGGTGTGCTTGGTCGGTCCGGAGTCGTAATTGTAACCGTTTTGCCTCTCTCGTTCCAGCTAACCAAGGCGCCCAATGCCTCACTGACAAAGCGGACAGGCACCATCGTTCTGCCTCTCAGCGTGTTGGCCGGCACATCCAAGCTTACGTTCATATTGTCGATGGTCGCCGACTTGGAGCCAAGCTTCAGCACAACGGTCGTGCCGTCCTTGCTGCCCGTCACCGTTCTCGTTCTCGAGTTATAAGATACTCTTGCGCCCAATGATTCAAAAATGGCGCGCATAGGAAGCAATACCCGTCCGCTAGACTGCACGGGCGGTTGATCCATCGCCAGCTTCGATCCGTCAACATAGACGGAAATGGCGGCTGCTGCATTCAATTGTGTGGTCGGCAGTATTAAAGAAAATACCAGTGACATTGCCACAATTCCAGATAATAACTTTCTCACGTGTTCATCCTCCCAGTTTACTTTCATCTTTCCATAAGAAAAATTTCCCTTCATAATTAGACGTACGAGAGCAGGAAAATGTTGCGTATTTTCTGAATAAATTGTGGCAAATTCACGGCGGATTTCTTAACCATATCTTAAGGAGACGGCATGGGCCTCGATGAATGCTGCCGCGATACTCCCTTGAGGCGGCATAACTGCGCATATTTTCGGTTCTTATGCAGCTTGACCATACCGCTGTGAAAAAGGATGATAGCTCAAAAAGCGCTGACCTAAAGGGTTGGCGCTTGTTAGGCGGAGGCGGGCTTCTCCGCCTGCACGCTTCGGCTCATATCGCTGCGCGCAGCGGCGAAACCTCAACGCAAAAAACCCGGCCCATAGGCCGGGGATCGAATTCAATTATATTCTTTCGGAATCTTGCTTATCTTTCAAACTCAGCAATGATTCGAATTGGTATACATATGTCCCGTTCTCGGAAATTCGCAGCGAACAGACGCCTTTCGCTTTTAGCTTGAGGTGCCCATTCTGGCCGTGCTAACCTTTATTTCAGTAAATGTAAGTATTCGCCCCCACTCTGGCAACGATGGCGTTTACTGAATACTTATTTTGTACTGCCAAAGGATTTCCCCTTACAGATAATTTTTGCAATGATTGAAAATCCGGATGAAGCACACGTTCGGACAGGTAAGCCGATGTCATACTGCCTGGTTTTCTTTTGCTATTAAGAGCCGAAATGATTCCCTCCGACGTTTCTATCCCTATTCCGTGTCCATAATACTGGTCATTGGCCAGCATGACGGTATTCTCCCCTTGCCATTCCGGCGTCTCGGGAAGATGGTCAGGATTTTCGAAATATAGTATATCCCCTAAATAAGCTTCATTTTTATTATTGACTGAAATTAGCCGCAGGTTGCTATCAACATTCCAACCCCATAAGAACAGCTCTGTAAAATAAGTATTGAATGCTTCCTTATGGATAGCATCGAGTACTGCCTTGTACAAAATAATGACCACTGCAGTCGCACATTCGAACGCATAGAGATACCCGTTTTGAAAAATATCGTTTATCCCATCAGACGGTAACACGCCACTCTTCAATCCGAAACCTCCATTTTTTGTGCGAGACCAATACCGCTTATTGCATTGGGAGCCTTTAAACGTGGCGAATCTTACACCACTGGCATCTAAATCCGTGGCCGATTTCACAATTTTAGATCTCATTTTCAACTCGAATTCCAAAGCTTCAGGAGAGTCATATCGATATATGACTGGACTTGCCTTCTTCTTTTGCAATATTTCTCTTTCTACATCCGACTGCGTTACCTTATTTACTTGTTCTACATCACTGTCCGAAATAATTATCACTGATTATCCTCCAACTGATGTATGTTCATAGTATAGGTTAGTGTACGTGTGTCATTTTATTTTGGTGCATCATAGGGCTGCATGCATACATATCGGTCCAACCTCTGCTTCTTGCCATTACATCACTCCGATAATAAGTCCTGCTATCAAGTAAGAAATCAAATGATATCCGACGGTGATCAGATACAATCCTAACTTTCTGCCTTCAAATAAGTAGTTCATCCCGATCTTAAGGGAAATGCTGATCCCGACTAGAAGACCGATGGTCATCCCGGATGCAATCGTGGGTTCCCCAGCCAACGAGACGAGCCAAGCTAGAATAAATGCTCCACCTAATGCGGTCAGAGCCGTCAGCACATATGTCGCAGCCCCTCCCGACAGGTCCTCCATGTTCACATTCAGACGTTTGGCCCATGCATTTCCGAATAACAGCGGCGAATACCATAAAAACCCGAGCACCATAGTGGCTGCCGTGGCCAGAAGCACCGCCCAAATATTAATTTGACTCAAATCTAACATTGTTATCCCCCTCTGTAATAGAAAGACTCTGCGTCTTGCTATAATCATATTTTCTCTTTTTCAGGGGAAAAGTAAACCTAAATGTGCGGACGGGAGCAGACGCAAAAAAGACGACAGTGATAAGCTGTCGCCTTTGCAGAATTCGATTTATTTTACGTAGTAATGAAGCGGATACGTACGATATTGGGCCGGTGCCATTTTTTCGGTTGTGTAGAAGCCTGCTGGAGCTTGAAGCAAATCTGGAATCCGGTTGACGACCGTCGCGCATGTAAGCTCCACCGTTGCCGGGCATGAGATGTTGACCTCCGTTTTCGGTTCGCCTTTGATAACCCAGTCGTTGTGATCCACTTCGTCCTCGGCATATACTTTACCGATACATTCCGTTACGATAACTGGACCTTGATGGGTGACGGTCGTGACGACGGCGGACATACCAGTGGCATCGCCTGCAGGAATTGTTTTGCCAAGCGTAGTTGAATGAAGATCTTGATTGTGTGTCATTGGAATCAATTGTTGATCCATTGACTTAATCGTCCATCCAAACTGTGAGCACAGCCACTCGTTGGCGTTTCTCATAAAGGACGGAAGATCATTGTTGCTCGCGATTTTCTCCTCGAATTCCTTAACCGTCAAGCCCGCACCATGAACTTCGGCAAGCGCGATGCCGTACTCTTCGACATTGTAGCTGGACATGCCTTCAATTCTAGTAATCTGATGCGTCGCTCCCGCCAATACCGTAATTAAATTGCCCCAGAACACGTCTTGGTAACCAGATCCGCTTAAGGTGCAATTGTTGTCTTTGGCAAGCCGGTCCAGACGGTTGGTCAGCGCCGGGGAGGTTGTCCATGGATAAAACGCCTCTTCGCACGTGCTAATCGCGTTCACGCCATAACGAGCCGCCAGCTCAAAAGCGCCATACGTATCTGTCAGCAAGCTTGTCGTCGAAATAATGCAAACCTGTGCATCGCATTCTTTGAATACTTGCTCGGCATCGGAACGGACAGGCACATTCAACTTCACGCCCAAGCCTGCAACCTCACCCACATCTTTGCCGACGACGTTCGAATTCACGTCGATCGCTCCTACGATTTCCGCACCTTTTTCATACAGATATCTCAGAAAAAACTGTCCCATTTTACCGCAGCCGTATTGAATGACTCTAATTTTTTCCTTCATGTGGACAACCTCCTATATTGTTATAAATTTCACAAACTATTATGCAATTGATTCTTGGGAGCTCCTATGTCCTTATCATAAACTCTATAGTTACTATAGAGTCAATCCCTTTTGATAGGAACTTGTAATTTCATAAACATATTCCGCTCGTCATGATGAAATATCGGCAGCTCCACCACCACTTCACAAATGTAATCCCCAATCACTTCGTAGCCATGCTCTTGAACATAGTCGAACAACTTGCCCGCGTACTCACGTTCATGAAAGAAACTATCGCAATAGATGCACAAGTAGTCGTATTCCGGGATGATTTCAACACCTGCTTGCATCTCAAAGTCGGGATCTACGAACAAAAAAACTTCTGTCGATACGAATTGTCCCCGTTCAATCGCTTCTTGACGGATAATGGAGCCGACATTGCAAAAATAAGCCATCGGCAAATGGTTGACGATCGCCTGTGCGCGCAACTCCCGCAGTATGTATTCGTACGTCTCCAACGTATTTTCATAAATATTAACCTTGCTGTCGTAGCAATAAATTTTGCGTGCCGGAACACGCTGCAGAACGATATGTCCGTCACCCGGGGCGTTCATATAGGTATCGTAATTTTTGATGCTGACATGGACCGCCTTTTTCATCTGATCCAGTTCCTTCATCTTGCGCTCGATGAGAACCGCTTGTTGCCACAGCATCTCAGGGATAGATTCGACATCCTCGGTGTCGAACCAAGCTTTAATGTTGTCCAACGACATGCCCAAATACTTCATATAGTTAATCATATCTAGTCTGGCGCATTGTTTAATCGCATAGTAGCGATAACCGGTACTCTCTTCTACGTACTCAGGCTTTAGCAGACCCAGCTTGTCGTAATAGCGCAGCGTTTGGACAGAAGTGTGGTTCAATTCTGCCATTCGGCCGATCGATAGTTTATCCATGACGAGGATACCCCCTCTCGATTAATGCGATACATCCGCCTAATCCTATACGTTGTGGGTACTGATAGGGTGTTGCCTGAGAAAATCAATAACAAGCTCGTTAATCCGTTGTTTCTGTTCGATACTTAAGAAATGCCCTGCCCTAGGGATGGTTGCGATTGTGACATCGGGAATGAGGCTCGCCTTCGCTTGAACCGTCTTGATGGAATGGCGGTAAATGACTTCGTCTTCCCCGACCACGAATAAGGTAGGGACTGGAAGCTGCGATAGCTCACCCTCTGTGAATTCGGTAGGAAGCAGCCCGAGTCGAGGGGCGCAGCTCTGGTAGCACGCTGCAAGGAGCGCTCTGTAGGACTCAGGCAGCAGCTCCAGGCTATTATGCTTCGACATGCACCACTTGAATGCGCGATCAATAAACCACTGTGTTGGGAACATCACAGCAGGGAACATCTTTACATAGAACATCCTTGGCAGCGGCGCAAAGGAGCCGGCAGGTGCCAGCAGCCCCAGCGAACGTACCCGCAACGGATGCGCTACCGTATAATTCAAAGACAAAAAACCGCCCATGGAATGCCCCAATAAATGAAACGCGCCCAATTGCAGCTCCCCGACCAGCTCCAACAGCCATTGCGCTGCTGCTGCTCTGCTTGATAGCGGCTTGACGAGCGTGCTTTTGCCAAAGTCTCCAGGGATTTCAATGCAATGAACATAATAGTCCTTGGACCATTCGGCAATGTTTGCGCTCCACATGAGAGAAGTCGCGGTCATTCCGTGAATGAGCAGCAGAGGCGGATTCGACTTATTGCCGCATTTGATCATATGAGTAGTTCCGAAGTCAGTTGTAACAAAGCAGGATTCGTAAGAAACTGGCCACTCGCTCAGCGCTTGGTCATAAGCAGCTGTAAAGTGCGCTCGCATACTATCGCTTCTAAATATGGATGAAACCTTCATATCCATCAACTCACTCCTTTACAGACGAAGTATTAATGAAAGCTCTTAAGATTTGATCTACTTGCGGAAAGCATTCCAACGACGGATAGGTTAACCGGGTAAACACAACACCGTTCAGCATCGAAGTGTACATAAGAGCTTGCTGTGATGGATCCGCCTTGATGAATTCCCCATGCTTCTGACCTTGCTGGAACAGATGCGTGAGCAACTTCAGGCTCTTGGCCGAATATTCTGCTGAGATCGCTGATGCCTGCTCCGGGACCGTCTTGGACGTATTGGTTTGCAGCGCGATCAGAAAGAAATAACCGCTCTCCCGGGTGTGAGCAAGAATCTCTTCCGTCATTGCCTTTAGACGTTCATAAGGACTTCCATTGCTGTTAACAGCCTGATGAATCGTGTCATAGGAAGTAGTAAATGCCGTCTTTGCTAACTCCATATATATATCTTCCTTGGAAGAAAAATAATGATAAATCAAGCCGTGGCTTAGCTGAGCTTCCCCTACAATATCGCTGACTTTCGTGCCTGCATAGCCCCGTTCTCCAAATACCTTCGCCCCGGCTGCCAGCAGCTGCTGTTTGCGTTTATCACGAATTTGCTGATTCTGTTCATCCACTCTGGGAGACATGGTGTTCATCCTCCTTGACAGAAGTATTCTTCATAAGGCAATCGTAATTAACTTTGATTAATTAGTCAATCAAAAATATAATTTAAAAAAGCACATCTTCTAAAAAAATACGTAAGACGGCTATTTTTACAGTTGATATTTGATATTCACGAACGGATGTTCTATAATACTGGAAAACATTGCGTTTTAATCTAAACGAAACGTTTCCAATAGTTGCAGAGGAGCTGAACGAAATGTCGGATACGTGCGTCTACGACAAGGCTAAATATCATTACGACGGTGATTTTCCCGCAGATTTGCCTAACGAGCAAGCATTTGTCCATACTGGTTTGTTTTTAGGATGGATGATAGAGCATAGGTTATACAGCATTGATTTCGAGGAAGATGCTGAAGAAGATATTGCGGCTTTCAAGCAAAGGCAACTAACCGGAACACAGATTTATATGAACTGGGACGGGGTTCTGGCCGATGATATGTTAAGCGATGAGGGAAATCGATTTGCAACGGTTTATTTTGATTTCGAGAATGGCACCTATTTAGAAGACTATCAAGATACATTTTCGGATGCCCCTACTCTCTATCATGTAGAGGATACGTGGGACAATTATTTTCAGTTGAAAAAGGTAATCGATCAACGGTTTATGGATTGGAAAAACACGAACGCGAAGTAAGGCGGACTTCACGGCAGAGACATCGCTGAGCATGAATCCCATGTCAACCTATGATCAAGCAGGCCTATTCGTAATGGTGTCGGACACATGTTGGTTGAAGACATCGCTTGAATATATACCGGACGGCCCATCACACTTGGGAGCGGTCGTCACGAATTATGGATATTCGGACTGGTCCACTCGGAATTACCAGAATGCATATGTCACGGAACCTCTGGCATTCCGAGTCGAGCGCAAGAACGGCGATTATACCGTATCGGCCAAGACGCAGGGTAACCCTGATGAGTGGGAACAGATCCGAATCGCTCATCTGCATGAAGACCAGCATCCACAACCCGTCAAAGTAGGTATCTATTGCTGCAGCCCGACCCCGAATGGCGGTTTCGAGACGCGCTTTCATTCTTTTTCCATTGAGAAAAGATAACTTGTTGTATCACAAGCATATAGGACTCCAACACCCGGCCGCATGCGGTCGGGTGCTTACCTATTCAGCGCGATGAACGGAAAGAAAGCGATTCTCCGTCGGCAGGCACGAGTATATGAGAGGAGAGCCCCTTGTCTGCAATGTAGCTTTTCAATTCCTCTCTTGTTAACAAGCAATGATTGACAGACTCCATATGAGACACAATAATGGTCGATTGTGGAGCTTCCTTATATGTTCGATAGACATCTTCCTTCGTCATCGTAATAGGATCGCCCTCTAGGAACTGGGCTGCGCCTGCATTTACGACAATCACTTCAGGCCGGTACGCGTCAATCGCTGCGTGAACATCGTCGCACCATATGGTATCGCCTGCAATATAGAGGGTCGGTTCATCTGCATGGGAAAAGGCTACTCCCGATACTTCGCCCATTAGGTTGCCGATCTCGCCTAACCCGTGCTTTCCTGACGTCCGATGCAGCCGAATTTCCCCAATCTCGGATATGCTATCCAACCATTCCACGTTATGAAATCCCGCTTCCTCTATGACCTTCGCATCTTTTTCAGACTGCGCAATCATTCTCATATCCTTCGGCAGCGCCTCGATAGCGGCCGCATCGAAATGATCTGGATGCAAGTGGGTTACAATAACCGCATCGGCTTGTATAATATCATCCACAGGGATCGGCAGCTCGACCGTCGGATTCCATTGTTCTTGATTCGGGGTGTTTGGAAACGGTGGATATGCCCCCTGCCGCGCTAGAAATGGATCGATTAAAAAGGTCATGCCACCATAATTTAACACGATAGTGGCATTGCGTATTTGTCTAATCTGCACGGTCAATTCCTCCTTTAAGTATCTTCTCCTATAGGATAATATGTAAGCAATAACACGGAACATAGATCAAATCATGAATAATGTACGGTTTACTTGAAAAATGAAAGAGGTTGGTAGGTATGCTGGATAACACGGACAGACGAATCCTGGAAGAGCTATTACAGAATGGCCGCATGTCGATGAAGGAATTGGGGCAAAAAATTCACATGACCGGTCAGGCGACCGCCAACCGCTTGCTCAAGCTAGAGGAAGAAGGGGTAATCGAAGGATATACCATTCGGCTGAATCACGCCAAAGCAGGGAATCCCGTCCATACCTTTATCAATATTTATACAAAGGAATTCAATCACCGTCCCTTTCTCTCGTTTATCGAGACACAACGTTCTTATTTGGTGAACAACTTCAAAATTAGCGGCGAGGGCTGCTATCTGCTAGAGTGCAGGTTTCCGTCTAATGAGGAATTGGATCTGTTCCTGAGTGAATTAAATAAATATGTGAACTATAAATTGTCTATTGTAATTAATAAGAAAAACTAAACATGAGCGAAATGTAAATAGAGCACCTGGCATGGTGCTCTTATGGTTATTTTCTTCCATAATCGGCTTTAATTTCTCCCCAGTCTTGGGTCTCCCACTTTAATACCTTGTTGTCATAGCTATTGGTCTGCAGCCATTTCAGGGCTCGGTCCACCAGATCCCATACTTCTTTTGTAGATTCATTCCGTTCTAATGTCGTAGCCACTTTCTTCTCTCTCACCCATTTCAAAGCGGTTCTGGAGTCGCTATATACGGTCTGAGTGCTGCCCTGCTTCTTCAAGTAAGCCAAGGAATGGACGATAGCTAAAAATTCACCTAAATTATTCGTACCGTTCGGAATGGGACCACGGGAAAATATGACCTCGCCGGTTTGTGTATTCACGCCTCTATATTCAATCGGCCCCGGGTTCCCCTGCGTTCCTACATCAACTGAAATGCTATCGTAATCAATCGTTTCTTTGGACTTGGGTGAGGCGGGTTGAGTCTGTTTCTTAGCGGACCCCTTCTGTCCCCAATGCTTGGTCCAGCCTTCCCGATAGGCTTGTTCCGCCTCCGCTTTAGAAGGATAGGATTTATACTTCGCATCCTTGCGTCCGTCCACTTGCTCTTTACATTCTGTCCAATTCGTATAAATGCCTGGCCGATTGCCGACCCATACGACATAGTACTTTTGTTTTGCCATTTACCTATCTCCCTCTTCCTCCGCACTTTCACTACTTATCTTCTATATACTTACATATCAAATGATATTACGTCCACCCCCAGGAGAAGCCGTCTCTGTCCCATGCTATTTTACCGCCATGCAGCTTGCGAAATGCTTTCTTCACTTCTTTGGAAAGCGACGCATTTCCATTTTCATTCACAAACACAAACTCTTCTCCGAAATGCGATTTTACATAAGCGATCACATCGCTTTGATAGACAATTCCTTTGAATTTAATTTCTGCTACCATCCATTCGGCAACCTGTTGCGCTGTTACTTCCATGTGGATCCCAGTCCTTATTCTTCTATTCAAAAGTATGTACGCAAAGAGCCGACCTCATGCGGTCGGCTCTTTCATGTGTAATGTAGGCGAACCTTATTGTGTAAAATGAATTCGCCGCAGCGTGATGTCCCAGAGCTTATGCCTTTCGCACGATTTCATCTATTTCACTCTTCAACAAAAGGTACCTATGAACACTCCTCATAATTGGAACCTTGGTCAAATTATTTTTATCCACATATATTTTCATGAGATCTTTAGTGAGACCTAACTTCTTTCCCGCTTCCATAACTGTTAATACAACTTCGTTACTTGTAGCATTAAAAGTTTTCTTCACCTTTTGGTTCCAGTCTTCAAATTCATGCATCTACGGGCAACCTTTCTCATCCTTAGTTGTTCAGAATACCTTAATTGTACCATGAACCTACGTAAATGCATAAAATTCGCTTTTAACAGTGTGATGTAAGCCTATCCATCGATAACTCAGTTGTAAATTCACCAAGAGTATCCTTACGGTTCAAAAATTAAGATCATAAAAATAAAAACCGCCAATACAAGACATAGTGGTGAAAATAACATCGTATCCCATCTAGCGAAAGGGGTCCCCTTCTTCTTTTTGAAAAAACCGACCCAGCGAAATTCGCCGATGGACCGCAATAAAAAAACAAGTCCGATGCTCCACCCGCCCCAGCGATACATCCATTCAGGCAAGACAGCTAACGCTCCTCCCGCGAGTCCGATGATGATAACAGACGCGAACGCCAATAACAAGGCAACTGCAAAAGTCGAGAATGTCCTTGGAGTAAACAACGGCCTGCTTCCGTCATAAGGTATAGCGGCAGCCTTGCCCCATTTCCCCCCGAACATCCAATACACATGCAAGATGCTTAACCCCATGAAGACGCAGCCTACAAAAATAGATAAAGCACTTGTCATCCAGACACCCCCCTCGTTTCAATTATGGTTTGCCACAACTGCTCTACCAAGTTGGCGGTGTCATCCAAATGTTCACGATGTTTATTTCTTTCATATCAGCCTAAGTAGAAGTGGTACATAACAAACGCTTTTTGTTGGGCGGATTTTTCAGATAACCCTCTTGCCTGCAAAAGAGAGATCATGAAATCAATCCTTTTGTTTTTTATCGTGTCTAACAATTGTTGATATCGTTCGTTTTCTTGCCCTAGCCTCCGCAAATAAAAAACAAAGTCACCCGCTGATGTTGTAGAAAACATCGCTGTCAGCAGTTTTTTAATCTGGTTGTCAATGTTCCCTTCTGTAAGGGTATGATCGATCACTTCATGAGTTGCTCGCTTCACCCAGTGGTCTACGACGCATGCAATGAACTCTTCCCGATTGCCGAAGTACCAATTGGGTTCCTTCCGGCGACACGAACGAATCGAACGAACAACTGTCCTAACACAAGCAAAGGCTGGGGCCTCTCTCTCTAGAGGAAGCACCAGCCCTCGAATTTACACTTCAATGTCGGCGATATTGAGAATAACAGGGCAATGATCGCTGCCTAAAATACTTGAATCGATTTGCGCATCGATTAATAAGGGATTCAGTCTTGAAGAGACAAGGAAATAATCAATTCTCCAGCCAATATTCCGCTCCCTTACCTTGGGCATGTAAGACCACCACGAATAGGCATCTGTCTTCTGAGGATAGAAATGCCGGAACGTATCGGTAAATCCAGCGTCCAGCAATCGGGTCATCTTCTCCCGCTCTTCTGGAGTAAACCCGGAATTGTTCCAGTTGGACTTTGGATTCTTCAAGTCGATCTCTTGGTGGGCCACATT
This sequence comes from Paenibacillus profundus, assembly GCF_021369635.1. GTDB lineage: Bacteria > Bacillota > Bacilli > Paenibacillales > Paenibacillaceae > Paenibacillus_B > Paenibacillus_B profundus. The sequence continues at coordinate 139,226 of NZ_JAJNBZ010000002.1, read as the reverse complement.
CATATCCCCGCACATAATGACAGGCTTACATGCATCCAACTGCTGAACGTAATGTCTGAACCGTTCTTCCCATTCTAGCCGTTCTTCCAACCGGGACAGATCTCGCTTGGAATTGGGCGTATATACATTCACGAGATAGAAGGTCTCGAACTCGAGCGTGATGATCCGCCCCTCAGGCTCTTCATCTTCTTCTATCCCATATCGTACCGATACAGGCTTTATTTTAGTGAAAACCGCTGTCCCCGAGTACCCCTTCTTCAGCGCATAATTCCAATACAGCTCATATTCATCGCCAAGCTCCATGGCAATTTGGCCTTCCTGCAGCTTCGTCTCCTGCACGCAGAATATATCCGCTTCCGTCTCTCGGAAGTAGTCATTAAATCCTTTGTTCACGCACGCCCTTAGGCCGTTCACATTCCAGGATACCAGCTTCATTCGCGTCTATCTCCTTGCTGTATACTATTCTTTTATCTAGTGTATCATAGCTGAACGATAGACTGGGAGGCTCTCTCGTGATGCTATTGTTTCCAATGATTTGACCACCCGGTTAAGTCCGAGTATCGAGAGAATCATATACCACGATGGGGAGAGAAGCGGATTCAACCAGCAGAGAGACAGCCTCGCCGCTTTTTTTGTCTTTATATCTAACAGAATAACCCCCAAACCCATAGGCATACTCGACTTCTTGAAACTCCAAATCCATATCGTAATACTGAAAAGTGACATAGATGGAAGCAGTAAATCGAGCCGTTGCACGTTGCAGAACAGTTGATTGGGATACGGCCAATGCGAATAGGATCAATGTCAGCAGAACTGCGAACATAATTTTATATTTCTTCAACGATTATTTCTCCTTTTGTTAAGCTATCGACAACCCGTATACCTCGAGCACTCCATAAAATCAAATAAATCCCAAATTTAATAAAATGTAAGAAGGAGTTTTAAGTGTGATTAGGTGATATATGGATTATGTTCGTATGAGCATAAATAAATTATTTAGAGAGGCACTGTGGGGGATTATTTAAATTCTATTTTAAACATCTTTTTTAGTAGTGGTCTGATTATCAAAAATACTATAAGTACCGAAGAAAGTAATCCTACCGTCAAACTACTTACAAGACTACAAATAGTATAAAAAACCAAAACTGTAAGTAGTAGATCAGAAATGAAATAAAGTTTCGATTTATCCATTCCTTTGCCCTCTTTCGCTGAATAACGTACATTGATCAACACTAGTCATAACTTGATAAAAGACATGCTCAAATATATGGACATAAAAAATCAAATTATAAAACGTCTCAAATTGAAATGTTCTATTCAGGAATGGGTCTAGAGGTATATCTCTTCATCTGTTACGCCAAACTCATCCATTAATGGTCGCGAAACACTCATTTTCACCTTAACATAATCACTCGGATCGCTACCTGTCATCTCTATGGACATGGATGCTTCCTAAATAATTTGCATCTGATTCCGTAGAAACTTCAATAGTTTCGTATGGCGGAAAGTCCAGGTTTTGAACCAACCGACATCTATTCCACCTCAAAATTACATTCTATACAATGTAATTTTTTTGTCAACTATTGGTATAAATTATCCTTCGGAACGACTAGATTATAGATATCCATAAATGGACTTAAGATCATCGTTTGTTGGTTTTGAATCATCGGACTCACCCACTAAGTTTGATATCTTAAGGATACAGAAAAAAGGTACAACCTCCTCATAAATTGAGGAACTATACCTTTTTCTTTAAGGGGACTTTTTCAGTGGCCTCCTTCATACGGCCGGGGTTTTCATGGTTAAGGCAATGGGGGGAATCAGATCCCATATATCATTTTTCTTCGTTGTGCCAAATAACAGCTAAGGTACCTTCACCGGCATGAACGGCAATGGCAGAGCTAATCTCTCCGATCACAATATCAAGACCTGGGAATTGGCTCAGGAGATCTTGCTTGAATGCCTCTGCTTTATTACGAACATTTCCATGCATAATTTGCAATTGTTTAATGTTGTTTTGATGATAAGCATGTTTGAATAGTTCAATCATTCGCAAGTAGGCTTTTTTCTCTGAACGCACTCTTTCAAATAGCTCAAATGCGCCACCTGAATTAATTCGAATGATAGGCTTGATACGGAGAAGTGAACCTAATAAATACTGGGTGCCTGTCATTCTCCCACCCTTATAGAACTGCTCTAGACTGCCTAACACAATGTAATTTTCCGATTTATCAGCCTCTTGTCGTAATTTGACCGCTATATCCTTGCAATCGATCCCTTGTTCAGCAAGTTCTATCCCTTTGTAGAGTAACGTCGTGATAGCATAAGACATTGATTTAGAATCGATCACTTCGACCCGGAGCGGCACGGAATCTGAAGCTGATGTGCAACAGGCTAGTGTCCCGCTTAATTTGTCAGATACATGAATGGCAATAGCGCAGTCATAATCTATACTTAATTTCTCGAACAACTCTGCAAACTTACCGATAGGAGGCTGTGATGTTTTGGGGATGTCTTTCTCTTCCCGGATGCGTCGATACAATTCCTCAGTAGTCAAATCAATTCCATCGTCAAACACATTATTACCAAATACAATTCCTAACGGAATCACATACACGTCTGGGTTATTCTTTAAATCATCAGGAATATAGGCGGTGCTGTCTGTAATCCAAGCAATTTTCTTTGTCATTGAGTTCCCATTTCTGTTCATGTTATGAAGTAGACTAAAAATGTAAAATAATTTATGTTTATGCAAAAAAATAATCACGTTTCCACCTTATATAAAAGTAAATAAACTCTACCTATATAAGTTAGATCTCTAAGCTTTTACAGAGGGTTTCGTTCATGTAACCATACTGGCCTTCATTATATCATCTACATTCATTTATATAAACGGGCCTCTGATCGATTAAATTAAAAAGACTATCATATTATATAAACTTCCTTCGTATTGCCATATTTAACGTTTAATTATTCGTTCGTGTCTTCTGATTATTTAGTAAATCTGCTTACATTGTTGACCTCTATTGGTTTCTCGTTTGTTGTAACCAGAAAGTTTCTTCTTAAACAAAAAAGGAAACATTCGCTGTGATATCCCGTTAACCTTATTGACGAAGCCTTTTCCTTGACGATGTTCTTTGCGGTTGATTCTTTCTCGCGCCTCCTCCACGCACATAAAACCGACCTTATACGGTCGGTCTTTTCTTTTTTTAAACGATTCTTAAACGGAACCAGTCTTTACCTTTAACCTCCAACCACTACGATAGAAAAGTCGAAGGCCTGTTTTTAATTTGCCTAAGCCTGATGGTTTATATGAAGTAGGCACTCAAACCTTTCATTTTATTGATAATAACCGAGATGAAGTCTTCCCCGAAGATAAAAATGATAAGAGAGAGCTAATGGTTCAAATTTGGTATCCTGCTGAACATGTGAATGATAAAAAGGGTGAATCGCTTTTTCCAGAGGATAAAGAAATACTTGAAATGTATATGCAGGCATACTCCCAAAAATTTAAGCTTCCTGAATTTGCGTTAGATTACTGGAAGTATATCAGAAGAAATTCTTATGAGAGTGCAGAAATATTGCCTTCTGCAAAGCCTTATCCCTTGGTACTGCTAAGTCATGGCATGGGGACCGGCAGGTTCTTGCATACCTCTCAAGCCGAGAATCTTGCCAGTCATGGTTACATCGTGGCAGCAATTGATCATACATATAGCACCATGGTTACCGCTTTTCCTGACGGTAAAGCAACTGGTTTTAAAACAGAGGTGAATGGAGATAATTTTTATGATGTAGGCAATAGTGTTGGGGTTACATGGACGCAAGATGTGGAGTTTGTAATCAATCAATTTGAAAAGCTGCATTCAGGCACTATCCAAAGTAAATTTAAAGGAACTGTGGATTTGAATAACATAGGAATTATGGGGCGTTCTTTTGGTGGCGCAACGGCTTTCAATGCATTTTATTTGAATGATAACGTCAAAGCTGGGATAGATATGGATGGCACGCTTCATGCATTGGAGAATAGAGATCATATAAACAAGCCGTTTATGTTCATCAAATCAGGTGATTTTATGGATAGGGTCAAAAAATATGAAAATGAAAAAGAGCTGACGGACAAAATTTCGAATGAACTATCCATTATGGAAAATGTTAAGAAGCATGGGGGAAATACAGGATTCTAATTGATGGACCGAATATAAAGTTTCCAGAGGTGAAATTTCAATAAAGGCTTGGACAAGAGAAAACCTAACGGGAGGCATTCTTCCCGTTAGGTTATTTATTTTTGAGAGGCCGTGGCGTAGTATCTTCCTGAGGCCATAAAGGTAGAGAACACTGATGGAAAGCGTCATAATTGCAGCAGCTTCTAAATGATCTAAGAGATCGGTAACAGTCCACATGTTTATAAGCATAGAAAAATAACATACAGTCGACTAATAAGGTGGGACTTTTGTTATAATCAGGGTAAGTTTGAGACCTGAAAGGATGAGCTACTATGAACCTTTTGGACGAGCTTATTCATACTTTTACATGGACAACAACTGCTGTGTGCTAGTGAACCTGATTCGGAATCATCCAGCTTAGGAATAGGAGTTGATTCAGCTTGAATCTCCATCATCTCAGTAAAAGCATTGACCCTGTTATCATGAATAGAGGCCAGGATTATGTCCTGGCTGGATATGTACGCTCCATTAAAGAAATCAAGGATGGACTGTATAGGGCGTTGGTGGAGGGTAGTGATCTCTATGAGGTTCTTGTAGAGCTTAGAGACAATGATGACGTTCTATCCGTCGAATGTGACTGCCCATATGATTACGGTCCAACTTGCAAGCACCAGGCTGCAGTTCTGATTAAGCTAAGGGAAATGAGAGGAACAGCCAGAAGCCATTCGGCGAACCTGTCCTCACCCATATCCGTTCAGACCAAAACTCTGAAACAACTACTGGAAGCAGAGAGCAAAGACAGCCTGATTTCACTACTGCTCTACTTAGCCGTTGATTCCGAACAGACGGAAGAGCGAATCAGGCTGCATCTGTCCGATGTCGATTATAACGATTCGATTGACAGCTGCAGGCGACTGATACAGTCCTATATCGAAATGTATGCCGACAATTATGGATTTGTCAGATGGGATAACGTTGATCGGGCTGTTGAGGGCGCCGAACACGTGGCTGAACAAGCCGCTTTAGCTTTCGATGATGGCAAGCTGCTGCAGGCTGCAAAGATAAACATCTGCATCCTGGAGGAAATGATGGACTTGCTCCAGTCATCGGACGATTCTAACGGTACAATCGGCGGAATCATCGAGGAAAGTATAGAGCGCTTGGATGCCATTGCCCAATCAGGCGAGTTGTTGTTGTCCGGAGAAATGGAAATCCTGTTCGATTTGATAATGGGTGTTGCTATACAAAACCGTTTCGACGGATGGCCTGATTGGCGGGTAGATCTGCTTGCAGCAGCCTCATATTTAACCGCCTCCCCTGATCTGCGGGAGAAGTGGGAACAACACATTGAACATTTGAGTCAAAATACAGACGAAGATACTTGGAGCGGCGAGTACTTTACAGCTCGTATAGCCAAACTGCGTTATAACCAACTGCAAGAGCACGCCGGTGAGACGCAGGCCAACGATTATTTATACAGCCAGTTGCATTTTTCCGACTTCCGCAAGCAAGCCATACAGCTTGCACTGGATAACTGCCGCTATGATGAAGCTATACGTCTGGCGGAAGAGGGCGAAGCACAGGACCTTGAGAAGGGCTTGCCCGGCCTCGTTGGTCAGTGGAAGCAGCTCCGCTACGATGCATATCGCTTGTCAGGGGATGTGCAGAGGCAACGCGAGTTAGGCTTGGAACTGCTATGCTGCGGAGACCTTTCTTATTACACGTTCGTCAAAGCTGCCTATTCTTCCGCCGAGTGGCCGCTAGTCTATCACAACCTTTTAGAAACCTTGGAGAAAGGTAACTTCTGGCGGCAGGAATCAGTGTATACGCAAATTCTGGTGCAGGAACAGGAGCACGCACGTCTGCTGCTCTATGTGAAACAACACCCTGAACAAGTTGAGACCTTCTGTCCTCTTCTGATAGAACATTATCCAAAGGATGTTATCCACATCTTCCAAAAGTATATTGAATGGAAGGCAGCCAACTCTTCTTCAAGAAAGCAGTATCAAGGGGTTTGTCAGGTCCTCAAGAGGTTTAAGAAGGCCGCCGGCCCTGCGGAGGCAGAACGTATTGTTCAGCTACTGCTGACACAGTACCCGAACAAGCCGGCCTTCAGGGATGAGTTAACGAAGTTCTAAACTGAAACTCATCATACAACTTCATTGCAAGATTAGAATCGTCAACTTCCCAATGCAAAAAGCTGACAGAACTTATGTATAATTGTTATAACAGTTGAATAGTATGATAAGGAGGGAAATACGGTTCAAATCGATGTTAATCAGACTAGTGGAGAAATCGTGATCAAAAAGGCCAATAAAGTGACACTGCCAGCGGGAATTAGTGCTGATTTTATGGAAAGTCTTTCAGAAGTGATAAGTGAATATGATCAAACCTTAAAAGGATTAAAAGATAGATAACCGAAACCCGTTATTTGACAAGCCAAGAGGTCATTGCGATCAACGTTGCAGCTTTGTTTGAATCTCTCGGTCAAAACCATCCCTTTCATAATGCCAACAAGCGCACCGCTTTTACTGCCCTGCTAATCTTTTTACGATATAATGGTTTTCGTTTTGTAATGAGCACCAAGGCAGCGGAAGATTTCACAGTAGACATGGTCAATCATAAATACACTTTTGATGAGTTGGTTACAACCATTCACAGAAATACGATTATCCACAAATAGTAAAACAAAAAGAGCACCGCTTGAGGTGCTCTTTTTGTTGGTGGAATGAATTATCAATAGTTATTCGCACGAGACCCTCGCTGCGTGATACTTAATTCGATTTTAGTACTTGACCGAGACTGAACCATCCTTCGGGCTCATGACCGCGTGATTGTATGCTGACCGGAGGGATCTGTAACCAAGAAGCACGATAGCCAGAGCAAGCAATCCCGCCGCTATAGCCACGACAAACCCCGCCCGTGCGCCAAAGCCATCCACAACCCATCCCGCTGCAGCCGAGCCTAGAGCAACCCCGATACCCAAGCCTGTAATTGCCCAGGTCATTCCTTCCGTTACCTGGGATTCGGGAACGATTTTCTCCACCAACCCCATAGTGATGATCATCGTGGGAGCCACGGACATCCCAGCGAAGAAGACAGCGACTGCTAGCTTAGCAATGCTGTCCACGAAGAAGAGTGGAAGCATCGTAACGGCCGATACTGCAACGGCCCGCAAAAATTGACGGTGTGGCGGAGTACTCAGCCTAAGAGTGCCGTAAACCAGGCCGGCCAAGCATGAACCTACAGCGTAGACGGAAAGCACGATACTGGCGGCTACTGTATTTCCCTGATTCTCAGCAAAAGCTACACTCACTACGTCCACTGTGCCAAATATAGTGCCTATGGCAGCGAGCGTGAACACCAGCACCCTCAATGAACCAATCTTGATCACAGTTCCATTACTGTTAGGGTTAAGGGGACGCACCGCAGGTTCGGTACTCTTTTGCATCGTGAACAGGAATACCCCTATCGTTAGAAAAACGCACGACAAAAGAGGACCCGCTTCGGGGAAGAGCATAACGCTTAAACCGACAGAAATGACCGGACCAATAATAAAGCAGAGTTCGTCAACAACTGACTCAAAGGAAAATGCGGTATGCAGCTTTGGGGAACCCCGATACAGCTCGGTCCAGCGCGCGCGTACCATGGCCGGCATACTGGGCATGCATCCGGCGAGTAACGCGAACAGGAATAGCGTCCAATCCGGTGCTTGATATCTTGTGCATAGCAGCAAGGAGACAACGGATACTACACTGATCCCTGTGGCTGGGAGTAGTACACGGGATTGCCCCAATCGGTCCACCATACGTGAAATTTGAGGGGCCATCAAAGCTGACGCCAACGCAAAGGTAGCTGCAACAGCACCAGCGAGCCAGTACTCGCCACGCAACTGAGACAACATGGTAACAACGCCAATTCCCAGCATGGATATAGGCATCCGAGCGACAAAGCCTGCCGCTGAGAACCCCTTTGCACCAGGGGCATCGAATATCTCACGATATGGATTAGGCATGATGCACCCCCGAATAAATGCAGATTGGAAATACATTCTTCATTCCTTTAACTCCCCTCATTTTGAATAGTAATTCATTCAGACCAGGATAAACGGCTGCACCGTCCTTGTGCAACAAGGAGCATCGCGTTTGTCAATGTAGACCACAGATAAGATGTGAAAAACTTATACTTCCTATCAGCTGAATTATATTGACATACGTAATGTATGTGAATACTATATATACATACGATGCGTATGTCAATATGCATTTTTATACCTCCAACTACTGAATTCCAAAGGACTTATTCTTTCGGATGTCGAACAATATTAAGCATAGGATTGGTTCCCAGCGAAGACAATTAACATAAAAAACGTATGTAAGCAGGAGGAAAAATGGCTCGAAAAGCACGATCGGAAATGATTGCAGAAACACGCGCCAAGTTGGTAAGTGCGGCAAGGCAAGCTTTTGGCACGATTGGGTATGCACACACATCCATGGATGACCTCACAGCTTCTGTGGGCCTAACGCGCGGCGCGCTTTATCATCACTTTGGCGACAAGAAAGGCTTATTGGAAGCTGTCGTCAAAGAAATCGATGCTGAAATGGATAGCAGATTGGGAAGGATCTCAGATGCGGCAGAAGGAAATTGGGAAGGCTTCGTTGGTCGTTGCCGCGCTTATCTTGCCATGGCTCTTGAGCCTGAAATCCAGCGAATCGTGCATAGAGACGCGCCTTCGGTACTGGGCAATGCTTATTCTCAATCATCTCAGTCGCACTGCCTAGCGACGATGGCTGATATGCTTCAGCAATTGATGCTGGATCGGATCATTGCAACGACGGACTCCGAAGCTTTAGCGCGGCTATTGAATGGGGGACTAATGGACACTGCTTTTTGGATCGCAAACTCCGAGGATGCCGAGGCTGGCTTGTCCAAAGCTTTACACAGCCTTTCACTTGTATTGAACGGCTTGCTTCTGGAGAAGGGTTTGTAGTGTAGAAGCAATGAAATGACTCTTCGCCGAGCTAAGCGGACCTACACATTGCCTATGTAGCTTCGTGTAATATTGGGAATGACAATCATGTTGTCACTGCTATATTTTATAAAAAGCTCGGTCACTGCCTCAATAAATGGATTGTAATTTGCATCTGTCGGCTTAGGAGCATAGGATGCTGACAAATTGCGTCCTACAAATCCCTCTAGATTAAACTCCAGATCGTGCCGAAAAACTTCATATTCATATTCGCCGTCTTTGAAAAAGTCCTTGTATATGTCAGGCGTTTCATCTATGCCTCCACTAAAGCCTTTAAACCCAGAGCACAGCTGTTTGCATACCTCCGCATTTTCATTTACTAAAAGGCTTGAAGAATCCCTGCTGTTCCATACAAGGGCTACATTTGAATTTGGTTTCAATATTCTCTGGCATTCCAATTTAAATTTATCTTTGTCGAACCAGTGAAATGCCTGCGCAACCGTTGCCAAATCAATACTGGAACTTTGAATACCGGTATTCTCGGCAGTCCCTTGTATCGAGATAAAACTTGAATAGCTGTTTAATGCTTTTTCTGCAATCGTTCTCATATCACGATTAGGTTCAACTGCAAACACTTTAAAGTTTCTGTCGAGTAGCTGTTGAGTAAAAACCCCCGTACCCGAACCTATATCTGCAATAATATGGTTGGAAGTTAATTGGTTGGATGAAATCAAATAATTAATATACTCTGTTGGATAATTCGGGCGATATTTCGAATACGTATCTGCTTTACCGGTAAACTTGTTTGTTGTTTCCAAAGCATGTACCTCCTTCGCCTAATATAAATACCACGTGCTGATATCTCCATTATAGTGCTACCGAATCCTATCCATAAAAACCCGACCTCATATGGTCGGGTTTTTATGGTAGAAGGCCAGGGAATCGAACCTCAATCCGAAAATATCGCCACATAGGCTGCAAAGATTGTAGCGACACCCTAGAAACCTCCGAATTCAAATTAATCTTCAAGCTCAACGTTATGGTAAACTTGTTGAACATCTTCCAGATCTTCTAGCACATCAATCAGTTTCTCGAATTGAGCCTGAACGTCTTCTGCAAGCGTAACATAGCTCTGTGGAAGCATGGTCAGCTCCGCTACGGTAAATTCCGTGATGCCCTCATTCTTGAATGCCTCTTGAACAGCATGAAACTGATCAGGCTCAGCGTAAATAATGACCGCTTCATCCTCTTCCAAAATATCACGAACGTCTAAGTCCGCATTCATTAAGATCTCCAGCACTTCATCGGCTGTCTTGCCTTCCAGACCAATGACCGCCGTTTGATCAAACATATAATTTACAGATCCGCTCACTCCAAGGCTGCCGCCGTTCTTGTTAAATGCAGCACGCACCTCAGAAGCCGTACGGTTCACGTTATTCGTTAATGCGTCCACGATAACCATGGAGCCGTTAGGTCCGAAGCCTTCATAACGGAGTTCATCGTAGTTCTCATCTGAACCGCCCTTTGCCTTCTCAATCGCACGGTCAATGATCGCTTTTGGTACATTGTATGTTTTGGCACGCTCAACGACAAATTTCAAGGCTTGATTCGATTCCGGATTCGGCTCGCCTTGCTTCGCAACCACGTAAATTTCTCTCCCGAACCTGGCATATATACGACTTGTATTAGTATCTTTGGATGCTTTCTTTTCCTTAATATTGTTCCATTTACGCCCCATACTGATCCCGCTCTCTTTCCACATTGAATGTGCATAATCATCATAATTATATCTCTTAAAAGGGGCTTGGGCAAATATCAAAACTTTAGGTATTCATTTATTACGGTTTATATCGCGTGGGATTGAAGGTGGGAAAAGATGCCTCAGTTTTGAAGAAGCACTATCATTTTCTATGCAAAATAAATTTTTGATGTGGATAGTTGTTCTCGTCAAAGAAGAGTTCGTTTAGAACAAATCCAAACTTCTTATACAATGCTCTTGGTGCAATTCCTTTTTCATCATTTTCTCTAAAAGTTGAAACCCAAATATCTTTATCATCAGGAAGCAAAGATAGCATTTTATTAATCATGGCAGATGCAATTCCTCTTTTGCGATAAGCTGGATGTACAGCCATACATGACAGACAATTTTGATTATATGAAAATAATAAAATACCAACGACTATATCATTTTGTTTTGCACAAATTGCTGTTCTTCTACCAATATTTTTTTCAACCGTTTTCTGATAACCTTGAAGCTGTTCTTCTGTTTCTAATCCCGGGAAGTTAGTTCGTATAAATTTTACAAGTTTCATCCACAATTCCAAATCATCATTAGTTGCCATCTGAATCGTAAAGTCTTGCTCTATGGATATAAAATGCTCAACAGTATCCGAATATTTTGTTAGTAATTGTTTAGATTCTATGGGGTACAATTCTGTCTTGAGAATATCAGACAATGGCATCCATGAAAATTCCAACTTAAAAGTTTGGTTTTCTAATTGCTCTGTGCCCCAGAAACTGCCGCTTAATGGAATTTCCGTTTCGTCTGCAAGCGATATAAGATAAAATAGACATATTTGTTGGCAATCCTTATTTCCCCACGGAAAGAAAAGTTCACCTACCCATTTTAACGAACCGACTTTTATATTTACGCCCATTTCTTCTTTAAATTCTCTTATAAGGGTTTCCTCATGAGTCTCTCCAAAGCTAACATGACCGCCTGGAAAAGCATAGCCTGTGTCATTGTTCGGTCTTTGTAATAGAATCTTGTCGTTCTGCATTAATAGTCCAGCCACTCGATAACTAAATACATGTTTCTCCGTTTTGAACAAAATATCCTGTTTGCTCATGTCCTTACACACCCTTGACGCCCCGTTCTCACTTCTTGATACAATGTTCTACAAAAATTTGAGCCATATCTTCAACAGAATATTTCCCATTCACAATATCCACCATGAAATTTACTGCTAATTCCCGTTCCATTTTCAGATGATAGCCGTTTATTTGAAGGAATGATTTCACAGCCAAATACGCCGTTCGTTTGTTACCATTGTGAAAACAATGGTTTTTAGCCACAGAATCCACCAACGCAGCTGCTTTCTCGAATAATGTCGGATACGCATCCTCACCAAATACACTTTGCTGCGGTCTATAAACGGCAGACTCAAGAAGAGAATGGTCTTTAACGCCCGCTTGTTCCATATCCTGCATCTGCTTCATCATGAAGTAGTGCCCGGCAATCACTTCTTCTTTAGTCAAATACTTTACCATTATCGGTCCCTTAAATCATTGAAGATGTCCTGATCTTCATTAAAAACATCATAAAACGCCTCAAGCACTTCAGGCCGCACATTCTCAGGCAGATTCGATTTTCGAACCTTTTTGATTACGATTTCTCCCTCATCGTTTTCGATAAATTCAATCTCGTCACCCTGTACAACATTCAGCTTCTCTGCAAGCATCTTTGGCAAACTAATCCCTAAACTATTTCCCATTCGTCCTATTTTGCGAGAGTACCGAGTCGACTTCGTTCTATCACGGCCTTTTTCCATATTGACCACACCATTCATAATAATGTTCTCCTCTCATAGTATGATCCATACGCACAATGTTATACCATACTAATGTAATAACTTAACAACATTCTAACATAGTATATCATGGAGTAAAGCAAAAATCCGACCTCGCGAGGTCGGCTTCAAATGAATAAACAATTGGATATTCAGATACAACAATTTATTGATTCAGGTTACTATGCTTACGTGAATACATAAAGTATATAATCGTACCAATACCAATCCATATAACAAATGAAACCCAAGTGATTAAGGGCAAACTAGATGCAAGGTAAAGACAAAGTAACGCACTAATGGCTGGCAGCACTGGCACGAACGGGACTCGGAACGAGGCCTTTAATTCAGGGAATTTCTTGCGCAGGACGATGATTGCGACGGATATTAAAGTAAACGCAGCTAATGTGCCCATGTTCACTAAATGTGCAAGTGTTGTTAGATCAATAAAACCTGCAATGCCTGCGGCAACGAACCCGGTTAACCACGTGTTAGCGAATGGAGTTTGGGTCTTTGCATTTACTTTTGAGAACTTTCTCGGTAATAATCCATCACGACTCATTGCGTAGGATAAACGAACTTGCGCATAGATCAATGCAAGGATAACGGTTGTAATGCCAAATACCGCCCCAACTGAAATGATTCCCGCTATAGAGTTCTGCCCTACAGATTCTAATGCTAATGCAACAGGTGCACCAACATTTAACTTGGTATACGAAATCATCCCTGTTAATACCCCAGAAACGGTCATATATAAAATGGTACAAATGAGCAAGGACGCTATAATCCCAATCGGCATCGTTTTTTTAGGATTCTTCACTTCTTCCGATGCCGTAGCGATAACATCGAACCCGATATAGGCAAAAAACACCGTAGCTGCACCTGTTATAATCCCATTAAATCCAAAGGGTACAAAAGGCACCCAGTTATCAGGTTTTACATACCAAATCCCCACAATAATAAATAGTAAGATAACAGCTAATTTTACAAAAACCATCATATTGTTAAACTTAATACTTTCCTTTACACCTTTACTAACGAGTGCTGTGATGGACAATATGATCAGAACTGCTGGCAAATCAATGACTCCCCCTTTTCCTACACCGGGAGCGGAGGAGATACTGGCGGGAAATTGTATATGAAAGCCCGTGAGCAACGATTGAAAGTATGCAGACCAACCCGTAGCAACGGCAGAAATAGCCAGTACATATTCAAGCATGAGATCCCATCCAATAAGGAAAGCAAACAATTCACCTAATGTTGCATACGTGAATGTGTACACACTTCCTGAGACAGGTACGGCTGAAGAAAACTCTGCATAACAGAATGCAGCGAGCGCACAGGCAATACCTGCTATAACAAATGATAACATGATCGCTGGTCCTGAAGATTCTGCCGCAACGACACCTGTAACAACAAAAATCCCAGTCCCGATCACGCAACCTACGCCAAGGAAGATTAAATCCATCAAAGACATCGCTCGTGCTAATTCTTTTTTCTCACTTTGAGCAAGCATGAGGTTCAGTGATTTTTTTCGGAAAAGCTGATTCAATTTTATTCCTCCTATGCAATGGGCACACAAAAGACATATTTAGTATTCCAACAATTGAAACATTCATTATTTTGCGCACCACTTCCATGCTGACATTCTTTTTAAGAATTTATCATAGGAAGAAAGATATTATTTGTGAGTTGTATCACACTGAACATAATCCATTTATTGTATAATAACCCACCATTAACCTCTAACCATAAATTATGAAGGTTCACATTCGAAATCAGTATTTTACGATATAAACTGAGGCTGAAAATGGACATCAGATGCATACAGCCTGACCTCTTGTGCACCATTAGAAAGGCTAACCATTCTTTCAAATTGCAACCCCAGTTTATCAAGAAGTTTCTTAGAACTGTGATTGTTTAGAGATGTTATAGCCGCAATACGATTTAGGCCCAACACATTTTTTCCATACGCTATCGTTGCAGAAGCTGACTCATAGGCATATCCTTTCGCCCAGAACCTCGGAAGAAAAGAAAATCCAATATCCACATCTTCTAAAGAATCTCTCTTTATTAGCCCGCAGATCCCTATTGGGACACCATCCGCCTTCAGCTCAGTCAAGTACAGACCGAAACCCAATCGGGCATACATTTCAACCGGTCCCTTCAAAATATAGTTACGTGCATCTTCGACGGTTCTCACACCTTTATCGCCGATGAACTGCAACCACGAAGGATTATTCAAAAGCTCAAGCATAAACTCCGCATCGTCAGTTGATATCCGACGAAGGATTAGCCGATCTGTTTCAAGGACTTTCAAAGTAGATGCCCCCTTTTTGAGGTTTAACGAACAACACCCTATGTAAATAAATTATATACATAAGTTGGAAATATGCCTACCCCCGTGGATAATATTAGAGGTTGGATACTAACAGTATGCTCGTTCGCTGACGTTTCCTTTGGAAGCATCTCCTTCGCCGCCTGCGCGCGGGCGAACCCCTGTCCGAAAATATCGCTACACAGGCATCTACGTATGTAGTCACAGTCTAGATGCCACCCCAGTATCACCCTGTCTTCAACTCTGATCCGATAAGTACTAATAATCCGCTCATATTGATGCAATAGTTGTTGTCAATGCCCACATTACCTGTACATGATTGCAATATAATATGTCTAAGATGCACTTTGAGGAAATACACGAGCAAAACAGTCGATCGTTAACATCGTTTTTTCATCTGACTATTTACGTTGTATATATGATTAAGAGTGGAGTTGGTGATATTCTTATGATCTATACAGCTCTTGGAGATTCCATTACATTTGGGGAAAATGCCTCTTCTTTGGCAAAGGCTTATCCCCGATTGGCCGTATCTGCTTTAAATTCGGACTCACGCAAGGTTCGTGGGTTTGTTCTGGCTCGGCCCGGTTGGAGCAGCTATGATCTATTGGATGCCGTCATATGGCAGGGGTCCTCCGTAATCAGTCATTCCTCTGTTGTTTCTGTATGGATTGGAGGAGTGGATTTAGCCCACGCGGCACTAGCTTCAATTAGAACCAAGAAACAACTAGCTGTAAAACACATTGTAACCAGCTATAGGCGTAATCTAAGTGCCATTTTTACTCAAGTAAAAAAAGGAAGCTGTGCTCAGATCATTTGCTGCACGCAATACAATCCGTTTCCGAACAGCCCTCTTTCAGTTGAGTCGATAGGCCAATTAAATCGTATGATAAACGAGCTGGCCCATAGTTATGATGTAACTGTAGCTCCCGCTCATAAGTGGTTTGAAGGAAAGCAGGCATATCTTATGTATGGATATCAAAATGGAAAGATTGAAGATGCGTTGAGCGGACATCTGCCCATCCATCCAAATGATCGGGGGCATCGAGTTATTGCAACGGGATTGGCCCCATATCTTATCCCACGCAAGTAGACCTAGAGGTCGTATCTCTATCTATCAGAAAACCACTAAACATTAGGTTCAGTGGTTTTTTGATATCTCCATTTTACTTGCTGCCGAAGACTATCCTCTGTCGACGATATTAGAGGTTGGATATCAACGCCGTGCTCGTTCGCTGAGGATTTCCTTCGTAGCTTCTCTTTCGCTGCCTGCGCGCGGGCGAACCCTTGACAGGGGTTCAACTCCCTTTATCTCGCCTCCAATGCAAAAAGCCGACCTCGTGCGGTCGGCTTAATGATGGTGGAGGCGAACCGTGGAGCAACAAATCTACAATTCGCCGCAGCAAAGTAAGTTGTTTACCTTGATCCGTAGGTTCCTTCGGATGTGAAGCGCCCAGTACCTTTCAATGTATAATCAAAGAATTTAAGAATAAGTTCATTCTCCGTTTCTATACAGTAATATTGGTCAATAGCTGCTTTTCCACCCTGCAGCATCTTTGCGAGCAGAGGAGAAAAAAGCGGAAAATCAGTGAGGCTTAAATGTTTTGCTCCTTGAAAATGAACGGTATATGCTTCCATGAAGTTTTTGTCAGCGATGTAGTTTGCCGCATAAGTAGAGTTACTTCCAAGCTGTTTCCAAACATCGTCAGAATAAATGTTAAGGATTGGGGTCATGTAAGCTTTGCCACTTGCCGCAAAATCACCAGTCTCATTGTTATAAGCAAGCTCGCTAAAAAACGGGGCATCAATATTGACAACCGCACTTACATCTTTACGATCTCGGCCGATCCAAACGCTTGCCGCGCCGCCCATGGAGTGCCCGAAAACACCTATTTTATCTTTACTGATATGTTGATAAACAGGGGCTGTATCGTTTCGGGATTTTTCAATGATTGTATCAATGATAAAATTCATGTCGTCCGTTCGCAGTTTCATCCATTTTTGAATGAGCCCATATAACTGCTCCCTTGTGTAAATGCCCTCTTTGTTGGCATTATCGACTTCCATCTTATAATCCGAATGGATTAAGGTAAACGACCCATCGTCTGAAACTGTATAAAAAGAATGATAAGGATGATCAATGGAACATACGACATACCCGTGACTTGCAAGCTCCCTAAAAGTAGAAGCATTGCTTGTCTTAATACCAGAAGCTCCATGTGAGAATACCAAGAGCGGATATGTTCCATCGGAATTTTCGGGATACCAATATTGTACATTAACAAACCTATTCTTACCGGTATCGGCAAATTCCTCGATGCGGTTTTTGTCTATGTAAGTGTATGTTGCAGTTGCGACTTCATATTGGCCCGTAACTTTTGGCAGTTTATGCTGCGGAAAAACAAGTGCAGGTACAAATACAAGTACCAACAATAATGTCATCATGACTGCTTTTACGACAATACGGGAGATTTTGTAATCACGGTTACTCGCTTTATTGCGAATAAGGGAAGCCGTTCCGATTACCGCTAGTATGACAAGCAGTGCTGCAAGCAATACCCAGCGGAAACTCCAGACGATTACCGATGAAAATACGAGAATTACAAATGCTGCGAAAGCAACAATTCTCACCCAATTCCTAAACTTTAGATGGTTCTGCTTCGTTACAATACAGTACACAGTGAAAGCAATTTCGAAAATCAATGCGATAAAAAATAATAGGGTTCCCACGTCAGTTTCTCCTTTTTGTTTCTTACTAGTTATTTTGTGAATTCAGCATACAAAACCGCAGAAATGATGTATATAGAAAATCAATAAGCTGTATCTACAGCCCGTTAAGTTGCACAAAAAAGGGCGGTAAGCTCTAAAGCTCACCACCCTTGTCTTTCAATGATTTTAGTCCCTCGTTAATTTGTTCAGCCACTTTTTTATCGTTGTTCCATGAGAGCAGACGAACGACAGCATAGATCACCGCTATTTGCAATGCTAAAATGAGTATGCTTGATGTGCTATTGGCAATACCAAGAATAGCTCCAAGGGAGAGCAATATCGTTTCTAAAGCAATAAAGTGAATTGCCATTCTGATACGCATATTCTTCTCGCTTATGTTGATAGAAGAATTCAAAATAAATCCCGCCAGTGCACCTATAAATGAAAAGGCCATGATTATATAAATCGACTTCAAATCGAAAGCCATATCGGGATATAAAATTTGTCGCAATATCGTTATAACAATGATGATGGATGCGAAGATGACTAAGAAATTTTGAATCACCTTTTTAACCGGTTCATTCAGCCTCATTGTCGCCCCTCCTCTCACAATCCAAGCATATTTTTAAGTACCGGCACATACTGCCTCGATATGACAACACGTTCCCCATTATCAAGCACTGCTTCAAATCTGCCGCTTAACGATGGACGAACGAATGAAATTTTGGCTATGTTCAAAATCGTTGATTTGGATGTGCGAAAACATTTCCTTCCTTTGCATAACTCCTCCAACTCATAGAGCTTGTGCTTCACCTCATAAATCTCATCCTTGCAATAAATAAAAACTTTCCCGTCAACGGCCTCGAAATAATAAATATCGCTAATTTTTAGACGGTGAATCCTATCATTGTGATATCCTAGAAAAATGAGGTTTTCCAACTTTAGCTTGTTTACGATTTCGTATATTTTGTTATTTACCTCATAGCACCTGATAAGAATTTCCTCTTCCTGCTCTTTACCGATCTCTTCTATTGAAACTTTCATAAACTCACTCGCTCGCATCGTCGTATATGATTTTTGCCGCGGGCTTATACACCGCAAAGAAAGCATCTAAAACTTCGGGACGGAGATTCTCTATAGCATACGTACATTCTAACAAATCTTTCTATAGACATACAGCAAAAATCCACAACCTCATGCGGTTGTGGATTTACATGGTGGAGGCGAGGGGGTGTTGATATCTCCATTTCATTTGCTGCCGAAGTCTATCCTCTGTAGACGATATTAGAGGTTGGATATCAACGCCGTGCTCGTTCGCTGGGTGCCTTTCTTCGAAGCATCTCTTTCGCTGCCTGCGCGCGGGCGAACCCCTGCCCGAAGATAACGCAACAAAGGCTTCTACGGGTGTAGTCACAGTTTTGATGTCACCCTAGCATCGCCCCGTAACCGGCTATGCTTTGGGTCAGCCTGATTGTCTTCTTCAGCACACCCCAGGCGGAGATGTGACAGCGTATCCCACTAAAGTTGAGCCCTCATCCCGGTACATGGGCGATACAGAGCGAGAGCACGCTCACAGGTTATTAAGTTGCGAAAGCGTAGTTGTTTTGTTGTTTGCCAGTTATTATTGGCGTTAGCGTTGATGAAGCGGTCGCGTCCCTGCTACCCGCTACTCAAAATATTTAATAATAATCCTCTTCATATAACATGAAAGAAATGTCTCGATCTTCATTAAGGTCACAACTTATTACTTCAAAATTGCGATCATTTGAACTGTCAAAACTTACTCGTATAGATACAGGTATTAACACATCTGTCTCAACTTCTAATTCGACTTCTTTTTCCAGAAGATACTTCCCTTCCTCTTTATCATACACTGAGTTTGCGTAGTCAGTATATGTTACTTCAGCTTCAAAGGTAACTCTAACTTCAAACTGAAGAGTTGCACTGGCTTCTTCAAGTTCAATGATGTTAATTTCATCTTCTAGCTCAACACTTAGAACGTTAATACTCTCAACAGAACCATCCTCATTTTCTAATGAAAAACCATGCCCCTCAAAATTCTCACTAATACTCTCTTCAATGTTATCAAAATACTTCTCTGCTAAATTCACAACAAAATTGTGCCTGTACTCATCGCTGCTAGTCACCAAATTAAGGAATGAATCAATACTGTCTAAACAATGTAGGTTCACATTACCTTTACAGTAGTTTACAAGATCATTGTCTACAGAGATAACATACATTTGTTCAGAATTACTATTGCACCAGTTATCAAGTGCTAGCAGATTAATAGCATCAGGGAATTCCGTTTTTTTGACGTTACTAAATGGAGGTGTCATTTGAAAGTAACCCTCTAAAAGTTTATCAACCGAGACAGTTTGTACTGGGACTATTACAACCTTTGAATTGTCAATAAAGTCATCAAACTGTTTCTTAACCAATGAACTAATCAAATTGCTTGTCTCATGGTTAAAGACCACATCATACTGCTTGATATTACGTAAAATCATTCCCTTTTTACGAAGAGATTCAAGTGCTGACTTGGTTTCTTTAGTTCTGTCATCTATTTTATTTTTCACTTCATTTATTACTATGCTAGATATATAAAGTTTTATATGATTATTTGCAGACAATCTTGCTATTTGGCCGAGCAAGTGATCATTAAAACTGAAATTACGTTTAATGTAGATGGATGAATCTATAAACACATTACTGGTTAATAAGCCGCTCACTTCAAACACCTCTAATTTTTATGGTTTAATTCTTGGGATCGTTGCATTAAGCACCGACGCCAACCACAACAACTCACCAACCCCAAACATAATGTGAGCTAACGGATGCTTTCCTCCGTAGGTTCGTTGGTGTAAAGCTACCACATCCAAAAACGCCTTTGTAACGCTTTCGGGTACATCCTTGGACCGCATCAATGTGCCTGCAACAATCTGATCTACAATTCTATTATTCTCAGCTACAGCTTGTTCGGCATTTAGACTAAGTTCCTCCCAATCAATATCAAGTCCTGAGATGCGAAGTGTCTTTCCGTCCAACTTCGCCACCCACTGCTCCCCATGTTCATTTTCATAATACGAAAAGTATGTGCCGCTTTGATCGCCTATCGCCCACGATGGCGGATTTTTACCTTGAATACTGATACGAAGTTCAGCCGACAACTTCAACAACTCCTTCAAGATATTGGAATGTGATAAATCTATATTCCCATAACGTGAACCCACTGTCAAAAGAATTGCCGGCTGTTTCATGTTTGGTTTGAACTACAGTTCAGTTACGATTTGTATAGGTGCATCTGAAAGACCTTACGATGTCGACAAAAGAACTCCCAATACATTAAATTAAGAAGCATTCAAAAAGCAAATACCTAAATGTTACATCTGCTACTCATGATGTTTACACTTTTCCCCAAACAAGGTACCATGGACTATATTATGGGGATTTCAGATATTGAGGTTCCTGACAACAGTCAACTACTACTACAATCACAGTTCTGCACCATTTTCATTATTCAAACACGATGGATAGCTTATTGCTTTTTGAACAAAAGCTTTAAAGAATTCATCCACAATATTTAGCAGAGGGGCAGATTCTCCTCTTTTTTTTATGTTACTTTATTGAAGGGAGCCGCACAAATTGGTTATGGATGAAAAGTCAACGTATGGGGTAGTGAAAAATAAGGATGAGTTCATTAATGAGGGCACTATCACTACTTTAAGTTCTCGTTGTTCAACATCAAAAACGGAATTTATCTCTAACGCAGAAGAGTTTATAATAAAGTTAAAATCAGGAAGGGATAAATATGAAATTGTATTAGAAGATGAAGCAACAGCTAACGCCTTCTTAGAAATTGAATTTGAAAAATATATTATCCTCAAAAATTACATAGCAATCTGTTCATACGAGAACAAGATGATAGAGGCCTGTATTGAACATGTATACATCAACCATAACAATGGGTTTGTTAATCGAAAATTGTTTGGTGAATTTCAATATACAGTGTCTAGCGAACCAATTATTTTAAGTCAGGAAAGTGATATCGGACACGTAACTATTGAATTGAGTGGCGTTTCTGAAGAGCTATCTCTACTTATGAAGAAGGAAATACGAAAAAATTCTCCGATTTCTATAAAAATCAGTGGTGTAAATATAAATCAACATGATAAGGCAATAGAAATATTAAAAAGAGTTAGTGATTCACTTTTCTTTCAAATTGATTTAAGATTCAATCTCCCCTTGATGCTATCAAAACGAAGCTTGATGGGGATCGGTGGTGTAATGCCACAAAGGGCTAACGTAGATGAGTTGAAATTTCCAAAGATGAAGTACAATAATGATGCAATTTCATTATATTGGTATGCTCGAAGTGCTACAAAGATGCCTTTGCTCCAATATCTCGCTTTCTACCAAGCGATTGAATTTTACTTTCCCCTGTATACAGAACTGGATGCAAAAAACATGCTTAAAAAGATTCTGAAAAATCCAACTTTTGATGAAAACAAAGATGAAGACTTAACAAAATTAATCACAATGATCCGACCAAGACTAAATGGTAGAGGGTTTGCTAACGAGAGAACACAATTGTTATCGACCTTAAGAGAGTGTGTGAACCCAGATGAAGTGAGAAGTTTTCTGAAGGGTACTAGAAAAAGTGATTTCTTCTCTTTGAAGAATGAGCAAGGAAAACTCAGTAAGCAGATTTCATCCGTCCCACTCACTCAAAATCAAGACGATGACGAACTCATCAATAATTTAAAAGAGCGAATATATGATATACGTTGTAAAATTGTCCATACAAAAGCCAACGACGTAGATCAAAACTTTGAGATGATTTTACCGTTCTCAAAAGAAGCCGAACATTTAACTTATGACATTGATCTAATTAAATTAGTCGCTCAACAGGTTATAATGGCAAGTGGAAGTCCTATGTTTTGATTTTTTTGTGGTATGGATGATTGTTTATTATCCGGTATAACCGATAAATCTGCTCAAACAAGACAGTAGTCTGCAGCCCCGAAGTCCATCCCCATCTGACTTAGCGTCGAAGTTTCATAATTAGCATTAGTAATTGGGACTTGAGTGGTTTAATTCTAAAGGAAACATGCCGATCTATTAATTTTAATTTGATTTTTAGACAAGGAGAGAACATATGACCATTGATGAATTTGAAAAAATATTAGCAGATAATGATATTGAAATGACATACACATTTGATATTTAAACTAAGTTTTGGGGAGAGCCACAGTCAGAGTATTTCTCATAATCTTAGTGTTAACAATTACAATTTAAATATCTTTGAGGTTGCCGCACAAAACATTGCTTCGCTGGGTATGGGAGTTAATGGGGCTACATGTAAAGTAGTAATGACTAGCGTTAATCCCTATACTTTTGAGATTACCGGGCTTATGCCAGTTGCATTAGCGTTTGCTAAAAAAATTGTAACTGTTTAGCCTCAAAACGGACAAGTAAGACGGCTTACTTTGCATTATTGCTTAGTTGATGTGAACGAAAAACATGAACAGCGGAGATGATGTGACTGTCCTTTCCGCTGTTTATTGTTTATAAGACCCGTGCCGCAAAGGATGGCCGAATACAACATTTTTTAAAAGTCACGTTACAAAATCGTGTTTTGAAGAATAAATAGAATAGAGGTAGAAATTTAATGACTGTTTTATCTCAATTACCAAACTTAAAATGGCTGAAATTATGACCCATTAGGAAAATCAAGCCAATCTATCAAGTGAACACCCAATACCTTTAAATCTTTATTGAAGCAATGAAAAATTCCTTCCCCTGCCCTCAACTTCATCCTTATATCCCAGCAACATACGTGCCAACGTGTTAGGATACTCCATTAGCGTACGGTATTCCTTTGCAGGTAGATCAGGATTCTTCAACATGATCGCCTGAAGCTTGGCTATTTCTGAAACATCGTAACGAGCCTTGTATACCATGAATTGAGACACGTAATTGCCTACAGACAGTTCTGACAAATTCTCATTGCCGTTCCATGAATACAGCTTGATCTGTTTTATAAACCGATCTACATTGTTACCTTCGGATAAAAAGCGATACACCAAATCACTTTTAATCAGAGTCGTGTTTGAATCTCCCGTATAGCTTTGCTCCATCAGAAACACTACAATCCCCTTAAATGTATCAATGATTTGCAGGGGGATGGACTCATGCGATTCTTCCGACTCAACAGATGCAATTTTGTACCTTTTGCTCCGGTATACAGAGTGAGCATTCATCTGCTCTTTGATTTTTGAATGCAGTCCTAGTGCATCGTATTCATCGTTGCGATCAATTTTGATGTTAACATCCACCTGACCCTGCAAGTGACGTGTCACTCCATAAAACAATCTTTCAGGAATTTTGATATAGAATAAATTTCTCAGCTCCATCATCGTCAGATTTAGCTGTTTAGCAATGCTGTCAGCTTCTGTATTATTGACAATCAGAATATTGATATTAACATCCTGATTGATGATGTAGTGAAGGACCTTGAAGTATTTCTTCAAGTGCTGGTCATGATTGTATTCCCTGAAATGCAATTCGCTCTTGGTGCCCAGCTCTTCATACATGCTTTGAATCGTCTGCGTTATGTCCGTCATTGTCTGTTCACTGCCGCCATACGCACCGTAATATGAATTCGCTTTTCCCGGCTGGTCAATTTTATTCGCTTCATCGAAATAGATATTATAGATCATTATACACATCCCAAATAACCAAAATGATAACGTATGACTTGACTTTCATCCATATACATAATATCATGATTATACAGAAATAATACGGATGAGTGTAGTCTTCTCCGCTTCGTTAGCTAGAGCTGACTATACTTAATAAAAACCCTTCTCCGCTTCGTTAGCAGAGTTGGGTTTTTTGTATTTTATACGCTACATGCGTTTGTGCTAATGACAATGCTGTACGTCATTCGTCTATACCCTTCGGCCTCTTTAATGTGATACGCTGTCTCATCTTCGCCAGTGGCGAAGAGAAGAAGACAAACAGTCTGGCCTAAGGAAAGCCGGTTACGGGGCATTGCTAAGGTGACAATCAAAACTGCTACATACAGAGGTACCGCCATGTACATCATCAGAAATATGTCGTATTCGACATCAGGGAAGCCCGAAGCCCTAGAGCCGAAGCGGTTTACCCCACCCCTTCGAGTACGAATAAGCAAAAACGGCCACCAAATGGTGGCCGTCACTGATACTACTAATGGAGGCGAGGGGGTGTTGATATCTCCATTTCATTTGCTGCCGAAGCCTATCCTCTGTCGACGATATTAGAGGTTGGATATCAACGCCGTGCTCGTTCGCTGGGTGCCTTCCTTCGAAGCATCTCTTTCGCTTCCTGCGCGCGGGCGAACCCGCTCAGGGGTTCTACTCCCTTTATTGCCTCCAACAAACACAAAAAACCGACCTCATGCGGTCGGTTTTTTCAGGTTTTTGGTGGAGGCGAGGGGAGTCGAACCCCTGTCCGAAGATAACGCAACAAAGGCTTCTACGGGTGTAGTCACAGTTTTGATGTCACCCGAGCATCGCCCCGTAACCGGCTATGCTTTGGGTCAGCCTGATTGTCTTCTTCAGCACACCCCAGGCGGAGATGTGACAGCGTATCCCACTAAAGTTGAGCCCCTATCCCGCCACATGGGCGATGGAGAGTAGAAGCACGCTAACAGGTTATTAAGCTGCTAAAGCGTAGTTTGTTTGTTGTTTGCCGTTTAAATTGGCGTTCGCGTTGTTGAAGTGGACGCAGCCCCACTACCCGCTACCCGAGCCCGAACTATCCCCGTCGAATCCAAGAACGCCCCCATAATGATAAGCGACACATCTCGCCCATCTGGGGAGTTGGGTCTTGAATTAAGAGAAAAAGTTAAGACATAGATAGTGCAACATTCCACACTATTCAGTTGTCAAAGTGTAGCACTCGTTGTCAGCAACAATCGGATGACTAACTTCTTATCGTTACCGATACGTTTATTATAACACATGAGAGGCGAAGATGTTAGTCAACTTGTTGCCAACGTTACATGCCTTTTCCTTGGTTACTTCTGAGAACTGAGCCAGCACCATAACCCTTAATACTTCTGCCTCTCACGCAGCGCCCGCTGAATCTGACGGTCTGCATCACGCTTGGCTTCTGTTGCGCGTTTATCATAATTCTTCTTACCGCGGCCGAGGCCAATCAGCAGCTTCGCAAAGCCGTTGCGCACATATATCTTAAGCGGAACAAGCGTATACCCTTCCTGCTTCGTCTGCCCGATGAGTTTGCTAATCTGCGCCTTGTGAAGCAGCAGCTTGCGCGCACGCGTCGGATCCGTAGGATTGTACCGATTCCCTTGCTCAAACGGACTGATGTGCATATTATGGATGAATATCTCACCTTTACGAATGGTCGCGAACGAATCGCTAATATTAGCTTTCCCCAACCGCAGCGACTTAATTTCCGTACCTGTCAGCACCATGCCTGCTTCATAAGTGTCCTCGATAAAATAATCATGGGACGCCTTCTTGTTTTGGGCCAGCACTTTATTCTCACTTTTTTTACCCATGATTGTCCTCCAACGTTACGGCGAATTACATGCTTCCAGCGAGAACATAATCTCGCTTAATGTTACTGCTCTATATACTATTGTATCAAAAAAGATCCATCGGACTCAAGAGATTAACCTTCTTTATCAAAAACCTGCTTTACGAAATCATGCGCACATCCTTGACACCTTTCATACTGAGCAACGCCTCACAACAAGCCGCTATCGATTTCATATCCTCAGCCAACACCTTCAATTCGATACTAATCTGGTGCGGTTCATTCGAAGCATCCGATCGTTGAACGCTAGCAGTACTCGTGTCCCCTTCACCTTCCATATCGACCTCATCGTCATTTTCTTGCTCATGTTCATCTAAGTGTTCTTCTTCCTTCTCAGGACTCAGCCGTTTCGCCCAAGACTTCAGACCGGCCCCCTCTTTGCGCATCCGGATGCTGCGAACCGACATTCCCTGCTGCTCCACCTGAGTTGTCATCTCCGTCAGCCATCCTTCTCGCTCTTCCGCGATTACTTCCAGCTGATGAATGCGATGCGCCACCCGGTTCTTAAAGTCATATTTGTTCAATACCCATAACGCTACAAGGGATAATCCACACCCAACAAGTGCAGCCGAAAAAAAACCTGAGCCGCAAGCCAAGCCGATAGCAGCAGATACCCACAGTGACGCTGCCGTCGTTAGCCCTTTGACGCTTGTTCCATTACGAATGATAGTGCCCGCTCCCAAGAACCCGACACCGCTGACCACCTGGGCAGCAATCCGCGCAATATCAACATCTGCCTTGTCATCAGCGCCAAGCTTTGGGAAGCCGTATACCGAAATAAGCATAACTAAAGCCGATCCTAAGCTAACCAACATATGAGTGCGAAGCCCCGCAGCCTGACTTCGTTTCTCCCGCTCCAACCCGATAAAGCCACCCAATATTAAAGCTAACACCATGCGCAGCACGACGTGGTAGACGGAAATATCTGAAGGACTCATCTGGCTTCACCCCATTTCTGTGGCTTTAATGTAAAGTATGTACATTATATCATAGGTATGCAGAAAGGGCTTACATGATGCGGAGATTCGCATCATCCACACCTTTGCTTCATTCTCCCCTTCCATCAGAAATATACAAAGTCCGAAGATGACAATAAACTTTGCCTAGTAAATGCGCCATCATGACTCAGACTTTTCTGTCATTACGTCTATACAAAATTATGACTTGTCCTCAACGCAAACCTTTCTGATGGTACGGGAGAATGATCATAAGGACTAGCTACGGACCGGAAGAGACATCTATGAAAAATACGCAAATGCATGAACGTATGCTCGGCTCGCTGTTCTGAATGAAGGGGAGAGTGAGACTAAGAAGGAATCGACAACCCTTCTCCGAAGCATGACATCACGTCAGAAGGAAAAAGATCTTCCATCATAAAAACGGCCCTCCGCAGAGGACCGCTCCTTGTTCATTTACGAGCCATGAGTTACGAGTTACGAACTGCTTGCTTTACCGCTTCTTACGCACAAACTTAGCGGTTTTGCTGTTAGCTTTGCCTTTCTTGCGCGCAGCTTGCCCCGCTTCTTTCGTTTGCTCGCGAGCTTGGGCGGCAGATTCACCGATGAAAATGCCGCTCTCGGATGTTTTGCGGCCTTTCTTGCCTACGCCTAATTTGCTGCCCCGGCCTGAACGATAGTCCCCGCCGCGGCCGCCATTCCGGTCGCTCCGATCGTTATCTTCTTGACTCGAACGGCCATAACCACCGCGCCCCGATCCGAAGTCAAAATTGCGCGGACCGCGATCCACTTCATTTTCCGCATTCGAGATTAGGCGATCAACCCAATTCGCATTATCTTGGTTTTGATTACCACGGGAACGCTGAGACTGATCGGCACCATTACCTTGGCCAAGGTGAATACCACCCTTGCCGCGCTGGTGCGATCCTAAAGGTCTGTGTCCATTTCCCTTGTCAGCGGGTTGATGGGAAGCTCCAGCTCCTCCACTGCGGCGCCCATTACGACCATTCTGGTTCTGGCGCGCCCGGAATTCGCCTTGGTTATACCAATCACCATCGAACTCTTCGGCCTCTGGCGCATGAGGCACCTGCCCTTCAAGGCGTTCCGGAGCATGCTCATCTCTCACGTGTCCCTTCGCATGAGAGCGTCCTTGTCCGCCGCGGACATGCTGCTCACCGCCTGCACCGTACTCGTTATACACGGTATCGTCCGTACGCGACGGTCCGCGTCCTTCTTGATGAGTCGCTTGTGGCAGGTTCGCTTCATGCCGATTCGTGCGTCCACGATCCGTGGATCCACTGCGTCCTGTTCGAACTGTCTGTCCATTTCGCTGGGAACTACCGCGTCCTCCACGCTGCTGCTGGCCACCGCGCCCGTCACGCGATGTTCCGCCCCCACGGGTTTCGCGTCCATTGCCGCGGCCTCTTCGTTCTCCGCCGCGCTGATCCGTACCAGCACGACCGCGCTTGCGCTGCTCAAAGCCGAATTCCCGCGCATCGCGCCCACCATAACGCGATGTGCTTGCAACAAGCTCGAAGTCAATCGTATGTTCCTCCATATTGACGCGGCCCACTCGGATGCGGACTTCATCGCCAATCCGGAACATTCTTGACGTACGCTCGCCAATGAGCACCATATGCTGCTCATGGAAGTGATAATAATCGTCGGACAGTTCGCTGAGGCGAATTAATCCTTCTACTGTATTATCCAGTTCCACGAACATGCCGAAGCTTGTCACGCTGCTAATAATACCGTCGAATTCTTCGCCAACCTTGTCCAGCATGAATTCAGCCTTCTTAAGAGCTTCCGTATCCCGTTCGGCATCAACCGCAACGCGCTCCCGTTCCGACGACTGCTGTGCAATATCCGGCATACGCGCATGCAGCTGCTCCAACCGCTTCTCCGGCAGCGCTCCGCCATGGTCGATAACTTCGCGAATAACACGGTGAATGACTAAGTCAGGGTAGCGCCGAATCGGCGATGTAAAGTGCGAGTAGAACTCTGCAGCCAAGCCGAAGTGGCCTGTGCTCTCCGCATCATACTTCGCTTGCTTCATCGAACGGAGCATCATCGTGCTAATGACGGTCTGCTCGCGTGTCCCTTCAATTTCCTCCAGCAGCATCTGCAGCGCGCGTGGATGGACCGAGTTGCCCTTGCCGCGCACGACATAGCCGAAGTTGGCAGCAAAGGACATGAAGTTGAACAGCTTCTCGCTATTCGGCTCCTCATGGATCCGATATAAGAACGGTACGCGCAGCCAATGAAAATGCTCTGCAACCGTCTCGTTCGCTGCCAGCATGAATTCTTCAATCATTTGCTCCGCGATCGAGCGCTCGCGCTTAATAATGTCGACCGGCTTGCCCTGTTCATCCACAATAACTTTTGACTCCTGGAAGTCAAAGTCAATGGCGCCGCGGTTCATACGTTTGCCGCGCAGCTTCAGCGCAAGCTCCTTCATCAGCATGAAGTTGTCGACCAAATACGCGTACCGTGCCGACACTTCCGGATCCTCATCCTCGACAATCAGACGAACGTTATTGTACGTCATCCGTTCCACCGTACGGATAACGCTTGAAAAGACATCGTGCTTGACGAGCTTCGCCTTCTCGTCGAACTCCATCTCACAGGACAGCGTCAAGCGGTCCACACGCGGATGAAGCGAACAGATTCCGTTCGACAGCCGATGCGGCAGCATCGGAATGACGCGATCGACCAAGTACACGCTGCATCCGCGCGCGTAAGCTTCACGGTCGAGCGCCGAACCTTCACGGACGTAATAACCAACATCGGCGATATGGACCCCGAGCTTGTAATGGCCGTTCGGGAGCTTCTCCACATAGACGGCATCGTCCAAGTCCTTTGCATCCTCACCGTCAATCGTCACAATATTCAAGCCGCGCAAATCTCTGCGGCGCTGGCTTACAATTTCCTCTTCCGTAATGGCATCCGGAACCGACTCTGCTTCCGCCATTACTTCATCCGGGAATGCCTCTGGCAGCTGGTGCTTGCGGATGATCGACAAAATGTCGACGCCCGGGTCGTCTTTATGCCCGAGAATCTCAATGACCTCTCCTTGCGCAGCCGCTCTGCCTTCCGGATAATTTACAATACGGGCTACGACCTTCTGTCCGGTCACGGCTCCGTGCGTATCTTCCAGCGGAATAAATACGTCGCGGTTAATCCGCTTGTCGTCCGGCACTACAAAGCCGTACGTTTCATAATGCTGAAACACACCGACGATCTGTTCTACGGCGCGTTTCACGATGCGTATTACTTCACCTTCCATACGCGTACTTTCAAATGTTTTATTTGTCACGCGAACAAGCACCGTATCCCCATGCATCGCTGTCTTCAAATCATTCGCATGAATATATACGTCGGGATGACCCGTTTCTTCCGGAATAAAAAAGGCGAATCCTTTCGCATGCGCTTGCAGACGTCCCCGCAGCAAGTTCATGCGCTCTGGCACGCCGTAGCGATCCGAACGGGTACGAATGATCTTTCCCTCTTCCTCCAAGCGATTAAGCATAATTAAGAAGGCTTTAAATTCAGCCGCGCCTTCAATCGTAAAATGCTGCTCCAATTCCTGATAGGTCATCGGCTTATAAGCGGTTTCACGCATAAAGTCCAACAACTGTTGTTCCGATATCATTACCTCACCTCACACCTTGCCATGACCTGCATGATACAGTATACCAATATATAACCTAGTATACACGAAATTAAATGGTTACATCCCGGCTCTTTGCCACCATGTTAAGCCCATTAGGACAAAAACCTGAAATTGTTCTTATTTGCACCAATAAGGCCCCTTACTTTTCCATAATCTATGCCATAGGACGGTAATGTAATGGACCAGCCAGCAAGGACTTGTCTCATTTTTTCCACGATCATCGCCAACTATCCTCATGCATTCCTCTCATGATTCCGTGTTGATAAACAAAAAAAGCGAGGATCTCGTCCCCGCCTTACGTTCGAATTTATACGTTATGCTTTTACAAAGTAAGCCACAATCATAGAAAGGATAAAGAATCCAGCCGCAAGACCGACTGTCGCACGTTGCAGGAACAACTCCAGACCGCGTGCCTTTTGCTTTCCGAAGAGATGTTCCGCACCGCCGGAGATGGCGCCTGACAGACCGGCACTTTTCCCTTTCTGCAGAAGCACAATGCTAATCAAGCCAATCGAAAAGATGACAAGCAGAATCTTCAAAAAAATTGTCACATTTACACCTCCTAATGCGTGTTACACGTTCGAAAAGCATAAAAACAGTATTATTATTGTAACACAAGGCTAAGCAACAGGCAAGGCTTGCCCGCTCTGTTCTATTTATAGTTCTGTAATAGTGCCACTATCGTACCACGCAAAGGGAAAAACAGGGGGCTTGGGCGCTCTAGCCTCATCTTTACTCCAACTTGGCCAGCCAGCGACCTTGAAAAAGAAAAAGCGAGTTCTGCGCTGCCACGCAAACCCGCTGCAATCTGCCACACTAGAGGATATCGCCTCTCTATTCTTCTCCGTGTTCCACCAAGCGCAATGCATTATGGCGCACAGGGCCCACATATTGGTTCAGTCGGAAAGAATGCCGAATCGCCTCTGTAATGAAGCGCTTGGCCGTATGGATGCTGTCGATAACGCTATGCCCCTTCGCAAGCTCTGCCGCCACTGCCGCCGAGTACGTACAGCCTGCCCCATGCGTATACGTTGTATCGATTAAATCGGCCTCCAACACTTCAAAGCCCTTGCCATCATATAACAAGTCGATCGACGTCGGGAGGCCAATTTTGGAGCCGCCCTTCACCAGCACATAACGCGCGCCTTGCTCCTGAATAATCGCAGCAGCCTGCTTCATATCGTTCAAGGAGCGAATTGGCGCTGTGCCGGCGAGCTGTGCCGCCTCGAACAGGTTCGGCGTAACTACCGTTGCCTTCGGTACGAGAATGTCACGCAGCGCATCATTCGTCTCTGGATGCAGCGCTTCGTCCGCGCCTTTGCATACCATAACCGGGTCAACGACAATATTTGGAATGTCGTGCTTCTCAATCGTACGTGCCGCAAGCTCAATAATATCGATAGAACCAAGCATCCCAGTCTTCATCCCTTGGATGCCAATGCTTAGAATCGTCTTCAACTGCTCCTCTATCGTGGATAGCGCCACCGGAAAAACGCGATGCGCCCAATTGTCATTCGGGTCCATCGTCACAATTGTTGTCAACGCGGTCACACCGTATACTCCGCGTTCTTGGAAGGTTTTCAAGTCCGCTTGAATGCCGGCGCCGCCGCTGGAATCCGAGCCTGCTAACGTAAGAACTTTCATGATTGGTTTCATCGTTTCGTAACCCCTTTATATGCCGCATTGTATACATCCATTATAACCGAATTATAGCGGCATATCTCGAGTTGACAAGCTATTTTTCGACAATGGAAATATTGCCGGCGTCCGTCCGCACTTGAATGACCATGTTGCTCTTCATCTTCGATTCCGGCGAGGATACATTGCCCAAATTCGCTCTTGCATCATACACGCCGTCGAACAAAGGGGAAACCAATATTTTGATGTTGCCTAAATTGCTTGACGCCTGTATCGGATGAGGGTTCTGCTGTTCAATAAATACGTTGCCCGCACTCGCATCTACATCGACCGGTCTGGTCGTATTCAACAGCTTCACTTCACCCAGCGAAGCATTAACTGTAATCGCGGCATCCACGTTCTCGGTTACGATTTTCCCGGCATCCGATTTCAAATTCACCTGCTCACCCTTCACCTGCTTCACAATCACCTGACCCAAGTTGCTCTCGGCATCGAGCTGCTTGACCTGTCCGTCCGTCATCACGAACGAACCCATCGCTAGCCTTGCTTGAAAACGATCCAGAACCAATTCCTTCGGCGCATGAATATGAATCTCATGGTGCTGTTGACGGGAATTGAACTGGAATAAATTCAACCATTCCGCACTTTCGGTATCATCATAGTCCAGTCGAAGCACACCGTTCTCAACTTTCGTATTGCCGAGCTTCTGTATCGTCTGTTCAGGCGCTTGCCCGGATAGTTCAATTTTACGTTGCTCATCAAAGTGCCAATTCACTTTGATCTCGCCCCGGTTCGCCTCCATTTCAATCTGCTTCAAATCAGGGTCTATAGCAATGCTGTAGTTATAGCCGGGAAGCTGGGAATATAATAGTTTATCCATTCCGAAGTAAAACAGGCCTGCGATGCCTGCCACAATGCAGCCGATGCCCAGCAGGTTTAACCATACTCTTCTCATCTATCTTCTCTCCCTTCCCACATGAGCAACCCAGCGGATATAGCTCATATTGAGCCGCGCATAATTGCGGAACAAAGCGACCATTACTTGAGTCAGGAAAATGCCAATTCCGAACGCGAGAACGATCAATGACATTTCCGCCCCATAAAAAACTCCGCCCAACGCCAGCTTGACAACATACAGAAGCGGAGAAACTAAAAAGCTGATTGCTGCGCCGCCTATGCCAATGCATACTCCCCAGCCCGCGATTAAGAACGGCACGATCAGTATGCTGGCAAAGATAACGCCGATGATGCCGAATACGGTGCGAGAACGAATTGCGCCCGCTTCAGGCCCCGGGGGATACGGCATGGAGTGGTTCCCTTGACCATTATCCCATCGGCTGTCATAACCATGCTGCATTCCTGGCTGATGATTCATCTCTTGCCAAGGCGGCGGCATTTCATTGCTCCCGTTCATATGAGCGGCGTTCATAGGTCCATTGGAGAAGGATGGCTTCTCATCACGGTCCCCTAATAGCTCAACAGCAAGCTCTTCTGGATCGCCTAATTCCTTCGCGATTTCTTCCTCTGTCCGCCCCTGCTGCTTGCCAAATTCAAAGTGTGCATCATATTCCGCTAGTATTTCATTCCTGTCTTCCTCAGGAAGCGGCAACAGTCCAAGCTTCAGCTTTAATAGAAAATATTCTTTATGCACCTTATCTCACCCCTAGATCATATCGTTTGTATTCTTGTTCATTTCCACATTTGCTTATGGATTAGCTTCCAAATTTACTTCTGAAGATACATCTGCATCTCCGTCCACGGCTTCCGCCAGTAATGTGGCTACACCCGATACGAAGCTCTCCCATTCCGACACCAGCTCATTCATGTACGCTTTGCCTGCCGGAGTAAGCTTGTAATACTTGCGCGGCGGCCCTTCCGTCGATTCCTGCAAATAGGTCGTGCAGTGTCCGTCCCCTACCATGCGGCGGAGTACCGGATATAAGGCGCCTTCCGCGATTTCCACATGCTTCGAAATTTGCTGCGCCAATTCAAAGCCGTAGCGGTCGCGTTGATTAATGAGCACCATGACGCATAGACCAAGCACGCCTTTTTTAAATTGTATGATTTCTTTCAACCCCGTCACCCCCCTAAACGATTCGTTATATACATCATTCAGTATTGTTCATTAAATAGTAGCTAGCAATAATTATATCGTCCTCACTTCCATTCAACAAGAGATTTTCATCAAAACTAGCCTCAGGTCCAGCTCGATCCCGTCTTGCGACGAGTGTGTCCGTATAGCGCCCATGCTGGGCGCACACAAAGAAGCCGAACTCCAATGGAGTCCGGCTTCCAAATCTAACGTTCCGCTCATGCAGATACGTCTTATTTCTTCAAGTTGTAGAAGGATTTCAGGCCTTCATAGCGAGATACGCTGCCCAAGTTGTCCTCGATGCGGAGCAATTGGTTGTATTTCGCCACACGGTCCGTACGGGAAGGAGCACCTGTCTTGATTTGACCCGCATTTGTCGCAACTGCGATGTCTGCGATTGTGCTGTCTTCGGATTCACCGGAACGGTGGGACACAACTGCAGTGTAACCTGCGCGTTTTGCCATTTCGATCGCTTCGAACGTTTCTGTCAGCGTACCAATTTGGTTCACTTTGATCAAGATGGAGTTACCGATGCCTTCGGAAATACCTCTTGACAGACGCTCTGTGTTCGTAACGAACAAGTCGTCACCCACGAGCTGAACTTTGCTGCCCAATTTGTCAGTGAGCAATTTCCAACCTTCCCAATCGTCCTCGGAGCAGCCGTCTTCGATAGTAATAATAGGGTATTTGTCCACCCAAGAAGCGAGCAAGTCAACGAACTCAGCGGAAGTGAAGGATTTGCCTTCGCCTGCCAGCGTGTATTTGCCGTCTTTGTAGAACTCAGTAGAAGCTACGTCCATGCCCAAGAATACTTCTTCGCCTGGTTTGTAGCCGGCTTTTTCGATCGCTTCGATGATGATTTGGATTGCTTCTTCGTTCGAACCCAGGTTCGGTGCGAAGCCGCCCTCGTCACCTACAGCCGTATTCAAGCCTTTGCCTTGCAGTACGGATTTCAGGTTGTGGAAGATCTCAGCGCCCATGCGAAGCGCTTCTTTGAAGTTCGGAGCGCCAACTGGCAGAATCATGAACTCTTGCACGTCCACGTTGTTGTCCGCATGCTCACCACCGTTGATGATGTTCATCATTGGCACTGGCAATTGCTTCGCATTGAATCCGCCAAGGTACGTGTACAGTGGCATATCAAGCGCGTGAGCTGCTGCGCGTGCTACAGCCATGGATACAGCCAGAATTGCGTTTGCACCCAATTTGCCTTTGTTCGGCGTGCCGTCAAGCTCGATCATCGTACGGTCGATCAATACTTGATCCAAAGCGTCCATGCCGATAATTTCAGGCGCGATAATTTCATTTACGTTTTTAACAGCAGTTTCTACACCTTTGCCCATGAAACGGCCTTTGTCACCGTCGCGAAGCTCAACAGCTTCGTGAGCGCCTGTGGATGCGCCGGATGGCACGATAGCATGGCCAAATCCGCCGGATTCCAATTTCACTTCTACTTCTACTGTAGGGTTACCACGAGAGTCAAGCACTTCGCGTGCGTAAACGTCCATAATCATTGTCATGGTTGTACAACTCCTTTATTCTTTGTTGAATTTATTATAATGCAAGATAGGCAACGTACAAAATCCATACAGTTATTTCTTGGAAATCATCGATGTTCCGGTCATTTCCTTCGGCTTCGGCAGCTGCATCAAATCGAGAATCGTCGGTGCGATATCGGCCAAAATGCCGTCTTCACGCAAGGTGACGTTCTTGTCCGTTACGATGAACGGAACCGGATTTGTCGTATGCGCCGTGAACGGACGGCCCTCTTCGTCGAAGACCATATCCGCGTTGCCGTGGTCTGCCGTAATCAGGCAGACACCGCCTTGAGCAAGCACCGCTTCTACGACTTTGCTCATGCATTCGTCCGTTACTTCCACCGCTTTGATCGTCGGCTCCAGCTTCCCGGAGTGACCGACCATATCCGGATTCGCGAAGTTCAAAATGATCGTGTCGTGCACGCCGGATTCGATCTCGCGCACAGCCGCTTCCGCTACTTCATATGCGCTCATTTCCGGTTGCAGATCATATGTGGCAACTTTAGGCGACGAGATAAGCACTCGTTTTTCGCCAGGGAGCTCCACGTCGCGGCCGCCACTGAAGAAGAACGTAACGTGCGGGTATTTCTCCGTCTCCGCAATACGCAGCTGCTTCTTGCCTTGTTGGACAAGCACTTCGCCAAGCGTATTGTCGAGCTCTTTCGGTTTGTAGGCTACGAAGCCCCCGACCGTTTCTGCGAACAGCGTCAAGCAGACGAAGTACAGATCTTTCGGACATTTGTCTCCACGATCAAAGCCGCGGAAGTCTTCGTTCGTGAATACTTGCGACAATTGGATCGCGCGGTCCGGACGGAAGTTCGAGAAGATGACTGCATCGCCATCTTGTACAAGACCAACCGGTTGATCGTTCTCGTCCACAATAACCGTCGGCATGACGAACTCGTCAAATACAGAGTTCTCGTACGATTCCTTTACGGCTTGGATCGGATCGCGATATGTCGGGCCGTCGCCGTATACCATGGCGCGATAGGATTTCTCCGTACGCTCCCACCGTTTGTCGCGATCCATTGCATAATAACGGCCTTGAACCGTTGCAATTTGTCCGACGCCGATATCGTTAATCTTCGCTTGCAGACGCTCGATGTATTTAATCGCACTATCCGGAGCTACGTCGCGGCCGTCCAGGAAGGCGTGAATGTAAACATTCTTCAGCCCTTCTTTTGCTGCCAGCTCCAGCATGGCCAACGTATGGTCAATGTGGCTGTGCACACCGCCGTCAGACAGCAGTCCGTACAGATGCAAGTTTTTGTTGTTGTCTTTCGCATGGCGTACTGCGCCGAGCAGCGTGGCGTTATCGAAAAACTCCCCTTCACGAATCGACTTCGTAATCCGGGTCAAGTCTTGATAGACGATACGGCCGGCGCCGATATTCAAATGTCCTACCTCGGAGTTGCCCATTTGCCCTTCAGGCAAGCCCACCGCTTCGCCGCAAGCTGTCAGTGTCGTGTGCGGGTACATGTCCATATAGCGGTCGTAGTTCGGTTTGTTCGCTTGAGCAACAGCGTTGCCCTCAGTTACATTTCTAAGTCCGAAGCCGTCCATGATGATAAGTGCAACAGGTCTAGGTGCAGACATTCTACTTCGCCCCTTCCACCAAGGAGACGTAGGAAGCCGGCTGCAAGCTAGCGCCACCTACCAATGCGCCGTCAATGTCGCTTTGCGCCATATATTCACGCACATTCTCCGGCTTCACGCTGCCGCCGTATTGAATGCGGACCGCTTGAGCCACTTCATCGTTGTACAAGCCTGCAACAACGCTGCGGATGTAGCTGATGACTTCATTCGCATCTTGCGCTGTAGAAGATTTGCCTGTGCCGATCGCCCAGATTGGTTCATATGCGATGACGACTTCTTTCGCTTGTTCCGCAGACACGCCTTGGAACGCCGCTTCCGTTTGCACTTTGCACACGTCGTTCGTCTTGCCGGATTCACGCTCTTCAAGCGATTCGCCTACGCACACGATTGGCAGCAATCCGTTACGGAATGCCGCGTGCACTTTCTTGTTTACGATTTCGTCCGTCTCCGCGAAATAAGCGCGGCGCTCGGAGTGGCCGATAATAACATAATGCACGCCAAGATCCTTCAGCATCACACCGCTGATCTCACCTGTGAATGCGCCGGAATCTTCAAAGTGAAGATTTTGTGCGCCAATTTTGATGTTCGTGCCTTTCACTGCTTCAACAAGCGCAGGCAAGTTCGTAAATGGCGCGCAGATGACGCTTTCCACGCCGTCTACTTCCGCTTTGCCCTTCACTTCTGCTACAAAGGCAGTCGCTTCCGGTACCGTTTTGAACATTTTCCAGTTCCCTGCGATAATCGGTTGTCTCACGTGAATCACTCCTCTACACGTAAGGGAAGCGGCTCATTAGCCGCTGTCGCTTACTTGTTTAGTTGCTAACTGCTTACGATTACTTATCGTTCAATGCCACAACACCTGGCAATACTTTGCCTTCCATGAACTCAAGGGAAGCGCCGCCGCCTGTGGAGATGTGGTCCATCTTGTCTTTCAGCTTGAATTTCTCTACTGCCGCTGCAGAGTCGCCGCCGCCGATAATGGTGTAGCCTTGCGTTTCCGCACATGCTTCAGCTACCGCACGCGTGCCGTGAGAGAATGGCTCAATTTCGAACACGCCCATTGGTCCGTTCCATACGATGAGCTTAGAGTCCTTGATTACGTCAGCGAAAATTTCACGCGTCTTCGGTCCGATGTCAATGCCTTCCCATTCTGCAGGAATGCTGTCGACTGGTACGATTTGCGTGTTTGCATCTGCACTGAAGTCATCAGATACGACGATGTCAACGGGCAGGTACAAGTTTTTGCCGAGCTCTTTTGCTTTCTCGATAAAGCCAAGCGCAACCTCCAGCTTATCGTTGTCGACCAACGATTTGCCGATTTCGTGACCTTGCGCTTTGAAGAACGTATACGTCAAGCCGCCGCCGATGATTACGTTATCAGCAATCTCCAGCATTTTGTTGATAACATCGATTTTGTCTTTTACTTTCGATCCGCCAACGATAGCGGTGAACGGACGTTCCGGGTTGGACAAAGCTTTGCTCAATACCGACAATTCTTTCTCCATCAACAGGCCGGACACGGCTGGCAAGTGATGCGCGATACCTTCTGTGGACGCATGGGCACGGTGCGCTGCACCGAACGCGTCATTCACATACAGATCCGCGAGCTCCGCGAATGCTTTCGCCAATTCTGGATCGTTTTTCTCTTCGCCTTTGTGGAAACGCACGTTCTCCAATACGATCACGTCGCCGTTTTCCATTTTTGCAATCTCGGCCTTCACGTTCTCGCCAATCGACTCATCGAGCTTCTTGACTGATTTGCCGAGCAATTCGCCAAGGCGAGCCGCAGCAGGCGTCAGGCGCATGGAATCAACCACTTCGCCTTTGGGACGACCCATATGGCTGGCCAGAATGACTTTCGCACCTTGCTCCACCAAGTATTTAATGGTTGGCAGCGTTTCTTGAATGCGTGTATCATCCGTAATCTTTCCGTCTTCCAATGGAACGTTGAAATCTACCCGCATAAATACGCGCTTACCTTTTACGTCTACATCACGTACGCTTTTCTTGTTCATCCCCGTGTTCCTCCTATCGTGTGCTTGAACCGCTTCACGCCTCTCTTAGAAAGAATCGTTATCAGGTTCTGTTATTCTGTATGGTTCCATCATTCTTTCTCTATATCATCTGTATTTACATTACGGTGTTCGATATGTGTATGATTCTGTATCAATCGGTTCTATCTATAATAAAAATTCGTTATCATCGCATAATGACAGGCTTCGCTATGACTATGGCGATGTAATATTCCGTATCGGTTCTCGACATGCCTTGCTTATGGATCAAAGAGGAGACCGCAACGGTTACTCCTCTTTGATTGTCAAGCTATATAATTACAGACCTTTTTTAGCGATGAAAGCTGCCAAGTCTACAACGCGGTTGGAGTAGCCCCACTCGTTGTCGTACCAGGAAACAACTTTAACCATGTTTCCGCCGATTACCATCGTCGTCAAAGCGTCGATTGTAGAGGAAGCTGGGTCGCCATTGAAGTCGCTGGATACCAATGGCTCTTCGGAGTAGTTCAAGATGCCTTTCAAAGGACCTTCAGCTGCTTCTTTCAAAGCTGCGTTAACTTCTTCAACCGTTACGTTTTTCTCGAGTTCTACAACCAAGTCTGTAACAGACACGTTAGGTGTAGGAACGCGCATGGACATACCATTCAATTTGCCTTTCAATTCAGGCAATACGAGGGATACCGCTTTAGCAGCGCCTGTCGTAGTAGGAATGATGTTTTGAGCTGCTGCGCGTGCACGACGAAGGTCTTTGTGCGGCAGGTCAAGAACGTTTTGGTCGTTAGTGTAGGAGTGAATGGTGTTCATCATACCTTTAACGATACCGAATTTGTCGTTCAATACTTTAGCGAATGGCGCCAAGCAGTTCGTTGTGCAAGAAGCGTTGGAGATGATAGTATGGCTAGCTGCATCATACTTGTCTTCGTTAACGCCCATAACGATTGTGATATCTTCGTTCGTAGCAGGTGCGGAGATGATAACTTTCTTCGCGCCGCCTTTCAAGTGCATTTCAGCTTTGTCTTTCGCTGTGAAGATACCAGTGGACTCAACAACGATTTCTACGCCGTTAGCGCCCCAAGGCAAGTTTTCAGGGTTGCGCTCTGCAAATACTTTAACTTCTTTGCCGTTAACGATAAGCGCGCCTTCTTTAGCTTCAACCGTAGCGTCAAGAACGCCATGAGTTGTGTCATATTTCAACAGGTGAGCCAGTGTCTTTACATCTGTTAAATCGTTGATTGCAACGATTTCTACTTCCGAGTTGTTCAGAGCCGCGCGG
This sequence comes from Paenibacillus profundus, assembly GCF_021369635.1. GTDB lineage: Bacteria > Bacillota > Bacilli > Paenibacillales > Paenibacillaceae > Paenibacillus_B > Paenibacillus_B profundus. Next base: position 98,090 of record NZ_JAJNBZ010000002.1, on the reverse strand, counting down.
AATACGTTACGTCCAATACGACCAAAGCCGTTAATACCAACTTTCACCATGATGATTCCTCCCATTTCCGTAAAAGGTTTAATTATTTATTGCTCAAGACGGCCCGAAGGCACATCGAGACCACATTGGTTCACAACTTCTTCTGCTGCCGCTTCGTCGATGACAAGAATATCTTCATGGCCTGAGCGCAAGACTGCGGTAATCGCCTCACCCTTGCTCTTGCCCCCGGCGACAGCAATGACGACCTCGGTGCGGGAAATATCTTCTAGACGCAAGCCTAATGTAAGCATCGTATGAACGACACGCCCGTCTCGGTCAAAATAGTATCCGAACGCTTCGGCGAGCGCTCCCGCTTGCACTAGCTGCTGCACAGTGGCATCGTCCACACTGCGCCGCTTCGCCATCACCAAGGCATCGCCGATTCCGTGCACGACGATGCGCGCTTGACGGATGACCTGCAATATATCTTGGATATTCGGCTCTTGCTTCAATGACTGGTACGCTTCTTCACTCAGCAAATCTGGCACGTGCAGTAATCGATACTGTGCGCCTAGACGCTTTGCCATCGTGGAAGCGATGGTGTTCGCTTGATGCTCTAAGCTCTCGCCAAGCCCTCCACGCGCAGGAACGAACCAGATCCCTTTCAGCGGCGATGAACTCGTCAGTTGGTCTGCCATAGCAGCCAACGTGGAGCCGCCGGTTACTGCGACAACATCTTCCTTGCCCATAGCGCTGTTGAGCGCTTTGCACGCCGCTTGGCCCAACTCTTGCTTCACGGCAGCTGATACATCCGAATTGCCTGGTACGACAATAACCTGCTTCAAACCGAATGCTTGGCGGATACTTTCCTCTAGCTGACGCATACCGAGCAGCTCGCCCATGAAGGGCTCCAGTTGTTGAACAAGTTGCCGTCCCTCTTCACTGATTCGCATACCCGTGCTATCCGTTTCAATCAGGCCCTGCGCCTTCAAGAGGTCGGTTTCGGCACGAAGCACACGCTCGGTCATCTGCAATGATGTCGCCAGCGTTCTTCTTCCGATGCTTTCGGACAACATGATTTGATGCAGGATGGTGTAACGCTTCTTCAACAGTTCAATGAGTTCGGGCAGAAGTCGTTTCTGTATCTCTAACCAATCACGCATTCTCTCCACTCCTGATCTCCCAACCATTGGACTCAAAACGTCCCATCGCAACATTTTTTGTCCCACCACTATTCTACCGAATAATTGTGCATCTTGCAAGTATCCCGCATCTAGAATGTACAAGCATCGTGAAACTTATTCATAGCTTTACATCTTAGCTTTCAGGGACGAAGGCGCCTAAGACTTACTTAACCGTTTTTCTGTGTCAAAACGACAAATTTATTTCATTTTTTTATAATTTAGTTTTTATAATTTAGTTTTGGATAGCACACAATGACTTATTCCTGCTTTACTTTTTATTTCGCATATTTTAAAATGAATGACAGTCAGTCATTTTTGAAAGATGGGCGGTGTATACGTGAATTATAAGAAAGAAGCAAAATACGAAGCGCTGCTGCAATCCGCAATCGCACTTATTTCCGAAAAGGGCTTTCAGAAGACTTCCGTCGGTGACATCGTGAAACAGGCAGGCGTCGCACAAGGAACCTTCTATATCTATTTCCCGTCGAAGAATGATATCGTTCCGGCCGTAGCTGAGCATATACTTGAGCATTTGTTGTCGCTGGTACAGACAGAAGCCGAACCACTGGATAGTTTCTGGGATAAATTAAAGGCGGTCATCGACGCGTCCTTTGACATGACGTCCAAGTACAAGGAGGTCATTCTCTTGTGCTACTCCGGTCTCGCGCTCCATCATTCCTTTCCGAAGTGGGAAGCCATCTACCAGCCTTATTATGACTGGTTTGCGGAGCAGCTTGCGGCAGCGCGGCATCATGGGGAGGTGTCTCTGCAGTCCGATAGCAAGTCCGTCGTGCGCATGATCATTAATATGATCGAGCAGACGGCGGAAACCTACTTTTTCGTAGATATTCAACAAGGCCGTGTGGACCCGCAGCCGTTGAAGGATGAACTGTTCTCCTTTATACAGCGCTCCTTGAAATAACTAACGGCTGTCATGTTTAATGCGTGTTCAAAAGGGCCACTTTTCAGCACCGAGAAGATTACAAGAACTCGAAGAAGGAGGAGCGCAATGTAGGCGAGACTACATGAGCACCGGACTTCGAGAGTGAATGCAAGATTCGATGTCGAATCACATCTTGGGATGCATCGTGATCAAAAGGGGGCTTTTTGAACACAACTTCGTTCACACTAATCATCCGGATTGACACAAATACAGGAGGTAATATACGTGGCTTGGCTACTCGTGCTTGGTTCTGCGATACTAGAAATCATTTGGGCGTCCGGTCTGAAGTATGCAACCCACACTTGGGAATGGATCATCGTCATCACCTTGATTACCGTGAGCTATTTAATGCTCATCCAATCGTACAAGAAACTTAACGTCGCAATCGCCTATACAGTGTTTGTCGGCATCGGAACGATAGGCACCTATGTAACAGGGATTTACTTAGGTGAAGATTTCAACGCCCTGCAAATTATGTTCTTACTCATTCTGCTCGGGGGCATCGTCGGCATGAAGATGGCTACTCCCAATGAAGAGAAGAATGGAAAGGAAGGCGCATAATGGCTTGGTTATATTTGATACTGTCGGGATTTGAAGAAATTATTGCGGTCATTGCCATGAAATATGTAGATGGATTCAAGAAAAAAACTCCATTAGTCATCATCACTCTCGGACTGGCCGCTTCCATCTGGCTGCTCACGCACGCCATGTCCGTTATCCCGTCCGGAGTGGCTTACGCAGTATGGGCCGGCGTCGGCGCGGTCGGCATTACGCTGGTCAGCTTGTTCTGGTTCAAGGAGAAATACAGCCGGACGCAATTCGTTTATTTAGGACTCATAGTCGTCGGAATTATCGGTCTTCGCCTCACGACTTAATTACTAGTCACACCGGGCCGAACGGGTATAGAGGTTGGTTATATCGCCATAAGGAATGTTTGCTTTCACTTTATCGCTTCATGGAGCATAAACATTCCTTAATGGTCAAAAGGGAGCTTTTTGAACAACCTCTACTTGCAATTCACACATAGTTGTTTTATAATAACTCTTGCACCTTTTATACAAATGCGCCCGTGGTCCAATGGATATGACGTAGGCCTCCGGAGCCTGAGATCAAGGTTCGATTCCTTGCGGGCGCGCCAATAGTATCTTGTTGGTGCCTTAATATGAAGCACTCGTACGTATATAGGCTACATAAAGTCGAAAGCATCTTGATCCTCTCCTTACGCATAGGGGGACGGAGAAGGGTGTTTTTTTCATTTTATACCGCTCTTCCGGGACACTCACTGCAACAGCATATCTCCTTCACGCCTTACGCGCCCATCATCGCTGCTATGCAACACAAGCCCACCGAGTATTTCAGCTCCTTTATTGTACTGGCCGCATGTAGACATCTATTTTTCATTATTATCACGAAAAAGTAGCTGTAGATGTAATTTTACAGTTCATAGGCTTAAGCATGACTTATTGCAAAGCGTAAGCTCCGCTCCTTTCCGTATTTTCACTACAACTATATAGGTAGCTGCAAGGTAGGCCGGTGTCGAAGTTAGCCCATTGGAAAATGTACAATAGAATATAAGGTTTCGGTCGCTCAACGGCCTGTAGACTGGATTATGTCCAGTGAATTGGGCTATTTTCCTCAACTGATGTAGAAAAAGTGCCAAAGCACTGTATAAAATCCAATAGAACCTGCCGTAAAAGGCATACACGCCGGTTCTATTGCACAAAATCCAATGAAGTGAGGCAAGCAGGCAGGACTATGCCGACTTCTTCACCAACTCTTCTTCCTTTCTCCTCTATCCCCTTTCCAGCACAAACTGCCAGCGCTCTGATTGCACCGGACATCGCGCGGTCATGCTCAGACGATAGAGCGAGTCGCCCCAAGCGGCACGCAGCTTCTCGTCTTCCAATGCAATCGTCTCCACCTGGATATCCCACATCGTCTCGTCATACGACATGTGCGCCTTCACTCCGCCCGCTTCATCTTGCAGCGCAATGACGCTGCGATGAACGTGCGGTTCATAAGCACACATCCAGTTCAGCACCACGTTCTGACTTGGCTCCGCGAGCTGCACCACCTCTTCCAGAATGATGCGGGACGGGGCGTCCGCCTCCCGCTGCAACGTGTACGTTCGTGTCCATTGACGTATGCCGGAATCGGCCGGATAGGCCGGAGCAATGTCCACAGTAAGCCGGGATACCACGCCGTCTGCCTCATGACAAACTTTACGCGTGCGATATTGACCACCATCCGCTTGCTCTATTCCGTTCACTGCCGGAACATTATGATAGCCGGACTGCATCGTCCAGATCGAATAGCGCTCCGGGCTGAACGTCTTCGCTGTATACGTGCCGACCCCTGCATCAATCCATAGCGGGCTGCCGTCCGCATATACGATGAAGCTGCCGATATCGTTATGGTTATGGCTTTCTCCGTTATGACCGCCCTTGGCGGCAAGGAACCAGCCCTGAGCGCCGCCCCGCTCCCGCGCGACCATCACTTCTACGCCAGCCAGCCATATATCAAGCGGCAGCTCCAGCTCCGATTCAAGCTCATCCGCTTCCGGCATCGAGAAGAGCTCAGACAGCATACGCTGCAAACTAGGAATCTCTTCTCCTTCCCAGTGACGGTATTCATGCTGCTGCCGATATGCGTGCAGCCCGAATGCCTGCAGCTGCGCATCCCCGATCACATGTCCGAATTGGGCGATTAATCCGGCGGGTACAGAAAGCTTGGCAGCCGAATCTGCAAAATTCACATACGCCTCGCCTCCGATGTGCATATGAAGGATGTATTTTGCCATGTTCCGAATTTTAGTGTCATCGAACACCGATACTGCTCCGTCCGTGGCGCTATGCAACAATTGCAAAGCATCATACAGCGATGCAGCAGCACGCCCCCAATAAGCTGGCCCTTCATCGCATCCCCCGTCCTCTTTATAGGAAGCGATAAAGCGGTCCAAGCTGCGAAGCGACTTGTGAACCAAGGAGACGCGGCGCCGCTCGTCCTCCTCGATAAGCAGCAGAACAGCCAAACAGTTGGAATTGCACCAAGGATTCCAATTGTTTACGAGCATATCAGGCTGGAAAGACATCCACCAGTAATTATCCTCCCGCTCGTACGAGTCCAGAATGCGCACATGAAGCTCCCGGCGCACACGCTTCCCTAGCTGCGGACAATGCGCATCCAACGCTTCTCCCAGCAAGTAGTACGACCAAGCTACCAACGCAGCCGTCTCTCCCGCACCCAAATCGATGACCGGCTCATCGATATCAGGAAGCGAGTAGACCTCTTTGCGGCTAATATCGCTTAAATGGGCCGGCCAGCACCAGGTGCTCTCCTCGCATACCGCCCAGATGCCGTTCACGATATCGTCGAGAAAGCGTCCATTGTATTCCATGCTCTCGGCCAAGACGAGGCGGACCAGCGCCTTACGGCGCGCAAAGTAGGCCTCCTGGTATCGTGTGCAGTTGCCTGTCCGCACATAATCCATATACAATGAGGCCGGCAGCACGGGCCACTCCGCATGAAGATAAGTCTCCCCTTGCGCTATCCAGAACGCCCGTATATCATCCGCTAGCCGCAGCCAGCTCTCCCGGCGTGCAGCCTTGGGAAACGGCTCATATGCATAGGATGGAATCAGCTTCTCTTGCAACAGGTCCAGACTATACCGTTCTATCAGCATATACAATCCTCCCATTTTTCTCTTTCTGAATTGCTTTGGAATTTAACGCAAGCGCTTACATTTATGCTATACTAGAGCATGTTTCACCCCAATATCTTAAGATCATGTTAGGAGGGGCCGTACGTTGCTTGCTGCCATGACCAAAAAAGTCTCCCATCTGCTGCGTCCTGTCTATCACAAGCAAAAGATGCTTATTTCCATGCTGCTGCTGGCGACCATCCCCGTGCTTGTGTTGGGGCTGACCATTTCTAACGTCCTGACTTCTACAATACGGGAACAAGCCACTCTATATAATACGACTTTGCTCCAGCATGCCCAGAGCAAGATGAACGATCAGATCAAAAAAATTGATGAACTCCTGCTTCAATATACGTATTCCGATAAACGTGCCTATCCCGGCATTCTAGCTCAATTCGCGATGAAAGAACTGTCCGCGCGCCATCCTGAAGTGGTGCGCCAGCTTCAGAACGTGCTCGTTAACATCCGCAGCGGCATGGAGCATGTCATCGAGCTCGATTTTTATTCCTTCCAGTCTGCACGCATTCTGACCTCGGATAATCACTTGCTGAGCGAGGAAGAGTTCCGCGACCCGCTCGCGCTGGATATGGCCAGGCACATCTCACTGCAAGGCGTGTGGATCGATACGCGCACCAGCATTCCAGCCAACAAGCGCATTGACCGGAACGTACTGACATTAATCCGGCCCGTAGCCGAGGATTCTACCGAGAAGAAATCGATTACAGGTGCCATTATTGCCTACCTCGATGCCGACACGCTCGGCAATCAGATGTCAGCGAAGAATAGCTATTCCACACTCTCCCTCTTCGTGGTGAACGGGCACGGTCAGATCATTCTGGATACCGATCGCAGGCAGATCGGCAGAGCGATCAATCTCGACAACTTAGAGCAGATCAAGAACGCCGAGCCGCTGGCACAGATTCGCACCCGGCTGAATGGAGTCTCCTCCGTCCTAAGCGTTCTGCCTTCCCGGAATCAGGATTGGTACTACATATCGGCGATCTCGGAAGACGAGCTGAACCGAAGCGCGAATCAGGTGCAATGGCTAACCATCGGCATTTCGTTAAGCTTCGTCGCCATCGCCGCATTCCTGTCTCTGCGCGCAGCATCTAACTTGTACCGTCCGGTCCGCAAGCTGACCCAGGCCATTCAGCCGCTCCGCTCGTCAGATCAGCCAGCAGGACAGGAAAGATGCAATGAAATGGATCAGGTGCACCGGGCCATCGAAGCGATGATACGCGAGAACCAGCAGCTCGAGAGCAGCCTGAGCCGCTATCGGGACAAGATGGAGCAGCATACGCTGCATCAATATTTGCTCGGCAGCATCCAAGAGCACGATGCGCGCGCTGACATTCAATACGGTCAGGATGCTTCCTATATCGCTATCATGCTGCTCACCTTCGATACGTGGAAGCTGCATGCCAAATATCCGCACGATGATCAATACTTGCTCTACTTCGCCGTAGAAAATATGGCGCTCGAGCTTGCTGAGCGTTATGGTCAGGCGCACTCGCTCATGATGAAGCCTGGACAATTCGCCGTCTTTATTTCCAGTCAGGAACCGCTCGAGCCGGAGGTGCTGAAGCAAGCCAGCGCCGACCTGCTGCATGCCATTGAGACGTATCTGCAGTTAACCGTCACCTTGTCCGTCTCCTATTCTCTGCAAGGACTCGGCGGACTCCCTGACGCCTACAAGCAAGCGGAACAAGCTTCACGTTACCGGTTCGTGCTGCACGAAGATCAGGCCATCTTCATTCATGAATTGGACCCTGCCATGAGCATCCAGCTGGAGGATATTGCAGAGTCCACCTACAAGATTGTGGACAGCTTGAAAGCTTCGAAGCTCGAGCCCGCGCAGACCGAATTCATACATCTCATGGAAGGATTGAAGGAAGGTGCCGTCTTCTCCGTAGATTCGGTGCACGGCTTCTTCTCCCAGCTGCTGGGCTCGATTCTCCGCTGTATGCAGCAGCATCACAGTATGGAATTCAAGCCGGAGCTGCAGCGTCTGCTGCTCAGCATCTTGTCCGCGCAGCAGACGCTGGGCGATGTGGAAGCGTTCTTCCTTAAGGAAGTGTTCCAACGGCTGAAGGTGGCGCTCGATGAACAGGCTCATCCGAAGCATACAGAGCTTATCCAACGCATCGTCACCTACATCCATGAGCATTACGACCAAGACATCTCGCTGCAGCAATGCGCAGATGCCATCGGCTTGAATACGTTCCAGGTCAGCCGATTATTCAAGAAGCATACAGGCCGCAACTTCGTAGACTACGTCATTACGTATCGCATCGATCGGGCGAAGGACATGCTCCTCCATACCGACTTGCGTATTCAGGACATTGCCGAGAAGCTTCGCTATACGTCGGTGCAAAATTTTATCCGCACGTTCAAGAAGACGACGGGAACGACACCGGGGCAATATCGCAAGCACATGTCAGAGCAATAGCCGGACGCCCTGCAGCTCGCGCGTCGCGCCGTTAAGCTTCCGTCGCGGTCCGCTTCCGGATCGCTTCCCGAGCTCACGGTGCCCTTACACCTCCAAGCCAATGAGCAGCAGGCGTAATGTCGGAACGCCTGCTGCTCAGCACTTTAACTATCCTTTTACCGCGCCAAGTGTCAACCCTTGCACAAAATAACGCTGCAAGAATGGATAGAGCACGACAATCGGGAACGAAGCCAGCACGACCGTCGCCATCTGAATCGATACCGAAGGCGGGAGCGGAACGTTCGGATCCAGGTTGGAAAAGATATCGGCCTGTCCGATGAGCACCACTTGACGCAACAGAATTTGCAGCGGCCATTTGTCCGGGTCGTTCAAATACAAAATCGCAGAGAAATACTGGTTCCAGTTCCCCACCGCATAAAATAGGGTGAACGTCGCCAAAATGGGCAGCGACAACGGGAATACGATATGGCCCAAAATTCGCAAATCTCCGCAGCCGTCGATGCGGGCCGACTCGATGACGCTCTCCGGCAGCGATTCGAAGAAGTCGCGCATGACCAGCATGTTGAAGGCAGAAATCGCTCCCGGAAGGATGAGCGCCCACAGGGAGTTAATCAAGCCCGTCCCCTTGACCACCAGGTACGTCGGAATCATGCCGCCGCCGAACAGCATCGTGAACAGCACCATGAACATAATGACACGCCGGGCGCTGAATTGCGGCCTAGAGCACACATAGGCCAACAGGGCGGTCAGAACGACATTGATGAGCGTCCCCATGACGGTCAGCCACACCGTATTTTTCAAGGAAATGAAGAATACGCCTGTATCAAAGATGTAACGGTATGCCTCAGTCGTCCAAGTCGACGGCCAGAGGATGAACCGGCCTGATAGCGATTCCTCCGTCGTTGCGAACGACATCGCAAATACGTGAATAATGGGAAGTATCGTGACCAGAGCCAAAACAATAAGCAAAGTCAGATTGATGGCATTAAACCACCGATCCCCGCTCCTCATGCGCTGTAACAATGATGCTCACTCCTTTCATGCCGCCGCACGCGTTCAAGCCAATCCGCACGACGGCAACGTGCTATTGCCTAGCCTTATCCATCAGCCTTGCTTGCGCTTCTGGTAAGCCTCGTTGAATTCCTTAATGACCTGTTCCCCGCCTCTGCCTTTCCACTCTTGGATGATCTTGTCGTAATCTTCCACCGGGCGCTCGCCAAGAATGATTTTGTTCACTTGATCCGTCAGGAATTGATCCAGTTCTTTTCCTTTTTCGCTGTATGTCGGCGAAAAGAGGCCAATCGACTGATCGCTGTACGGTTCACCCTCTAAGGCGACTTTGAAGTTCTCATCCTTCATTTTCTTCAATTCGTCCCAATCATCCGGGTTGTAGATCCATTCTCCCTCTGCCGCGTGGTTGGTCAGCACATATTTACCTGTGCCTTCGGTCAAGCCTTTATCGGTCAGGACGTTCTGGCCGTTCTCCTGCTTATGATGCTCGTTCTCCACGCCCCACTTCATGAACTCGGCCCCTTCGTCACCGATCTGATCGTCCAGAATGGAGAGCAGCTTCTTCACCTTATCCTCATCTTTGCCAAGGCTTGCCGGCATAACGAAGAACCCATAGAAACCGTGATACTTGCCATAGCCCTTATAGCCGTCCGGACCCGTCAACGGCGGAACCGAAGTGACGCGGAAGTCTTTGTTGACGCTATAGGCTTTATCGAAGCGGGCTTTGCTGAAGGCGGTATACGCCCAGTTGCCAATAATGCCCGCTTTGCCGGTCAAGAAGTCCTCATCGGCCTGTGTGCCTTTCTTAATCGTATAGTCCGGGCTGAATAGGCCATCCTTATAAGCTCTTGCCAGGTATGACACCGCATCCTTCGCGTTCGGCATCAGGTACCCGTGCGTGATGCCTCCCTGGCCATCCTCGAACCAGCCGAACCGGAGCGCCCGGTAAGAGCCGAACAGGCCGTTGAAGCCGCTGAACGTGCCGTCCAATGCGAAGCCGTACGTATCTTTCTTGCCATTGCCGTCTGGATCGTTAAGCGTGAAGGCCTTCATCACTTCATACAGCTCATCGTAATTGGTCGGCATCTTCAAGCCCAGCTTATCGAGCCAATCTTGACGAATGACCATCGCGTGGAACGGAATGCCGCGCAAGCGCGGAACGCCGTAAATATGTCCTTCATACGTCAGCATGTCCCAGATTTCTTGCGGAATCTTGCTCAAATTCGGATAATCCTTGATGTAATCTTCGATGGGCAAAAACATGCCGCTCCCCGCCCAGTTGAAGTAATTGGCGTTCGGATCTTCCATCAGCATCATATCCGGCATGTCTCCCGAGGCCACTGTAACGCCGACCTTATTCGTGTAATCGCCCGCTGCCACAGGAATATATTTATACTCAATGCCGTATCTTTCCTCAATCGCCTTAATGCCCGTGCTGTTCGTCGTCGGAGGCGCCGCCCCATACAAAATGTTCATCGCCGAGACACTATATTTCTTGCCGGCATCTCCCGTGCTCTGACCTCCGCTTGCATTCGATTCCTTGCCGCCGTTGCCGCAAGCCGCCAGCATGCTGGCCGCCATTGAGCACGCCAAAATTAAAGACAGCACTTTTTTACCCGGTAATTTCATGATTACATCCTCCCTAGGTTCATTGTTGAATCATGATGGGCATTCTATGATGTAAGCACTTACAAATTGCGGAAGCAACCGATTTTAGAATACGCCGCGCTCCCCCATGCGTTTCGCCAGCTTGTTGGCGCCGAAAATCATAATCAGCCCAATCAAGCCTTTCAGCAGCCCGACCGCCGTCGAGAAGCTGAAATTGCCGTTGACGACCCCCGCTTGATACACATACGTCTCGATGACTTCCCCGACGTCCCTGACGGACGGGTTCAGCATCAGGAAGATTTGCTCGAAGCCGACATCCAACACACTGCCCAGCCGCAAAATGAACAGGACAACAATCGTGCTGCGTATGCCCGGCAACGTGATGTTCCATATCTGGCGCAGCCGTCCGGCACCATCCATCTTCGCCGCTTCATACAGCTCCATATCGATGCTGGAGAGCGCCGCTAAGTAAATGATCGTGCCCCAGCCCGACTCCTTCCAGATGACCTGCAGCACCAGCATGAACCGGAAGTTGTCCGAATTGGACAAAATATCGATTTTCGACAACCCCATATCCAGCAACATGTTGTTCACGGCACCGTCGCTTTGGAACATCAGGTAGAAGATACCGGCCACGACAACCCAAGACAGGAAGTGAGGCATATAGAAGACGGTCTGCAGCACGCGCTTGAACGACCTTTTGGATACTTCATGAATCATAATCGCCAAGAAGATCGGAATCGTGAAAGCGAATACAATTTGATAGAAGCTAATAATGAGAGTATTCAAAAAAATGCGGCCGATATCCGGATTTTCGAATATGCGGTAAAAATGCTTCAGGCCCACCCACTTGCTGTCCCAAATGCCAAGCATCAAATTGTAATCCTTAAAGGCGATTACTACACCAAGCATCGGAAGATACTTATACACAACAAAAAACAATAGGCCTGGCAGCGCCATCAGCCACAAAAACCTCTCGTTCCAAAACACCTTCCATATGCGGCTCCATATTCCGTTCCCTCTTGCCTGAATGTCCGGAGTGTAAGAGGATGCTCTTGCTGACATTGACGTCACCTCCTTTGTGTCCCCATTCTAGGTCACAAGCTCATGGCATGGAAACGTTCACTTTTTGATGCTCATTTTTTGTACCCATACAATTACAGCTGCAAAAAATGATAACATAAGCGGCATGTCTTTTTTTTTAATAGGAACACATTTGTCCCTGTTTCGTAAACAAAAAAAATAGTTTGACCATCTTTGACTTTTTAAAAAAAATTCGTTATGATATGGCTATAGTTCATGATTCATTGGACCCGACTTACGTTTAACGGTCCAGGATTTGGTTAATATTCTAGTTAAGGAAGCTGAGGAGGGATTATCGTGAGTTACGTTCCTGTAGTTGTCGAACAGACGAATCGAGGAGAACGATCCTATGACATTTATTCCAGACTGCTGAAAGACCGCATTATCTTTCTCGGAACTCAAGTCAATGACGTAGTAGCGAATTCGATTATCGCACAGCTGCTCTTCTTGGCTGCTGACGACCCGGAGAAAGACATTCATCTGTATATCAACAGTCCAGGCGGATCCATCACGGCCGGCATGGCCATCTTCGATACGATGCAGCATATTAAGCCGGACGTGTCTACGATTTGCGTAGGTATGGCCGCTTCGATGGGCGCATTCTTGCTGAATGCCGGAGCGAAAGGCAAGCGGTTCGCGCTGCCGAATAGTGAAATTATGATTCACCAACCGCTCGGCGGTGCCGAAGGGCAAGCGACGGATATCGAAATCCGGGCGCGCCGCATCCTGAAGATGCGCGACAAGCTGAATCATATTTTGGCCGATCGCACGGGACAGCCTCTCGAACGGATTGAAAAAGATACGGATCGCGATTACTTCATGTCGGCGGAGGAAGCGTTAGAGTACGGTCTAGTAGATAAAGTGCTCGAGAAGATCTAATCTTTCACATTAGCTTCATCTTTCATCACAGCAAAATAACATAAATAAGCTGCTCGTGTTGCGTATTATCGCAGACGGCAGCTTTTTGTTTGACTGTATGCTGAAATATCAATGGACCTTCCATACGCTTTCACCGTATTACAATATATGATTAAATAATAGTGATGCTTCAACGATAATTCCGTGAAGAATAGGAGGTGGGAACTTGCCAACTGTGAGAGATATAGCACGTGTAGCAGGTGTGTCACCAGCGACCGTATCGCGGGTGCTTACGGGCAAGGGGAACACATCCTCCGAAGTGAACGAAAAAGTGGCAAAAGCGATACAGGAGCTCGGATACGTACCCAATCAAAATACACAGCAGAGGTTCCCGGCAGCCGGACCTCGAACCGTGTGCTATACGATCGCACGTGATCCCAGTGAAATTTTCGGAAATCCATACTATGCCAATGTGCTCCTAGGCTTATCCAACGCTACCCAAAAATACGGATACGACTTGCAAATTTCCACATTTCGTTCTGTTGAGCAACAGGTCGAAAAATGTTTGAAATTGTATAAAGATAAAAGAGTGGACGGTTTTATTTTGTCGGGAGTGCTATCAGCAGATAAAAGCACACTCATTCAAAACCTGCAGAAGCATTCCGTTCCGTTTGTCATGATCGGCCGCAGTCTGCAACACAACATCTTTTGTATCCATAGCGATAATTTCCGTGACGGATATGTAACCGCGCAGCATTTAATTGATGAAGGATACCGACACATTTTGTTTTTGACTGAAAGCTTAGATCTGGATGTTGTGCGCGATCGGATTGCGGGATATAAGCAGGCACTGCATAACAATGGCTTGGAGGCTGGCGACGACAACGTTATCTTGTTCGGTTCGGAAGAATCGCACATGATGGAGGCGCTGGACCAGTACAATTCTGACGGCAGAGCATTTGATGCAATCATCGCAGCCGATAGTGTCATGGCGCTCGGTGTGCTGAAATATTGCCGCGATCGCAACTTGCGCGTGCCGGAAGATGTCGGTATTATTGGCTTCAATGACGCCGCATTCCTCAATAAAATATCGCCATCGATTAGCTGTACCACCATTCGAGGAGAACACCTCGGGTTAGAGGCGCTTGAAATGCTAATCGAGCTGCTGGACGACCCCGAGCGCATTAACAAAAATAAAACGGTCACTCTGCCTTCAGAGCTCATCGTGCGCCAATCCACACAGCGAAGAAGCCGTCTATCAAAGGCCTAATATAGGAATAGACGCCGAGATCCGATACTCCCGGCGTCTTGTCGCATTACCATTGCAATTCAATCAATCGATCACGAACACCTGCATCGAATCCTCCCACTCCCACTCTCCTCATCATTTGTTCAATCGACCTTGACCGCCTTCACACTCGGTATCGCTTTCAGCCGTTCGACGAACTTGCAAATCGGAGTTTGCTTAGGAAGCACGACCGTCATCGTAATGTGCAACGGCGGCAGCGACTCTATCTCTTCCCGCGCTGCAGCGGCGTCCACTGTGCCATCTTCTACGTTCAACTTCTTAATCTCTATCCGTTCGCCGAGCAATTGCTCCGATATCGTGCCTAGCGTCTCGGTGCCGCCAGCAGAAATAATGTGGACCGAATGGGCTTTATTCGCCACGAGATACCGAAGTTCTACCTTGTTCAGCACTTGTAAGGAGACAAAGACGAGCCCACACGTCAAAATTGCCGGAAAATAAAATCCCGCTCCCACCGCCAAGCCAATCGCGGCCATCACCCAGAGCGTTGCCGCTGTCGTCAACCCTTTTACCGAGGTTCCTGTACGAATGATCGTTCCAGCGCCGAGAAACCCGATGCCGCTAATGACCTGCGCAGCAAGACGAGCCGGATCGAGACGGACATTTGGTTCATCGACGAAGGTGTTAAAGAACGGATCCATGCCTCTTATTATTTTGAACGTGGAACTCGTGACGTGCTGGATCAATGGTTCGGACATCGGGAACGGAACTTTGCCATTGAAGAGTTCATTTTGAACCATTTTACGTTGCCTGTAGGCAACGTGGCCGTCAAGTGCGGCCGGAGGAATCGGAATCTATTCGTATTAACCTTAGCGTGCCGGCTGTTGAAAAGTTAGATCTCTGTGTCATGCAATTTGGGATCAAGGGCGTTACACGAACGGCGATTATGCGTGAAGTGGTTCGGCAGTTGCTGGAACGTGTGTCCGAAACCAGCTATGCCGAATTGCTCCTCAAGCAACGCCTGAAGGCGACGCTGCAGCAATATCAGCAGATTGCTTCTCCCAAAGAAGTAAGGGAAGTTCTATCGGATTACCTAAAGGATTGACAGTTCCCGAGGTGTTCGGTTGGTTTCAGCAGGAGTGAATTAGACTGCATGACATGACTGTTAGACTGTAATACAATTTTGTATTCCGAGGAGGATATATGAAAAAACTGATAGTGAAAGACAATATTAACAGACTTGCCGCTATACGCAGATAATTATCAGATTGGTTCTCAACTATCATTACCAGGCCATCTAACTCAAGAAGAAATATTGTCTGTTTTGTCTACAGAATACGAAAAACGAGGTTCTGGAAATTATAGATATCGCAAGGGACAAATGTGGTAAAATATTGGATGGGGAAAGGTGCCGCTAACACCTTTACTCTTTCTTTGACCTTTGCGATGGCGGCCGGAGCGCTTTTTGCGCTTCGATTTCTTTTTCATTTTTCTGGAAAAACGAATCGGCCGGGAATAATACTCCTGGACAAAAAGGGGGTACAAAGATGCTACTGAACGACGTGCAAAAGGAGACAATCCGTCTCATGGATGTAGTGGACCGCGTGACGTTCGGCGGGGTGGCTGCTGGCATGGATGATCGTTACGAAGTGAATCGAGTGACCGAAAAGGAATATAAAGTAGGGAAGTATGCACTGATGATCTGTCTCGTTTCCGATTATGTGGAGTCAGCGGAAGAAGTTATATCGTTTATTGAGGGAAGATTCTAGGTATGAAAATCGAAGCAATATGGAGTAAACGGGAGATCGGAAATGAGGCGAATCTCCCGTTTTTTGCAATGTTCCACGGAAGGAAAATCGCCGCTTACGGCTGAATTTGCGCGAATAAGGCGGTAGAGGGGCCGGACTATTTCACCAAATCCAGAATTTTGTGTATATATGCACCTGATAAAGGTTAACCAATTGGGGATCAATATGACCAATAGGACTTTAAGTGGTTCTGCAATATATATTTTTGGTAAAATGTATGTAGTCGTATATTTTGTATTAAAAAGGAGGGGCATAATGTCAAAATTGAAGAAACCTATTTTTATCATTGCCGGTATATTGATTATTAGTGTAATAGGAATTTTTCTTTATAATTCAAACAATACACGGACGCCTTTTTCATTTAACGATTTACTTCGGGAGCATTTTAAGGAAAACGAAATTGAGTCTATTTTTATACAAAAGACCATGTCAGCAGAGAGAAAAGACTATAGTGATATTCGCTTTACCGATAAAAAAGACATAGAGTTCGTCATGAAATCACTTCCTGAAATCCAAGTAAGGAGTGATTCTTCTTCCCGTGGTTTTCCTGAATATCCAACATATCAATTTACCATTGGAGGAAAAGACCAAAAGCTATCTTTGTCCTTTATTATTTCCAGTGAGGAAATATTACTGCATGATTACGAAAAAAAGGATAATTATTCATACAAAATTACAAATGAATTCAGGCTTGATAAGTTAGAATTTCTCGATCCATTTTTAGTTAAGCTGAAGTGATAAAGAAAAGAACAGTAAGAGACAACAGGAGGTCATCTCTTACTGTTCTATCTGAAAATTATTGATCAGTAACCCAATCCCCACCGCGATAATGAACCCCAGTGGTTTGGCCCTCTCCAATAACAAATCGAACATAACCATCAACAGTGTTATACTCAATCATTGGTACTTCCACTCGAATACGATCATATTGTGTATTTTTACGCATGAAATCAGTAACTCCAGTTAGGTAGAAAGATCCATTTTTAACGTAGTTCTCAAGTGTAGGAGCACCAGAACCAATTCCCGCGACAAGACCAATAATAGTTGCTGCCCAGCCTCCAGCGGTAGCACCGGCACCACTGGCAGCTGAAAATAGTATTCCCATGGCAGTGGAGAACTCACCTAATTTATTGGTCAAAGCGCCAGTACTTGTATTTTTTCCAAATCCATCGAGGTAAATAGTTCGTTGCGCGCCCATGAGGTCTAAGACCTGATTCAAATTTAATTCAAGTGTTTTTGGATACTCTCTAACTTCCATACAAAATTCCTCCTAATTGTTTTATTGTGAATCAAGAAATTTGCTTCATCGATGAATTTTTCCCTTCACACTATATAAGGAGATGGCACTAGGAAAAATACAACCTTAGTGATAAAAAAAGTCTGTTCGTAAAATCGAACAGACTTTTTCGGGTTAATTTGTGTTTATTTTTTCTATTGCAGTAATCAGCTTTTTTATTGTCTCTTCGAGATTGTCAAATTTTTCACCGATAGTTTGTAAGATATACCGCAATAAAATAAAGCTTAGTACGACTGGAAAGCCAAGATTAGTTATCATGTCCACTGCTTCCATAGAAATATCCACCTCCTTATAAATACAAGGAAGAATTAAGAGCTATATTACAATTCAATTTGTTTAACTAGCAAAATAAACCATAAGAGACTATAATATAAGAACATGTGTTCTACGGTTGTGTTTTACTTACCACAATTTCCTTATATTTAAAGACTATATATTTTTAGGGGGGGGGAATTGGTTGAGAGAGAAGAATAAAAACGTATCTGTAATTGACTATTATCAAAAAAAATTAAAAAGAATTGCTTGGCGATTGGAATATCATGCCAAGGTAAGAGGTAAGCGAGAAACAGTATTAAATGACTATTTGTATTCAACGGTTCCTTGCCGTGATTATTATACTGAAAGCCATATACATGTTATGGATCTCGTAAATACGATTCCATTTGATACTGGTAGACAAGTAATTTATAAAATTTTTGTTGAAGATAAGTCAGAAACTCAAGTAGCAAAAGAAATGAATATAAGCCAACAGGCGGTGAGCAAATGGAAGAAAAAATGTCTCAAGTATCTCTATCAGAAGATGAGTTTGTAGAACTATTATTATTAGCCAGACAAAACAATAAAGAGGCGATTACGCAACTACTTTACTATTTTGAAAAGGATATTATATATTTGAGCAAGTTCATAAAAATGCCTAATGAAGATGCGATACAAAGTATAAAGTTAGAATTATTAGAGCTTATAAAATATGATTCGTATTGGTGTGAAACGATCACTGTACGGGATACACCAGGAGCAGTAGAGACATGAAAACTGAAGCAGTGATATAAAAGTGGCTGAAACATGATAATCGTGTCAGCCACTTTTTAATATCTGTGTAGGGGTACCGCCAGCAAAACGTAGACCCGTTGGCCGAAAGCCTGGATAAAGACCGGACGAATAATGTGGCCACCACCGGCTGCACCGTTTCCGTAAGTGGCGGTGGTAATACCGGGGAAGGCAAGTGCGTCAATCAGACGAACAAGACCGGGAACTGGTCGGTCATGTATCATCTCATTACCGGCTATCCCACGAAGACTCGAACGGTGACCTGGACGGATAGTAAGGGTAAGGAGCATAAGAGTACAGAATCCTATACAGACTATTCCGACCCAATCTGGGGAACACGTAACGTGCGATACTCGGAAAAATTAACGATCGATGCCAAAGTGAACACGAAACAAGGGATTGCTACGGATCCTAAACGTCCAAAAGATAGCGACGTTGAGAGCCGCGGCAGCTGGGAGATCATCCCGTATGCCAAAGAGAAGTATTTAGATCCTAATGAGATAACCAGGGCAGGCTATGGTTTCAAGCTGAAGGTAACGACGAACTACAGCAGCGACTGGGAGACGAAAGTACCGAAGGGATACGGAGAAACACGGCTAAACCATTTGGAACGCAATACAAGGGCGCACGGACGGCCACAGCGCGAATTTATGACAGCAATAACAAGTATGTAACGACTGTTGCGCTGGAGAAGACTAGCGACAATGGGAAACAGGCCACATTCGAGCTCCCATTCGTCTCCCATAAGGATTCAGTGACAGGCAAGACATTTAAGTACCGTAAATTCTTTACGGACTATAAAGCCCCAGACGGCAAGTATCGAGTTGAGATTGAATCCGGATCTGCAGGAGCAACAGGCATAACGGTTTGTAAGACTGTATTCGTATGGATTTACGGCAGTATGTACGATGACGTGCAGAATCTCCTGACGGACAACTAAAACTAGAAAAGCCCCGAAAGGGGCCTTTTCTGTATGAAAACATTTACGAGATTCATAGGGAGTGCCTGAATTATTTTCAGGAACGAAAAAAGACGCCATGACTTTGGCGGGTCAGCTCTTTTCGTACACATGATATGGGGTTAGTCTACCCACTGAGGGCAGTTACCACCGGAGGGTGGCTAACCATTTTCAGTTGACTAACTGGCATCAAAGTTGATGAAGAATATACTGTTCATTTACTGGACATTCAAAACATAATTGAGTTTGAACGCTTAGACCCGTTTCAACAGCAGTATTTACTACGCAGCAAAAGAATTGAGAATCCTCTTCTGCAAGCTAAACGAACTATGGCAACAGGCCGTCCTATTAAAGAAATAGCACTAATTATAGCATCGAACCGATCTATTTTCGATGAAGTTAATGATGAGATGTTTAAATTCCTAATGAAATCAGAATGTGTCTTCATTGGGAAAGAATCTTTAGTCTAAACCCCAGTCTACAATGTAGTGTAGTTCTTAAGATCAAAAATAACAAATGCTAACATGCCGTTTAAAGCTATATGATTTCCAATTTTTCAAATAAACGTTCTAATTAAAGCATACATAAGAACATGTAGAGTTTCTTAAAATTTCCGAAATCAACAATGCATGCTGCCACTAATTGTGTGGCAGCATACATTGTTGTTCAACTAACGTGTCCCGTTAGCTAAATTAATTACCGGTCAATTCTAATGGACAACCTGCGTTTTTTTTCTGCAAAATCGCACCAAAGTTTAGCAATACTAATGAATGTATCGATTAGATGATGGATAATAAATTAATGAACAAGGTATATATGTTGAGGATTAAAGAATGTTTGTATAATATTATAAATAAATAGGATTTTGTAACGAAACAGATTGAAGAGATCCAGTTAACCTTTGATGAGAACGTTGAGGAATACTTTCAGACAATTGACCCTTCTACTGATGAAGCAGAGTTCCTAAAAATAATATCCATAAGAGTGTGAAGTTTACAATAGTAATCTGATCATTGAACATCTAGTATTAAATATATTGAAATGACACAGGCGGATAAGGCGTACTACGGGTTGTTTATATTATCCTCGCATAATTTTTTCGAAATGGAGAGTTTATGAAAAAGACTATTGTTTTTGTATTAACGATACTTATATTATTCTCAGGATTCGCAACACAAAGTTATGCGTCGTTGTCAGATACGCAATCTGCGGCAATACAAGCGTTGCTGGATGATGCCTCTCGTATATCAGGTGTGCCGGGAATGTCAATCTCAATACTTGCTGATGATGAAGTGTTCTACTTTTCTTCCGGGTATGCAGACCGTGAAAGTGGGTTGTCTGCAAGTGAAAATACACTATATGAGTTGGCCTCGGTCAGTAAAGCTTTTACCGGCATGGGTATTCTGCTGTTGGAAGAGCAAGGGCTGCTGTCAATGACTGACACTGTCCAAAAATATTTACCTTGGTTTACGTTAAAGTATCAAGGGAAACCTGTTGATATGCAAAGCCTTACACTCAATAACTTTCTTCACCATACTAGCGGCCTAACAAATGCTAGGCATACTCAAAATATACCACAAGGCAATACGCCAGATTTGCTGCAAAAGACTGTGGAAATGCTGGTAGATGCTGAGTTGGCGTTCCCTCCCGGTGAACAGTATAACTATGGAACCGTTAATTATGACGTATTGGGTTTGGTTATTGAGATTGTGTCGGGACAAAGCTATGAAGACTTTATGAGGGAACAGGTATTTCAGCCGTTAGGTCTTCACCAGACGTATGTTTACAAAGAAGATGCTCAAGCCACCGGACAGTTGGCACAGGGCTACCGTTCTTCCTTTTTTATGACAACTCCATATAACGCGCCGGATTATTCCGGGAATAAACCCGCAGGCTACATCATTTCTTGTACAAAAGATATGGCGCGTTGGATGGGCATACAGATGGGTATTGTGCAGGACATACCCGAAATATTCCATACGGTTATCGAAAAATCACATCAGGGTGATATGTCTGTTCCGGCTGTCAACGAAATGTATTATGCGGCCGGCTGGTCGGTAAACGCCAACCAAACGATTATAGAGCACCCAGGGGGCAATCCCAATTTCGGAACTGAAGTCGCCATACTGCCAAATGAACGAACAGCCGTCTGCTTGCTGACCAACGGCGCAAATATCAATAGAAGCATGGTACTAAAAGTTAAAGATATATTAGACGGCAATCTAACGCAGTCATATGAAATAAGCGGCACACAGCTTTTGGACATCATTTTATCGTCTACCACAATTATTCTTTGCCTATTGGCCGTTCTGTTCTTTCTCTTAGGATTACGCAGAAGGAAAACGAATGAGCGGCAGCCAATGACAAAAAAGCGAATAATCGTAACAGCTATTTTGCTGATTGCTACGATTGCCCTGTGTATAATGTGCTGTGCATTAGATTGGTCAACGATACTTATTTGGCAAACATATAGTGTTCTTACAGCTTTGATTTCGTCGGCATTATTAACAGCAAGCATTACATGGTTTGTATACACTCACCGATATAATGCCTCGCTCCGAAAATAAGCATTTTGTTCGTTCGCCTTATTGGTATATTGTGAAGTAGACATTTGAAATCAAACAATGTTAGCACAAAGGGAGTGTCTGCACACTCCCTATTTTTCGCCGTTACTTATGGTAGGGTTCACCGCAAATGATCTCAAACTATCCTGCCCGTTAGTTGAGAAAACGGCATCCGAGTAGTATCCGGTATGCCTCCTTCTTGTTGTTAAATTTATTCAATTTCTTCAGAAAACTCAGATGCCTTATATTCTAATTCATCAACGTTTTCGGGCATTCTTATGTCCAAACATTTTACTTCCCACGGGACACCTAGATGTTTGGCATGTAAGACTGGATCGTACATATGATTATTTTTCAAACAGGAATACATCACCTGTGCGATTTTACCACATACATGACCAATAGCTTTTCGTTTACTCATTCCGCGGCCATTAACCAAACGATCATAATAATGTTTAAATAGGTTTGACTTTGTATTAGGCGAGATGAGCACCAATACCATTAAAAATAGAATTCGACGAGTATCCCTTACACCCTCATATGTTTGTCTAGACTTTGAGACGGAAATTCCTGATGTTTTGTTTTCAGCAGCAACGCCTAAGTATTTTTTAAATTCAAGATAATTTGAAAAACGTTCAACATCACCAATAGCACCAATTAATGTACAAGCCATTACATCACTCATGATTGGAAACGACTTTAGTAAAGCAGTGTAGGGATGAGGAGAGATCTGTTTATCCTTATCTCCATGTAATAAAACCGAAATTTGTTTATCGATGCTTTTGATTGCTTCTTCAATACGAAGGGCTTCCTCGATAAGCCATGTTTGTCTCTCAATTAAATGTGGTACTTGGACGGCTAGGGTGTGCGGTAAATATTCACTTAAAGTTACTGAAGCCTTTGTCGCTATCGTTTTGGCGCCAACAGAAATAAGAGCTTTCCGTAGCTCTTCTTGTGTTGCTTGAGACATTTCTTTTGCAGTTGGATATTGCAAAACTAATTTCATAACAGTTGTTGAGCCAGGCTTTTTAAATGCTCGCTTAAGCTCTGGATTCGTAACTGAAAAAAGCTGTTGTATCTGGTTCTTCCTTCTAGTTAATTGAGTAGAAAGAAGCCATCTGTCCCTAGTTAAAGTTCGGAAAAGAATCTGTGTAGGGGTCGCAGGTTTTACTAATCGTATACCTTTCATATCTGGGTGTAGTGTTTTATGCCAGCCCATATAAGCCATGATCCTTGCATCGATCTCATCCGATTTTTCATTAAGGCCTAGTTGACGTTCTCGAAAATCCTTTACCGATTTATTTTCAACTTGGAACAAATGATACCCTTCATCTAAAAGAACTTTCATCACTAAATACGAGTAATGACCACCAGTAGGCTCTAACAAAATAAAAAAGTCTGATGGATCTAATCCAAAACCTTTTCGTATATTCCCTAACTGTTCTAGGAAATCAATAATTCCTTTACCATCGGAGTAAAACTTCATAGTCTTTTGCCGTTTCCATTCCTTTTCACTACGAAATTTTTCAAAGGGAATACAAGCAGCAACATGAAAATCTGCACCGATATCTAAACCTACATAAAATTGATACCATTTATTAATTTCTGATTTGTGCTTTTCAACTTCAATGGAAATTTGATTGTTCATAACTCCTCCAAAGATTGTTGCAGTTAAGCACTATCTATCCAAGTTTTCTTTAGAGCTCCTAAGGGCCCAATGTAGCATGTCAGGATTTAACGATAGTGCAGTAAAACCCACATTATACAAAGAGGTCATGCCCCAATTATTTTAAGGGTTACTGCATTTTCTTCTATAAGGTTCTTTGTTTCGACAAACTGGTCTATTTTTCCTTCTATAAGGTTCTTAAATAAAAAATAAAACTTGCCTGATCATGGCAAGTTTGGTTTGAATATTGAGGTGAGGGTGCAGTGCCATTAAATGGAGTGCCCCAAATCTATAATAGAAGTCCAGGTATATTAAATTGCCGGCTCCATGCCTATGATGGCGGCTTCCCTAGAGGTCACTGCACAAGTTATATTTCAACATCTGTACTATTATTTCCTGCACTTCATAGAAAATTGAACCAGTTTTCCACAAACTTTATTCAGAAGTCCTTTGAGGCTACACGTTGTAGACAGGGGTAAAACTGGTTCATTTATATTAAACCATAAACATCTAGAAAATTAAATTTCCATTTTCAATCTAAGCTCCTACGATAGTAGCATGTAGTTTTTAGTTTGAACTATAAAGCACTAAGAAAACTTTATTTTCTTCTGACTTTATGAGTTAGATTATGTGCATTGTCCTTGGGCTTGTTTGTTGTAATGGAATTGAAAGAAGGGGTATGGAAAAAGGGCTGTTATCTAAGCAGCCCTTTTTTCACGGATTAATATTCATATTTGAAACAAGAAATTGAAATTCAAATTTCAATTTCTGTTTTTGTTATTCAGCTATTTGCTTACATACTGCTTCTTAGATACCTTCTGTTTTTTTTCAACACGATAGGTTCTGCCGACTTTTTTCATAAGAGCCGCAAATCTCTTCATTTCTTCCCGTTCTTCTTTACTCCGCATGATACCTCTCCTCTCTTTTTCCCTTTAGCATTATTATCTCCAAATCTATCAAAATTATACGGAGGGCGTTCTATATGTACGCTTGTCCGCATATGGTTGAAATAGGAATTTCGGAAAAATGGAAAAGTGACCCTAGAGATAAGGGAGGATGATGAGGAATGGAAACTAGGGGAGGTACCAACCTAAACAGGCTCTTCAGTGAACCTGCTGAACCAATTCGACTCATAGATGGACAGCAGCATAATGAGTGTAAAACCGATGCATACCAATATATTGGTGCGGAATCCGGCGGCGTGCTGATTCAACTCTCTCTCAAAACCGATAATTCCTCCGAGCACAAGCGAGAGAATAAGCCGTAAGCATATGCTTGCCGGATCCGCGATCCAAGGGCTTGCCACCCCATCTCCCCCTTTCTCCCGCCAATCCTAATGCCAGGCCAATATCTGTTAGGTCTTCGTCGCGCCCGCCGTCAAGCCGGAAATGAGGAACCGCTGCAGGAACAAGAATACGGCAGCAATCGGAATCGCAATCAGCATGGAGCCCGCGGCAAAACGGGTGAAGTTGTTGCTGAATTCCTGATTGACCAGGTTGAACAAGCCAACGGCAAGCGTATAGTTCTCCGAGCTGCGAATGACGATGCGCGGCAGCAAAAAGTCCATAAACGGCGTCATAAAATTAAACAAGGCAACGACAGCCAAAATCGGTTTTGCCAGCGGCAAAATAATTTGGAAGAAGATTCGGAAATGCCCTGCGCCGTCAATTTTCGCAGATTCATCCAAGTCGCGCGGTATCGTGTCGAAATAACCTTTAATCAAAAACGCATGCATCGGAATCGACGACCCGACGTAAATCAAGATTAAGCCTGCCAACGTATCCAGCAGCCCCAAAATGTTCAGCAAAATGTATAGCGCGACCATCCCCATAAGCACTGGGAACATTTTGATCAACAAGATCGCATACAAGCCATGCTTGCGCCCTTTGAAATTATAACGGGAGAACGCATACGCTAAAAATGTCGTCACGATGAGCGACAGCACGGTTTTCCAGCTAGCCACAATGAGCGTATTTTTGTACCACAGCGCATACTGGCTGCTAGGGTCCATGAAGAGCCACGAATAATGTTCAAGCGACCAATTTTCCGGTATAATCTTGGCGCTGTATAAGCTTGTACCTGGATTAAGCGAGACACCTAAGGCCCATATAAGCGGATACATAATGACGATAAACATGAACAGAATGAATGTATATATCCCGGTAAGCTCCAGTCTTGATTTCCATTTCGCACTCATTAGACGTTACCCTCCTCCTTGAACGAACGAGTCTTCCTAAATTGGAAAAAGGCGACTGTCGCCACAATCAGACCAAGGATAATGGAAATGACCGCAGCCATATTATAATTCAACGTTTCAAAAGTAAGCTTGTATACCCACGAGATAACGATATCCGTCGAACCTGCCGTCTGGCCGCGAACCGGAGGTCCACCTTGGTTGAACAAGTAAATAAGGTTGAAGTTATTGAAATTGCCTGTATATTGCATAATGAGAAGCGGCGCAGTCGCGAACAAGACGTGTGGCAGCGTAATAAAGCGGAATCTCTGCCATTTGGTTGCTCCGTCGACCTCTGCAGCCTCATACCAGTCACTCGAAATACTTTGCAGCACACCTGTAAACAAGGCGAACACAAAGCTGAAGCCTAGCCATACTTGCACGATAATAATCGCAACTTTCGTCCATAGCGGATCAGACATCCACGGAATCGATAAGCCGAACGGCGCCAGTATTTGCCGGTTAATCGCTCCGAATTGATCGTTGAACATGGCGGCAAACACGAGAATGGAGACGAATGCGG
The DNA here is from genome assembly GCF_021369635.1 of Paenibacillus profundus. Classification (GTDB taxonomy): domain Bacteria; phylum Bacillota; class Bacilli; order Paenibacillales; family Paenibacillaceae; genus Paenibacillus_B; species Paenibacillus_B profundus. The sequence goes on along the minus strand of NZ_JAJNBZ010000002.1, from coordinate 71,933 downwards.
GCACCGCCCACGGCAAAATGAGCATCGTCCGAATAAACTTTTTAAATCTCACGCGCTTGTCGTTAACGATGACCGCTAAGAACAGCGCCAGCGAAATCTGCAGCGTCGTCGCTACAAACGTCCATACGATCGTCCAAGATAGGACCGAGAAAAACGTATTTCGCCAAATTGGAACCGCAAAAATATTTTTGAAATTGTCGAGTCCTACCCAATCCAACAGAAAGCGAGGGGGCGAGTTATATATGTTATAGTTCGTGAACGCCAAAGAAACCATGAACAATAGCGGCAAAATAAGCACGAAAATAATCATGAAAATCCCCGGCCCCACGAGCACGTACGGAACCCCTTTATCCCATGCTTGCTTAAATCCTTCACGAATCGAGGTAATCCTCCAGCCCTCGCAAATCTTGCGGGCTTCGTTCCGCGCATCGGTTAAGTTGATCCAATAAAACATGATGAGAAACACCGTCAATATAACGGAGATGATGCCTTGAATAATCAATGACCGGGAATCATCAACACCTTGAATCGTTCCCAGCGTATATAAACCCCAGTAACCAATATTCAAAAAATCGGCGAATGCGACCAGAAACGACAAAAATAAAACTAAAAATAGAGAACCTTTCATATATCTTCGGTTATAGAATTGCCCCAATCCCGGAATGATGGATAGCAGCATCGCCAATTTCGGATTATGTTTGCTTATTTGCGGCTTGTCGGTTCGCGCATGTTGTTCTCCCAATCTAATCAAGCCTCCTCATTTACATCCGTTGCAGCGTCATGATGCAGGTTGGGATACGCAAGAAGTATCCCAACCCGACATTACGTCCTATTTATTTGCATTATTAATGGCGATTTGTTCTTTAATCTGAACGACTGCTTCATCCAACACCTCTTTGGTGTTCTGTCCCTTCGTCAAGAAGACGAGCGCATTTTTCATAGGCTCCCATGTTTGGGAGATTTCCGGATTGTTCGGTGTCGGCGTAGCGTACTTCGCTTGCTCTGCAACCGCCGAGAAATACGGATGCTTCGTTACTAAATCGCTTTCAAGAATGCCAGGACGCGCTGGGATTTCACCAGCAGCTTGGAAGTGGCTCGCCCCGTTCTCATCGTTCGTAATGAACAAGGCCAGTTCGGTAGCCCATTCTTTATGGTTGGAGAACGGAGACAGTACCAGACCTTTCACACCGAGGAAAGAAGGAGGACGTTGACCGTTATCCAGCTTCGGCAGCGGAACCGCGCCAAGCTTGTCTCCAAGCGCATCTTCATAGTTCTTGATCGACGATGGAACCGAGATGACGGCTGCAACTTTCCCTTCCTTGAACAATCCATCGAGGACGTCCCCATTAATCGAAGCCGGGATGAGCCCTTTTTCGAACCATGACTTCACCAGCTCTGCTCCTGTGACGGAGCCTTCGTTATTCAATCCGATATCATCGACGTCGTAACCTTTATCCTTGTCATATCCGAAAATGTAACCGCCATTGCCTTGCAAAAACATGTTAGAGTAGTAAAAATTCGTTGCATCGAATAAGAAGCCGTATTTATCTTGCGACGCATCCGTAAATTCAACCGCGAATCTCTCCAGCTCTTCCCACGTTTCAGGAGCTTTCGGCATCAGCTCCTTGTTATAGAACAATGCTGTCGTTTCGACAACCATCGGCATGTTGTAAATTTGGCCATCCACCGTAACGGCTTGAATAGCTTCCGGTGAATATTGGCTGATTTGCTCCTCGCTGATTTTGAATGGCTCAGCCAAGCCTTGCAGAACATTGCGGCCCATCGAATTATGCGTTGCGCTCCATAAGTCAGGGCCACGGCCTGAAGGACCATCGAGTGAAAAGGCTTTCGCTTGTTGGCGCGGGTTGAACGGAATGACCTCGACCTCAATGCCGGTCTTCTCCGTGAACTTCGCCGTAATGGCCCGCAGCGATTTTAATTCGGGCTCATTTTCCGCCCCCCATACTTTAAGCTTGTCCGGTTTTGCAGGCATTTCGCCTTCCTGTTGCTGCTGATTCGTGTCCGCATTCGGCTTCGCTTGTTCAGCGTCGCGCTTCGGACCGCAAGCAGTAAGTGACAAGATGACAGACAATGAGAGCAGCAGCAATACCATTTTCTTAGCCATGATTTAGTTGTCCCCCTTGAAATGAATGTCGTTTTTTATTCGTACACGTGCTGACCGAGGTGGTCTTTATGCAACGTTACCGATTCGCATTTGCCTTCCGAATCAAGAATAAATTGTACAACACCCGCATTGTACACGGGATAGGTGTCGCCTGGATTGGCGATCTGTTTCATATCTGCAGTCGTCTGGCCATGTCCGAATACGGCAATGTGCGCTTCCGTTCCGCAATAAGCCTTGAGCTTCGCATCGAAAAACTTTTGTACGCGCTTTCGTACAATTGCATGATTTTCCGGCCAAGTCGGCCACCACTTTTGCTTTACATCTTGGTAGTCTGCAAATTGCACATGCGGGAATTCCGTTAGCACTTGCTCACAGCTTTCCCAATCATAATCGCGATAGTCTTTCCATTCCTCATTGAAAATTTCAGACATTTCGGGAATAAGCACGATGTCCAAGCCTTTGGCCTTGGCGAGCGGTGTCGCCGTCTGAATCACTCTGCGCAACGGGCTGCAGAAGATAGCCTGTAATGGAATATCTGCGAAAAAGGGCGGGATTTGATCCGCCTGCCATCGCCCTAATTCCGACAAGCTGCAGTTCGGTCCGCCTCCCTGTCCAATATTCATCGTCGATTGCGCATGTCGAATTACATATAAGTGCATAGTAAGATGTTCTCCTCTTCATTGAAATCATCATCCGCTTGGCGGGCAGCTCTCTCTTTATACGCCGCTCTGTTGATAGAATAGTTGACCGGCTTCAAGGTGAGTCGTATCATTCAGCTTGATTAGCTCTGTTGCATGCTCACGGAAAATGATATGGTTCATACCCGTATTCGCTTGGGGGAATCGAATATGCGCCGATGAAGCGATACCTAACGCCTCACGAATCAAATACTCATTAAAGTTCCCATGGCAGAATACCGCGATCCGTTCCTCGCCGCACATTCGCAGCTGCCGCAGCACTTCGTGTGCACGCTGTACGACGAGCTCGTGATAGTCTCCTCCCGGATACACCCATCCGTCTTTCTCTATCGTGTCCTGGAATGTCGCTTCCGGAACGTAGTCCAGCAACGATTCCAGTGAAGGCCCCATGTACAGGTCGCCTTCTCTCACTTCGTATAATTCCTTCCGTACCTGAACCGGCAAATGAAGCATTTGGGCCAGAGGCTGCGCCGACTGCATCGCTCGAATTAACGGACTGGCGAATATGGCGGTAATGCCTCTGTCTCGTAAATACATCGCCGCGTGTCCGGCTTGTACGAGGCCACGCTCTGTTAGAGGCGAATCAGGCATATCCCGGTCCGGCATCGTATTGCCGACCGACTGCCCGTGCCGCACAAGATAAAGTTCCATAATCGCTCCCTTGCTAACCATCAATTACTTAATATTTCTGCTTACATCTGCTGCCGAACACAGCCTTTGTTGTTATGTCGGCTGAGCCTTATTCGCCCTTGAATTCGTACCTGTCGGTCGATTGGCGAACAACTAATTCTGACGGCAGCGTTACATTTTTTTTAAGGCTCATCGCTTGAGGCTGATCAATAATCTCATTCAATAAATGGAATGCTTCCGCTCCCAAGCTAGCCCCATTCATCTCCACACAGCTTAGCGTCGGAGACACTTTGACTAGATATGGCGCATCATTAAATCCGAGAATCCCCACATCTTCCGGCACACGCAACCCTTTAAGCTGGCAGAACTTCAATACACTGAGCGACATCACGCTATCTGTCGCCATAACGCTATCGAAGGCAATTCCTTCGTCCAGCAAGTGCTGCAGCGCTTCCATAATGTCGTCTTCTTCCGCACCGACTTGAACGATACGATTAGGGCCGACGTCCAGCCCGAATTGCTGCACGGCTTGTCTGTAACCAGAAATTCGCGCTCCAAATACGTCCAGCTGCGTATCTTGTGTAAATACGACGATATTTCGGTACCCTGCTTCAATAAGATGTCTGGCAGCCATATATCCGTCCCGCATATTATCGTTATGCACGGAGAACACCTCGTGATGGAACGTGCGTCCGATCAGCACGAAGGGAATATGCTCCTCATGAAGCGCTTTCAACAGCCTTTCCTTGTCGATAGATAGCACCCCGGTCAATATGAATCCGTCTACCTTCTGTTGCTTGTACAATCGCAAGCATTTCTGTATCTGCTGCTCCACACAATGATACACAGCAAACTGCAAATCCATGTTATGCTGTTCGACTGCGCTCGATAGCCCGTACAGTACACTGTCAAAGAACGGGTTCCCGAAAATGTCCATCGAGTTCCTTGCGATAGTTAAGCAGATGGTCCTGCTGTTGGTAGACGCAGGCTTCACGCCAGCAGGAGGCACATAATTCGTCTCCCGTATCGCCTTTTGGACTTTAGCCCGTGTTTCTTGCGATGTGTTGCCTTTATTCGACAATACTCTTGATACAGTTGCTGGAGATACACCAGCCAATTTTGCAACATCCTTCATATTGGCCACGAAATACCCCCTACATTGCTATGAAACAAAAACCCGAAATGACTGAAACATGTTTCATACATATTAAACCACACATCCATATAAATGAAAAGGGTTAATTTGTTTCAGGCTCTATTTTTATGTTTTCTGTGAAAAACAAATGAGAAACGCTCCTCTTTCTCTGAAACAAGTCATGTTTATGTTGCACGTATGATGAAACAATTTCTTGGATTATTGGCGTTTAGCGACAACGGAGAGAAGCTTCCGATATTAATCCATAGATATGAAGTATAAGTATCCTCTAAAGAAATACTGTATCGGCTTTAAAGTAATAATCTTCGCAAGTAAGTACTTCTCTCCTTTTCTGTACCTTTACCCTGTACTGCAACCTCCAAGCGATTCTCCTAAGCTGCTGTCTAAATGAACAATGATTAGTGATTCTGAAAAAAGTATCCCCTCTCTTTCTTGACCTTTTACTCTCCATAATATAAGTTAATAATAACATTTTTTTACAACCAAATGAGAGCACTTGTTCTTGCTACATCATAGGAATTCACACATTTATTTGTGAGTTATAAATAAAAATCTCCTTAAATATATATAGAAAGGAGGCCTGTATGTGGATTAGTCAGATATATTCAGCTCATGGCTTACTGTTGTGGGTAATTTTGGATTCCATGTAGCCATTACAATTTACTTCTGAAAAGAAAATTGATTCCCTACAGCAAGACAATTCAAAGTTTGACTGAACGAATTAAAACCATAAACAATAACAAGTAAGACTAAGAAACGGAATTATTACCTGTTTACTTGGTCTTTTCTACAGGATTTTTATACTACCGTATCGAACTCTTCAAGGTACCTTCCCGCAAAAATACTAGCCGGACTTGAAGAGGGGGAATATCATTTCGTTACAAGTTATGGAGGTTTTTTATGATACGTCGTTTACTTATATGTGTTTGTACACTAATTGGTACGGTCATTATCTTAAATTTTCAGGATATTCAAAACTTAATGGATCCTGGTACTACTTTTAAGAAAGAAATTATGGATAATATAGAAGACAAAGAAGTTTCATCTTTAGAATTTTATTTTTCCTCTAACGAGAATGAAATAATCACAAAAGACAAAAAGGATATCAACCGAATTTTAGAGATATTGTCTGAAATGAATTTGAAGAGAGGTAAAAATACTACTGATAAAGAAATTTGGATAGATGTAAGAGTACAAGGTGAAAAAAGGTATCTGTTGGCTCTGAGCGACGATAAAAGTCAAATAACAATAATTAATTACAGGGATAAAAAAAATATAGTAAATTATTATACAATAATAGAAAATAATTTTGATTTAGATAAAATAAAGGACATACTGAATAAAGTAAGTCAAGAGTAAAGGGCTGAACTTTTTTCAAACCTCTCATCCTCAAACCGTACACGAGACTTCCCTTATACAGCTTTCCGATATTCGTCATACATATGCATGCAGATTGAGCAGTGTTTTTAATCCCATTGTTTAACTAAGTGCCTTACTTCTTGCATTGAACTCATCGCCTTCTTCGCTGTCTCTTCTTCGTTGGCCTATCATCGGGCGAATCGTTATATGATACATCCAATCCAGCTTAGCTAAGCTAGTCTAGCTGATAGAGTAGTTGCGCCAGCCCTGTACAATATGCTCGTCTATTGAACATGATCTCATGCTTGGAGGCCATAATTTAATTATCTTCTCGTATTCGCCCACTGTCTTCTTCCATTACCCCGGAATTTTACGAATAAGCTTGAGCAATCGCTTGTTGGTAATTCTTGTTTCAAAAACATAAATAAAAAGGGTTAATTTATTTTACGCTATATTTTTACGTATTACGTGAAAAACAAATGAATAAGAGTCTAAGTACCATGAGACAAATCGCTTTTTTGTTACACCAAAACTGAAACAAGCAAAAAACCGATTATTAACATGTAGTAGATCCGTTCCACAATCCTGGCGATAAGTGAATAGAGCGTTACTGAATAATTGACTGATTCATATATGTAAAATATTGATGTTACTTCGTGGACAAAGTAAAAAAATCTCCTATTGTTGAGTTACTTACGCGTTATCAATAAACGCCTCAACAAAGGAGATTTCTATAAATAAATGTTCTCGCCAATTTTCTTGTTGCCTCCTATGATATGTAGCACGACTAACTCACAAGATGCAGTCTCTTATGGTGAAGCTCATATATATGTTGACAATGACTTGAAACAGTATCATCGTGAGTAACGATCACCATAGTCATTCCGTTCTGATGAAGGGCATTGAATATCCTCAATATAGATTCTTCAGTTACCTCATCCAATGAACCAGTAGGTTCATCAGCCAGTAATATTGAAGGTTTTTTAACTATGGCACGGGCTATTGCTACTCGCTGACGTTCTCCACCTGATAAAGATGATATGCCTTTTTTGATGTGACTTTCCATATCCAAATCATGCAAAACTTCTTCAATCCTACTTTTTATTTCTCCTCTAGGTATCCTGAGATATTGCAGTGGTAGTGCAATATTATCGAAAACATTTCGATCATCTAGCAAGTGGAACTTTTGCGTTATATAAGCAACGTGATTCCTTCTGTATTCTGCCAGTTGCTTTGCTGTAAACCGTGAAATATTGGTTCCGTTAAAAAGCATGTCACCTTCTTCGAATGGAAGCAGGCCTGCTAAAATATTGAGTAAAGTGGATTTTCCACAACCGCTCTTCCCCTTAATAGCGATAGATTCTCCTTGATGGATTTGAATATTTACATTCTCTAAGATGTTCGTATACTGTTTCCCATCAATAAATCTTTTTTTTATTCCTGCGAGTTCAATCATCGTATTGGTTTTTACCTCCTTAATCCCCGATATTTATATCTTTCATAATTGGGCGGAACAAAAGCTTACTCGCCAGCAAGAGGCAAATGATAATACTCATAGAGATACAAATTAAAAACATAATAAACTGTGTCTTAAAATCACCTATTTTAAGAATCTGATCTAAAACAATGAAGCTTGTTAAATAAGCAGCCAGCATAACACTGAATATTTCGATCCACTGCATTTTTATGAGTCCAACTTTAGTAGCCCCATTGATATAATGAATGGCGAAAAATGATAATCTCTTTTTTTGTTGTAGAAATAAAATGATAACGATAATAATTAAATTTAATAGAGCTGTAGAGAGAAATACAGTTTGGACTAAGGTTTTATCTTCTTGTAAAACGGTCATTAAACCCCTGTATTTTAGGAAATGTGGATTCAGACCGATAAAAGAATAACTTCCAATAGATGATTTTTGAGCAATCGCGTTAATCCGCTGCATCATTGATTGGATACTTGATGGGTCATTGTCTGTAATAATGTAACCGTTGATCATAGCAAAATAGCTAGCTTGTTGGAATAATTCATCTACTTCTGAAGTAGGCTTATTATCATACTCTCTATAAGGAAGCAGGATATATTTGTCCAAGTAAAACTCCGTATCATTATTAAAGTAAAGCTTACTGTTTTCCTTTAAAAACCCAATAATTTTGATATTAAATGACTTATTATAGAAATTGATAGTCGTTTCATCGCCAATATGAAATACATTTCGATAAGAAGCTCCCAACAATACTGGTACAGTATCCTCGAAACCCTTAAAATCATGTTCACTCCAAGTCGTTCCTTCTACTGCAACTAAGCCAAAAAAGTCAAGAACCTGCTTATTCATTTGAAACGATTTAACAGCGGTAAATGTAGCATTTTCTATCTTTGTCTGGTACTTCCTGTTGCCTTGCTCATAGCCCTCAATAAACTCATCAGGTAACCCATTATCCGTTAATAGGATATGGTGATTGAACATAGCTAGATAGTCAAAATCATTTGTATGATTTAGTTCATTGTAATAGTTTTTTAATCGTTCGAGATAACCCGGTTGACTAACAAAATCTTGGTACACTTCGCCATCATAATAACCATCAAGCAACTGATAGATGGACTTTCCTTCATAGATCTGTTGAAGACCATTACTTTCATAATTAAGCTGTTCGATAAAAGAAATGAAGGTTCCTATAATGATAAAAAATAAAGTAAGCTGAAGATAAAGAACCATCGTTAATAATTTATGCTTTTTTAAATAAATTTTCAGTTCGTTTAGGATCATTTTCTGATTGCACCACCTTTTGATGAAGAAGCAGCTCTGAGAAACAGGCTTAACAAAGACCAGGCGCTAATCAGAAAAAGAATGACGATCCATATCATTTGTTTAAAAAATGATCCGGAATCAAAAATAGAAATGAATAAAAACATCATAACTCCCGGGACAGTAATATACATGAAGACTTTAAAGAATAGCTGTTGAATAATTTTATTTTTCGCAATACCCATGATGAATAAAATATACAACTTCTTCTTTTCTGATTCGTACCAATACCGTATAAATGCTAATACACTAAGGAACAAAAGGAGATAAAACTCAAAAATTAGCAAACGATATAGAAAGGGGATATTTGCCGTTCTCGATAGCCCTTTTTGTGTACTTTCAATCAGAGTGAGCATGGGGAATTTTTTGATTAAATTATCGGTAATTTCAGTCACCGTTGATTTATGATCACTATCAATAATAATTCGCATATCAGGTGTTAAAGGTGTCTGGCCAGGTTGATATATCAAGATTAGATAGTCAACTGGACTCGCGAATGATGCACCCATAATTCCGATTACTTCATAATTTTCTCCATTAAAAGATACACGCTTCGCACCGTTACTGCCCTTAGCGTACTCTAACATTTCCCTTCCAATAACCGCTACCGGCTTCTTTTCTTCATGAGTAAAAAAACGACCAGATTCGATCGGAGGGGACCAATCACTACTATGATCTTTAAAAAAGCGGTAGGTATCATTATATTCTATGAACAGTCGGTAACTGGATTGTGAAAGCTCAGTTTCGACCCAATCGTTATCACCGTTATTCATTAATACAGCATGATGATTAGAATAGAATCCATTGGACAATTCGTTGAACCTTTCTTGCTTATCGATATAAGTTAGAAAAAGGTAATACATTATATACAGGCATAAAAAAAGTAAGGTGAAAATAATATCTTTTCTTCTCAGTGTAAACATCTGCTTTCCTCATTTCACTACAGATTAAGCAAATACTAGAGGCTGCTTTATCTCCCTTTTCTTCGAGATAAAGTAGCCTCCTAGCAAATTATCTTTGTAAACGAGTCACATGCAGCCGCCCTCTATCCCCCTAAATTCTTTCATGTCATATTCCAATTTCGAATTCCTATGGAACTGGGGACACAAAGGTCCTGCTTTTCTCTTATCTTTTAGTCTAAGAGAGTAATTCTTTTTTTGAAGCTGTAAGATGTATGTATCAAGCTCTTGACTAAGTTCAATAACATACTCATCATTGAAACTTTTGATATCTACTACTGCTTTTATTAAGCGTTGACGCACTTCCCTGAAAAGCATGCTCTTGTTGCAACCGGGCAAATATGTGTACGGCAGTATGCCGCTGCTTGCGAGGAAGCAGTTGGAGTATTATAGAATGAGGTTTTGGTAAAATGCGACATCCGGATTATGATTAAACGTATTTTCGACGAATTGTGTGTAAGTCCCTTGAAATTTTATATTTCCTTTATGCAATAAGTGAATTTTACAATTTATATGTTGAAACTCATGTAAGGTGTGAGTGGAGAGAATGACGATAGAGTTTGTGGCACGAGTAAGTTTCTCTATTCTTTGTAAAATTTGCATTCTTGCTTCAGGATCAACTCCAGAAGTTGGTTCATCAAAAACATACAACTTTCTTTGCATAAGGGTTATCGCCAATATACTTAAGTATCTTCTTTCACCTACAGATAACTGACCGAATTGTGTGTTCCACACTTTTTCCATTAACTCAATTTCCGAAGGTGCCATATACTGATCTGTGTAGGGAGTATTTGAAATTCTTATATCATTTTTATAATCTGTGTACAAAAAAAATCTAAATAAATCCTTTCCCTTCAATGTTGCCGGAAATAATAAACCCTGCAATTGGTATATGATTTCAGATTCTTTAGGTACACCTTTAATCTCAGCCGGTCGATTAATTACATTTGTTATCAAATCAAAAAGTGTAGTTTTACCAGAACCGTTTTTTCCTATAATGACGTTTACTGTTCCTGGCTTAAATTCCACAGATAAGTTCTCCAAATGATACTTACTACAACCTTTGTGCCTATAGCTTAGATTCTGGATTTTTATCATATGAATGCCCCAATTCATGTTCTATTTGTTGATGATACAATTCTCATGTATCTCATTCCAAAAAATCCGATGATTATATATAAGATTAATCCAAATAATATGTAAGCCATACTAAAATTATCATATTGCTCACCTGTAATAAATTCTGTTATCAATAAATTTAAAGCTCTAACTAACTCCAATGGGTTAATGTATAGCAAAATGATCCCCCACGACATTGAATGTGCAAGATTATTAGCAGTTACTAATAAAAACACAAGTAAAAGCATATTTAATATGGTGACAAGCGATTCTTGTTTCATGGGAAAAATCATTAACACCAAAAAAAAGAACATTGCTGGAATTGCCCCACATAAACTAGTAACTAAAGAACAAACAATGAATAATATAATATCTGCAGTATTACTTAGACTAAACAAGCTAATCACAAGAGAAAATAGGAGAATAGAAAGGGTTAGGAAGGATAGCTGGGTGATGATTTTTCCAAAAATCATAGGATACTTGTTACCAGAAACGAATTTAAACATCTTTAAAAATCCATTTTCTCTCATACTAATTAAGCTTGTTGTTACCTCTATTGACATAACGAATGTAATATAGGCTAAGAACATGCTTGCCTGAAAATAGAATGAGTATGCATCTGGTCCACTCATAAGCCAATTGTAATTGTATACGAAGAAAAGTATTAAGGGGAAAACCAAATACCACAAAAAACTTATCTTGTTGTTCAACATTATTTTAGTATACAATCTAACGTACTCTTTGATAATTAACAATTTAGCACCCCCTCTTTATTAACCGAATGGAATCATTTTTCCAATGTTCTGTAACTCACCATCATATGCTTCTAAAATAGGAACTTTGTGTGGGTCTATTTCTGCTGCAAACATATGATAAAAACCCTTAGTAGTCAATATTTTCACTATTTTAGTATTAATACCTTGATACAATTGTGGTATATAGCACAATATTAGGTCCATGTTAACCTCGGAGGAAATCTTTTTTGCAATGGTATTAAACTCTTCTTTGCTAACAGAGAGACTTTGTGATGCATTTATATTAGTATATTCTGAATTACTTATTAAGTAATCAAAGTCTTTTTTTAAAGTACATGAATTAACATGATTCATAAAGTGCTTACTATAATACAGAGGATCAGTCAAGTTATTATCAATCTGTTTTCCGTTTAAAGTATTGTCGAATTGTTCTATTGTTATATACTGAAATAATTCTTTAATTGAACCTAAGATGGCATCTTTATAGCCCCAGTGAGCACATAAGCCGACTCCTTTAGTTTTTTCACCTAATGCTATACTTATTATTACTTTAACATCACAGTGAATTGAAATATCAAAAAAATACAATTCCTCTACATGATGATATGCCATCTTAATTAATTTTCTGAGATCACCATCTTTTAACAGATGCTTCAAATATAATTGTTTCCCTGGTGAGCTTGTAAACCAATTATATAAAAGACATTGACGCTCAAAAAACTCAAAAAAGGCTGACTGTACACAATTAAATGAAGTTGTATGACAAGCTAAGCCGCAAGTATCGTTAAAAGTATTAATTAGATCGACCTGTTTAAATATTGGAACGCTCCAATTCAATAAAATTCTATGCAAAGGTAATAAAACTGGCTCCCATGTAATCATATTATATGCTGTGAGCGTTAGATTTTTAAATCTTTTATTATTAACATAAACAGAAGTACGTTCTAAATGTTCACCTATAGCTGCTTTCAAAGCAGAATTCATCTTGAAACTTACGGAGCTTGCTGGAGGTCCGTTTTCAGGAAATGGGATAATGTCACACTGGAAGTAATCATTCATAAATGTATTTTGTTTAATTTGAATTCTTTTCAAGATAAAGGGCGTTCCATTGTTTCTTGTATTAATCATAATGATACTCCCCCATTTCTATGTAACAATACAATTAGGAATACTACTAAGAGTCTGTTCATTAATCCTTAAAGTGTTTGTATTCATAGGATTATTTAAGTTTAGGTGCTGTTTATTCGGCACATGATTATACATATATGGAGAAAAAACCTTGACGCATTTCATCCCATTTCTAATGTTCTGGTTTAGTGGAATTAAATAAATATCTTTGATCCAACTAGGTAGTAATTCAAGAAGACAATTTAAATCATACTCATGGTTTATTTTACCACATCCATTGGGATTTACTGTGAGTATGCTTTTGATTTTATAAAGATGGTTTAAACAGTCGCTATGATCATCATATTTTTTTATAAAATAACTTTTTCTTGATTCGACAAGTTCAAGTGTTTCATCTTTCCATAACAATAAATAAGCTTCTTGTAATGATTTATTCATAGCTTCAGAAATAGAAAATGCGGATCCTACCCCAGATGAACATATATTTCTGTCTTTAATTACAAAGGAAAATACCACCTTTAAGGGGTGAAAAAAATCGTTATAATAGAATATAACATCCTTCCCAGTTCTACTGAGGATATCAATTATCTTTTTCTCATTAGTGCACATCTCTTTAATTATTACTCGCATACCACATAATCCATACCAAAAATGAAATAGAGCATTTTTTTCTATTAGTTCTTTAATGGCGTTGTAGATGGCATACTTCGAATTAGTATGAGCTGCTGATCCTGTAGTATCTATGGAGTAGTCTTTTTCAATCAAATAGGATGAATACTTTACATTTATTAAATCCATCTCTCTTTTTAATAAATTGAAGGCATAAACCCTATTCTCACTATGTATAAATCCACCTGCAAACAATGCCCTCCTTTCCAGTATTTCAGAAAATGATTTCATCATTGAAGCACGCTTATTGAAATCAATTGAAGTTGAACCATCCGGTCCAATAAATCCCGACTTCAAGTAATTACCTACTTTAGAAAAAGAAGTGTAAATATTATCGACAATGAATTTTTTTTGTGGAATGTTGTAATGCATCATGTTATCCATGAATAACATAAAATCACCACCTATAAGCGTACTTATTGTTTGAAAGACAATTTAAGTAATACTGTGATATTTATTTATTGAACTTAAGTGTGTAGAAAAAGTTTGAAACTAATATAAATGTCCAAACCACTGCAAAAGGATTATCGGGCATAATCTGGCGTTAAGCCCACATTCAAAAGATAATTGATTATCATTAAATCCAGACCAACTAATTTCACCTACATTTTCTTTTAAGCTATGTAAGCTATGCTTGAATACTTGACTCATTGCACCGACTTCAATTACAGCATGTCTATATCCTCGAATGTGGTATTTTAAAATAGCTTTTCTAATGTCAACCGCATAAGCCATACAGGTATTTGGTAAATCTGTGCTATGGTGACATACTTCTTCCTTTACGAATCTACTCTCTTCGTTCGTCCAATTTTTTATTCTCATCATATTCTGTTGCAGACTATTGTAGACATACACACCATTTTCAAATTTCGAGAAGCTTTTAAAAACAAGCATTAGAGGAATAACTGGGTACAGGCCGCCAGCAGACCCATACTTTTTAGAATGGCTATCCTTATCTCTTCCGAATGAATTATTTAATAGTATTGAAAGTTCTTCGAAAGTGAAGGTAAAATCAACATTATATTTTCTGGCACTTCCTTTAATATTGCTTAAAACTTGTTTGTGAAGCATTATTTCATGCTCATAGTATTCAGGCTTTACATCTGTCTTTTCCACTACCTTTAGCCATGGAAAGATGTTCTGGTCAAAAATAATATTTTCACTCTTACTGTCATGAAGAAATGTACTTGCTTGATGAAACTTCATTATGAAGTTCTCTGCTTTTTTAGGCATGCTATGGGTATAGATGTAATCATGATATGATCTTTCCAAGGTGTTTCTTTCTAATATCATTTCAATATTATTTTCTTTATTCATAACAGTCACACAACTCCCAATGTAAAGCATAATCTGAATATACATTATTTGTTTCCAATTCAATCATGTGACACTCATGTAGTTCCTCTGGATAAATCAATAGTCCTTTCTCCAAAAAAATAAATTTAGAAAGTTTGTTACTTAACATTGTCGCAATATTTAATATATTATTTTTTGTTAAAGGTGTATGAATTGAAAAATTAGACTCTTCAAGGTATATAGAATCAATAATCTGCTGATAAGTAATACCCCCGTTAGTATTAACTCTAAGTTGTGATTCAATGTGACCGATATGACACAAATGACAAGGGTTATATAATGTAGGAAAATAAAGTGAATCCATATAGAAACTATTGTTGTAAACATAAGTCATCAATAATAGAGAGTTTTTTCTACTTTTGATGCAGTCTCTTATTTGTGATGCAAGTTTTTTATTATAAGGATTTAAGAAAACAACATACAAGCAATCATTTTCAATGATAGATGAATCATTTATTCTATCGATAATCAATTGATTTTTTTTAGGTAGCGTTATCTCTTCATTTACACAAAAATCAAAGAATTGAGACATACATTGATTATTACTTAGAAATACTAATTTATTTATTGAATAATTTACTTTGATCTCTTTCTCGATAATATAATTATCTATCATGAAGCTAAGAGCTGCTTCAAAATCTTCTTTGAAAACACTCTTTATCTCTGCTTCTGTTATTGATTTTTGGTTACTTAAATCCCACTTTTTAATTAACCCTCCTAGTCTTTCTTCTTTGATTTTCACTATACCTTTGGTATGAATAACCACCGTTGTTTCAACTTCTATTTCATGAATAATAAAATTATTGATTTTGTATCTTATCTCTTTATCCAACATATATAAATTCAACCTTTCTTGATTAGTTCATTAACACAGGGTTATTCGCCTCATTAATTAAGAATCATGATAAAAATAAAATATCCAAATTTAGAACAAGGCTGTATTATTGATTTATTGATATAATAAGGATGAAGGATTGGAGGATGGCAATATCCTGCCTCCAATCCTGTAAGACGTTATACTTTCTGTTTAGATGACAAGTTATTTAAATCCTTTTTAAACGCAATTAGTTACTATACCTCAATCTGAATTTTTTTATTCTCAGCACCTCCTCCTGAGCCGATGCAGCAACAAAGAATGCAGCTTACATTAGTTCCACAACTTCCAGTATTACCAGTACCACCATTAGAATTTAAGCTTACATTCGATCTAACTGCTCCAACTCCAAAACTATCACTTTCAAGTTGTGGATATCTATTTTTCGATTTATCGTTCTTTCCCATGCTAGCTTCCATATGTATTTCACCTCCTTTGAATAATTTAAACTATTAGTGCAGAAGCATTATACTAAATAATGTTAAATATCATTTACAATTGTAGCTCTAAACCGTTGTCCACTAATAATCCACCATATCCTTAATTTCCACCTAATTGTTCCTCGCTTCATGCAGATTCGAATAACCCAACCCTATCTTTTGTTTATCATCTTGAGGTTTTATGTTTATAGTTCTTTTTTGAAGCTGCAGTACGTAATAATCAAGTTCCTGACTAAGCTCAACTACACGCTCATCATTAAAGCTTTTAATGCTACCCACTGTTCTTATCAAGCGTTGACGCAAATCTTCAACTTTTTGTATAAGTACTAAGTCTTCATCCTGCGTAACCATCGAAATTGGATTGACACCCTCCCTTCACAACGAATTTAAAAGTCAATCACAGTTAACTTGAAGTAGTACTTATATATTCAATTTAAAACATGTTTCAATATTCTCTAAAATTTTTCATATTTTAAAACTTTTCGACTTTAATTCTAATAATTAGACATTTTTCGATTGTTAGTTTAAAGAAAAATGAAGGTTACTTACCATAAACGCACAAAAAAAGATGTAAGATCGATTTGAGTTTCAATCTTACACCTCGCACATTATATATATATCACCAGCCACCGGGCTCACCAATATCGCCCCCAGAGAAAGAATTATATTCGAACTTGTAAATACTATCATCTAACGTGATGTTATTCTTATCTTGATTATTTATGAAAGGTGATACGCAAAACAGCAGGGTTGTAATTATTAACCCCATTTTCAGAACTTTCTGGTACATACCAATCACCGCCTTTGCAGTAATTACAGTTTACGCAGCATATTATATGCTTCTTTTAACTGAGCAGTTACTGATACATTAACTGTTTCATTCGATAGCAATTTGAACACTAAATAAAAGCATTCATTTGAATCGCTATAAGCTCTTATTTCTGAGTAATATACTGCACTCTTTATATAGCAATCAATTGCATCTTCAAATCGC
This sequence comes from Paenibacillus profundus, assembly GCF_021369635.1. Lineage (GTDB taxonomy): Bacteria > Bacillota > Bacilli > Paenibacillales > Paenibacillaceae > Paenibacillus_B > Paenibacillus_B profundus. Next base: position 54,867 of record NZ_JAJNBZ010000002.1, on the reverse strand, counting down.
TTTTTTAATATTAAGTAACTGGCTTTTAATTTATAATATAAGGCCAACTCTGATTTCTTAAACGGTGTATGATAATCAGCGTTCAGTATTCGTGTTTCATCACCAATCAGTTGTTCTATTGCGTCGATATCTTTGCTCTGGAGATATAGTTCGAGAAGTTCGTTAATAATATGAATCGCATTATTTGGTGAGGATTGATCTAAGCAAATTGTAAGTTGCGATATTGCCAGATCTTTGTTTCCCTTTTTACCTTGAATCGCCGCCTCGTTAAGCTTAATATTTTCTTGAATCTCGGAAAAAGGGTACTTTTTGCATTCACAAAGATACTGTTCAGCCATAAAGTATTCGCCTAAATAGTAGTAGGAATTGCAGATAAGGAGTAGGGCACGCGCTTTTGTGAGACGGTCGCTATCATTCTCTTTGGTGATATAAGTACACAGATGGATACACTTCTCATAGAGTTGCAGCGCGTAAGCATGAAAACCTAGTTTGAAATGTAACAGTACCTTCTCTTCTTCCGATAAAAAATTGACGTAAAGTAATAAATATGTTCCGGCTTGAAAAGTAAGATCCAGTTTGCTGAAATCATTTCGTTCAATCAAGTACTTTTGGAATAAAGCTTTCGCCACAAAAGGTTGTATTCCGTGCTCTCTGGCATATTTCGCGAGAAGTTCAAATAAACCAAGTTTGATCATTTCATCAGTCACCGAACCGGTTATGTTGTAGAGTTCCTCTACTAGGTCATAACTATCCACACCGTCGCATTCTAGAAAACGATCGGCTACCTTCGCAATGATATTCATGTCGCTAACCCGAACGGCCTCTAACAGCATATGGTGCAAAATATTTTTTCGTTTCTCCATTACAACGTAATGATTCACAACATCTTCATATGAAATCGATAATGGAGATGATAACGCCAGAACGGTGTCTAATTCGGGATGTTTCGTTTCGCCTCTCTCGATTTTCGAAATTGTTCCTTTCGGAACGCCCGAGAGGGCTGACAACTGATGTAAGGTGTATCTTGCCCTCTTCCGATGATCGTGAATCAATTCACCTACGCGCCTCAGCTCAGAACCCATATCATCACCTTCTTTCGAGCCCCAATTTTACATACAAATATTCCCTATTCATTTATTAACACCTTACTATAAATCCCAATCGCTGTAAACGTCCACTGGTCAATAAGCACATCAAAAACCACATGCTTTCAACCCATCAACAGAATTTTTCATTTTCTATTCGCCGATAAAAACATTCAATAAATTAAAGCCAAACAAATGATATACAGACACAAGCAGTACCCATTATGATATGGGTAAATTTAACTATAGAGGAGGTATTTGTTGTGATGAGGAGGCTTGTGACTGTGTTCGCACTGATTGCATTAAGCTTTGCTTCCCTTTCTGCAACGACATCCGCAGCGAGCACATACCATTGGCCGGTGCCTGATTCAACCCGAATCACACAAGGCTTTAAGGGAAATGCTCACAAAGGCATCGATATCGGAGGCAGAAGGGCCGGCGTTGCCGGCGACACTATCGTAGCCTTCTATGGCGGAAAAGTGGCGCGAGCCGGTTGGTCCACCAGTTATGGATGGGTTGTCTACATTCATCATTCCATTAATAATACAAATTATCAGTCCAGATACGCACATATGAACAAATCCCCCGTGGTATCAACAAATAAAAATGTGGTTAAGGGGACCAAGCTGGGAGAAATGGGAAACTCGGGCCAAGCGCAGGGGGTTCATTTGCATTTCGAAACGAGAAGATGCAGCGGAGCTTGCTTGACAGATAATTCTTCGACTGCAGTAGATCCAATCTCTAACTTCTTTCCTGGATATAAAAATAACGTTCCTGCCTCCACTGCCCCCGTTGAAAAAGCCGATCACGACAATGAGCTTGAAGTGTTCTACAGCATGGAGGAGATCCGTGACATGAGCATGGAAGAACGAGTGGCCAAAGGCATTCCGTTCGAATCAATCACATAAAATAAACAGTGCCATTCCCGTCCTCTGATGGGTAAGGCAGATGTTGTAAACCGAGGTGCATGAAGAATGAAAAAAATAATTGCGGTATGTATGGCAATCTTGCTTATTACAGGGTGCAGTGCCTCCATGCAGACGGGCGCGAAGGAACAGAAGAACACATCCGTAACAGTCGCCACTATTTTGGATGTGATCCGTGTGACGGCTCCTGACAAGCTGGCAGGCGAACTGCTTCAAACATCGAACAAAATCTCCTTGTTCTTATGGTTGCGGGACGTGGAGAATTGGACAAATCAACTGCTCCGTTATTCGCAGCGTCTCACATTGACGGAGAAAGATAAACAATTGCTCACCGAATCGCTGCAGGATTATTATAGCGGGGAACAAGCTCTGCGAATATTTGACTCCTACTTCCAGAAAGGAGCTGACGGAACATACACGTTCAAGGAACAGGAATCGTTCGGCGTGCTCTCTTCCGTTCAATTCGCCTTGCAGGTAAATATCAAAGAAGCGGATGGACGGTATAACATCGACATAGCAGGTAAGTACAGCGACAGCCTCGAGGAGCTAATGGAGTCGGAAGTTGAAGAGCGCATAGCGGTGCTGCAAGACAAGTTGCTGATCGATAGCGTGGTATCCATAAGGTAATATTGTTGAATGAATAAACAAAAAAAGGGCCGCATCGCTTCCGAGACGATGCGGCCTATATATGTTCTAGGGGTAAACTGTAAACCATGAGAAAGATGAAACGGATTTCCTTGTGCAACGGATGACTCCGGCTAACCAAGGTCCAAGATCAATAATCGATTGCTTGGCAACCCTCCTTTACAAGAACTCATCTGTCATTCGGTCCATAATCAGAATACTAGAGCTACATTAAAGAAATCTGAAGTGAACCTTAAAATTAGATAAAAGAGGATTATAAGCCTTGCCATTCCCTTTACAGGTGCAATCGTTTACAATTAAAGTGTTGCGTTTTTATAACAACCTCGCCTCTTTGCGCACTTTATCGGATACCGACGAGTTGTCGGTCACATCCGTTTTTTTGTATACAGCTATGATACACAGGGGGATGCGGAAATGAATTGGAATCACTTCAAATCGAAGCTGTTGTTAAAGTACATTTTCTCGTATGTCTTAATCTTTCTCATCCCGTTGGTGGTGCTGACCTTCTTCATTTATCAGAACGCCGTCAATAACTTGCGCTCTGAAATCGAACAATCGAATGTCAATCAATTGAACCAAGTCAAGCTAAATATCGACGCCCGCATGACCGAACTGCGCGATATCGCCACCCGGATTTCCTACGACGATCAGTTGACTCCATATATGGTGCGCCATCCTTACTATACGCGCGAAGCGATTCAAGCGCTGGACAAGTACAAGGCGAACAGTTCAATACTGGACGAGGTCTTCTTGTATTTCCGTGGCGACGATGTCATATATTCCTCCCGAGGGTTAACGAGCCTAGATGTGATGTTCGATCAATCGTACCTCTTCGAGGATTGGAGCCGAGAAGACATTGTCAAGGATTTGAATCAGGTTACTTATCCAACGGTTCGCCCGGCGGATTCGGTGAGTACGAACATGCACCTCAAGAAGTCGTTGCTCGCTTATCTCGTGCCTGTTACACCGAACAGCTCGTATCCGCATGGAACCGTACTGTATTTAATGGAAGAATCCAAGCTTACGGGACTAATGGACTCCATCCTGAATAACTTTAATGGCAATAGCTACATTTTCGATCAAGACGGTCGGGTTCTGGCTCGCAACAATAATGGGACCGCAATTCCTGCAGATGAGGTGCACGTCCTGACTGAACTGGGCCCTGGCATCCACAGCTTGACGTTGGACAACAATCCGCATTCCGTCGTCGCGGTCAAGTCCGAATTGAACGGATGGACGTATGTGACCGCCATGCCGAGCGATCAATTTTTCGGGCGCGTCTTCCATATCCAGACGTTTTTCCTGCTTGCCTTCGTCGTGGTTGTCTTGGCCGGTATTTTGGCGGCTGTCCTTCTGGCCAAGAGACAATATCATCCGATCCATGATCTGATGGAATTCGCCAAGCTGAACACAGACTCCAACACACCGGCTCCGGCGAAATCACGCAACGAGCTGGAATGGATACGCCAGATGCTGCACGAGTACAGCACCCGTGTCGATATCCAGGAACCGTATGCACGGAACCAGTTCCTGCTTATGCTCTTGAAGCACGGGACACCTGAGGATCAGGAATCTGAGCGGCTAATGGAGATGTTCGGCATCGAACTGCCTGGCAGCCATCACTTCGTCATTGCTATGGCGTGGGACGAATATCCAGGCATACCGCAAACGGCTCAGGATCGCCAAGAAATCAGTCAATTGCTGACCGAGGTGGAAATTCCAGAATACAAGGCGCACGCTTACGGCGTCGAGCTGCCGCAGTCTGATCAGATCGCGCTTATCGTCAATATGTACGGGGAAGAGGAAGACAAGCTGTCGCCGAACTACCGGATGGAGCAGATCGTCGAAGCGTTGCGCGTCATCGTGATGGAGAGTTCTCACCTTATCCCGTCATTCGGGATCGGCACTAGCTATCCCAGTCCAGCGTTGCTGGATCAATCCTACATTGAGGCAGCTTCCGCGCTGGAGTGCCGCATGGCGAACGGCAAGGGCAGTACGACCTACTTCGAGAAGCTATCCCAGACGCCTAATGACACCTTCTGGATACCGAAGGATGCGCTGCTCAAGCTCGTCCAAAGCTTGAAGCACGGCAATGAGATCGTCGCTGTGCAAATGATCGGAACCATTTTCGCCAATGTGAAAATGCAGTCGTTGTCCGTGTCGCTCTTGCGTTGCATCTGCTTCGACATTTTGAACACGCTGCTCAAATCAGCATCAGAGCTTGGCATGGACGAATTCGTTCATGATATACCGAACTTGACTTCCTTCGAATCTCTGGAGGAGCTGGAACAGAAGCTGTGCGCGCTTGCATCCAAGATCTGTAAACGAGTAGAACAGAATACAGAATCCGAGCAGCACTCGCTCATGGATAAAATTATCGCCCATGTCGATGAGCAATATGCCAATTACAACCTTAGCCTGGAGCAACTCGCACAGAAGTACTCTATCTCTTCATCCTACTTGAGCCGCGCCTTCAAAGAGAAGACCGGTAGCAACTTCTCGCAATACATCTGGCAGCGCCGGATGGATGAGGTCATAAGGCAACTGCTGACGACCAGCGATCCGTTGAAGGATATCATTGTGCGAGTCGGTTATTTGGATACGCCGAACTTCATCCGCAAGTTCAAGAAGGAAACCGGGTATACCCCAGGTCAATACCGAAAGCTGCATGCCACCGATGCGACAGCGGCAGCAGCGGACGCCGACGAAGATTGATATGAGTTCATTTAAAAAAACCGTTGCCGCCAAGCCGTTCTAGCACACTGGTGAAATTTCAGGAAGTACAAAATTTGATTTCGCAAAAATTGCAGAACTCTCAATGTCTGTAAAAATAGGAAATGAATACAGCAAAGAAACTAGTGTTGAATATACTGTTAAAGGGTATCACAAAGCTGAACTTAAGACTGCATGTAAAGCTATAAAAAGAGATTATGAATACTTAGATAAAGGTTGGTTTGGAGATACTTTATATACGGCTTCAAGTTATGATAATAATGGCGGGACTGAATATTGGTTGTATGATAATCCGTTGTAATAGTCATTAAATCCCCCCTCAGTGAGGGGGGATTTAAAAAGGATGGATATTATTTAAAAAAAACGAAGTGTATTTTGGTTTTATCTATTTTGTTTTTGTTGCTGGGGTGTGTGGATAAGGGACAAGAATACGATAGACAAGAACAAGAAGTATATGAATTACTCAAAGACTACAAAATTAATGAAGATAACTATTTAATATATAATGTTCTCATAAGCGAAAATCAAAAGAAATTGACACTTTCATTTCCTTATAAAATCGAAACATTAAACATTGAGAAAATGTCCTTAATGCAAGATAGTAAAATTGTATTAAAAGAGACTCCTATAATAGGGGCCCTTGAAAATAAAATAACGTTCAAATTGACGGAATATATTCCGGAATTTAATAAAATGAAAGCCACTTTAGAGAATAATAAGATAATTATATTAGATACAGGACAATATTTTTTAGAAAAATTTGAAGAATTTGATTATCCAAAAAATAATATGGAAGTTGCTACAATAATCAAATCTCATCTTAAATTTGAAAATGGAAAGCTTATTTCTACTACTGTGTTTTCAAAAAAAGATGAGTCTAAAATAGAGTTGAAATTTCCTAAAAAGATCGAAAAGTATATTAGTAACTTAAGCTTTAAAAAAGAGGAATTGGAAAACATTACTGTTAAGTATTCGTTACAATGTGACATTTCACAAAACATACTATTGGACAAAAACTTAGATGCGGTAATGGTTGATATTTCCTTAGTTCAAAATAATAAGGGAAAGAAATGGAGCGTAATAAAAAGCAGTGTTCCTATTCAGTCAATTGATTATACTATTGATAAATAATTGAACTCCCTTACATCATGCAAAGAATACAGCATTAAGAACTGGTTTCTAGAGTAAAGGGCAGATAATTCTGCCCCTCCTCATCAAACCGTACGTAAGGTTTCCCTCATACGGCTTTCCGATGTTCGTCATTCATGTGCATGCAGACTACAAGAGAGTTTTGAGACTGCACTGTTTGGCTAGCATCACTTCTGCAACAGAACCCATCCAGCTTTTGCGTTGTCTCTTCTTAGCGTACCAGCGTGCTAGCCTTGTACCAGTCTAACTTCGCCATCTTACGTTGACTGTATGGCGTATAGTAGTAATTCCGCCATCCCTGTGTCTTTGGATTGAGCTATTCAATATGTTCCGTTAGCGACTTTACACGCATCCTTGGCGTACCAATCTTTCCTTGACCACTTCCCGTATGCGCTTCTCCGCTTTCTCGGTTAGCCACTGTTGTGTTGTGTAGTAGACCTGACCATTTGCGGTTTTTGCTTTCTTCTTGCGGTGATGCAATCCAAGAAAGTCGAATCCTTCTTCGCCTGTCCACAAGCCTACAATACGTGTCTTGGTTGGATGCAGCGTAAGTTCTAGCCTCTCCATAATCGAACGTATCCGTTTGCATGCATGGATAGCATCTTTTCTTGTTTTGCATACGACCACAAAATCATCTGCGTATCGCGTCAGCTCTCCTATTTTGCCGCCATGTTTTTCCCATAACGTATCAAAATAGTTCAAATAGATATTCGCAAGCAGCGGTGTTATAACTCCTCCCACAGGTTTTGTTGTCCTGCGGTTCCTCAGTACTATGAGCCCCTCGGACTCCCTTCCTGCAGATAACTCACTTCACTTTTGTGCTTATAGAGTATCTCTTTACAGTTTTTTTATCTGTGCAGGGGTGGGTCTCCCCAGTTCACTGCATTATCTTTTTATCCCATGCCGATCCCCGTACGCCGGAGGATTCTTCACTGCTGCCTATACAGTTTCCTTGGCCTTCGCCCATATAAACGGGGCTCAGCTTCCTCTCGTCCCTCTTGCGAGGCCTTTTTGACGACGCGGCAGGATTCACTTCATGTTACGTCCTGGCATATTGCTCGCCCTGTCTCTGACAAGTACTTTCGTCGATACGCTTCTACACACGGATTTCGCCATACGTAGGTCCCTAGCTACAAAGGTGGCTTGGCCCCTCCTTCGGCTGGACTTGCACCAACAAGATAATGCGTGCCTCTGGGCACGCCTGAAATTAAAAGGCCGGCAAATCTGCCGGCCCGACTTTATTACTTACTGGAGTTCCATTGGTCATAAGCAGCTTGGTAAATTTCAACGATGCGCTCGCCGCCCATTTTTTTGCAAGTTTCAATATATTTATCCCAGTTGCTAAGAGGTTCTTGTCCCGTTACGAATTTCGCTTCCATTTGCTTCACATACGTATCCAAGTCGGAACGCAAGCTGGACGCTTCTTGCTGATCTTCCTGAGACAAGTAGACGCTAGGGAAAGGCACTTTACTGATCGGAGCTATTTTTTCTGCCGTTTCCTTTTTGAGCCATGCTTCGAATTCGCCCTCGAAACCGCGCTTCACATTGTCATTCGACAATTTTGGAACAACGGTAGCATAGTCAGGCGTTAATGTCGCCCGATATTCTTCACGATCACCGCCGCCTGGTACAGGCAACCATTCCTTCGTATGATCGTCTTTGTTCACATACTTCCAGAGGATGCCTTCAGGACCATTGCTAAGCAGTTCAGCACCTTCTTCGGAGTACAAATAATCAACCCAACGAATTGTAGCTTCAGGATGTTGGTTCTTGTTCGTGATAGCGAATGCGCCTTTAGCCAGACCCGGATGCTTCGCAGCTACTGCCGGAACGTTACTATTCACTGGAGCGTACATTGGATCCGTCATGTTAGGTTCTCCGCCTAATGTGAAGTAAGCATGGTAGTCAGCGAACAAGCCGACTTGGTTGTTTTTACCTTTCGCTTTCTTCTGTTCGTCCGTTTGCGAGAATGTTTCCTTATCCAGCAATCCTTCGCTCCACAGCTTGTTCAGGAATGTCAGATACTCCTTGTATCCTGGTTCCATCGGCGTATAGTGGACTTTATTTTCCTTATCGGAATAAATGACTTCGTTATAAATCCCCCAGGAACCCAGCAGCCACATACGGAGATCGTCCAGTTTAACGGAAGTGAGCGGAATTTCATCTTGCTTGCCGTTTCCATTCGGATCCTCTTCTTTGACGCGTTTCAAGTAGGTGTACAATTCGTCAGTTGTGGACGGAACCTTGTCCATGCCGAGCGCTTTCAAGAACTTGCCGTTGTACCACATTGGACCGCGATACCAGCCAGCATCCAAATCAATGTTCGGCAAGGAATAGATATGACCGTCAGGTGTTGTAATCGATTTGCGGATATCTGGATTATCGTCAAGTATTTTCTTAAGGTTTGGCGCATAATTCTCAATCAAGTCTTCCAATGGAAGCAAGACGCCCTGTCCGCCGTAGTTTACTTCGTCTGAAGCCTGCAGTTGTCCTGAGAAGAATACATCCGGATAGTCACCACTTGCAAATACTAGGTTTCTCTTTGTATCAAAGCTGTCGATTGGAGCGTTGCGGAATTCAAGCTTGACGCCCGTCATTTCTTCCATCTTTTTAAAGAACTCCATGTCCTTCCAGTTTTGAATACCTGCATCTTGACCCATCATCGTCAATGTGATCGGTTCTTTTACGATTGGGAAGCCTTCCTTGTTTACATTGCTTGCGGTTTCTTCACCGCTCTTGTTGCCTTCAGCAGCAGGCGTGTCCGATGACCCGCTTCCGCAACCGGCAAGAAGTGTGAAGATCATGGTCATGGACAACAGCATTGCCCACGTCTTTTTTAGCTTTTGCATTGCAAGATCCTCCCTTTTTATGAATATCATTATACCTCTTGGACTTGCATATTTATAATAATCAAAGACAAGAAATCTTTGGTTATCATTTTCGGCAACCTATTATATAGGAGATATAGCGATTAACCTTTGACGGAACCAATCATGACCCCCTGCACGAAGTAGCGCTGCAGGAACGGATAGACAGCGATTACCGGCAAAGTTGAGACAATGATGACCGCATACTTGACCAGTGAAGCCACCTCTGCCTTGTTGTTGAGCGCCGCAGCGACCGATGCGTTAACCGCCGCACCTGTTGTCTCCGCAGACATTTCCTGCAGAACGAGAATCTGGCGCAAAATCATCTGCAGCGGATATTTTGCCTCTTCGTTCAAATAAATGAGGGCTCCGAAGTAGCTGTTCCAATGACCAACGCCGTAGAACAAAGCCATAACGGCGATAATTGGAGCCGACAGCGGCAATACGATCTTGATGAACAGCCTCATGTTGGTACAGCCGTCGATATGCGCTGCCTCCTGCAATTCCTTCGGTATCGTGGACTGGAAGAAGGTCCGCGCCACGATGATGTTCCATACGGAAGCCGCTCCCGGCAGAATGAGTGCCCACATGCTGTTGATGAGTCCCAAGTTCTTAATCAGCAAGTAGCCCGGTACGAGACCGCCGCCGAAGAACATCGTGAACATGAACATTGCCATGAAGAAGCCGCGACCGATGAAGTCTTTGCGGCTCAACGCATATGCCGCAGGCAAGGTCACGAGCAGGTTAACTGTCGTGCCGATCACCGTATAGATAATGGTATTTTTATACCCCGACCATATTTTGGCATTTTCAAACACTCTCAAGTAGCCGTCGAACGTAATTCCTTTCGGCAATAACCACATTTCACCCGAGTTGACCAGCTTAGGATCGCTGATGGATGCACTGATGATGTACAACAGCGGATACGCTACAATAACGAATGCCAGTAAGAGATAAATATAGTTGCATACAATAAATATTTTGTCCGATCTTGTTTCTTTCACGACAGCAGCCATGTGCCACTCCCTCCTTCTACCACAGACTTGTTTCGCTAGTACGACGCGCAATTTGGTTGACTGTGACGAGCAAGATTGCGTTAACCACCGAGTTGAACAAGCCTACAGCGGTGGAGAAGCTGTATTGAGCATCTATCAGACCGGAACGGTATACGAAGGTCGAAATAACGTCTGATGCTTCCATGTTAAGCGGGTTCTGGAGCAGCAAGATTTTCTCGAAGCCAACGCCCAGAATGCTGCCCATGTTCAAAATGAGCAAAATCGTAATCGTCGGTACAATGGTCGGAATATTAATGTTCCAAATCCGTTGCCACCGGCTCGCACCATCCATAACCGCCGCTTCATGCAGCTGCGGATCGACACCGGACAGAGCAGCCAAGTAGATGATGGTTCCCCACCCCGTACTCTGCCACACACCGGACAGGACGTACATAGTCTTGAACCACGCCGGGTCCGTCAGGAAGGATGGCGCGTCTATACCCAAGAAAGTCAGAATGTGAATGATAATACCTGACGAAGGCGACAAGAACGTAATGATAATACCAGCCATAACGACCACGGAAATAAAGTGTGGCGCGTATGTTACCGTTTGCACAGTTCTCTTGAAGAAGCCGTCCTTCACTTCGTTAAATGCTAATGCCAATATGATGGGAAGCGGGAAGCCAATCGCCAATTCGTACAGGCTGATGCTGAGCGTGTTCCACAACAGATCCCAGAAATAGTAGGAGTTAAAAAATCGTTCGAAGTGATCGAATCCTACCCAAGGGCTCCCCATAATACCCTTTGCCGGGATAAAGTTTTTGAAAGCAATTTGAATCCCGTACATCGGACCATAGTGGAAAATGAGGAAGTAAAAAAACGCAGGTGCTATAAACAAATACAGCTCCCAGTTTTGCAGCATTTTTCTCCAGGTTGATTTCTTTTTAATTATAGTTGTCGGTTCCACGTTCATTGAAAGGGCACTTTGTCCGTTTCCTTGCATCGTGTCCACTCCCTCCTTTCAAAGTTTCGCGTATCTATAATTGTCGCTGTGCTAGCAGTGCTTGCGATTTTCCGTTTCGTTCCTGCTAGCGCTTACATGTATTATTGTAGGCATCCGCCTGCTATACCGTAAATATGTCGATTCCGCATTGTCATTTTAAAAGCGCTCTCAACCCGCGTGGTTGCTGGCTTTTCAATATTTGGAGAGCGCTGCCAACAAGCAGCTTTCTGGTGTAAAATTGGTCAAAATTGATGTTAGCGATAACACAACAAATTCAACACATTTGCATATTTGCTGATTACAATGGCATCCCAGGCGCGCCAAAAGACCGCCGGAAAAATAATCCTTGGCGGTCTGGCGAATCAACATTTATTCGAATCTTCCATTGCGGCAGTTTTCACGAATCCGATTGTCTTTTGCTCATTATCATTTATCGTTCAGGTTATGATTTTACATACAAACACAAGCACGATGACGACCAATCCAAAAGAGATAATACCTGCAACCTTAGCAGGGTGAGTTAGTTTGTAGCTGTTAAACGGAGTTATTCGATTTACAGTGAACCAAAACAAGTAGGTGCCTAATAATAGGATCAGACCCCCTAAAATCATATTATCCATTGAATTAGCAAGGCCCAAGACATGCTCAACAAAAAGAACCCATAGATAACCTAAAAAGGCATGTATAACGATTGAAAGCGCCCATTCTTTAATGTTCATAAACATCCCCTTATTTAAAGGTGAAAGCAGAAATATGTTCAATCCTCAACAGGACACCTGCTATTCCATCTCCCCTCTACACATATTTTATACGGGGGTACGTAACAACCTATAATTGTTGCCCCGGCGCATATAAGTTTTCCGAAGGGTACTTTGTCTGCAAATATACAGGCCGTCCCTACCATCGCTGCACATTTTCCATCATAGTTGTCCCCTCTGTCCTCATATTTTGTACATTGCCAGCAATAGGTATTGGATAAGATAGTATCGCTGTTTAATTCTTGTAACTCTTGAGCTTCATTAGTAATAGCCGAGAAATATTTTTTGAGGTTTTCATTGACTGCGTAAGAATGCAGGATACTTTCAGCATGATCTCTCAGGTATACTTTTCCATCAGAATATGAATTACTATAGTCTATTATGAAAGTTTCGACTTCTTGTTTGTTACTATCATAGGTAAAGGTGAGGAGCGAAGCTAATTGAATAGTATTCTCTACCTCATACCCATATTCAAATTCAAATTGAGCAATATAGCCGTATGGTTTATTGTTCTCATCACGAAGATCATTCACTAGCTTAGGTTCAACGTGTAGTAAATTATTCTTGTATTTTACATAATTCAAATCACTTCTTACCATTTGCAGAAACTCTTCCTTACTAGGAAATACACTACTTTCGGTTGCAAAAGAATTTACACTGAAAAAGACACTGCTGATCACAAGCACAGCTAACAACATACTTAACGTTTTTTCGATAATATTTCTCCTCATTTGTACTTGCCTCCTTTTTAATTGTTAAATATAGAAACTAAGCCCAAATCCCTGTATTATTTACGTTGAAAAAGGAAAGAGAAATGAGCTTTAACGCCTACCACCAGTATTCTTTCAGCTTTAAAAGTCCGGAGTGCTTCTGTAATGTGGAACTAGAACGCTCAGCACTGCAAGAAAAAGAGAAGTAGCACATATGCGTTACTTTGTGTACGATTTAACCGATAAACGCTCCGATATGATTCTCTCTAGCTCGGCCAGCAACACCCCATCTATGCCGAATAAGGAGTTCACGCTTTAGCCCATTGTGAAAACGGATCCTTGAAGAGTGTATTCTCAGATTTAGCTTCCGATTAGATTTCTGTTCTACAAAGGTGGCTAATATAGCTTATACAGACTAACTAACGCTTATGAAGTTCTTTGATAAGAAAGTCTGAGGGGATCATTCATGGTTCATGTGTATATTATTTTCGATATTCTTATGCGCTCAATAACAGGGGGGAATTAAGTTGAGTAAATGAAGTGGGTTCAATTATTACTTTTATCGTGTTTATTGGAGTTGTAAAAAACATACCATATATGCCCAAAAATGTAAAGTGGGATAGCGATAAAGATAACTGCTCGATGGGTTGCTGAGCCTGTGACGAGGGGATATTCTTCTTACGGATAGTGTCATGGACGAACAGCAAATAGAGGTTTTTCGGTAAGTCCGCAGAAAGAGAATTGCACTTTATAGTTTAGAACGATAGCCTGTATGTGACATATTATCCCCTCCTGTGAATAGCGTTGATGCGATGACTTAGCTTGACCACAAGGAGGAGAATACGTCGATATTTTTATATTCATACGATTGCCTAAATTCCATCCTCATCCAAGCCGGCAGAGACTTCGCCTGCCCCGTACAGCTTCCGGTATTGTCCCGGCGTATACCCGGTTTCCTTCTTGAACTTGCGGATAAAGTTCGGCACATCCAAATAACCGACACGCAAAATAATGTCCTTGAGTGGCTCGTCACCGCTCTTCAGCTGGCGGACGACCTCATCCATGCGCAGTTGCCACACATATTGCGAAAATGTCTGACCGATCTTCTCTTTAATCGAACGGCTCAAATAGGAGACAGATACTCGATAAATCCCTGCTAGCCGCTCAAGGCTAAGCTCATAATCTGAATAGTGCTGCTCAATGTACGCAATGACTTCATCGGTGAGCGAGCGCTGCTCCGTCTCTTGCAGCTGTTCCACTTGACCACAAATGTAGATAGCCAGCTCGCACAGCTTCGCTTCCAGCTGCTCTAACGTCTCGAAGCTCGTCAAATCCGGCACACGCTGCGCCATCTCCGCAAGCCCTAGCTCTGATGCGGTCTTCAGTACCGTATTAAGCAAATCAAAGCACATGCAGCGCAGAAGCGCGATCGACATGTCTTGACTATGCAGCTTGCTGAACAGGGCGCCAATAGTGGCGACCGCTACGTTAGCGTTGCCTTGCTTCAAGCTCTGGGCCAGCTTAATGAGCGAGTCCTTCGCAATCCAGAAGTCATGATCCTGTTCATGAGACAGGTTGGAAAAGAAGGTGACGCTGCCCTTTCCGTTCACAATCCGATATTCGAGTGCAGACGCAGCCTCGATGTAGGATTGGTTCAGTTGTTCGGGACCGGCGTAGCAACCGCCGATTCCCATCGTCGGCACGACCTGTGTATGCTCCAAGACCATGCTCTGCATCTCTTCGATGATCGACTCCATACAGATTTGTTCATTATCAGCCTCATCCGCAGTCATGCTGACCATAAGAGCAAGCTGAGCGGGCTGCGACAATTCCACCCCAAATACGGTCGCTTGCGCATGGCTTAGTTGAAGTTCGGCAAGCTTCTGCAACAGCGCCTCCCGATTGTCCACGGAAAAAGGCAATTCCTCACTATAATCCCAAGCCATAATAATGACGAACAAGCGGTTGCCCGGCGTGGAGGCGCCGATCATATGCAGCATGTCTTCCGCTTCCTGGCGGCTCGGAGCCCCGCGTTTCATCAGTGTCAGGAGACACTGGTTCCGCGCATATGGCTCTTGCAGATCGACTTGATTCTGGTAGGACAACAGCGTTTCCCGTATCCATTCCAGCTCGGTTTTCCCTTTCGGCAAGACGTGCTCTGAATTCTTCTTTAGATTGGCAAATTCCATCAGATCGCGGATCGGGTGGTACTGCCGTCGAGCCAGCTGCACGGCCAAAATAGAGCCGAAGATAAGGACGACGCCAAATATCATGAAAATAAACGTCTGGATATGCACGACGCGGCCAAAAAACTGTTCCGATGGCATCGCTGTAACATAGGTCCAGCCATTCGCTTCCGATTTGACGGCTACGACGGAGTGGTCCACATTACCGAAATTGGCGCTATGAATGCCGGAGGGTATTGAGGCTAGCTTAGCCATATCAGCTTCAACCATCGCATCCCCACGGCTTGTCGCGGCAAGTACTTGGCCATCCACACCAAAAATATAAGCGTTTCCTTCGAAGTTGCCGAGAACCGAATCCATAATTCCAGTAAGCATTGACTCTTCAATGAGATACATGACCGTACCGTGGGAATAAGTCTGATTCGGCGGTATTGGAACGAGATAAGCAAGCATTCGGTTTTTCGCATTCCTGTTCACCGTAACCGAATCGGACGGACGAAGCGTCGGGAGGTTGACCGCGTTCAAGTCCTTGACGAATGTCTTCTTATCCCAATTCATAAACGAATAGCTGTGATCGATGAGCGTATCGATGGACATCAGTCCTCTCGAAGAGTATATGATGTCATCGCCGCGAAAATATAAAAACAGCTCATTGATGATGGAACTGTTCGCTTTGTACTTATCCAAAGCCTCGATCGCTTCGCCGCTATAATAGAAGTGCTGTACCATATAGGGTGTCAGCTTGCTGTCGAAGCTTATTCGCGCGGCGATTTCGCTCAATTCCGTCATCCTGCCATCGATGTTCATTTTGGCTTGTTCCAGGTGGCTAATGCCGGATTGTTCAATTTCGGAGCGCAAGTTATTGACCGCGTTCTCATAAATAATAACCGTCATAATAATTATGGGAACCAGAAAGATCGATAAGTACGACAAAATATACTTTATCAGCAGCTTGGATTTAAAATGATTCCATCGCATCTTCCGGTCCCCTCCCATAGTTCTATGTCAATGCGTGCAAGTTGTAGGAAAAAGGCTGACTTTTTTTGTAAGCGTTTTATATTATACCATACTGAAACCTATTCTTATATAAAATTCGACAAATTATGACTTTCACCATTCGACAAGCATATGTTAATTGTAGCTTAATTACAAGCTTTGTATTATTATTCTACTATATTCGAACAATCGAAATTGTGAGAGGGGCTTTTATCGATGGCAAGCTTTGTGTTGGTGCATGGCGCATGGGACGGCGGCTATGTGTGGAAGGACGCAGCGGCGCTGCTGCGTGACGCGGGACATGAGGTATATGTCCCTACTCTGACCGGACTCGGTGAACGAACGCATTTGGCGCATCCCGATGTAGGACTGACCACTTTTATTCAAAATATAGCCGGGGTCATTCAATACGAAGATTTACAAGATGTCATCCTGGTCGGCCATAGCTACTCCGGAATGGTCATTTCAGGGGTAGCCGAACGATTGCCTGACCGCTTGAAGCATCTTGTCTTTGTTGATGCGGTCGTTCCTTATGACGGCGAGTCCATAGCCAGCATCTCAGGCCCCCATATGGCCGAGCAATTTCCAAAGGATGCCCAAGAGACAGGCGATGGTTGGAAAATACATCCGCGTGCGACATCTGATTGGAGAAAGTCACCTATGACGTTGTTGTCGTTTACCGAATCAGTCGACATTAATCATCCGGAAGCTGCCCACATCCCGCGTACATATATTGAGGTGCTGGACAATCCCGAGCAATGGCCCATGACTCCTGTCTTCCGGAAATCGGCACAGCGGGCGAAAGATTCCGGGTGGCGCCACGTTGCGGCAGAGTTGGGCGGGCATTGGATTATGCAGACCCAGCCACAGAAGGTGGTTCATATTTTGAACGATTGTATATGACAAACCTCTAAACATGTTCTAAGGCTGCCGGAACATCGTTCCGGCAGCCTCATCAACCTTCATATTGCCTGGCGTCTACCACCAAATGGCTGAAAAGTCGTAGCCCACCAGCGTCAATGTTCCGAATCTATCGAAATCTGCGACAATTTTGTCTTTTCCTTTGCTGGTGAAGCTTAAGATGCCCCAATCCGCATTGCTAAAATCTCACAAAAAGAAAGAAGCTTGATAACGCAGACTTTGGGTCTACGCCACCAAGCTTCTTGAATCTCTATTACCGGCCGCTTTTCAGTTCTGTCCAGAGACGGTCGTACAATTGAAGATGCTTGCCCACATCAATCAGCCACTCCGTCCGTTTCAACTCGTCTTCCGACAGGTTGATCATTGGATTATCCAAGTATTCCTTGCTATGGAATTCCTTCGCCTTCACGATCGGGTTGCTGTAGCCGATCGATTCGTAGTTCTTGGCGCTGTTTTCCGGATCCAGCATGAAATTAATGAACTTTTGCGCCAGCTCTTTATTTTTCGTTCCCTTCGGGATCGCATAGTTATCCGACCAGATCGTGCCGCCCTCTTCAGGCACCACATACGCCACATCCGGGTTCTCTGCTGCGATTACCGCCGCGTCGCCAGACCATACCGTTCCGATCCAACCCTCTTCCGCAATCATCTTCTGCTTAATGTTGTCGGTGTCGAAGGCCAGCACGCTTGGCACCAGCTTGCGCAAATCGTCAGCCGCCGCATGGATGTCCGCCTCTGCTTGCGAGCTGTTCGACTTGCCCGCTTTCTTCAGCGCCATGCCAATAATTTCACGGTTGTCATCCAGCAGCAGCACTTTTCCTTTGTACTCTTCTTTCCACAGATCGGACCAGCTCGCAGGCGTTTCTTTCACGTATTTTTTGTTATACGCGATCCCCGTAACGCCCCATGTATACGTGATGGAATATTTGTTGCCCGGATCAAATTCAGGGTTCTTGAAACGATCCGCTGCGTATTGGAAATTCGGAATTTGATTTAAATCAAGCGGTTCAAGCAGATCCTGCTTAATCATGCTTGCCACCATATAATCCGAAGGCTGGATTAAATCATAATTCGCCCCGCCGGCTTTCAGCTTCGCCAGCAGTTCCTCGTTGTTGGCAAAAATGGCATAGTTCACTTTTACGTTATTCTCCGATTCGAACTGCTTAATCATGTCCATATCGAAGTTGTCCGCCCAGCTATACAGATTGAGCGTCTCTTGCTTCGAAGAGCAGCCTGCCAGTGCGGTAAGTGCCAACATCCCGGCCAATACGACCGCGAACCATTTCTTTTTGTTCAATTTACTACCCCTCTCTGATCCTGCATATTCCTGCAGATTTTCATCATGAAAAAATATATTAGAACGGCAACATGGAACTCCGTTCGTTTCCGTTGCCGCGGTTCAACAGCCATTGCGCTAGTACGATGAGCGCAACGCTGACGATAATCATCAGCGTGCACAGCGCATTGATCTCCGGTGAAATTCCCCGCTTGACCAAGCCATAAATATAAATAGGCAAAGTGGTTGAATTCGGTCCGGCGACAAAGAAGCTGATCATAAAGTCATCAATCGACAAGGTGAAGGCCATAATCGCACCAGCCAGAACACCCGGCCAGATAGACGGCAGCGTCACGAAGCGGAACGTCTGCCACGGCGATGCGCCAAGGTCGGAAGCCGCTTCCTCCAGCTGCTTGCCCATATTGGCCAAGCGCGACGATACGATAACGTACACATACGAGATGCTGAACGTAATATGGGCGATAATGACCGTCAGCTTTCCAAGCGGGACTTGAAATTGGCTGAACAGAACGAGCAGCGACAGCCCCATAATAATATCCGGCACAATAATCGGCAAATATAGGAGCCCGATGACGCCCTTCTTCTTGCGGCTTGCCATACGGCGAAGCGCAAGTGCAGCCATCGTACCGAATACGGTCGACACAACCGTTGAAATGACGGCAATTGTTAAGCTGTTCCCAAGTGCTTCCATCACTTGGCGGTTATCGAACAATGAACCGTACCATTTCAATGTGAATCCGCTCCAGTTCGAATTGATGCGCGAGTCGTTGAACGAATAGATGACAATCATCAAGACAGGCACATAAATGAACAGAATCAACAAAGCCGAATGGAACGCGAGCAGCGGATGCTGCTTCCCTTTGCCTGCAGCCTTCATACTCTCGCCTCCTTCGATGCTTCATAACTGGAGCGAAGAGCCCGATTGAACAGCCCGATAATAATAAGCGAGCTCAGCACGAACAAGACCGACAGCGCAGATCCATAAGGCCAATCGCGCGCGCCGAGGAATTGGTTCTGAATAATATTGCTGAGCATCTGCGCTTTAGCGCCGCCGAGAATATCGGTGACAACGAACATACCTGCCGTTGTAATGAACACGAGCACACTCCCGGTCATGATGCCCGACTTCGTCTGTGGAAGCGTAATATGCCAGAACGACTTCCATCGCGTGGCTCCCAGGTCACTTGCCGCATCCAGCAAGCGATTGTCCATCTGCTCCAGAGCGACATAAATGGGCAGCACCATGTACGGAATGAACGTGTAGACCATCCCGAGCAGAACAGCTCCCTTCGTATAGAGCATCTGAAGCGGTTCCTGTATAAGCCCAATATCGATTAAGGCATTATTCACCACGCCTTGCGTGCGCAACAGCAACACCCATGCGTATGTCCGAATGAGGAAGTTAATCCAGAATGGAACCGTAATCAGAATAAGCCACAGCTTCTGCCGATTCGGACTTGCGTTCGAAATATAATAGGCTAGCGGATAGCTTAGCAATAAACAGATTGCCGTCGTCAAGACCGACAGCCACAACGTATCCCAATAAATGCCCAAGTATAGCGGGTCAAAAAAGCGAGCGTAATTATCCAACGTAAACGAATATACGACATTGCCCAACTCGTCGCGTTGCATGAAGGACACGGCAATGACGGCCACCATCGGCACGACGAGAAAGACCGTTAACCACAACACGACCGGCGCAATGATGCCGAAGGAGCGTTTCATGGGCCGATCATCACCTCATCCTGAGCGTTCCAGTTCACACCGACGCGCTGTCCAATTTCCCACTTCCGTTCATCCGTGAAGTCCAAGGCGACGGTCACATTCGTCTGCTCATGCGCAAGATGCACGATCAGCTTATGAATGTTCCCTAAATAGACGATATCTTGTATAATGCCAGATTTGCGTGCATCCTCCGGTTCAGCCGCAACGCGAATCTTCTCCGGACGAACGGCAAACATATGCTCTTCATGAAAAACATTGTTCTCCCCAACGAATGTTGCTGCAAACAACGTCTCCGGGCGTTCGTATATATCTTTAGGCGAACCCACTTGTTCCACGCGTCCATTATTCATAATAACGATACGATCAGACATCATCATCGCTTCTTCTTGATCATGCGTCACATAGACGAAGGTAATCCCTAGATTGCGCTGCAGTTGTTTCAATTCGCCCTGCAAATTTTTGCGCAGCTGCAGATCCAATGCGCCGAGAGGCTCGTCTAACAGCAATACCTTCGGATGGTTCGCAATGGCACGCGCAATCGCGACACGTTGCTGCTGTCCGCCTGACAGCTGATGCGGAAAACGCTTTGCCAGTGGTGTAAGCTGGGTTAGACGAATCGCATCCGCAATCCGCTCACGCTGCTCCGCTTGCGGGATTTTTTTCATTTTAAGGCCAAACTGAATATTCTGCTCCACAGTCATATGCGGGAACAGTGCATAATGTTGAAAGACTAAATTCAAGTTGCGCTTATTCGGAGGTAAATCGGTAACATTTTCTCCATCAAGCCGAATCTCGCCTGTCGTTGGTTGTTCAAATCCTGCAATCATGCGTAAAATGGTCGTCTTACCACAACCACTCGGACCGAGCAGCGTTAAAAATTCCCCTTCGTCAATCTTAAGCGACAAAGGATGCACAACGGGTTGCCCGGCAAAATGCTTCTCCACATTTACCAGTTCAATCATTAGCATCAACCCCTCATATCGTCAGCCTATCAAGTAGAAACGATGCTGTATTGTGAGAAATGTAACGTTCTTATCCATTAAGCAAAAAAAGCCATATCCATTGGTATGGCTTTCCGTCCAGATCACGTTGGCGTTTTTGCATATCCAATATACATCGTTTTTTCTGACGATACAACTATTTTTACGTAATTTCGACAAAAACATACATCCAACTTCAAGGGATTGACGTATTTCCACCATGTTAAGGTCTGCAATCCACTTATTTGAAGGAAATCGGTATTTTCCGAATCCCCTTTCACATTCTAGGGCTTATGACATCAAAAAACAACCCCCAAACCGCATTCTGTTGATCTGCGCTTGGGGGCTGCCATCGTTCCGTATTATTTCATTTGAAATTGTACTTGCACTTGCGCGCGCAGCTTCACTAGTCCCCCTTGCGGAGACGACACGCTATTCGATGCGCTGTCTGCTACCTTCATCTGCTCCGACATGATTCTCACTGGAGTCCAATCTGCGCCGGACTCGACAATCGTGATCGCCGTGCCTGCTTCCCGATTGGCTGCTTTCGCTAACGCTTGAGCTTTCTTCGTCGCATGCTGTACCGCTTTCTCCAGCACCTGAGTCTCATAATCCGATCGTTTCTCTGTGTCATAATTAATCTGCATGATGCGGTTCGCCCCTGCACTCGTAGCGGCATCGACCAGACTGCCCAAGCGGGCAAGGTCGCGATAAGTCACTCGTACCGCATGCTGCGCTTGATAAGCGACAACCTTAGGCTCCGTATTCTCGGCGTATTTGTATACCGGATCTACAGAGAAATTGGTTGTTTTCAAATCTTTGTCCTGCACCCCGTATTTTTGGGTGAGCACCTGCTTCACCTTATCGAATGCAGCCGCATTCTTCTGCTGTGCTTCCGCAGCCGTATTGGCACGGGTCTCCACCGCGATATCCACATACGCCACATCCGGTGTCACTTCTATCTCACCTGTACCCGAAACACTAATCGTATCCTTCAGCATCACTTGTTCCCCTGCCGCATGAACTGGATTAGGCGCAATCGCCCCTGACACTCCCACCAACATCGCACCAACTAACACGACAGCTGCCGCCGTCCGACGCCAAGACGTCATTTGCACCCCAACCTGACCCATATCCATTCCCTCCGCATCTTTTAGAATTAAGATTGACTAACCTCTTGTCTTCTAAACGTTACCAAGGGAAATTATGTTGCAAAGCTTGCGACGAAATATCGAAATGAATTTTCGATGATCTTATTTTCCAGACGCCATCGTTTTTTAATTCAATGTTCCACAACAGTTATCAAGAATTAATTACCATTTCACAGAAAAACACAAACTTCAAACACTCGCGCGATATACGCTGTCAATGATATAAAATATTTGAAATAGAATACATAAATTTTCATATTTTACTTTGATTAACCTATTTCTAGCTTGCAGGTCGTGGTATGTTATAGGCACAAACATATCCTAATTGTTGATAGAGGAGGTAATTTTTGTTGTTTAAGAACAAAGTGAAACAAACTCTATTGGTTGCGCTTGCCGTCAGCATGCTGGCACCTGCCTCTCTTTTTGCCAAGTCGGCCAATCAAGAACAATTGGACCGCATATACGGTCCCGAAAGCGGCTATTCCGCGATTTACAAGAAACCGTTTCAGACGCTCGGACCCGCTTTATATTTATGGTCGTCCTCATTTTCAACGACATCCAGCCATCAAATTAAAGAGGATATAACGATTCCAAGCGACTCCGTCCGGAGTACCATTTATGTGAATGCCAGCTCGGAGAAAAATACGGGCAGCAACAGCACATATGAAATGCATTTGGAAATGTATGTTCCGTGGAGCGGCTGGATCCTTCAGCAAACGAAGTCGGGCGAAGTCGGTTGGCAGAATGAGCCATTTTATTTCTATAAAGTGAAGGCCGGGGAAACGTACCGTCTGCGCATCAAAGGAAACGTCAAAGGCTCAATCGATGTATTCAATCAATAAGTCATACACATAACTTGAACAGCAACAAGGACCTGGGTATTCCCCAGGTCCTTGTTATGTTCTACAGCGGTTTCCAGAACAGTTCACCCGCCGGCATCACCTCGATGCCTTCGATCGCTGTCCGCACCTCACTATTCGAAAAACAACAGTTCTCTTCGCACCTGCCAACGCTCTCCAGAAATCGCCTTGAGGCATACTTTCCGTCAAATAGGTAGAACATTAACTCTTCTCATTAACGAAATGTTCCGTTCGTGCAGTGGCATGCTCAGACTGACGGTGATCCGCATCAACCTCCGCTTTGTTTCATTCTCCCATCCCGTCAGGAAATGGCACGATCAATTTACCACTCTCATTGACTTCCATCTTAATCGGCCGATTCATGCCATGGTATACGGACACGGCACGTGCCTTATCCTCGACGTTATCCCTCCTGACTGTACGGGAGAATGGACATAAGGGCCATTACATATTCCCGTTTGAAAGGGACGAGGGCTGCCAGCTGCCATTCTGAATGAAGGGGAGAGTAAGGCAATGAATGGAACAGGCATGCCTTCTCCGGCATGGGTAAAGTTACGTTTTGATTTTTCGCTCCACAGAACTTAAACAGTCCTTAAAAACAAAAAAAAGAAAGAGCCTTGAGGCTCTTCTCTTCTGTGGGTAGCTGTGGGTAGCAGCTGCGTATCATTCATACGTAAATCAAATCGCGTTAGTAACGATTAGTTCTCCAATTCTTCCTTGCTCACGAGCACGACTAAAGCGCTTACAGCCTGATCGGCGTCCGCACCGTCGGCCGTAATGGTAATGGTCGTACCGGAGCTGATTGCGAGACTCATGATCCCCATAATGCTCTTCGCATTCACTTTCTTATCTTCTTTCTCAACGAAGATATCCGAAGAATATTTATTCGCTTCTTGAACGAACAAGGCCGCAGGTCTAGCGTGCAATCCTGTCTTCAAACGTACGACAACTGGTTGTTGAGCCATGCGAATCATACCCCCTATATTTCATGTATAGTTTACTTTAACACAAATTTACGCCGCTTTGCTTCATTTTATCACATTATAGCATTATAAACGATTTTAAACTAGGAATAAAGTTGTTTCACTTCGTTTCCCAGACCGTTATCCGTTGCGAATTCGCTCGGCCAGCTCATCGATTTTGCGCAGGCGATGGTTGACGCCTGACTTGCTCACCTTTCCTTTAAGAAGCTCTCCTACTTCCGTCAGGTTGATATCCGGATGCGCCAGACGCACTTCAGCCACTTCTCGCAGCTTCTCTGGGAGCTGTTCTAAGCCCAATTCCTTCTCAATCAAGCGGATATTATCAATCTGCCTTACAGCAGCACCTATTGTCTTATTCAAGTTTGCGGTCTCACAATTCACAATGCGGTTCACGGAATTGCGCATATCGCGCATAATCCGGACATCCTCGAATTTGAACAGTGCTTGATGCGCACCGATAATATTAAGGAACTCGATGATCTTCTCGCCCTCTTTAATGTACAGGACGAAGCCCTTCTTCCGCTCAATGAACCGCGCATTCAGATGGAATTCATTGGCCAAGTCCACAAGCGCCTTGCAGTGCTCTTCATACATCGAAGAAATCTCCAGATGATAGGAGGATCCTTCGGGATTGTTCACCGAACCTCCTGCCATGAATGCTCCGCGCAAATAAGCCCGCTTACAGCAATTGTGCGCGATTATCCGTTTCTCTATACCATCCGTGAACTGAAATCCTTCCGATACGATGTACAGCTCATGGAGTATCTCCTGCACGCGCGTCGGAATGCGCACGATATAGACGTTATTTTTCTTCAAGCGCATTTTTTTACGAACGAGAAGTTCAGTATGCACCTGAAAATACTTTTTAATCAACGTATAAATGCGGCGGGCAATCGCTGCATTTTCCGTCGAAATATCCAAAATGATTTTGCGATTCGAGGAGAGCTGTACTGAACCATTCATACGCATAAGCGCTGACAGTTCCGCCTTTTCGCAGCACGGTTCGGATTCAACCATTGTTAATTCTTTTTTCGTCTGTGCCGCAAAAGACATCGTCACTCACCTCTTTCGTAGCATCCAATTCTCCACCAGCTGATATATATGATGGCTAAGTTTATCCGCATCATGACGCAAATACGTTCGGAATAATACTAACGAGTCCGCAATGACCTTATAGCCTCGATTCGTCACTTCCTCCAAGTCCAAATGAACCGCCTTTGCCCCTTGTTCGGCATAACGATCCTGTACTTGCGGCGGTATTTCTCCGTCGTTGACAATGACATAGTCGAACATCTGAGTGCCGACATGCTGCTGTACGGCCATCAAGTGATCGCTCACCGCGTAATCATCGGTTTCTCCCGGCTGAGTCATCACGTTGCATACAAATATTTTCACCGCATCGGATTCCCGTACCGCCTGAGCCAGCTTCGGAACGAGCAAAGTTGGAATAATGCTGGTGTATAAGCTGCCTGGACCCATTAGAATGGCATCCGCTTGTTCCAGCGCCGCTACCGCCTCCGGCAGCGCCTCCACATATTCAGGCTCAAGAAACACCCTGTTAATTCGTTGCCCTGCCTTCGGAATGGACGATTCCCCTTCGATAATCGTTCCATCGGCCATCTCTGCCTTCAGCACCACTGCCTGATCAGCCGCCGGAAGCACACGTCCCCGGACAGCCAACACACGGCTTAATTCTCGTATTCCAGATACAAAGTCTCCGGTAATATCGGTCATTGCCGCAAGAATCAAGTTCCCCAAGCTGTGACCAGCCAGACCGGAACCGTTCTGGAAGCGATACTTCAACATTTCAGACAGAGAGGGCTCGACATCGGCCAGCGCCGTCAACACGCTGCGAATATCCCCCGGAGGCGGCATCTGTAATTCACTGCGCAGAATGCCTGAGCTGCCCCCATCATCCGCCACTGTAACGATGGCAGTAATATCAAGCGGCTTCTCTTTGAGCCCGCGCAGCATGACGGACAGCCCTGTTCCGCCACCCATCACCACGATACGCGGAAGTTCACGCTCTTCTCCTTTACGTGCCATAGCGACCTCCACTAATGTCGATCCCGCTCGGCATCACGGTGACTCACACGAACGACTTCCGTGTCGCTGGCGCCGATCATACGACCCAAATATTCTGCCACGGCAACGGAACGATGCTTTCCACCGGTACATCCGATACCGATTACGACCTGACTTTTCCCTTCCTTACGGTACTGCGGCAGCAGGAAATTAAGCATATCGAGCAGCTTCGTCAAAAAAGCCTGAGTCTCCGGCCATTTCATGACGTAGTCGTATACTTCAATATCCTGTCCCGTTCGAGGACGCAGCTGTTCAACATAGTGCGGATTTGGCAAAAAGCGTACGTCAAATATTAAGTCCGCATCGATTGGAACACCGTATTTGAAGCCGAATGAGGTCACATTCACCGACATCGTGCTCTGATCCGTATGCGTGAACCGGGACACGATTCGCTCTTTCAGCTGCGCCGGCTTCAGATTGCTCGTATCAACGACCTGCGTCGCCCATCCTTTCAAATCCTCCAGCAGCTTCCGCTCCTGCTTGATGCCCTCAAGCGGCAGCCCGTTCGGATAGAGTGGATGACGACGGCGGCTTTCCTTGTAACGCTGCACTAATACCGCGTCGGTCGCATCCAAGAACAAAATTTCACAATTAATCGTATAGTGCTCTCGGATATAATTTAAGGATTCAGATAAGGCCGTAAAAAATTCACGCCCTCGCAAGTCAATAACGAGCGCTACTTTCCCGATCTTCCCTTTGGATTGCTCAATAAGCTCTGCAAACTTCGGTATGAGAACCGGAGGCAAATTGTCCACACAGAAAAATCCAAGATCCTCCATACTTTGAACTGCTATTGTCTTTCCTGCACCGGACATCCCTGTAATAATGACGAGTTTCGCGAGTGCTGTCATCTCTGTCGATTCGATCATCGTTCGTCCTCTCCCTTACCGTCGCCGACTACGAACGCAAGAACAAACCTGCCGCACCAATCATACCTGCATCATTGCCAAGTTCCGCTGGAACAATCGATACGCCGCGCGTAACCGGATCAGGTGTTAGTTTCATGAACGTTTCACGGATTTGGTCAAATAAGAACTCGCCGGCTTTGGACACGCCGCCGCCAATAATAAACCGTTCTGGATTCAGTGTCACTGCAACAGCAGCCATCGATTTCCCCAAATAATAAGCAGCGCGGGAGACGATTCGGCTGGCCGCTTCGTCGCCGGCTTTGGCAGCGTCGAATACATCCTTGGCCGTAATGTCTTCCACTAAGGAAAGCGAAGTGCGATCACCGCGTTCCACGGCATCTTTCGCCATGCGAATAATACCTGTTGCCGAAGATACGGTCTCCAGACAGCCCATCTTGCCGCATCCGCACTGAATCGCTTCCAAATCCGGAATAACGGCGATATGGCCGAGCTCTCCAGCTAATCCGGCGAAGCCTTGAACGATCTTCCCATGAATAATAATCCCACCGCCAACACCTGTGCCCAGCGTGTAGCAAACGCAGTGGTCGATTCCTTTGCCCGCTCCGCTCCATGCTTCGCCAAGCGCGGCAACATTCGCATCATTATCGATCTTGACCGGCTTGCCAAGACGTTCTTCCAATATGGAACGAATCGGCACATCCTTAAATCCTACGTTGGGCGCCAGCACGATAACGCCTTCCTTTACATTCGTAAATCCTGCAACTCCCGCGCCGACTCCAGCCACTTGGCTCCAATCGTAAGGCGACTCCTCCACGATTTGGCGAATATATTTCTCGATGTTATCCATGACGATATCGGGACCTTTGGGAACCTCTGTCGGCCCTTCAAACGTTTGCAGAAGTCGTCCTTCCGCATCGCAAATACCGACTTTGATTGCCGTACCTCCCAAATCGACACCCACGTAGATTTGCTCAGACATGCGTCATCCACCTTTTACTCATAATCGTATGGTACTTCAGTACCCACTATACGCGAACCCTTTAGTCAGGTCAAGAGAACGGCCTGCCGTTGAAATGGATCCGAAAATCGGAAAATCATGATGAAAAATACGGAGCCCGCGGGCTCCGTTCATCCAAAATGTAATAGGGAAAACCGACGGAACGGACCGCTGATTTAGTTGCTCAACGTGCTGCTCCAGTCATGCGTCATGCTGCCTTCGAGGAATTTCTCGCAGTCGAGGGCGGCTTGGCATCCGGAGCCCGCGGCGGTAATTGCTTGGCGATATTTCATATCATGAACGTCGCCGGCTGCGAATACGCCTGGAATGTTCGTCTCGGACGTGCCTGGCTTCACGACGATATAGCCTTGGTCGTTCAACTCAACGTTCCCTTTCAAGAAATCCGTATTCGGCTTATGGCCGATAGCGACGAACAACCCGTCCGTTTCAATTATTTCCTCGGCGCCTGTTTCGTTGTTCTTCACTTTCAATCCGGTAATGCCCATGCCGGTTCCAACGACTTCAAGCGGCGTTCGGTTCAAAGCCCATTTGATCTTGCTGTTGTCCTTTGCACGATCTTGCATAATCTTCGAAGCGCGCAGTTCATCACGGCGATGCACCAGCGTCAGCTCGGAAGCAAAGCGAGTCAAGAAGTTCGCTTCTTCCATCGCCGAGTCCCCGCCGCCGATTACGACAATTTTCTTCCCGCGGAAGAAGAAGCCGTCGCAAGTCGCGCAGGCACTTACGCCTTTACCCAAGTTCTCCTGCTCGCCCGGGATGTTCAGATATCGTGCGGAAGCGCCAGTCGCTACGATTAACGATTCAGTCACAATCTCTCCGATGCCTTCCACTTGAAGCGTGAACGGGCGCTTGGACAAGTCCACGTTCGTGACCCAGCCCGACTTGAACTCCGTGCCGAAGCGTTCGGCTTGCTTGCGCATGTTGTCCATCAGTTCAGGACCCATGATGCCTTCAGGGAAGCCTGGGAAGTTCTCTACATCGGTCGTCGTCGTTAACTGACCACCTGGCTGCGGACCTTCGATTACGAGCGGGTTCAGACTGGCGCGCGCCAAGTAGATTGCCGCAGTATATCCTGCAGGACCCGTGCCGATTACAACCGATTTGTATACTTTGTTTTCCATAGAAGTGAGGCCTCCCTCAGTATAGTGTGGTGTAATAAATACTTGTAAAAAAAGTGAATTTTCAGCACCAAGAAGGAACTTGCGAAACAACCTCTACAATAATCAGGTTAAAGTTTGCTTTAATCTATCTTCCACCTGACAGGTATCTTCCATACGCTTTACGTGCTTGGCGACCGTCGCCGCGGATACATCGTACCGCACAGCAACATCCTGATAAGACAATGGGCGACGGTACATCTTCGCTATGATATATTCCAATGCGGCCGCCCAGCTCGAAGCCTTCGTAATACGAGGCACTTCATCGGGATAGAGGTGCGTAATGAACTCAATCCACAGCGTCTCCGCATCGTGCATTTGAAAGAGGTCGTATTCCTCTTTCATATAGTCGCGCACCATATCCAGCACTTGCTGCCAATGCGGCTCCCAGGTTGGCAGACGATTGGCGATATGGTTGCTGCTTATTTGTATCCGTTCACCGTCCCACTGCACATCGATAGGTCCCTTTACCCCTAACATGCGCAGGACATATAGCGTAACCTGCTTGATATAAGCATCTTGGTCCGGGTCAAGCAACAGCGTCCGCAGCGCTTCCTTCGCTTCCTCGTCTGCCAGCAGGCTCATTGCTTGCAGCGCCTGAAGCCTCACTTCCGGCTCACCGAACCGAAGCGCCCAAAACAGAGAGGAGCGCACGAGCGGATCGGATTTGATCTGCTGCTCCCAGTCCTCCTCATAATCCATCGTGGATGCCGATTCCTCCATCCGCTTCCGGGCTGTGGAGCGAGTGGCGCGTTCCTGCGCCTTCCGGCTCGTCTCCTCGTACGGAAGTCGATAATGATAGCTTGGCATCGGATCGAGTCCGCCTTCTCCCCGCTGCTGCAATTGTTCCAAAAAGTATGTCGCTACGCCAGATTCAGGATCCAGCCGGCGGCAAGATGCCCACCATCGGGCCGCCTCGTCATATCGGCCCATATGGCATGCTGCCACCGCTGCATAATGATACAAGCTTGGCTCACGCTGCATCCCCCTTGCGACCAGGCGGTGCAGATGGCGATAGGCTTGCTCGTGTTCGTCGAGTATACCCATCGTCGTGGCTAACTTGAACACATGTTCACGGTGGAACGGTTCGATCTTGACCAGTATATCGATCAGCGCCCGCACCGTATCCTCGTGACCGGCATGGCGCTCGAATATGGCCAAATTGCATAATGCATGCAAGTTGCCCAAGTCCCGCTCCAATACCCCGTTCAGCATCTCACGCGCTTCATCGAATCGGCCCATGTAATAATAGGCTAGCGCTAAATTGTTGCGTGCAGCCAAAAAATCGGGATCGGCCTCCAAAATTCGCTGCAGAACTTTCTCCGCTTCGACAAATCGCCCTGCTTCCAATAGAAGGCGGGCCTGCTCATGATCCTCTACTGTCTGTTCTAGTCCATCCGGAGCATCCGGCGCATTCGCCGTTCCATTCGCATCCCCGGCAGCATGCATACCTCCAGCAGCTTCGTAATCATTTCTTTCTGCCAAGAACTCATCTTCCGCTTCACCGTTCAAAGACCCGGAAAAAGACTCTTCCGCAGAAACGTCCTCTGCCGAATTCGTTCGGCGAGCCGGATTAAATGGGCGATTCAATTCGTAATGAATCATTTCCAGCATCTCTTCCGCCTCTTCGGCGTATACGCCGTGACGATCTCGAGCCAGGTACATCTCTAGCATTATTTCGGATTCCTCGAATTGTTCCATATAAGCGAGGTTGTTCGCCATATAGTAATAGCACTCATTCATCTCCGGATCGAGTTCATTTACAATATAGGCTAAGATTTGATTCGACTCTTCGAAGCTCCCTGTTTCCGCGAGCGCCCCAGCCAAGTTGCATTGGTGAATCGGGTTATCCGACTCACATTCAACCGCCTTGCGAAAATATCTCAATGCCTTGTCGTAGTGCAGCCGATCCAGCGACTTTACCGCGCGCTCCGAGAACGCGACAGCATCGGCCGGGAACCCTACCACATTGTCCTGTTCCATCACGTGATCCTTTTTTGTACACAGTGGCTTCTGTTCTGCCATCGCCAAGGCACCTCCTGACACGTCATTTTTGTACACATACCCCCCAGTATAACATAATGACGCGCATTTCCCTCATCCCTTTCACGAACCTTCATAAGGAAAAATAGAGCCCTTAAAACTGCGACAGGCGGACCAATTACGGAAGACGCCTGCGTTAGCAACGAGCAAGTCCCATCGCTGAAAACGATCCCCTGCTATTAATTACCTACACGCCTTTGTACTTAAACAGCGTGCTGATCGATCCGCCGTTCGTAATGATGCGCGTCGCTTCCGCAAGCAGAGGCGCAACGGACAATACGCGAATGACATCGGAACGCTCCTCCGGAAGCGCTATGGAGTCCGTTACGATAACCTCGCGAATATTCGGGTGTTGAAGCTTCTGCAGCGCCTCCCCGCTGAACAGCGGGTGCGTGGCGCATACGAATACATCTTCCGCCCCGCGTACCTTCAATCCATCGACTACGTTCACAATCGTGGAACCGGTATCAATTAAGTCCTCGATTATAATCGGGGTGCGTCCCTTCACGTCTCCGATGACATGCGTAATGACCGCTTCATTGTGGGCAGGGCGCTTCTTAATCATAATAGCGAACGGTGAATCCAGTTGATCGGCAAGCTTCTCCGCGGTGGATGCCCGTCCAGCATCCGGCGACACGATAATCGGGTTGGCTATCTCTTTCTCCTTCAGGTAGCCACTGATTAGATCTAGCGCTGTCAAGTGATCGACCGGAATGTTGAAAAAACCTTGGATGGCGGACGCATGCAAGTCAATCGTAATAACGCGTTCGGCGCCAACCGTCGTCAAGACATCCGCTACCATCTTCGCCGATATCGGCTCCCTTGGCGCTGACTTGCGCTCCTGACGGGCGTAGCCGTAATAAGGAACGATAATGTTCACCGTACGGGCAGAAGCCCGCTTCGCCGCATCGATCATGACGAGCAGTTCAACAAAGTGCTCGTTAATCGGATGGGAGAAGGATTGAACGAGAAATACATCGCAATTGCGGATCGTCTCTTCGAAGTGGACGTAAATCTCTCCGCTCTGAAAGCGGGACAGCTTCACATTTCCTAGCGGCACACCCAATTCCGAGCAGATATGTGCGGAGAGCTTCGGATTGGATGAGCCAGAGAAAATGCGTAATTTACTACTCGGCATACGGTAAGGTTCCCCCTCATATTGAGAAAATGAATACCTCGGCCTCAAACTCCACTCGTCTACATGACACCTTATGCGTTGGGACCATTCTAAATGATTCCTGTTTTCAGTTGATAATAATTCTAATCTTATTATACCGAGAATCTCGCGTTCTATCAACGAACAAACACGACATTTGTCCCCCTTGCAAGCAACCTTCACAACTTGTTCAATCACAGCCGCTGCCTTTGAACACGATCATGCGAACGGCTTCAGTTCATCCTCTATTCTCCGCTCCATAATGTCATGACAAAAAAGGCAATTCACCCTTATCTTCTTGGTTGAGAAGACAGCTAGGGCTGAATCGCCTTAAAAAGGAAGGTAATCCTCTTACACTTTTCCGTGCTCGTCATACGTATCCCGTCGTGGCGCCTGATGTCTCCGTTTCAGCTCAGCCAGCACGTCATCCAGAGGCAGCTTGCGCTCGCGAAGAAGGACGAGCAAGTGGAACAACAGATCGCCTGTCTCATTCCGCAGTTCGGTGTTATCGCCGTTCTTCGCGGCAATGATAACCTCGGCTGCTTCTTCACCGACTTTTTTCAATATTTTGTCGATGCCTTTATCGAACAGATACGACGTATATGCCCCATCCGGGCGCTCCGCCTCACGCTCTGCGATCATGCGTTCCAGGTCGGAGATGATAGACAGCGGCGGGGCAGATTCGCTGCTCTCCTGCTCCGCGCATACATCGAAGAAGCACGTATAACTTCCCGTATGACAGGCCGGTCCGTTCGGCACCACTTGCACGAGCAGGGTGTCCCGATCGCAATCCGCTGATATCGATACGATGCGCTGCGTATTGCCGGAGGTCGCGCCTTTATGCCATAGCTCTTCACGGGAGCGGCTCCAAAATACCGTCTCTCCCTTTTCACACGATAACTTCAGCGACTCCCGATTCATATACGCCACCATCAGCACTTGCTTGGAAGCCGCATCCTGCACAACCGTCGGAATCAAGCCTTGTTCGTTCCATTGCAGCTGATCTGCAAGTTCTTCCCGCTGGATAGCTGTCTGCATTGCTGTCATCGCACATTCACCCCTTGTTCTCGCAGCGCTGTCTTCACTTCTGCTATCGACACTTCTTTGTAGTGGAAAATAGAAGCCGCAAGCGCCGCATCTGCATGACCTTCTGCGAAAGCTTCTACAAAGTGCGCCGCATTCCCTGCTCCACCGGAGGCGATGACAGGAATGCCAACTTCATCCGACACAGTACGGGTAAGTCGAATGTCAAAGCCATCCTTCGTTCCGTCCGCATCCATGCTCGTCAGCAGAATCTCGCCGGCCCCGAGCTGCTCCGCTTCCTGCGCCCATGCCACAGCACGAATACCAGTCGGAGTGCGCCCTCCATGTGTGTATACTTCCCAATCGCCCCATGCATCGTTATACCTTGCATCAATCGCGACGACGATGCACTGAGAACCGAAGCGCCGCGCACCTTCCGTAATAAGCGATGGCTGCTTGACCGCGGCCGTGTTGATGCCGATCTTATCCGCTCCTGCGCGCAAAATTCGCATCATATCATCTACATGGGAAATACCGCCGCCAACGGTAAATGGAATGGAGATTTCCCCTGCTGTCTGACGAACGACCTCTATCATCGTCGTTCGCCCTTCCACCGAAGCGGAAATATCGAGAAAGACCAACTCGTCGGCGCCTTCACGATCATACAGCGCCGCTAGCTCTACCGGATCACCGGCATCGCGCAGTTGGACGAAGTTCACGCCTTTGACAACCCGGCCGTCCTTTACATCCAAGCATGGAATTATCCGTTTCGCTAACATGTCAGCCCCTCCGTTTCATCTATCCGTTGTCGGCGGCAAGCGCAAGCTTCACCGCTTCTGCTAAGTCGATGCTTCCCGTATACAGCGCTTTGCCGACAATCGCTCCGCTGACGCCATCTGCCGCATGCGCGGCCAGCTTGCGCAGATCATCCAGATTGCTGACGCCTCCGGAGGCGATAACCGTCTGGCCGGATGACTTCGCTAAAGCGACGATTGCCTCGACGTTCGGGCCTTTCATCATGCCATCGCGCGAAATATCGGTAAAAATAAAGGTCTCTGCACCGGCACCAGCAAGCTCGCCAGCGAGCACTTCGGCCTTGACTTCCGACGTTTCGAGCCATCCGCGCGTAGCAACATATCCGTCACGGGCGTCTATCCCGATCGCGATGCTCCCGCCATAACGCGCAAGCGCTTCTTCCACAAACGCACGGTCTTCAATGGCAGCCGTGCCGAGAATGACGCGCGCCACGCCGGCTTCAAGCAGACGTTCCACATCGGGCAGCGTGCGCAGGCCGCCGCCGACTTGAACAGGTACGTTGACGGAACGCGCAATGTCGGCAATAAGGCCGTCATTGACCGGGTGTCCGGCTTTCGCGCCGTCTAGATCGACAAGGTGGATCCAAGCAGCCCCGTCTGCTTCCCAACGCTGGGCTACCTCTACCGGTTGATCGTCATAGACCGTCTCCCTGCCGTAATCGCCTTGCACTAATCGCACGCATCGGCCTCCTCTAATATCAATGGCCGGATATATCGTAAATGCCGCCATAAGCTGTTTCGCCTCCTAGTTTAGATGTAACCGAGTCATTTCCGCAGATCTAATTCCTTGCGTTGCCTGTTAGCTTCAGGAACCGAGCGAGAAGCTGCAACCCGAGCGATCCGCTCTTCTCCGGGTGGAACTGCATGCCGTATACATTATCCCGCCCGACGATGGATGTGACCTGCTTCCCGCCATACGAGCAGGTTGCGATCACATCGCTTGCCGAGCCCGGAAGCACGTGATAGGAATGGACGAAATAGACGTGTCCCTCTTCCAGCCCTTCCGTCAACGGGTGCGCCGGCTGCCGCCACTTGAGCGGATTCCAGCCCATATGAGGCACTTTATAGGAGCCCCCTTCGAATCGCGTGACGCGCCCTGGCAGAAGTCCAAGCCCTGTATGCTGCCCGTGCTCTTCACTTACATTGAAGAGAAGCTGCATGCCAAGGCAAATGCCGAGTGTCTGCTTCCCGGCTTGCACCGCCTTGCGCAGCGCGTCGTCCAAGCCGCTGTCCTGCAAGGCTTGCATGGCATCGCCGAAGGCTCCGACTCCAGGAAGAATAATGCCGTCTGCGGCAAGCATCTCTGCAAGCGAATCCGTAACTTTGACGTCATATCCAAGCCGTTCAACCGCTTTGCTCACGCTGTGCAAGTTACCCATCCCGTAATCGATGACGGCGATCATGGGCTAGAGCACCCCTTTCGTAGAAGGCACGCCCTGCACCCGGGGATCGATGGAAGTTGCTTCGTCTAATGCACGGCCTAGCGCTTTAAATACCGCTTCAATCATATGGTGCGTGTTCTGCCCGTAATGCACGATGACATGCAGCGTAATCCGGGCCTCCAGCGCCAGCTTCCATAGAAATTCATGAACAAGCTCCACAGTGAACGCACCAACCTGTGCAGAAGGATATGAAGCCCGATACTCGAAATGCGGACGATTGCTTACATCAATAATGACTTGCGCCAATGCCTCGTCCATCGGCACGAATACGGACGCGTAACGTCGAATGCCTGCCTTATCCCCCAGCGCTTCCTTCAGGGCAAGTCCAAGACAAATGCCGATATCCTCCACCGTATGGTGATCATCAATGTCAATGTCTCCCACCGCTTTGACCTGCAAATCGAAATGTCCGTGCTTCGTAAACAAATCGAGCATATGATTCAAGAACGGAACGCCGGTGTCGTGCCGGCTATTGCCTGAGCCATCAACGTGAAACGATAATTGTATATCCGTCTCGTTCGTCTTGCGAGCGATGTCCGCTTGGCGAACGCGATTTGCAGCATTTTGTGTCATGTGTGGTTCCACCCTTCTATCCGAAAATGATTTGCAGATTATCGCAACGAGCATGTTGCGCTTGCATGAATGGATGATAGTAATAATGTCTGACAGCAATGAATACGACGCAACAAGGTTCAATCCCGCAGTCGTACCTCTATCGCACGCGCATGCGCCTCAAGGCCTTCATGACGCGCCAGCTCCATAATCGTCTTACCGTTCGCCAGGAGTGCTTCCTTGCTATATCGAATCAGACTTGATTTCTTCATGAACATATCGACATCGACCGGAGAAGAGAACCGGGCTGTCCCGTTCGTCGGAATAATATGATTCGGTCCGGCAAAGTAATCCCCGACCGGCTCGGAGCTATAAGCGCCGAGGAAGATGGCCCCTGCGTTCTCAATCGATCCGACCCATTCCATCGGGTCTTCCGTCAAGATCTCCAAATGTTCAGGCGCTATCTCGTTGACCATCTTTACGCCTTCGCGCAAATCGTCCACGATGAGGATCGCTCCGTATTGCTCGATTGATGCCGCCGCGATATCCCGACGCGGCAGCACTGCAAGCTGGCGATCTACTTCCGCCGATACCGCATCGGCGAGCGATGGGGAATTCGTAATAAGCACCGCTGACGCCATCTCGTCATGCTCTGCCTGCGAGAGCAGATCTGCCGCGACGTAAGACGGCCGGGCGTTCTCATCGGCCAGCACCACAATTTCGGAAGGACCAGCGATGCTGTCGATATCGACGACGCCGAATACTTCCCGCTTCGCGAGCGCCACATAAATGTTGCCTGGTCCACAAATCTTGTCGACCGGCGCAATCGTCTCCGTGCCGTATGCGAGCGCGGCGATGGCCTGTGCGCCGCCGACCCGGTACATCTCCTTCACGCCCGCTTCCGCCGCGGCCACGAGAATGTATGGATCGATGCCATCTGTGCCGCCGGTTGCAGGCGGCGTGACCATGACGATCTCCGGCACCCCCGCCACCTGTGCGGGAATGACATTCATGAGAACGGAGGACGGATAAGCCGCTTTGCCGCCAGGCACGTAGACGCCTACCCGCTTAAGTGGACGTACAATCTGCCCGAGCAGCGTACCGTCTGGCTGGAATTCCATCCAAGAGGTGCGCTTCTGCTTCTCATGGAAGCGGCGAATATTATCCGCGGCCTGCCGGATAGCCGTCAGGAACGATTCTTCCACCCGCTTGTATGCCGCTTCCACGTCCGACTCCGTAATGCGCAGCTGTTCGGAAGAGATCCCAACCTTATCGTGCATTAAAGTATACTCCTGAACAGCCGCATCTCCCTTTTGCCGCACATCACGCACAATACGCTTCACCGTTTCAATCTGCTCAGGGGTGCCATAGTCCACTTGGCGCGTCATTCCCCAGTCAGCCGCCTTCACTATCCGCATCGTTTCTCCCTCCATTTTGACCATGAGTGTATATCTATAGTTCCAATTTCTACAATTACAACGTTACTTGCGGTGAAATGACCGCTTGAAGCCGATCGCACAACCCTTGAATGAGTTCATTTTTCATGCGATAGCTCACTCGGTTCGCGATAAGGCGGCTCGTGATGCCGAACATCTCTTCCAACTCGACCAAGCCGTTCTCCTTCAGCGTCTTCCCCGTCTCCACCATATCTACAATCCGATCCGCAAGCCCGATGAGCGGGGCCAGTTCTATCGATCCGTTCAGCTTAATCACTTCGACCTGCTGACCCTGTTCACGAAAATATTGGGAAGCAACGTTCGGATACTTCGTTGCGACCCGCAAATGAATGACCGGCTTCCATGAAGGGAGTCCGATAACCGACATGCGACAGCGGGCAATGCCGAGATCCAACAGCTCGTATACGTCCTTACTTTCCTCCATCAGGACGTCTTTGCCCACGATACCGACGTCCGCTACACCATACTCCACATACGTCGGCACATCCACCGGCTTCGCCATGATGAATTGCATCTGCGCCGCAGGGACATCGATAATTAATTTGCGCGAATCATCCTCATCCTCAGGCACTGACAGCCCGGCTTCTCGAAATAAAGCCGATGCTTGCTTATAAATACGCCCTTTCGGCATAGCTACCTTTAGCCAGTCTTGCATAAGTGGCACCCTCTTTCCGTATTGCGGTCAATTCAACTGATCCACACGCTGCGTGATGACGATTCTGCCTTCGGCCCGCAGCCGGGCCGCTTCCGTCAACGCCTCTCTGCGGCACAGTTCGTCATAATGGATGATCGTGGCGGCTGCTCCACGTTCGTTATCCTGCTGATCGGACGATATGGCATCCATAATGCGCGTCGTCTTAAGTGCGAAGCCCGTAGCTGGCGCTGAACGCCCGAATTGCTGCAATAAATTATCATACCGCCCTCCGCTCATTACCGGAAAGCCCATCTCGGCTGCATAGCCCTCAAAAATCATGCCTGTATAATAAGAAAAGTCACCCATCATCGTCAGATCGAGTACAATATGCTCGCTGACACCGTAAGCTTCAAGCACTTCCCACACCTGCTCCAAATGAAGGAGGGAAGCCTCCATAGCGGGCTCATCGGCTATCCCCCGTGCGGCTGCCAACACGCTTCGACCGCCCCGCAGCTGAAGCACGGCTTCCAATCGTTCCTTCTGTTCAGCCGTCACCGTCAGGGCGCTCACCTGCTCGCGGAAGCCGACCACATCCCGCTGTACGAGGCACTGCTTAAGCCGTGTCTGCGGCTCCCCGCCCTGCGGCAGCGTATATTCAAATAAACCTTGCAAATACCCGTGGTGACCGAGAGCAACCTTAAATCGATCGATTCCCGTCGCCTTCAGACACGCTATCGCCAGTGCAATCACTTCCGCGTCAGCTTCCGGAGCTCCATCACCGACCAATTCGGCTCCCGTCTGATAGAACTCTGCTTCCCGACCCGCCTCTTCCTCCATGGAACGAAACACGTTAGCGTGATAAGACAGCCTAATCGGAAACGGCTCCTTGCCCAGCAGCGAGGACACGACGCGCGCTATCGGGGCCGTCATATCGGAACGAAGCACCATCGTCGTTCCCCGTTGATTCAAGAGCTTGAACAGCTTATGATCCGAGGTGGAGCTTGCCGTGCCTACCGTATCATAGAACTCCATCGTAGGAGTAATAATCTGCTTGTATCCCCAGCATTCCATCGTGTGGAGCGCTTCACGCTCGATATACCGCAGCTTGCGCACGGCTTCAGGCAAATAATCACGAACACCTGAAGGTTTCTCGAACATTCTTGGCTTTGTCATCCTGTCACCCCGCCCTTGATGCTTTAGTGTGTTAATATATTACCAAGTTACCTTATTAGCAAATTGAAGAAATTAAAAGTATATTATCACGGAACGAACGGCGCGTCAATCCTTTCCATTCCACAGTTCCTCTCACAACTCCCTCCTACAGAAGGACCTTGCTCAGGCAGTCCACTTACGGAAGCATCCTCTCGACCAGTACATGCTCAGACAATTGTGCGCAACCGCTTGCTCTCCGTTAAGGAAGCCTCCTTTAAAAGCCCTTTTGACCACTCTCCCAACTATTCAGAAAATGAGCACAATATCATTGCCTGATTGGCAAAGATCATCCTTACTTAACAGTAGTTATTAGCCCATTCCTCCATCATAACAACAATATTTTTTTTCCAATCCTTGTGCATCGGCCCCAACATTCACACACCGTGCGTCTATTAAACTTCAACACATTTTCCAATATTTTTCTCGCATGCAAAATAGACCATCCGATTGAAGATGATCTCAAACAACTCAAATATAAAACAGTATTGGTTCCACGATGCAACCTCGGTCGACTTGGCTGTACTCACCATGCCTTTGCAAATACCCGTTGACTTGGCTCACAGTACCATGGCTCGCCTTCCTGCTGTCAACTCCCTAGCCATTCACTACATGTCCGAGTCAATCATCACGTACCGAGCCTTTCAGCGCACAGTCTGAAGCATTGGGAGAGTGGCCAAAAGGGCAAATCGATACAGGATGGCGTGAGAACGCGAGAACGAGTTTTCCGAAATGCGCACACGGAAGAGAGAGACCGCAGCATTCGAGTCCACACCGATTGACTGGCCTGCGTATTTTGTGGAGAAACCAGCTAACGCCGCATTCTTCTCGGCTGAAGGCACCTTCGGAACGCTTCACGAGGATGAATAACCGTATTCAGAGAATGGTTTTATCCAACGCTAAAATAAGCCGCCTGCGCATTTGCACAGACGGCTTATCCTCCTTCTCGAACCTTCCTCAAGCGCCCGAGCTGGTTGAGCTTACAGATACCCTCGAGCTTCGGCGTCTATTAGCCAACGATCGGCTTGGAGGGGCGCCCAACCCTACCCATGCAAAGGGAATAAAGCTGAACGCGAGCGATACAACGAGCCACGACATGCCGAGAGCAAACATATACCCCCCGGCCAAATAG
Organism: Paenibacillus profundus; assembly: GCF_021369635.1. Taxonomy (GTDB): domain Bacteria; phylum Bacillota; class Bacilli; order Paenibacillales; family Paenibacillaceae; genus Paenibacillus_B; species Paenibacillus_B profundus. The sequence goes on along the minus strand of NZ_JAJNBZ010000002.1, from coordinate 14,305 downwards.
AGCGGATACAGCAGCGATTTGCCCTGATGCCAAGGCACCTGTCGATAAACGGCAAGAAAGATGGGATGCACCAAATAGATGCCAAAAGACAACTCCCCCAATCGAACCATCGCACGGCGCAATAACTCCGGCAGCCGGCGTTCCAAATAAAAGGCCAACTGCATGAGAACGATAGCCGACAACAATGTATGAACGTTCCATAACAGCTCGTAAACTAACGAATCCATAATGCGCCCTGTAGAACGGGTCCAGAACCAAATCTGCACATGCAGAAGCGCGCATACGAGCCAGCTTGCCCACAGAAGAGCCGTTCCGACACGGTAAGACCTTTGCACGCCCTTCATTCCCAACGAGCTTAACCATGGTCGCACGCGCTCGTAATTCAATCCCAAATAAGCACCCAAGAAATAATAGCTCATATACGATAACGCAATGCTGCCTTTCGATACAACTTGCAAATCATATTTATTCCATACGACAAATCCCCACTGGAGCAACAACCCAAGGGGAATCGCCCAGGCCGTTATTTTCCGTGAGCGGAACAGCTGCAGCATTAGCGGAAACAAAAGATAGAACTGAATGCTGATAAAAACAAAATATAAGTGGGTATACGCTGAACCGGTTAGAATTTGAGTGACAAACGTCCGTATCATCTCATCCCAGCTTCGATCCGTGTAGATCGTCGTGTGTACGAATGTAAAATAAAAGATTGAACTAAGGATATACGGAATAATGACATACCGCAGTCGATTGCGATAAAATTTCTTGAGCACGGACGACTGGAGCATTTCCCGCCCGCCATAGTTATAAAATAAGACAAAGCTGCTCAGCAAAATGAACGTTGGTGTACCGTATTTGAAAAAAATATTAAAAAACGTGTACCCATAATACATTTTCGATCGAGTCATCTCTACAGCCGCATCCGACGTTGCATGGACGCTTATTACACCAAGCATGGCCAGCGCACGAACGATAGGTATCGCTGTTATGCGCTCCTTGCGTGCCGCCATCTTCATCCCCCCCTTTAAAGCTTGTCCTCTATTCATCTATTGTTATTTTCCAGTAAATAAGCGTATTTTTTGTAAAGAGGAATCGATTTGGAAGTGCAGTCCGAAGGAATCCCGAATCAAGCTTAGTGGTAAATACCACTTTCCGTTCTTTACGATAGGTGTACGCTCCAAGCCCAGTGCCGTACCGTTCCATTTGACGACATACGGCGATTTGGCACGGGACAGCTTCGTCCTCAGGCCCCGGTTGCGCATTTGCTCAATCAAGTCAGCCGAATGAATCTGCTGATTGCCAGCATTGATGCGGTAACCGTTCAGCTTCGAGCGCTGGTTAATGCCCGGCTTTACCATAAATGTAATGTGGATCCCAAGTTCCCTGCACGCCTTAAGCACATCCTGGGTATAAGCCCCGTATGGAAATGCAAGCACGCTCTGGTTGTTTCCGAGCATCTCCTTCAACCGCAATTCGGCGGTGCCCAGATCACGCTTGATTCGGGCTATATATTCCTTGTCCGTTTCCAACCTCTGTTCCTTCGCTATATACAGATGACGGGTCAGCATCGGTCTCTGTTTTCCTCGTTGATCAATCGAAGCGTAGGCGTGTGAATCATATGTATGGCTATAAAAGCTCATCCCATGCTGTTTCATTTCCCTCATTTGCTCCCAAGTCAATTTGGGACGCCCTATCTGCTTGCGGTTATCGATCGAGGATACGATGACGAAATTGGTAGCCGTTATACGATATTTTAACAAGATAGGGTACACTTCGGTATAAAAACTCTCATACCCGTCGTCAAAGGTCAATAAAACGGCATTCGGCGGTACCGTTCCCCCGTGCAGCATAAAATGTATGTATTGCTCCATCGTAATAAAGTGAAAATTGTCATTTAGCATGTGCTGCAGTTGATCTTCCAACTGGTCTGGTGAAATGAACGTCATGTGACTCGGATTTTTCTCTATGTTGTGGTACATCACAGTAATAACTTCGTCTCGATAATGAATAGGCTCGTAATTCCAATGTGATTCCCCATTCGCCGTCGATGACAGCTGCAATTCGTTGCCTCTAGCCTGAACTTTAATCCCGTAGGCATGAGCCAGCACATCGGTTGGAATGTACCACTCATCTCCAATCTGCACTGCGAACCTGTCTTCGCGTGCCTTCCCTTCCCATTCAATCCGGTACGATAATGCTCTAGCTCCATCCGCTTCCGTGAACACAGTCGAGCAAAGGACAGCTAAGAGCAGTAGGGCGACTGCTGCGCGTTTCATCCACATCACTCTAATTTCCCTCAATTCCCTGTCATTATATACATAACAAACTAGCATAATTCTCCTGTATTGTCATTCCTATTTTTCATACAGGATACCCAATCTCCTTGAACTGCAAAGACCCTCAGCATCTCAAGTAAAAAAACCGGAAGCTCTGGCTTGGCCATTTCTTCCGGTCTTCAGTTATGCTATTCTGCCTGCTGCTGTGTATTCTAGTGAGAGGACTCGCGGATCACCTGCATCGGATTGCCGCCTACCATTTGTCCAGGCATGACGTCCTTATGCACAACCGTTCCCGCAGCTACTACGGCGCCGTCTCCAATGGTCACTCCGGGCAAAATCGTACTGTTTGCTCCGATCATGACGTTGCTGCCAATCCGAACGGTTCCGAGTCGATACTCATGGATCAAATACTCGTGCGCCAAGATTGTGGAATTATACCCGATAATGGTGTTGTCTCCGATCTCAATGCGTTCCGGAAAAAATACATCCACCATCGCCATCAGACCGAAAGCCGTGTATTGCCCCACTGTCATATGAAGCAATCGGCGGTAAATCCACAGCTTGACCCGTAAGGAAGGGCAGTACCGGGCCACCTGGATGCATATGAAATTCCACATGCCTTTCCAAGGACTGACCGTGCGGTATATTTGCCACAAGCTGTTCGGGCCTTTTACAGGATGCCGCTCAACGTCTCTCACCCTTTATCCCGCTCCAATCCGACGATCGCGTACAAGTCGCGCATGTCATGAATAATATGGCGAGGCTCATACTGACGCAGAACCGATTCTCCCTTCAACGACCACGCCACGCCGCAGGATATCGCACCCGCCGCATTGGCGGATTGAATATCTGCAGGGCTGTCCCCCACCATAAGTGTGGTAGCCGGATCGGCCTGCAGCGCCTCGATAGCCTGCAGCACCGGTTCAGGGTGCGGCTTAGGCTGCTTCACGTCCTGAATGGTAACAATCGTACCCATTTGCTCGTACAGCCCGAACATGCGCAGCGCCCGCTCGGTCGTAAGACGCATCTTCGTCGTTACGACCCCGAGCCGTATTCCATGGCGATGCAGCGCTGCAATGACTTCGGTGACGTGGGGGAATTCGCGCACCAGCTCATCATGGCGGGCAATGTTATATTCCCGATAAGCCTTTACAAGATCATCCACCTGCTCCATCCCCGTAAAAATACGGATTTGATGGTCCAATGGAAGCCCCATGCTCGGGATGATCTGCTCTCGCGCGAACGGAGACGGCGTCTTGTCTTTCAGCACGTGCAGGAAAGTCTGGATGATAAGCTCATTCGTGTCGATAATGGTTCCGTCCAAATCAAATAATACCGTTCGAATCATATGCTAAGTCTCCTTCGTCTGACTGTCAGCCTCCGGCGCGTTCATGGAAGCATCGTCCGTCGCAGGCTCATCGCTCTCTTGCTCAAGATCATCGTCCGCCTCGAGGGACCCGGAATCGGAATCCGATATGCGCTCCGGCTCCTGCCTTGGCTTATTCTCCTGCATTGCCGTAGAATTCACGGCATTGTTCTTTGAGTCATCAGCTTGAATGTTGCTGGTGCTAATTCCTTCGCTCTGTTGAGGCGCAGCATTTGCCTGCATACGCGCAGATGTAATTGGCGAACTGTACAGGGTATTCGCCGCTCCTGTTGCACGCCGGACAATGATCAGAATAATTCCCGCCACGATGAGGAAGATGGCGATCAGCTGCGAAATACGCACGTTTCCGTAGTCGGGATCCAAGAAACCTGGTTCAAATAAGACGTACATCGGTGACCATAATGCATCCACCAATGATACGACCCAGTCCGAGCCTTGATAGGCCAAGCTGTCTGTACGCAAGCCTTCGATGAAGAAACGGCCAATCGAATACCATATCAAGTAGCTGATGAACACCTCTCCGCTGCGAACACCGCGCAGCCGGCGCAGTCCGAACAAGAGCAGGACGCCGACGAAGCTCCATACCGATTCATATAAGAATGTCGGATGATGAAACGTCCCGTTCACATTCATTTGATTGACGATAAAGTCGGGCAGATGAAGCGTATTGCGCAAGAAGGACTCAGAGGCAGGACCGCCGTAAGCTTCTTGGTTGACGTAGTTGCCCCAACGTCCGATCGCTTGTCCGATAAGCAGTCCGGGCGCGCAGAAGTCAGCGATGCGCCAGAAGCTGTACCCCTTTTTCCTTACATAGATAAGGGCACAGATGACCGCACCAATTAAAGCGCCGTATATCGCAATGCCCCCATGCCAAATTTTAAAGATTTCAAGCCAGTCATCCTTATAATCGTCCCATTTGAACGCGACGTAATACGCACGCGCGCCCACAAGGGCGGAAGGTACGCCGAATAATAATAAATCCATGAAAAAATCTTGGGAAATGCCGAAGCGTTTCCCTTCACGAATAGCCAACAACAGACCGACTAGTGCAGCCGTACCAAGAATTAGGCCGTACCAATGCACCTTCAGTGGTCCAAGCTGAAAGGCTATCGGATCGAGCAACAATGTTGCCATCCTTCACACTCCTTCATTCATCCCATTTACACGCATGCTGCGAAATCAATCGAAATCTTCCATATCCTCCGCGATCGTTTCCGTCAGCTTATTGGTGAACTGCAGCGCCGCGTTGTAGCCCATGCGCTTCAGCCGATAGTTCATCGCAGCCACCTCGATAATTACGGCCAAGTTCCGTCCGGGACGCACCGGAATCGTCACAAGGGGAACATCGGTATCAATGATGCGCGTCTTCTCCTCGTCAATGCCGAGACGGTCATATTGCTTATCTTGCTGCCAATTCTCCAATTTAATGACCACGCTAATGCGCTTGTTATTACGAATCGCCCCTGCCCCGAACAAGGTCATGACGTTAATAATGCCGATACCGCGAATTTCAAGCAAATGGCGAATCAGTTCTGGCGCGGAGCCATGCAGTTGAAAATCAGAAGTTTGCCGAATCTCTACGGCATCGTCGGCGACGAGCCGGTGTCCACGTTTGACAAGCTCCAGTGCGGTTTCACTTTTTCCGATTCCGCTGCCTCCCGAAATGAGCATTCCAACACCGTATACATCGACCAGAACGCCATGAATCGTCGCGGTCGGCGCTAACTTTTTCTCCAGAAAGTTCGTAATGCGGCTCGATAGAATCGTCGTCGCCATTTGTGAGCGCAGCAAGGGAACCTGCTGTTCTTGACAGACGTCAATCAGCTCCCGGGGCACATCAAGCCCTCTCGTCACAATAATGCACGGCATCTCCTCGGAGCAGAACAATTGCATCCGTTCTCGCTTCGCTTCCGGCGATAACGTCTCAAAGAAAGATAATTCCGTCTTGCCAATGAGTTGAACCCGTTCTTTCGGATGGTATTCAAAATACCCGGCCATCTCCAGCCCAGGACGATGCAGATCATCGACTGTAATCGGTCGTTTCAAGCCTTGCTCGCCAGCCAATACCTCCAGGTGGCACTGCTCCACCATTTCGGCAACTTTCACCTTCTTGGCCATCGTCGTTCACTCCTTCGTCTGGCGGCACTTCATTCATCTGTAATCCCATTGCGGCGAAGTGCCCTTACCTCATTGTAATCATCGTAAAGGAAAACGACGTGCAAATCAATGTGCCAGTTCTCGCAATGACAACCTGCTCGGGACAAGAACCGTACAGATAGAACAGAAAAGGACTCCTAAGTCGCTCTCCAATCTAATTGGGGGCTAAATAGGTTCAACTTATATAGATCGCTTTTTCAATCTATGAAAAATACTCGTTTACAAGGGAATGAGTTGCTGCTGTTCTGAATAAAGGGGAGAGTGGGGCAAAGGCTCGAACGGGCGTACCTTCTTTGGGGAGGTAACATGACTCCGAGGCGGAAGGCATACACTATCCAAAAAAGGCTAGCCGGAATGGCTAGCCTCTGTGTTTTCATTGATTAGTTTTCGAACAGGTTCAATTCTGAGTCTTTATCAAAGACATGAACTTTATTCATATCGATGGCAAGCTTCACGTTTTGACCTTCTTTCGAGTTGGAACGTCCGTCAACACGTGCGATGATCGTCTCTTTGCCTACGCCTGTCAAGTAAAGGAACATTTCATGACCCATGTTCTCCGTAACATCAATGGAAGCCGTGAAGATGCTGTTAGGCGATGCTTCCAAGAATACAGGCTCTTCGTGGATATCCTCGGAGCGAACGCCGAGAATAACTTCTTTGCCGATGAAGCCTTTTTCCTTCAGCACTTGTGCTTTACCTGCAGGTACGACAACATCCAATCCCGGTGCCTTGAAGCGGAAGTTACCGCCTTCTTCAGACAAGGTGCCATTAATAAAGTTCATTGTCGGAGATCCGATAAAGCCTGCAACGAACATATTCAATGGGTTATTGTAGAGGATGTCTGGTGAAGCCGCTTGTTGAATGATACCATCTTTCATAACAACGATACGGTCACCCATCGTCATTGCTTCGATCTGGTCATGGGTTACATAGATAACCGTCGTTTGCAGACGTTTTGCCAGTTTGGAAATTTCAGAACGCATCTGACCACGCAATTTCGCATCCAAGTTGGAAAGCGGTTCGTCCATCAAGAATACTTGAGGCTCACGGACGATAGCACGGCCGAGGGCAACACGCTGACGCTGACCACCGGACAATGCCTTCGGTTTGCGGTCAAGCAAGTGCTCGATGTCGAGAATGCGAGCTGCTTCACGTACACGTTTATCGATATCTTCTTTTTTGAATTTACGCAGTTTCAGACCGAACGCCATGTTCTGATACACGTTCATGTGCGGATACAACGCGTAGGATTGGAACACCATCGCGATGTCACGGTCTTTCGGAGCCACGTCATTAACTAGGCGATCGCCGATGTACAATTTACCTTCGGAAATTTCTTCAAGACCCGCAATCATACGGAGTGTTGTAGATTTACCGCAACCGGAAGGACCTACCAATACGAGAAATTCTTTGTCTTGAATGTCCAGATTAATGTCTACTACCGTTGGATTGTCGGAACCCGGATACTTTTTGTAAATGTGCTCTAAACGTACGCCTGCCATGTGCGTTTCCCCCTTAAACATTTTTATCATGAAATCGGTTACTTATATCTTAACTAAACCCTGTACAAATAACTATACACAAGTTGCACAAAAAATGAATGTCCTATTTCGTTACTTTGTACAATAGCAAAATGAGCTTCACTAGTACGGCGTCCGTAAACTTGCGCACATCCAGTCCTGTTTCATGCTTTATTTTGTCCAGACGGTACAGTAAAGTATTACGATGGATATATAATCTTTTGGCCGTCTCGCTCACACTGCAATCATATTGAAAAAAAGTTCCAAGTGTCGCCATCGTCTCTACATCTGTAAAGCTGTCCGCCTTCGTCACAACACGTTGCAGGAATTGCTTGCGCACTTCGTCCGAAATACTGTTCACGAGACGCTCTAGGTGTAGCTCCCATGGCAAATGTATATTGTCCGTTACATGAAACGTACGTCCCAAATAAATGGTCTCCCGCAGCTGAGCTACGACGCCTGGCATACCTTTTACCGGTGAGAATGGGTATCCAATAGACAAATGGCTTTCGCCAACCCATTCATTCGCGAGCAGCTCATACAATCCGAGGCAGAACGATGTCAGCAGTTCTTCCATCGTTTCCCTCTCGTCTTCGTCATCATCTGCTTCATTCGCTTGGGTCAGCTGTTCCGGACACAAAATAAACCATTCTTTTTCAGATAGCGGAAGCAGAATGAGATCGCCTCCAAAATAGGATTTCATCAATCTATATAAATCCTTGTAACCAGGACCTTCCCGGTGCGCATGTTCTGCAACAAGCAGGAACGGTACGACTTGGGTGAACATTTTGTTTTTCCAGGAAAATGTATCAGGAACCTCTGCGCTTCCATCGCCTTCCCTCATACGTTCGATAATCCATTGTCCCAACATTAGCGCCTGCTGCTCATCGCCCAAATGCGTGCTGGGAAGCACAGGCTTCGGCTGGTGCTCCATCCAGAGGATGAGCTCGATCCATTGCCGTTCCTGTTCCGTTAAAGCATGTTCATCTACCTGCATGAGTTCTGTTGTCGATGTACCTGACTTCCACAGCAGCACCCAGTTGCTGTTACGCTGATGCATGACTACGGGAGCCGATGACTGCCGCTCGAAGTCCTGCGCCTTCGTCCAATCGTGCCACTCTTCGGTTGGTACTGACAACGGCACCAACTTCTTGCCGAGAATTCGTTCGATATGCAGCTGCAAAGCTTGCTTTTCCATGATTGTTCACTCCGCCCATTCGTCCGTCTTCTTTTGTCTCATTGTATCATAACTGAGCGTATCCCTTCAGCTTCCCCCATTTGTACAAAAAAAGCAGCCTGCTCCTCTACTTAGAGTCACAGGCTGCTGCACATTATGATAACGATACTATATTAACGTTACAACTTCCACCGACTTTACAACAAGCGCGCTTCCTTGATCAGGTCCGATACCAAGCCGGAAGCTGCACCCGGAGAAATCCCCTGTATGCTCTAGCCTAACTTCTCCATCCACAGTAATCGTCGCGCGGTCCGACTCCATTTTCCAGATCACTTCCGTCCATTTATTCGGCAGTGCCCCCTTGCCTTCCGCCCAAGTCTCCTCTTTGGTAACCGGATCGATGAAGCTAAGCGCTCCGCCCGTATGGAATTTCACCTGTGCAGAGGCGCCTCCATACAGTACGAGCGAGTTCGTATCCGTCCGGATGAGACTCCGACATTGAAAAGGCACTGAGTATGCCGCCTTCGTACGCGCATCTCCCCATTGATCATTATAAGACAACCACAGCCCATCTCCCGTTATGACTGGATGACAGACCTCAGCCGGGATCAATTCGTCTATCGGCTCTCCCTCGCTTGAGACGGCAAGATGCGGAACCCCTTCTGACACCGCAAGCGGCTCGACGAAGAAGGAACGTACCGTCACCTGACCATTATCACACCCAACACCGGCAAGTCCGACCGTATCTCCGAAGTAACCCTCTTGGGCATGAAACAATTGCCCGTCGAGATGTATTTCCATGGAACGTTCCCGGATCGTCCATTCGACACGCACCCACTGTCCATACGGTACAGTCCCTTTTCCCGTGTAGCTGAACGTTTTATGCAAGCTCGGGTGATTGACGTAGAACTCTTCACCTGCTCCCCCGCTTGCAGATGGGCCATAGTTGAATGTTAATTCTCCATGAGGGCCAAACAGCAAGCGTAAACATCCAGCCTCCAGGCGAAGCGTTGTCTCTATCCGAATTGGAGTGCGGAAGGATTCATCCGTTACCGCTCTTCCCGTTAACACCAAGCCTTCTGGCGTCAGCTCTCCCTGTGTCAAGTTACCACTTACCGCAAGCCAAGTCCCGCCGCCATCATATCGGACAGCCGCGGCCTCCATTGGTTCCGATCCGTTCCCACTCTCTGTCTCACCCGGATTTCCGCATACCATGAGCAGATTGCCATCCGGATCGCGCAGCGTAAAGAACGCCATGCCTGGATATTGTTCAATCTCCCACTCGATCGGAATGCCATTCTGCTTCGCGAATCGGTATGCGGCATGCACGTCTGGGGATTGGAACATCAGGAGCGGCCGCTCTGCCATCGACAGTCCGCGATCATATCCGTGCTGATCGAGCACAAGACCGCTCCCCCCATCCATTGTGATCTCGTGAACCTTGTCGGTTACAGACGATCGGTCGGGCAAGCCGAACAACTTGTGATACCAATTGACAGAGCGCTCCATATTGCTAACGTGCATGAATACTCCACCGATACGGTTTTTTACTGGATGAATTTGTTCTGCTGCCTTTGTCGTTTGATTCATAGTTACTCCTCCTATACGGAAATGATTCAGCTTCGAAAGCCTTCATTTCATATGGATGCGCCAAGCTCACTATTTCTTACATCATATCATTGAATATTTTAAAAAAAGATTCAGCTTCGTCCGACCTTACGCTCCAGCCAATCTGCCGCTTCTTCCAGCGCGTCTACCGCTTGCCGTTCTTCTGCAACCGCCCGTTCCAACAGCCGCACGGCTCGTTCAGCAGGACCCGGTCCAAGTGAATTGCCGCCGAACGGCAGCGGAAACAAGCGCGATAGCGCAGCCCACGCTTCCGCAACCGTCGTGTAGCTAACATATGCATGATGAACGGCCGGCTCCGCTTCCCTGCAGACATTATTCATTGTGCCATCTGTTAATCTTGCTTGGAGGAACCGCGCTGCGTTGCGTCTCGCTTCAGCCGTATAGGCAGCATGATACGCTACCGATAGCGGATCGGCTATCTTGCTTTCTTGAAAGGCTTCTATCCATGTCACATATGCATCCAATCCGACGGCGCAGCCTGGCAGTATGGCCTTCTCGTGACCGCGTATATGGCGGACGGCTTGCACGAAGACACGGTTCAGCGTATCGCGCCATGACACCGGATGACGTGTCCCAGGGATGACTGCGAACCATTCGGCATCCGGATGATTGCGGCCAAGCTTATCGTATGGCAGCCGTTTGCCGCTTACCGTCGTGTCCGTCACCATCCATTCGCTGGCTCTGTCATCGAAGCCGCAGATGAGACCGAACTCGGCGCTTGCTACGTTCCATGCAACAATCGGAGTGCCGCGCATAATGGAGTCCTGCATCTGCTCCATCGCTCCAATCAGCTCGTCCGGCTGACGCAGAGTCAGCCCGGCTCCGCCAAATATAACCGCTGAATAGCCTAGATTGCTCCAACCAAATCTCATTGTCTTCGCCCAATCAAAGGCATATGCGCTGCTCAGTCCAATATCGGGAGTCGCATATAGGCTGAAGGCGTGTCCAGACAGCCCCATCACATCGGTTAAGGAGACATTGCGGACGCCCGTAGCCAGAAGCGTCTCCAATATCGTAGCCGCCATCGTGTTATGCGCAGCAGCGAACCAATGATACCTTGCCCCGCTTACAATCCCGGATTGTTGAAGCCCCCGTTGACGGCGGCCAGTTACATATTGCGATACCTGTGCTTGAAAATTCGCATCGCTCAGCTTACGCCGCGCTCGCGACAATGCGGTATAGACGGCTCCACTCTTCATCCCAAGCCGGGCAGCCACTTCCGGAATCGGCAATTCAGCCAATGCATGTGCTTGCAATACAGCACGCTCCCGCTCACCTAGGCGCTCGAACAGCCGTTCAAATTCAGCCAGTGCTTGCCGCTTAAGTTCAGTATCGGCAGGGTCTACCAGGTTTGCACGCAGATCAACCTCCTGCTGAGCCAGGTGCATCGTCTGCTCCGTATCCATACCGTCATCCATTGCCCAGCCTGTCCACCCAGCAGAGCGTGCTCTAGCAGTGCTCCTCAACTCCATCAGAGCACGATTGCGCACGATCATCCGCAACCAGGGAACGAATTTATCCGGATCCTTCAGCGTGTTAAGCTTCTGAAGCGTCTGCAGAAGCGCATCTTGCACAATATCTTCGGCCGACACGGCGTCACCTATAATGCGGCGAGCCCACATAACCATCTGGGCCCGATGGCGTCGAACCAACTCGCCGAATGCTTCCCGGTCTCCAAGACGCGCTTGACTAATTAACGCCGTCAGTTCTTCCGTTCGCAAGCCGTCAATTCTCATGGTGAACCCCTCCGTTCTCCACCACCAAGCCGTATCTGTCTTCCTACGTTCTTGTCTTCGTACTTATATTTAACGCCAAGTGCCCATATCCTTCCGCAACACGTTCATAAAAACAAAAAAAGCCGGACTTGATTATTCTCAAGTCCGGCTGCCATAATAAACCGATATCCACGTTCATGTTCTCATTGTTCAAAGTTGAAAGCCGATTTTACGTTGTTGGCGAACGCGTATCCGCTCGTCGCATCCCAATTGATCGACCAGGTCATCACACCGCGGAAGTTCGGATAACCTGCCTTTCTTTGCATTGAATACGTTCCGCCATACGGCGTACCCTTCACAAGATATTGGAGTGCTTTGGCCACGTCCGCCGCCGAGGTGTATCCGCCCGACGGCGCTGCGCTCGGTACGGAAGGCAGGCCGATCGCCACCTGGTCCTCCCGCAGCGGTTGGAATATGTTGTTCGGATTGCGGTTAATCGGGAAGCCATACAGCAGCATTTCCGCCATGGCAACCTGGAAATCCGCCGTACCCTGATTATAGACTCGGCCGTCCAGCGCCTCGTTGCCGCCGGCGTTATAATGCTGCACATGTATAAATGTCAGCTTATCACGCAGCCCGTGGATAACGGGCAAGTACGCCCCCCACGGCCCAGCGTATGAGACAATACCTCCTTGCACGTACGCGGTTTCCGGCGCCATTGTCAGCATAAAGTTCGGTCCGATATTATTGCTAAGCTGCCGGACGGCGGTAATCAGGTTTACGATTTTCGGCGTCGTCGGATTGCGGTAATCCGTATCCCCGCCGCCAAGAGAAATCGAACCTCCCTCCAAATCGATGTCAAGCCCGTCAAACCCATAGGTTTGAATTATGTTCGTCATCGAATTCACAAAATTTTGTATGTCGGTATTGTTATGAAGCTCGACCGAGCCGTTCTGCCCGCCTATGGATATAAGCACCTTTTTGCCTTGACTGTGAAGGTGTGCAATATCCGACTGGAATTCGGCGACAGTCGCATTGTATGGCGTAAAGCTTAATGTGGAGTGGTTCCCTCCCGTCGTTTCGGCGAAAGCGACTTGAATGACATCGTACTGCGGGGATACGTTCCTTAACTTCAAAGCTGTCGAACCGTTATCGAAATTATGCCAATATCCGATCAGTAATTTATCTGGAATCGGATCAGGATTCGGCCCCACGGAGCCTGTCGTCACGGTTACGGCATTGCTTGAAGCGGAGACGTTGTCCGCCGCATCCTTTGCCTTAACCGTGAATGTATAAGACGTATTCGGCGTCAGCCCGGTCGCCATATAAGAAGTGAAAGTCGTCGTTCCGGCAAGCGTCCCGTTCTTAAACACATCGTAGCCGGTTACGCCGACATTGTCCGTCGCGGCGCTCCAGCTCAACGAAACGGTCGTCGAAGCGGACCCGGTAGCTACGAGGTTCGCCGGAGCTGACGGCGCCTGGGTATCCGGGTCCGGATCGGGATCTGGATCTCCTCCTCCTTGCGCCGACCATAGTGCAGGCACGTTCGGCGGCTCCCAACCTGGAAGCGAGGTATGTGGCTGCAGGCATTTATAAGCAGTGCCGCTGTAATTGACCACATCGCCAGTCTGATAATTTGTGTTCGGTGACCATTGCTGCGCTGCAAAAGCGCTTACAGGTATTAAGGAAAACAACACGATCAACACGAACAGAAAAACAAATGTTTTTTTCTTCGTTGTCTTCATTTTCATCATATTCCTCCCTCAATTAAGTCGTTATCTTGCCAATTTACATGGTTTCAGGCTCAAACTGTCTGGATACCGATGATTTTTCACATCAACTCTTCTAGTTCACCCTACCATGTCTCTAAGGATGCTGGCCTTCAGCCGTATATATCACCTCCCCGTCGGAATGGCATTCGCTTCCGGAATGCCGCATAATACGGCTTGCAGCTCTCCGAAGACATCTCCGAAAGTTCACAGTTTGGTCACAAAAGTTGTATCTCTAATAAACTATTTTTCCAGTGCCTGTTTCAAGGATAAATATCTACAGCAAGGGATATTATTCTATTAATCCGGACAATATCAAAAAGCCGGACTTGATTGTTCTCAAGTCCGGCTGTAAGTAATCATATTCATATATCGTGAACTGATGGTGCAATGCCTTATAAAACAAAAAAACTTCAATAATATTGAAGTTGATTGTATAACTGGTGAGCCATGAAGGACTCGAACCTTCGACACCCTGATTAAAAGTCAGGTGCTCTACCAACTGAGCTAATGGCTCTTACTATGGTGGAGGATGATGGATTCGAACCACCGAACCCGGATGGGAGCAGATTTACAGTCTGATGCGTTTGGCCACTTCGCTAATCCTCCAAATTTACATGGTGGCTCGGGACGGAATCGAACCGCCGACACGAGGATTTTCAGTCCTCTGCT
>NZ_JAJNBZ010000029.1 GCF_021369635.1 Paenibacillus profundus | reverse complement strand
TACACAAACGTTTCACTCGTTGTTCAGTTTTCAAAGAACAATCTTCATTCCAGCGCTTCGGCTCATTGCCTCTTTCGCTTCGTTCACCGTGTTTCTCATCGGCGACTTTTATAATATACCATAGCCTACAAACGAACGCAAGTACTTTTTTTAAAGTTTCTTTAAAGATTATGTAAAAGCCTATTCCCTTGCTGATAGAGTAGCTCTATCACCTTATTCAAGCAGTCGGAAATAGACTCTTATCGAGCGTGTTCAAAAAGGTCACCTTGCAGTACCGAGAAGTACAAGTTTTCGCGAGAAAACTACATCGGAAGCATCCCTCGAAAAAGGATGCTCGCAGTGTAGGTGAGACCACAAGAGCACCTGAACTATTTTCAAAGGAAACATACTATTGTCCAATTACTTCATCAATCCAAATATGACGCTCCTGCACAAGCTGGACAATCTGACCGTCAACAGAAACCCATGGACGTGTAGGATGTCCATGCTCTGTAAATACAATCCGCCCCACGCGTCCATCGCTTAATTTCACGAACGACCCTTGATGCAGCTGTGTCACCTTATGATTAAAGATCTGCACCATTTCGGGATTTAACTTTCCGAACGACTCTTCTTTTAACTGCTCTAAGACAACATAAGGAGATGACGCCTTCTGGTAAACACGATTCTGTGTCATCGCGTGGAACATGTCGGCAATGGCGACGATTTTGGCATAAGGATGGATTTGTTCTCCCTTTATACCTAATGGGTACCCGCTTCCGTCCATTCGCTCATGATGCTGCAAGGCGGCAAGCTTGACCCCATCGTTCAAAGCCGGAACATTGCGCAGCAGCTCATAGCCATAATGGGTATGGCGTCTTATCTCGACTCTCTCTCTGTCGGTGAGCGAATCTCTTTTATTCCATATATCTTCGTCTACCTTGGCCTTGCCAATATCGTGCAGCAAACCAGCCAATGCAATCTGCATACCTTCTTGGGCTGGGAACGAACTCCACTGGCCCAGCAAATATGAGGTCAGCGCCACAGCGACCGATTTATGATACAAATACTCCGTCACATCTCCATGCAACTGGGCTTTGATTTGCGGATGAAAAGTTAGAGGAGAGTAATGCTTGCTACGGGCTAGCAGCCATTCCATCTGCTGACGCAGCTCAAGAATGGGGATTTTGGATGTACCTAAAGTATGGTAAACGTTTTTTAACAAGTTCACCATTTGCATCCATGCTTCGACGAAGCCGATATTTTCCACGCTGTTAACATGGTCCTTCCTTTTTGGTGTTTCCACTGTAGGCTCGCTTATTCGCGCCGCAGGAAAATCAACCTCAGCTGTGGCAGAGAACTCGGCTTGAGCCGTATGAGAGGTGCTAACAATGACAACTGACTTAATTAAGAATGCATCGAGCACGTCCAAATCCCGGACACTCAACATCCTGCCCTTTTGCATTAAAATGCCGCCGAGCGTCGTATGTACGTCATCTTCCAAGCTATCGCCTGGCTTTAATTGAGAAACAGGGGTTAACACCATATGGACATTACACACTCCTGCGATTTTGTTTGAGGTGAATTGCTTAATAAGAAGGGGCGCATCCTATTGATGTACGCCCCTAACTTAGTTTTACTGTTCGCTTGCCCCATCTTCGTCTGAATCAGCAAGCTGGTCGACTTGAGTGTTATGTTCCTCGAGCAACTCGCCGTTCTCATCAAGAGAAGCATCGTCTTCTTCATTTTTATCGCAGCGGCTTACCGTAGACACGGAATCATCGTCACGAATATTAATTAATTTAACGCCTTGTGTATACCGTCCCATCTGGGAAATTCCAGACATGCTCGTACGGATAATCGTCCCGGATGCGGTAATAATCATCAAGTCTTCTTCATCTTGAACGACCTTCAAGCCGACGACCGGACCGTTCTTATCTGTGACGTTAATCGTCTTAATCCCTTTACCGCCACGACTTTGAATACGATAATCGGCCATTGGCGTCCGTTTGCCGTACCCTTTGGAAGTGACGATCAAGACTTCGTTATCGATTGTAACGACATCCATACCGATGACGGCATCTTTCTCTACAAGCGTAATACCTTTGACGCCGGTCGCCGAACGACCCATCGAACGGACATCACTCTCAGGGAAGCGAATGGACATTCCATTCATCGTTCCCATGATGATCTCCTGTTCGCCATCGGTAAGACGGACACCGATAAGATCGTCATCCTCGCGCAGGTTAATGGCGATTAGGCCGCCCTTGCGAATATTAGCATAGTCATTCAACGGCGTCTTCTTCACGATCCCTTGACGGGTTGCAAAGAACAAGTAGTTATCATCGTCGAATGTCTCTACCGGAATGACGGCGTTGATCGATTCTCCCTGTTCGATTTGAATCAGGTTGATAATCGGCGTACCTCGAGCGGTCCGGCTCAAGTCCGGAATTTCATATGCTTTGATGCGGTACACTTTCCCTTTGTCCGTAAAGAACATCAGGTAGTGGTGAGAGTTGGATACGAATAAATGCTCGACGAAGTCGTTATCTTTCGTGTCCATTCCCACAACCCCGCGTCCGCCCCGCTTCTGGTTGCGATACGTCGTTGCTGGAAGACGCTTGATATATCCGCTATGGGTAATAGTGATGATGACATCCTCTCTCGGAATGAGGTCTTCATCCAGGATGCTATCTTCGCCAATCGTAATTTCCGTGCGGCGATCGTCACCATACTTCTGCTTCACTTCTTCCAACTCGTCATTAATGATGGTCAGGACGAGCTGCTCGTTCGCCAAAATTTCGCGATACTCTGCAATTTTGAGAAGAAGCTCTTGATATTCGGCTTCGATCTTCTCGCGTTCCAATCCAGTCAGGCGGCGCAGACGCATGTCCAAAATCGCCTGAGCCTGATCGAAGCTGAGTCCGAAGCGCGATATTAAGCCTTCGCGCGCTTGTTCGTCATTTTGAGAGCCGCGAATGAGCGCGATAATCTCATCGATATGGTCAAGCGCGATACGCAAGCCTTCAAGAATATGGGCACGCGCCTCTGCTTTCTTCAGTTCGTACTCGGTACGGCGCCGGATGACTACAATCTGGTGCTCCAAGTAATAATAGAGCATGTCATGCAGATTCAACACGCGCGGCTCTTGGTTGACGAGCGCCAGCATGTTGCAGCCGAAATTAGACTGCATGGCAGTATGTTTATACAGATTGTTTAACACAACGCTCGGATTCACATCGCGGCGCAATTCAATAACGATGCGCATCCCATTGCGGTCCGATTCGTCCCGCAAATCCGTAATGCCGTCGATGCGCTTCTCGCGCACCAACTCGGCAATCTTCTCGACAAGACGCGCCTTATTGACCTGATAAGGCAGCTCGTGCACGACAATGCGCGCCTTGTTATTGTTCTCTTCGATAGTCGCTCTGGCGCGCATCGTGATTGAACCGCGTCCAGTCGTGTAAGCTTGTCGAATGCCTTCACGTCCGATAATTAATCCTGACGTTGGGAAATCCGGCCCCTTAATATATTCCATCAAATCCAGCGGCGTCAATTCCGGATTGCGGATAAGCGCCTGCAATCCGTTAATGACTTCCGTCAAATTATGCGGAGGAATATTGGTCGCCATCCCGACCGCAATTCCCGATACCCCATTGACAAGCAGGTTCGGGAATCGCGCAGGCAGAACGACTGGTTCCTGCTCTTCCCCATCATAGTTCGGGGCATAGTCAATCGTATCTTTGTTAATATCGCGCAGCAGCTCCATCGCTATCTTGGAGAGGCGCGCTTCCGTATATCTCATGGCCGCGGCGAAGTCGCCGTCGATAGAACCGAAGTTACCGTGTCCATCTATCAACATGTAGCGGAGCGAGAAGTCCTGCGCCATGCGCACCATCGTCTCGTATACCGCCGAATCACCATGCGGATGGTACTTACCAATGACTTCGCCGACGATTCTGGCCGATTTCTTATGGGGCTTGTCCGGCGACATGCCGAGTTCTGACATCGCATACAAAATACGACGATGTACCGGCTTCAAGCCATCCCGCACATCCGGCAACGCACGGCTTACGATGATGCTCATCGCGTAATCCAAGAAAGATTCCCGCATCTCGGTTCCGATATCACGATCCCTGATTTGCGATTGTTTTTCTTCCGCCATGTTGGACCTCCTCATATTTCGTCTTTAACAGCGTCCACATTGTATGGCAAAAAGCAAAAATTTGCTCAGCAAGCGAAAACGGCTCCCAAGCCCCAATATCGGGGACGAACCGTTTCCACGGATGAATATCATTTTTCCTAAAAAAACGGCATGCCTCTTCGATTGGAGGATAACCGTTTTAAGTCGATGAATAGCCACACGATTCATGTGAAGTCAAATGAAATCTTCCTGCATTCATCAAGTCATACGGATAAAATCATATTCATCAATTCCATAACTACGCTATTTTCATTATATTACTTTCACAAAAGAGATACAATTAAACGTTCCATGAAACCGCCCAAAACCCGAACATTTTCCACAAAAAATAGGTTTTTGTTCTATTCCTCTTCAACCATAACGCCATACATTGGTATAAATCGTCTAATTGAGGGAGCAAATTGTTCCAGCAAGAAGACGTAAGCGACTATACTCCGTAAAGGGTGATGCATTTTTGTCCATTCGTCGCGTGTTCAGCAAATGGAAAAAGACCCGCAATCTGCAAAGCTCATCGTTAAAGCGATACATTCCGGAGACAGCGATCTTCAATTACGACCGCTTGGGAGAAATGTTAACCCGCCATAAGATGGTGTACGTAAAGCCGGACAAGGGAACCCATGGGAATGGCGTCATGCGCGTAAAACAGCACTCTGGCACATCCTTTGAGCTGAGGGAAGGCGTCTCAACCCAGACTCTCAATTCCTTAGATAGCTTGCATGCAGCAATCAAAACACGAATCGGCAAACGAATGTATTTGGTACAGAAAGGCATTCATATGATGACCCACCGGGGCCGAAAATTTGATTTACGCGTCTTGGTGCAAAAAAACCTGGATAACAAATGGGAATCGATGTCCATCTTGGGCCGGAAAGCGGCAGCTCATAAAATTGTGACCAATGTGAGCAATGGCGGTAAAATGGAGACTCTGTCCAAGCTGCTCCATTCCCGCCTGAATGATGCCTCCATCCGCAGATTAGGTCGTGAGCTCGAACAATTAGGTGTATCTACCGGCCGGGAATTAAGCCGAACCTATAAGGGACTTAAAGAGCTGGGAATAGATATCGCGCTCGACAAAAGCATGCATCCATGGATACTTGAAGTGAACACCAACCCTGCTATCTATGTGTACCGCACCTTTGATCCGCGTGCTTATCGGCGAATTTTCCGCAATGCCAAAGCGTATGGACGCTTTGGCCAGAAGTAACCTTCAAGCCGCAATCCCTCAAGGTAGCCCCGGAGAGATATTCATACACCAATGCCCCAGTCCTTAGAACTGGGGCATTGAAATACTCCGAACAATTAGGCAAGGCACGTTGGCTCGCGTTAAATATCTAAGTTCTTAACAAACTTCGCGTGACGCTGAATGAAATCGCGGCGCGGTTCGACATTGTCCCCCATGAGCGTATCGAATACTTCATCCGCTATTTTGGCGTCATCGAATGTGACTTGAAGCATTTTACGGCTTTCCGGATCCATCGTCGTCTCCCACAATTGCTCCGCGTTCATTTCCCCGAGACCTTTGTACCGCTGCACGTTGACTTTCACGCCTTCGCCAAATTCCGCGATAATCTCATCCTTCTGCTTATCGCTATCGGCATAACGCACAACCTTGTTGCGCTCAATCTTATAGAGCGGCGGCTGCGCAATATACACGAAACCAGCTTCGATGAGTTTGCGCATGTAACGATAGAAGAATGTCAACATCAGCGTTCGAATATGAGCGCCGTCCACATCAGCATCCGTCATAATAATGATTTTGTGATAGCGTGCCTTCGACAAGTCGAAGTCTTCCCCAATGCTCGTACCTAAAGCGGTAATAATCGCTCGAATTTCTGCATTGGATAGTATTCTATCCAGCCGGGACTTTTCGACGTTCAAAATTTTACCCTTCAGCGGCAAAATCGCTTGGAAATGACGATCTCGCCCTTGCTTCGCCGAGCCCCCCGCGGAGTCACCTTCGACGATAAAGAGCTCACATTGTGCAGCATCCTTGGAGGAGCAGTCCGCCAGTTTCCCTGGCAGAGAGCTAACCTCGAGCGCACTCTTTCGGCGCGTCAATTCGCGGGCACGACGTGCCGCTTCGCGAGCACGGGAGGCTTGCAAGCCTTTTTCCACTACTTTGCGTGAAACCGCTGGATTCTCATTCAAGAACTCCATAAATTTCTCAGAGAAGACGGACTCTACGATGCCGCGTACTTCACTATTGCCGAGCTTTGTTTTCGTCTGTCCTTCAAATTGCGGTTCTGGAATTTTGACCGAAATGATGGCGGTCAATCCTTCCCGCACGTCATCGCCGCTCAAGTTGGAGGTGCTATCCTTCACCAAGTTCGTCTTGCGAGCATAATCGTTAATGATGCGAGTAAGCGCGCTTTTGAATCCGGATTCGTGCGTACCACCTTCATGCGTATGGATGTTGTTGGCAAATGAATAAATGTTCTCGGTATAGCTATCGTTATACTGAAGTGCGATTTCGCACGTAATGTTATCTTTTGCGCCCTCTACGTAAATCGGAGGCTCGTGCATTTTTTCACGGTTACGGTTCAAATAATCGACGAATTCCATGATTCCGCCTTCGTATCTAAACGTTTGCGATTGTCCAGTCCGTTCGTCACTAAGGACCATTTCGATGCCTTTATTCAAGAAGGCAAGCTCGCGAATCCGGGAAAGAAGAATATCGTATTCGTATTCGGTCGTTTCCGTAAACACTTCCCGATCCGGTTTGAATTTAACGGTCGTTCCCGTATCCGTCGTCTCACCGATAATTTCCAAGTCTGCCTGCGGCGCACCGCGGCGATATTCCTGTTGGTGGATATAGCCGTCCCGCTTTACGGTAACCAACAGCACTTCTGACAATGCGTTGACGACCGATACCCCGACGCCATGCAAGCCGCCGGATACTTTGTAGCCGTCTCCGCCAAATTTTCCTCCTGCGTGCAAGACAGTCATAACGACCTCTACCGCAGGACGCTTCAATTTCTCTTGTACCCCTACTGGAATCCCGCGTCCGTTGTCAATGACCGTGATGCTGTTATCTTCATGGATGATCACTTGAATCTTCGTACAGTAACCGGCCAACGCCTCATCAATACTATTGTCGACCACTTCCCATACCAAATGATGAAGCCCTTTGGAACTGGTTGAACCGATATACATCCCTGGCCGTTTGCGTACGGCTTCCAAGCCTTCCAATACCTGAATCTGGCTCTCATCATAAGTATTCTGATTCAAAGACATGCCCTTCACCTACTTCATAAATTTCAGTTCCGCCTATGCTTCTTCCACTCGCACTAAATGATGCGCACGTTTCTTCAATGTCGTCGATGATATCGGAGAGTAAAATACTTTTCCCTTCGTCACGACGATGGATTTCGCAGCTTCCTCGCCTATCGTCTCCACATTTCTCACCTTGTGCGCGTTCGCCACGAACTGTTTGGATAGCTTGGATGATTTTTCTATCGACACATCAAAAATAGCGACCAGTTCTGAGGACCGAATAACCCTCTCTCCGCCCAAATGAATATACATCCCGCTCACCCCTTAACGCTTAACTTGCCCGTTTTCCACGTGGAACATATTTGCATCTTGCAGCTTGCTTGTGTTAATGCCTTCAATGCCCGTTGTCGTGATGAACGTCTGTACTTTACTCTGAAAGGTTTCAATCAGCTGCGTTTGCCGAAACGAATCCAGCTCGGACAATACATCATCGAGCAACAGTACGGGATATTCCCCTATTTCTTCATGCATGAGCTCTATTTCAGCAAGCTTCAACGACAATGCCGTCGTCCGCTGCTGCCCCTGAGATCCGTACGTTTGCACTTCTTTGCCGTTAATAAAAAAGGCTAGATCGTCCCGGTGCGGCCCGACAAGTGTCATGCCGCGCCGCACCTCCTGGTCTTTCATTTGTGTTAACTTTATCATAAATTGCTCAAATAAGACAGCGTCATCTTCGTCAGACACTGTAAACGAAGGCGCATATTCTACCGTGAGCGCTTCACGTTCGTTCGTAATTCCCGCATGAATCTGTTCTGCCCACGTTTGCAGCTTCTTTAAATATTGTTTCCTCTTCTTGACAACTTTAACACCGTTATCCGCCAACTGCTCGTTGAAGATTTCCAGCATGGTGTTTGCCTGTGAGCTCGGACTGCTCCACATCTGCTTCAACAGATTGTTGCGCTGCACAAGCACCTTCTGATACTGCTGCAAATGATACAGATAGCTTGGCTGCACCTGAGCGATTTCCATGTCCAAAAACCGGCGGCGTATGCCGGGAGCGCCCTTAACAATTTCTAAATCTTCCGGAGCGAACATGACGACATTCAATGCACCGATAAACCCGCTTAATTTTTTCTGTTCAAGCCCGTTCAGCTTCGCCTTTTTGCCTTGACGGGAAATATTAAGCTCCAGCTGCACGGCACCATATTTCCGATCTACTACAGCTTTAAGCTGAGCTTGCTCCGCTTCCCAGCCAATAAGCTCCTTGTCCTTAGACGTCCGATGGGACTTGGTCAAGGCGAGTACAAAGATTGATTCCAGCAAGTTCGTCTTGCCTTGGGCATTGTTCCCGATAAAAATATTGACCCGGTTGCTCGTGTCCATTTCAAGAGCCTCGTAATTGCGATACTGCTTCAATGCAACGCTTTTGACGAACACCCGCTACTCCCCCTGAGCGGGCACGATGCGGAACGTTCCGCATCCTTCCACGCTGACGACATCTCCAGCATACAGCTTGCGTCCTCGCCGCGCTTCGTCTTCGCTATTCACTTTGACCATAGCTTCCGCCAACATCACCTTGGCATGGCCTCCCGTCGACGCACAGTTCGCTAGCTTCAGAAATTGACCAAGCGTAATATATTCCGTTGAAACCTTAATGTCGTTCATGTCGCTTCCTCCTTGTTGCCGTACCGCCTTGCGTATACTCTGACTGTACCGTAAGGCGCATCACATGTAAACTGCCGTGCACGATCAGTTCGTCGTACGATATGGCAAAATCAGGTGCAAGCTGTTCACATGCTCGGTTGGTTTAATAATAATCGGACTCATGGCTCCCGTAAATCCGATGAAAATATGTTCACATTCAACAACTTTTAACACATCCAGCATATATTTAGAGTTAAACGCAATACGCAGCGGTTCC
This sequence comes from Paenibacillus profundus, assembly GCF_021369635.1. Lineage (GTDB taxonomy): Bacteria > Bacillota > Bacilli > Paenibacillales > Paenibacillaceae > Paenibacillus_B > Paenibacillus_B profundus. Next base: position 59,865 of record NZ_JAJNBZ010000029.1, on the reverse strand, counting down.
CCATTGAACTCTTTCACTTCAAGCTGCTCCTGAACGCGGCCTAGCTCGGACGAGCTGGATGAAATTTCAATCGTTCCGTCCTCTTTCGTCTGCAGGCGCACAATATTTGTCTTTTCTTCACGAGAAAGCAAATAAGCACGGTCGATCGCATCTGTCAATTTTTTCGTGTCCAAGACGAGTTCTGTTTTGTATTGCTGCGGAATAATCTTAGAAGTATCGGGATACGTCCCGTCCAAAATACGTGAATAAAATAAGACACGATCAATTTTGAATAGTACTTGATTGTCGGCGACAACAATATCGACCATCTTATTTTGATCAGGGATGATTTTGCTCAGCTCGTTGAGCGTTTTGCCGGAAATGACGACATTGTTAAATCTCAGCTCCGGATCCACCTGAATATCTGCCACGCGGCTGGCCAGACGGTGACGGTCCGTTGCTACGAACTTCAAATTCCCTTCGTTCAAATACCACAGCACCCCGGTTAATATCGGAGTGGTTTCGTTAGATGAAATTGCAAATACGGTCTGCTTAATCATTGTCTTCAACAAATCACCATTTACGGTAATGACTTGATTCTCTTCAATGCTTGGCAAAACCGGAAATTCTTCTGGATCAAGACCGACCATTTGAATATCTGTCGTTCCCGAACGCAGAAAAGTTTGGAAATGGTCTTTTACTTCGATTTCCACATCCTGGGATGGTAACTTTTTGATGATCTCAACAAAGAATTTAGCCGGCAAAACAACACTGCCTGGACGTTCGACTTGGACGATCGTTTGACGATCATCTTCCACCGGAATAAAGCTTTGGATGGAAATGTCGGTATCGCTTGCAGTAAGCGTTACGCCTTGAAACGTAACGTCCATTTTAATCCCGCTCAAAATGGGAATTGTAGTCCGGCTGGAAATCGCCTTGGATACGTTTTGTATCGCCTCATTTAGTTCATTTTTCAATATCGACAGTTTCATGTGCTCACTCCTTAACGCTTTAGCGTTGAATCTTGTCATGCTGCTCTTATGATGATCTATATAATCTTTTAAAATATAGTAGTAATAGTAGGGGTCCTGAATATGTGGATAAGTGTCTCAAAAGGGCATAAAGTAAAGCCTATCCACATGTGTATAGTTTGTGCATAGGCTTTTTATATTGTTCACAAGGTCGGGTTTTTAATTTTATCGATTAGATTTTGAATCACTTTATATAACTCCTGATCTTGCTGAATATTTTGGGTAATCTTATCATGAGCGTGGATGACTGTTGTATGGTCACGCCCTCCGAACGCTTCTCCTATCTTAGGCAGCGAATAATCGGTCAGCTCGCGAGATAAGTACATAGCAATTTGACGTGGGAACGCAACGGCCTTCGTCCGCTTGCGCGCTTTGAAATCCTCCAGCTTCATGCCGTAGAACTCGCCCACCTTGTGCTGTATATCTTGTATCGTAATCATTTTCGGCCGGCTCGATGGAATGATGTCCTTCAAAGCTTCGGCTGCCAGATGAGTCGTTATATCTTGATTCGTCATCGTCGAAAAGGCAACAACCCGCGTTAACGCCCCTTCCAACTCACGGATATTCGTATTGATTTGATTGGCGATATAGCCCATAGCTTCGTTCGGGATGTCCAAATTTTCTGCTTTCGCCTTCTTGCGCAAGATGGCGATCCTTGTTTCCAAATCGGGCGGCTGGATATCAGTAATGAGTCCCCATTCAAAGCGGGAGCGCAGCCGTTCCTCAAGCGTCTCGATTTCCTTCGGCGGACGATCGCTTGAAATGACGATTTGTTTATTTTCGTTGTGCAGCGCATTGAACGTATGGAAGAACTCTTCTTGCGTCTGTTCCTTCCCCGCCAAAAACTGAATGTCGTCAATAAGCAAAATGTCGATGTTGCGGTACTTGTTACGGAAGCTCTCCCCGCGATTATCGCGGATTGCGTTAATGAATTCGTTCATGAACTTCTCTGAAGTCGTATAAACGACGCGGCACGCCGGGTTATGCTCTAAAATATAATGTCCGATCGCATGCATCAAGTGAGTCTTGCCCAGCCCGACGCCTCCGTATAAAAATAAAGGGTTGTACGCTTTGGCTGGTGCTTCCGCAACGGCTAGCGAGGCGGCATGCGCAAAGCGGTTGTTCGATCCGATAACGAACGTGTCGAACGTATATTTCGGATTAAGCATGTTCGGAGCCTGTTCATCATGGACCGCTTTGCTAATTAGCGGAGTCTGTGGCTGCACGATTTCCGGCTCTGCTTGGGCCGCTTCTTCGATTATGAACTTGACGTCCACTTGTTTGCCCGTCATTTCCATGATCGTCGAGCTAACCAGCTTCGTATAGCGGCTTTCCAGCCATTCGACCGCAAAAGTGGTCGGCGCGGTGATGAGTAGTTGCGTGTCCGTAAACTTGACCGCTTTTGTGGCCTTAAACCAAGTATCGAAGCTTGGCTTGCTTAGCTTGGTCTGGATGACGGACAATATTTCCTGCCAATGTTCATTCGCTTGGCGCTCCACAGATTGCTTCACTCCTTCAAACCTGCTGCGTCGTCACATGACGCGCTTACCGGCGTTAAACGCCTTACGTACGGCTCAGCCCTTGTAAAATGGACGTGTGTTTCTAAGCGATGAATAGAATTCGATGAGTATTCATCAAAAAAGGACAATTGCCCCGACAAGACGCAAAGAAGGCTCTCCAAGGCGCAGAAAGCCCTCTTTATAAGGGCGTTTTGTCGGGGTCTATGCTGACATGACATGACAATATTCCGCTTCATCGCGTACGTGAAACGGACATAAAAAATGTCGAAGTATACCGTTTCGTGCTATTATTTATCCACAATACGCAGAGTGTGTCGGACAATTTATAACAACAAAAACTGAATTGTTCACAACTTTATCCACAGGTTGTTGATAATTATATATCCACAATCACTATTCACAACCGAAAAGCAATATAATCATAGCAGATGAGCCCTTATTTTTCAACGACAGCCCGTTTTTTATCCACAAATTCAATAACTTGTGTATAAAAATTATATACACCACTACATATTGTTCATAACATGTTGTCTTTCGACAGCTGTGGACAAGATCGTTCGAATTGTTATACACAAGATAGAATGGTAAATTGTCGATTTTCAAAATGTTTTGCACATGTGTGTAACTAAAAACGGAGAAATGAATAGACTCGGACTGTGGATAGGAAGACGATGCGTATGAATCCGATGGAACATAAAAGAGTGATGCAAAAATGAGCAAGTGGAAAGACACCACCAGATGATGGATAAATATTGACTTTTCATCGGGATTCTGATTAACTATATAAAGGAATTTTGCGCAATCAGACCGAAAAGAGATATAATGAAACAATGGATTGGTTCACCATGACATATATCATTTGAGGAGGTGCAGTACGTTGAAACCGACATTTAAACCAAACGTGAGCAAACGCAAGAAAGTTCACGGTTTCCGTAAAAGAATGAGCACGAAAAACGGCCGCAAGGTGTTAGCTGCTCGTCGCCAAAAAGGCAGAAAAGAATTGAGCGCATAATAGGCGTGAATGCAAGACCACTGCGGTGGTCTTTTTTTCTTATTTTACTAAAGAGGTTGTTCAAGAGGCTCCTTTTGAACTCTTACTTTAAGGAAATAAGGGTAACGTTTATTCCTTTTGACAGTAGCGCATACTTTGTTAATGTATTTTGTCGGCATCATTGCGGTGGTACATACAGGTGATTGCTTGTCAGAGGAAAGATAGGAGAATGGACGTGCAGAAAAAGTATCGGCTTAGGGACCGCGCAGATTTTACCCGGGTATACCGCTACGGTCGCTCATTCGCGAATCACCAGCTGGTTCTTTATGTTTTTAACCGCCCTCAAGTGGACAGATTTCGCGTTGGGGTGTCGGCGAGCAAAAAGATTGGCAATGCCGTCATGCGCAACCGCATGCGCCGAATGATTAAAGAAATTGTCAGACTTCAATCCGACCGCGTGGTTGATCATGTCGATTTGATTTTTATCGTGCGCAAAGGGGCGACGACGATGAATTATGAGCAGCTGTCCAAAAGTGTTCATCATGTGCTCCGCAAAGCTTCCGTACTGAAATAAATGGTGCGGCGGTACGTGATCGAACCGTTTCCTTTGACGCTGGAAATATGATATATTTACTTTGGAATCGGATGGTTGAAGAGAGGGGTTATGCTATTGTCGTTATTGTCGCTGAAGAAGTTGTTTTCGAACCGCAAATGGCTCTTAGTGGCGGTATCTGTTCTGTTACTAGTTGTACTGACTGGATGTACGTCATCGACCACTACGCTGAAGACTGAAGACTTGCTGCAGGGAAACTTCTGGGAGCGTAATGTGGTCTATTATTTTTCGTTGGCGTTGGATACGTTTGCAGGGTGGTTTCAAGGAGAATACGGGTTTGCTATCCTGCTCCTGACCGTTATCGTGCGTGCTTGTATTTTACCGCTTACGATTAAACAAATGCGCAGCTCGAAGGAAATGCAGAAGCTGCAGCCTCAGCTCGCTGAAATAAAGAAGAAGCATAAAGACAATCCGCAAAAGCAGCAGGAAGAGACGATGAAGCTGTTCCAGCAGCACAATGTCAATCCGCTTGCCGGTTGTTTGCCGGTATTTATTCAAATGCCGGTGTTTATCGCATTGTATAACTCTATCTATATGAACTCGGCAATTCGCGAGCATACATTTTTATGGCTGAAGTTGGGACAACCTGACCCATATTATGTGCTCCCGATTATTGCTGCTCTGACGACGTTCGTGCAGTCGAAGATGATGGCTAGCCAAAATCCGATGCAGTCATCGATGCAGTTCATGATGCTGATTTTCCCTGTACTGATTTTTGTCATGTCGCTCAACTTTCCAGCTGCGCTCCCATTGTACTGGGTATTTAGCAACACGTTTACCATTGTACAGAACTATTTCCTTTATCGTTCCAAAGATAAGGAGGTTCAACCGGCGAAATGAAGACGCTGATTGTATCAGGAAAAACGATCGAAGATGCAGTACAAAACGGATTGGAACAATGGAACGTTACGGCAGATCGAGTAGCGGTTCGCGTGTTGGTCAAGCCATCGCGCGGACTGTTCGGTCTTATCGGAGTGCGTCCTGCGAAAGTGGAACTCACGCTCCGTGCGGATGCTTCAGCATCGCCGCACCCTGAACCAAAGTCAGAATCAACATCGTTTGCTAAGCCGGTTCATGTCGCGGCAGTAAAGGTGGAAGAGAGCGCAGCTAGCTTGTCGTCAAGAGAAGAGGGCACATTCAATGTATCTTCGGATTCCTCTATCGACGGGAAAGACCCGATTGAGGAAGCGAAACAGTTCATTACCGATGTGGCGCGCTCGATGGGGCTTGAAGTAGAAGTTACGGTACATAAACGCAAAGATACCGTTACTTTGGATATATGCGGCTCGGATTTGGGGCTTATTATTGGGCGCCGGGGTCAAACCTTGGATTCGTTGCAATATTTAACGAACCTGGTTGCCAACCGTTATTCCAAGCATCATCTCCGTATTATCCTTGATGCAGAGCAATTTCGCGAGCGCCGGAAGAAGACGCTTGAATCGCTTGCCGACCGTCTGGCGAGCAAAGTGATTCGCACACGGCAAGAGGTTGTATTGGAACCAATGACACCGCAGGAACGCAAGATCATTCATGCGAAGCTGCAGGATCACCAGAAGGTGAAGACCTTTAGCAAAGGCGAAGATCCTAACCGCCGCGTCGTCATTACGTTGAAATAAACACGATTGCCATTATGAATCCATATTTATAAATGCGTAAAGACAGACTCAAGATGCAATGGTTGCGCCTGATTCAGGAGTAATCATTGCATTTTTTTAACCAATAAGAAATGGTTAAGTTCTGTAAATCGATAAAGCGAAACCAAACATTCCTTAAGAGAAAGTAAAGGTGAAAAATAATCTGCTGAAAGGCAGATAAACGGGTTATAACTTGATATATAGAACATGGATGGCTCATGTAAGGAGGGTATCATAGCATGATGTATGAAACGATTGCGGCGGTGTCAACTCCGCTTGGCGAAGGTGGCATTTCCATTATACGTGTAAGCGGGGAAGGGGCGCTTACCGAGGTGGAGCGCATTTTTCGCTCGAAGACGAAGCTGACGGAGGCGGACAGCCACACGATTCACTACGGTCACATCGTTGACCCTGATAACGGTGAAAAAGTGGAAGAGGTGCTGGTGACCGTCATGAAAGGGCCGCGTTCGTTCACGGCCGAGGATGTGGTGGAGATTAATGCGCATGGCGGCATTATCTCGGTGCGCAAGGTGATGGACCTGCTTCTGCAGCAGCAAATTCGCGTTGCGGAGCCAGGAGAATTTACGAAGCGCGCATTCCTGAACGGGCGTATTGACCTGTCCCAAGCTGAAGCAGTCATGGATTTGATTCGCTCCAAGTCGGACCGCGCCTTCTCCGTAGCGATGAAGCAAGCGGAGGGACAGTTGTCCACACGTATCAAACAGCTGCGGCATATTTTAATCGAGACGCTTGCCCACATTGAGGTTAATATCGATTATCCGGAGCATGATGTGGAGGAATTGACGAGCCTCTTCATTCAAGAGCGGTGTGGACAAGTGATATCGGAAATTGAAAAGTTGTTAAAGACGGCCTCAGAAGGGAAAATATTAAGGGAGGGCATCGTGACCGCCATCATTGGGAGACCGAATGTGGGAAAATCATCGCTGCTGAACGCCCTCGCTCAAGATAATAAAGCGATTGTGACGGATATTCCTGGCACAACCCGCGACGTTATCGAGGAATTCGTGACGATAAATGGAATTCCGCTTCGTCTACTCGATACGGCAGGCATTCGCGAAACTTCAGACATTGTCGAACGCCTCGGGGTGGAGCGGTCCAGAAGCGCGCTGCAGGAAGCCGACCTTGTTCTGTTCGTCGTGAACCACAATGAACCTCTTCATCCGGATGAACGGGAGTGGATGCAGCAAATTGTGGGTAGACAAGTGATTGTAATTGTGAATAAAATGGATCTGCCTAAACGGTTAGAGGAAGATGAATTGAAAGCCGTGTTTGGAGAGGGCAGTATCGTAACGATGTCTGTCAAAGAGCAAGAGGGGATGGACTCCCTGGAGAAGTCGATCTCCGCTCTCTTTTTCAGCGGCAGCATCGAGTCAAACGACATGACGTATGTCAGCAACGTTCGACACATCTCCCTGTTGAAAAAGACGCTGCAGTCGCTTCATGATGCGGTTGAGGCCTCTGAACAAGGCATTCCTATCGATATGATTCAAATTGATGTACGCACTGCGTGGGAGCTGCTTGGAGAAATTATTGGCGATGCCGTAGGGGATTCGTTAATTGATCAGATCTTCTCCCAATTCTGTCTAGGCAAATAATTTTAGTGCGAGTTCAAAAAAAGGTTCGTGATCAAAAGTGGACTTTTTGAACAACCTCTAATGGTAACAGAGCAAGTGTGCAGGATAAAGGAGGGAGACGCATGTCATTTGTAGCAGGACAATATGACGCCATCGTTATCGGTGCCGGTCATGCAGGCTGTGAAGCCGCGTTGGCGGCCGCACGCATGGGCTGCAATACGCTGCTGTTAACGATTAATTTAGATATGGTTGCTTTCATGCCGTGCAACCCGTCGATCGGCGGACCAGCCAAAGGGCACGTCGTACGCGAAATTGACGCGCTCGGTGGTGAAATGGGGCGCAACATTGATAAGACATTCGTCCAAATGCGGATGCTGAATACCGGTAAAGGACCGGCCGTCCACGCATTGCGCGCGCAGGCGGATAAATTTTTGTACCAGCAAACGATGAAGGAAACGATAGAATCGACACCAAACTTGACACTGCGTCAAGGCATGGTGGAGGAGCTTATCGTAGAAGACGGCAAATGCGTAGGCGTTGAGACAAAGACGGGCGCCCAGTACCTTGCGAAAGCCATTGTGCTGACGACAGGAACTTATTTGCGCGGAAAAATCATTATGGGCGAGTTAATGTATGAGAGCGGCCCGAATAACCAGCAGCCTTCTTTGAAGCTGTCGGAGAGCTTGCGCAAGCATGGCTTTGAGCTAGTGCGCTTCAAGACGGGAACGCCGCCGCGCGTCCATAAGCATTCGATCGATTTTTCCAAAACAGAGATCCAACCTGGAGATGAGAATCCGAAATTTTTCTCCTATGAGACCAAGTCCTCGGACAATGAACAGCTGCCGTGCTGGCTTACGTACACATCGGAAGACACGCACCGGATCATTAACGAGAATTTGCACCGCGCCCCGATGTTCTCTGGGGTTATTGAAGGAACGGGACCGCGTTATTGTCCGTCTATAGAAGACAAAATAGTGCGTTTTGCCGATAAACCGAAGCATCAAGTGTTTCTGGAGCCGGAAGGGAAGAATACGGCTGAATATTACGTGCAAGGATTATCGACAAGTATGCCAGAAGACGTGCAGTTAAAGATTTTGCGTTCGGTTCCCGGCCTGGAAAACGTAGAAATGATGCGGACTGGGTATGCGATTGAATATGACGCGGTCGTTCCGACACAGCTCTGGCCTACGCTGGAGTCGAAGAAGGTCGAGGGCTTGTTCACAGCAGGACAGATTAACGGAACATCCGGTTATGAGGAAGCGGCTGCGCAGGGAGTAATGGCGGGTATTAACGCCGCTCGTAAAGTACAGGAGCAGCCTCCTGTCATTTTGGACCGCTCGCAAGCTTATATTGGCGTTCTGATTGATGATTTGGTCACGAAGGGAACGAACGAGCCATATCGTCTGCTCACTTCACGTGCTGAGTATCGTCTGCTGTTGCGTCATGATAATGCTGATCTGCGGCTCACGCCAATTGGTTATGATATCGGACTTATTACCGAGGAGCGCTATACATCGTTCAAGTGTAAGGTGGAATTGGTGGAGCAGGAGCTGGATCGTCTGAAGACGACGAAGGTGAAGCCGGATGAAGCGGTGCAGGCGATGCTCGCCGAAGTAGGATCGGCCCCGCTGGTAAACGGCTGTGATGTAATGACGCTGTTGCGTCGTCCTGAAGTGACCTACGCTCATGTGGAGCAGCTCTATCCGTCCACGCTGGAATTGGATGAAGAGATGAAGGAACAGGTCGAGATCCAGATCAAATATTCTGGATATATTGAGAAGCAGCTTCTGCAAGTGGAACGGCTGCGCAAGATGGAGAAGAAGCTGATTCCACATGATATCGATTATCATGACGTGCACGGAATCGCTTCGGAAGCGAAGCAGAAGCTGGCGAAGATCCGACCGCTCTCTATCGGCCAGGCTACCCGCATATCTGGGGTATCGCCTGCGGATATTTCCATCCTGCTCGTTTATTTGGAGCATTATAACCGTGTAACGGCAATTAAGCAGTCTCAGAGCGACGAGGAATAATCGCAGTCGGCTTAGCTAGCGGCTGTAAGGCACATAAATTGTGCACATATTGCTGTATAGGAGATTCAGATGATGGATGCCGTACAAGAACAGTTTGCGGGCTGGTTATCCGAGCACGGATGGTCAGTCTCGGACACACAGTGGGAACAGTTTGATATGTATCACCGCATTTTGGCGGATTGGAATGAACGAATGAACTTGACGGGCATTACGGAGCGGGCTCTTGTGTATGAGAAGCATTTCTATGATTGCTTGACGCTCGGCTTCCATGTTCCGATGGCCGACGTTCAGTCGATGGCCGATATCGGATCTGGCGCGGGATTTCCCGGGATTCCGTTAAAAATCATGTTTCCGCATATCCAGTTGACGATTGTGGATTCGCTTAATAAACGAGTCCAATTTTTAAACCATTTGTCGCAGGAACTAGGACTAATCGGCGTCACCTGCATTCACGGGCGGGCGGAAGAGGTGGCGCGCAAGCCAGAGCATCGCGATCGTTATGATTTGGCTACGGCGCGTGCGGTAGCAAGGTTGAATGTATTGAACGAGTTCTGCTTGCCTTTCGTCAGACCAGGCGGTACATTCGCTGCCATGAAGGGGACGAATCCACAGGAGGAATTGGTGGAAGCGAAGCGTAGTCTACAGGTGCTGCAGGCACAGTTCGTGTCTGATTGTGCATTGAAGCTGCCCATTGAGCAAGCGGAACGCCACATTGTAATCGTGAAGAAGACAGGGCCTACACCTAAGGCATACCCGCGGAAGCCCGGAACTCCGTTAAAGTCCCCGATAGTATAATTTTATAGTTTGAAATGGTAGAAGAGTCGAGCAATCGGCTCTTTTTTTATATATTTTTGTAGTATTTTCTAAAAAAAGTAACAAATTATTTAATTGTGCGTCAAAAGATTAAGTTACTATAAATGCGTGATCGGAAAAAATAGTGCTAAAAGTACGTTAGAACAACCTTTATAAACAGTACCAAACACATCTTAGAACAACTTAGAAAGAGGGAATCAAGTAATGTCCACATCATCTTGGCGGCATCGCATGATTGCAGTGACTTGTGCGTTCGCTATGGCCGCTTGCTTATTTGCGCCGTTCTTCCATGCGGGTACGGCTTCGGCTGCAGGAGGGTCTCAAGGAAAAATAGCGAAGGCGGAACAACCGGATAAGCAAGGAAATGGCTCCTCTCCAACGTCATCCAGCATCCCCTATACGGGAAAAGGGGTTAAGGTTGCGATCATTGATTCGGGAGCAGACGTCAATCATCCATTACTAAAAGATCGGATATCCGGCGCCTATGACTTTGTGGAAAATGATGCGAATCCACAGGATGAGAAGGGCCACGGCACACATGTCGCTGGCATCGTAGCTCAACAAGCCTCTGGCGCTTCATTGCTTGTGTATCGCGCTATCGGTACCAAAATTCATGATAACACGACACCGGTCGTCGCTGCGTTGAAGCAAGCTGTGAAGGATGGAGCGAAAGTTATCAATTTGTCGATGCGTGCTGATATTAACGCTCCGGGCGAACCATTGTCTATCGCAATTGCCGATGCGGTCAAGCAGGGGATCGTCGTCGTGACATCTGCCGGCAATGACGGCATTGAAAAATGGAACATTACGGCTCCTGGCGGAATGGACGAGATCATTACGGTAGGGGCGGCGACCTTGACACAAGAGATGCCGCTGCTGCAGCACGAGGATAGAACGGTGCGGCTTATTCCAGCCAAAGATGTGCGGGCATTCCCTAACAATGGTACGGTAGAACCGACCTTCCTGAACAAGGTTACGGCCGAGCAATTGGCGAAGCAGTCTCATAAAGGAAAACTGCTGGTCGTTAATGCGGGGGAGGAATGGCCGAGCGATTGGTATGAAGCTGCAGTCAAATCCGGGGCAAGCGGCCTGCTGCTGTACAAGGACGGGAAGCAAGAGTGGGAATTGGAACTTGGAATAACGGGCGGAGATGAATCCAAATCGATTCCAGCGGCCAGTCTTTCAGCGCAAGGCGTCGAACAATTGCGGACGTCTGGACAAGCGGATTGGAATTGGAAATCGGAGAAGCGAGCTCGCGTGTCCGATATGAGCTCCCGCGGTCCAGCTATCGGCACATGGCTTATGAAGCCGGATTTGGTTGCTCCGGGCATCGACATTCGCAGTTCCTTGCCGCTTGACTTGAAAGACGAAGGATACGGCAGGATGAGCGGAACAAGCATGGCTTCCCCTCAGGTGGCTGCGGCTGCAGCTATTCTAATTGAGGCGCATCCTGATTGGACGCCGGCCATGATTAAGTCGGCGCTCGTCGCGCATGCCGAATCATTAATAGACGTGAATGGAAATCCTTATCCACGGAGCGCCCAAGGGGCCGGGCTGCTGAACCTTGAGCAGGCTTTAAACACTGACGTATTCGTACAGCCGGCTGCGCTTTCCTTTGGCTTGATGACAGAAGCAGATCAAAATAAGACGTCACGCGAACAATCGTTCACGATTACGAACCGTTCCGAGGAGACGCAAACATACGAGATTAAAGCAGAACGAGAAAATATGACATCTGAGTTAAGCATGGAATTCCCGGCATCGGTTACGGCTCGTGCGGGAGAGACGGTATCGGTGCCCGTAAAATGGAATGTCGGTGGATTGCAAGAAAACGGATTGCTGACAGGACTTTTACTTCTTACGAGCGGAATGGGGCAGATTGAAATTCCGTTCCAATTGATTGCCGGCGCGAATGATTATCCGCTTGTGACGGGGCTGTTCGCTGATGGGCAATTGTTGACGCCAAACGGTGATTTTAGCAAAGCGATACAGTTTCATTATTACATTACCGTTCCTTCTGACAGAGTTGTCATGACGGCTGAACGGATTGACGACACGGAGAAGGCAAGAGGCAGACAATACATTATCAAGAATGAAAAGCAGCATGCTGCTGGTTTATTTGATATGTCTTGGGGCGGTATGGATGTTGTCGGCAACAAGGTACCTGACGGTTTATACAATATAAAGGTTAAATCTTTTGTGGAACAACGCCAAGGCATGGATGATGACCAAATCATTCTCATTGACCGTAAGGCTCCACAAGCCGTCGTCGATCAGAAAAAAGCAGCTAAGGGCGTGTTAAACGGCAAGCTTCAAGACTTGATGCTGGCGCTCGATTATGCTGCCCGCCCGATGTTTGGTGAAGCGGGATATGATGAGAGCAAGCCGCTCGTTACCGTGCAATGGAGCTTGTCTAACCAAGGCGAATGGAAGCCGGTGCATGTCAATGAAGAAAACAAGGCGTTTTATGTCTCCTTGGACAAGGCCGGTCTGAAAAAAGGCAAGCATACCGTGTGGCTGAGACTGGCAGATGCCGCCGGAAATACGCAAAATCAAGCCATTACCGTAATTATTAAGTAGTAAATTTGAATGTTAAATTATGGAGGTAGAGTGGCGAGCACTCTACCTTTTTACATAGAAGTTCATGTATCAATTTACATGTATTCATATGCACAAACAATGCATGAATAAATAAAGTTGGCAGTCCCGTCTCTTTTTGTCAGAAATATATGAAATAAACTCGCTATTTGTGATAGGATAGAGAAGCAAGCTTTTGATGATTTGGGGAAATGTTCCACGTGAAACATTATTTTTTTACTCATGTTCCCAAAAGGCAGGAAAAAGGCAGGAGCTTGGAGAATACATATATAGCGGAAAAGCATTCATTCTGTCGAAGAAAAGATTTGTAGAACTCATTGCAACTCTAATGCATTCACGACATCGTGAATGATAATGGGTGATTACGTCGTTGTTACATGACAGCATCTTTGTCCTGGTTTACTATAGGAAGCGCTTAGGAAAGAACCATTTCATGTCCCTAATTGCGCTTACGTATAGTGAAGGACTAACGCAATGAGAGTGGAGCAGAGCACTACCGCTTCTTCATGTGCCTGGCATTATTTTGAAGTTAGGTGGTATTATACGGAAATGAAAGAACAACTGTCTCGGTTATTCGGTTTTGCGGAGCGTCAATCGCTGGATGAGGTGAAACAACTTCCGGTGGACGAGATTGTCACCAGTCCTTATCAACCACGCACAATTTTTGATGATGATAAAATTGATGAATTATGTCAGACCATTAAAACACATGGTGTAATTCAACCCATCGTCGTCCGGCAGCGTAATGGGAAATTCGAAATTATCGCCGGTGAGCGTCGTTGGCGTGCTGTGAAAAAATTAGGTTTGGATACAATTCCGGGTATCGTCCGAGAAATTAATGACTCCCAGGCGGCATCCATTGCCTTAATCGAGAATTTGCAGCGTGAAGGACTTACAGCAATAGAAGAAGCGATTGCGTATCAGAAATTAATTGATTTACATGAGTTAACGCAGGAGAGCTTGGCGCAGCGGTTGGGCAAAAGCCAATCCACCATCGCCAATAAGATTCGTCTCTTGCATTTGCCGGATGGAGTCAAACAAGCTTTAATGGGACGTAAAATTACGGAACGCCACGCAAGGGCGTTGCTTGGGCTTGATTCGGAAGAGATTCAATTGAAGCTTCTGGAAGAGATTATTGCAAAAGAACTGAATGTGAAGCAGACGGAAGCAAGGGTTGCTTTTTATAAAGAAGTCCATAAGTCCAAAAAATCAAAGCGGGTTTCCTTTACGAAGGATGTTCGTTTAGCGCTCAATACGATTCGTCAATCGATTGAGATGGTGTCAGGATCGGGGCTACAGATAAAGACAGATGAACATGATCATGAGGATCATTATGAGATTGTCATTAAAATACCAAAACGATAAACGATAACATACAACATAGGATCGTGTTCAAAAAGATCACTTTTCGGCACCGAGAAGCACAAGTTTTCGCAAGAAAACTAGATCGGAAGCAAAGCTCTTCAAGAGTGAATGCAAGATTCGATGTCGAATGACAACTTTGGAAGATCAAAAGTTTTTTTGAACAACCTCAACTAGATTCACCTGGTACACGTATCGTTGATTTTCTTTAATAAGGTGTTGCTCGAGTAAGAACAAAGCCACGATTTGGTTGTCATGCGTAGTGCTAATTAAAGTGCGGCAGCAGGCAAGAGGGCCGCTCTTTTTCTGTTTTACGAAACAATATAGTAATGCAACTAGAATCGCGAAGAAACAACATTGAGGTGAAGAGGAATGGCTAAAGTCATTGCCATTACCAACCAGAAGGGCGGCGTCGGCAAAACAACGACGACGGTAAATTTGGGTGCAGGTTTGGCACTGTTGGGGAAGCGGGTATTACTTGTAGATATTGACCCGCAAGGGAATACGACCAGCGGGGTTGGTATCAACAAAGCAGATGTGGCGAATTGCATCTATGACGTCATTATTAACGATGTGCATCCGAAAGATGCAACCATTCCGACTATGGTGGAAGGTCTGCATATTATTCCAGCAACGATCCAATTGGCTGGTGCAGAGATCGAGTTAGTGCCGACGATTTCTCGTGAAGTTCGTCTTAAGAAATCATTGCAGCTCGTCGCTCATCTTTATGATTACATTTTGATAGATTGTCCACCTTCATTAGGGATTTTAACGATTAACTCGTTGACGGCTTCACACTCGGTCATTATTCCGATTCAATGCGAATATTACGCATTGGAGGGTTTAAGCCAATTGTTGAATACCGTGCGCTTGGTACAGAAACATTTGAACACCTCATTGCAAATTGAAGGTGTACTGTTGACTATGCTCGATGCCCGTACGAATCTAGGAATTCAAGTCATTGAAGAAGTGAAAAAATACTTCCAGCAAAAAGTGTATCAGACGATCATTCCACGAAACATTCGTTTAAGCGAAGCACCGTCGCATGGTCAATCCATAATGACCTATGACCCTAAATCTAAAGGGGCGGAAGTATATTTGGAACTTGCGAAGGAAGTGATTTCGTATGAGTAAGCGCTTAGGACGTGGATTGGACGCACTTATTCCGTCGCTGTCCGTGAACGATGATGATAAGGTGGTCGAAGTATCACTGCAGCAACTGCGTCCCAATCCTTATCAACCGCGAAAAAATTTCGATGAGCAATCGATCCAAGAGTTGGCCGAATCGATAAAGCAGCATGGTGTCATTCAGCCAATCATTGTACGCAGTGTATTAAAAGGATATGAAATCATTGCAGGTGAGCGTCGTTTCCGTGCTTCTCAACTGCTAGGACAAGCAACGATTCCAGCAGTCGTTCGTAATTTCTCGGATCAGCAAGTGATGGAGATTGCCCTGATCGAGAACTTGCAACGTGAAAACTTGAATGCAATTGAACTTGCGCTTGCGTATCAAGCATTGATGGACCAATTTGCATTAACACAAGAAGAGTTGTCTGTAAAAGTAGGGAAGTCGCGCTCTCATATTGCCAATTTCCTGCGCCTGCTGCAACTTCCAGAAGAAGTAAAGGAATATGTTTCACGTGGAACACTATCGATGGGACATGCCCGCGCTATCGTTGGAGTGAAGGATCCAGTGAAGGTGAAGCAATTGGCTAAGTCCGCCATAAGCCAAGAGTGGAGTGTGCGACAGCTGGAAGAAGCGATTCAGCAGCTTCATAAAAAGGGAAAAACGGCTGATAAGGCGAAAACAGCGCGTAAGGATCCATACTTGGATGAGTTAGAAGAAAACTTAAGAGAACGGTTTCGCACAACCGTTAAAATAAAGCAAAACAAAGATAAAGGAAAAATCGAAATTGCTTATTTTAGCAAACAAGATTTAGAACGTTTATTAGAGATGCTGCAGACGTTATCTTCCAACTAAAAGGTGAGAGTTCAAAAAGCCTCTGGGGCCTTTTTGAGCAACCTCTAAAAAGAATAAAAATGATTGAAAATACACTAGTATTGTTAGTTGTCATCCGATGCAGGAAGGATTAAACTAGGAATGCTAGTTTTTTTTGTGTAACAGCTAAAAGGTTACAAAATTGTACTATATACACGTAACCATTTGCGATAAAGTTATAGATATTAAAATGCATCTGTAAGCTAGAAATGAGAGTTCAAAAAGGACCCTTTTCAGCACCGAGAAGGTTGCAAGAACTTGAAGCGTATGCTTCCGAAGCGAGTTTTGCTCCGCAAAACTTGAAAGGGGGAGCGTAGTGTAGGCAAGACTACATGAACACCTTAACTGTTTTCAAAGGAAACATACTGCGGAAGCATAAGAACTTCGAGAGTGAATGCAAGATTCGATGCCGAATCATATCTTGGGATGCTTCGTGATCAAAAGGGAACTTTTTGAACAACCTCTAGAAGGAGGAATTCATATGCCGCATTCCCCTATAATTTATTTCGATCATGCGGCAACTTCATGGCCTAAACCCCAAGCCGTTGCGGAAGCGGTGCAAGCCTCCATGCTAGAAGAAGGAGCAAATCCGGGGCGCGGTGGACATGTAATGGCTAATCGCGCAGGCAAGCGTCTGCTGCGGGCAAGAATGGCGCTGGCAGAGCTGTTCCATGTATCTAATCCCATCGATATTGCCTTCACGTACAATACGACGATGGCACTCAATATGGCGATACATGGCTACGTTCGGCCAGGGGATCATGTTGTGGCAACAGCGGTTGAACACAACTCGGTCAGAAGGCCTCTCGAAGTGTTGAGGCGAAAGCACGGGGTTCTGGTTACTTATGTGGATACAGATACACAGGGGCACTTACATGTAAAGCAATTGGAACAGGCGATGACTGCCCGCACGAGGCTAGTCATCTGCAACCATAGCTCAAACCTGTTTGGGTCCATCATTCCTGTAGAAGAAATTTCCGTTATTTGCCACCGTCATGGGGCGAAATTGTTGGTCGATGCGGCGCAATCTGCTGGACTGCTGCCGATCCAGGTGGAACAAATGGGAATAGATATGCTGGCGTTCCCAGGACATAAGGGGCTGCTCGGCCCTCAGGGGACCGGTGGCTTGTATCTTCATCCAGATATAGATATTGAGCCCTTGATTCAAGGGGGAACGGGAAGTCACTCGGAAGAGGTGACTCAGCCATTAACCCGGCCTGATCGATATGAAGCAGGAACACCGAACACGGCGGGAATTGCTGGATTGGAAGCTGGAGTAAAGTATGTTCTGAATGAGTCCGTTGAAAAAATTTATACTAAGGAATGGAACTTATCACAGCGTATTATGGAAACGCTGCTGTCCTTGGATGGAATACGAGTGTTGGGACCGGAACTGGGGCGCCCGCGTACCGGAATTGTGTCCTTTGTGTCAGAACAGGCAGATAGTGCTGCGATCGCCCATCGTCTAGATCGAGAATTCGGGATTGCCGTAAGAGCGGGTTATCACTGTACACCGTTGGCGCATGGGGTAGCTGGCACGCTCGGGCAAGGAGCGGTTCGCATTAGTGCAGGTTGGAATACGTCTGAGGATGATGTGGATCGTTTGTTGGAAGCCGTACAGTGGATTTTGTAAGGGATAAGTTAGAGGCAGGAGAGAACTGAGACCTATGATGAATGAAGTCAACGAGTGGTTGCCGTGGATCGTTTTATGTACAGCAGGTTTGTCATTGATGCTAGTTATTATTGTTCTTGTCCAAGGGGCGAAGCTGCGCAAGCTTCGTCGTCAATACTCAGCTATTATGGGCGATAGTGGGGTTGAACATTTGGACATGGTCTTGTCCAGCATGCATGAGGATGTTGCCAAACTTCAGCATGCCAACGAATTGCACGATATGGACTTGAAGCAAGTTCGCAAGTCATTGAAAAAGATGAAATCCCATGTTGGCATTCAGCGTTATAACGCCTTTGCGGAGCATGGGAGCGATTTGAGCTTCTCGATTGCATGGATTGACGATGAGCAGGATGGCATCGTAATAACAGGGATACATGGACGCGAACACTCCTATGTATATGCGAAGCCGCTTGAGAAGGGGCATTCCCCATATTCTTTATCTCCGGAGGAAAAGCAAGCGATTGAAGTAGCTGAAGCCCAGCGACGTGCAGTCGCCAACTAGCTTGGACAAGGATGAGGCGACAGTATTTCAATTTAATCTACCCGTACTTGTAACGGATTGATGAACGGTCTCTGCAATTATTTCTGCCATGCTCATCACAAGGTGGAGCCGTGTGTTTTGCAATACAAAATATTCCATAAAGCCTCCGACGTTGACGATTCCAGTAATATGCATATCGCCGACCGGGGGCAATTGTTTGTTTACCCCTGCACCAGGGCGCACTGGACCTTGTTGAATCTGGACGGCCCCGACGCTGCTGCTCTGGCCAAGACAGGCATCTACGGCAACGATAAACGAATGGGGGTCTGCCGCTTGCAATGATTCTATCGTTTCCTGCAAATTCATAGCATGAACCGGTTGATTAAGCGTGCCGAGCACCTGATAATAGGGAGAAGACTGCTTAACAAGGTGCGTGCCTACTAACGGACCTAAGCAGTCTCCGGTGGAGCGGTCCGTTCCGATACATACGACGGTTACCGAGCGATATGGGGCCCGTAATGTCAAATGCTCCTGACAGGAACGAATCAATAAAGGCAGAGCATCAGGTGAATCATGAGCGACTTTGCAAGGATGACATTCGATAGGAGCTGGGTCGTTGAATAAGGGATAAGACATCGTGCAGCCTCCGTTTCTACTAATGGTAGTAACTAGTATATGGATGAAAGAGAACTTTTATACTTCTGTGCTAGGAAAATGTATCCTCGATGGAAGAAGGGGAAGATATGGAAAGCGGTCATGCGAATGAAGAATTAGTAATGGCATTTGATTCCACGCAGCAAGCATTGCGGGCCGAAATGCTGATGGAATATGTCGGCTTGGACATTGATACCTGTCCGACACCGAAAGAAATTACGGCTGGCTGTGCACTATCGATCCAATTTCATTCCGATAATCTGGAACAGGTGAAGTCGTTAGTTGCAACAGAGCATATTGAAATAAAAGGAATCTTTTGTAAGCAAGGAGCGGAATATATAATCATAAGCATTACGTAGTTATTAGGGAGTGAAGTCAATGTTATGGGCAGAACCGGCTACCCCACCAACAGTGGAAGATAATATCGAAAATACGTTATCCTTGTTCGAAAAATGGCAGCATGGGATTATTGATTGGCTGACCGATAGCGGAACTTGGGAAATGATTTTGGTCAAAGCGATCAAAATCGCACTTATTGTGCTCATTACGCGCATCGTAATTCGAGTGGTGTACCGGATGATTAACCATACGGTAATCAAGCGTGAGAAGAATAGAATGGGAATGAACCCGAGGCGTCTCCTTACGGTAGGGAAGTTATTGAAAAATGTAACTTCGTTAGTTATGAATTTCATTATGATCTTATTGATTCTATCCGAATTCAATGTGAACTTAGCGCCGCTGCTGGCTGGGGCGGGGGTCGTAGGCCTTGCCGTCGGTTTCGGGGCACAGAGTCTGGTGAAGGATGTGATGACTGGTTTTTTCATTATTTTTGAGGACCAGTTTGCGGTAGGGGATGTAATCAAAGTAGGCCAGTTCCAAGGAACGGTCGAGATGATTGGATTGCGCTCCACTCGCATTCATAGCTGGACGGGAGAGGTTCATATTATTCCGAATGGAATCATTACAGAAGTAACGAATTTTTCGCTTAACAATTCCATTGCTGTTGTCGATATTTCCATTGCTTATGAGGAGAATGTGGAAGAAGCGATTGATGTCATGTCGAAGGCATTAGAAACGCTGCCAGAACGCAATGAGAATGTCGTCACCTTACCGCAAGTATTAGGGGTGCAAATGTTAGCGGCATCTGAAGTGACAATTCGTGTTATCGCAGAATGCAGACCGTACACGCAGGCGGGCGTATCCCGGCAAATGAATGCAGAAATGAAGAAGGCGCTTGAAGATCATGGTATTGAAATACCGTATCCGCGCCTCGTAACGTATCAGCGAGTGGAACAGGGGGAGAGTTGACCATGGAGCGTAAAACCTTTGCCTTGGGTGACATTGTGCAGATGAAAAAGCCTCATCCGTGCGGCACAAATGAGATGGAAATTATCCGCATGGGGATGGACATTCGGATTAAGTGCGTCGGCTGCAAGCACAGTGTGCTCGTTCCGCGTGCCAAGTTCGAAAAAAACATGAAAAAAGTGCTGAAATCGGCCCAAGCGGAAGAGTAAGGGAAAAACAGAAAGGGATATTGCAATTCAGTGGAGCCTATGGTAAAATAATTTTGCTATGGAAAGGTACCCAAGAGGCCCAAGGGGGCTGACTCGAAATCAGCTAGGCGTCGCAAGGCGTGCGTGGGTTCGAATCCCACCCTTTCCGCCATTTTATTGCAAATGAGTCTCCGGAGCGATATGCTTCGGAGTTTTTTGTATATTTACCGGTTCATAAAGAATGAAGGGACTTTGCGTACGCAAAGTCCCTTCCTCGTTGACGGTGCTTTATTTGACTTCTACACTTCACTTCTTCAGATGGCTTAGGCTATCGCATATGGTTTACGCCATACAGGAAACTCGTGTGTCAGACAGAATAGTCTTTAGCACAACCCCTCGCTTCTCTTGTGTCGTAAAGAGTTGATGTCTCCACTTGGTTTCTTCGCTCCATCATTCAACGGAACCCACCTCGCTTCGCACCGTCAGTTGTTATTATGGCCGAACTCATCTTTTATATACATCGTTTTGCACAAAAATTAATGTAAAAATGGAAATGTACAATCAGTGCGTCAGCGCATGCGATTTTTTCTTCCATTTGCGGTCTTTGTTTGTGGTCTCAGGAAATCGCTCGCCTTTTTTGAGTCTGATCTGCTTTGGATCTTGAATTTCCGTATGGAAGCTCACTTCACCCACTTCCATATAGACAGCATCGTTCGGTGCTTTATCGCCTGGCTCGAATTCGGTTTTTTCGCCCATATTGAAGACCTCCTGTACATTAATGATATGTGGATCGATATCGTCTTTAGTGTACTCGGGTGGATTGAGCTTCATGAGTGGAGAAATGTACAAGTAGATCAAACTTCTTTTGTATGGTGAACTTGGGTTTCCCATGGAGAACGTCATGTGGACTGTAATTTGTCTAATGGATGAGACAAGGGGGATGACTAAATCTGATTTAGACTTGCGTCATGCGGTTCATTTTGGTATATTATTTTAGTGCGAGTTTTCTCGCTCCTTGCTCCTGACTTGATCAGGGGCCTGAAGTCCAAGAGGAGGTGAACGTGAAATGCGCAAATACGAATTGATGTACATCATTCGTCCGGACATCGAGCAAGAAGCTGTTCAAGCTATAGTCGATAAATTCCAGGGCGTCATCTCTAACGGCGGTGAAATTACGAAACACGACGTGATGGGTAAACGCCGTCTTGCGTATGAGATTAAGAAGTTCCGTGACGGTATCTATGTTCTCGTGAACTTTACTGCAGAACCTGCAGTAGTAGCGGAGTTGGAGCGTCAATTGAAGATCTCTGACGAAGTTATCCGCCATCTCGTAGTAAGCGACGTGGCTTAATTGCCAACCATCGTGAGTTCGTAAGGAAACGTCGAAGGAGGGGATATCATGTTGAATCGCGTGATTTTGATTGGTCGTCTGACGCGTGACCCTGAATTGCGCTACACACCATCTGGAGTTGCGGTAACGCAATTTACGTTGGCGGTCGATCGGCCGTTCTCGAGTCAGAGTGGTGAACGTGAAGCGGATTTCATTCCAGTCGTCACTTGGCGGCAGTTGGCAGAGACATGTGCAAACTACTTGCGTAAAGGTCGGCTGACAGCAGTAGAAGGACGCATCCAGGTACGTAACTATGACAACAATGAAGGTAAACGTGTATACGTGACGGAAATTGTTGCAGATAATGTGCGTTTCTTGGAATCCAACCGCGACAGCGGTGGAACGCGCGACGATATGGGTGGGGGTTATGGTGGCGGTGCACCTGCGCCGAACAACAACTCGCAACCGCGCGGTGGCGGTTCGAACTATTCTCGCGGGCAAGCAGCGGATCCTTTCTCTGACGACGGCAAACCGATCGATATTTCAGATGACGATTTGCCATTCTAAGGGACCGATTACGAATTGATTCGTAAAGTTGCCTGGAACGGAATTTTAACGACAAGGAGTTGAATAGAATGAGCTTCAGAAGCGAAGGCGGCGAACGTCCAGAACGTAAGTTTGGCGGTCGTAAAGGCCGTAACAAGCGCCGTAAAGTGTGCTACTTCACAGTGAATAAAATCACTCACATTGACTATAAAGACATTGAGTTGTTGAAGAAATTCGTTAGCGAGCGCGGCAAAATTTTGCCACGTCGTGTAACTGGCACAAGCGCGAAGTATCAACGTGCATTGACAATAGCGATCAAACGCTCTCGTCAAGTAGCATTGCTGCCATACACAACGGAATAATAGGACAAGCCGGGATAACCGGGTTGCCTTTATTACAGAAACCCTACATTCAGTTGTAGGGTTTTTCGTTTTTCACATTTTATTTTTTTCAGGTCAGTCCAGAGACCGAAGCCACGATTCCGTTCAGGGACCGATTTCACAGTGAAGAGATGGTGCTACAATGAGAAGCAGTAACTCATGATGAAGGGGGATGCTTCATGTGGTGGAATAACCGATTGTTTACAACGTTGCGGGGGGCATTTTTAGTATCGGCCTGCTATCGCTCGGAGTGTTTACGGTTGGCTGGTTGATGGCGCTCGGTGCCGTCGCATTAAGTGGAGTTATGTCTGTAGGAGCAGTATCGATTGGAAGTGCCTTCGCGTTAGGGGCGGTAGCAATATCTGCGGAAGTGGCTGTGGGAGCCATTGGCATCGGAACATGGGGGATAGGGGCCATCGGTATTGGCCAATACGCTTACGGGGTCATTGCGATTGGCAATCATGGCTTTGGTATTATTCCATTAACGCTGGATGCGGCACGTTGGTTCAGAAGTTGGTTTGACTAGCTTTCCGTACTTGTGATGGGGTAATCGTGAGGGTCGGTTTCTCTTTCAAATAAAGACGTGAATTAAGTGTTAAATAATGGGATATATTGCCGGTCATACTGTTCGGATTGTGCGCAAGGAATCATAATCTGACTTAAACGATAGGGATACTATGACCAACACAGCTACATAAGTCAATTAACGATGTAACGCAGCATAAAAAGTCATTATTGAATCCGTATTTATTACGTATTTATACAGTTTTTATCGCCTATCTATTCGTTACGAAAGCCGCCTTTATAGGCGGCTTCTTCCTTTCCTGCTGCTTTATTTCCATAAATGTGACGAATCTTTATTTTATTTTTCGATCGATTGCATGTAAAATAAAAATATTGTTTCTTGCATAAACATCACAACAACATCGAACTCACAGAAAAGGGCTTAATTTCAAGGACCGAAAAAGACAGATAAAATCGGTCACGCATGCTCATCCTAATTCCGATCCGTTTTCCCGCCATACGAGATAAAGCGCAAGCAAGCGGGATGATTGCTGAAGGAGGACAGGAGCACGTCTGTTGGATCATGGAACATGTGCCAGACTTGGAAGGACAAAGGTTTCTAGGGGAGTATTATAGTCCGTGTGAGTGCTTACTTCTTTTTGTATGTTGGCAGCTCTAAGAACAACGATTCCGAGGTGCTGCATACCCAAAGTCCGCCTGTTATTCATTATGTTCAAATATGGGAACAAAATATGCATAAACAACGATTATGGTTTGATGGGAACCGTATAACACATCATTAGGAAGAAGTGGTTTTGAATGAAAAAATATAAAAAATGGGGAATAGCGTTTGCAGTCATAGCCATTATAGGTTTTAGCGGATTTTTCTTCCGTAAGCAAATCGCTGTCTTGGCCTTTGATATGTTCTTGTCGGGCCATGTGGAGGAAACGTTAGATAAGTCTTATAAGCCGATTGAGGGAAAAGAAGAAGTTGTCCGCAAAGTAACGGAACCGTTCTCGGTGCTGCTGCTCGGGGTGGACCAGCGGGATAAGGAGATAGGCCGCTCCGATACGATCATTTATTCTGTTGTCCGGCCGCAAGATAATAAGGTGCTGCTGCTCTCGATTCCGCGGGATGCGTACACGGAAATTATCGGAAAAGGGTTTAAAACGAAATTAAATCACGCATACGCTTATGGCGGTGCCAAAATGAGTATGGAGTCGGTAGATAACCTGCTTAATCACAAAGTGGACCATTACGCGACAATTAATTTTAACGGGCTAAAGGACGTCGTTGATGCGTTGGACGGCGTGAAGCTGCCGATAACGAAGGATATCGTCAACAAGGACCCGAATCACGAGAAGTTCAGAATTGAAGCCAACAAGCCGATTTATAATGGGCAAGAAGCGTTGTACTTCGTTCGTTACCGTGAGGATTCTGATATGAATCGGACTATGCGTCACCGCATCTTTTTGAATTCGGTTATGGAACGGGCTATCGAAATGGATAAAATCGCACGCATTCCGGAGCTTATTGAAATTATGGGTGATAATTTTACAACGGATATGCGTCCAAAATATATGATTGATTTGGCCAAGACGATGTTCACGCAAGATGCTCCACCGCAAATTAGCAGTTACATGCTGCACGGCGATGGTAAAATGATGGATAACGTCTGGTACTACATGGTGGATGACGAAGATTTGGAATATGTGCAGAAGCTGCTTAACAATTGGTTGGATGCAAGTACGCCAAAAGCAGAGTTAATGGCGCCGCGTCCTATGCGTGAAGATTGATGAATAGCAAGTCAGCCGTATTTACGGCTGACTTTTTGTTTTTGATCCGGGAAATGTGTTAATTTAGTCTTAGGGAGTTATGGATAAATACGGCCCCTGCTTGATTGAGGAGGAGACCACACGGATGAATATCGCTTTTTTCTTAACACCGAAACATGAAGTCGTCTGCTTAACCTTGAACGCAACGCTGCGCCAGACGCTTGAACGGATGGAATATCATCGTTATACCGCGGTGCCCATTTTGAACGAAGGCGGGGAATATGTCGGCACCGTGACTGAAGGAGATTTACTATGGCATATGAAAAATTCAAATGGCGAAGTCACATTTGAGAACGCTTCAAAGTTTATGCTTAAGGAAGTCTCGCTCAATATGCGCAATAAAAGTGTTCGCATTGATTCAAATATGGAGGATTTAATCAATCTCGCCAAAATGCAGAACTTCGTTCCGGTTGTAGACGATATGAACCGATTCATCGGTATTGTGCGCCGGAGTCAGATCATCGAATACTGTGAGCAGTTCGTTACCAAAGCTATGGACGTGAAATAATTATGGTATAATGAAAGATGACGGTTTTTTAGAGGTTAAGGTAAAAAATAGAAAAACCAAACTGCTGATCCGCCCTAAACCGCCACGGGTTTTATAAGCATCGAATGGAATAAGGAAACAATTTTTGCGCAAGAGGTGAACATTTTTGAAAAACCGCTGGTCATCGATTACATGGGCGATTGTCGCGCTCGTGTTGCTACTATCTATCTTTCAGCCGATACAGGTGTTGACGATGAGCTTTATGGCGGTTCCGTTTGTAATGCTCTACGCGACGCAATCGACGCGCAGGTTCGCATTATTTGTGGTGCCGGTGCTGGTCATCATATTTTTCTTGTTGGGCAACTTAGGGTCAATTGCCGTGCTTACGGCGCTCTATTTCATGATTCCGGGTATTGTATTCGGGCATATGTTTAAAAAGAAGAAGCCTGCACTGAATGTTTATTTTGCAGGAACGGTCACGTTTCTCATTCAGTCCTTGGTTGTGCTGGCTTTAGCCAAATGGGCGCTTAATTTCAACTTTTACGATTATATTATGACGATCATGAACGAGTCCCTGCTGGGACTTGAACAGACTGCACTGTTCCCTACGGGGATGACGTCCGATATGAAAGAGCAGTTCGTTCTGCTGCTCAGTCAAATGATTCCGTTCATGCTTATCATCAGCGCGCTTTATATGGGTACGATTACGTATGCGATCAGCAGACCGCTGTTAACGGCCCAAGGCGCCGGTGTGCAGAAGATGAAGCCGCTTCATCAATGGATGCTGCCGAGATCGCTGCTCTGGTATTACTTGATTACGATTATTTTGGATTTGGTTGTGACGAAATCGTCGGACAGCTTCTTGACACTCATTTTATTAAACTTGGCGCCTCTGCTTCAGATGGCGTTTATGCTTCAAGGGATTTCTTTTCTCTTCTTCTTGGCGAATGCAAGGCGGTGGAATAAGGGAATACCTATCGTTATGACAATAGCGGTCATATTCCTGCCAGTGCTTCATGCAATATTACGTATTATTGGAATTGTGGATTTGGCGTTTCCTATACGGCAATCCATTTCCAAACCAAGAGTATAGGGTGAGAAGGCATGCCTAAACTATTGTTCCATCGCTGGTATACGAAGTATACGAGCTGGACGTTTGTCTTGCTGTCAGCCTTAACCATTGTCGTGACTTTCTACAATTGGATTGTTGGCATACTGGCGTTTGTCGCCATTGTTGTGCTTGCGATTGCGTCACTTGCGGCGGAGCGCAAATTCCGTCATGAGATGGAGTCATATTTGACAACGCTAGGGTTAAGGGTGAAACGAGCAGGAGAAGAAGCAGTTGTTGATTTGCCTTACGGCATTTTGTTATATAGTGATGAACGGGTTATTGAGTGGCATAATCCTTATTTGGCGCAGCTAGCTGCTCTACCCTCCCTAGTGGGGGAAGATCTGTCCGAAGCCTTTCCTCAGCTTCATATCGGGAAGGAGAAGGAACGATCGGTAGAGCTGTTTATCGGCGGACGCATCCTGCATGCGGACATCGTGCCAGAGGAGCGGGTCGTCTATTTCACGGATATTACGGACATATGGACTTTGCGCAAGCGATACGAAGAGGAACGGATCGCGGTTGGCATCGTCATTATGGACAATTTGGAAGAATCGACTCAAGGTCTGAATGATCAACAACGCGCCGCTCTGTTGGCGCGTGTTACTGGCCAGATTACAGCATGGGCAAGCGAACATGGCATTCTGATCAAGCGACTATCCTCGGAACGTCACTTTATGGTGATGGACGTGCAGACGTTGAAGGCGCTGGAACAGACGCGCTTCGTCATCCTCGATGAAGTAAGGGAGACGACGCTGGATAACAAGCTGCCTGTAACGCTTAGCATGGGGATTGCGGCCGGTGCAGACAAGATGACGGAGCTTGGCCAGCTTGCGCAATCGAGCCTCGACATCGCGCTCGGCCGTGGCGGGGATCAGGTAGCCGTCCGTCTAGGGCAGCGTCTGTCCTTCTATGGCGGTAAGTCGAACGCTGTGGAGAAGCGCACGCGGGTGCGTGCCCGCGTCATTGCCCACGCGCTGCGTGATTTCATTCAACAAAGCGATGCCGTATTCATTATGGGGCATAAGAACCCGGACACGGATTCCATCGGGTCGGCGATCGGCGTGCTTAATGCTTGCCGCTCGCTGAATGTGGAGGCTTATATCGTACTGGAGGAGAGCAATCCGTCGATCGACAGAATGGTCGCATACTTGGAGAAGGATGAAATCTTATGGTCCCGCTTCATTTCACGAAGCGAGGCGATAGAGATGATTACTGAGGATAGCTTGGTCGTCGTTGTCGATACGCACAAGGCGTCGATGGTGGAAGAACCGCGGCTGCTGCAATCGGAGCGCATCGTCATAATCGATCACCATCGCCGCGGCGAGGAGTTCATCAATGATGCGGTGCTCGTCTATTTGGAGCCCTATGCGTCATCTACAGCCGAGCTCGTCACCGAGCTGCTGCAGTACATTAATAACCGCCTAAGCTTGAGCACGTTGGAAGCGACGTCCTTATTGGCGGGCATTACAGTGGATACGAAGCACTTTACGTTGCGGACCGGGTCACGGACGTTCGATGCGGCAAGCTTCCTGCGTCGGCAAGGAGCTGATCCGCTGCTAATTCAGAAGATATTGAAAGAAGATTTAGAAGAGTTCATTCAGAAGGCGGAAATTATTCGCCATGCGGAAATGCTATACGGCAATATCGCTATCGCGGTGACGGAACCGGGACGCAAATTTTCACAGTTGCTCATTGCGCAGGTAGCTGATACGCTGTTAAATATGACCGATGTGTTGGCCTCGTTCGTCATTAGCGAACGTCCGGACGGCATTATCGGAATCAGCGCGCGCTCTCTAGGTCAGATGAACGTGCAAGTCGTTATGGAACGGCTGGGCGGCGGGGGACATCTGACGAATGCTGCCGTGCAAATGCAAGGCACACTCGAAGAGGCGCAGGATAAGCTCAAGCGCGTGCTGGAAGAAATCGACGCGGAAGAGGGGTTGTTCGAATGAAAGTCATTTTGTTGCAGGATGTAAAAGGACAAGGCAAAAAAGGACAAGTCAAAGAGGTCTCCGAAGGATACGCACAGAACTTTCTTATCAAGCAAGGGTTGGCGCGTCCGGCGACGGAGGGCAACCTGAAGACGCTGGAGCAGCAGCATAAATCGGAATTGAAACGCAAAGAAGAGGAAAAGGAAGACGCCGAAAAGCTTGCAGCGACATTAAATGAAACGACGATTGAGCTAAAGGCAAAGGCAGGAGACGGCGGACGTTTGTTCGGTGCCATCACTTCCAAGCAAATCGCGGAAGCGTTGAGCAAGTTGAAGATTAAAGTGGATAAGCGCAAAATCGAACTTCCTGATCCGATTCGTGCGTTAGGATATACAAACGTGACGGTGAAACTGCATCCGGATGTCAAAGCAACGATGAAGGTACACGTAACGGAGGAATAAAATGAACGAGATGTTTGTCGATCGTGTTCCGCCGCAAAATGTGGAGGCCGAGCAAGCGGTAATCGGCGCCATTTTGCTGCAGTCGGAGGCGTTGATTACATCGATGGAGCGGGTGCAATCCGAGGATTTCTACAACCCGTCCCATCAGATGATCTACGAGGCAATGATCGAGCTTGGGGAAGATAATCAGCCGATCGATCTCGTCACGCTGACGGCAAAGCTGCAAGGTAAGCAGCAGTTGGAAGACATCGGCGGCGTGTCCTATTTGACGAAGCTGGCCAATGCGGTTCCTACCGCGGCCAACGTTGATTATTACGCGCAAATTATTGAAGAAAAATCGATGATGCGCCGTCTCATTCGCACCGCCACGCAGATTGTAAGCGAGGGGTATACGGGCGGTGACGATGTCTCCGGACTGTTAAGCGATGCGGAACGTCGTATCTTAGAAATATCGAACCGCCGCTCATCGAGCGGATTTATCGCCATTAAAGACGTCCTGATGGACGTATACGAACGAGTGGAACAACTGAATTTGCAGCAGGGCATCACGACCGGCATTCCATCGGGATTTCCGGATCTAGACAAGATGACATCGGGATTTCAGCGCAACGATTTGATTATCGTCGCGGCCCGTCCTTCTGTAGGGAAGACAGCCTTTGCGCTCAACATTGCCCAGAACGTCGGTGTTCGGGCAAAAGAGACAGTAGCTATCTTCAGTCTCGAGATGTCGGCGGCCCAGCTCGTACAGCGGATGGTATGCGCCGAATCGAACGTCGATGCCGGGCGGCTCCGCACGGGTCAGCTGGAAGATGATGATTGGGAGAAGCTGACGATGTCCATTGGCGCATTGTCAGAAGCCGAGATCTATATCGACGATACGCCGGGCATCACCGTCGCGGACATCCGTGCCAAGTGCCGGCGCTTGAAGAAAGAGCGCGGCCTCGGCATGATTCTAATCGACTACTTGCAGCTTATCCACGGACGAGGCAAAGCGGGGGATAACCGTCAACAGGAAGTGTCCGAAATATCGCGGACGCTCAAGATGATTGCAAGGGAGCTTGAAGTTCCTGTCATCGCACTCTCCCAGCTTAGTCGAGGAGTCGAGCAACGGCAGGATAAGCGTCCGATGATGTCTGACTTGCGGGAATCGGGCTCGATCGAGCAGGATGCCGATATCGTTGCGTTCTTGTATCGGGATGATTATTATAACCAGGATACGGAAAAGAAAAATATAATTGAAATCATTATAGCCAAGCAGCGGAATGGCCCGGTCGGCACCGTAGAGCTCGTATTTCTGAAAAATTTCAATAAATTCGTTAGCTACGAGAGGAATCATCAGGACTTATCTGCGGGATAATACAATATAATTTATAGGAGCGAACGTCAGTTTCCGAACATTAGTCTAAATCCGGAAATTAACGTTCGCTTTTCATTGACTTTGTGCCATATCGCTGATAAACTAGAAATGCTGCTTTTCGGTGAAGCAGCGAATAACCGGTGTGTGAACACCCGACGGGGGTATGAATATGTCTACAGTAGTCGTCGTAGGAACCCAATGGGGTGACGAGGGAAAAGGGAAAATTACCGACTTCCTCGCCGAAAGCGCCGACGTGGTCGCGCGTTATCAAGGTGGTAACAATGCGGGGCACACGATCCTAATTGATAATAAAAAGTATAAGCTGAGTCTGATTCCGTCCGGTATTTTTTATACGAACAAAATCTGTGTCATCGGCAACGGAATGGTCATCAATCCTAAGGCATTAATCGAAGAAATTGGATATATTCACGATAATGGCTTCTCGACCGACAATCTCCGCATCAGCGATCGCGCGCATGTCATTATGCCGTATCATATGGTGCTGGATGGGTTGGAAGAAGAACGCAAAGGCCCGAACAAAATCGGCACGACCCGCAAAGGGATCGGCCCTTGCTATATGGACAAAGCGGCCCGTAACGGCATTCGTATTGTCGACTTGCTCGATAAGGACGTGTTCGAAGAGAAGTTCCGCCATCTGGCGAACGAGAAGAACGAACTCATCAGCATGTACGGCGGCGAACCGCTTGATATTGAAGCAACACTGCAAGAATACTTAGAATATGCCGAATTTATTCGCAAGTATGTCCTCGATACTTCCGTTGTATTGAATGATGCGATTGATGCTGGCAAGAAGGTGCTGTTCGAGGGCGCGCAAGGCGTTATGCTCGACATTGACCAAGGTACCTATCCGTTCGTTACATCATCGAATCCGACGGCAGGCGGCGTCTGCATCGGCTCTGGTGTAGGACCTTCCAAAATCGAAGAGGTTATCGGCGTAGCGAAAGCTTATACGACTCGTGTAGGTGATGGACCGTTCCCTACAGAGCTTAACAACGAAACCGGTGATTTCATCCGTGAAGCAGGTCATGAATACGGCACTGTAACGGGCCGCGCCCGCCGCGTTGGCTGGTTCGACAGCGTCGTTGTCCGTCATGCCCGCCGCGTAAGCGGAATTACAGGCTTGTCGCTGAACTCGCTTGACGTGTTGACTGGCTTGAAGACCGTCAAGATCTGCACCGCTTATAAATACGGCGACGAAATTATCGAGCACTATCCGGCGAACTTGAATATGCTGGCCAAGTGCGAAGCGATTTATGAGGAAATGCCAGGCTGGTCCGAAGATATTACACAATGCAAAACATTGGGAGACTTGCCGGAATCGACGCGCAACTACGTACAACGCGTATCGGAGTTGACTGGTATTCCAATCTCTATTTTCTCCGTCGGCCGCAACCGTGAGCAGACGAACCAAGTTCGACCAATCTACCGTTAATATGGAATCCGGCTTCTTCCTTAGGAAGGGGCCGGATTTTTTTGATGAATTACGGGCATACTAAGCAGTAAATGATTTTGCGCCATTCCGTGACTTTCAAGGAAATGATAGAACTAGAAGCGCCGTCGTATCGCGGTCAAGAAGCGACTAGTAACGGGAAGGCTAGCTGGGAGGCATCATTTATGCGATGGACGATGCGCGTAGTTCGAATGGTGATTACGATATTGATGGTAAGTTTGATTTCAAGTCTATTAACGGTAGGAACGACAGCAATCGTCGTTGACCAGTATATTCAGACGGCGTTAAATACCTTTCACATTCCGTTGGAACGAAAACCGTTAACACTAACATCGATGTGGGGCGTTCTGCTCGGCTCAGGATCGGCAACCGATCCGAACAAGGCATCTGGGTCTGTGACGGGAGGAGTCCAGCCTGCAGGAGAACGAGGCGATGCAGGCGACACGGAATCAGGAGAAGCAGGGGGAGCAGGAGGCGGGTCGTCAACAGGGAATCAATCCAAGCCGGATCCGAATGCAGCCGCTGGTGAACCGTCAGACGGCGCGTTGCCGGTAATGGGGGGCATATCATCAGGGCAGGAGGCCCGTCAGCAAGAGCGGGTCGTCGTTCCGCCGGATGTGCTGTCTAAGAACAAAGACGATATGTCCAAGACGAAGAAAGAAGAGCTGTTCACCGCACTCATGAAGAAGCTCCCGCAAGAGGAATGGCAGCATCTCTCCACGTTAATGGAGGATGGCTTAACATCGAGTGAGCTGACGGAAGTGGAGCAAATTTTAGCAAAGCATCTCAATGATGAAGAGTATAAGCAGATACGGGAATGGCTTGTCGGAGAGAGCGGGACAGCCATAAAAGAAGATGGCGGCGGCTCAGGGGCTGCCGCACAAAATACACAGGAAGTCGAACCGGGATCCGGGCCGGAAGCCAGCTCAAGATTGGGGCCTGAATCCGGGCAAGATACGGGACAAGACTAATCCAGCAATAAATACCATGTATATAAAACGCGAAAAGAGTCATCTTCAATAGAAGAGGCCATTCGCGTTTTTTTCTATATATATGACTTTCCAGGGGCAGGCGCTTGCTCCCGGCGTCAGTTGCATTGTTCTTTCGACCTGTGTTACATTAAACAAGATGAAAAAAGATGACAAAACGTTAACCTTTGTCACTTTGTGCTGAAATCGTAATGGATGAACTTGAAATAAAGGAGACCAACATGGAACGTTTCAACGGAAATCGTCGGGACAACGAAGTCGGACAAGACTCGAAGAACCGATGGCAACAATGGACGGCAGCATGGCGGCAGCGGCTGGCATCGAGCACCGCTACACGATGGGTTGCGAAATCTCGCAAGCAAATCGTGCTTTCAGTTGGCGGATTGGCGCTCATTGCGTCTGCCGTATGGGGCGGTACAGCCTATGTACAAGCAAATACAGTATCTTTCTTTCATGTATATAAAAATAATGAGCTCGTAGGAACGATATCTGCTCTTGATGATTTGGAAGGCTTCTACGCTAAGAAGCAGGATGAAGTACAGGCAAAGCATCCGAATGCGCATATGCAGCTTGATATGGAAGGCATCCGCACGGTGGCTGATTCCGGCTTCAAGGCGCAGCCCGCAACGAAGGAGACGCTGGTGAAGCTCGGCGGCATGATGACCGCTTATGCGGTAGGCGTAGAGTTGAAGGTAAATGGCCAGAGCGTCGGCATTGTGAAGGACGAAGCGACGGCTGAGAAAATATTGCAGCACGTCAAAGGAAAATATACAGAGAAAAGCACGAAGAACAGCAAGAATGCGAAGGAAGTCAAAGTGCTGTCTGCTCCGGTGCGATCCGTTAATGCGACAAAGGCGATGTCGCGTCTGGAGTCGGTGAGCTTCCGCGAACGGGTAAGCATGGAAGGCAGCAACACGGATCCGGACAAGCTGCTTAGTCCGCAAGAAGCAATTAACAAATTGACCACTGGCCAGAATAAGCCGAGTAAATATAAAGTGCAAAAAGGTGATACCGTCTCCTCCATTGCGAAGAAGATGAACGTATCGATTCAAGCGATTTATACGAATAATCCATCTGCCGGCGAAGAGGTACTGCAAGTGGGCCAAGAGCTCGATCTGACGGAAGCGAAGCCGTTGATTACCGTAAAGACGGTCGAAGCATACAGCGAGTATATCGTGACAGAGCCGCAAAAGATTGTGAAAGAGGACCCGGAAATGCGAGCGGGGGAATCTAAAGTCGTGCGTGAAGGCAAGCAGGGCTTAAAGCGCATGTCGTACCGTCTCATTAAAGATAACGGTATGCTGTCGAATGAAGAGTGGATCGATCAAGAAGTAATCGAGCCAGCGATTCCAGAAATTGTCATACGGGGAACGAAAGTCGTGAGCGGAGAAGGGACTGGCTCGTTCGATTGGCCGGTCAGCGGCGCAACGCTGACGAGCGGATACGGCAAACGCTGGGGACGGATGCACAAAGGCATTGATATGATATCATCCGACCGTTCTATCATGGCGGCCGATGAAGGGGTTGTCGTGTTCGCAGGCGAGAAGAGCGGTTACGGCAACTGCATTATTGTGAACCATCGCAACGGTTATAAGACGTTGTATGGACATCTAAGCAAGATTGATATCAATGTCGGCGATATTGTGGAAAAAGGTCAGAATATCGGCGTCATGGGCAGCACGGGAAATTCAACGGGAACGCATCTTCACTTTGAGATTCATAAAGATGATGAAGTGCAAAATCCTCTAAAATATTTATAAACAAGCAGAAGGCGGGACGAATCACGTTCCCGTCTTTTTCGTTATAGAGGTTGTTCGTGCTGAAAAGCGGGTCTTTTTGAACACGAGCCTATAGGCCGTCTAGACTCACTTTTTCAATCCTCCAACGTTTGCTATCGGGATGAAGAGACAATTATGGTAAAATAGAGTGACACTTGTTAACATGAATAGGAATCGAACTAAGTGATATTGAAATTGGAGAGAGGTGCAGATTCCATGTACGGCAAAATTCTCGTCGTGGATGATGAACAGCCGATTGCGGATATTTTGAAATTCAATCTGGAAAAAGAGGGCTATGAGGTCGTGTGTGCCTTCGATGGAGGAACAGCGGTGGAGCTGGCTTTATCGGAGAAGCCGGACCTGATACTGCTCGATTTGATGCTGCCCGTCAAGGACGGGATGGACGTGTGCCGTGAAGTGCGTCAGCACCTTCAAATGCCCATCATTATGCTGACCGCGAAGGATACGGAGATCGACAAGGTGCTTGGTCTCGAGATGGGCGCTGATGATTACGTGACGAAGCCATTCGGCACAAGAGAGCTGCTGGCACGAGTCAAAGCGCATTTGCGGCGTCAGAACAAAGTGGCAGTCCAAGGCGAGGATGCTGGTGCAGGGGCGGCGGAGAAGCAGGGCTTGCGCTTGCACGAGCTGCTTATCGATACGGATATGTATGTCGTCTATAAAAATGGGGAGATGCTCGATTTAACACACCGTGAGTACGAGCTACTCTATTACTTGGTGCGCAGCTCTGGAAAGGTGATGACGCGGGAGCATCTGCTGCAGGCCGTATGGGGATACGAATACTTCGGCGATGTGCGCACCGTCGATGTGACGATTCGCCGTCTGCGCGAGAAGATCGAGGACGATCCGAGCAAGCCGGAGTATATTATTACGCGCCGCGGTCTCGGCTACATGATGCGCAATCCTCGTAACGGAGGCTTCTAGATGAAATGGGGCATCGGCCGCTTCTTTCGAACGATACAGGCAAAGCTCATCATTATTTATGTGCTGCTCATTTTGATTGCGATGCAGCTTATCGGGGTGTACTTCGTCAGTTCGATGAAGCATTCCCTTACGAACAATTTTACGAAAGATTTGCAGACGACGGCCGAGCTTATGTCCATTTATGCCGGACAGACGTTGAAGGGCGAGGAAATGCTGGAGAACGAACGCACATTGGAAGAGTTGAATACGTATGTGCACAGCTTCTTCAATATGAACGGTGTCGAGATTCAAGTCATCGACGCAACCGGGAAAGTACTCACGACTTCCGTGCAATCTAACATGGAAATCGTCGGCCGCAAAAATACGGAGACGGTGGTCAACCGCGCGCTGCAAGGAATTCGCGACAATCAGCAAGTTATTATTGACGAGGACAATGTGCGCAAGCAGGTGCTGGCTAAGCCGGTCTTTTCGAACGACAAAAACAATAAGATCGTGGGCGCCCTCTATATCGTCGCGTCGATGAAGGAACTGTATGCGACGATTGAAGGCATTAACCGCATCTTCGTCTCGGGTATGGCGATTGCGCTCGGACTAACGGCAGTGCTCGGCATCATATTGGCGCATACGATTACTCAGCCGATTAAAGAAATAACGAAGCAAGCGACGAAGGTGGCGGAGGGGAACTTCGCCGGGCAAGTGCCTGTATTGGGAACCGATGAAATCGGCCAGTTGAGCGAGGCGTTCAATTATATGACCCGGCGCCTGCAGGAAGCGCTGAATGCGAACGAAGAGGAGAAGGAGAAGCTGGCATCGATTCTGACCAACATGAGCGACGGCGTCGTGTCCACCGATGAGAACGGCAAGGTCATTCTCGTCAACCGCCGTGCCTGCAAAATGCTGGATGTAGATACGGAAGGCGCGGAAGGGCGCAATATTGCCGACTTGCTGCGCGTGCCAATGTCACAGGTGGAGCAGCTTGTCAGCGGTCAGCTCAATTGGATTCTAATCTCTCCGGTGGAAGGAGAGGGGCACGCTCAAGAGGAGAGCGATACAGTGCTGCGCGTTTCATTCACACCGGTTCACCGCCGCGGAGAAGGAATGACAGGCTCTATCGTCGTGCTGCAGGACGTGACCGAGCAGGAGAAGCTGGAGCAGTCTCGGCGCGAGTTCGTCGCGAACGTGTCGCATGAGCTTCGTACCCCGCTTACGACCATTAAGAGCTATGTGGAAGCGCTCGATGACGGGGCGCTTGAGGAGCCACAGCTGGCTGAACGCTTCGTCGGCGTCATACGCGATGAGTCGGAGCGCATGATCCGGCTCGTAACCGACCTGCTTCATCTGTCGCGGCTTGATTCCAAGCAAGCGACACTGCGCAAGCAGCCGACGGATATCGTGGAGATGCTGGAGGATGTCGTAGACCGCTTCTCCTTCCAATTCCGCAATCGGGGGATTGTGGCGAAGGTAGAGGCGGAAGATGGCATCGGCAACGTCGTCATCGATCGCGATCAGATCGACCAACTGCTGGACAATCTCGTATCCAATGCCGTGAAATATACACCGGACGGCGGCGAGGTGACGTTGTCTGCCTCCCTGTCTGAGACGAAGCAGATGGTGCACTTGACGGTGAAGGATACCGGAATGGGCATTCCAAAGAAGGATTTGGAGCGAATCTTTGAGCGATTCTATCGGGTCGATAAAGCCCGATCGCGCAATATGGGCGGGACAGGCCTCGGGCTGTCCATTGCCCGGGAAATTGTAAGAGCGCACGGAGGCGACATTCGGATTGAGTCAGAGTGGAATGTCGGCACGCAAGTGACCTTTAGTTTGCCGATGACATTCGAAGGGAGTGAAGCAAGCGAATGATAGAGCGGGTTAAAACGGTGCTGCTCACCGTTCTCGTGCTGCTCAGTCTTGTGCAGAGCTTCTTCCTCACCTATGACATGCCGAACTTTGATGTGGTTGAGAAGACGTCAAGCGACTATATTAAGACCGAACCGTTAGGCCCGGAGGAAAAAGTAGAGAATTTGGTGTTCCCTGATCAGGTCGTGCTTCATCTTGGAGAGAACAAGCATACGGTGCTGTATCCGGGGATGACGTTCTATAACATCATTATGAAACGGCTGCAAGGCCGCTCCTATGATGGGTTCCAGGGCCGCCCGGTCTCATCGGTCGAATGGACGCGAATCCGGGAGCAGAACGAAGGTGTGGAGCTGCGCTTCTTATCTCCCGTTCCAGCTAAGCTCCTGCAGAAGGAGTTCCCTATTGCCGATGATGCCGCATTTTTGACCGAGAACATTCGTAGTATTTGGCTGTACGCGACGAAGGATGCCAGTGAAGTACGCGTATTCTTCTTCAATGAGAAGAGGGATACGGCATACGAATCCACGCTCGCGAATTTAACGGTGCAGGATGTGAAGCAGCAGGTTGAATTCGGACGCACATGGACACCGTACAAGCTGGTGAACGGAACGTATTACGTTCCGGAGCAGCCGCTCGAATTAATGGACGTGACGCTGCCCTTCGAACGAGTTACGATAGAGGAGATGCAGCGAAGCTTATTCTTCGATCCGACCGTAACGAAAAATATCGAAACGGGAAGCTCTGAAATATATACAGATGCCAAGCGCGGGCTAGAGGTTAATCGGGCACAGCAGTGGATTATTTATTCCGATCCGGCGGTGCCGACAGAGGGCCGTCAAGATGTCGCGGCCGACGTGACGGGCGCGGTGCGGTTCATCAATCAGCACGGCGGGTGGAACGGCCGCTTCCGCTTCGTCATGATGGACCCGGATGAGAAGCCCATCGGGGTGTTCGGTGGATCGAAGAGCTTGGGCAGGGTATTTCGCTTCCAACAATATTGGGGCTCGTATCCGATTATAAGCACGAGCGCCTTCCGCTTCGGATATATGCAGGTAACAATGCAGCAAGGCACCGTAACGAGCTATGAGCGTTCACTCGTTCAGCTCTTGCAGCGGGCAACCGAGAAAGAAGTGCGCCACCTGCCAAGCGGCGATGCGCTTATTAACAAGCTGAATTTGCTGGACAAGGGAAAAATGATTGAATCGCTTGACCCGGTCTATGTTCCGTCGCAGGAGAAAGATGTAATACGGCTTATTCCCACCTGGCAGGTGAAATATAGCGACGGCACGGTGTCATTGCTGAAATAAACATTCGTAATGCATGGCAGAATTCAATTACTCACAGAGGGGAGGATCCGCATGGATTGGAGTCGAGCCAAAAATGTATTAATCTATGCGTTTTTATTGCTTAATATCGTGCTCGGTTATCAGCTCTGGCAGGATGTTCGAGATCGGATGCACTCTGATCTCGACTGGACGTCTTTATCCGAGGAGACACGTCAAATTATGGACGTGAAGCACATTCAAGTACCGGCGAAGATACCAGCGGAGACTCCGACGTTGAGGGAGATTACATACCGATTCGTTAATCGCGGGACGGAGCGGGTACCGATACAGACACCGAAGGATAGCACGATCATCTTTTTAGAAAAAGAACTGATACGCTCGCTGCAAGGCGACATCCGGCATATCGAGATGTACCGCTATGATGAGCTGTCGGGCAAACCGGGCACATTTGTGCTTCATCAACGGCTGGCGAACGGCTTGCCAATCTTCGAGGTATCCTTGGAACTATCTGTGAGCGAACAGAAAATAACGGCATACCGCCAGCAGTACGTGGAGCTCATCGAAACCAAGAGCAATAAGGAGCAGAAGATTTTGCCGGCCTCGCAGGCGCTTGGCAGTGTAATCGAGAAGGTGATGCCGGGTTCGATCGTGAAGGATATCCGGCTTGGATACCACGGGCAAATTTTCGACGCGGAGACACAGGTATCCGCCCCGTCTTGGCGAATTATGTTGGAAAATGAGGTTTATTACGTAAACGCCATTAACGGCGCGGTCGATAATTCGCAAGCAGGAAAGAAGGAGATAGACAAATGAGTTTACGATTTACCGTATTGTCGAGCGGATCGACGGGCAATGCGACAGTGATTCAAAATGATGAAGCGACGCTTATGATTGATGTCGGTTTAAGCTGTAAGCGTACGGAGCAGCTGCTGGAGGAACAGGGCCTCTCCGGCAAGCAGATAGACGGCATTCTTGTTACGCATGAGCATTCGGACCACATCAAAGGGTTGGGCGCGTTTGCCCGCAAGTATGATGTGCCCATTTATGCCAATGAAAATACGTGGGAGGCGCTGACGAAGCATGTCGGTGCGATCGCGGACGAGAAACGGATCGTGATGCAGACGGGCGAAGCACGCGATTTTGGAGATTTGCGCGTAGAATCGTACGGTATTTCCCATGACGCGGCTGAACCGGTCGGCTACAGCTTCTATGAAGGGGATACGAAGCTGAGCGTCACGACGGACCTCGGTTATATGAGCGATAAGGTTAGAGAAGCGGTCATCGATTCCGACGTGCTCGTTATGGAGTCGAATCACGATGTTGAAATGCTGCGGATGGGACGATATCCTTGGAACATTAAACGGCGTATTTTGGGCGATATGGGCCACTTGTCGAACGAAGCAGCAGGCGAAGCGTTAGGTGAGGTCGTGACGGGCAATACGCGCCGTGCTTATTTGGCGCATTTGAGCCGCGATCATAACATGATGGACCTCGCCCGCATGTCGGTGCAAAACGTGATGGAGGATAACGGACATTTTTTCAAAGAAAGCGAGTTTCAAT
Organism: Paenibacillus profundus; assembly: GCF_021369635.1. GTDB lineage: Bacteria > Bacillota > Bacilli > Paenibacillales > Paenibacillaceae > Paenibacillus_B > Paenibacillus_B profundus. The sequence goes on along the minus strand of NZ_JAJNBZ010000029.1, from coordinate 19,568 downwards.
TACGAGATACGTATTATGACAAGCCTACGCCATGGGACACGGTTCATGCGAAGTCTCCAGTTCGCCTGTAAGCCACAGCTCGAGCTGCTCGGCTTTGAGGGCGATGTCTTCATGCGTAAGCAAGCCTTTCTCCACGAGCAGTTCCATTAACGTGGAAAGGGCTAACGTCAGGCGATATTGGTCTTCCTTCATATCGGCAAGCTTCCCGATCAGATCCACGTCCGACCAGACAGAAGATGATGATTTCATAGGCATGTACTCCTTTCAATTGGAATAGGATGATAGTGCTGAACAGGAAACCTTTGACCACGCATTATAGTGGTTACAATCCCGATTCTTTTCTCTCAATTTCTCTTTTGTATGATAGAATATGTACAAGGTTGCAAATCTATGACATTTCATTTCACATTATAGGCTCATAGTAAGCATTAATATATAGTGTTGACCGATTGAACGCATAACATTCAGGTGAACGGGGTGTTATGGCGGTAAGGTGCGGTGGATCAACCGGACATGGCGAAGAGCCCGTGTTGAGGGGAGTTGGGTCGGATGAGCTTTTTTGATGATGATTTTTTCTCGCCGAAGGTATCGCGTCGGATCAAGAGAAAATGGCACGGGCAAACGGAAGCGCCGGGATGGAAACAGAAGAAGCTCAGACGGAATTCGGGTCGCAAATGGTCAACCGTACAAGTTGCGGTCGTTAGTTCGGTAATTAGTGCGTTGTTAGCGGTCGTTCTATACAGCTGGTTAGTCGGTGCCGGAACGGCTTCGCAGCAGCCGGTTGCAGTAGCGGGCGGAGAGAACGCGTATGATCCGTATGAACGGATCGTGCAGGCTGCGGAGAAGGTGAGCCCTGCTGTCGTCAGTATCGTGAATCAGCAGAAGAGTATTATGGATGACAGTGAAGCAGTAAAGGATACGAACTTGGGATCCGGGGTTATTTTCAGTCAGGAGAACGGAAAAGCGTATGTGCTGACGAATGAACATGTCGTGCAAGGCGCCGATAAGCTCGAGGTTGTACTGGCAAATGGACAGCGTAAGAACGCGGAGCTGATCGGTAAAGACCGTGTGATGGATATTGCAGTCATTCGCATGGACGATGCTGGTGTGACGGCGGTGGCGGAGATCGGAGATTCCAAGAAGCTGCGGCGCGGCGAGACGGTGATTGCGATTGGCAATCCGCTTGGATTCGGGGATTCGCTTACAGCGGGAATTATCAGCTATACGAACCGCGTCATACCAGTGTCGCTCAATCAAGACGGCATATATGATTGGGAGCAGATGGTCATTCAGACGGATGCGGCCATTAACGAAGGCAACAGCGGCGGTGCCTTGGTCAATCTGAACGGGCAAGTGATTGGTATTAATACGATGAAGATTGCGACGACCGGTGTGGAAGGACTGGGCTTCGCCATTCCGACAAATGAAGTGATGTGGGTTGTAGATCAAATTACGCAGTACGGCAAAGTCGTGCGCCCTTACTTGGGCGTGTACACGGTGGATTTGAATAATCCGTATGCTCCCATCACTCAAGAACAACGGGAAGATCTGCAGCTGCCGCTAGAGGTAACGGCGGGTGTTATTGTTTTGGAAGCGACCGGACCGGCGAAGAAGGCTGGCATGCAGCTGAACGATGTAATTGTCCGGTTCGATAACGAGCCTATCGGTACGACGCTTGATCTCCGCAAATATTTATATGAGAAGAAGAAGATCGGGGAGAGCTTGGACGTGAAGTTCTACCGGGACGGCAAGCTGATGACGACGTCGGTGGAACTGTCGGATAAGCCAGAGTGAGCAGGATACAATAAGAGCGAATCACACATTTCTCGGCGCTGAAAAGTAACCTTTTGAACACGCATATATATGCATTACATCTTACGGGAACATACAGAACTATGATATGATGGACAGGGAGCGCTGTGCCGAACGGCTGAGGCGTGCCACATGGTGTTAGAGGACAGCAGGACTGGCAAGAAAGAGGGAACGACATGTACGTAGTATGCAAAGATCATGTAGAATTGGCTATCGACAAATTCGTAGATGAATTCGAGGACGCTCCGGACATTGTCGATCTGGATGAAGTGGAATTCAGCGATTGGGAAAGACCGATCAAATGCTGCATGGATTGTGAGCATGAAGCGAATTTCCTTGTCGTGTAACGTGCCAAGGACGTAAGGCATATCGTAAGAGACATTCTTACGTCAGGCTGAATAGGGAGAAGAACGGAACAAGGGCGAGAGACCGCAAGGGTCGCAGGCCCTTGTTTTTTGATCATTATGGAATGTTTGAATTCGGTGAGGTGATTCGTTCTGTTTTGACTGTGAGCAACTTCCGGATCGGGTGTGGATAATGGGGAAAAGGCGAAAAACGTCATGAAATTTAAGTTATCCACATGTGGATATTGAAATAAAGGGAAAAATACCGCTTGCCAAAACTAATATAATTAGTTATTATACTAATAACATTAGTTTGGTTGGGAGTTGGTTTTTATGCGGATGCGTAAACACGGTTTTATTATTCAATTGACATTTTTACCTCATCTGTTTCCGGTGAATTGTTACTTGGTGGAGGAGGAGCATGAGTTGACCTTGGTCGATGCGGCGCTTCCCTTCAGCGTTAAAGGAATATTAAAGGCGGCGGAACGGCTTAGCAAGCCAATTACACGCATTGTACTTACCCATGCACATGACGACCATGTCGGTGCGTTGGATGCGTTAAAGGAAGTTCTGCCGCAGGCTCAAGTCTTGATCTCGGAACGGGATGCCAAATTGCTGCGTGGTGATCGCTCCCTTGAAGCGGGTGAGCCTCAGACTCCAATACGGGGAGGCGTTCCGAAAGCGGTGCGCACGCAGCCGGATGTGCTCCTTCAGGATGGAGATCGCATTGGTTCGTTAACGGCGATATCTGCACCAGGGCATACGCCAGGCATGATGGCTTTCCTGGATGAGCGAAGCGGTGCTCTCTTGGCCGGTGACGCGCTCCAGACCCGCGGCGGCATCGCCGTTTCTGGCAAGCTTAAGCCGCTGTTTCCGTTCCCGGCCTTCGCCACCTGGGACAAGGCCGCTGCGCTCGATAGTGTGTGCAAGCTCCGCGCATTGTCGCCAACGCTGCTGGCGGTCGGTCACGGCGAGATGATTGCCGATCCGCAATCGGCGCTCGACCGGGCCATTAGGGATGCAGAACAAGAATGGGGGAAGATGGAGCATGTCCAGAAAATCACTCGATAAAGCGACTATTCTGCAGGCAGCAATTGAGCTGGCCGATGATATGGGATTGGAACAAGTGACGTTGTCCTCCTTGGCGCAACGGTTGGGCATCAAGTCGCCATCACTTTACAATCATATCGATGGCATGCGGGGCTTGCGGAGGGAGCTGGCGCTCCACGGACTGCAGCTGCTGTGCGATTCAATGACGAAAGCTGCGGTCGGCAAAGCGGGAGAGAAGGCGCTCCTCTCCATCGGAATCGCCTACGTGGCGTTTGTGCGAGAGCATCCCGGCCTGTACGAGGCGACGCAGCCCGCGCCCGATCAGATGGACGAGGAGCTGGTGGCTGCATCGTACCGGAGCGTGCAACTGCTGCTTGACGTGCTGGATGAATATCAGTTGGAACGTGACGACGCACTGCATATGGTGAGGGGGCTGCGCAGCATGCTGCATGGGTTCGCTTCATTGGAGCTGAGGGGGGGATTCGGCCTGAAGCTTGATACCGATGAGAGCCTGATGCGCATGCTTCGGACGTACCTGTCTGGCATGGAGCTGCAAGTACGGACAATCGATTGAACATAGGAATAGCCTAACTTACAAAAAGCGAACCGCCTTAAAGGGGTTCGCTTTTAACATTAATATCACTGCAATCCACTGCTTACTTGGCGATTTCCTTGCTTATGCCGAGCGGGATGTGGGCCTTTTTCTCTTTGAACATGAAGTAGTAGCAAATGGCTGATGTCACATACAAGATACCCGTCATGCTGAACGTTATTGCGTACCCCCAATAGTAGCCGTATGTGGTGACCAAGTACGACTGCACGGATCCCATGCTGGCCCAGCCAAGCATGAAGGCCGTCTGCGTGAGCGAGTTGGCGATTCCCCGGCGGGAGTCTGAAATCCGATCCACCATGACGGCCGATTGAATGGGATTGGCAGCATTCATAAGCGCTTGCCGGAACAAGAAGCTGATACTGGCGATTAGGATTAGGTTCGTAAATCCGGTCAAGAGCAGAAATGGCAGCGACAGCATTTGAAAAATAACGATCGCTTTCACTTGGCCTACCCGCTTAACCAATGTCGGCCCGATAAGCATAGAAATGATCGTCATTACTTGTCCGAGTGAAATGAGAATGCCCACCGCCGTTAGCGACACAGAGAACCGATTCGTAAAATAAAGGTTCAAATAAGGCACGACCAGTCCTGATCCGAGGCCGACAAGGAGCTGACAGTATGTAAGCCGGCGAATGTCTCTCCATTCAAGCTTGGGATTCAATGACTCCGGACGAATTTCTGTCGCGGATGGCGACACAGTCGGCACCTTTTTCTGCTCCAACACGAAGAGGAGCGGAAGAAAGGCGGCAAAGCTCGCGACGCCGCCAACCATCAAGACGCTCTGCAGACTCGCAACTTTGCTCCAGCCGGCGGTCTGCAGCAGGTCGGCCATATATCCGCCCCCCATGCTGCCTAACACCTGCCAAGCAAGCCCTAGCGCAAAGTGATAGCTGAACAGCTGCAGCCGCTGCTCTTTGCGCGTATTTTCTGCAAGGAATGGTACCGCTATCACTTGGAAGCACGCAGCGAACAGTCCGGAGAAGATGGCGAGGGAATGCAAGCCCCACTCTGACACCACATACGAACGCCCGACGAAGCCTAGGCCGGTGAACAGCGCACCGGCAATCAGAATCCATTTGCGGCTCGTCCGGTCTCCGAGAAAGCCAATCGGGACAAACATCAGTGCAGTCGCCAACGATTGTAGACTAATAATTGTCCCGTTCATCTCATCGCCGTAACCGAGCGATTGAATATACAAGTTATACAGCACCATGAACATGCCGCTGCCGATTTGAAATAAGCCGTTTGCCAGAAAAAACAATCTTATATTGCGATTCCATGTCTTGAAGTCCATTACCGCTTGCTGATAAAAACGCATGATCGCTCCTCCATTAAAGCGCGTAATCGAAAAGGCTTTGGCTTTTGGAATAGCCACTAAAGTCGATAGCCTTCTCCATTGTAACAAGGGAACCCTTTCCAAGGAAGAGGATCATGCAATAATGTGCGCGGAACGCGGACAACGTGGAGCCCCAATTCTGCTTAATGAATGAGCTTGCTTTCCTTCGCCTTCTTGACGAACTTCGCGCTGGATCTATTAATCGGTGTCTTCAATGCCAAGCCGATGACGAGCGTAAGCCCCACATAAATGCACATCATGAGCAAGTCGCGCTGGATGACATCCCACGATATCCCGCCCACGGCCTCGCGCATCATGCTAATTCCGTACGTGAAGGGAAGGTAAGGATGAATCGCTTGAAAGAACGGCGGCGTCACTTGAATCGGGAACGTCCCCCCGGAACCGGCAAGCTGCAGCACGAGCAGGACGATGCTGAGCGCTTTGCCGACATTGCCGAACACCGAGACAAGTGTGTACACAATGAGCATGAAGACAGCGCTCAAAATGAGGCCGAACGTGACGAACCACAGTTTATTAAGCACGTAGGCGCCCAGCACGTAAATATCGCCTGTCGTGACGAGAAGCGACTGGAGCAAGGCAATGGTGACGAACGTCAAGTATCTGCCGAAGTAGACGTGATGGTCCTTCATCGGGGAGGCGAACTTCTCCTTCCGTGAATGGAATCCGTTCTCGGGATCAGGATTGGTATTCGCTTGAATGCTGTTCATCTCCTCTGGTTCCCTATGTACCTCCACCGTTAGCAATGACACGAGCAGCAAGGCGCCGACCCATAGCGATAGGGTAGTAAAAAAGGGTGACATCGCGGAACCGTAGTTCGGGATTGGGTACAACTTGTTCTCCTTCAGTACAACCGGCTGAGCGAAAAATTCACTTTCCTTCTCGAAGTTGTTCCGCAGCAAATCGATAATTTCATTAATATCGCCCTGAGCTTCCAATGCGCGGATTTTATCGGCGATATGTTTGATTTTCGACTGAGCGACGGGAAGGTCGCGTTTCAGTGCGATAATTTCTTGATTGCCGAAAGTGAGCGCCTTTGCCGCATCGTTCAATATGTTTTTGACGTCGGGAATCCGCTTGAGCGCATCGTGCAGCAGCGTTTGTGTATTAGCTACCGTGCTGCGCGCCTTATTGACACCTTGCAAGATTTTCGGCTTGATTTCGCCGTCATATCTACCGAGCAAGTCGCCGGCAATGGCGGCCGTATCGCGGGCCAACCTGTTCAGACGGTCGGCAAGCTCACCGGATATGGTTCTGCCTGCATTGACGGCTGTCTTCATCTCGCTGATGGTGGATAATTGCTGCCCAAACTTATCGGCAATCCGCTGCAGCTTTCCGATCTCGGACCCGAATATATTTCCGGGGGTTAATTGGTTCAGACGCCCCAGCCATTCTATCGTTCCATTTACGATCTTCAGTGCGGTATCGAGCCGCCGCGAAGCTTGATCCAGCGCGTTGAGGACGACAGACGGCTTTGCATTCACATCCTGCACGATGGCGGTCAATTGCTCCATCGCGAGCGATGTTTGCTGTACGGAAGCGAGGTCCTGCTTGATAAATGGGGAAATGGCCTCGATTCCTTCCTGGCTGTACTTGAGAAGCTCCCCGATGCGCTGCGAGAATTGTTCTCCCTCGGCGGCGATCTGTGCGACAAGGGGGAGGTTCTTCTGCGCTTCTTGAACGATTTCATTCGCTTTGCTCACGTCGGCCAAGGCGGTGTTCGCGATGCGGACGAACTCGGGAAAGCCTTTTTCCAGCTTGAAGACGAGGCTCTTCACCTTCTCAATCGTCGGCAACTCATTTTTCAACTCGACTCCGATCTCATTGAAGATTTGAAAGATGGTCCGGTTCGCCGTCTTGACGAAGTTGGAGCTCACCTGTTCGATGATGCTTGATGCGCCTTTTGACGTAATTTTCGGGGAAATGGCATTGATTTTTTCGTTCACGTAATAGACGATCTCCGCTTTCACCGGCTCGTCTGAGAGCACGGTCCCGATACGAGCAGAGAAACTGTCTGGAACGATGATGCTTGCGTAATAGGTTCCGCGTTTTACCCCGGTCAACGCTTTTTTCTCGTCGACGAAGGTCCAGCCGATCTGCGTATTTTCTTTCAGCGATGCAACGATTTCCTTCCCGATATTAATCGGTTTATCGAGGATGGTCGTTCCTTTGTCGTTGTTGGCGACAGCGATGGCGATGCCTTTCGTATTGCCGTATGGATCCCAGGAAGCGAGAATATTGAACCACGCATATAAGGAAGGCAGCCCGATTAGACCGACAATGATGATGAATGCGGCCCAATTGCGCGTTATGTTTTTTAAGTCCGTTGCATAGATGGAGAAAATGTGTTTCATGATGGCCCCCAATGAATCCTTTTGACTTCATTATGCCTAAGATCCATTTTGACCATCCGAATAGGGAGATGATTGGTTGGCAGGCCGAGTGATAAGACTTTAATAAGATTGGCTGCAAGCCCGCTGTATATGGCTGGTAATATGTTACTTTGAAGAGGTTGAACACGCACTTGAAAGAAACAACCTATTTAGAAGAGGGGGGGGCATATGATGTTACAGGTGTTGCTAGTGGATCATAATCCGTCTGAGCGTAAGAAAATAGCAGATATGATAGGGGTATGCGGGCATACCGTCGCGGGGGAAGCTGGAAATTTTGGAGAAGCGCTGGCCTGGATCGAACGGGGTTGGCCTACTGTAGTAATGACCGATCTGACAGTTCCCCATCCGGAAGGACTCCGGCTTGCCCGCTATGTCCATGAACAGCGTTTGCCCATCGTCACCGTCATGCTGAGCACATATGCGGACTTTGGCGCTGTTCGACAGGCGATGCGTTATGGAGCGAGCGATTATTTAATTAAGCCTGTCAAAAGAGAGGACGTCCAGCGGGCATTGGAGCGTGCAGAGCGCTCGGTCCATTATTTCTGTTCTGCGCATCAGAAGTTGGCGGGAGTGCAGAGCTTTTTTACCCGATTGGAGCGCATGACTCCGAGCGAGCTTCTGAAGGAGCAGCATGAACTGATTCAATCCTTGCTGCTGTCGCAGGGCGATGCGCACGGAATGCATATGGATGGCTTGCGATTCTTCGCAGTTAAGTGGCGGCAAGTGCTCGGCGCCTCCGCGTTGCCTGTCTGTACGAGTCCGTGGCCAGACACCGACCATGACAGAGCGGCATATGTTTCGCAGCTGGCTGAAGTGTGGATCGCACATACATATACTTCCTCGTTGGGGAACCGAAACGTAAAGCTTCTTTTTAAGATGGCTTGCGATTACATTCACGAGAACTACCGCAAGGATATAACGCTGCCTGACATGAGCAGGCGATTCGGGATGAGTGATTCGTATTTCAGCACCCAGTTCAAACGGTGGACCGGATACTCCTTCGTGCAATATGTGAACCGGATTCGCATCCAGAAGGCGAAGGAGCTGCTGTTGGAGCCGGACCTAAAAATATATGAAGTGGCTTGAGGTGGGCTATACGACGCTGCAGTATTTCAACCGCGTATTCAAGCAGTCGGTATCTGTCAGTCCGATCGAATATCGGAGGATGCTGGGCATGTGAAGAGGTTGTTGGACTTTATATTTTTTGTTAAGAGCAAAATCGGCGAAGAAATCGAAAATCCGTTTCATTACATCTCGCAATCTCGCATCTATACTAGTATTTGTCAATGGTAGAAAGGAGTGTTGACAGCTGTGCGTATGAAGCTGGATTAGACAACCCGATGGTATATCGGCGCGGTCCGCGGCATACACATAGCTTCTTAAAGAGAGCTCTCTGAAATTTAATTTTAGGAGGAATCGATTACGGATGAAATGGAAACGTCAAAGGCCGGCCTTTATTTTATCTCTGTGCATGATTTGGTCGCTGTTTGCTCCGGTCGGACAGGCCCTTGCGGCAGATTTGCCGCAGCCCGTGTTCGGACAAGTCATGGATACGCGAAGCATGGAGATCGGTCCCGGGGCTAACTACACGTGGTACAACATGAATCTGCCGCAGGGATTGGAGAAGGTCCACTTTTTGGAATTCGACCCGAAGAATCAGGCCTTGGATATGCAGCCAGGTATGACTGACGGAAAAGTATACGGAATGCAGGGCGTTACGAAAATGGCAAACGATGCCGACAAAGAAGGCAATCGGGTCATCGCAGGTATTAACGGAGATTTTTACGATATGACAACAGGCGTGCCGCTGGGGCTGTTCATGGGCGACGGCGAAATATTGGTCAGCCCGCCCGCGCCTGCCGATTGGTATGCGTTTGGACTGAAAAATGATGGCACGATCATTTACGGACTTAGTCCGACGCTCAAGAGAACGCTCCACATTAGCGGGAAGGACATTGAAATTTCCGATATCAACCGCATGCGGGAGAACAGCAGCAAGCTAAACCTGTACACGTCCTCCTTTCATACGTCGACGATGACGAATGATCTGGGTGACGAGGCCGTGCTGGATATTGTGTCCGGCGAAGTGAAGAGCGGCAGCACCTTGAAGCTGAAGGTGGCCGAAGTCAATAAGGACAAGGGGAATACGCCGCTAGTGGCAGGCAAAGTCGTCTTGTCCGCATCCGGCACTTACCGTGACGCGCTGCAAGGACTGCAGGTCGGCGATGAGGTAACGGCTCAATTCGAGTTTGAGGAGGCGTGGAAAGACGTCAAGATGGCTATCGGCGGTGTCGCGCAGCTGTTGAAAGACGGCGAGGTACAGCCGCAGGATGATAAGGCGCTCTATCCGCGCGTGGCGATCGGCACGAAAGCGGACGGCTCGATCGTCATGATCGAGATTGACGGCCGGGCGCCAGGATTTAGCGAAGGCGTGTCTTACGACGACTTGGCGAAGGTCATGAAGGACATCGGCGTAGTCAACGCGTTCTGCCTTGATGGAGGCGGCTCGTCGACCTTCGTGGTGAAGCTGCCGGGCGAATCGGTGCGGAAGATTCTGAACCGTCCGTCCGACGGCGGAGAGCGGAAGACGGCGAACGGCATTCTGCTCGTGAATAAAGCGCCGGAGGGTGCCGCATCCAAGCTGGTCGTCCAGCCGAATATGGAGCGGGTGCTTGTCGGCTCCTCTTATTCGCTTAAGACGGCGGGCGTCGATGCGAACGGGCATCCGGCGGCCATTACAGGAACGCCGCAGTGGAGCGTCGATCCGGCATTTGGCACGTTCGATGCGAACGGCGCATTTACGGCGGAGCAGACGGCGGGCGAAGCGGATGTGACCGTTACCGCAAACGGCTTGACCGGGAAAGGACGTGTCGAGGTTGTGAAAGACCTGACAGAGCTTCGCTTTCCAGATGCGGTGAATTCATATGCACCTGGCGAGAAGGTGGCCATGCAGGTAACGGCGCTGCGCGACGGACAGGTGATTGTGTCGGACAACCGTCAATTTGCATGGCGCGTGGAAGGCCCAATCGGCAGCATCGATGAGCAAGGTGTCTTTGTGGCAGCCAATGAGTCGGAGAAGAGCGGTAAAATTATGGTCAGCTACGGCGGCATTGAAGCTTCGATGGAGGTCAATGTCGGACAACCTCCGGTCATATTGGAAGACTTCGAAGACGGAGTAGGGCGTTACAAGGAGATTAGCGGGGCCCGTTATAAGAGCGTCCGCGTCAGTGAGGAGACCGGAGAAGATTACATTCGATTCGGCAGCAAGGCGGCCAAGCTGGAGTATGATTTCACGGAAACGGTCGGCATTTCCGGTGCCTATCTGGAAGCGAAAGACACTGCTTCCCAAATCGAAATTCCGGGCTATCCAGAGAAGATTAGCGTCTGGGTATACGGTGACGGCAAGAAGCATTGGCTGCGCGGACAACTGCGGGATGCCAACAACGGAGCGGTTGATTTGAATTTTACGGATGAAAAGGAAGGTCTCGGATTCGTAGGCTGGCAGTACTTGGAGGCCGATGTTCCGAAAGGCAAACCGCTTCCGTTCCGCATGACGATGCCGATTCGTTATATGGAAACGAAAAATGACAACAAAACGGCGGGCGTGCTCTACATCGATCAGATTCGGGCGTTGTATGGTTCGGCCACTGACGATATGGATCCGCCGATTCTGAAGGATTTCTCTCCGGTGGATGGCAGCACGATTAACACAGCGACACCGGAAATTCATGTCTTCGGTGAGGATTATGGGTACGATCCTGTCGCGCATCCGGCAACGACGCTCATCGATCCGGATAAAACCCGCATGTATGTGGATGGTGTCCTCGTACAGCACGGCTTCTATCCACCAAAGGGCAAGATTCATTACACGCCGAATGTGCCTTTGGCGGACGGCGTTCATACGGTCAAGGTGAAAATACGGGACTTATCCGGCAATCAGACGGAGAAGGAATGGATGTTCGTCGTCGATACTGGCTCTTCCAAGCTGACGTATGACGGCCCGGATAACGTGTATGCGGGCAATGCATACACGGTGGATGTGAAGAGCGTGAAGGCGTCGAACATTAAGCGTGCGGACATCGCGTTCGCCTTCGATCCGTCTAAGGTCGAGAGTCTGGAAGTGGTGCATGGAGCTAAGCTGGCAGATGCAAACGTACAGTCGACGATTGACGCTGGTACCGGCGCTGTACAGTTGAAGTTCAGCGGCCTCAACTCATTGTCGCTGACGGATGATGACGTGTTGGCGCAGATTAAGTATCAGGTGAAGACGAATGCCGAAAGTGAGCTAAGAGTCAGCTTCACGTCCGGCTCGATTGCCTTTATGGATAAGGGCGAGACAGACTTCGGTTTCTTCGGACTGCCGCTTGTGGCGGCGATTCAGTATCATCTGCGATTGAATTGGAATCCAGACGGGGTGGCCGAGGGGCAGGAGACGGTATTCGGAGTCGTTGACGAGAAGGGCGCGCCGGTCGAAGGCGCCCGCATTATGACGGCGGATGGCACGGACATCGGCGTCACCGATGCGGACGGCAAGCTCGCCACGAAGGCGTTAACGGACGAGGTGAAGGAATATTCGCTGCAGGCAGTGCAGGCGCAGGATAACCGCTACAGTCCGGTAGTGAAATTCAAGGTGTCGCCGCTGGCAGGCAGCGATGAGCCGTACAATATTAGCGTGTCGATGGGCGCGGATCCGGCGACTTCCCGCGGCATACTCATGCGAACGTAGAGACGACGGTCATTGAAATGGCGAAGAAGGATGGATTCACCGACTTTGCTGCACCTGGCGTCAGCAAGGTGGTCGGCACGAGCAGCCTGTATCATACGTGGGATATTGGCACCGTGCGGGTTCACAAGGCAGTAGCTGATGGGCTTGAACCAGGCACGGAATATGTGTATCACGTCGGTAACGGGGATGGAAAGGTCAGTGAGCAAGGCTCGTTCAAGACAGCGGAAGTGAATGGAGAACGGACGAAATTTTTATTTTTTGGCGATTCGCAAGCGTCGAATGAAGATGGATTCAAGCTGTGGAGCGATATCGCCCATAAGGCTGTATCCGATCACCCGGATTTGGACTTCATTTTACAGGCAGGAGACATGGTCGAGGATGGATTCAAGGAGAAAGAATGGAGCATGTGGTTCAAAGCAGCCCAGGATATCTTCTTGCAGACAACACTCGTATCGGTGGTCGGCAACCATGAGGTGACCGGTACGAGGAAGAATGATGATTTCCTTGCTCATTTCAATAACCCGCAGAACGGGTTGGATAGCTTGAAAGGCAGCAATTATTCCTTTGATTATCATAATGCGCATATTGTAGTGCTGAACAGCGAGTACGATTTCGAGGAACAGAAAGAGTGGCTGCGCCGCGATCTGGCCGCTACGGACAAAACGTGGAAGATCGTAACGTTCCACCGCGGACCATATGGCAGCCAATACGATTCGGAGCATATCCGCAAGGCGTGGACGTCCACGTTTGACGAATTCAACGTTGATCTGGCGATGAATGGACACGACCACGTGTACGTCCGTACCTATCCGCTGCGCGGTGGGAAGCCGGTCGGCGAAGGGGAAGGCACGACGTATGTCGTCGGCGGTTCGTCCGGTCCGAAGTTCTATCCAGTGACGCCGCGCGAGTGGCAGCTCAAGGTGGACGGCGAGCAGACGCAAATCTACGGCGCAATCGAGATTGTTGGCGGTGAACTCAAGTTCACGGTGAAGACGATTGGCGATCGTTTGGTAGACGAGTTCACGCTCCACAAAGGAGATCTAGCGGTACCTCCGGCTGAGGTCGTCATCGACCAGCCGGAAGTGAATTTGGCAGTCGGCGAGAGCGTGAGGCTGAACGCCACCGTGCTGCCAGCCAATGCCGCTGATAAGACGGTAACGTGGTCCGTATACAGCGCTTCGGCGGACGGAACGGTGAAGGTGACACGGGATGGAGTCGTCACCGCCCATGAGATGGGGACAGCGGTCGTCCGTGCAACGAGCGTGGTGGAAGCTGTTTATGCAGACAGCTTGATTACGATTGACCGTCTGCCAGACGTGAAGGTGGGCGAAGTCCGTCTGGAACGGACCGAAGGCAAGCTGAAGGTGGGAGAGACGCTGCAGCTGAACGCTACCGTGCTGCCAGAGGATGTCAGTAATAAGACCGTCATCTGGTCTGTGTACGGAGCAGCGCCGGACGGTGCGGCGAAGGTGTCCATTGAAGCATTGGCGGCAAGAGGCATCATCGACGGTGTAGGCGAGAACCGCTTCGCGCCGCAGCTTGACATAACGCGAGGGGACTTCACTGTCATGCTTGTACGGGCGCTTGGTCTTCAAGCTTCCGGCGGCGGTTCCGCCGGGTCAGGCGCGGGCTCTGGCTTCGCTGATATCAATGCAGACGCGTACTATGCCGAAGCGGTTGGCATGGCGAAGGAGCTTGGTTTCGTGAAGGGCAAGGGTGATAATGCGTTCGGACCGCGGGATAGCGTATCGCGTCAGGACATGTTCACGATGGCAGCCCGCGCCTTGGAGATGACAGGCATGCTGAAGGTTGACGGCGATTCGGATGTGTTAGCGGCGTACACGGATTCGGCGCAGGTATCTGACTATGCGAAGGGTAGTCTAGCCGGTCTGCTGCAGGAAGGGCTCATTCAAGGCAGCGGCAGCAAGCTGAATCCAGATAGCCGCGCTACGCGGGCGGAAGTGGCCGTCTTCTTGAACAGGGTGCACAACCGCGTGTATGAGTGAATAAAAGCGGAAAAGTGGTAGTGAAAGGGCGTTCTCTAAGAAGAGCGCCCTTTTTGCAATTAATTATGTGATTGGGAACGTGGGGCGGTCCCGGCGAGCATGTTGTCTGTAAAAGTGTATATGGCCACTCTCCCCCTCCTTCAGAAAGTGCATTGCGTTATGAGCCGATCAGCTTGTTGCGTGGATAAATTAGGTCTGGCAGAATCGTTCTTGCAATGGCCACTCGTCGTTAGTTGTTTAGTTGACTGGTTATCTAGCTGTCTGCCGTGAGCTGCTGTCTGAATGCTCAACGTAGAGATAGGAAGTGAATTTTCTGCTGGAAATAGTCCAATGAATGTTCGTGCTAAGTATTCTAATCATAGGTATCATTGGAAATCGTGCAGTAGAATCGCCTTCAAGGCGGCTATTCAGTGGAAAAACGGCCATTTGATTGGATGATTTCCAGTAGAACGTTGAATGGGCGCTTGGAGAAGAGTTTCTGTTGGATGTTTTCCAACGGAAGGTGCATCACAACTCGACTGGGAGGGATATAACGATATAAATAAGCGTATACACATGAAACCTGCTATGGCTATGACAGGTAGAGCCGCTGTTACATAAGCACGGTATGATATGTCATAGTCCCCGCATGGACGAAAGATATGGCAGTCGGGTACACTATAACAATATTGCTGCAAGAGCGGAGGGTGAACAGAGCTCTTCTTTTACATATCAGGATACGGAATAAGGAACGGGGTTGAAGTCAGACAGATGTTTATACAATTGGTGTGCGTGGGAAAGTTGAAAGAGAAATATTTGGTGCAGGGGATTGCGGAGTACAGCAAACGATTGGCGCCGTATGTGAAATTTCAAATTACGGAGCTGCCGGACGAGCAGGCGCCGGAGAAGATGAGCGATGCCGAGCTGGAGCAGGTGAAGGAGCGGGAAGGGGAGCGCATTCTCAGTCATATAAAGCCCGATGCGCATGTCGTGGCGCTTGCCATCGACGGCCAGCTCTGGTCGAGCGAGGAGTTGGCGGCGCAGCTTGATCGCTTGGCGACGTATGGGACGAGTCACATCGTGTTTGTGATTGGCGGTTCCAACGGTCTGTCCGATGGTGTTCTGCGCCGTGCCCAGACGAAGCTGTCCTTCGGCCGCATGACGCTGCCGCACCAACTGATGCGCCTCGTGCTGACGGAACAATTGTACCGTGCGGTGAAGATTAATCGTGGTGAACCGTATCATAAGTAAGCACAAAGGTGTCGTTAAATGAAGCGTCAAAGAACAATTCAATGCCCCTTGACGCTTCTCTGGTCGGGATTATCCCCAAGGTTTACGGTGCTCTTGTTTATTATGGAGTGTAGCAAATCCTTCTGTTTCACTGGCTCAGCCTTTGTTATGACGCTTGAGAAGCCTTTTAATACTTACTTGGTGAACCTGCTCAAAATAAACCTCTTTTATCGTTGGTCTGTTGAGTTCATACTCTGTATCCCTCTTATGTTCAATTAGCTTTTTCTTTTCATCTTCCAATGAAACTAATTTGTCTAATATCGATGAAGGAGGGGTGTCAGATGTTTCAATTACAGCTAGAAACCTTTTTATGTTCTTCTCGATATTAAGAAGTTGCTTCGTAATGTATTCAAGATGATCTTGTAGGGGTTGTTTTAATGTTCTGACCTTATCGTTTACATTACCTACAATTTTCTCGAGGAGATCAGGATTCGATGTAATCTGTTCTATTCTCTTAAAGACGAAATCTTAAGCTTCATCTGCTCTTACCAAATTGGTCTTACATACCGTAGAACCTTTGGAACGTAAGGACGCACATTGATAATAGCGGATGTATTCACCTGTTGAGTTTTTAGTTCTATGTCCAATTATTCCGTGTCCGCACATTGGACAACGCAATAGGGTTGTAAGCGGGAAGTGTCCGTGAAAGGTCTTTGTTGGCTTATGAGATTTCATTCATTGATTTGGCTCTCTCCCAAACTTCCATATTAAGGTTCGTGTTCCCCTTGGACAAGAGTAAAGTGTTCATTCTTACCTGCTCTTCTCTTTTCGTTCCAATTTTGAACCTGATTAAACCGAATGAAACCTGCATACAAAGGATTAGTGATGATTGTCCTTATTGTTGGGATTGCGAAGAACGCATTCCTTTTGGTTTTGTAGCCCTCTTTGTTCAATTGGTTGGCAATCGCCTTATAGCCCTTACCATTGATATAGAGGTCAAAGATATACCGTACAAGGGCTGTTTCTTTTTCATCTACAATAAGTCGTATGTTTTCTGAATCTATAGACTATAACCATCATCTTAATGAACAGGATAAAAAAGCATTTCGTGCCTTGCGCAGAAATGCAAAGAGGGACTGGTCAAGATATGTTTGTGAGTCAGCTAGGCGAAGAATTAGGGAGAAAGCAAAAGAGCAATCAACCAACTTGTATGAACTCTTTGTTTCGCATGGAATCGAAAATCAACTCAAGTGGTAAAAATAATGCCCCCTCCTCGTATTTGAGAAATGGGGCTTTTTATATTAGCCGTTTATTAATTCAGGTGTTTCTTTAGACCCTGGCATTGACAGTAAAGTTAAACTTGACTGTTTTAAATCTTTTACGATACCGCCACCAATATTTGTATACATTAGAGTCGTTTGGTTTAGGTTTTTCATTTCATCCTCAGCTATATCCCACCTGATGTTATCAATAATTTCCCCTAATTTACTGGTCAAACTCTCGAAACTTTCAATGTAACATAAGCTTGCATCAGGTTTGACTTTGTTAAAGTGTTCCTTTACTTCAGGAGCAATGCCCTTAGTAGCCCAAATTACTCCCGTATCTGCATTGTAAACACCTAGTCGACTTTGAAATGCATAGGCATGTCCTAAAGAAAATTGTGAATCTTTCAATTCAAACAATAGCAAATTTTCTCCGATAGTAATAATTGCATCTATTTCTTCTGGTCCTTCTTCGATGTTGACTAATATTTCATCCAAAGGAATACCGAAACTGAGCAATTTATCAACAAGAATAATTGTCATCCATAGGCTACCATCAAGCATTTTATTGCATGAAGAGGTGGTAGTAAGCAATTCTTCGATTATTTCGTCTGCAATTAAACGATTACACTTGCTGCATTTGATTCCATGTTGCCCCATAATATCGATACTTTCTCTTGTAGGTGCTTTATTAAGTTGCTCAGATGTTTTCTTACATAAGACAACGTACTCGGATTTGATTAAATCGTCTTCCTTTAATTGTTCAATGCGTGTGGAAATATCATCAATATTTTCAAATTTGTTTCTAAGGTCGCGAACTATGAGGCTTCCTGATGATTTAATCGCTAAGAGTATATTTTGGTTCTGGCTATCACTTAGCTTTCTAGCAACCGAGTTTTGGTGCTCTGTAAATAAAGGAGACTCATAATTAAGACTTAGTTCATCGAACTTCTCATTCCGTTTGTTAGCTTTCTTCCATTCTTCGATTCCAAATCGTTTATTTTTCAATGTCTCTAAAATCAAATCGATTTCAGTGATTGATGAATCAATCGAAAGGAAAGTCATGCTAATTTTCATCGCTTTCTTCTCTGCTTTTTTACTTTTTGGTTCTGATTCTTCACTATCCAAGATTTTAATTATGCCATAATCTATTTTATTCGAAAGTTTGAAGAAGGAAGACCAAGAGGCTCTACCTCCTCCACTACTTCCATATAGAAAACCCATTTCAAAAATCATTCTTTGTTCATACGAACTTCTAGGCTTAAAGTCGGGACAGTCAAGACCTAACACCTCGTTGTATTTCGCCTTCGCTTCTTCAATAGGAAGAGTGTAATTCAAGCTGGAAAGTGTAGAAAGTATTCCTATTTTTGTTTCCTCAAGCGGACTTTTTAGTTCATTGGATTCATAAATATTAATGAGAATCACGTTTTCCCCTCCCTTTATTTACCGCTACTCCTTTATTATACAGGTAGAGTTTTTTTTGTATAGCTGATTATCGGGCGCTATGACGGAGCGGGAACGAATCTAAATGACTATGCAAGGTCAGACATACAGCAATACATAGATTACTTATCAGCAAAGAAGAAGTCGGCGGCAACAATTAATAAACTCTGGAACGCCAATAAAGCCTTCTCTAAGTGGGTAGGAAAGAAAGATAAGATTGAGGGATATTGTAGTTGTCAAAGTAGCTGATATTAAGAAGCAAGCAAAGCAATGGATAAGATTGAAAGAAACAAGTTGATTAGAGATATTGACCGTACAGAAAATAAAAGGGACTTTGCAATTCTCATGACCTTGCTTATGACAGGTCTAAGGTGTCTGAATTAGTGTCCTTAGGAAGGATGAACATGAGAAAAAACGAAATACTTTTGATGACCGAATGTAAATTAGCCAGATTGGATTATGGGAGTAAAATAAACTAGCAAATGATTGTGCGGTAAATCAACATTGATGAATATCATTGGTGGCATGGATTCAAATTATACGGGAGATGTCCTTGTAGAAGGAAAGAACCTAAAAAATATGAAGGAAAGCGAACTCGATGATTATCGAAAAAGTAAAATTGGGTTCGTATTCCAAAGCTTTAATTTGATCCCGCACCTTACGGTATTGGAAAATGTAATGATTGCGATGCAAATGGCAAATAAAAGCGAAAAAGAGCGTAACGATAGAGCAAAAGAACTTTTGGCTGAAGTTGGTTTACAGGATCACATGATGAAAAAACCAAATCAACTGTCCGGGGGACAAAAATAACGTGTATCTATTGCCCGGGCCTTGTCTAATGATCCGGATATCATTCTAGCTGATGAACCGACAGGAGCCTTGGATAAAGAAACCAGTCAACAAATATTAGATCTCAACTTTCGCAGCATGAAATCGACAGATATGCCTTGATGTAACTGGGCAGACCGCCGATCCATTGCTGCAGTTGACGCTGAATGAGCGATGTGATCCTCTTGCCGGCTTTCGTAGCAATATCGGTAATCAAATCAACCATTTGTTGCAGGGCAACCGCCCAATCGATGATGCCAACTTCATCGCAAAGTAAATAAAACAGTCCGCCAAGAGACCGCTGATCGGTGCTTTGTCGGTGCTGCCAAGCGAGCAGAATGTAACGTGAAAACACAATCGTCGTATGGCTCACGAGGTAGCGCTTGTTATCGTTCTTCACCATGCCGATCACTTGCAGTCCGCGACGGGTGACTTCCTGAATGAGCGGTGCATGCGTAAACCAACTGTCCATGAGGACATACGACGCGGAAACGCCGGCTTGTATGGCACGGTCCAGCATAGTCGAGA
>NZ_JAJNBZ010000028.1:15225-71324 GCF_021369635.1 Paenibacillus profundus | reverse complement strand
GATGGTACTTGGACCGCAGGGTCCCGGGAGAGTAGGACGTTGCCAAGCAGACAAAGCCCACTGATGATTCTCATTGGTGGGCTTTTTTTGTTTATATATGTTTTTTAGGTGAGAATATAGAAGGTAAAAAAACACCCGGAACCGGGTGCCTTAACTTGTTACGCTTTATATACAGAAAGATCGGACTCATTCAGCTTTACTAAGCCATTTTTTCCTTCGGCAAGAGCAGATAAGGTACCGAATATGCGGGGGACCATTAACCATAAATGCCAAAACACGAGTTGCAGTGTGAGCCCCATAGGAAGCCAAGGACTGAGGATACCGATGACGATGAACGTAATAAAAGTGGTGTGCCACAATATTTTTGACCAATACCGATGACTAATAAATTGCTGTTCTTGCGGCAGAAAGCCTATCCATGGCATTCGCCATCTCCACGTCCATCTTCCTTTATACGAATAACGGTCAATGACGAAGACAGATCTTCCAGTAACGTAATGAACCCATCCGATAACAATCCATGAAGTAACTACATATGCAATGCCGATCACACCGCTCATATATATTGCCGCTAAGAGTGATATCGCGGCCAGTAAGAGATAACAAGTTGAAAAAGCGCGAACAAACCTGACCTTTTTCAAGAGTTGATAATGATAAAAGGTTCGATCATTGTTTAATAAGGTCATCGTACGTTTCATCCCTTTCGTCATCTTGAGGAATAGGTTATATATCGGAATATTGTCTATGAAAATGTAGAATAGCTGTGAAAAAGCAAAGGGATATACTGTCCATAGAAAAAGGACACATACGCTGCATATACGCATAGAACGTACAGACACCAATACAGTCGTTTGCTCATAAACTTACTTGTAGAACCGACGGCAACACCGTCATGTCACGAACAATGATAGTGTTTCTCGCATGAAATTAGGTCAAGTAAAGGGGAATACTCAGCATATTAGGTCACACTCATTAAAAAAGTTATGAAAGCAACTATGAAACTGGTATAAATCCATAGAGTATGGGGCATACTAGCTATAAAACGTCCAAAGGTGGGATTGCCATGGAAAGTCAGGAGACACACTGCATTGTGTGTGGTGAAGCGACGAATGACGGCATTACGGTCGTCAATCAGTTCATTTGTACCTCCTGTGAGCAGGAGATGGTCAAGACCGATGTGCAGGACAAAAAATATTCTTTTTTCATTCATCGTTTAAAACGTTTGTGGGTGCACATTAATGCATAAGGTCATAGGATGAGAGCTCAACTACTGGGCTCTTTTTTGCTATTTGGTTAGGATAAAGGATGAAGCTAAGCTTAATATAAGCTACAATTAAAGAGGTTGTTCAAAAAGTCCCCTTTTGACCATTAAGACCTCGATAGAGGTTTTCTCATCACGAAGATCATCTGGTAGTATTTCGACATCGAATCTTGCATTTATTTTTGAAGAGCTTGCTTCCGATGTAGTTTTACTGCGAAAACTTGTACTTCTCGGTGCTGAAAAGTGGTCTTTTTGAACACGCACTTAAAGTACAGGCAAGTTAGAATGGCACACGTAAAGGGGCATATCGGCATGAACCGAAGTGAACAACAATCTGAAAATCGACTTTTTGACGTTAGGGCCCCCTTAGCGGAGGCTTTACTTCATTATATAAGTGAGAAACGCACCTCGTTCCATGTTCCCGGACACAAAAACGGGGCGGTGTATAAGCAAGCTGTGCAAGAAACCGTGGGGGAGCAACAGGAACTGCTGCATCGTATGGCACAGCTGTTAGCTATCGATGTAACTGAAATTGAAGGGACGGATGATCTCCACCATCCGATGGGGGTCATTGCAGAGGCTCAGCAGTTAGCGGCTCATTGCTTCGGCGCTGAAGAAACGCATTTTCTTGTAGGAGGAAGCACGGTAGGTAATATGGCGCTTCTTATGAGCTGCTGCAGTCAACCGGGGGATCTCATTCTTGTACAGCGGAATGTGCACAAATCGGTCCTCCACGCCTTAATGATGGCCGGGGCGCGGGCCGTATTTCTTACTCCAAGGATAGATAAGGTCAGCGGCTTGGCTACCGCACCACATATTGATGTCTTAGCGGGGGCTTTGCAAGAATACCCTGAGGCGAAGGCTGTATTCTTGACCAATCCGAATTACTACGGCATGGGCATCGATTTGCGGCCGTTTGCTCAGGCGGCACACCGACATGGGATACCACTCATCGTGGATGAAGCCCATGGGGCCCATTATGGACTGCATCCGTCCTTTCCCGAATCGGCCTTAGCGATGGGGACAGACGGTGTCGTGCAATCTACGCATAAGATGCTGAGTGGCATGACGATGAGCGCCATGCTGCATGTGCAAGGGCCTTACGTTGCAAGGAAGCGGTTGAAGCAACTGCTGACAATGCTGCAGAGTTCGAGCCCCTCCTATCCGCTAATGGCTTCGTTAGACGTTAGCCGCCAATGGATTGACGTTAAGGGGGCGCAAGCCTTTGAGCAAGGGCTGGCAGCCGCAATGTGGCTGCGCGAACAGATGCATCAGCTGCCGAGGTTCGAACTGCTGGTCAAGCAAGAGCCTTACGTATCAGTTGAACAGAGCGAACCATGCGGAAGCAACGATTTTTCGGCCTTTGACAATCTGGATCCAATGAAAGTGGTTATTCGGGAAAAAGACGATTGCATTAGCGGATACGACCTCCTTGAAAAGCTTGCGGAATACGGCTGTGTCGCTGAGATGGCTGACCTTCGACACGTCGTATTCGTATTCACGCTGGGCAGCACGCTGCAGGATGCGAGGCGCTTAATTGAGGCATTGCAATCGATCGCGGTGTCAATGGGTAATAAACCTTCATATGATGGTACTGGTACACAGGCGATCACCCAGTCAATTGGAAGCTTAACGTCGTCTCGGCCTCATTCTGAGCCGGTTCCTTTTTCTATCTATGAAGCCAATGTCGGCACCACGCGGCAAGTTCTGCTGCAAGAGGCGGATGGCATGGTGGCTGCAGAAGCCGTTATCCCGTATCCGCCAGGCATTCCGCTCCTATATCGTGGTGAAACCATCACAGCAGCGTCTGTGAATGAGCTGGCGAAGCTTGCTGCAGCTGGGGCAAAGTGTCACGATGCAGAAGATTACAGCTTGCAGACGATTAAAGTATATGTAACGAAGGATCAGATGGGAAAAGGGGAACTGAGATGACAGATAGACAACGTCCTGGCTGGTTCATTACACTTGAAGGTGGGGAGGGCGCGGGAAAGACGACCGCGATACAGCAGCTCACGGAGTACCTTAATACCCGCGGACTTGATGTGGTCGTAACCCGTGAACCCGGAGGCATTCCGATTGCGGAACAGATTCGCCATATTATTCTTGACCCGTCTCATACGACGATGGATGCGCGCACGGAAGCGCTGCTGTATGCGGCAGCCCGACGCCAGCATCTGGTCGAGAAGGTAATTCCAGCACTAGAGAAGGGAGCTGTCGTATTATGCGATCGCTTCGTAGACAGCAGTCTTGCTTATCAGGGACATGCGCGCGGCTTAGGCATGGAAGCGGTGTGGGAAATTAACCGTTTTGCCATTCATGACACGATGCCGGACGTGACGTTCTGGCTCGATATCGAGCCAGAGATCGGACTTGGTCGAATTGCGGCGAACCATACGCGTGAATTCAATCGGCTCGATCAAGAGCAGCTTGCATTTCATCAAGCGGTGCGCGAAGGATATGTTCAATTGGCTGAGCTTCATGAAGAGCGCATCGTCCGCATCGACGCCAATCAGTCGAGTGAGTGCATTATGAGCCAAATGTTCGACATTTTATATGAACGAACGCAGGATTTCATGGTACGAACGTGTAAGTAAGTAGGAATAAACAATCACTACTTGAATTGAATTATAAGAGGTTGTTCAAAAAGCCCCCTTTTGATCACGAAGTATTTCAAGAATTGATTCGGTCGATGCTGAAAAGCGGCCTTTTTGAACACGAACTATAAGGAGGATGACAGGCATGAAAATGATTGTAGCCATCGTACAGGACAAAGATAGCAATCGTCTTTCCGGTGCATTAGTCAAAGCGAACTTTCGTGCAACAAAGCTGGCGAGTACAGGTGGATTTTTGCGAGCGGGCAATACGACGTTCATGATCGGTGTCGATGATGATCAAGTTGGTGCCGTCCTGAATGTCATCCGCAACAACTGTAAAGTAAGAGATCAATTGGTAACGCCAGTAACACCACTTAGCGGCACGACGGATTCGTATATGCCTTTGCCTGTAGAGGTGCAGGTTGGCGGAGCGACTGTGTTCGTATTGCCGGTTGAACGATTTGAGCAATTCTAGACCATTGATTGCAGGTGATATGAAGTGAAAATCAATCCCGGATATCGTCCACTAGGTCAAGACGTCCGCATGGGCGAATCTCTAACCAAGCCGATTCAGCACAAATCGTTCGCAGACATGATGCATCATAGCCATG
The DNA here is from genome assembly GCF_021369635.1 of Paenibacillus profundus. Classification (GTDB taxonomy): domain Bacteria; phylum Bacillota; class Bacilli; order Paenibacillales; family Paenibacillaceae; genus Paenibacillus_B; species Paenibacillus_B profundus. The sequence continues at coordinate 66,858 of NZ_JAJNBZ010000028.1, read as the reverse complement.
AGCGCTCCAGCGGTGAGGAGCTGCAGCAGCGGCTGCAGGATATTTACCGGCAAGGTGAGCGTCTCGCCAAGTCGATGACAGTAAGAGAGTTGCGCCAGTATCGGACGTTGGTGAAGCGGTTCTTGGAAGATACGGTTCGTCAGGGGATGAAGATCCGCGACGCGCGCGGCTGGGATCGCCGGGGACGGAACAAACGGTATAAACTCGTGGATGAAATTGATGAAGCGTTGATTGCATTAGCGGAGGAATTGTTGGAGACCGAGCAGGGCAAAATAGAGCTCTTGCAAAAAGTCGGAGAAATCCGTGGCATGCTGATCAATTTATGCTACTGAATCTGAATATCCAACATATGTTTTTATAGAGGTAGTTCAAAAAGTCCCCTTTTGAACACTTATTGATAGGAAGGATTACAAGGCGATGTCGTTTGAACACATATTAGGGCAAGAACGAGCTAAAAAAATATTGCAGAATGGTCTGCGTTCGGGTAAGGTCTCACATGCATATTTGTTCAGCGGTCCGAAAGGTACGGGGAAGCTTGGGGCGGCTTTTACGTTTACGAAAGCACTGTTCTGCGAACGGCTGCAGGATGATGCTTGCGATGAATGCCTGTCTTGCCGGAAAATCGAGCATGGCAATCATCCAGATGTGCAAGTGATCTCACCCGAAGGTCAGAGTATTAAAATCGACCAAATTAGAGAGCTTCAGCGAGAGTTCTCTTATCGCACCCATGCGGCTGGGCGCAAGGTGTATATTATAGAGCAGGCGGAGAGTATGACTGTGCAAGCGGCCAACAGCCTGCTTAAATTTTTGGAGGAGCCGACGAGTCCGATTACTGCGATTCTTATTACAGAAAATGGTCAAGCTATGCTCCCTACCATTCAGTCCCGTTCGCAAGGGGTACCTTTTACCCCGCAAGATCCGCAAATAATCTGCAGCGAATTGATAAAACAAGGATGTCCGGCTGCGTTAGCGCGCGCCGCCGTTCACGTCGTGAACGGATTGGATGCTGGCATACAGCTGTGCCAACAGAATTGGTTTGCAGAACTAAGAAACGTAATGTTACAATTAGGAAAGGAGTGCGGAACGCGATTGTCTTCCGCGCTTCTTATGGCACAGCAGAAGGTGTTCAAGACCGAGCTTGCAGAGCATGCGGACATGCTGTTTCGTTTGTTCCATCTCTGGTTTCGAGATATGTTGAACTACCAATACAACCGGCAGGACAGCCTCGTCTTTCGAGATCAGCTTGATGCGATAGGCAAGTTGGCCTGGACGAAATCGGCTGAAGGGTGGATTCGGTGCATGGATGCGGCGACAGAGGCGCAGAAGCGGGTACGCGCCAATGTAAGTTCGCAGCTTGCGTTCGAGCAGTTTCTGGTTGGGATGCAAGGAGGTACTTGATTGTATAATGTAGTCGGCGTCCGTTTTAAAAGAGCGGGCAAAATTTATTATTTCGACCCGGTCGAGTGGCCGGTCCAGAGGGACCAGCATGTGATCGTCGAAACGGCGCGCGGCATCGAGTACGGCAAAGTCGTCATCGGTCCGAAGATCGTCGGCGAGAACGATGTAGTGCTTCCCTTAAAGAAGGTAATTCGTATCGCCAATGAAGCAGATGCTTCTTTGGTGGAATCGAATCGTCAAGCAGCTAAGGATGCCTTTACCACCTGTATTGAGAAGATACGGGCTCATCAATTAAAGATGAAGCTGGTGGATGTAGAGTATACGTTTGACCGGAACAAAATTATCTTTTACTTTACGGCAGAAGGCCGCGTAGATTTTCGTGAGCTGGTAAAGGATTTGGCCAGCGTATTCCGCACTCGGATTGAACTTCGACAAATCGGGGTACGGGATGAAGCGAAGATGCTGGGCGGTATCGGCCCATGCGGACGGGTATTATGCTGCTCCTCATGGTTAGGTGATTTTGAACCGGTATCTATAAAAATGGCAAAAGACCAGAACTTATCGTTGAATCCTACCAAAATATCCGGTTTGTGCGGTCGTTTGATGTGCTGTCTGAAGTACGAGCATGACAATTACGAAAGCGCCAAGGAAGAACTTCCGACGGTAGGAAAATGGGTTGTCACGTCGTACGGAGAAGGCAAAGTTGTCGGCATCAATGCTGGCGAGCGAAAGGTGCATGTTCAGCTGGCTGAGATAAGTAAAGTCAAAGAGCTTCCTTTTGACGACGTTGTTGTAAAATAATGTGGCGGACTTTTTCACGCTCTGGGGTGGGAACTTGGAGAAGAAAGACATTTTTGCGCAGATTCATGAATTGGAAACGCATATGGGAGACCTTCATCAAGAGCTTGGTGTGCTGAAACTCGTCGTCAAAGAACTGCTGGAAGAGAATCAACGCTTGTGGATGGAGAATCAGCAATTGCGCAAAGTGCTGCACCACGAACACCATGAACATTTGGAAGCCTTGCCGGAAGCAGAGGGGGAGTCAGTACCCGCAGCCGACGATCCTGATCTTTTTAGCGAGGCCAAGGAAAATGTGGTTGGCGAAGGTTACGACAATTTAGCGCGGCTGTACCATGAAGGGTTTCACATTTGCAACGTGTATTATGGACATTTGCGGACGGAAGGCGATTGTTTGTTCTGTCTGTCCTTCCTAAATAAATAACCGCGGCCGTAGGTGAGCGGGAACGGATAAGTTCCCCCGCCTACGGCTTCTTCATATCTAAAGGGGTGGGCCGACTGGCCAAAGTATGGATGCAGGTAAAGGTAGGGGAGTTATGAAAAAAATGAGCGAGACGGTGAAGCTTCAGCCTTCGGAACGGATTGATGATTTACTGACACATGAGCTGAAAATCATTCAAAGCTCCGAAGTGTTTAGCTTCTCCATGGATGCCGTGCTGCTGGCACGGTTTGCGACTGTTCCGGCACGCGGGCGGATTATGGATTTGTGTACGGGCAACGGTGTAGTTCCACTGTTGCTATCGACACGGACCAAAGCGGACATCGACGGCTTAGAAATTCAACCGCGATTAGCCGAGATGGCAAGCCGCAGTGTGCAACTGAATGGATTGCAGGAGCGGGTGACGATAATGGCAGGCGATTTAAAAACGTTTCAGCCGCGGCCGGAACGTCCGTATTACGAGCTCGTGACCGTCAATCCGCCATACATGCCGATTCAGACGGGTGATACGAAGGTGAATAAGCATCAGGCGCTGGCCCGCTACGAAGTGGCATGTACGTTGGAAGATGTTATCCGCACATGCTCGAGGTTGCTAAGGACGGGCGGAAAAATGGCGATGGTGCATAGGCCTTCCCGCTTGACGGACATGATGGCGCTCATGCGGCAGTATCGGCTTGAACCGAAGCGAATTCGCTTTGTTCACCCGCGAGTAGGCACGGAAGCCAATATGGTGCTAATCGAAGCGGCTCGGGACGGGAAGCCGGATGTGCGGTTGCTGCCGCCGCTAATCGTATATAATGAAGGAAATGAGTACTGTGAGGAATTAATGGACATTTATTATGACCAAGCATCGCAGTTGAAGGATGGATAACATGAACATAACGGAACAATATAGTTATCAAGACGCCTCCGACAGAAGTGGAGCGCTCTATTTAGTCGGAACGCCGATCGGCAATCTGGAGGATATGACGTACCGTGCCGTACGGACGCTGACAGAAGCGGATATTATTGCCGCGGAGGATACGCGCGAGACGCGAAAGCTCCTCAGCCATTTTGAGATTCACGGGAAGACGTTGTACAGCTACCATGAGCATAATAAGCAGGCCAGCGGCCCGGAGCTGGTGCGGATCATGCAGGAAGGGAAGCGTATCGCCCTCGTGAGCGACGCCGGTCTGCCAGCCATCTCCGACCCGGGAGCCGATCTGGTCCGGATGACGATAGAAGCCGAGCTTCCCGTCATTCCGATTCCCGGCCCCAACGCCGCACTCTCAGCGCTCATCGCATCGGGGCTGCCGACCGAACGGTTCACGTTCGCAGGCTTTCTGCCCCGCGATAGGAAACGCGCCGAGTTGATGCTGGCGTCACTTACAGCAGAGGCTGGCACGCTTCTCTTCTATGAGTCGCCGCACCGCGTCGCAAAGACACTTGAACGTATCGTGAATACGTTCGGTGCGAACCGACGCATGACGCTGGCCCGTGAGTTAACGAAGCGCTATGAGCACTTCGTCCGTGGCAATGTAAATGAATGTCTTGCTTACGTACTGGAGCATCCGCCGCTTGGCGAGTGCTGCCTCGTGGTTGAAGGGGCAAGCGAAGACGAGACAGCTGCAGCGGAGGCCAGCCAGGCTTGGTGGCAGCCACTAAGTGAAGAAGAGCACGTAGCGCATTACGAAAGGGAGCAACATATTTCCCGTAAAGATGCGATGAAGCTGGCTGCCAAAGATCGCGGCGTCTCGAGACGGGATATTTATCAAGCTTTGTTGCAAATGGAAAAGGAAAGACAAGATGATTAGAAATAAAATAAATGCTGAATAGAACAAATTTTATAAAAAAAATGAGTGGGCAGGAGTGAATGGAGCGAAGAAGGTTGTGGTAACTTCATCCTGTCGCCAACGTAATCATTGGAGAGAAGCGGGCATGATGAAGTGCTGAAAGGGCGTGAAACCCGCGCCCCACAACAAAAAAAAGACCCTCATGGTTGGGTTCAATAACCATGAGGGCATCAAGGAAGATATGAAAAAGGTTAGAATTAACATGTGTGATTAGTGCTATTATATACTATTTTTCTTATTTTGTCACAGGTTGAGGAATTTCCGAAATACATTCGTGACAAACAATTTTTCCTTTAAAGTATGTAACGTTTTCAGCATTGCCGCAGAAGATGCATGCAGGCTCATATTTTTTCAGCATGATGCGCTCTCCATCCACGTAAATTTCCAGCGCATCTTTTTCACCGATTCCAAGGGTGCGGCGAAGCTCGATTGGAATGACGACACGACCCAGTTCATCAACTTTACGAACGATACCAGTGGACTTCATCATAGTTTAACGCTCTCCTCTTTAATTACATAATAAGTCACAATTCGACAAATTTCTAATTTGGCTGTTTATTATCGTACCAACCATTCCCAAATTAGTCAACCTGTAAAATTCGTAGATATCGTGCTAATTTATGGTTTTTAGCATTTTTTTAACTGAAATTTAACTATTTTTTACGATTTACTACTCACATTTGCACTTAGATGGTGTTTTTTGTTAGGAAATAAAGGGAAACGCGAATAAACAAAACCTTTTCGACAACATCATCGATTTTAAAAACGATGTCGAATAAACTAATAATGCAAACCTCTAATAATCTTTGCAAGCTGTTTAAATATGCTCAGAGGGGAGTGAAGTCCCATGTTAAAAGAAGAAAAGGTATTTAAAGACCCGGTTCACAATTACGTGCATGTTCAGGATCGCACGATCTGGGATCTCATTAATACGAAAGAATTTCAGCGGCTGCGCCGCATTCGCCAGCTCGGTACGTCATACTTGACGTTTCACGGGGCAGAGCATAGCCGATTTTCCCACTCACTCGGTGTATATGAAATCACACGCCGCATCATTTCCCAATTCGAACGCAATGGCTATGAGGATTGGCCACAGGAACAACGGCTCGTCGCGCTATGTGCCGCCTTGCTCCATGATGTAGGGCACGGGCCGTTTTCCCATTCCATTGAAGAGGCGTTCGGCATGTTCCACGAAGATTGGACATGCCGTATTATATTGGAAGATTCTGAAATCCACCAGGTGCTGCAGCGAATTGATCCGGCATTGCCAGAGCAGGTAGCTGCGGTCATTCGCAAGACGTATGCTTATCCGATTGTCGTCAATTTGGTGTCTGGTCCGCTTGATGCGGATCGTATGGATTATTTGCTTCGGGACGCCTATTTTACTGGTGTCAATTACGGCACTTTTGATATTGACCGTATACTGCGGCTCGTACGTCCATATAAAGATCGGATCGTCGTGAAGGAAAGCGGTATGCATGCGGTAGAGCATTACTTGCTCTCACGATATGAAATGTATTGGCAGGTTTATTTTCACCCCGTTACACGCAGTTCGGAAATGGTGCTGAGGCACATTTTCAAGCGGGCCAAGGAGCTTTATTTGCAGGGCTACTCATTCCGCTATTTTTTGGAGCCGCTTGATGCGCTGTTTGAAGGGACGTTGACAACCACACAGTATGTGCAGTTGGATGAGGCTTTTGTACAGACTGCCTTTATGCAATGGATAAATGAACCGGATGAGCTTCTCGCCGACTTGTGTCAGCGATTCATCGAGCGTAAACTGTACAAGTATATTGAAGTGGATGAGTTGAATGCTGAATGGCTGTGCCGTGAATGGCATGCGGCAGGCTTGAATCCGGACTACGACATTATGTTCGATTCACCTTCGGATAATCCGTATGATGTGTATCGCTCGGGAGACGAACCGACGCAGCAGCACATATTGCTGTGGGATGGTCATGACCAAGTGATGGAATTGTCCAAAAAATCGGACATCGTGCGTTCCATCAGCGGCATTCGCCGTGGAAATCATTACATTTATTTCCCGATGGACAAGCTTCAAGCGGTGGAACACCGGCTCACGGATGAAGTGAAGCGGATGTTCCTGCAGCGAAAAAATTGAGTCCAAGAACTGGTAGATGGATGGAAAGTGAAACAAGCTCTTTAAATTAAGAAAGAGAAAGTAATCAATACAATTTTAAAAGGAGCGCATTGACGTGTTATTTGATACGCATACCCATTTGGACAACGAAGCATTTGACGAGGATCGCGAGGCAATGATCGCTCATGCTGTGGAGCAGGGCGTTACACGTATGGTCAATGTCGGCTTTAACCGCGAGACCATTCCTACAACAATGGCGTTAGCTGAGAAATATGATTTCATATATGCGGCTGTAGGCTGGCATCCGGTGGATGCCATAACGATGAAGCCAGAGGATATCGATTGGATTGCCGAGCTCACCAAGCATGACAAAGTCGTCGCCATCGGCGAGATTGGTCTCGACTATCATTGGGATACTTCACCGAAGGATGTTCAGCAGCGTGTATTTCGTCAGCAGATCGGGCTGGCCCGGGAGTTGCACATGCCCATCGTCATTCATAATCGCGAGGCGCATGAAGATGTGATTCGTATTTTGCGTGAAGAGAAGGCGAGTGAAGTCGGCGGGATTATGCATTCCTTCTCCGGCAGCTGGGAGACTGCAAAAATGTGTCTGGACATGGGGTTCTACCTTTCCTTTGGCGGACCGATTACGTTTAAAAATGCAAAGCAGCCCAAAGAAGTGCTTGTAAAGATACCCGATGACCGATTACTCGTCGAAACGGATTCCCCATATTTGACTCCTCACCCTTTTCGCGGGAAAAGAAACGAGTCTGCTCATGTGCGTCTCGTAGCAGAGGCAGCGGCGCAATTGAAAGGAATGGAATTTGAAGAATTTTGCAGAATAACGACTGAAAACGGACTGACATGTTTTGACATACGGTGAAAATCAATGAAAAACCGATGAAATAAAGTTCTAGACCACAAGATAAGTGGATTTGTTCACGAAAAAGCGATTTTGTTACTTTTTTTTAACCCTTTTTGACTTAAAACGTGATTGATACCATCTTTACAAGGTGATTGCAAACACGATATGATTTCTCACAGATGTTCGTAAACACTTGAATATTGTTCCAACCAACCAGTATCGCTTAATCTCCATTTTGGAGAGCGGGGGAACCAAAGCGCGAACAATCCGGGAATGAATACATGTTCATTCATGCGGAATGTATCCTAGGGGTGAATTCTGAACAGCCGAGCCATGAGCCGGTGAGTTGAGATAGGGCGACTCTCACAAGCCCGAACCCGACAGCTAACCTCGTCAGCGTATCGGAGAGAGGGGTCCGCGTGCGTCCTACACTGTTGACGTTTGGGTTTCATTTGGGAAGCCACGACAAGAGTCGCCTCTTACGCTAGGCTTCTTTTGTTTTCTCTTGAAACTTCTTTTTTCGAATAAAGAAAAGAAAGACGTCATAGGGTTATGAAATAGGAGGTGGGAGCAGCCGTTACTGGAGTTGGTGTGAAGAATTCGACCATAGCTTGCACATGAGCTCGATAGATGAACGTATTCTTCGCAAACATTCTTGATATAGTCGCGTCAGATGGAATCATGCAAAAACACTCGACGGCGGGACTATGTAAGGAGGACCGAGAAGTGGGAGAGATCGTTAATGACGAAACCCATGAACCCCGATCATCCAGCATGTCGCTCGCAATGCGATGGAAGCATGAAAATGTACGTGTCGTGTCTGTCATTGCTGCTGTTGCGGTTGTTATCACGTTGATTACGGTATTATATATGTATGGTGCATCGAAGAAGACACTGTCCATCCGCGTAGATGGACAAGAGCACGCTATAGAAACACGCCAAGATACGCTTCGTAATGTTTTGGATGAGCATGCGATAGCGGTAGGGGCACATGATGCCGTATCCAAACCGTTGGATACGGAAATAACAGATGGCGATAAGATCGTCATCGAACGCGCGTTACCCGTTAACGTGATAGTAGACGGACAGAAGAAGACGCATTATACGACCAAAAAATCGGTGAGCGACGCTTTAGTATCGCTTCAAATACCTGTCAAGACGGCTGACAAGGTATATCCGGGTCAAGATGCTGCCGTTGCAAATAATATGGACATTCGTATCGTGCGTGTCAGTAAGAACGTAGAAGAGCGAAAAGTGAAGGTTCCATTCCAAGTCGTCAAGAAAGCTGATCCTACCTTGTTGAAGGGGAAGACGAAGACGGTTCAAAAGGGGAAAGAGGGAATCGTCGTCCAAAAGATTGAAAAAGTATATGAGGACGGCAAACTCGTATATTCGCAGTTAGTGGATAAGTCCGTTCAGACGAAGCAGGTCAATCAGGTTCTAGCCTATGGAACGAAGAAGGAACCTGAAGTGGTCGTTCTGTCGGCAAGCTCTCCGAGTGTCGGCTCTGGCAAAGGGGGCAAGGTCGGCTTCGATTACAAGGATATGCTGGAGAACGTTCAATTAACCGCCTATACGGAACAAGAAGGGTCACCGGGAGCCAAGACCGCCTCCGGCACCAAGGTGGTGGAAGGACGTACGATCGCGGTAGATCCGAAGCTCATTCCGCTTGGATGGTGGGTGTATATCGAGGGCGTCGGATTCCGACGTGCTGAAGATACAGGCGGAGCGGTAAAAGGCAAAATTATTGACGTTTATTACGAAAGCAAAGGTGCTGTACGCAAGTTTGGCAGGAAAAAGGGCCATACGGTGTATGTGATCGGTCCGGTGAAGCCGGAAGCGAATTAATTGATTCGATGACGCGGCAGAAGCCACGCGGTTTGCTGCCGTGTATTTAGGATATAGTAATGAATAACGATTTATGTCATGCTAAGAAGAGGGAGATCCCTCTTCTTTTGTGCTTTTTAGAGGTTGTTCAAAAAGTCCCCTTTTGATCACGGAGTATCGCAAGATGTGATTCGGCATCGAATCTTGCATTCACCCTCGAAGAGGTTATGCTTCCGAAGTATGTTTCCTACGGAAACATTTCAGGTGCTCATGTAGTCTCGCCTACACTGCGCTCCTCCTTCTTCGGGTTCTTGCAACCTCCTCGGTGCTGAAAAGCGGCCTTTTTGAACATCTATTTAAATAAGTTACGTGCTCAAAAGTGGGGGACATGAGGAAGGAGTAAGAACGTTGATACGAGAAGTAATCGTCGTGGAAGGAAAAGACGACACCGTTGCAATTCAGCGCGCTGTGGAAGCCGATACGATCGAGACGGGGGGATCGGCTCTCAATGATATGACCATCCGCCGCATTGCTCTGGCGCAAGAGCGGCGCGGTGTTATTATATTTACGGATCCCGACCATGCCGGGGAGCGCATTCGCAAGCTGATCGCTGCGCAGGTTCCCGGCTGCAAGCACGCGTTCTTGCCAAGGCATGAGGCGATTGCAAAAGGGGATCTCGGGGTGGAGAACGCCTCCCCTGAAGCGGTACGTAGAGCGCTGCAGCAGATACGGACAGAAATGCCTGCATTACATACGGAGCTTACGTGGACAGATTTGGTGGAAGCTGGGCTTACAACTTTTGCAGGTTCCGCCGAACGCCGCAGACAATTGGGTGAAAGACTGGGTATCGGCTATTGCAATGCGAAGCAGATGTTAAAACGCTGCGCTATGTTTCAAATCGGGCGGGAAGAGTTCGAACAGGCATTGCATGAACTGGAGGAATCCAATCTCACCGCGCAACAACAGCAGAAGGGGACATGACGAATGAATCACTCGTTTACGGATATTGCAACACCTTCGCGAACGAAGGAAATTGTTCGCAAACACGGCTTCTCTTTTAAGAAGAGCTTGGGACAAAATTTCTTGATCGATATGAATATAATGCGGCGCATTGTCGATGCAGCCGAACTGGATGCCTCTACAGGGGCTTTAGAGATTGGTCCAGGGATTGGAGCGCTTACCGAACAGTTGGCGAAGCGGGCGGGCCGTGTAGCGGCTGTAGAGATTGATCAGCGTCTCATCCCCATTCTGGACGAAGTGATGGAACCATATCCAAATGTGCAGGTCGTTCATGGCGATGTGCTGAAGGTGGATTTGCAAGAGTTATTCCGCGAACAGTTTCATGGGATGGACAAGGTAAGCGTCGTGGCCAACCTTCCTTACTACGTGACCACACCGATTATGATGAAGCTGTTGGAAGAACAACTTCCGCTGAAGCATATTGTCGTCATGATACAGAAGGAAGTGGCTGAGCGCATGGCAGCGAGTCCGGGAGGCAAGGATTACGGCAGCTTAAGTGTGGCTGTGCAATACTATGCCGAGCCAGAGCTGATTTGCACTGTTCCGGGTACGGTCTTTATCCCGCAGCCTAATGTAGAGTCTACCGTTATTCGACTGCGCGTAAGGGAGGAGCCTCCTGTTCAAGTAGCGGACGAGCAGCATCTATTTGAGGTCGTGCGGGCGAGCTTTGCTCAGCGGCGCAAGACGCTGTGGAACAATTTAAAGGCGCGCTACGGCAGCGTGTGTGGAACGGATGCGCTGGCTGAAGCGGTTGCTACTGCCGGCATTGAGCCGACAAGACGCGGGGAGACGCTGTCTCTTGAAGAATTTGCCCGCTTAAGCGATAGCATAGGACGTGCGGTCAACGCAGCTGAATAATTCAGCACGGTGCGAGCTAACCGTGATGGTCGCCAATGTAGGCAATCACCAAACTGCACTTTTGCCCATAGGATAGTTGGAGAGGTGATCGATCCTATGAAGCAAGGAGATCTGGTCGTACGTAAGTCATACGGCGGCGATATTACATTCCGCATTGATGCGGTTTTTCAGGATACGGCGATTATAAAAGGGACTGAATTTCGTCTGCTCGCCGATTCTCCAGTTCGAGATTTGGTCAATGTTTCGCAAGCAACAATTAAGCGTCGTACGCAGCAAGCTCATATTACTATGCTGGAATCAGTCAAGGCAATTGAGCAACATCAACGCCAACAGACCGAACGCCGCCGCGCCGAGTTTCAATTTGCCGAGGTTCCCCATTCATCTGCTTATTTTGATATGCCTGGCAAGGTGCTTCATTTGGATGGTGATTCGAACTATTTGCAGAAGAGCATGGCGATATATAATCAGCTTCGAGTACCGGCCGAGGGGCATTACGTGCATGAGGCGAATATGGCGGATATGCTGTACCGCTTGCTTCCCCGCGTGCATCCGGACATCGTCGTTATTACAGGACATGATGGAGTATTGAAAAGTATGAAGGATCGGGATTTATATAGCTTGCAAAGCTATAAAAATTCAAAAAATTTCGTGAATGCCGTACAAACCGCGAGACAGTTCGAACGCCATCTTGATTTACTGACCATCGTAGCGGGAGCTTGCCAATCCCATTTCGAGGCGCTGCTGCAATCTGGTGCGAACTTCGCCAGTTCACCCGGCCGGATTATGATTCATGCATTGGATCCGGTGTATGTCGCTGTGCAAGCCTCGTATACGTCGATTCGCGAAACGGTACAGATAGGCGATATCACATCACATACGATGACGGGACTGGAAGGAGTGGGCGGAATCGAGACACGAGGGAGCTATCGTGTTGGGATGCCGAAATGGAAAGATTTATCCAATTTGGACGTGACACCGTCCGTAATTTGAATAAAAAACGATGAATTGTAGAAACTTAAGAAATTGGGCAAAAAAACACATTGACACCTAACAAAGCTTGTTGTTATAATTATTTATTTAATTTGACATTTCCTCTAACTTTGTTTATAATGGACAAGGAAAGAGGTGGTAGCTACAATGGCGAGAAATGCGCTATTTGAAATTCGTCGCTGTCTTGAAGCTCATGTCGGCCAGAAGATTTTGCTCCGTGCAAACGGTGGTCGTCGTAAGACGATTGAACGCACGGGTGTGTTGGAAGAAACCTACCCTTCTGTATTTATTGTCAAGTTGGACCAGGAACAGAACGCGTTCAAACGAGTGTCCTATAGCTATGCAGATATATTAACAGAATCGGTCGAAGTGACCGTATGCGCCGAGAATGGCGAAATGAAGATTGAATACGTTCGTGGTTGAACGTTCATGACGGGCAGTCCTTAATGGGCTGCTTTTTTGTTGCCCACAAATATGATCGGCTTGCAGCGAATAACCCCTTTTGCTGTAACCAACATTATAGATACACGCCTCGCGCAGCGTTTTAAATGCGCCACATTTTTGGAATCGGTCCGGATTCCGCCGAAGGAGGTATGACGATGAGTCGAAGAAGACGCAGCAGCTTTATGTCTGAGGAGTTGAAGTACGAATTAGCAAAAGACCTCGGCTTCTATGACACCGTTACCCAATATGGGTGGGGAGCCATCCGAGCCAAAGATGCAGGAGATATGGTGAAGCGTGCCATTCAATTGGCCGAGCAAGCCGCAGCGAAGAAATAATTGATTGTTCTGCCAAAAAAAGCGAACGGAATGACATCATCGTCACTCTGTTCGCTTTCCTTATTCATTGGTGAAGAAAATGGTTGGATCAAGTAAAAAAAGGAAAAGCTGGTACCGATGATATCCCGTTCTACGCGAATGACTTGCCAAGTAGAGTCTGTTATAATAACGTAAGCGATCCGTAGGATAAAGAAGGGTGAACGCGAGTGAAAGTATACGAGAAGGCGCCAGCCAAAATTAATTTGCTACTGGACGTGTTACGCAAGCGTGAGGACGGATATCACGACGTCGAAATGGTAATGACGATGGTGGACCTAGCGGACCGTCTCGAAATGGAGGAGCTGCCTCGCGACACGATTATCATCTCCAGTCAGGCAGGTTACATACCGTTAGATGAGAAAAACTTGGCGTTCCAAGCGGCAAAATTAATTAAAGAACGATATGAAGTGAAGCAAGGCGTATATATTCATCTGGACAAAAAGATTCCTGTCGCGGCGGGCTTGGCCGGGGGCAGCAGCGATGCTGCGGCGACGCTGCGCGGCTTGAACCGGCTGTGGCGGCTCGGCATTTCGGACGAGGAGCTGCAGCGGTTAGGAGCGGAGCTTGGTTCGGATGTGCCGTTCTGCGTAACGGGAGGAACTGCGATTGCGCGGGGGCGGGGCGAGAAGCTGGAAACGATCGAGAATCCGCCGCAATGCTGGGTGGTGCTTGCCAAGCCGCCAATCAACGTATCTACGGCCGATGTCTACGGTCGTCTAAGGGCGCAGCATATTCAAGAGCACCCTTCCTTAGCGAGGATGCTGCAGGCGATTCAAGGCCAGGACTTTCATACCCTGTGCGAATCGCTTGGCAACGTGCTGGAGGACGTTACACTGCCGATGCACCCGGAGGTGCAGCAGTTGAAGGAAACGATGGAGAAGCTCGGTGCAGAAGGCGTGCTCATGTCCGGAAGCGGCCCGACGGTATTCGGCTTAGTGTCCAAGGAATCCAAGATAGCACGTATTTACAATGGCTTGCGTGGATTTTGCAAGGAAGTATATGCCGTCCGCATGCTCTCCTAAAGGTTAACTTTTGATCACGAAGCATGACAGTAAGTATTTCGACATCGATGGAACTTAAGACAATTTCGTTACACAAAATGAAATTTTTGTCTTGACAATCGGTTCTTGTCTTGATAATTAACGTACATTCATGTAGTATTTACAATATATTATTCGGTTTTGAGCGAGGGGTTAGGATGAAAAAATTGAAGCGCAGCGCTCGTCTGGTCGAAATGACGCAATATCTCATGTCTAATCCGCATAAGCTCATCTCTCTCACAACCTTCGCAGAACGGTACGGGGCGGCCAAGTCTTCCATCAGCGAAGATTTGGCTATTATTAAAGAAGTGTGTGAGACGGAAGGAACAGGCGACTTGCTCACGCTGGCCGGAGCGGCTGGCGGGGTGAAATATATGCCGAAATGCGGCCCTGATAAGGCGCTGCCTGTTATTGAGTCGTTATGCACATCAATGGAGCAGCCCGATCGGATGCTTCCAGGCGGATACTTTTATATAACAGATATATTAGGACAACCTGGATTGATGAATGATGTTGGCCGCATGTTTGCATCGGCCTTTGCTGGACGTGATATCGATGTGGTCATGACGGTGGAGACGAAGGGGATTCCAATTGCATATGCTACGGCAGCCCATCTTAATTTGCCGGTTGTGCTAGTTCGTCGCGACCATGTCGTAACGGAAGGTTCAGCGGTTAGTATTAACTACGTGTCCGGCTCACAGAAGAGCATCCATACGATGACGCTGGCGCGGCGGGCGCTGAAGGAACGTTCCCGTGTGCTCATTGTGGATGACTTTATGCGGGCAGGCGGCACGGTGCACGGTATGATGGATTTGCTGCACGAATTCGACGCTACCGTAGCAGGTGTCGGCGTACTTGTAGAATCAGAGGACGTATCGAAAGAGGAACGCTTACTGACTGATTACGTCTCTTTGATTCGCGTGTCTGCGTCGGATCCGCGGTCACGTCAGTTGATAGTGAAACCAGGGAACTATTTTGATAATCATGAAGTCATGGTTGAAAGATAAGCCATCTCTTAGAGGAGGTCTTTCTATGTCAAATGCATTAGAAATGATTGCGACAAGCGAGGCACCGGCTGCTATAGGCCCGTATTCCCAAGCAGTCAAATGGGGCGATGTCGTATTTACATCTGGTCAAATTGCACTGACTCCTGAAGGTCAGTTGGCAGAGGGCGGAGTTGAAGAACAGACGCACCAAGTATTCCGCAACTTGCAAGCCGTTTTGAAAGAAGCGGGTTCCTCTTTGGGGAATGTGATAAAAGCCACTGTATTTTTAAAAGATATGAATCAGTTTGCACAAGTGAACGCCATCTATGAATTGTACTTTGGTTCACATAAGCCGGCACGCTCTACTGTTGAAGTAGCGCGGCTTCCGAAAGATGTCCTTGTCGAAATTGAACTCATTGCAGCGATATAAATCGAAGCTTGTCGAAATGGCTAAAGAAGGTTAAAAAAATTCAAAAAAAGTTTGTTTCTTGGCAAATTTAAGAAGGATTTTAGTTGCGCGTGTGGAATTATACACCAAGTCTTGTTGGAAAAAGGTGGTGAACACACGTGCAAATTACTGATGTCAGACTCCGCCGCGTCAACACAGAGGGGAGAATGAAAGCAATCGCTTCGATTACGATCGACAACGAGTTTGTTGTCCATGACATCCGTGTTATCGATGGTAACAACGGCATGTTCGTAGCGATGCCGAGCAAACGGACGCCAGACGGCGAATTCCGTGACATTGCTCATCCGATTTCATCGGCGACACGCGAGAAGATTCAAGCTGCGGTATTGGCTGAATATGAGCGCGCAGCTACGGAAGAGGAAGTTATTGAAGAGGGTGCATAATCTTTTTGGTTAATATTGGGGTTGCAAAGAAAGAGAGCCAATCATAGGGGGCTCTCTTTTCTTTTTGTTCATAATGAGATATATTCTACTATGGAGTACAGGGAGAGCAGGAGGTCGGACGCTTTGAAAAGAATGGCCATTGTGCTTGCTGCTGGACAAGGCAAACGCATGAAGTCGAAGTTGTATAAAGTGCTTCATCCGGTGTGTGGAAAACCGATGGTGGGACATGTTCTCGATGCGGTAGAGCGCGTGCAAAGCGAGCGCACTGTCGTTGTCGTGGGACATGGAGCCGAAGCGGTTCAAAGCTACCTGGGTCATCGCGCGGAATTTGCTTTACAAGCGGAACAACTCGGTACTGGACATGCAGTAAAGCAAGCAAAGGCGCTTCTTGATGGTGAACAGGGCATAACTCTCGTCATTTGCGGAGATACGCCGCTAGTGACATCGGAGACGTTGGCACAGTTGATGGAGCTCCACGTGCGTGCGCAGGCGTCAGCGACGATTTTGACGGCTGAACTGGAAGAGCCGACCGGCTATGGTCGGGTTATTCGCGACAATGATGGTTCGGTCTTGAAAATCGTTGAGCAGAAAGATTGCACGCCGCAAGAGCAGTCAGTGAAGGAGATTAATACAGGCACTTACTGCTTTGATAATGCGAAGCTGTTTGCTGCGCTGGAGCAGGTCACCAATCATAACGCCCAGCAAGAGTATTATTTGACTGACGTAGTCGGCATTATGAAAGCGCAAGGCGAAACCGTACAAGCCTTTTGTACGGATGATATCGGCGAGTCGATCGGCGTAAATGACCGATTGGCGCTGTCGGAGGCAGAGCGCTTAATGCGGGAGCGTATCAACAAACGCCATATGTTAAATGGTGTTACTATTATCGACCCTGCACAAACGTATATCGAAGCGGACGTCGAGATCGGACCGGATACGGTGCTTGAGCCCGGAACGAGTCTGAAAGGACGTACGACCATCGGAGCGGATTGTGTGATTGGACCGAATACCGAAATTACCGATTCCTTCGTTGGCGAACGTGTGCAAATCAAGCAATCGGTGTTGCAGGAGGCCGTTGTCGGCAGCGATAGCAGCGTAGGTCCGTTTGCGTATTTGCGCCCAGGTGCGCGCCTTGGCGAGCACGTCAAGGTAGGCGATTTCGTGGAGATTAAAAATGCCTCTCTGGATGATCATACGAAAGTTTCGCATTTAAGCTATATTGGAGATGCGAAAGTAGGCAAGAATGTAAATATTGGATGTGGGGCGATTACGGTCAATTACGACGGATATAATAAATCCGTTACGGAAATTGGCGACGATGCGTTTATCGGCAGCAATGTCAATCTCATCGCACCGATCAACGTCGGCAATGGAGCCTATGTCGTTGCTGGTTCAACGATTACACACCATGTTTCAGATAATGAATTGGCGATTGCCCGTGAACGTCAAGTGAATAAGCCAGGCTATGCGGATAAGATTCGCGCCCGCGCAAAAGCGAAGAAAGAACGGGAATCGTGAGCAATATAGTTGCGCCATCGCTTAATTATGGTAGCATGTAGAAGAGAGCCTTTATAGTTGAGACCTTTAACGGATAAGCTAAGCAACACCATTAACGGACACTACTAAACAACGATGACCAAGAACCGGCACGGAGGGTTTTTAATATCATGACTTATTGTGATTCCAAGTTGAAAATTTTCACTTGCAACTCCAATCCCAAGTTGGCAAACCAGATTGCAGAGTACATCGGCATTCCAATGGGAGATGCTGTAACAACAAGCTTCAGTGATGGCGAGATCCAAGTTAAATTGTCCGAGAGCGTTCGCGGATGCGACGTGTATGTCGTGCAATCGACCTGCGAACCGGTCAACGATAACTTGATGGAGCTGCTTGTCATGGTGGATGCGTTAAAGCGTGCATCAGCCAAGAGCATTAACGTAGTTATTCCTTATTACGGTTACGCGCGGCAAGACCGCAAAGCGCGTTCCCGCGATCCGATTACTGCGAAATTAGTCGCGAATCTGATCGAAACGGCGGGTGCGCATCGTGTCATTACGATGGATCTGCATGCAACACAGATTCAGGGTTTCTTCGATATTCCAGTAGATCATCTGCTAGGAGTACCGATCCTGGCGCAATATTTCCGGTCCAAGCAGTTGGAAAATGTTGTTGTCGTATCGCCTGACCATGGCGGCGTCGTGCGCGCACGCAAATTGGCTGATTTCTTGAACGCGCCGCTTGCGATTATTGACAAGCGCCGTCCGGAACCGAACGTCAGTGAAGTCATGAACATTATCGGAGACATCAAGGGTAAGACGGCGATCATTATCGATGACATCATCGATACGGCAGGCACGATTGTCCTTGGGGCGAATGCATTGGTTAAAGCTGGAGTGAAAGACGTCTATGCTTGCTGCACGCACCCGGTCCTATCCGGTCCTGCAATGGATCGTTTGGAGCAATCTCCGTTCAAAGAAGTGATCGTCACGGATACGATTCCGATTAAGCATGAGAACCCGTCCAGCAAGCTGCACGTGCTGTCGGTTGCACCGTTAATGGGTGAAGCGATTATTCGCGTTCACGAAGAGCTATCGATTAGTAAATTGTTTGAAATTGAATAAGAGCGAGGCTCTTATGGTATTGTGAAGATGCAAGCAGAAGCAGTATAGATGAACGAGGGTTACGTCTTTGGCTACGGCCGAAGAAGTAACCCTTATCGGCATTTGAAAGGAGGAGCAGTCTTGAAATGGATTGTAGGTCTCGGGAATCCGGGAATGAAATATGCTTCGACTCGCCACAATATCGGCTTTATGGCCATAGATGCGCTCTCGAATCGCTTCGGCATCGAAATAAGGGAGAGCAAATGCAAGGCGTTAATCGGCGAAGGCCACGTTGGTACAGAGAAGGTTGCCCTTATCAAACCGATGACATTTATGAACTTATCGGGTGAAGCCGTTCGTGCTTATATGGATTACTATAAAACGAATATCGATGATTTCATCGTCTTGTATGATGATTTGGATACCGAGCTTGGTAAGGTACGCTTGCGGTATCAAGGCAGTGCCGGCGGGCATAATGGCATTAAATCCATTATTCAGCATCTCGGGACACAATCTTTTAATCGGATGCGGATGGGCATCTCCCGGCCGGAACCAGGACGCGAAATCGTTGATTACGTGTTGTCAGGGTTTGCTAAAAAAGATCAGGACATGCTCCAACAGACGGTGGAAAAGACGTGCGATGCGGTCGAATTTGCGTTAACGCATACGTTTGAGCAAACGATGGCGAAATTTAACGGCTAATGGGCTAATTTGCCTTCATTAGGGACATACTAAACGGTATATTCCCTGAACTGGAGGCATATAGATGTCTGTGAACTATGTCTGCAAACATTGTCATACGTTAATTGGGCGCCTTGAAGAAAGCGGCATAGATGAAACCCGACTCGGCTTTCATCAACTAACGTCGGAGGAGCGCCAACAATATATATTGGTTCATTCCAATGGAGACGTAACGGTGCGGATGACTTGCGATTATTGCACAGAAGCGATACAAATGCACCCCGAATTGTCGCTGCTGCCATCGCCTTTGCAATGAAAGCTTGATTATACGGAACATACGTCAGCCTTGGCTTGTTTGCCGAGGCTTATTTTGAATGAGCAATAAATCTAGCAAAACCCGTTGTTCCTTATAGGTATGGACGGTACAGTCTGTTTATACGTGGAAGTACACGCGTTAATATGTTGAAGGGCGAGAGGACTTCTCACTTTCGGACCTGAAACTAGATCTTGTCATATCGTAATTTTGTGGGTGAGAAAGAGGTGCCTGTCCTTTGTTAAATGCACTCATGCAAGCTTTATCCGAAGAACGCGATATTGAATCCATAGCTGCTGGCATTCGCGCGGGAATGAAGGAACAATTAGTGTCCGGCATGTCGGGTTCGGCACGTCAAGTGATGATGGCTGCGCTCCATAAGCAGTTGGAACGGCCAGTACTCGTGGTAACGCATAATATGTTTTCCGCACAGAAGGTAGCTGAGGATTTGCAGGAGTGTCTCTCTTCAGACCAAGTGCTGCTCTATCCGGCGAACGAGTTGGTAACTGCGGAAGCGGCTATCTCGAGTCCCGAGGTGAATGCGCAACGAATCGAAGTTCTGACACGCTCTGCCCAAGGCTTTCGCGGAATTGTCGTCACGCCGTATGCTGGATTGCGGCGGTTTTTGCCTGCCCGCGAAGTGATGGCCCAAGCGACGGTGTCGTTAGCACTCGGAGATGTGCTTCCGCTGGAGAGCTTCTTGGAGCAGATGGTGTCTCTTGGCTACGAGCGGACCGAGCGGGTAGAAACGAAAGGGGAAATGAGCGTACGCGGCGGCATCGTTGATATTTATCCGCTCACTTCGCCATTTCCGTACCGAATTGAATGGTTCGACGATGAAATCGACTCGATTCGTTCGTTCGATCCGCACGATCAGCGTTCCATAGAGAAGCTGAAGCAGTTGACGATAACGCCAAGCCAAGACTTGATTGCGGATAAGACTCGCTTCGTCCAAGCGGCTGAAGCGGCATCGTCACGTCTGGAAGACCAATTATCGAAGATGACCGATCGTCAGGTAAAGGATAAGCTGCAGCAAGAAATCGGCTATGAAATCGAGCGCCTGCGCGGTTCCGTATACTTTAAAGAAATGTATAAGTACGTGTCTGTACTTCATCCGGAGCAGCACACGCTGTATGATTATATGCCAAAGGATACGCTTATTATTATGGATGAGCCTGCGCGTGTCATGGAGACGGCGAAGCAATTGGATCGCGACGAAATGGAGTGGAGTACGCACCTGCTGCAGAACGGAAAGACGCTGCCATCGCTTCAGCTTGGGCTGAGCGCAGACGATACGCTTGCCAAGCGTCCGTTCCAAACCGTGTTCATGGCATTGTTTTTAAGACAGGTGCCGCATACG
This sequence comes from Paenibacillus profundus, assembly GCF_021369635.1. GTDB lineage: Bacteria > Bacillota > Bacilli > Paenibacillales > Paenibacillaceae > Paenibacillus_B > Paenibacillus_B profundus. The sequence goes on along the minus strand of NZ_JAJNBZ010000028.1, from coordinate 46,080 downwards.
CAGCCGCAAAATATCGTTAACGTCATGTGTCGCACGATGCAGAACTTTCACGGTCAGATGAATGTGCTTAAGGCGGAGATGGAACGCTGGAAAAAGACCGGTGCCAACGTCATCATGTTAGCGAACGGAGACGAACGGGTGGAACGCATCCGGCGCGTGCTTCAGGATTATCAGATCCCCGAACCGATCATAATGAAGGGGAACTTGCAAAGCGGCTTCGAACTGCCATCTGTTCATCTTGTCGTCATTACCGAAGGCGAAATGTTCTCGCAGAAGCAGCGCAAGACGCGGCGGGCGGAGCAGGGCGCGAAGATGGACAATGCGGAACGAATTCGCAGCTATACGGAGCTCAAAGTAGGAGATTACGTCGTTCATCAGAACCACGGAATCGGTAAATACATTGGCATCGGTACGTTAGAGATCAACGGCATTCATAAGGATTATTTGCATATCTTGTATGCCGGCGGAGACAAATTGTCCGTTCCGGTCGATCAACTCCATCTCATTCAGCGCTACGTCAGCTCGGAAGAGAAGGAGCCGAAGGTATATAAGCTGGGCGGTACGGAGTGGACGAAGGTCAAGAACAAAGTTCGCTCGTCGGTCAAAGATATTGCGGATGATCTGATTAAGCTGTATGCCGCAAGACAAGCTTCTTCAGGCTATGCCTTTGAGAAGGATACACCGGAGCAGCGTGAATTTGAAGAAATGTTCCCATATGATGAAACGCGGGATCAGCTCCGCACCATCGAGGAGATTAAGAAAGACATGGAGCTGCCTCGTCCGATGGATCGCTTGCTGTGTGGTGACGTCGGTTACGGCAAGACGGAGGTGGCAGTACGAGCTGCCTTTAAATCAGCGATTGAGGGCAAGCAGGTTGCTATTTTGGTACCGACCACCATTTTGGCGCAGCAGCATTATGAAACGTTCCGGGAACGCTTTGCCGAATATCCATTCAACATTCAAGTGTTGAGCCGGTTTCGTTCCCGCAGGGAACAGAATGAGACGATTAAAGGCTTGAAGACAGGCGTCGTCGATATCGTCATTGGTACCCACCGTTTGCTCTCGCAGGACGTCATTTTCAAAGATTTGGGCATGCTGATCGTGGATGAAGAACAGCGCTTCGGCGTTACCCATAAGGAGAAGCTGAAGCGGCTCAAGATGAACGTGGACGTGCTAACGCTGACCGCAACGCCGATTCCGCGCACGCTTCATATGTCCATGCTGGGCGTTCGCGATTTGTCGGTTATCGAGACTCCGCCGGAGAATCGGTTCCCGGTTCAGACCTATGTGCTTGAATACAGCGATGCGCTCGTACGGGAAGCGATTGAACGGGAATTGGCCCGGAATGGCCAAGTATACTTCCTATTCAATCGTGTTCAAGGTATTCATCAGGTGGCAGACCATATCAAGATGCTCGTGCCGGAAGCTCGAGTGACGGTCAGTCACGGTCAAATGTCGGAGCAAGAGCTGGAGAAGACGATATTGGATTTCCTGGACGGAGAGTACGATGTGCTCGTCAGCACAAGCATTATCGAGACAGGCGTAGACATTCCGAACGTGAACACGCTCATCGTGCATGATGCGGACAAGATGGGCTTGTCCCAGCTGTATCAGCTGCGCGGCCGCGTCGGGCGTTCAAATCGGATCGCGTACGCGTACTTTACGTATCAGCGGGATAAAGTATTAAACGAGGTGGCGGAGAAACGGCTGCAAGCGATTAAAGAATTTACGGAGCTCGGTTCAGGCTTCAAAATCGCGATGCGGGACCTCTCCATCCGTGGAGCTGGGAATTTGCTCGGCGCAGAGCAGCACGGATTCATCGCTTCGGTTGGATTCGACTTGTACTCACAAATGCTGTCTGATGAAATCAACAAGCGCAAAGCGGAGCTGGACGGCATCGCTATCGAGGAGCAGCAGGAGCTCTCGACGCTTATCGATCTGAACATCGACGCCTATTTGCCGCCGAATTATATTTATGATAGTATTCAGAAGATTGAGATCTATAAAAAAGTAGCCGGTCTTGCCTCGTTAGACGAAGTCGAAGAATTGCGAGATGAACTCATCGATCGCTTCGGGGAACCGCCCCTTGCTGTATTGCAGCTCCTTGCCGTTGCCCGGCTGAAGCTGTATGCGAAGCAATATGGATTAGAATCCATTGTGCAACGCGGGGAGGCGGTCACCTTAAAGGTCCACCCTTCGGCTGAACCGTGGTTAGACCGTAAGAAATTGGCTGCCATCGCCACCAGCATTGATAGACGTATTGCAGTAGACCGGAATACGCATGGCATCGTGAAAGTGAACGCGCGTGGAATGGATGCAATGCAACTGTTGATGCAGCTTGAGCAATTCATGCAAGAGGCGAAAGATGCGATCAAATCGAAGGGAGAATTGCAAAATGTTGCAAAATAACAAGACGCGTTCTAAGAAGTGGTTGATGCTGGCATTGTCTGCAGTACTCGCCCTTTCCGTATTGGCGGGCTGTGGCAAGAGTTCCGGAGCAGAAGCAGGAACAGGAGCAGCAAAGAAAGACGACAGCAAAGTCGTGGCTACGTATGAAGGCGGAGAAGTTACGCAAAAAGAGTTCGACATAGAGCTAGGGAACATGCTGTTGATGTATCCAGAATATGCACAGCTTATTAATATGGATCAATTCCGCGAATACTTCTTGAAGCAGCAGGTTGCTTATGAATATCTTCAAGGCAAGGCATCTGACAAGTCCAAGACAGAGGGCGAGAAGAAAGCCAAGGAACAGCTTGAGGCCATGAAGAAGCAGGAGGGCTTCAAGGAAGCTTTGACCGAGAAGAAATTAACGGAGGACGACGTCCTGAAGTATATGACGCGCATCCTTACCGTTGTTGTAGACTATAACGACAAAGTGACGGAAGACCAAATAAAAGCACAGTTCGAAAAAGACAAAGAGGAAATGACGGTTGCGTCCGTTCGCCATGTTTTGATTGGCTTTAAAGACAAGGATGGCAAAGAGCGCAAGAAAGAAGACGCACTTAAGCAGGCGAAAGACATTTCTGCCCGCTTGAAGAAGGGCGAGGATTTCGCGAAGCTGGCGAAGGAATATTCCGATGATGCAGGCTCAGTGCCAGATGGCGGTTTGTATAAAGACACGCCTGTTAGCAAATGGGTGCCGCAGTTCAAGGAAGCGGCGCTGACGCTGCCGATTAACCAAATCAGCGATCCAGTCGAAACGGATTACGGCTACCATGTCATGCGTGTTGAATCGCGCACCGTGAAGACGTATGACAAGCTGACCGAGGACGAGAAGACCGCGTTGCGCACACGTGCTGCTTCCGAAATCATGAACAGCTTCATGGAAAAAGAGCTGGACAAGCTGATTACGAAGATTGACTTGCCTAAGGTGGAGGAAGCGAAGCCAGAGGATAAAAAGGAAGAGAAGAAAGAAGACGCGAACAAAGAAACACCGAAAGACAATGGAGCGACAGACAACAAGAAAGAGGATAAAACAGAAGGAACGAAGTAATTATCCTCGTACTGCTGACTATGTTTTGTGTAAGAATGCAAAGCGGCCTCTCCCCGTTTCGGGCAGAGGGCCGCTTTTTTTCATGGCATGCACTCATGAATTGGAGAAATGTAGGCATACTATAAGTAGTTTCCTTTGTACGTCGTAAAAGGACAAGTCGAAAGAACCATACGAATTCGACAAAAACAGATAAGAAAACCAATTTATGCTAAAGGAATTGGGGAAAATGTGAAAATTCTGAGAAAACGAAATAAAAAGTTGTCGTTTAATGTCGAAAAATGTGATTTTTTTTGCAACTTGGATGGCTTTTCCTACGTATCATGTGTATGTATAAGAACTTGGGAGTAGTTGAATACTATGGTCAGTGTTAGAATCCATACCGCATCTCTCCTAATTAAAAATAATACAGTAGACCTAAAATTACTTACGGAAAGCGGGGCAACCATTTATGAAAGCTACTGGTATTGTTCGTCGTATTGATGACCTCGGACGTGTTGTTATTCCAAAGGAAATTCGCCGCACATTGCGGATTCGCGAAGGTGATCCACTTGAAATTTTTGTAGATCGTGATGGCGAAGTCATTCTGAAGAAATATTCCCCAATCGGCGAGTTAGGCGATTTTGCTAAAGAATATGCGGAATCTTTGTATGAGAACACAGGTCATATTACGTTGATTTCCGACCGCGATACGGTTATCGCGGTAGCAGGTGGTTCCAAGAAAGAATATTTGGACAAGCAAATCGGCATGCTGCTCGAGAATTGCATGGAGAATCGCAAGACAGTCGTCGAGACGAATGCAGGCAACTACGAAATCGTCAAAGACAATCAAGAACCGTTCTCATCGTTCGTAGTGGCGCCTATTGTAACTGGCGGCGACCCTATCGGCACAGTCGTGCTGTTGAACAAGGACGATAGCGTGAAAATGGCGCAAATGGAAATGAAAATGGCGGAAACGGCTGCTGGCTTCCTAGGCAAACAGATGGAGCAGTAATCATATATCTGCAAGAGGAACTCCTGTACGAATAGGGTACACGTCTGACGTGGAACCTTAACGGTGCGGGAGTTTTTTATAAAATATCGGGATAAAAGATGTTTTTCGCCTTGGAGTCCTCAACTAAACCCTTCCCTGGGATGGTATGTCTGTTCCATCCCTTGCTTCACTCTCCCCTTCATTCAGAATTGCAGCTCCTTTGACTTCAAACGACAACATGTTGCTTGTCTTCCGTGTAATGGTCCTTAGCTCCATTCTCCCAAACAGTCAGTAGGGATAACGTCAAGGATAAGGCACATGCCGACACGTATATCATGGAATAAAACGGCTGATCATGATGGCAGTAAACCAAAGTGGTCACTGGGCGTGCCTCCTTCCTGATGGAAGGGGAGAATGAAGCAAAGGGGCGAATGAAGCAAATCACCGTCAGTCTGAATGCGCCACTGCATGAACGGAACATTCCGATAATTATGAAGAGTCAATGTCTTGCTATTTGACAGAGGGTACGCCTCAAAGCGATTTTTTATGACTATTGACAAGGTTGTGAACACATTCCTTTTTAGTGATAAAACATAAAGCCTGTTTTACACGCGATCGCATATCTTGAAAGGACTCGATAAAGGTTTTTCTTATGTTTTTTTGCATCATCGGCGCAGTATGAGCCGCGTTATGAACGGTGCGCTTCGTCTTCCTTGCCTGGTGACCGATTATGATATAATACGGTACGAACGTTACAGAATGGCGGGATGACAGTTGAATGATCGAAAATCCCGCACGTCGGGACAAGTCGTATCCGGTGCGCTGATGTTAGGCTTGGCTACAGTCGTGTCAAAAGTAATCGGCACATTGCAAAAAATTCCGCTGCAAAATATTGGGGGCGACGGTGTCTTCGGCATCTATAATGCGGTCTACCCGTTCTATGTCCTGCTTGTCGTTATCGCCTCAGCTGGCATTCCGGTAGCAGTTGCCCGCTTGGTGGCGGAATGTGAGGCGGCTGGTGATGAGCGGGGCTCGGAGAAAATGCTGTACGCCTCTTGCTTACTTATGTCTGTCACTGGTCTTATTGGGTTCGTAGCGTTGATGTCGGGCGCGGAAGCGATAGCCGGATGGATCGGCAACCGTCACACGGTACCGGCGATCCAGAGCTCGGCTTATGCTCTGCTCGTCATGCCGCTTGCTGCGGCCTTGAGAGGGTATAATCAGGGGCGCGGGGAAATGAATTCGACAGCCGTGTCGCAAGTGATCGAACAGACTGGCAGAGTGACGGTGATGATCGCGCTGCTGCTATATTATACAAGCCATGGCGCACCGAATGAGACGGTGGCCGCAGGCGCCACATTTGGATCATTTGCGGGCGGCGTGTGCGGTTTGCTGACAATGGGGATATACTGGTGGATAGAGCATCGCAAGCAGCGGAGCCGCAAGGCAAGGAAGCGGGAAGAAGCTATTGTTGATGCGGCAGATGAGACATTATCAGTTGATGTCGCGCTGCAGGCGGTGAGGTTCGCGGAAGGGGCCGTTGTTCTAGACGGGACTCCTCCTCGAGAGGGATCGGGGTCGCCCACGCTCTGGACATGGATGCGGCGTCTCGCTTGGACGGCTCTGCCGATCTGCCTCGGCGCGATTGTAATGCCGGCCGTGAACGTGGTCGATGTGTTCACGGTGCCGCGCTTGCTGCTGGAGCAAGGGTTGAGCGAAGCTGACGCGCTTGCGCAGTTCGGCATATATAGCCGCGCGTTCCCGCTTGTGCAGCTTGTCACGATGGTGGCGGGCTCGCTAGCCGTCGGGCTTGTGCCAGCGGTGGCAGAGGCGGTGCGGTGGCAGGATGAGCAGCAGCTGCGTGCGCTTATTCGAACTGCGCAGCGCTGGGCGTGGTTGCTTGGCTTGGCCGCCACGGTCGGGCTTATGGCCTTGGCTGAGCCTATTAACGTGGCGCTGTACACGGATAACGCTGGATGGACGGCGTTCGTGCTGGTTGCTTCCACGGCGGTTAGCGGCGTATTCCAGGCAGTAACCGCCGCCTTAATGCAGGGCATGGGCGCGGTGCGGGCCCCGGCGCTGCATCTGCTGGCCGCTGCTTGCGTGAAGGCGGCCTTGAATGTGTGGCTCGTCCCGGCGTACGGCATCGCCGGGGCAGCCACCTCCGCGGCCGCAGCGCTCGCCCTCGCAGCGGCGCTGAACGCGGTCGCGCTGGCACGCGTCAGCGGCGTCGGCATCGCCGCCTGGGGCGCCCGCAGCGGGCAACTGGCGCTTGCCCTCGCCGGTATGGCCGCTGCCGTGTGCCTAGCCGCAGCGCTGCCCGCATGGCTTGGCGCCACCGGGCGCTCGGGCGCGGCCTTGGCTACGGCCGTCGGCGTGCCGCTCGGAGCGGCGACATTCGCCGCCCTCGCTGCCGCGCTTGGCGCGGTGACGCCGCATGAGCTCGCCGCCGTGCCGCGCATAGGGCCGCGCCTGGCCGCGTTCGCGTCGCGTCTTGGGCGGCGCCCGTAGCCTCGCCTCGAGGCACATCCGCCGACACGGACGGGCCTCTGCAAGGCAGTGAAGCCGCCCGGCCTAGTACGGCAGGCGCTGTCCGCACAGGTTCATTCATGCTGCTGGTATGAATTCATTCAGAATAGGAACATGACCTTTACCATAAAGGAGGCATCACTATGCCCGGTAACATCACAGTCGTCGGCCTTGGCTCCGGCGATGTCGGCCAGCTGACGCTGGCTGTATGGAATCTGCTGCAGCAATCTCCGCACATCTATGTGCGCACAGAGCATCATCCGGTTATGTCCCTGTTCAAGGAGCACGGCATTACGTACCGATCGTTCGACCGCATTTACGAGACACAGGAAGACTTTCCGAGCGTCTATGCAGAAATTTGCCGTGAATTGATGGTGGCGGCCTTGGTTAGTTCAGACAGCACGATCGTGTATGCCGTTCCCGGCCACCCGATGGTGGCGGAGGCGACGGTTCAGCTGCTTAAGGAGCGCTGTTCGGAACAAGGGATTGCGTTGAAGATTGTAGGCGGGGAGAGCTTCCTTGATCAGGCGTTTATTGCGCTCGGATTCGATCCGATTGAAGGCTTTCAATTGCTGGATGCGTCAGGGCTTCAGCCTGCTGGCTTGAATCCCCGGTTGCACACGGTCATCGGACAAGTGTATGATACGTTTACGGCTTCTGATGTGAAGCTAAGTCTGATGGAGATTTATCCGGATGACTATGAAATCACGGTTGGTCATGCGCTTGGTGTCGAAGGAATGGAACAGATTGTGCGCGTGCCGCTTCACGAGTTGGATCATCTGGACGGTTACGGCAATCTGTCGCTCATTTGGGTTCCTCGTACAACGGACGATGCGGTGCGGAACCGCACGTTTAGCCGCTTGCACGAAATTGTGTCCATCCTGCGCAGTCCGGAAGGATGTCCGTGGGACCGGGAGCAGACACATCAATCGATTCGGAAGAACCTCATTGAGGAAACGTATGAGGTGCTCGAAACGATCGATGATGATGATCCGGCGCATATGCAGGAGGAGCTCGGCGATTTGCTGCTGCAAATTATGCTTCACTCCCAGATGGAGGAAGAAACGGGCACATTCGGCGTGTACGATGTCATTCAGGGGCTGAATGAGAAGCTGATTTTCCGTCATCCCCATGTGTTTGGCGACAAGCATGCAGCGGATGCTGAATCGGCTCTCGGCAACTGGGAGCAGATGAAAGCGGAAGAGAAGCGCCGCAAAGGGATCGCGAGTGAAGCAGCATCCGTTCTAGATGGCGTGCCGAGAGATTTGCCGGCGCTGATGAAAGCTTACAAATTGCAGAAAAAAGCGGCCAAGGTCGGCTTTGACTGGGATCGTGTGGAAGATGTACTTGACAAAGTAGCCGAAGAATTGCAAGAATTGCGAGAGGCGATTGCTTCGGTAGATTCGGCAACGGGTGAAGAGGATAAGGACAAGCATATGGCTCATGCCGCCGAAGAACTGGGCGATGTACTGTTCTCGGTCGTCAATGCAGCCCGCTTCATGTCCGCAGATCCGGAAGAGTCGCTCACCCTCACGAACCGCAAATTTGTGCGCCGATTTCAATATATCGAAGAGCAGCTTCGTATAAACGGCAAATCTTTTGACCAAACTGATTTACTAGAAATGGAGCGGTGGTGGCAGGAAGCGAAGCGGCTCGAACCGTAACCCGGGCGTGCAGCGGCCCTAATATTCTCTATTTTTCGTCAAAATATGAAAAAGTGCCGCAACCGGGAAGGAATTTTCCTAAAAAGCAAGAATACATACATGCAATAAGTATTCCGCGGCTCAAGCGTTAGCTTGCACGCCAACACACTCTATGAATGAATAATAGGATTGGGAGGCCAATACACATGAACAAAACTGACTTGATTACTAACATCTCTACAAAAAGCGGCTTGACTAAGAAAGACGTTGAATCCGTCCTGAACGGTTTCTTCGGTGAAGTAACAGATGCATTGTCCAAAGGTGACAAAGTTCAACTGATCGGCTTCGGTACATTCGAAACTCGCAAACGCGCAGGCCGTACGGGCCGCAACCCGCAAACAGGCAAAACGATCGAGATTCCTGAATCCGTCGTTCCAGCGTTCAAAGCGGGCAACAAGCTTAAAGAAGCAGTAAAATAATGCGTCTGGACAAGTTCCTGAAAGTATCGCGACTCATTAAGCGGCGTACCGTCGCAAAAGATGTGTCTGAACAGGGACGTGTAGTCTTGAATGGACGTGAAGCGAAGCCGAGCACGTCTGTTAAGGTTGGCGACGAGATAACGGTTCAATTCGGACAGAAGCTCGTCACCGTCCGCGTGGAGCGTCTCCAAGAGACGACGAAGAAAGATGAAGCGGCGGGGATGTACTCTCTGCTCAAGGAAGAAGCCATTCCGAAATCGAACGATTTCGGCTGGTAGACGCCATATGCATGACAAGAAGAAACGGTTCTTCCTTTTTCTAAAGGGGGAAGCCGTTTTTTTTGTGTTCCACCCTGTATTTAGCGAAATATGGTTTTGAAACTTCCGCTTCCATTCTCTATAATGAATAACAACTGCATACATTCCGCGAGGACCATACCTTGCGGGAGAGGTTCGCAATCTCCCTCTATAAAAAACTAAGGCTGACAGTATCCTACGGATCTAGTGAAGTTCAAAAAGTCCCTTTTTTTGAACACTCATTAGTATGTTTCCTTAGTGCTGTCTTTTTTGTGCTTTATAAGTCTTTTTAAAAAGGTTTTTTTAAACATGTACTTTGAGCACATGCCTTTCGCTTTGTTCAAGAATGCAGGTATGCGGGCGCGTCCCGGTGCATGGCAGACGAGGGAACAAGAAAGGATGAGAAAAACATGGAAACAGAAATGAATAACCATATCAATGTGTCGAGCTTCGCTGAAGCACGCCCACACGAAGACGGAAAGGCGGACATGCCGAAGGAGAAGGCGATCGTCGTCTTTAGCGGCGGTCAAGACAGCACCACGTGCCTGTTCTGGGCCATGCAGCGCTTCGGCGAAGTGGAGGCAATTACGTTCGATTACGGACAGCGGCACAAGAGCGAGATGGATTACGCGAAGCGGATCGCCGAGAAGCTGCACATTCCACACCGCATTCTTGACATGTCGCTGCTCAATCAGCTGGCGCCGAACGCGCTGACGCGGGGAGATATCGACATTGCGCATGAAGAAGGGCAGCTGCCGAACACGTTTGTCGAAGGACGCAACCTGCTGTTCTTCTCGTTCGCGGCGATTTACGCCAAGCAAATGGGTGCAAGACATATCGTCACCGGTGTCTGTGAAACCGACTTTAGCGGTTATCCGGACTGCCGCGACGTATTCGTCAAGTCATTAAACGTTACGCTCAATCTGGCGATGGATTACGGCTTCGTTATGCATACGCCGCTGATGTGGCTAAATAAAGCGCAGACCTGGCGTCTCGCCGATGAACTCGGCGCATTCGACTTCGTGCGCACGGAAACGGTTACCTGCTATAACGGGCTGCCGGGCGACGGGTGCGGCGAGTGTCCGTCATGCAAGCTGCGCCGTGCAGGACTGGAAAGCTATCTGGAGGAACGCCAGCAGCATGAGGATATGAGCGTATGAGCACACCTGGACCGTTCCGCATCGTAGACAAGCTGCAGACGTTAGGCGCGGACATCTCACGAGAATCGCTGCGCTATCATCGCCACAGGGTGCTCGTAAGCAAGGAGTTCACCTTTGATGCGGCTCACCATCTGCATGCCTATGAAGGCAAGTGCAAAAATCTCCATGGCCATACGTACAAAGTCGTGTTCGGATTAAGCGGCTTCGTGAACGATATCGGATTGGCACTCGATTTCGGAGATATTAAGGACATTTGGAAGGACCGCATCGAGCCTTATGTCGACCATCGTTATTTGAACGAGACGCTGCCTCTGATGAACACGACGGCGGAAAATATGGTCGTATGGCTGTACGAGCAAATGGATGCCGCGCTGCGCACGGAATCGTATGAGAGCCGCTGTGAAGGCGGGCGAGTGGAATTCGTGCGCCTTTATGAGACACCAACGAGCTACGCTGAGGCCAGACGGGAGTGGATGGACTCATGACGATACCGGTTCTGGAAATCTTCGGCCCGACCGTGCAGGGGGAAGGCCTGCTTGTCGGTCAGAAGACGATGTTCGTGCGCACGGCAGGCTGCGATTACCGCTGTTCATGGTGCGATTCCGCCTTTACGTGGGATGGATCGGGGAAAGAAGACATTCGTCCGATGGCGGCAGAGGATATTTTCGACGAATTGAACAGACTAGCCGCAGGCTGCTTCGAGCATGTCACCATATCAGGCGGCAATCCCGCCTTAATACCTGGCATGGGCGAACTCGTCGATCTGCTGCATGCGCATGGGATCCGCTCCGCAGTGGAGACGCAAGGCTCGCGCTGGCAGGACTGGCTCATGCGCATTGACGATGTCACGCTGTCCCCGAAGCCTCCGAGCTCCGGGATGGATACTGATTTCGATCGGCTGGACGACATCGTGAACCGGCTGTGGAACCGCTCTGAATGCAAAGGATTATGCTTGAAGGTTGTCGTGTTCGACGAGCAGGACTTACAGTACGCCATACGCGTCCATGAACGGTATGCTGACATTCCATTCGTCCTGCAGACGGGCAACGACGATGTGCACAGCTCTGATGATGACGAGCTCATCCGGAGCCTGCTGCGTAAATACGAATGGCTAATTGACCGAACAGCCGCCGAACCGAGGCTGAATCGGGTACGAGTGCTGCCGCAGCTTCATACGCTTGTGTGGGGCAATAAGCGCGGCGTATAAGAGGCAACAAAACTTGTACTTCTCGGTGCTGAAAAGTTTTTTATAACTTACAAATATTAATTTAAGCGAGTTAGAGGGGGAAATCACTTATGGCAGGCAGAAATGAAGCGGAGCTGCAATTGCAGCAGCTCGGCGCCAAGACGGAATATCCGGCAGACTACGCACCGCACGTATTGGAATCCTTTGATAATAAACACCCGAACCGTGATTATTTTGTCAAATTCAATTGTCCGGAGTTTACGAGTCTATGTCCAATGACAGGTCAGCCGGACTTCGCGACGATGTACATCAGCTACATTCCCGGTCAGAAATGTGTCGAGAGCAAGTCGCTCAAGCTCTATATGTTCAGCTTCCGTAATCACGGCGATTTCCATGAAGACTGCGTCAACATCATCATGAACGACCTTATCGCCCTGCTCGATCCGAAATATATCGAGGTATGGGGCAAATTTACGCCGCGTGGGGGTATTTCTATCGACCCCTATTGCAATTACGGACGCCCGGGAACAAAATACGAAGAGATGGCGTCCTACCGGCTCATGAATCACGATATGTATCCGGAAAAAATCGATAACCGATAACGCTTGTTCAACAATCGGAGTTCTATTCTTGCGGCCCCTTCATAAGCTAGTGTTGAGAAGGAGGGGTACATGCTATGAACGAATTAACAAAATCAACGGCTAAACGTCAGGAAATTAAAATGTTGAACCGCAAGCTGCTTGAAATTAGCGGAGTAAACAAAGTGGAGAGCTTCGACAGCGAAGAGTTCTTGCTGGATACCGAATGCGGGTTCCTGACGATACGCGGCCACAATTTGCATATTAAAAACTTAAGCCTCGATCAAGGACTCGTCGCCATTGAAGGCACGGTCAACTCCCTGACCTATTTGGACGCGAACGCTCAAGATAAATCCAAAGGCTTTTTCGGGAAGTTATTCAAGTGAGCCTGTATACGCAATGGATGACCGTCCTGCTCATGATGATGAGCGGGCTGGCGCTGGGCTTGGTGTATGACAGCTATCGCGTCGTAGCGGGGCAATTCAAATTTCCTCGATGGACTTTACCATTCTTGGATGTATTGTATTGGCTCGCTGCGACGCTGTTCGTGTTCCAAATGCTCGTCAAGGGCAATCAGGGGGAATTGAGGTTTTACGTGTTTCTGGGACTGGCCTGTGGGGCATGGCTCTACGCGGTCGTTCTTAGCAAGATGACCGTCGCAGTCGTGATGTGGTTGGTCAAGGCGGTCAAAGCGATCGTACGTTTTGTGCTGCGATGTCTCTACGTTCTTATCATTTTGCCGTTGAAAGCGATATGGCTTTTTACCAAGGGCTTCATCTTATTTTTAAAATCGGTCGCTATGTTCCTTATCAAAATTGTGCTACAATGTTTAAGACCGCTGGCACTTCTTGTGCTATGGGCGTTTCGACCGCTTGTCATGCCGGTATGGAACCGCTTCGGTATGACAGAGCGAATGCTGAGAACCGGGCAGACTCTGAAGCTGACGGCTCATCGCATCACTGCTTGGATGAATCGGGGTATACAGTTCATTGGACGCGTCCTTCATCCGAAGAATAAGCAATAATAACTGTGTCGACTAGTAATCTCATTCACCTCGCAGTATCGGATTGTCCTTGATCAGACGACGGCAGAGCCGTACCGCCCGTTTCATAGGGAGCAGTAGAGGGTATACGTTAAAGTGGACGATTGAACTCAAGGAGGTGTGCGTATGTCTGTGTCTGTTTCCCGAACACCAGACCGCTATCGCGATAAGAAAATAGCTGGAGCGAAACGTAGGCTTCGTCTGTGGACGGCCTTTATGGTACTGTTTTTGGGATGGGGCACTTATACGTACATTACTCAAATGTCCACAATGGAAGATTTGCGCGAGGATTTGAAGGTGCGCGAGAAAGAAAAGCATGCGGCAGAGCTAGTCCGCAACGAGTTGAAGCAGGAGGTGGAACGGCTCAATACGACCGAATACATCCTGCAGATTGCGCGAAGTCGAGGCATGGTACTGCCTGATGAAGTCATCATTCGAAAACACGATGAATAGGCGTAAAATCGGGACAACCGTCGGTTGACCAATATCGCGCCGTTACAGTATAATCACCACATAAGCATTGTTTTTGTTGATCAATGTTTTCGTTTAACATTTTAAGGGAGGAACATTTTATTCTATGACAATTGAAGTGGGCACCAAGTTAGAAGGCAAGGTGACAGGTATTACGCATTTTGGAGCGTTCGTTGATCTGTCGGGAGGTGTCACGGGACTGGTTCACATCTCTGAAATTGCCGATAACTACGTCAAGGACGTGAATGACCATTTGAAGATTGACGATATCGTCACGGTCAAAGTTATTAACGTCGACAAGGACGGCAAGATTGGCTTGTCTATTAAGCAAACTATTGATAAACCTGCATCGGAACAGAGACCTCCAAGAGGACCTCGACCGGACCGTCCGGACCGTCCAGGACCTCGTCCTGATCGTCCAGGAAGAGATGGAGGCAGGTATGGACAAGGGAACCGGGACCGGGGGGGACGCAAGTCGCCTAATTTCGCTTCTTTTGAGGATAAAATGTCGCGCTTCCTTAAGGATAGTGAAGAACGCATTTCTTCTTTGAAGAAGAACACGGAATCCAAGCGCGGAGGCCGTGGCGCTCGCCGGATGTAATGAATATAACAAATGGAAGCCGCAAGCCGAAAATATCGGTATTGCGGCTTTTTTTAATGGCACGACAATAAGCCTTCCCGCCTTTGCGCGGTCTGGAAGGTTATTTGCGTTAGCTGGACGCCGTGAGTCCCCTAGACCAACCTTCGTCGGCACCCGTGGGAGCGTCATATGCCTGTCCACCACGTTGTGACGGAATCGGGGTTTCGTCGCACGCCGTTTGTCGGCTGTACTTTTTTTGTCGTTGGGGTCAGCGCTTACGACAGGTTACTACGTCATTCTGTATGCTTTGCCCCCGATTCTTCTTCGCTTCCTGTGAAAGCGTTACAAAAATGTGACAATGCCACTGCTTCAGCAAAGAGAGAGAAATGACCGCAACCCCTTGTCAGGCTGAGCCTGTCCGCTTTTTTGCACGAGGCTCAACTGATGTCGGAAAGTTTTTTGGATGGAATTCCTTATTATGACAAACTATTTCGATTCCCTTTTCTATAATGAGAGCACACAATTCAGAGAATAGGTGGTGCTTGGCAATGAGTAAGACGAAGGTAATTCCGTTTCCGAAGAAAAGCTGGCAAGGTGTTACGGACGGTGAAGGCGTGTGGGCACAAAGCGCAAACAAATGGCGCTTGGAGCGGTTCAGACGCGTCCTTGGCACACGCAAGTGGACAATTATGTTCGTCTTGATCGGTTTTTTGCTTGGGCGGGCAATGATTTTAAATGAGTTGTTTCCGTTTGCTGCAGCCTTTTTCACGGTTATTTACTTTACTCGTCGTGAGCTGGCAACATGGGTAGGCACGGCGCTGCTTGCCGGCAGCTTGTTCGCCCCCGTGCCGATTACACTCATGATGGGAATGCAGCTCTTGCTCATTGTCCTTCTGCACCGCGGATTGAAAGCCTATGAACGAACCGACATGAATGCGGCTCCGTTTATGGTGTTCAGCGCCACGCTCATCGTAAAGCTATTCGTCACTTTCGTATCGACGACATTTACGTGGTATGCCTTCCTGATGGACTTTACCGACGCCATCCTCGGTCTGGTGCTTACCCTTGTATTCATTCAGGCGCTGCCTGTGCTGACGATGAGCAAACGCAATTACACATTGCGTATCGAGGAAATGATTTGCCTAATGATACTGCTCGCATCTGTAATGACGGGAGCCGTAGGCTGGACGGTTCAATCACTTCAGCTTGATCATATTTTATCGCGATATTTCGTCCTGCTGTTCGCGCTCGTCGGCGGCGCTCCGCTTGGAGCTTCCGTAGGTGTTGTGTTAGGCCTCATTCTGGGCCTCGCCGAGCCGAGCTCCTTGACGCAAATGAGCGTATTGGCGTTTGCCGGGCTTCTGGCCGGGCTTCTGCGTGAAGGGAAACGCTGGGCTGTCGCCTTCGGCATGCTGCTCGGGACAGCGATTCTGTCCGTCTACCTCGGGCCTCCGATTCAGGTGATGGCCTCAACGTGGGAGACGATCGTCGCTGCGGCGCTATTTTTGCTTACTCCTAAATCCATATGCTCGACCTTGGCCAAGTATGTGCCTGGTACGAGCGAACATGCGAAGTCGCAGCATGAATATGCGAAGCGGGTCCGGGATATGACTGCGGATCGCGTGCAGCAGTTCTCGGAAGTATTCCGCCAGCTGTCACGCAGCTTCAAGCAGACGGCCAATACGGAAGAGCCGCTTACAGAAGATGAGAAGGCAAATAGTCTAGTTGAATCGGTGTCTGCCATAACTTGCACCGCTTGTCCTAGGCGCCAGGCCTGCTGGAGCCACAAATATGTGCAGACGATGACGGTGATGACGCAAATGCTGCACAAGGTGGAGAATCAGACCGAATATACCGAATGGAAGGAGAAGCACATGCCCCAGACGTGGAAGAGCCACTGTATGAAGGCACCACAGGTGATGGCTCTGCTGCGCGACCATTCTATTCGCTATCAACATGATGAGCATTGGCGCAAGCAAATTCAGGAAAGCCGGCATTTCGTGGCCGATCAGTTGGATGGGGTATCGCAGGTGATGGACGACTTGGCGCGGGAAATACAGCGGGAAGGACGCGAGCTCTTTATGCAGGAGGAACAAATACGGCAAGCTATGGAAGATTTGGGCTTGTCTGTGCATCGGGTCGACATATTGACCTTAGACCCCGGCCGTATCGAGATTGAAATGATTCATTCCTTTACGGATGGTTACGATGAATGCCGCAAATTAATTGCGCCGCTCTTGTCCGATATATTGGGCGAACATATCGCCGTACGTGAAGAGCGGATGACAGGCACGGAAGGCCATGGGATGGTGACCTTTGTGTCGGCCAAAGCATTTGAAGTAGAGACCGGTCTCGCCAGTGCGGCGAAGGGAGGTGATATGTTATCTGGGGATAGCTTCAGCGCTTTGGAGCTCGGAAGCGGAAAGTTTGCAGTCGCTTTAAGCGATGGGATGGGCAACGGAGAGCGGGCCCGTATGGAGAGCAGCGCTACATTGAATCTGCTGTCTCAGCTGCTGCAATCGGGCATTGATGAGAAGCTGGCCATTCAATCGGTCAATTCTGTGCTGATGCTTCGATCACCTGACGAAGTGTTTGCGACCGTTGATTTGGCAATCATTGATTTATATTCAGCCAATACAACCTTTATGAAAAGTGGTTCAATTCCAAGCTTTATTAAGAGCGGAAACGAGGTGCGTTTAGTTTCTTCTGGAAATTTGCCGATAGGTATCATACAGGATATTGATATTGAACTTATTGATTCTTCATTACAGCCGGATGATATTCTCATCATGATGACGGATGGCATTTTTGATGCGCCAGGGCCTGCGGTGAATAAGGAACTATGGATGAAGCGTCTGATCAGTGAGCTGGAGACGGATGATCCGCAGGAGATAGCCGATATTTTGTTAGAAACGGTCATTCGCCATTCCAGCGGGCGGATAGAAGACGATATGACGGTCGTCGTAACGAGGGTGACGCGGCATCAGCCGCAGTGGGCCACTCTGCATTGGAACGGACATGATCGAATGGACCGTCCACTTACGGTAAGTTAACCTTTAAGAGGTTGAAGTGCTTCCGGTGCAGTTTTCTTACGATAACTTGTACTTCTTCGTACTGGAAAGTGACTTTTTTGAACATGAAATAATTTAGCGCTTCGTCATCATTATCTCTAGCAATTCGCTGCATTGCGTCAATGCTAGGGTTAAACTCTCTCATCAAAGGCAACACTGGAACTAGATTGTTAGTGACGATGGGAGGGTGATGGGAAATGATGAAGCAGATCTTACTCATTACGGACGGATGTTCCAACGTGGGGGTGCAGCCGGCGGTTGCCGCCGCACAGGCAAGAGAGTTAGGCATTGCGGTGAACGTTGTCGGCATTGTAGATTATGGAACGATAGGGGTGCTGGGCGGACGTGAAATTGAAGATATTGCGCAGGCGGGAGGCGGCATCAGCCGTATTGTGCAGTCGCATCAACTCTCGCAGACGATTCAGATGATGACGCGCAAGACCGTCGTGCAGACGATTCATCAAGCTATGAATAAGGAGCTGCGGCAAATTCTTGGGGCTGATGGAGCGGACAGCGTTGAAGCGCTCCCTCCGGATCAGCGCGCTGAAGTGGTGCGTGTGATGGATGATATGAGCGAGCAGTCTCAGCTTAGAGTTGCTCTATTAATTGATGCCAGCGCGAGCATGAAGCCGAAGCTGGCTGCGGTGGAGGAGGCGATACGCGATTTGATGCTCAGTCTGCAGGCACGGGTCGGGAAGAGCGAATTGAGCGTCTTTCATTTTCCGGGGCCTCATGGAGGGGAGGAAGCGGTACAAGATCTGGAATGGACGGATGATATCGGCCGCGCAAAGCGCTTATTTCAACGGCTGAATATGCGGGGGACAACGCCGACGGGTCCAGCCCTCTTGAAAGTGATCGATTATTACCAATATGATAGTCATACAAGCTCTTCCTCAGCCGAGGAGCAAACGTATCAACAAGAAGGAACGGGAACGGATGGGATATGGAGTGACTACATCGTTTAAAGCGGGAGGACAACTGCATACCGTTAAGACTGCGGTTCGGCAAATCAGCGTCGCGCCCGGGACCGTGCTGAAAGGCATGTGGAACGAACGCGTGTATCGTATAGAGCGGCTTCTAGGGCGCGGAGCGAACGGTGTCGTCTATTTGGTGACCATGCTGGCGATGGAGGAGAACCGCGAGCGGAGTTCGGGGTCATTTGCACTCAAGATGGGAGTGGATGCGGTCGATTTTCAATCTGAAATCAATGCGCTGCGTTCTTTGGAGCACCAGCGCCGCACACAGGACGGTCGAGTCGGCCGCCACGGCGCCAGGCCTTTTCTTGTCGACATTGACGATGCGGATGTGAGTGGGCAGCGGATTCCGTTTTACGTCATGAGATATGTTCCCGGTGTAAGCTTGAAGGCGTACATTTATAAGAACGGAGCCGACTGGTACGGTCTGGTCGGGGGGAAGCTATTGGCTAGGCTAAATAAAGTCCATCAGCACGGCTGGGTGTTCGGTGACCTGAAAGCGGAAAATGTGCTTGTCAACGATGACGGCACAGTCGAGCTTGTTGATTATGGTGGGTTAACTGCAATGGGGAATAGCGTGAAGCAGTTCACCGAGCTGTATGATCGCGGGTACTGGCACGCAGGCTCCCGATCGGCCGATTGCGGGTACGATTTATTTTCTTTTGCCGTACTGACGATTCAGATTCTTGGCGAGAAAGAATTGCGCGAACGTCTGAAGGCTAGCTTACCGCAGACACGCGATGTGAAGGACTTGCAGGAATTAGTGCGCAACCATCCGCGATTGAGACCTTTTGAATCGTGGCTTACGCGTGCTCTAAAAGGTGCATTCGCCTCTTCAGAGGAAGCTTATCGACAATGGCAGGAACTGAGCCATCGACTATACCGGACGAGTAAGAAGCCCCATCGGCCGACTCCGCTATGGTTGAAATGGTTTTTTGGCGTGTCTGTATTTCTGCTGGTCATAAGTATCGCGTTGGCGGCATGGGGCTTCGATTTACGGAGGTGATTGTGTTATATTGAAAAAAAGAAAAGGTTTGAATCTTAATGGATTTTGGATCGTACTTATTATTTATAGTACGTGATTAAAAGGGAACTTTTTGAACAACCTCTTATACATAACATAACGAAGTTCTAGTTTTTTAGTCTTTGCCTCATACATATGTTTGCGAGTTGAATCAGTAAGAAGTTATATTGAACAGAAATCGGGGATGAACAATGGCACCAGGAGAAAGACCGGGCCAAGGAAGGGACTATGCTTGGCAGCAGTGGATTGTGAGACTTAAGGATTCGGCGGAGCAGCGTCTTCTGTGGCACGAAGAGGATACAATCGTGGTCGCTGTGTCCGGAGGACCGGATTCGATGCTGCTTCTCTGTGCGCTCCATGAATTGATTGAACAGCGCGAGGTAGATGGCAGGGGCCGTCTTATTGTCGCTCACGTCCATCACGGCTTTCGCAGCAGGGAATCTGATGAAGAGGCGTTGTTTGTGGAGCGGGAGGCACAGAAGCTGGGACTCCCTTTCGTAATGACGCGCGTCGATGCTCCTGGACTTGCTGAACAGCGGGGACTGAATCCGCAAGCCGCTGCTCGCGAGTTGCGGTACACTTTTCTGCAGGATGTTGCCCAGCGTTATGATGCCTCTCATATTGCTCTTGCCCATCATGCCGATGATCAAGCGGAGACCGTGCTGATGCGCATGCTGCGCGGAACTGGAAGCACCGGTCTGGCTGGTATGGCTTGGAAGCGCGAGGAGGGCGGACTTACGTATATTCGGCCGCTGCTTCATATGCGGAAGACGGATATACTGGAGTGGTGCGCCATGCGGAACATTCCTTATGTAACGGATAGCAGCAATACAAAACGTGACTACACTCGCAACCGATTGCGTTTAGATATTTTGCCTCTATTAGAGAACGAAAATCCGCAGTTAGTCTCTGCTCTATGTAGAATGGCGGATACATTGCGGGATGAGGCCGACTGGTTGGAGGAAGAAACGCATAGGTTGTTTCAACGACATGTGAAGACGGTAAACAATGATGAGGGAAGTCCATTCGTTTCTCATGCTGGCTCGGGTTATCTTCTAGACCGGAAGACATTTTGCAATACACATGTTGCTTTACAACGCAGGTTGATTAAACTAATATTAAATTATCTCACGCGGGAAGCGGAACAGATTGATTTTGATGTCATTGACACGCTGCGGAATGCGGCGGCAAGAGAACACCCTTCCACATGGAGAATGGATGTTTCTCGCGACGTTGCGTTCGTGCGCGAATATGATCGTCTGCTGTGGCTGCGTCAGGATGTCTCTGCTTCTGATGATATCCGCTGCGTGAAGAGCTTGACGATACATAGAACGAGTACATCGGGTCATTTATCGTTACCGCTTAATAACAGCATGCTGCACTGGATGATCAGGGCTGCAGCAGATAGAGATGCAACTTCGAATATGCGGCATCTCATTGACAGTAGTGACTCTAGTGCGGGCCCGCGCGTGCGCGGACGGGCTTGGGAAGCTCAGTTCGATGCAGACACATTGTGCTGGCCGCTTCATGTCCGATCTCGCCAGCCGGGCGATCGGATGCGTGTGCAAGGATTAAACGGCAGCAAAAAAGTGCAAGATATGTTCGTTGATGCTAAAATTGGGCCGTCATTGCGAAGCTTCATTCCTATTGTGACGGATCATAACGGACAAATTGTATGGGTGCCCGGAGTACGGCGTTCCGATGTTGCGCTCGTACAGCCGTCAACTCAGTACATCATTCATTTCGTACTGGAAGGCGGGGCGCATGCTTCAACGTAGTATCAACGATATGACAGCAGTTCGGTCATTCGTAACCGTATGGAACGATCTTTGTTCACATAAGTATTAAAGGTTGTTCAAAAAGTCCCTTTTTGAACACGCACTAATTAGTATTCACTCTAGGAGGGGCCCATCATTGCATAACGACATTGAAAAGGTAGTATTTAGCGAGGAACAAATACAAGCGAGAGTGCAGGAGTTGGGGGAACAACTCAGCCGTGATTATGAAGGAAAGTGCCCGCTTGTCATTTGCGTTCTGAAAGGCGCTTTTATCTTTATGGCTGATTTGGTGAAGCGGATTTCCGTTCCGTTGGAATTGGACTTTATGGCTGTGTCCAGCTATGGAGCATCAACGAAATCGTCAGGTGTCGTCCGGATTATCAAGGATTTGGATGTGCCTGTTGATGGCCGCGACGTATTGATTGTGGAGGATATCATCGATACGGGGTTAACGCTTAGCTATCTTATCGAAGTGCTGCAAGGACGTAAAGCGAATTCCATCCGTGTAGTTACGCTCTTTGATAAACCGGCGCGCCGTACCGTAGATATGGAAGCTAATTATAAAGGCTTTGTGCTACCCGATGAATTTATCGTCGGTTATGGTCTCGATTTCGCCGAAAGATATCGCAACCTCCCATACATTGGTGTATTAAAACCCGAAATTTATACAGATGAAGCAAAGTAACAATTCAGCTGTCATTGCTTGCGTGGTCAAGTTGTGATGGCAATACGTGCTATGATACAATAACTTCGTGTCCTTGAGAGGAGGTTGGGGATGAATCGGTTTATTAAGAACTCTGGTTTTTATCTGATTCTTTTTTTAGTCGTGGTTGGTATTGTCCAATTTATCGGAAACGGCAATGAAGCCACGGACACCCCGAGATATGACCAGTTTCGCAAAGAGCTAACGACCAACAATATAGAAGAAATGACGATTCAGTATGAAGGTCGGGCATATTTGGTCATCGGTAAATATAAGAAGATTCCAGAAGGGGCGAAATCTCAGCAGTTCGTTACGTATATTCCGGACAGCAACCCGGCTGTACAAGAGATTATGAACGCTGGGGAAAACCAGCAATCGCTTAAAATTAACTGGAAAAAGATGGAGGAACAAAGCCTGTGGCTTACGTTTTTGACCTCCATTATTCCGTTCATCATCATGTTCGTCCTGTTCTTCTTCTTCTTTAATCAAGCTCAGGGCGGGGCCGGCAAGGCAATGAACTTCGGTAAGAGCCGTGCTCGCTTGTATAACGAAGAGAAGAAACGCGTCACCTTCGAAGACGTGGCAGGTGCGGATGAAGAGAAGCAGGAATTGGTGGAAGTTGTAGAGTTCCTGAAAGATCCGCGCAAATTCGCCGCACTCGGCGCGCGCATCCCGAAAGGTGTACTCTTGAACGGTCCTCCGGGTACCGGTAAGACGTTGCTTGCTCGTGCCGTAGCGGGTGAAGCAGGCGTACCATTCTTTAGCATTTCCGGTTCGGACTTCGTCGAAATGTTCGTCGGGGTCGGTGCGTCACGTGTGCGGGACTTGTTCGAAAATGCGAAAAAGAACGCGCCTTGTATTATCTTTATCGATGAAATTGATGCCGTTGGACGTCAGCGCGGCGCCGGACTCGGCGGCGGGCACGACGAGCGGGAGCAGACACTCAACCAATTGCTCGTTGAGATGGACGGCTTCGGCGCGAACGAAGGCATCATCATTATCGCGGCGACGAACCGTCCCGATATTCTCGATCCGGCGCTTCTGCGTCCGGGCCGCTTTGACCGCCAGATTACGGTGGACCGCCCAGATCTGAAGGGCCGCGAAGCGGTATTGAAAGTTCACGCGCGCAACAAGCCGTTGAACAAAGACGTGAGACTCGAAACGATCGCCAAACGGACGACTGGATTTACAGGCGCCGATTTGGAGAACTTGTTGAACGAAGCGGCGCTGCTTGCCGCACGGAAGAACCACAAGGATATTACGATGCAGGACGTTGATGAAGCAATTGACCGCGTCATCGTCGGTACGGAGAAACGCAGCCGCATGATTAGTGATCGCGAGAAGCGCATTGTTGCTTTCCATGAATCAGGACATACCATTATCGGTTACTTCTTGGAACATGCCGATATGGTTCACAAAGTAACAATCATTCCACGCGGACGCGCAGGCGGATACGTTATCATGATGCCGAAGGAAGACCGCATGCTCGTAACGAAGCAGGAGCTGCTGGACAAAGTGACCGGCTTGCTCGGCGGACGCGTTGCCGAAGAACTGTTTATCGGGGAAATTGGCACAGGCGCGTACAGTGACTTCCAGCAAGCGACGCGCATTGTGCGCAGCATGATTATGGAATACGGAATGAGCGACAAGCTTGGACCGATGCAGTTCGGTAATCGCCAAGGAGAAGTGTTCTTGGGCCGTGACTTGGGCCATGAACAGAATTACTCCGATGCTATTGCTTATGAAATTGATCAAGAGATGCAGAACATTATGAACGAGTGTTATGAACGTGCGAAGCAGCTCTTGACTAAGCATACACGTGAAGTGAATCTGATTGCGACGACGTTGCTTGAAGTAGAAACACTTGAACTCGAGCAAATCAAGGAGCTCATTGAAGAAGGCAAATTGAGCAAAGCTCCATTTGAGATCAACTCCGATTCAACTGGCTCATCCAGCAACACTCCTGTAATTGAAACGACAGGGGATGTGAAGGTGAACGTAGTAGGCAAACCGGAGAAGCTCGGCCCGACACAATGGGGAGATACCGGCACAGCTAAGCCGGCAGACGATGCTCCGAACAGTTCTTCTCCGCAAGAGCAAGAGCTTAAGCGGGAACCATCGTCATCCGATGCTCAACAAGAGACTCCATCAGATGAGTCATCCTCTTCTCCTTCGGATCCAACAGAAGAGAAGAAAGACGATAAGTAAGATGGCAGCCTATAGTTATACCCTCATTCGCTGATTCCGGCGATTCTAGAGTGCACATTCATGTGCACTCTATTTTTTGTTTTGAACAACCGCTTAGATTGAATTGACACGGGGGGAGGCGTTGTGTAAATTAAGTGTTAACGACAAGGCCAAGGGGTGAAGAGAAGGTGCAGTTAGAAGCACTGGCACTGGCACGCAAGGAAGAGCAGCAACGGGAACTTCGTGAACGGTTAATGGAACTGAAGAAGAAACGCAATGCAATTATTCTTGCTCATTACTATCAGCGGGATGAAATTCAGGAAGTGGCTGATTTTCGGGGCGACTCGTTTCTGTTGGCCCAAAAAGCAGCGGAAACCGATGCGGAAGTTATCGTATTTTGTGGGGTTCATTTTATGGGGGAAAGCGCCAAAATATTGGCACCAAACAAAACGGTCATTATCCCTGATGAACGTGCCGGTTGTCCGATGGCCGATATGGTGAATGTGGACGGATTGCGCAAGCTGAAAGCACAGCATCCGAAAGCTAAGGTTGTAACTTATATTAATTCTTCGGCAGAGATTAAGGCGGAGACGGATATTTGTTGTACGTCCTCGAATGCGGTTAAGGTCATTGAATCACTTGATGCGGACGAAATTATCTGGGTTCCCGATAAAAATCTGGGCCATTATGTACAAGAGAAGACAGGCAAAGAGCTGATTATTTGGGAAGGGTACTGCAACACGCATGATATGCTGACGGTGAAAGATGTCGTGGAGATGAAGTCGAAATATCCGCATGCACCGTTCGTCGTTCATCCGGAATGTCGTCCGGAAGTAGTGGCCATGGGTGATTTTGTAGGGAGTACGACAGCCATCCTTGAATATTGCAAAAATTCCGATGCGAAGGAATTCATTATCGGCACGGAAGATGGAACGGGGTATCAGTTGCGTAGAGACAGCCCGGATAAACAGTTTCATTTTGCAACCAAATTTTTGGTTTGTCCGAATATGAAAGTGAATAACTTGAAAAAACTCGTGAAATGCCTCGAAACGATGCAGCCGCAAATTTACGTGCCGCCGCATGTCGCAGAGAAAGCACGGTTATCATTGGAGCGTATGTTACAAGTGAAGTAGCATGCGCTACTCTTCTGATCAACAAGAAGAGGTTGATCAAAAGGTCCCCTTTTGATCACGAAGCACTTTTGAACACGCATAAGAAGTGACTTCGTCATTGCTGAAATGAACCGAGGGCTATTGAGGAGATGAACGGGCATGATACCACCGTATTTGATCGATTTTTCACTTGATAACATTGAGCAGACACATACCGATGTTATCGTCATCGGTGCAGGAATCGCGGGATTATATACAGCTATTAAAGCAAGCGAGCAGCACCGCGTGCTCATCATTACGAAGAAATCGCTCTTTGACAGCAACACGCGCTATGCGCAGGGAGGAATTGCGGCAGTGATTGCAGAGGATGACTCTCCAGCTTATCATCGCCAAGATACGCTCGTTGCAGGTGCGGGTCTCTGCTCACAGGAAGCGGTCAACGTGCTCGTTCATGAAGGGCCTGCCGGCGTGCAGGAGCTCATAAATATGGGGACCGCATTCGATGTGGAGAACGGAGCGCTTGCGCTGACCAAGGAAGGGGCACATAGTCATCGGCGCATTCTGCATGCGAATGGAGATGCTACCGGCTACGAAATTGTGCGTGCGTTAGCAGATAAAGTAAAAGGGCTGCGTAATGTGACGGTATGGGATGACCATTTCGCGATTGATTTAGTCGCTGAACGAGGGGAATGCCGCGGCGTCATCGTACAGCGCCCTGATGGTGAGCGTGTATTTGTGAGCGGGAAGGCAACTGTGGTATGCTCCGGAGGGACGGGTCAATTGTACCGTTATACGACCAACCCGGAAGTTGCGACTGGGGACGGCATTGCAATGGCGTTCCGGGCAGGGGCTTATGTTCAAGATATGGAATTCATTCAGTTCCATCCGACTGTGCTCTGCTACCCGGGGGCACCACGGTTTCTTATCTCGGAAGCAGTTCGAGGTGAAGGAGCGGTACTTCGTAATATTAAAGGTGAACGCTTTATGGAGAAATACCATCACCAACTGGAGCTTGCGCCGCGCGATGTTGTTGCTCGTGCCATCCTGAGTGAGATGGAAGCCACCAAATCTACGTTCGTTTATTTGGATATATCGCATGAATCGGAAGATATGATTAAGCACCGGTTTCCTACCATTTATGAAACCTGCTTGCAATACGGTTTGGATTTAACGTGTGACTGGATACCTGTAGCGCCGGCGGCGCATTACATGATGGGCGGAATCAAGACCGATCTGAATGGAGAAACGAACATTCGGCGCCTGTTCGCCTGTGGAGAGACCTCTTCTACCGGAGTGCATGGAGCGAACCGCCTCGCGAGCAATTCGTTGTCAGAGGCTATCGTCTTCGGCCGACGCATCGTTGATCACATATCCCAGCTATCCCCGCTCATTCCTTCTGAGACTCGTACGGATTACCAAGCGGAACGGCGGGAGCATTCGTGTCAGCCTGTTGTCGAACGACGGCTGAAGCTGCAGAAGGTGATGGTTCGTTACGCTGGGCTCCGCCGTCATGCGGAAGGACTAGCTAAAGGATTGGATGAGTTGAAGCGGCAAGATACGATTTTTCATGTGAAATTAACGAAACGGGAAGAATATGAATTTGCCAATATGCTTACCTGCGCTATGCTTGTAGCCGAATCAGCCTCTTGGCGCGAAGAAAGCCGCGGAGCACATTCCCGTGAAGACTATCCAGAGCGTGACGACGAATGCTGGCGCAAACATACGCTGGTGCATCGCGAGCGAGGGATAACAGAGGAGAGAATCAACGATGTTTAGCGTGGAACGAATGGCCTTGCGCCGCCAACTCGAAGCATGGCTGGAGGAAGACTTGGGTACCGGAGATGTCACGACTGCATTCACGATTCCTGCTGGGCATACGTCGAAAGGGATTATTCATGCGAAGGATGACGGCGTCATCGCTGGGCTGCCTGTTGCCGAAGCCGTATTTGAGGTCGTGGATGATGCATTGCAGTTCAAGGCCTTAGTCTCGGACGGGGATGTTGTCAAGCGCGGTACGATTTTGGCCGAAGTGGAAGGGAGTACGCACAGCATTTTAATGGGAGAACGGCTTGCCTTGAACTTGCTGCAGCGGATGTCCGGCATTGCGACAAAGACGAGCTCTTTCGTACAGGCGATCGAAGGTCTATCTGCCAAGCTCGTTGATACGCGCAAGACGACGCCGGGGCACCGTGCGCTGGAAAAATATGCGGTTAGAGTCGGAGGCGGCTTTAACCATCGCTTCGGTCTTTATGATGCAGTGATGATCAAAGACAATCACATTAAGGGAGCCGGCGGTATTCAGGCTGCTGTGGAGCGGGCACGCGGACAGATTCCGTACACGATGAAGATTGAGGTCGAAGCGGAATCGATTGCACAAGTTCGCGAAGCGATTCAGGCCGGAGCCGACATTATTATGCTCGACAATATGGATGAAGCGCGTATGAAAGAAGCGGTGCAGCTCATTCGCGACGCCGGGCCGCATATTCTGATTGAAGCATCGGGAGGAGTCACACTGGATACGATTCGCAGCAAAGCGCTGAGCGGTGTCGATGTCATTTCCGTTGGAGCGTTAACGTACTCTTTTGCGGCGCTCGACATCAGTCTCGATTTGAATGCGAAGAAAGAGGGTTAGTGTACCGTGATATTCGTCATCGATGTTGGAAATACGAATATTGTACTAGGAGTATATCAACAAGAAACCTTGCTTCATAATTGGCGCTTGTCGACAAGCCGGCAGGCGACAACCGATGAGTACGGGGTCATGATTCATAACTTGTTTGCTTTGGCTGGGTTATCGGTCAAAGATATAGAAGGCGTCATTATGTCTTCCGTCGTACCGCCAATTATGCATACGCTGGAACAGTTATGCGAGACCTATTTGTTTAAAACGCCGGTCGTTGTCGGTCCAGGCGTTAAGACGGGGCTTAACATCCGCTATGAGAATCCGCGTGAAGTGGGGGCGGACCGAATCGTTAACGCGGTCGGGGCGATAGAGCTGTACGGAGGGCAAGATCCGCTTGTTGTGGTCGATTTCGGTACGGCCACGACGTTTGACGTGATAGATAGTAAAGGGAACTATTTGGGTGGGTCCATTGTGCCCGGTATCGGTATTTCGACGGAAGCGTTGTACCAACATGCGGCCAAGCTGCCTCGCATTGAGCTGACGAAGCCGAAGTCGGTCATTGGCAGGAATACGGTTCACTCGATGCAAGCCGGTATTATATTCGGCTACGCGGGCCAAGTAGACGGGATTATTGACCGGATACGGGACGAGCTGGGGGCGCATCCTAAAGTCATTGCGACTGGCGGACTCGCCGAATTGATTGCCAGCGAATCGCGCACGATCGATACGACCAATCCGTTGCTTACGCTAGAAGGATTGCGTCTCATCTATAACCGAAATAAAGTGTAACCAATTAGAGGTACTAATCGATGTGGTCACACGTCTGAAAATATGTAGCGCAACAGGAGGCTTCAATGATAGAAAGCAAGGAACAACAAGCACACGAGCAGAATAAACAGCAGGATAAACTCATTCGCGGCATAGCGCTCGGAGGGAAAGTCCGTATTTTTGCCGTTCGTACGACACAGTTAGTGGATGAATTGCAGCGCCGCCACGGCACCTATCCTACTGCAACTGCAGCCCTTGGCCGCACAGTTACGGCCGCTGCCATGATGGGGGCGATGATGAAGGGAGAAGAGAAACTTACGATTCAGGTCAAAGGCGACGGACCGATCGGACAAATCGTAGCCGATGCGAATGCGCGCGGCGAGGTTCGGGGTTACGTTACGCATCCGCAAGTCCATCTGGCAAGCAATGAGCAAGGCAAGCTCGATGTCGCTGGAGCGGTTGGCCGGGATGGCTTTATCCATGTTATGAAAGATTTGGGACTGAAGGAGCCTTATCGCAGCAGCTCGTCTATCATCTCTGGCGAACTTGGCGAAGATTTCACTTATTATTTCGCCACATCCGAGCAGACGCCATCTGCAGTCGGATTAGGAGTACTGGTTGATGCCGACTCTTCGGTGCTTCATGCCGGAGGCTTCATCATTCAACTGTTGCCTGGCATGACGGATGAAGAAATCAACAAAATCGAACAGTCGCTCAGCATACTTCCACCGATTACTGCTCTGTTGGATCAAGGTCTGGAGCTTGAAGAATTGGTGACGTGGATTGTTGATGACGTTCAAGTGATGGACTCCATGCCAATCGTCTTTCGCTGCCAATGCTCCAAAGAGCGGGTAGAGAAGACGCTTATCAGCCTCGGCACAGATGAATTGAATGCTATCATTGAAGAAGACGGGAAGGCTGAAGTCGTGTGCCATTTCTGCAATGAAGCGTATGATTTTAACCGTGATGAATTAGTGGAACTGGTAGAACAAACGAAGAACTAGCGCACGTATGAACGGAAATATGGGATAAGGGAAGCAAGCAATATGACGAAAGAAGTCAAAAGCTTATGGGGCTGCATCATTATTTTATTTACCTGCATCATCATACTTGCAGGCATCCTCATCTTTCGGCTCGACACGACGGCAGAAGAGCATGATGCAACACTCCCCCCTAAATCCTCGTCAGTTGTTGCCACAATAGGCGATGAGTTGGTGACTCGATCGGAATGGGACGCCGAATTACAACGTCAGTACGGAGCTATGGTGCTAGAGCAAATATTGACGTCCAAAGCGGCAGAAAAAGAAGCGAAAACGCTCGGAATCGATGTTACCCGGGAAGAAGTGGAATGGGAACTGAAGCAGCAGATGAGAGGGTATGATGATGAAGAGGTCTACTTTCAGGCTATGCAGGAGCAGCTTGGAATGAGTCCCAGGCAGCTGCGGCAAGATTTGTATAACCGTCTCCTAATGGAGAAGATTGCGACCAACGGTGTAGAAGTGACGGAGGAAGAAGTTGAGAGGTATCTTGAGAAGCATCGCGATGTATACGAGCTAGTTGCGTCATATGACATCGTCCACATTATCGTCCCGACCGTGCGGGAAGCCAACGAAATTTTGAAGCGGGTGCAGCAAGGCGAAACCTTTGCTGACCTTGCCGAGCAGCTTTCCCGTGATGAGTTTACTTCAAACCAAGGAGGACGGCTTGGGTGGATTGATGAAGATGATCCTTTCGTGAACACAGCTGAATTGAATGCGGCCACCCAAATGTCAGTCGGTGAAATATCAGAACCGATCCAGGTGAAGGACGGGTATGCTATCGTGATGCTGAACGGAAAAAAAGAAGTCGAACCGGAAGAACGCAAGGCGCTTCGAGGCCGGGTGCGCAAAGACTTGGCTCTGTCGAAGACATCGCCTTTAACGGACTGGGAAGAGGCGCTGCGAAAAAAGTACAATGCGGCAATCAAGGATTCGGCATTCGCCGAACATCATGGATAATGAAGGGGTAATCGCAAGAGTGAGGGAGATGCTTGTTCTTGCGACTATCCCTTTTTTTATTTATAGAGGTAGTTCAAAAAGTCCCCTTTTGATCACGAAGCATCCCAAGATGTGATTCGACATCGAATCTTGCACTCACTCTTGAAGTCCGGTGCTCATGTAGTCTCGCCTACACTGCGCTCCTCCTTCTT
>NZ_JAJNBZ010000028.1:0-15127 GCF_021369635.1 Paenibacillus profundus | reverse complement strand
AATCTTGCACTCACTCTTGAAGTCCGGTGCTCATGTAGTCTCGCCTACACTGCGCTGTTTCCTGCAGATAAAGCTGCAGAACGATATATGATGACCGCATAAACAATGGCGATGATGCTGAAAAGGATCAAGCATTCCTTTAGGCCAAAGGACTCCGCTGCGGTTCCGCTCAGTATCGGCCCGGCGAACATGCCGAAGGAATAGGCGGTATTATAGATGGCAAACGTGAAGCCGTAGGAACGTATCCCCGCATCATCCGCAGCAGCGGACAGCTCCGACAGTGTAGGCGTAAGAATGCAGCCGAAGCCAATGCCGAGCACGGCCAGCAGAAGGCCAATCAGCGTCAAGTGGTGCACGGCGCCGATCCACGGTAAAGCAATCGCCGTGATGATAAGGCCAATCATAATCAGACGCTTTGCCCCCCATCGGTAAGCAAAAGTTCCCGCTAATGGTGATGTCACGCCATAAGCGACCGTAGGGATGGCAAAAAGGAGTCCAATCAGGCCCGGAGATGCGGAAAAAACTTGCTGTAAATGAATGGGCAGCGTCGGCTCCAATGCACTAGGCAATGAGGCGCCTAATACGATAACGCCTGAGATTAACAGCAGCTTAGGCCTTCGGATCAGTTGAAACATGTCTTGCGCAGATGCTTGCCGGGCCGAAGCGGCAGGCTCTGTATCTCGGAGCAGCAGAAATCTAAGAAACCCGTCCACTAAGGCCAATCCGGCTGCGACCAGAAACGGCAAGTTATATCCTCCCCATTGGTACAACCAGCCTCCAATAGCGGGGCCAAGCAGCATTCCGGCCGCTTGACCTGACAGAGCGTACCCCATTGCCTTGCCGCGTGCCGCGGGAGGGAATATATCGGCAAGCAACGCCAAGCCGGCCGTCCATGTGGCTGCCGCCGCAACGCCTTGCAGTATCCGCGCTACGACCAGCAGCCCAAATTGATGACTGAAGCCGAACAGTATTGTAGCGCCGGCGAGTCCGAACAAACCGAAAAGCATCGGTATGCGCCGGCCTGCCCTATCGGACCATATGCCCATCAAGGGGGTAGCTAGCAAGAGTGCGGCTGCATAGCTGCCGAACAACATTCCTATGGCGCCTTGCGAAGCGCCTAAACTAAGTGCATACCTCGGCAATACCGGCACAATGAGGCCATAGACGAGCATGTCGGTAAAAATCGCAATTCCGACCACCCATAATGCGGCCATTTGCGCCTTGCGCAAGCTT
This sequence comes from Paenibacillus profundus, assembly GCF_021369635.1. Lineage (GTDB taxonomy): Bacteria > Bacillota > Bacilli > Paenibacillales > Paenibacillaceae > Paenibacillus_B > Paenibacillus_B profundus. The sequence continues at coordinate 13,894 of NZ_JAJNBZ010000028.1, read as the reverse complement.
CGATCCGTCTGCATATCAATATCAATTCCCCATTTCTCCTTGCAGATTAGGTTTGATTTCCTTGCAGCAGGGCGTGTCGGATGTCCTCTATAAATTTTAGCTGCAGTGCATACTGCGCATAAATATTGGAGAAAATCAGCATGACATGCGGCGGAATCTCCATAAACTCGGCTTTTGCCGCCTGCCCGGCTTTCATCATGTCCATCATGGAAGCGATGCTTTGCTTTTGTTCATCCAACGCGCGGTGGATCTCATCCGTAGAGGTCTGGCCGGCGGCATAAAATGTAAGCGCCGTATACAATGTCGTCGGCAGCTCGACCGAAGATTGTTGAAATGACGTCAAGAGCAAACGATCGAATTCCTCGCGGCCGTCTGATGTAATGCTGTAAATAGCTTTTGAGCGATTTCCTGTATGCTCCATATTTTTCAATTCCACCAACCCTTCGTCGTTCATTTTTCGCAGCGCATGATAGATGGATGCCGGAAATACGCCGGCCCACGTATCTGTTTGCGCGGATTGCATCGCTTGCTGCATTTCATAACCTGACATTTGGCCATGCTCTAACAGCAAACCCAGCACCATTAAACGTGTCATTTCATGCATCTCTCCATTTACTAAATGTTTTATACTAAACGTTTACTATTTGTTTTTATATTATTTTGAATGACGTCATTTGTCAATACGCTGCACGCAGTTTACTGGAACATATTTCTGTTGCTCTCTTGACATTCAACTTGCGGATTGTTAAGATGGAATAAAACCAAGTGAATTAGTCGGAAATGAACGTTAATGTTGAGCCATGGGAGGGCTTCCATATGCCAAGAATCGTCAACAGTGTAACTGAATTGATTGGGGACACCCCGCTGGTCCGTTTGAACCGTATTGTGCCTGAGGGCAGCGCGGAGATCTATGTCAAGTTGGAATATCAGAATCCGGGGGCGAGCGTTAAAGACCGGATTGCAATTAGTATGATTGAGGTAGCCGAGCAGGAAGGGCGTTTAAAGCCGGGCGATACGATCGTAGAGCCGACAAGCGGCAATACCGGCATCGGTCTGGCTATGGTGGCGGCAGCCAAAGGATACAAGGCGATCCTTGTCATGCCGGAAACGATGAGCATTGAGCGCCGCAATTTGCTGCGGGCATACGGAGCCGATCTTGTGCTGACCCCAGGCTCAGAAGGAATGAACGGAGCGGTTCGCAAGGCGGAAGAGCTGGCGGAGGAGAATCCCTCTTATTTCATTCCGCAGCAATTCAAGAACCAAGCGAACGTGAAGATTCACCGCGAGACGACAGGACCGGAAATTGTCGAGGCGATTCAAGCGTATGACGGCAAGCTGGATGCTTTTGTAGCGGGTATTGGTACCGGCGGTACGATATCAGGCACGGGAGAAGTGCTGAAGAGCAATTTCCCGGACATTCGTATCGTAGCGGTAGAGCCGGCAGCCTCTCCGATCTTGTCGGGAGGCAAGCCTGGAGCGCACAAGATTCAAGGCATTGGCGCGAACTTCGTTCCCGATATACTGAATCGGGAAATATATGACCAGATTATTGCAGTTGAAAATGACGATGCGTTCGAGATCGCCCGCCAAGTGGCTAAGGAAGAAGGCATTTTATGCGGAATTTCCTCAGGTGCAGCCATTCATGCCGCATTGCAGGTCGCGCGTGAGTTAGGCGAAGGCAAGCGCGTAATTGCGGTTGTACCGAGCAATGGTGAACGTTACTTAAGTACGCCGCTATTCAACTTTGAGAACTAAACATGCTTGACCTCCCCCTCGCGTTACGAGCGGCAGGGCGAACGGCGTTCGCTTGCAGCTATGACGAGAGGGGGTTTTTTATGATTAAGGAAAGATTGCCTCTAAATGCGTCATCACAATGACTCCGATTGTGGGCCTTGAAATTTTGAATTACATTAATTTACAACATGTGACCTTTTCTTATGTGCCGACTTTGACTATACTATTTGTTAAGAAATAAGATGTTAAGCGACGGCGTGAGAATCAATGCCTTGAAGAGGTTGTTCAAAAAGAGCCCTTTTTGAACACGCACTTGAAGGACATTTTTGATGGGGTGAACTAGTGGAGCAAGCAACTGTTGAGAGAGGATGGGCAGCGGTCACGCTTGAGCAGTGGCATCGCTTTGTGGGGGAAGGATATACGGTTCTTCCTTATGTGCTTAAGTTCGAGCTTCCGGCTGCTCAGGTGCGTATTCCTTCCTGGTTAGCCGCGTGGGAGGGGGCGGACGAGCATGCTTTTGTATTGGAGAGCGGAAAGAGCGGAAGGTACACGTTCTTGGGCTTGAGCGCCGCATCGGTTATATCGGGCAAAGGTCGGGAAGCCTCGGTGTGGGAACCTCATCAGCCAACACAATCGCGCCAAGGAGATCCGCTTGAAATGATTCAACAATGGATGGCGCCATATCGTGCCCCACGTATACAAGAGGTCCCTAAATTTACAGGCGGCTGTGTCGGTTATTTGAGCTACGATGTTGCGCGTTCGATAGAGCGTCTGCCTATACTTGCCGATGATGACTTGGCTTTGCCAGACTATATATTTATGCAAATGAACGAATTGTGGATCGTCGATCAGACGGAGCATTGTCTTTATTGTGCGGTCATGACGACGGTAACCGATGGATCGTTATCTGCTAGATACGGTGCGGCAGAGCAGCGCGCGCATGCAATGAAGAGCCAGTGGGACGATTGGTGGCAGGCATGCCAGCAGAAAGAGATGCAGGAGGAAGCGGAACGGCGTCAGCAGGCGCTAGAGGAAGGACTGTCCATTGACATTGAAGCGTTCGATGGGGTTCATACGGCGTTCCCCAAGGAACAATTCAAGGAAGCGGTCCGCAAAATCCAGAACTATATTAGCCAGGGCGACGTGTTTCAAGTGAACTTATCCATGCGTCAAATGCGCGAAATCAATGAATCGCCAGAGCGCTTGTATGAATGGCTCCGCGCATTGAATCCATCGCCGTATATGGGTCTGCTGCGATTTCCAGAGTTCCAGCTTGTCTCCTGTTCGCCTGAGCTGCTCGTTCGGGTAGAGCAAGGCGGGGTGAGTGCGCGGCCCATCGCCGGAACGCGGCGCAGGGGGGTCACTGCGGAAGAGGATGTTCTTATGTCTGATGAGCTCATCACTAATGAAAAAGAGCGGGCTGAGCATATTATGCTCGTTGATTTGGTGAGAAACGACTTAGGGCGTATATCGAAGTACGGTTCAGTGCGAGTCGAAGAACTTATGGTGATCGAGCATTACTCGCACGTCATGCATTTGGTGTCAGAGATAAAAGGAACATTGGCGGCAGACAAGGATGCGATTGACGTCATTCGGGCCACCTTCCCTGGAGGAACGATTACGGGTGCGCCGAAGGTGCGCACGATGGAAATTATTGAGGAACTGGAGCCTGTTCGGCGCGGGCCATATACCGGTTCGTTCGGTTGGATTGACTATAATGGAGATATGGAATTAAATATTATTATTCGTACATTGACGCTGAAGGACGGCATTGGACATATCCAGGCCGGAGCTGGCATCGTTATCGATTCGGATCCGGAGCGGGAATATGCGGAAAGCTTAAATAAAGCGAAGGCGTTATGGAAGGCCGTGCAAATGAGCGAGCGCGATGTGAGAGAGCGGGCCCGGATGGCTAGGGTGTCTGCTGCATCAGGTGAAGCAGGAAAGGAAATATAATATCCATGCTGTGGGGAGGATGAACGCAAGATGATACTGGTCGTTGATAACTATGATTCTTTCACGTATAACTTGGTGCAATATTTAGGGGAACTGGGCGAAGAGGTGCAAGTCTTTCGCAATGACGAAATTGATATCGAAGGAATTGAGCAGCTTAAACCGGATCATTTGCTGTTGTCTCCGGGACCGTGCACCCCGAACGAGGCGGGGATTACGCTCGACGTCATTGAACATTTCAAAGGCAGATTGCCTATCTTGGGCGTATGTCTCGGTCATCAAGCGATCGGACAGGCCTTCGGCGGCAAAGTGATCCGCGCTGAGCGGTTGATGCATGGCAAGACCTCTCCCATCCAGCATGAAGGACAATCGGTGTTCGCCGGATTGCCTAATCCGTTTACGGCGACACGCTACCATTCACTTATCGTAGAGCGTGAGTCTCTGCCGGATTGCTTGGAAATCACCGCAGAGACGGCTGAAGGGGAAATTATGGGTCTGCGTCACAAAGCCTATCCTATCGAAGGTGTCCAGTTTCACCCAGAGTCCATCATAACTGACCACGGACATCAGATGCTGCGGAATTTCTTGAACGTGAAAGCAGGCGCATAAGATGAAAGTCGTTGGGTGGAACGGGGGGTTAGTATTGAGCGAACAAGCCGCGGTTCCTGTTATGGACCACGGCTTTTTGTACGGAATGACCTTATTCGAGACGATGCGGACGTATGGCGGCCGCCCGTTTTTATTAGAGCGCCACTTGAAGCGCTTGGCCGAAGCATGCGGTACGCTAGGGATTCGATATACGTTGGACGTGAATCAAGCCGAACGTCATATTGGCGAGGTGATGGCGGCCAATGGGTTGGAAGAGGCTTATGTTCGGTATACGGTGAGCGCAGGTGAGAACGGCTTTGGCTTGCCTGCAGGCGATTACGTTGCGCCACTTACTTTAGTTCTGACCAAGCCGCTTCCGTCTATGCCGGATATGCTGTATGAGAATGGCAAGCCGCTGCAATTGCTCCGGACACGGCGGAACGCGCCTGAAGCAGACATCCGCTATAAATCAGGCCATTACATGAACAATATTGTGGCAAAGCGCGAACTGGCCGCCTGCCGCTCAGCCGAGCAGGGGGCGGAAGGGCTTATGCTGACCGCTGATGGCAAGCTGGCTGAGGGCATCGTAAGCAATGTGTTCTTCGTTGCGGGAGACCGGCTGTGCACTCCGGCTATAGAAGCGGGCATCTTGCCCGGTATTACGCGCGGATTCGTAATGGAACTGGCGCCAGCTTGCGGACTTCTCCCCGAAGAAGGAATGTATACGTGGGATGATCTGCGGCAGGCAGAGGAAATTTTTATTACGACATCTGTACAGGAACTGGTTCCGATTACTTCGTTATTGGATACGGACGGGAAATGGGTTCAAGTAGGTCAGGGGCGAATTGGTTCATATACGGACAAGCTGCTGCAAATGTACCGTGCAGCGGCAGTAACTGTGCAGTGAAAATATGTTTCTGACGCATGGATGGACATTGGCGATTAGAGGAGATGAATGAAACATGCTGCAACCGACGTTTCGGCAGCGCACCTATCAATGGGACAATTGTTCCCTATCATTGGGCAGCCGCACGCTTGTGATGGGCATTCTGAATGTAACGCCGGACTCCTTCTCGGATGGCGGACGGTACAATCGGGTCGATCGTGCTATTACCCATGTGCGGGAAATGGTCGCGCAAGGTGCGGATATCATCGATATTGGCGGAGAGTCGACACGGCCTGGCTTTGAACCTGTAGGAGCGGAAGAAGAATTAAGCCGGGTAATTCCGGTCATTGAGGCCCTTCATGCGGAGATGCCCCAAATTCCGATCTCGGTGGACACGTATAAGGCCGAAGTGGGGCGCAGAGCATTGGAAGCGGGCGCTCATATATTGAACGACATTTGGGGCTGCAAAAAAGATGAGCAAATGGCGCGTGCAGCTGCACAATATCAGTGTCCGATCATATTGATGCACAACCGTCCGGCAAGGCAGTACGATGACTTCGTGCAGGATGTGAAGCGCGATCTGCTCGAGAGTGTCGCTATTGCGACGGCGGCAGGCGTTAAGGAAGAGAACATCTGGCTTGATCCCGGCATCGGATTTGCGAAGAACCTTGAAGACAACCTGACGCTCATGCATCATCTGGATGAACTTGGGGAACTCGGCTATCCCGTGCTGCTTGCTGCTTCCCGCAAACGGTTCATCCGTGATACGCTTCAGCTTCCTGTTGATGAATTGGTTGAGGGTACAGCAGCCACTACGGCGCTTGGTATTGCGCAGGGCTGTCAAATTGTGCGTGTTCATGATATTGAAGCCAACGTGCGTACGGCCCGCATGTGCGACGCGATGCTGTATCCGCGCTAAAGCCAGCCGCACCCGCCGGTTTATCTGTTCGGTTCATCCTAAGAGAAGAGGGGCTTATAAACATGATCAAGACAAAAGTGGAAGGATATGACCGCATGCAGCTTCATCGCATGGAATTTTTCGGTCGGCACGGAGTATTTCAGGAGGAGCGCGCCTTAGGGCAGCTTTGGTATGTCGATTTGGATTTGCAGATCGACTTGCGGCAAGCAGGCGTATCTGATAACTTGAACGATTCGGTCAATTATGCAGATATTTTCTATATGGTGAAATCGATAGTCGAGGAACAATCGTTCCAACTGGTGGAGGCGCTGACGGAACGGATTGCAGCGGCGCTCCTTGATGCTTACCCTAGAATCAACGAAGCGACGGTACGCGTGACGAAGCCGCATCCTCCGTTCGACATTCATTTTCAAGGCTTGACCGTAGAAATGACGCGCGTGCGGGACCAGGATGAACAGTGCGCTGATGAGAGCGAGGCGTAACGATGGAGCGAGAAATAGAGCAAGGCGCGTCCAATTATGTATCGGGCGATGAGACGGGCCTCGTTATCGCATATATTGCGCTGGGAGCGAATATCGGTGATCGCGAATACTCACTGCACGCGGCGCTGACCGAACTGGATCGTCATCATGATATCAAGGTTGTTGCCTGCTCGGATATTTACGAGACGGATCCAGTCGGGTATGAAGATCAACCAGTATTTTTGAATATGACCGCTTGCTTGGCTACTGCGCTTGATGCGGAGGCGTTGCTGCAAGTGATGCTGGATATTGAGAAGCAGCTTGGTCGGGTGCGCAACATTCGCAATGGTCCGCGCGTCATTGACTTGGACTTGCTCTGGATGGAAGGCTGCAGCGTGAATACGCCCGATCTGACGTTGCCGCACCCTCGGATGGGTGAGCGTCTGTTCGTCATGGTGCCGCTTGCCGATATCGTGCCTGAATCGGATACGCAATTGCACGCATTCGTTCATCAGGCCTTGGGAACACTGGATGGAAAGGAAGGGATTCGGAAATGGAAACGAAGCAGCTGGCCAAGCGAATCCGCGCCTTCCGTAAGCTCAGGGGATTGACGCAGCAGCAGTTGGCCGATCGCGTGCGCATCTCCGTCTCCGTGCTAGGGGAGATGGAACGGGGACACCGCGAAATCGACGAGCGGACCATAATCGATATTTCCCGAGAATTAAATATTTCAAGGGATGAACTAGCCACACTACCCTCCATCCGGTAAAATGGAACTTTGGCAGCGTTACGCGCATGCAATAGCATTCAATGCACGAGTTGAAATAGATTAGTGAGAGAAAGGAGTGTGACCGAGATGCTGAAAATTGCAAACATCGAAATGAAAAATCAGGTCGTACTCGCTCCGATGGCCGGTGTATGCAATCCGGCTTTCCGGTTGATTGCGAAGGAGTTCGGCTGCGGCCTTGTCTGCGCCGAAATGGTAAGTGATAAAGCGCTCGTTCACGGCAACGAGCGTACACGGGAAATGCTATATGTTGATGATCGGGAGAAGCCGCTTAGCCTGCAAATCTTCGGTGGCGATCGTCAGTCGCTGGTGGAGGCCGCCAAGATTGTCGATAAAGATTCCAATGCCGACATCATCGACATTAATATGGGATGTCCGGTGCCTAAGGTGACCAAATGCGACGCCGGGGCGCGCTGGCTCCTGGATCCGAACAAAATTTATGAAATGGTGTCGGCGGTTGTCGAGGCTGTCGAGAAGCCTGTTACCGTGAAGATGCGCATTGGTTGGGACGATGAACATATTTACGTCGTTGAAAATGCGAAGGCGGTTGAGCGGGCAGGAGGGCAAGCGGTCAGCGTTCATGGACGGACGCGCGAGCAACTGTACACCGGTCAGGCGGATTGGAGCTTCATTCGTCAAGTCAAGGAATCGGTATCGATTCCCGTCATTGGGAACGGGGACGTGTTCTCACCGGAAGACGCCAAGCGAATGCTTGAGGAGACAGGCTGCGACGGCGTCATGGTTGGCCGTGGTGCGCTTGGCAACCCATGGATGCTGTATCGCACGGTGGAATATTTGACGAATGGAACACTGCCGCCAGACCCGTCTCCGGCGGAGAAGGTTCGCATTGCGATCGTGCATATGGACCGCCTAATTGCCTTGAAGGGCGAGAAGGTGGCGGTCAAGGAGATGCGTAAGCATTTGGCTTGGTATTTGAAAGGTCTGCCTAGCGCCGCGCGCGTCAAGGATGCTATTATGGAAGAAACGCGCCGTGACGAAATGGTCCGCCTCCTGGACGATTATGTGGCACAGGTGGAGGAGCAAGGGGACGCGATATAGAAGGACAGGTATTCCACAGACTTGTTGCGAGAACCGGCAGGACACATATTGTGTCCTGCTCGATTTTGGTAAAAGCCAATTCATCAATAATAAGGCGGCACTGATTGGAACAATTGATTGGAACAATCGTTGAAGCAGAACTTATCGAAGCGTTTTCAAACGAGTGTGCCGTCTCATTGACTTTTACTAATCCATCCCATATAATTCAACAATAGAAAATTCGCCTCGGGCCTTGGCATGTTTAGCGCAACAATTTCAAGCGATGAACAAGCAAGTAAAGAAGTCATCATGTGGAAAAGACGCCATATGATGAAATAAGGTATTCGCATCGGCTGCATCGGAAGTGATCGCTGTCAGGCGGCCCGGAGGCCGGAGTGCGAAAATATTGATCATGACAGGAGAATCGGTAAGATGAGCGATAAAGAAGTCATTCTGACCCAGGACGGTCTGAAGAAGCTGGAGGAAGAGCTTGAAAACCTCAAATCCGTAAAACGTCGTGAAGTGGCAGAGCGAATTAAAGTAGCGATCGGCTACGGCGACATCAGCGAGAACTCCGAATACGAAGATGCGAAGAACGAACAAGCATTCATAGAAGGTCGTGTCATTACATTAGAAAAAATGCTTCGCAACGCGCGTATCATTAACAACGATGAGATTGATACGGATACGGTAAGCATCGGTTCTACAGTTATCGTGGAAGATTTGGAGTTCGGCGATTCAATGGAATACACAATTGTCGGCACGGCGGAATCCGATCCGCTGCAAAATCGGATTTCGAATGAAAGCCCAGTGGGCAAAGCTATTTTAGGCAAGCAAAAAGGCACGGTCGTAGACGTTAGCGTACCTGCGGGCGTGATTCAATACAAGATCATTGACATCAAGCGCTAATTGCAACGACAAATGCGCCGAATGTGCAGTGAATGAATGGTGAAGGACAGGCACAAGTGGATGAAAGCTTCCAAATGGAAGCTTTTTTCTCGATAAGGAAGAAGGCAGGCCGTTGCTGCCTTGCTTTGCAATTGAGAAATTTTCATGAAAAAAATTGAAAATAGAAATGAAAATCATATTGGGTGAACATTTATGCTCGCTATAATCCATTGGAGATCGTTCAGCATATAGCATTGAACGCATGCATAAGAAGGAGTGGAACGTTATGACGGACGTCGTCAATCAGGAAACCGAAATAAGCGAATTATTGCAAATTCGCCGTAACAAATTGGACGAGCTGCGCAAATTGGGCATTGACCCGTTCGGTAAGAAGTATAACCGGACACATACTGCCAAAGCAGTACTGGACAAGTATAACGACATGACGAAGGAAGAGCTGGATGAAGCGGGCGTGGAAGTGAGCCTGGCGGGCCGCATTATGGCGAAGCGTGGCATGGGGAAAGCGAGCTTTGCCCATATTCAGGATTTGACCGGCCGCATTCAGATTTATGTGCGTCAAGATACGGTTCCTGAACCGAAGTTCGAAGCATTCAGCATGCTCGATCTTGGTGACATTATTGGAGTGCGCGGTGTCATCTTCAAGACGAAGACGGGTGAGACAACGGTTAAAGTGCTTGAGCTTGAAGTGCTGTCGAAGTCGCTGTATCCACTTCCAGAGAAATATCACGGTCTGAAGGACGTTGAGCTGCGCTACCGCCAGCGTTACGTCGATTTGATTATGAATCCGGAAGTACAACAGACGTTTATTGCGCGTTCGCGAATTATTCAAGCGATGCGACGTTATTTGGATTCGCTTGGCTACTTGGAAGTCGAAACGCCGACATTGCACACGATTGCAGGCGGGGCGGCAGCTCGTCCTTTCATTACACACCACAATGCGCTAGATATGCAGCTGTACATGCGTATTGCTATCGAGCTGCATTTGAAGCGGCTTATCGTAGGCGGTCTGGAGAAAGTGTACGAAATCGGCCGCGTATACCGCAATGAAGGGATATCGACTCGCCACAACCCGGAATTTACGATGATCGAATTGTATGAAGCGTATGCCGATTACGAAGATATTATGAATTTGACTGAGAACATGATTGCGCATATTGCACAGGAGGTTCTTGGCACAACGAAAATTCAATATCAAGGCCATGAGGTGGATCTGACACCAGCATGGCGCCGCGTCACTATGGTTGATGCGGTAAAAGAAGCGACGGGCGTCGACTTCTCCGTACAAATGACGGACGAAGAAGCGCAGCGTCTGGCGAAGGAACATAAGGTTGCGGTTGAGCCGCACTTTACATTCGGACATATCTTGAACGCGTTCTTCGAGCAATTCGTTGAAGAAACGCTCATTCAACCGACGTTTGTTATGGGACATCCGGTTGAGATTTCACCGCTTGCGAAGAAAAATGATCAGGATCCGCGCTTTACGGATCGCTTCGAGCTGTTCATCGTAGCACGTGAGCATGCAAATGCGTTCACAGAGCTCAACGACCCAATCGATCAGCGTCAACGCTTTGAAGCGCAGCTAGAAGAGCGTGAACACGGCAACGATGAAGCGCATGACATGGATGACGACTTTATTCGTGCATTGGAGTATGGTTTGCCGCCTACAGGCGGACTAGGCATCGGCGTCGACCGACTCGTAATGCTTTTGACCAATGCGCCATCTATTCGGGACGTGCTGCTCTTCCCGCATATGCGTGATCGCAGCAATTCATAATATGATTAATGGGAAGACCAATTCTCTGCGGAGAGTTGGTCTTTTTTTGTCGTGTGAGCTACGGAAGGTACTATTTTCTCGCTGTTGTGTCGGCAATTGTAGGAATCGTGTGGAGTCGTATGGGTGCGAGTAATTGCGCCAAGCAGTGGATTGACATTGCGAGTGGCGGTTGCTATGTTTGAGGTATCGATAACATACATCTCAGAAATTTCCTCATGTCCTACTCTAGCTAGGTGATTAAAGAACAGGGAATGGCAGCAGCGCTGTTATTCCGCGTTCATAAGGAGGAAGATATGTTCCAATCGGCAACGGAAAAGGAAGACAGATTGTGGTACCGCCAGCCTGCAAAGGAATGGATCGAAGCATTGCCCGTCGGCAATGGCCGTTTGGGCGCCATGCAATTCGGCGGGTGGGATACCGAACGATTGCAATTGAACGAAGACTCTGTCTGGTATGGCGGGCCAATAGCACGTGAAAATCCGCAAGCAGCAGCTCACCTGCAAGAGATCCGGCAGCTGCTGTTGGACGGTGAGCCGGAGAAGGCAGAGCGGGTAGCCCGCCTGACGCTTACTTCTATACCGAAGCATTTCGGCCCGTACCAGACGCTGGGCGATATGAAAATGATCATCCACGGCGGAGCGGGGGAAGTGATTGGATATGAGCGGGAGCTGTCGTTAGGTGAAGGAATAGCTCGCGTGCACTATGAAAGGGACGGAGCGGTCTATGAGCGTGAACTGTTCAGCAGTGCGGTGGATCAGGTGATTGTGCTGAGAATGAAGGCTTCAGAATTGCAACGACTGTCTTTATCCCTGTATTTAAACCGACGGTCTTTTGAAGAGGGTACTGTAGTTGTTTCACCTGATACGATTGCAATGCAAGGCCAGTGCGGGAATGAAGGTGTGCGTTTTTGTGTCGTTATGAAAGCGCTTACCCATAAAGGGCGCGTGCAGACTGTCGGTGATTTTTTGTCCGTGGAATCGGCGGATGTGGTAACGATGTATATTGCTGCGGCGACGAGCTTTCGGGAAGAGGATCCGCTTGGAGCATGCCTTCGCCAGGTGGGGGCGGCGTCAGCTAAGGGGTATGAACAGGTACGAGTGGAGCATATCCAAGATCACCGCGCTAGGTATGACAGAGTGTTGCTTCGACTGGAGGGAACAGCGACAGAAGCAGACTATGCTAAGGACATGCCCACGAATGAACGACTGGAACGTTTCCGGCAAGGGCATGAGGACCCAGGACTATTTGCATTGTTTTTTCAATACGGCCGCTATTTATTGATGGGCAGTTCTCGTCCCGGTACGCTGCCATCCAATTTGCAGGGAATATGGAATCCCCACATCACGCCGCCATGGGAATGCGATTATCATCTAAATATTAATCTGCAAATGAATTATTGGCCTGCGGAAGTGACTAACTTGGCGGAATGCCACGAGCCGGTATTTGATTTGCTGGATCGACTGAGAAGCAATGGAACACGGACTGCGCGCATACTGTACGGGGCGGATGGGTTCGTGGCTCATCATGCGACAAATCTATGGGCGGATACTTCACCGGTGAGCGATGTGGTGTCAGCGACGATTTGGCCAATGGGTGGTGCTTGGTTGGCGCTGCATACATGGGAGCATTACTTGTACGGTCAGGATGCCGTGTTCCTGCGTGAGCGCGCTTATCCCGTTATGAAAGGTGCGGCGCTCTTTCTGCTCGACTATATGATGGAGAACAAGCAAGGGGAATGGGTAACGTCGCCTTCCCTGTCACCGGAGAACCGTTATCGTTTGCCGAATGGCAACAGCGGGACGCTATGCATGGGTCCGAGCATGGATACTCAAATTAGCAGAGCTTTATTTGAAGCTTGTCTGCATGCAAGTGAACAATGGGAAAGCGAGGCAGGCTTTCGAGGACGGCTTCTAACCGCTCTGTCCAAGCTTCCGCCGCATCGAATCGGTCAATATGGACAATTGCTGGAATGGGCCGAAGATGTGCAGGAGGTGGAACTGGGGCACCGCCATATTTCACATTTGTTTGCTTTGTTCCCTGCGGATGACATCACACCTTTTGCCACACCTGAGCTGGCTCAGGCTGCACGCCGCACGCTTGAGCGGCGGTTGGAGCATGGTGGGGGACATACGGGCTGGAGCAGGGCTTGGATTATTTTGTTCTGGGCTCGCCTGGAATGTGCTGAGCTTGCCTACGAGGATATATCGGCCTTGCTTCGTAAGTCGGTGCATCCGAACTTGTTCGGTGACCATCCGCCGTTTCAAATCGATGCCAACTTCGGAGGCACAGCAGCAATAGCCGAAATGCTTCTGCAATCGCACGGGGATGCGATAGCCTTCCTGCCTGCGCTTCCTAAAGCTTGGCCGAATGGAGAAGTACGCGGAATGCGTACACGGGGAGGATATGAAGTGGATATGATATGGGGGGAGGGCCGTCTGAAGGAAGCGATACTTACCGCTATGCAGAGCGGAGCTTGTCGAATCCGCTCTTCCTATGATCTGATTATCCGTGAGGAAGGCAGTCAGGAAGGATTGCGTTTGGAGGCCTCGGTGAAAGGCAGGGCATGGAACGTGAGTGGCGGGAGGCGGTATTTCATTTCTCCTGTATAATGCATTTTCCTTCTATATAAGAAAGAAGTGGGATCGAACCGAGCTTGTTCCTTGAGTGGTCTAATGATTCGGTTCGTCCCAGCTAGGGTAATGGAGGGAAGAGGAGCAGGGATTTGAAAGCCAAATCAAATTAATTTGAAACAGTAATTTTTTACCTGTTGCACACTATTGAACGACGTGATATATTATAAAAGTCGCCGATGAGAAACACGGTGAACGAAGCGAAAGAGGCAATG
>NZ_JAJNBZ010000027.1 GCF_021369635.1 Paenibacillus profundus | reverse complement strand
GAAAAGGTCTTCCTTTTTGCTATTTATCTATTTACACAAGATATTTTACGCTCTCTACTTTTCCTAATGCTATTTCTAAAGGCGGCCCCATAATCAGAAAGAAAAAATTATTAGAAAAATAATGCTGTAGTCCATTATGTACAAATGCATACGTAACAAACCTCCAAGGCTCAAATACATTTGTATGAATGCCGAGGAAATTTTTCAACACTCTTATTTCATACATGGAATCTAATAATATGGATATCATAAGGACGCATGTGTTTATAGCAATTAGATAGAACGTAATCGGATAATTCAAGATATATTCCTTTAAAGTTTTGCCATAGTTCACTTCCATATACCCCTCCAATTTATTGCATATAACGTTCTAGTTTTTTCGATGCATCTGGCAGGCTAAAGAGACGTGCCTCCTTAATCCTCTAGTCTTCCTTTAACATTCCGTAAACAACATGATCTACATAATGATCGTAAAGCCTTTCAACTTGTCTAACTGTACCTTCATTAACAAAATCTTCAGCCAGCCAGTAGCCAATAGAACATAAGCTTTCTCCATCTTGAGTCAGGTTCCTTAGCGAATTAAAGCGCAGCGATTGCTTGCAATACTTCTATTTTCCTAGACTCGGTATCGAATATTACTGTCCTTGTATCATTTTTCCTTACAAATACAACTTCCCCATTCGAGTCAACGCAATAAGCGATGGGAATTGAAATATCACTGTCCTTGAAACAACCATCTGCATGACTTGTGCCAATAACCATTGTCATATGTCTTTTGGCAATAGTTATAGCTTCGGTTATCCATTCATTAAACTGTTGATCACTAAACATCCCAACTCCGATTGGATGTGCAACAAAGTCAATATTCAGCTCACTTATTTCCCCAAGCCCAAATAGCCTTCCGGATATATAACCATATCCACTTGAGGGTTTCTAACTATTTCTTCTGATAACTGTTTTACTCCTCTTTCCAATTTCGGTTGTCCGATGAGTATTTTCATCACTCGTCTCCTCTCTATTGTCATTGCCCGAATTCCCTATAATGTTCCTGCAATCACGACGATTCACCAGATAAGGCCGTAATCTTACTCTAATATAAGATCCATTGGTTCTGGTCTCTGAATAGTTTTCCAATTCCTATATTCTTATAAGCATATTTATATTACAATAGGAAATCCTGTTTATTCCAATAAAAAAAGAGATGAAAGGAGAGAAATGCGGAGTTTGGCGGGTTTCAACACTCAAAAGTTCTTCCATATAAAAAATGAACCCAAACCGATTCAACTTGATGAATCGATCTAGGTTAGGTATCTTGTCACATATTACATTCTCTTTATCGTATAGACCTCATCGAATGTTACCTCTGGGAAATCAGGTGACGGGCCATCCAGAAGCGGCTGCTGTTCTCCCTTCAGATATTGATCGAAAAATGCTCTTACATAGGTCCTCGTAATATCGACATTATGCACAGGGTCCATATCTTTAGCAAAAGTCGACGGTGACATAAGCGCTATATCCGTGAAGCTTTGATGGTAAAATTTATCAGCCGTCAAATAGTACGTATCATTTTGGCTCTTCTTCATGACGGATTCCAGGTCTCCGGCAAATTCTTCATAGAACACTTTATCCTTTTTCGTCTCCGTCGGATTCAAGCTCTCGGCTGTGATGCCGGACATGATATACATAAACGGTTGCTGCAAAGCGGCATGAGCGACATTCCCCCAGAAGCCGCCCTCTAGACTGACGCCTGCTTTGAAACGCGCGTCCGTTGCCAACGTCTCAGCTGTCGTTGCTCCACCGTAGGAATGGCCGAATATTCCAACATGATTCAAATCCAGTTTACGTTCGAACAAGCGATTAGGATCTTTTTTATTCCACTCCGTGAGCGTGTCCAGCACGAACCTGGCGTCCGCTGCGCGAATGCCGCCCCCCCTTATGTTGCTCTCGTAAATCTCCGCTGGCGTCGACGTCGGCAATTCCGGACCTACATGATAGAAAGCAGTCCGGCCATCAGGGAAGGAGACCTTCGCGGACGTGTAAGGATGATCGATGCCCACTACGATATAACCATGACTAACCAATTCCTCTACAGCGGTCATGCTCTGGAAACGAGTGGACCGGACGCCGGGAGAGAACAGCAGCACTGGATAGCTTACTTCAGCCGTTGACAGTTCTGCTCCTTGAACAGCATGCGTTGGAATCGTGGTTACATGACTGAACAACTGTTTGGGTACGCCGAACACAAGACTAATGGCTTCCCCAAGATCCGACGGATAACTCTCTTTTGGTTTCGACTTGGCCTTATCGAAATCAACGGGATACCATACATTAACCATTAACTCCCGCTTGTCCCCTTGCTCAGCAGTCAGTGTTTCATCACGAGCTTCATCCGTCAAATGCTGGGATATTGTGCCAATTGCATATTTCCCTGTCGGGTCGGGCATTGAAAATGTAGGCAGCAAATTAGTCAAATAGATAGAAGCAGCAGTGACGGCCAACACCAATATGGATAGCCCCCATCTTTTTAATCGCGATTGGATACGAGCTTGATTTTGAGGCTTGACTAGTCTTCGCACTAATACAATAAAGAGCGACAACGTTACAACGTATGCCGGCACCATCTGGATGCGGAAATCATCAATCAACCCATGCAGAAGCACGACTAATACCAGAGATGTCAGCACAGCTGCATCTCGGCGCCTTTCTCTTTTTCCAAAGATCATAATTCCTGCGGCCGCCAAGCTCACCAGAATGACAATAATCTCTAACGCTCTCATGTTGCAGATCCTCCTCTTGAGCCCAGTCCTCTAAATGAAGGACTGTCAGTTGTTATACATAGAGGATAAAGCCTGTAGTATACTACAATGTCAAACATTAAATTAATAAGTTGCAGTTGACAGGTTAGGAAATCCTTTAAATTAGATATGAATGTGAATCAAGCTAAGGATATTTTAGAGAACGTGTTAGGGGATTATGTTACTCAGATAACTGCAATTGAAATGGGAGATGTCCGGTATAATTTCTCGGCCTTTCGGAAATCTAACAGTAAGGAGCGTGGATGATAATGGATAACAAAAAACAGAAGCACAAAGAAGAGCCAACGATTGCGCCTAGTATGAACGGGCACGATCCGCTCGAAGAAAAAGCAACCAAGAAAGAAATCGAGCAAGGCGAACATACGGAAGTGACTCGCCTATACCTCGACCAGACACCGGAGGACTAAGGAGTCCCGTATATCCAAATCCGCTGGAGCCGCGCTGTGTTCCACACAACTTGTCAAGAGCACGATACAATCAGCGCGGTACACCGCGATGTTTTAACAACCGCTGTAATGGTCATAAACGGCCAGATGATATTGAGCAGATTAAACGCCTCGGATAGCTATTATCTTAGACCGGATCGCGTGTTGTCTGAATATGCTTTTGCGATTATACATCCGACAACTAACCCCTTATCGAGTCTGCTCGATACTGCCCCGGTGTTAATCCCGTCCACTTTTTAAAGGCGTTTTGGAATGCGCTCGGCTCTGAATAATGAAGAAGATAAGCGACTTCCCCTACTGTATATTCCGGATTGGTTAAATAGCGTATGGCGAGCTCCTTCCGAACTCTATTTAATAACTGGATATAGGATGTATGTTCCTGCTTCAATTTTGCCTGCACTGTTCTTGCACTCAGTTTGAACGCTTTAGCCGTATCTTTTAAAGTTGGAATAAAGGATGGCATAGACTGGGTGATCCACTTGTAAAGTTGGTCTGAAAACATGTGGCCTTGAAGAAGTTTGTTTCTCGTTTCTTCCGCAATGGTCTCGAACACTCCCAACAACTGCGCATCAGAGAATAGAATGGGATATTCCAAAACCTCTTTACCCATGCGAATACAATTTGTTACGCTTCCGAACTGAGGCTCTATCCCCCACACCGATATGTGTTCGCTAATGTCAGATGGAGAAGCATGCGCGAACTGTATGCCTGTTACAGGGATCGAGCGACAGCTCAACCTAATCATGATATGGTACAAAGAACTCGCCATCTCCTCCACACAATGCCTCGAGGTCTGTCTGAGCGTATCCTGAAAAATCACTTGTATCAAGACATCGTCCCGCTCTACTTCCCACCCGATGTTGTATACACTGCACACAGTGACGTTATATCTTTGGTAGGCTTCCAAAGCTTGACCGATAGTTTTGGAGTGCATCATCACATATCCCAAAACGCCTAAATCAGAAATTTCTATAGTCTGCCCTTGGTGTAATCCAAATGCTTCGTCCTGTGTGAAGGCTGAGGCCGATTCAATTAATCTTTCAAATTCCTCCGCCGAAATTCGAGCTTCAGCATTCTGGAGCAAATTCGCATCAAAAGCAGCATATTTATAAAAAGCATCGACATCATAACCTTGAAGCACAAGAGTTTTTATAATGGGATAAATCTGGGAAACCGGTACGTCATAATGATTCAATAGTAACTGCCCTCCCGCATTTGCATAAAACCTTATGTTTTTTGCGCCTTTCATCATTTTTACGCAGCTTCGCGCAGCTTATTATATACATAGCGTCTTTCGTTCACCACTATCATATCACGATAGCTTATATGGTATAACGTTATATTTCACTTGTGTGGCAAGTCAAACATCATCTGGCAAGCAGGAGGAAAATGAATGAAGTCGAATATTGCAATCATCATGGGACATCCTTACTCCGAAAGTTTTTGCGCCGGTTTAGCTGCGGCTTATGCGAAAGGAGCGACCGAAAGCGGGGCGCATGTACGTATCATTGATTTGAGTAAAATGAACTTTGACCCTAATCTAAAGTACGGCTACTCTCACAGAATGGAACTCGAGAAAGATCTGTTGAATGCGCAAGAGACAATCCGTTGGGCCGATCACCTGGTATTCGTCTATCCGACTTGGTGGGGCGCGATGCCTGCGGTTCTGAAAGGGTTTATCGACCGGATATTTTTGCCTGGTTTCGCATACAAATATCGTCCAAATTCCATATTTATAGATAAACTGTTAAAAGGGAAGTCAGCCCGTCTAATCGTAACGATGGATACCCCTTCTTGGTATAACCGTTTCGTATACAAGCAAGCAGGTCATCACATCATGAAGCGTGCCATCCTGAATTTTAGCGGAATCAGCCCTGTTCGTATTACTGAACTCGGACCGGTTAAGACATCAACGGATCAAATGCGCGAAAAGTGGTTAGCACAAATTCAAAAACTAGGCTCAAAATTGGCATAAATGAAGAGCACCCAATCATTATGGGTGCCCTTTGTTATTGCGAAACCGTCAGCGCTTAACTCTCACGAACTGTTAATTTTGATAATGAGACGTATCCCCGTACATTTCAATCGATGGAACATTCTTCTTCACTGAAATTCTGCAAAGACTAGTCGATTCAATATCCGGTAAGCTTGAAAGTTCATATAATTCTTTATTCCCATAGTAGCCCATGATTGTCTTTAAGGTTAATCTGTGAGTAACAATCAGCACCTTTTCTCCCTGATGTTTTGATAGGATGCCGTCTATAGCGGGTATCACTCTGTTCATCAACTGCATATAAGTTTCTCCAGAGCCTGTTGGCTGGTATAGATGAGGTTTGTTGAAAAAATCAACGTACTCTTGAGCATGATGCTCCTGTATGAATTCTATACGTCGTCCCTCCCACAGTCCCATATTTATTTCTTTTAATTCATCCATGGGCATGATAGTTGCATGGTTACCCCCGGCTGCAATCTGAGCTGTTCTCAATGCCCGAGGGCTGGAACTAGAATATACCGCATCGAATGGTATTGTTTTCAATCTCTTTTGTAACCATTCTGCTTGTAGAACTCCTAAGCTTGTAAGAGGTGAATCCTTATGTCCTTGCATTCTCTTGTCTACATTCCACTCCGTCTGTCCGTGTCTGGTCAAATATAAAATAGTCTCAGTCATCGTATTGCCCTCCATATTTACACAAGTTATTGTCTAGAGTATACTATTGAAAAATATATAATAAAAATATATTTTAAACGTCATTCATAATTAAAAATTATATAAATTGGAGTACCCTTTATGAATTTACATGCTCTAAAGATATTCTACACGGTTGCATTGACGGGAAGCGTTACCCAAGCAGCAAGCAAACTTAACATAAGCCAACCGGCCATTACTGCACAGATCAAGAAATTTGAGAAAGAATTAAATGTTGTCTTGTTTGAACCCAAAGGTAGGGGAATAGCACTTACTTCTGTTGGACAAAAACTAATAGATCCGACTAGAAGATTATTTACTTTGGAAGATCAGATCGAGTCTATCATAGAAGATTATCGAAGTCATAAAAGTGGTAAATTACGTGTCGTTGGAACGTATTTGGCAACGAGTTTTCTTATTCCAAGATGGGCCGCCAAATTCAAAAGCAATCATGCAGAAATAGAGGTAACGATTACAACAGCTAATTCGAAGAATGTTCTTGATCAACTTGTGAATTATGCAGCAGATATCGCCATATGTGGAGGAGAACCAAAATTTTACCCCGATGAAGTTGAGTGGGAGGAGCTTTACAAAGACGAAGTTTGGTTTGTGGTCGCCCCTGACCACAAGTATGCGAATCAGCATATCACCTTTAGTCAAATGATGACAGAGCCTTTTATTATGAGGGAGGAAGGAAGCGCGACTAGGGAGAGGTTGTTCGCACTGTGTAAGACCAACATGGTTCAACCACCTAAAGTAGCGCTTCAATTCAGCGGGCTAAACGAGACGATTCATGCTGTAAGCTCCGGTTACGGAGCAAGTTTCATCTCATCTTTAGCAGCCTGTGAATTTGTTAAGCGAGGAGAGCTTGCAAAAGTTTATGTAGAAGAGCTGCCCCCCATCAACACCATTGCATTATGTACGCGTAAACATGAAAAATACGAACCCTTTGTTAAAGAATTTATATCAATGATTCGTGAAAACCTTCCCCTAAATGACGCATTATGAAATAAACATATAGGAGCTGATGAAAGTGGACTTACTATCCGTCTTATCTTTTCTGGGAGTGGCCGTTCTTCTTACTTTAATGCCTGGCCCAGACAATTTGTTTGTTCTTGCACGAGCATTTCACAGGGCAAAAAAGCAGGCATTGCAACGGCGCTTGGGCTATGCTCAGGGCTAATCGTACACGTTACTGCTGCAACACTTGGAATTTCAGCGGTCATTTATCAATCAGCATTAGCATTTTCAATCGTAAAATATGTCGGGGCAGCCTATTTATTGTATTTAGCATGGAAGTCGTTTCGAGAAAAAGAATCCGATCTGACTTTGAATAATCAGAAGTCATTAGACTATCCTTCTTTATACAAAAAGGGAATCTTGATGAACCTGCTAAATCCTAAAGTATCCTTATTTTTCTTGGCATTATTACCTCAATTTGTTGATCAATCAACCGGTTATATCCCCTTACAAATGCTTGTTTTAGGAATTGTTTTTATGCTTCAGGCCATCATCATTTTTATTGTGCTTAGTTTTTTTTCAGGAAAAGTACGTGTGCTTTTATTAAAAAGCCCGTTTATATCTAAGAAATTAAACTATATTCAAGGTTCGTTACTAGGGATTATTAGATTAAATATTGCATTTAGTGAAAAGTAAATCGTTCAATCAAATGTTGAGCAGCTTAAGTGGCTGCTCTATTTTTTGTATGTATGATCACAATGTAAATTCATCCGCTATTTACATTGCCTGCTTCTCGATTTCAGCGAATCGAAAAGGATGATGAGATAGGCACACGGGACAGAACAAAGTAATATTCTACAGTAGTCTATTTTAAAAAGGAGAGCTTGGATGAAAAGGGAATTAACTTTTGATTATATTGTTATTGGCACTGGTCCGGCAGGTGCTGTCATCGCAAAGACTCTTACGGATAATAAAAGAACGTCTGTGCTTGTGTTAGAGGCGGGTGGCAATAACGATAAAGATGAACCAATTAGGGATTCAGTCTTTGCTCCGGAACTTGAGGAAAGGTTTTTCCCCAATTACTTTTGGCAAGGGGAAGGCGTTCCTCAAGCGGGACTTGATGATCGGGTATTCGAATGGACCACGGGCCGCCTTTTGGGTGGCGGATCTTCCATTAACGGAGAGCAGTATGTACGACCGACATCAGCCGTGTTTAAAGAATGGGAAAGGTTGCTTGGTCCTCTTTGGTCCCCCGAGAGGGCAATTCAGCGGTTTAAACGATTAGAAAAGTACAATGGAGAAACCAATAATCCTGCAGCACACGGGTTTCATGGACGGATAGACATCAGGCAAGCACCGGCAGCTCCAACATCCATGGCGGAAAAACTGACTGCCGCGATTGAGCAAGCTACCGGTTTTCCCCGGATTCTTGACTATAATGATCCTGATACTCCTCTGGGTCCCTTTACCCGCTGGCAATTATATCAAAAACCAAATGGTCAAAGGGAAAGTTCTTCAACAGCGTTCCTTTCACCGGATATCATGACGCCGACAGGTCGGGGCGTTCGTAGCCGAAAACTAACCGTTTTCTTTCAAACAACTGCTCTCCGAGTGCTTTTTTCCCGCAAACGTGCAATTGGAGTGGAATTTTTAAAAGAAGGAAAATGCGTCCGGGCTTATTCACGGAAAAAAGTTATTGTTTCAGCAGGAATCAACAGCCCTCAGCTATTAATGTTATCCGGAATCGGGCCGGCTAAATCGCTAAAAGAAGCAGGAATCCCCGTCATCTTTCATAATCCAAACGTAGGGAGAAGGTTGAAAAATCACACCTTAAATTTTGCCGTTTTTACAACCAACCACAATGATCGCGCACTGCCATCCAACGATCCGAGTGCTCTTTATACAGGCGGAGCCTTTTTGCCTAACCCTAATGGAGCAGCTCCAACTCGTCGTTCGGTGCAACTGATCGGTATCGGTTCCGATGGAATGTTAACCTTGGCGATTCTTTTTTTGCGGCCGAAGAGTCGCGGAACGATCAAAATCCAAAATAAGGACCCGCTTAAAATCGTGCTGGCCGATGAAGGATTTCTCGCTGATCCGAATGACATGGAAGCAGTAAAAAACATTTACAAAATATATATAAAGGATATCGCATTGGAACTGGCTCAGATTGATTCCTCTTATCGGCTCATATCGCCAACGCTTGATGTTATAGAGGATGACTTAAAGCTAGAGAAGTTTATTCAGGACAATTTCGATCATAATCATCACCAACAAAGTTTTCTCCGGATGGCCCCATTAAATAAAGGCGGAGTCGTCGATCGCTTAGGAAAGGTACATGGGGTGAAAGATTTAATCGTTGCCGATGCTTCGCTCATTCCATTTACGGTAGACGGCAATACTTCAGCCGCTGCGTTCCTCATTGGTTATACGATTGCCAGGCAATTACGAAAAAAAGCCCCTCACTTACGAAGCATGGAATGGGAAGAAGAATGATTCGATTGCGGAGCAAGCATGTTGGGACGTCTAACTTCCGTCTATTCACTTTATGTAATTGACATCCTGGTTCAAAGCAGCGGTAGTTGCAGGGGGTCCCCACAAAGTAATCGGAATAAGCTGCGAAAGCTTGCTTTACTTCGTGGGGAATGTCTCAATATTGTTAACCTTTCGCAAAACAGTTTTTCCTACCAAGCACCCCTTCGTTCAGGGTTATTGTTTGTTAAAGTCAGCCCAAGAAGGCAATAGACGCTTTCGTTTTCCTTGCAAATGCGATGGGATTGTCGATGGACTCCCAGTGGATATACATTAATCGAGGACTCTCATTCAGCCAGTGATTGTGAAGGGCCGTTACCGTGATACCATTTCTTTGCAGATTGCGAATTAATCGGTTGGCCTGGTTTTGAAACAACGCGGTTTCACCTAAACAGAGTGCGCGTCCCTCCCTATCAAGGGATTCGAACGAAAACAGTTGATAACGAACCAAAGGTGAAGTTGTGCGTCTTCCTAAAATTGTCGCTTTCAGGTTTCTGGACCGGCTGACAAAACAAACGGGTCCTGGATCAATTTCATGTTCCCCGCCTAAAATTGTGGCAAATTGGTTGCATAATCTTTGGAATCGCGGGCTTACTTTTACATTCGCCATGATAAACCTCCTCTTGGTTTTGAGACATTGTATTATCGACTAGAGGAAGGTGTTTATGTGAATGCCTAGGAACACTGATTTTTCGGTTTTTTTTCCCATTCCCGAAGTGAAGAGAAGCTGTCTGCCAGGCTGAAGCCCCGCAGATGTGTTGCCGGCACACGCAGACTCAATGTTGTTGAGGCGCCTTTTACGACACCCCGTTGTATCGGCAACTTGTTTTACTTTCCTGCGAATAATTCAGGATGTCAATGCTGCGGCCTATATTAAAGTTTGCGGCCGAGAGCACCGGAATGCCTCGGTCATTCCAAAAAGAAATGTCGCCTAATCTATCTTCTTTAAAAGCATAAGAAACCGAATAAATGAGATCAGGTTTCAAAGCAAGCACGGCTTCTTTAGATGGCCACAGTTCTGTAAGAATCGGCATCTGAGAGATTTGATCGGCATATATTGAAAAAGACTGATCAAGATAGCCCAGACCAACAGCTTTATCCTTTAGTCCAAATTCAATCATTAGCTCAGCCATGGCTGATCCAATCACTACAACCTTTTTGGGTTCCTTTTCAATCGTTTGTGTCATCTCTTTTCCTTCATCCGTATAAACTGTGATCGAGACGGGATAATGATCGTCGCCACCGTTTCCTGATTTCATGGTTTCGACATTCCTTTCTCCACCATCTTCTATCTCCCTTGCCGGATCAGATGCTGCCTGCGTACACGCTGAACACAATACAATCATCACCATGAGCAATATAACCCCGCTTCTCTACCTGTTGAGGGTGGTTCTCTCCCTATAAAGGGAGCAAAAACAAAAAAACTTCAAACAAACAGAATATATCGTTCAATTCAGAACCATATGTTCTACCTGCTTGAAGCTTTCTGCTATTCCAAACTATTCTGCAGCCTGTGCCGCTCCAAATCCAGTTGGTCGATGCGCTTTAAATATTCGCTGGGATTGCAGCCATAATGCTTGCGAAAGGTCGTCGTGAAATTGCTGGCATTGCTATAGCCGACCGACACAGCCGTTTCCCCCACGTTCAAACGCTCTACTTCCATGTACCAGAGCGCTTTCTCCATCCGTTTTTGACGCACAAGCTCGAAGATCGTCATGCCGAACATTTCACGGAATCCCTTTTTCAGCTTGCATTCATTCATTCCGACCTGCTTGGCTAACTCGCGAATAGACAATGGTTGTTCAACATGGATTTGCACCAGCTCATGGACCCGCTTCAGCTTCGTTATATCATCTCGCCGGAGAGCCATGCTTCCGCCTACCGAACCGTAACCGTCAGACTCGCCAAACAATGCGATAAATTCAAGCGCTTTGCTTTCCATATATAGCCGTTTCATCGTACCTTGGTACGTGCAATGGATTATTTCGGAAACACACTTTTGGATGGCTGGAGTGTCCGGATATCGGTCAATATTTCCACGATGATGTCTGAGCCAGGTTTCCATTTGCTGTTTCTCCGTCAGGTCTCCAGCATAATGCAGCAGTTCGTTCGGAGTCAGCCTTATTTCCAGCAACTGATTTCTGATGCCTGCCTTTTTCTCTTCATATACCTGAACATCCTCCAGGAAAAGCACGTTGCCGGTTTGTTTATCCGTATAGCTTTTCTTGCCGTTCCATTCGCAATAGATCTCGCCGCTTACGCAGTAACTTAGTTCGAACAACTGACAAGCCTCCTGAATATGAAGCTTCATATCTTGTTCGAATGTAATATCCGTTAACATAATCTCCATGCCTGGACGAATCCGCGTCCGTGTAACGCTTCCCTGCCCAATATGCGCAGGAATCGTAAGCCGTTCTTCCCATGTGTGTTGCTGGACACGCCCCTCTACTTTTCGCGTAAATTGATCAAAAAGATCATGAATCTTCATAATATTTAAAGTCATCGTAGACATCACCTTTTGCCGTTTGTATACGATGCATTGTACTCTATCCCGTGATTCACTACAACTTCATATAATATGAAACCTTTCTATACCTCCCACTCGATACCTATTTCTTTAAAAGAAGTTCTGCTTTCAGCTAACCCTTCTTCATCCTTAGATTCAATCATTTTAATTTCTTCTACCGTTAAAACAATGGGTTCTGAGGGTTTTTCTATTTTACGTTGGAAAATGGACTTTAGCAGGTTAATTTGCACTTTTGACATTTCAGAGTCCTCTTGCCATTCGTTTATAGCAGCTTCTATGTCCATTGCTTGTCTTTCTAAGAGAACCCCCCCATTATCAATCATTTCATCAAATTCATCTTGTGAATAGATTCCCTCGCCATCTCCCCAAAAAGCAGTTGTAATCACAGGAACTGTCTCTCCATGAATATCCTCTAACAAATATTGCAGCGTTTCATCTGCGGCTAACTCTTTCACTTCTTCAGGAGAATCCTTAAAGTATTCTAAAGCGTTGTTATACTCTGATACCCGTTCGCTATTATCATTACGAAAGGCGGCTGCTAAGTAGCTGGGATGGAATGTTATTGTTCCCCGTGTGCCAGAACTATCCTGTACGCTATAATTGAAGCCGTCCCAAGATTGTTCGTGAGCAAATTCAGGATAGTGTGCAACGTTGATTGCGTGAGCGATTGAAGCCAATACACACCCTTGCCAAAGTTTCTCTCTATTCCAAGTTATCTTGTTCATCTATCCAATCCCTTTCTAGTCCATATAGGCATGCTTTGTATATGGTTTCACTGATTTTATTTCCAAGGGGTTATACCACACAGCGTCAATGTTATGCTTACATTGATGTTACTTCTTCAATAAGGTTTCAATCAAATGAATTTTATTAGCGTCTTTATCGTTTTTCTTCGTCTTTCGATATCCATCCATTGAAGATCTTTTGTAGACTTTCAAGTATTGTTCTAAGTTCAGCAACTTATAACATGTCCCTTCATGGTTTACTATCTCAATTGCTTCTAAATCAATACCAGCAAATTCTCTTAGTTCTTCGAATCTTGCAAATGCGATCCGATAATTGTCTTTAACGAACTCATGTTCTTCTAAATTTATTAATTGATATCCGTCGCTCTCCATTTTTGTCTTAAACTCATCCCATTGCGAGGCTAAGAATACCTCTGGTATAAGCACATCAATATCTTCTGGAGAAAACTCAATTCCAGTTAAAATCTCAAGACCTAACGAACCGTAAAGTAATGGTGTAATATGAAAATCTTTGTTTAGTTTATGGGCAGTATTTATAAAGGAATTGAAAATAGTCTGATTCATAAAATATCCTCTTTCTAATGTTTTAGTGATTTCATACAACTTTGTCTTTTGCACGTTTTATAGGTTTGCTTGATCTTGGTCGACTCCCCATTGAATGGCGTTTGAGAATCGAACAATTTATTCGAATGTTCAACAGGGCTTTCTTATGTTACATAATTTGGTTATTCAATAGGGCCTGAAATGAAATAATACATTCCTATATTATAAGGTGTTATGAAAAAACACCTCTAGCCTTTTCATGAATGTTTTAGCGGCTAAACTTAAATATTTATCATTTCGATAAAATATCTCTAAATCTCTAATAGGTGAGCCCTTGATTGGAATTGCACGAATGCCTAACGATTGAAAACTTTCAATCAATTGACTTGGTTGAATTGTAGCCCCGATTCCTTCTTTCACAAGCTGAAACAAAGAAGTAGCTGATCCTGTTTCCATAATTGCCTCGATAGATACCTCTTGTTCTTCGCACCATGTATCAATTAATTCACGTCCATAGAAACCCTTAGGATACATAACTAAGGGAATATTGCTCAAATCTGTAGGAGAAATAATATCCTGCTCGGCTAGTTCATGTTCTTTATGAACATAAAGACTATATGTTTCCGTATAAAAAGGGATACGATTCAAACGACTATCAGGTTTAATTGCTAAGCCGACCCCAATATCAACTTCATTGTCTAACACTTTATTTACAATATCAATCGATGGGATGACTTGAACTTTAGTATTAGGGAACTCTTTATGGAAATCAATTAGTAAGGATGTCAGACGATAATCAAGATCGGACGGTAATACGGCAACACGTAAGTGCCCAGCATTTAAATCTGTAAGATCAGAGATGGCTTGTTTAGCATTTTCGAGCTGTTGAACCACTTCTAAGGCATAGCGTTCAAGGATAACTCCAGCCTCGGTTTTTACCGTCTTTTTTCCTACTCGATCAAACAGGGGTACTCCAACCTCATCTTCTAATACACGTATTTGCTGACTTAATGTTGGTTGGGAAATTCCAAGTTTATATGCGGCTTCAGAAAAATGAAGTTCCTTGCATAACATGAGAAAATATTGTAATTGCCTAAATTCCATTGATTATCCCCCTTTCATCATAGATATTACCTATTATTATTATATAAAATATAGTATTGAACTATTTCAAATCCAATAGTACACTACATTCAACGATAAGGGAAGGAGGTAACCTACGTGCATTTTATCTATCTTGTAGTGGTCATCTTTTTTATTTCATTGAACTTAAGACCGTCGATTACATCTGTTGGGCCTTTACTCGACGTTATACAAACAGATTTAGGAATGAGCGGAGTTACAGCTAGTTTAATTACCACACTTTCTGTTTTTTGTATGGGGCTATTTGCTCTTTTATCCATCAAATTAAGTGTTCGTTTAGGCATTGAAAAATCTTTATTTGTAGCAATGCTTTTGATCTTTGTCGCAACATTCTTTCGGGCATTCATTAACAGCAGTGTACTCTTACTCGCTACAGCATTATGTTCTGGTATTGGGATCGGTATTACCGGGCCATTAATTTCAGGATTTATAAAGAAGTATTTCCCTGAAAAACTTAGTGTAACAAGCGTTTATTCTGTCTCCATGGTAATTGGTGCAGCGATTGCATCTAGCTTATCTGTACCGTTGTTCCAAAAATTGAAGGGCTCCTGGCAGCATGCATTAAGTTTCTGGAGTATTTTAGCTTTTATCGCCGCTTTATCACTTCTTCCCCTTTTAAGAAAAGGAAAAACGAATAAAACGGTGATAGCTATTCCGTCTTTACGTATAACGAATAAACGTGTTTATTTGTTTATGTTATTTTTTGGTTGCATGGCAGCTATTTTTTATTCTATAACAGCTTGGTTAGCACCGCTTGTACAATCAATGGGTATAAGCCATTCTCAATCCGGTTTCATTCTCACTTTATTTACAGCTATACAAATACCTGTAAGTTTTTTAATGCCCGTACTCGTTAGCAAAATAGGTGGTAGAAAAACTTGGTTACTTGTATGTAGTCTGTCGGAATTAATAGGAATTGGCTTGTTAATGGGACATTCTCTTCCGTGGATAGCTACTATATTTTTAGGAATTGGAGCTGGTGGTCTTTTTCCTTTAGCTCTACTCATTCCTATTGAAGAGGCTAATAGTGAGGAAGAAGCAACATCATGGTCTGCTATGATGCAATTTGGAGGATTTATGTTTGGATCCCTTGGCCCTATGTTATTCGGTCTCACTGCAGATGTTTTTGACAACTTTACTCCTGCCTTGATAGTCATAATGGGTACTGCATTTTTAATGATTTTTACTATTTTTAAGATAGGAAACAAAATATCACCTATTAAATAAATGCTGGGAAATACAGCCCTTCAGCTTTTAACTCACTATCATCTCGTGCTGTTGTCCTCATTGGTAAGCATCATATTAATTGTGGGACATTGTAGAAGATACGCTGAGTAATATCGTATTGCCCAGTATTCTATCTGGACAGCATTAGCTGTCGAAGACATAGGTGCTTCGTTACAACACTATAATCCACTTATTGACGATGCGATTAAAAAAGCATGGCAAATACCTCAATCTTGTAATCTAAGAGCACAAATGCCATTTGGTGGGATAGCCTCTAAACCAAAAGAAAAAGGTTTTATTCCAGATGAAAATCGAATTAAAGTATTTAGAAAGTAAAGTAATTGAAATAAGGGAACCAAGGGCTCCATCTTTCAAAACAAAGCTTTAATCCTCGTGCGTATCCGTAGGAAGAGAAGAACCTGAGGCGATAGCTTCTAGTTTCTTCTTCTTTCTTTTCACTTCATCTTACTAACAAATTGAGTTACATTTTTTAAATAATTTTCGTCAGAAAGATAGCAATTTTGAGATAATCGTCATAGGACGATTGTGAGTTCAACAAGTCTAAAACTTTACTATCATATTTTTCTACCTGTTCTATCTCTTTTTCGGAGTACCCTTCTTTTTCCAAACTTTTTTTGTATTGTATTTTCCTTGAGCAATCCAATTTATAGCAGGCGAGACAAGAATGCTGAAAGCAATATTTCTATCCTCTTTTACGACTTTCGGAATAACCCAGCCCCCTTGGCTTGCACCCCATAAACCGATGCGTTCACTATCAATCGTAGGTAAAGTTTTAGCCCAATTTATGGCGTGAATAACTTCTTGTGCACGCTCCTCCATGCTTTGTTCTAGCCAATTGCCTTCTGATCCATCAATGCCTTTACTTTACACGTCATAAAATGCCAATTCGGTTCTTTAAAGAAAAGTCCACTTATAAAGTTATAGTTTGATTTTTCGATATAAAATCCCATCTTTTCATATAAATGAATCGCATTTTTATTATTGTCAGACACATATAAAGTTAATCTCTCAAATTCAGCATGATTAAGAACGAAATCTTTAGACCATGCGAGAAGTAATCTACCAATTCCTTTATTGCGGTAACTGGAGTGGATCGCAATGTGGAGGCTACCGCGCACCCACCATAGCTTTCCGTCTCGACCCATTTTTCAATTGCGACCTTGCCGTTGTCATACTTGCAATCTTGAGAATAGTAATTCTTGATGTAGGTTCTTCCATCAAGACAGTACCTTTCTGTCTTATAAATAATTTTGTTGTAACACGTTGCTGCCTCTGTATTACTAGGCAAGCTGATGAAGATCATAGATGCGCCCATAACAATAGTAACTAATTCAATTAATTTCGACATAAATTTCACCTACTTTAACATGTATATTCTACACGAAATTACTATTTCCCCCTACTAAGGTAAATGTATTAATAATTATTCAGGATGTGGATATCACATCAAACTCCAAACCCCTGATGTATCAATGTCAATTCAATGGCAAAAGAGCCGTGGGATGCTTTCCCAACGGCTCTTCGACTGTACCGGCGAACCGGTTCGGCTCCAGTATACACCAAAACAAACTAAATAGCCCTGCACAATAAGCAGGGCATGCAATAAAGGTCGTCCATGAGCACTGGCCTAAGAAGATACGGCCTAATTCGGATCTTTTAAATAAAACACGAACTTAATATGATTACCAACAAAATGAACAGAACCAAGATTACACCCGTAGAAGTAAAAAGACCACCGACTCCACCACATCCAACGCCTCCAACAACTCCACTCATGCGAGCAACCTCCTTTCGCTAGGTACATACTCATAGTATTAGTGTTGCTGTCGTTGTGCCTCGGCTTATATCCCATACGAGAATAATTAGGCATTTCCCGTTGTAAGGACCGCCTTCTTTTCTTTACCATTCCACTCTGCCTTTGCCGCCGTGCAATACGTGAAACCGTCGAACCATGTTCACATTGCCATTCAGCCAAATTTGCGCACTGCCGCGTGTCGCAAACAAGAAGGCGCTGGCAGGTAAGCGATAAGCGTGCACTTGCTCCCTGAACTCCATCACCATATGACGAACATCCATGACGTTAATTACCGCATGATTCCACAATAGTATATGATCTTTAACATTCAACTCACCGTGTCAATCCCTTTCCTCAATATCCCTCATGCTGCTCACGGCCAAGATGTCACCGTCGCGGCCGCTGTTTACATTATAAATGATAATAATTCTCATTAATAGCACATTCAATCCAGCTGACTGTTGGAAGAGCCGATCCGCCCGATATGTTGGTTTATGAGTTCTAGTTTATATATACTTATACAAGGAAGTCTTCACCATCCGAGAAGAAATTCACGGCTCATTTTGCAAGATTTGTAGAAACGCTTGGCACTTGTACGGCAAGCCCATTCTATCGAAAACAGGCGGTATGTTTGAATATACGATACAGGAGTGGTTACATATGATCAAACTTAAGGATATCGGCAGTTTCGATACTCTCCCCGTAATTGCGATGCACATTCATGAAGGAAATGTTCCAGCGCTGCGCGAAGCGCTTGCCAATGGTTGGGATATCGAACAAGGTATCGCGCTAAGCCAGTACACCACATTGAGTCCCTTAGATATTGCACTCCTTTCAGAACAGATGGAAGTCCTGAAGCTGCTAGTCGAGCATGGGGTTCATTTGAATGCCAACAATAATCCCTCCTTTTTGACTGCCGTACGCTATTGCGGAGAAGAGATCGTCCGTTATGTCGCGGCTCACGGAGCTAAGCTGAACGCGCTCAACAATGTCCAATCAGGTGCCTACGAACAGGCCTATTATGGAAATGAAAAGAACATCCCTCTTATTCATGAGCTTGGCTTGGATATTAAAAAGCATGGCGGTAAAACGCTGAGAACAGCGGTTGATAAACATGACTTAAAAACAGTCTCATTCTTTTTGGAGCATGGCGTAGATATTAACTTCAACGAACCGGATATGGTATATCCGTATAAAGCCACTCCCTTAACGGTTGCAGCAAGAAATGGCGATCTTGCGATGGTCAAATACCTGGTTGAACACGGTGCAGATGTCACTATCCCGGAAAAAGATGGAGAACGGGCTTATACGATTGCGATAAGAAGCAAGAACACGGCTATGGCCGAATATTTGAAATCATTGGAGCCACCTGCATTTCATGATCTGGAAAATAAACGGTATGCGCTGAAAAACTATAAGCTGCCCCAAGACCTCATGACTTTCCTGACGGGAGACAAACTGCGCATTGATTTGCCGGAGAACGATTATAGCATTGAATATGTCGAATTTTTCACGTTTACCGATACGATTGAGATGAAAGCCGGGCGGCAAAAACTGTTGCGGCTGTCTGCGGAAGTGGACAACTACTCGGATATCCTAATTGTCTGGAATCCGAAGCACAAATGTGTAGGCTATTATGATGAGGAGCACAGGGACTATGCGGATCTGTGCAGCTTTGAAGAATTCCTTGCACATCCTGAAGTGTATCTGGTAAAGATTCTTGAGGGAGAACTTTAGTTATAGGACTATCCCTTCTAGGTCGATTAAAACTTATTATGTATCGAGAGAGCGGCTGAACAAAATGCTAATTTTGTCAGCCGCTCTTCGTTTTTTACGCTGCAAGAAACTTGCCTTGGTGTTAATAAATTTTTAAGGAGTGTACTGAAATTGTTTCGTTGTATTGGGTTTAATTACTAGCGTATATTTAAGATATAAGCAAACATCTATATGATGACAGGAAGGAATGGAGCAAGGTGGTTACATACAAAAAAAAGGAACTTACAGACATTTTGGAAGGTACTAAGGCTTGGCCTCATTTTTATCGCGCTGCTCTTTTCGATTGCGTATGGGTTCAAGTTCGTCACCGGGCAGGGAAAAGTTTCGAATTTGGTCATTCCGCTTTCTTTAACGTTGTCTGTTGTTTTCAGTTTGAAGGTGTTCGATCGCAGGCCGTTAAGCGATATTGGAATAACAGTAAAAGGTATTATAAATTTGCTGTATGGCGTTGTCCTTGGTTTTGCCTGCATGCTTTTGCTTGGCTTGCAAATGATTCTCACGGGAGAAATGGAAGCGAGCTTTTTATCAACGATCGATACGTCACTTCTCCTGCCTAATTTGATCCTGTGTATCTTAGTCGGAACGGGCGAGGAAGTGTTATTCAGAGGATATTTGTTTACGACTATCCGGCAGACGAGCAATACTTGGGTTGCCGCTTTCGTCTCTTCAGCATTGTTCATGTGTATGCACTTGGTGAATCCGCAGTATCATTTATTTGCCTTTATTATGGCCTTTGCCGCTGGGTTGATGTTCATCTATATGTTCGTCAGAACAGGCAGCCTCTGGCTCGCTATCGGATTCCATATTTCATGGAATTACTTTCAGACAATTTTCAGTTTCCCCTACACGGGCGGCATGATAGGGAATGTGATCGTTGTCGCGCTGAACTTTTTTATCGTATGGCTGTGTACCAGTAAGCTGAATTCTTCCAAGCGTACAGAATTGAATTTATAAATTTATTCATAAGTCACCTATTTAAATCGTTTTGGGGTGGTTTCTGATAACGTTTCAATATTCGCACCCCTCACTGGCTTAAGGCAGCCAATCTGGGGGGCCGTCAGATTTATTCCATAATTTATTTTTCCTGTATCAACTTGGATATTTTCAATTTAATATCCGTAAACTTCGACTTCTGCCCACCTGCGAAGAGCATTTTCCCTCCTTGCTTCCGAAATCAATCAGCTTCTTTGCTCAAGCGTGAAGACCAACGAAATAACCGAGCGTAATAAAAATCAGGCACCAGGCGAATGCGCCCAGCCCAGAAATCAGCAGATATTTTTTATAGCCCATCCCGGTGATTCCAGAGAAATAGCAAGTCAAATGCCGAGGGCCAGAAGCAGATATAATGCTGCATATCCATATTGAGAAATCGCTTCGTAGATCCATTCCGTGGTATTCCACCTCTACTTAGACTTTCACTTAAACCGCAGGAACAGTCCTGCCTGTGTATGGGTTTCTCTGGTAAACTCCTCGGGCGGGCCAAGGAGCCGACAGGCCCCGTGAATAACGGTATTAGCTGAAGGGCCTAACTTCTCGAATTACTTTCAACTTCAAATGTATTTCCAATGATTCATTTCATCTCTTTCAATATTTTGGGAGGTTGTTGAGCTTGCCTGACAAGCTTTCCCCCGTCAAAATGTCTTCCATATTTCTTAATTACTTCTTCGATTTCTATGTCATTAGGAATCTGGTTCGAGATTCTCCATGTTAAAAAATATGCTTGCACTTTACCGCTATAAAACACCCATCCAAAAAATCTCATTGCAAACTTGTGTACACCTTTGGTTTTAAAATGATTCATTGATTTCCCATCTTTCCATACAGTTACGGTCTGACCAATTCCTCCTTGAAGTTCTCCTGAGAGTTCGGCATATAATAAAGATTCATTCTTAGTAAGTTGTTTCTTTACTATTTCATTAATAATTCCATTGATGATTATTCTGAAAATATTGAATTTTTCTCCACGTGTTACTGATATGATTGCAGTTTCCGTCAATTGTACCTCCCTATCCCCTAATGTAAACTTCGCTCCGTACTTATTGTTTGGATCTGGATGTTTTAACCACACCTTCATCGAAAACACCCCCATATATTTCTTCTCAATAGCGTTAAGTGCCACAAGTGTATAACAGTTAAAAGGAAATTGCTCAACAAGACTTGAGTATATCTAAAACGAACGAGATTAATGGGAGAGGATGGAGTGTCTAATAAAAATCCATGAGATGAGAAGAGAAGAAATCTGAAGAAGCAGCCATTGTATTTTCAAACGATATCCTTAATCAAATTAATTCCATATCTTTCTGCGAAGAACATACCTTTGTCGAACGTGAAGAGATCGTATTTTGTATATATTGCTGATGCGATAATTAATGAATCAGGGGCTTTTACGATTCGTTTCATTTCTTTTGTATGCACCACAAAAACAAATATGCCCCGCAGCCGATTGCTCGGCATGCGAGGCACCAATTATGAGAGAGTCCTATATTGGAGAGAAAGCCATTAACTACAGAGCAGCGGCTTGCGGAGCAAACCCGGCCTTATACGGCCTCCTGCTGCCCTTCCTTCGGTTCAGGAGCCATTTTCTTCGCCAAAAATACAGCTACGAAAATCGCCGTAATCCCGCCAACGAGCTTCCCGACAATCATCGGGAAAATCATTTCTTTCGCTACCCCAGCCGTAAAGCCGAGGTGATCGCCGAACACGAATGCAGCGGACACGGCAAAAGCCACGTTGATGACCTTGCCCCGCGCATCCATGTCTTTCATCATGCCGAACATCGGAATGACGTTGGCAAGCGTAGCCACCAAGCCCGCTGCTGCGATTTCGTTCATGCCAAGCATCTTGCCCAGCTTCATGAGCGGCTTGTTGAACACCTTCGTAATGACGAATACCATTGCAAAGGCACCTGCCAACACTATGGAAATATCGCCAACAATTTTAATTCCTTCTTCAATAGGCGCAAGCCCCGGAATGATTGTGATATCCGTTAGCTGCTGCGCGATGCCAACCGCGAGTCCGAGTGTCGCTACGATAACAATGAACTGTCCAAAGATCGTGAAGCCCTTGATCATGCCCTGCGGGAATTTCCACAAGCCCAGTGCGATAAGTACTGCGAACAATATGATCGGCACCAAGTTGGACAAAATCATCGAGATCGAATAACCAGCCACCAATCCCCCGATCAAGCAACCGAGTGGAATCGTGACGATACCAGCCAATACGCCTGTAGCCAAATACTTCTGATCTTCCTTCTTGATAATGCCAAGCGCAACCGGAATGATGAATACAATAGTAGGTCCAAGCATAGCCCCTAGAATCGTACCCGCGAATAAGCCAGCTTCCGGAGTCTGCGCCAACTCCTGTGCCAGTGAGAATCCGCCCATATCATTTGCTAGCAGCGTAGTAGCAAACATGGCAGGGTCAGCTCCTAGCGCGCTGTACAATGGAACGACAATCGGGCTTAACAACTTGGCCAGTACCGGCGATAGGGAGATGATCCCCACCATGGCCAGCGTGAGCGAACCCATGGCCATAATCCCCTCATCGAATTGGTGGCCCAACCCGAACTTGTACCCGATGCACTTGTCGATGGCACCGAGAATCATGAAAATAACCATGCCGTATATGATGATTTCATTAATCTCCACGAACGTGCTCCTCCATTCTTTCACTATGTGATCAAAAGCGAACTTTTTAACTTTCTTCCGGTATAGCGTTCAAAAAGGTCGGTTTTCAGCACCGAGAAGCTTGCGTGAACTCGAAGCGTATGCTTCCGAAGCGAGTTTTACTTTGTAAAACTTGTAAGGAGCAGCGCAGTGTAGGCGAGACTACATGAGCAGCGGACTTCAAGAGTGAGCGCAAGATTCGATGCCGAGTTGCTTCCAGTGTCACTTCGTGATCAAAAGCGAGCTTTTTGAACTACCTATCGGAAGTGTTGTTTGATTTCCTCGGTCGGGGAAGGTATCACGGTATGATGCACAATCCGCTTTTGATCCATGGAGGATACGAACACCTTCATCCCCTGCTCGACATCGCTGACGCTTCCCGTGAACACGGCAAGGAACTTGCCGCCAATCGCCATGCCGAGGTTCATTTTTTTCACATGAATATCACACTGCTTCAGAGCCTCATTCAATGCAAAAATACCGGAAGACACCGTAGATGTCTCCACTATTCCAAGCGCGTCCACAGGCTGAGAAGAATTAGCTCGCTTCAACCCCTCTACGATGTCAGGATGCACGCCGTGCAATTCAAAATCGCTGATTCGGAATTCGCCCGCATCCGCCCTTGCTGCATCCATCGCTGCCTGCACGTCTGCGGTGTCGCCGCTCATCATGATGAGGAACTTGCCCGGGCAAATCGGCTTCATATGATGCACGTTGACTGGAGAAGTCTTCAGCATGCGGTCTGCTGTCTCATATCCTTTGCTTATGCTGCGCAGCTCAACAACACCAATCGCACTAATCATGGGCCACCTCGATGGAATCGACGATGCCGACAATGACTGCGTCAACAGGCACATCCGAATTGGCAAACGATGCTCTGGCAGCGCTTCCTGTCGTCACGAGCACGGTATCTCCAATGCCTGCTCCCGCGTTATCCGCAGCGACGAAGTAGTCGCGTTGAACAGGTTCATCGTTATACGATAACGGCTTGACCACCAGGAAGGTCAGACCGTTCAGCTTGTTGTCTTTGCGGGTAGCCCATAGGCTTCCCGTAACTTGTCCCACGATCATAGCTTCACCCCGCCGTTATCTTCTGTGCACTTGCATCTGCTGCATGCGCAAATAATCCTGAGCGAGCGGCGTTATAATGCTGTGCCGATCAATTACAATCTCTTTCCCGTTTTGGAGACGGTATTTTTTCAGTTCCGCTTCGGTAATGACTTTACGATTCAACACTTCCGGGTGGAGCGGTGCATCAACAGATTCGCTACTTCTATCAACCTGAGTAACAGCCGTAGCCCGGCCATCCTCCATACAAGTAGTAAGCAATTCCTGTTCTTTGACCACCCGGATGCCGTAGCTGTTCAGCCTGTCCGCAAATTCGTCGTACAGCTTGTACAATAAGACAGGTGCTGTCGACTTGTATTTGCGATAAAGCAGTCCTTCCTCGATGGCAACAACCTTCCGCCCCTTCAACAGCATCGTCAGCACGAACCGTTCACGCGGGCCTGCGCTTATACCGTTAGCGAGGTTGGACAACAGTTGAAGGCACAGCTTCGGAATGATCAGCACATCGCAATCTCTAAGCGATTCGTCGTAATAACGCACCTCATAGTGCTGATCCAGCATGCTCTCCAGTTCCGGTACCGGTGACACAGTCAAAAGGACCGCTTGCTTCTTGGGAACGGTCGGTTCGTCCGTCTGTCCCTGCCCCAACCGTTTGATCACTTCAGTCGTAACGGCTTCAATGATCGCAGCCCGATCCAGAGCTTCTATGTTCATTTTTTCACGCTCCTAAACCTAGATGCTCTTCTTCAAAATTTTCCCCTTCGTCCCTTTAGCAAAGCCGCATGCGTTAGCCTCGTCATAGTCGATATGCATATATGTTTCATAATTGGAGCTGACTCGAACCAGCACATCGTCGAAAATGAGAGGTCGCTTGCCGTACACTTTGACCTGTACGATTTCGCCGTTCTTCACGTTGTATTTCTCTGCGTCTTCCGCCTTCACGTGAATATGCCGCTGAGCTGCGATTAATCCTCGCTCCAACCGAATCATATTGCTGCCCGAAGCAATCACGATGCCCGGAGTTCCTTCCAGCTTGCCGCTTTCTTTCACGGGAACAGGTACTCCCAACACGACTGCATCCGTATGCGAAACCTCTACCTGCGATTCCTTGCGTTCAGGACCAAGCACGACGACATTATGCAGAGAGCCTTTAGGCCCGATCAGCGTAACGCGCTCTTTGCATGCATATTGTCCCGGCTGGGAAAGATCCTTTGCTTTCATCAATTGATAGCCTTCGCCAAACAATGCATCAATCGCCTCGCGGTTCAAATGCACATGCTTGCCGGATGCTTCAATCTCGATGCAGGCCTCATCCTGCACTCGCTTGACCACTTCATTGATAATGCTTTCTACCAATTCGTTATCCACTATGCTCACCTCATCAGTTGTACTGTCCAACACGGATGCGGAACATGATAATCCAGAACAAGGAGGACAGTCGGTTCAGCGTCCGAATGATATCTTCGCGCTCTGCTTCTCCGTGTTCTTTTTTGAAGGCTTGGTAAGCCAACAGCTCCGTCTCCCTTGTCAATGTGCGTAACGCATTTATGACAACAACCGCTTCGCCCATATCATAGCTGGGTTGAAAATGTTCCAATCCAAAGTATTTCTTGGGAAAATGGGACTGCTCCCGCAGCTCCTTAGCTGTCATCCCAAGCAAATGAAACTCTTCAATGCTTTCATTCAGCACTTCGCACCGTACGATTCGCCGCACGAATTGCAAGATTTCTTCCAAATCATCGACCAGCTTGGTCATGTTCAGCTTGAAGCAGCTGATTTGTGCTTCCAATAATTTCGTTTCCAATGAATCCAGCTTGCCGCGGAATAATATCCGGGGATGATCTTTAAATACAAGCATATTTCCATACAAATGCGTCATATGCTCCGGTTTCGTTTCCAAAAATCCGCCATATAGCGTACGAAACCGTTTCTTTCCTTCAGATGTGGGTTCAACATCCAGGTTTTTCGTAATTTGAAGCTTGACTTCCTTCTTAGGCGCCGGTGTTTCCACCGTATCTACATCTGCCCCAGGTTCAGGAGCTTTCACATATCGAAGCTCAATCTGATGATCGGTCAAAAAGCTCTTGGCCGATGGCGTCAGAATCGTCCCTGCTGCCGTCTCATAAACGGCAACATCCTTCAAATTCTGATTTCGAAAATGCTTGCGCAGTTCGCTTTCCGTAATCACAGCCATGTTCTCACATCCTTCTAGTGCGAATGCGTGTTCAACTACTTCTCGTTGCGCGATCATCCTGCCCGCTACGGCCAAGGTAAATCGCGATAGTCGGGAAGTGGAATGCGGGCCTGAGCCCGCACCCTTCTTCCGTCCTAATCGTTAGGCTTGTCCGGAATCCGTAATTATTCTACTGTCTTTGTCTTAGGCAAGATTGCGTCTACTTCCGAATGCGGTCTTGGAATCACATGAACGGACAACAATTCGCCGACACGCTCTGCTGCTGCTGCGCCTGCATCTGTAGCTGCTTTAACAGCGCCAACGTCGCCGCGAACCATAACGGTTACGAGGCCTGCACCGATTTGCTCTTTACCGATCAATGTAACGTTAGCTGCTTTCACCATTGCGTCTGCTGCTTCGATTGCACCTACCAAACCTTTTGTTTCCACCATTCCCAATGCGTTTGCGTTTGCCATGATAAAATTCCTCCTAGTAATTAGTTAATTTGTTTATGATAAATGTTTGAGTACACGTTGGTTGTGAGACTATGAAACTACGAACTTACATTTTTTCGAGAATACGAGCTACGATCATGCCGATCAACTGTTCTTTGTCTCCAAGATCGATGCTTGCCAATTTATCTTGCGCTGCTGGCTGCTCCTGCTCCACCAAGTCTTCCATTTCTCTTAGTCCATATGCGACTCTGCGAATATTGAGCAAATTGAGTGGGCTGATGTTGTCGGATGTCGAGCTTCCGCCAACCGCGCCGCATCCCAGCGTAAGCGCCGGTGCGATTGCTGTCGTTGCGCCGATGCCGCCAAGTGTACCCGGCGTATTGACCAACAAGCGGGATACAGGTTTTTTCAAAGCGAACTGGCGGACGATCTCTTCATTTTCGGAGTGAATGACCATTGTATGGCCGGCACCCTCTCCATTCAGAATCTCGATGCAGCGCTCGCATGCCGCTTCCCAGCTGTCTTCTGTGTAGAAAGCCAGAATCGGAGCCAGCTTCTCGCGTGAATACGGAACTTTTGGACCGACACGTGTTTCTTCCGCAATCAGCACGCGTGTACCCGCTGGAATGTCCAGGTTCGCCAGCTTCGCGATATGCTCCACGCTGCGGCCAACGATTTGCGGGTTCATCGTGCCATTGGCCCGCATAATGAATTTGCCAAGCTGTGCAGACTCCTCTGCGGAGAGGAAATACGCTCCCTGCTTCTTGAATTCAGCCACAACCGCATCCTTGCTGCACGCTTCAACCACGACGGACTGTTCTGATGCGCAAATCGTGCCGTTGTCGAACGTCTTGGAATCCATAATGCGCTTGACTGCAAGCGGAATATTCGCGCTCTTCTCGATAAAGGCAGGGCCGTTGCCCGGACCAACGCCGATCGCTGGCGTACCGGATGAATAAGCGGCTTTGACCATCGCCGTTCCGCCGGTAGCGAGAATCAAGGCAACATCGTTGTGCTTCATCAATTGATCCGTTCCTTGAATCGTCGGAACCGTCATGACGCCAATGGCACCCTCTGGACATCCTGCTTGCACAGCTGCTTCGCTAATGACCTTCACCGTTTCTAAAATACTCTTAAGCGCATTTGGATGCGGGGAGAATACAATACTGTTCCCAGCCTTAAGCGCAATGAGCGCTTTATAGATAACCGTCGATGTTGGGTTCGTGGAAGGAATCAGGCCCGCAATGACGCCGACAGGCACTGCGACTTCCATCACTTTGTGCACTTTATCTTCGTTCAGAACGCCGACCGTCTTCATATCCTTGATCGACTCATACACTTGCTTTGAAGCAAATGCATTCTTGACGATCTTGTCCTGCCAACGGCCAAAGCCTGTTTCCTCATTGGCCATCTTCGCGAGCTTCTCACGGTGTTCATATCCAGCATCGGCGACTGCTTTTACGATTGCGTCGATCTGCTCCTGCGTCATCGCGGCCAGCGTGACTTGCGCCTCTTTGGCCTTCTTGATCAGATCACGGACTTCTTGAATGGATCTTAGGTCTTTATCCAATGTTTCCATCAATATTCCTTCTCTCTACTACGTTTTTTACGAGCTTGCTTTTTTCGTCTTCTTGCTTCGCTTCGCTGCCGGTGCAGGCACTGGCTTCACACGCGAATTGTTGTCATTGCCCTGGTTTTTCTGAACACTGGTCGTCTTCTCAGCTGTTGCTGCCGTTGTGACTGCGGCAGGGACGGTACCCGTCTGGCCGGATGTCGGCTTGACTTCGTCGACTCCCTTGGTTGCCGCAGCGGCTTTTTTTACCTCAGCATTCGCGCTTGATCCAGATGCAGCCGATTCCGTAACAGCGGACGCTGCAGCTACTTCGATGCCAACCGCGCGCTCTGCGATATTCTCGACAGAGACTTTTACAGAAGCTTTTTCAGTAACTTCTTCTAAGATTTCTTTAGAGACTTTTTCAGTGACTTCCTTAGAGTCCCTTTCAGAGACCTTCGCAGTAACTTCCTGCTGCTCCTGACTTCTGGCTGCGCACTCCTCCAACTGACCCTGACTTC
The DNA here is from genome assembly GCF_021369635.1 of Paenibacillus profundus. Lineage (GTDB taxonomy): Bacteria > Bacillota > Bacilli > Paenibacillales > Paenibacillaceae > Paenibacillus_B > Paenibacillus_B profundus. The sequence continues at coordinate 45,505 of NZ_JAJNBZ010000027.1, read as the reverse complement.
CGTCTGTGTCAACTGGACTCGCCACCAAGGCTGCCGTCTCTTCATGCATTCTTGCAATCACATGACGAGTTACCAATACATCCAATTGCGTAGCCATTTCCGCTCCCGCTTCAACGGCAGCTTGCACGGCTCCGACATCACCATCCAGCTTGACTGTAACCAATCCGCCCTTGATGATCTCTACGCCGATGCAGGTAACGCTCGCCGCTTTCAATGCGGCATCCGCCACGGCGACTGCGCCCAAATACCCTCTAACTTCCACCAACCCTAACGCGCTATGTCTCATGGGCTGCTACCTTAATAACTCGTCGGATTATCTGCGACGAATTGGACAGCGTCCGCAAACGCATCACATGCTGCTTTGCAGGCCGATTGACTTCCCGTTAGCAATGCACCACCGAAGTTGGTCTCGGAAGGTGGGCCGAAGAAAGCGGCAATCGTGACATCCGCAGCCTTGAGCGCTGCATCAAGTGCATACATCGCTTCAAGTGGAGGAGCGATTAGATAAGCCAACGCTTCCCCTTCCTTGATGCCCGCAGTCTGGGACAAGTACGTACCTGTGCGGGATACACAGTGGGCGAAATAAGTAATGCTGTTATCCTCATTGGCGCTAACGAAATGAGCGCCGCTTTCGATGAAATCAACGACGGCGTTCAAGCCGCTGCGAACTTCCTCCGGACTTGGCCCAGCCAGAATCCCGATGACCTCGCCCGCCAGCTTCGTCGAAGCATTGGCCGATCCGGCATACATGCTTCTTGCATATACGACATCCACGGCAGCTGCTTTCGTCGCTTCATCCATTGCTGCATAAGTTACATCGTCAATGTCAGCAGTAATGATCCCTAAGCTTTTATGGTGCGGCATCAGCTCCAGCTTGCTTGCCATATCCTGGCTAACGTTGGAAATGATTTTTATGCCCAACACCTTTGCATGAATCGGTTCGTTTCTCATACGAGCCTCCTTGAGATTGCTATAATTGCGTGTTCAAAAAGTCGGGTTTTCAGCACCGAGAATGTTGTGAGAACATGAAGGAGGAGCGGAGTGTAGGCAATACCTACATGAGCACCAGACTTCGAAGGTGAACGCAACATTCGATGTCGAATCGACTTTCAGTCCTGCTTCGTGATCAAAAGACGACTTTTTGAACAACCTCTATAGTTTCAAATCAATCCCCGATGCTTTGCGATCAATCATCGTCTTGATCAGCTCAGCAATATGCGCGCCTGCTTCTACGGCAGGCGTACCGCCTGAGTGAATGTTGGAGATAACGGTACGTCTCGCCTCAGGCATACCTACAGTCGGTTTATAAGCGATGTAGGCACTCATGGATTCTGCCGTTACAAGTCCTGGACGCTCGCCGACCAAAAGACAAACTACATCTGCCTCTGTCACATCGCCAATCACGTCCATCGATGGAACGCGGCAATGCTTGACGAACAATATATTGCCTACTTCAAAGCCATACATCTTGAGACCTTGCGCAATGGCTGGAACGATATCGCGCAGATTCGCTTCAATCGCAGCCGAGCTTAAGCCGTCCCCAACCATAATCTGTACTTTGGCCTGCTTGGTCGTATGCTGCTTGATGGACTCGATTGTCTCCTTGGAGAATTGACGTCCCAAGTCCGGGCGCGTAATGTATTCGTCCTTGTCCCGGCACATCGTTGCAATCGGTACAAGGTTCATTTCCTTCACGAACTCCTCGGACACGTAGGAGAACACGGCATCCTGAGCAGCAGCATGGTCAGCACGGAATCGCAGCGATGTAATCGTCTTGTACCGCGGACCTGCACGCCACACGCCAAGGCGGGCCGGTGTTTTCTCCTTCATTTTCATATACCCTTCACGATCCTCTGGATCGGGAACGAGCAGCAGCTTGCGAAGGTCGATCTCCGTAATATCATCCAGACATTCACCATCGTCCGCTTGCTCTTCCACTGGCATGCTTGCCTGTACAAGCCCACCTACGTTCGGCGCCTTAGCTTGCACGACAGGCGCCTCAGTTGCCTCAGTTTGCGCAGGCTTCGCTGCTACTGTTTCTTGCTCCGCCTTGTTTCCTACCATCTCGTTCAAAATCGATTCAATCATCGATTTCAGATCTTTTTCGTTCATGAGAGTTTCCTCCTTCCCCTACTTGAGAAACACAGATGCGTCCCCGGCTTTTTTGGTCAGCTTGCCATTTTCAATGAAGCCCATCTTCTCCATCCATTGTTCGAACTCCCGAATCGGACGCAGGCCCAACAATTCACGCAGCGTCGCGGTTTCGTGATAACCGGTAGTTTGATAGTTCAGCATGACATCGTCGCCGTGCGGGATGCCCATGAAGAAGTTGCAGCCTGCCACAGATAGCAGAACCGCCAGATTTTCCAAGTCGTTCTGATCGGCCTTCATATGGTTCGTGTAGCAGGCGTCGCATCCCATGGAAATGCCCGTCAGCTTGCCCATGAAGTGATCTTCTAGGCCGGCGCGAACCACTTGCTTCGCATCGTACAAATACTCTGGACCAATGAATCCAACAACGGTATTGACGAGGAACGGGTTGTATTTCTTCGCAAAGCCGTAACAGCGCGCTTCCATCGTCACTTGGTCGATCCCGTGATGGGCTTCGGAAGATAACTCCGAGCCTTGGCCTGTTTCGAAATACATCACATCCGGGCCTGCCACCTGTCCGTGCCGCAGCACGAGCTGCTGCGCTTCCTCAATCGTGGCGGCATTGAAGCCGAACGCTGCATTGCCTTTTTCCGAACCTGCGATCGATTGAAAGATGAGTCCTGTCGGAGCGCCGCGTTTAACGGCTTCCATTTGAGTCGTAACATGGGCCAGTACGCAAGTTTGCGTTGGAATTTCCCACTTTTGGCGGAACTCCTCGAACCGCTTCAGAACGCGCGTTACGCTTTCTACGGAATCATCAACCGGATTGAGACCAAGTACGGCGTCCCCGATACCGAAGGTCAAGCCTTCCATAAGGGAAGCCATAATGCCATCTGGATCATCGGTTGGGTGATTCGGCTGCAAACGTGCTGACAAAGTGCCCGGACGGCCGATCGTCGTGTTGGCAGTAGCCGTAATGCGAATCTTCTTCGCCCCGTACATCAGGTCAAGGTTGGACATGATCTTGGCAACCGCAGCAATCATTTCGGCTGTCAGACCGCGGGACACGCGCTTGATGTCGGCTTCGGTTGTGTTCTCGTTCAAGATCCACTCCCGCAGCTCCTCAACCGTCCAGTTCTGAATCTCACTGTAGATGCGCTCATTTACCCCATCCTGAATAATGCGGGTAACCTCATCCACCTCATAGGGAACCGCCGGATTGTCGCGCAAGTCTGACATTTTGATTTGGGACAGTACCACTTTGGCCGCCACGCGTTCTTCCGACGAAGTAGCCCCCAGTCCGGCCAGCATATCCCCTGATTTTTCCTCGTTTGCTTTTGCCATGACTTCCATTAGGCTGCTGAATTGATAAACTCGGCCAAACAGCTTAGTTTTTAAAATCACAAAAGCTCCTCCTTCCAAATGCAACTCGATTTGTTCATGAACAACCTTTATTAGTGCATGTTCAATATTTTAGTTCATGTTCAACCTTTAATTAGTTAAACACGAGCGTTTTAATGACGACGGGCAATACCTTGCCTTCCGCAATCGGCTTGCCGATGTCGATATAGTCGCCGTTGTCGACTTGCACGCTGTCGATGCAGACGACATCCTTCTTGTAGCCAAGCAAGGCATATAGCGTCTGTCCCAGCACCTTCGCCATATCGTGATGGACAATCACGATAAGCGGATACTCTCGCTCCAGCAGCTCCGACATCCCTTTGTACAACCCTTGGGCATATTTCTGTACCTCTTGGAAGCTAGGACTCTTCTTCCCTTCCAATGCGATCGCGACCCGCTGCAAATCATTGTTCAGTTTGAACCAATTCAATTTGTCGGCGATGGCCCGCGCCAGCACCTCGTCGCTCCCCGATTCATCCGCCGCTGCGAGCTTCAGAATCGGAATGTTTTTGATCGGAAAGCTCTCTTCCGTATAGGTGATCGTGCTTCCGCTGATCTCGGTCGTATGGGAACCGGCCCCCACGACAGTGGCCCGGATGGTCTCGGCTGATAGCGCCACCGTCATCCGCTGCGTCAACGAGGAGGCGGCAATCGCTCTTCCCAGCAATATCCCGATATCTCCATACTGGAACACATCGCCCGCCGCTTCTTGGTAAATGTAGTCGGCCACCCCTCCGGAGAAGGATATGCACGGAATGGTCCGATCCAGCTTCAATCCTTTGTTCGTGACAATGGTATCGTAGAAATCACCTGGCGGCCGGAGGCCGACGCTTTCTTCGAGCAGCTTCACCATCTCCCCGATGATCGGCTCCAGATCGGCTGGCGTTGCCTGCTGCCCAAGGGCCAGTTGAAATCCTCTTCGCTCCGCGAGCTGCTTGATCTTCGGCGCGATATAGGTAATCTCGTGCGTCCCCCGGTCGACTTTGATCAGACGGCCTCCGATGTCCAGACATCCCGTATCCAGCAGCTCGCCATCGGCGAACAGCGCCAGATTGCTGGTGCCGCCGCCAATGTCGATATTGACGATGGAAGTGGAATGCTCTTTGGAGTACGTATGGGCGCCCGCGCCTTTGGCGGCAATGATGCTTTCCAGATCCGGGCCTGCGGTAGCGACCACGAAGTCTCCGGCAAATCCGCTTAACGACAGCAGCACTTCATTGGCGTTTTCCTTGCGGGCCGTCTCGCCTGTAATAATGACGGCTCCAGTCTGGATCTCTTCTTTACGGATGCCGGCTTTCCGGTACTGCTCCTGCACGAACGTCTGGATTTGCCCTGCATCAATCCGGTTGTCCGCAAGCACGGGCGTAAAGCAGATATCGCTCCTGTAAACCACTTCTTTGTCCGTAATGACCAAGCGGGGCACCGAAAAGGACGATGCCAGGTTCTGAATATGCAGCTTCGACAGCACGAGTTGGGTCGTCGAGGTTCCCATATCAATGCCAACGCTTAGCAATTGCTCGTTCACTTCTTTCACCCCCATCGCTTGATACCACATATATGCACGCAAAAAGGCTTAAAGTTATATCCCCCCCCGATTGGCGGGAATTGTTAACCTTAAGCCTCATTGCTTACAGAACTACATCCTTGTAGCCCGATTATTTATTTTTTGAAGGTAAACGCAACGGTCGTGCCATCACAACTGGACGCAATGGCAAGCTTGCCTTTCAGCTTGTCCTTCACATAGCTGCGGACGATGGACAAGCCCAAGCTTTTGTGCGAACCGTCTTCAACGGAAAATCCGACTCCGTCATCCACCACTTCCACGGTGACCAATCCGCCTTCCAGCTGCGCATTCACCGTAATCGTGCCGTCCGTGCAATCTCCAAAAGCATGCTCATAGCTATTATGCAGCAGCTCGCTTACAATCAGCGCAATCGCGACGGTGCGATCGCTGTCCAAGCAGATGCTCTGCGTAGCCGCTATCTCGATATTGACATTTTTGCAATCGACAAAGCAGCGTTGAATATTCGAAGCGATGAGCCGAATGACGTCAAGTAGTTCTACCTGCGCTTCGATCTCCGTGGACAACAGTTCGTGGGTCGCCGCGATAGCCAGCACCCGGCTGACACTTTCGTTCAAGCATTTTTTGGCTTCCGGGCTTTCACATTGCCGCGCCTGAATACGGAGCAGAGACGCCACGGTCTGCAAATTGTTTTTCACCCGGTGGTGAATCTCGCGAATGGCCACCGATTTGGAGACAATCTCCGCTTCCTTGTCCTTGATTTCCGTCACATCGTGCAAGATGACGCCTATGCAAAGATCCCGCTCCGCAATAAACAGACGTTTCACCTGATAATAGCGACCGGCCACCTTCACATCTGTCGTCAATGGACAGGAAGGGGACGTGGAGTGCTCCTTCATCACGTCGGAGAAGACCGTCTGATCCAGCGATAGATTGTCATAATGCAAGCCCTGAATATCCTCCAAATAACCAAGCTGACGATAGTACGCGTCTGCCTTCTTATTTTTCAGCTTCAAAAATCCGTGCTTGTTGAACACGAGAACGGCATCCTCCAGCTGATTGATGATCGAGTCCTTGAACCGCAGCATGGCGGTCAACATCGAAGACATTTCACCATCTTCGTATTGCGTCCCCGTCACATTGAAGTGGGCTTGAATATTGTCGCTCACATCTTTTTCATAGATGACGACCGCAATGACGCCCTCATGATTTTTGATCGGATATACCGTTTGCCTGACCAGATGATTTTCCTGCGTATTGGCAACGAGTCCCTGTGACATAATTCCGGTTTCCAACGTTCTCAAGACGCCTGGTTCGTTCTCGCGCAGCGCCTTCTCGCCCGCAACCGGACGCCGGTACAGCGATTTGCCGTTACCCGGACGGCGGTGGTACACCACAATCGCCTCATTCGCCACGCTGGACAGAACGTCGATGAACACATCATCCGGCACCTCGGACATTTCGAATGACTCGGCTATCTCGGTCAGCCGCACGATATCCGTGTCCGCCAGTCCCGTATGCCGATTGCACAACCGCACAATCTGTTCTTTGAAATCAATCATAGGAAATGACGATGGTTGTTGCGATTTCTATCATCGGACACCGTCGATCCATGCTAAGTTTGCGTAGGGTTTGATAGGCTTCCTCTTCGGTGCAGCCGTTTTCCTTCATCAAAATCCCTTTCGCCTTTTCGACCGCTTTCCGCTCTTCCATCTTCTGGGACAGCTTCGATAGATTCTGCTCCAGCTTGCGTATTTCCTTGCCTTTGGCAATGGTCACTTCCACCATGGGAATGAACGACTTTTCGTCGAGCGGTTTCACCAGATAAGCAAGCGCACCGATAGAGGATGCTTTTTCAATCGTCTGTTTGTCGCTGAATGCGGTCAAGAGAATAACCCCGCTGGCCAGCTGCTCTGAAATGATTCGTTTACCCGCCTTCAACCCATCCAAAATTGGCATTTGAACATCCATGATGACCAGGTCGGGCAGATGCTTCTTACATAACTCGATGGCCTCAAAGCCATCGGAAGCTTCGCCTACTACATTGTAGTCCGCCTCTTCAAGCATCTCACGAATATCCATTCTTGTAATAGGTTCGTCGTCGACTATTACAATTTTTCCATTCATGTGTCATGCACCTCATTGTCTACCGATATTTGCTTGTATCTTGCGAATCCTCTATCGAATGATAAAGTCGCCTACGCCTCCAAATAAGCCCGAAGCGCTTCCACTCCCACGTTCTCCATGGTCGAAACCTCGAAAATATGCTCTACGCCCGCCGCCTGCAGATAAGCTCTCGCTTGCGTGATATCCTCATCCGCCCGGGCCAGCTCCACCTTGGTCACAATTCCAATCACCGGCTTGGCGAATACCGTCGCAAAGGCCGGCGGAAAATAGCTTTCTTCCTTCGTGCAATCTTGCACAAGCCCGATGACATCCGCATCGACGCTGGAGACAAGCAGCATCTTGTACAAATAACGATTCTCGATGCATTCCCCCGGCGTATCGATCGCTTGCTCGAAAGTCTCCACGGCTTGCGTCTTCTTGTAGGCAATCTCCTGACCGTGCAGCCGTTGGCACAGCGTGGTCTTGCCCGAGCCGGTGCTTCCGGCAAATATGATTTTCTTCATGTCGCTTCCCCTACGTTCTCGTAATCTTCGCACCCGAGAAGCCGAGAATGTTCTGCAAGCCAAGCAGCACTTCACTCACGGCGGAATCCACGGAGGATACATCGCCCGTAATAACGAGCGACCCGCTGAAGCGATCGACGAAGCCGATCTGCACGCCAGCCGCCTTGGTCGCGATGTCCGCCGCAATAATGGAAGCTTCGCTTGGCGTAATAGTCATAATGCCGATGGCATCCTTCGCCTCGGTTCCCAAGCCCAGCTTCTTGTAAATATCCGGGTTAGGATTCGCGATAATATGAGCCAGCGTGACCTGTTTCCCAGGTACGTACTCCTGAATGACGCGTTGTTTTTCGTTGTGTTGTTGGTCCATACCCTCATCCCATCTCATGTAAAAAACCGTGAAATAGCCGTAAAAAAACATAAAGACCCCTTAAAAAGTTCACACGGAATTTTTAAGAAGCCTCTTCGCTTTTATTTGTATGCAACACGCCTTTGTGTTACTTTTACTATATTTTAACCTGCAAACGTTGTCAACATCATTACGGCTGGAATTTAATTGCTATTCAAGATTGAAACATTTTGTTCAAAATTTCAACGACGTCGGATGCGGCAGGAACACGCGGATTCGTGGCCGTGCATCCGTCTTGCAGCGCACCCTCGGCAATCGCCGCGCTCATCTCTTTCAGCGTGCCTAGTTCCACGTTGCAGTCCCGCAGCGTCTGCGGCATGCGCAATTGCTTCTGCAGCTGCTTGATCGCCTGCACCAGACTGCGAACGCCGCTCTTCGCATTGGAAGCCTGCAGCCCCAAGCTCTTGGAGATTTCGGCGTATCTGGCCGCCGCCGCATTGCTCTCCTCTTTGCCGTAACCCGGCTTGTAATCGGCATTGAATTCAATCACATACGGCAATAGCAGCGAATTCATGCGTCCGTGCGCAATCTTGAATTTGGCTCCGGCCACATGCGCGATGCCATGGTTAAGCCCGAGCGACGCAATATTGAACGCCATACCCGCCAGGCAAGAGGCATTATGCATTTTCTCGCGCGCCTCAAGGTCGTTCCCGTCCTTGTAGGCTCTCGGCAAATACGCAAAAACCAGCTTGATCGCCTTCTCTGCCAAAGCATCGGAAATATCGTTCGCTTTGGTGGATACATACGCTTCGATCGCGTGGGTCAGCACGTCCATTCCCGTATCGGCGGTAATGAAGTCCGGCACGCTCTTGACTAATTCTGGGTCCAAGATGGCTTCTTGTGGCAGCATGTCATCGGACACCAGCGGGTATTTGATGTTCTTCTTCTTGTCGCTGATGACGGAGAACGACGTGACTTCCGAGCCCGTTCCGCTCGTTGTCGGAATCGCCACGAACGGCATATCGCGCTGGTCCAAGATTTTCTGAGCGAAAATCTTCATCGCCTTGGCCGCATCGATCGCGGAACCGCCGCCAATCGCAATCATAAGATCGGCCTGGAACGCTCCGAGCGCTTCCACGCCCTCTGTCACGACTTCGACCGGAGGATCGGGAACAATATTGCTGAAAATGTATTGTTCGTTGCTTTCATGCAGCCGTTCAAACAGCATGTTAATCATCCCCGACTTGACCATGAACGGGTCTGTGACGATGAAGATCCGCTTATTCCGCCATTCCGTCAGGCGATCCAGCGCGCCTTGTCCCATATAAATGTCGGTTTTCATAGAAATTTTGTCCATGTAAGGCACCTCCAAGGAAGTAATTGGCAACAAAAAAAGAGACCTTTAAAAGAACGGATTCCTTTAAAAGCCTCTTTGCTTATGATATATGGTGCACGCCATTGTGCAACTCGCAATCATTCAATTGTCTACCACCACTTTACACCGTTATCCGGATACTCGTCAACCGGATCTTGGCAGCCGTTATCCGCACGTGAGCGGCAGATGGTGAAAAAAAAGGGACATGCACCTCACTGTGCATCTGTTCTTCGGCATTGAAGAACCTCCCGTTTGCTTAGCCATACCTCATTGTACGTGTTCGGCGGCGACCACCCGGCCTTGCCGACAGCAGCGTCGGCAGCCCTCTTGCAACGAAAAAAAAGCCTAGCAAGGCGGTAAACGTCACTAGACTTGTAAACCAGCCACTTTCGCCTCGAAATGACTGGTCAGACAAAGTTACTAGGCAAACGACCTGACTTAAGACCGAGCATTCGATCTATCACAGTGGCGGGACCGCGTTGGATTTGCACCAAACTTCCATTGCCTATAACTTTTTCTATTGTGTATGACGTGAATGGGCGTCCATTCGACATTATTATAGCATAAACAATCGCGTTGGCAATATGTAAGATATGAATTTCAACAGTTTTCCATGTTTGACACATATAACGTAAATGCCAGTATGACGGTGGTAGCATGCCCGCCTTCGTAATAAATGGAAATCGTAATTGACATACTACGAGGAAGGGGCCTTTCCAACTCCGACGCGGTAGAGACAACACAAGGGAACGAACAATTGATAAGGAATAAGATGAAGATGGAGCTTACTAAAATGGTTAATAAAATGATGGATTTTATCAAATACAAAGGGGCTGTATGGAAAATCCCATTAGCTGCAGCACTGTCATGGGAGCTCGCGGAGTGGGCCGGATCTAAACATCCTTACTTGGCTCCTCTGACGGTCATTTTGTCCATACAATTAACAGTTGACAAGTCCATACAATTTGCATGGCAGCGCATCATGGGGACAATTGCCGGCGTTCTTTTCACTGCATCAATAGCGCCCTATGTTGGTTTAAACGGCTGGAGCATAGGCTTCCTCCTTTTTGTAGGGGCTCTAATCGTAACGTGGCTGAAGTTGGATCATGCTATAATGATCCAAGTTGCTCTCAGCATTTTATTGGTAATGTACTTTCAAAGCAAGATGCCCAGCTATTCCCTTGATCGGATACGTGATACCGTTATCGGCGCTGTCATTGCCCTACTGATCCATATGCTGATATTCCCCCCCGATTCCGTTAACAAAGCCAAAAAAAAGATGATCCATTTCACGGACCATCTATCCAATCATTTTGTAAACATCGCACTTTGGGTAAAAGAGGGCTGCTCCTCGAGTGAAGCCCAAACATTGCAAACAGAATTGCAAACCTTATTCCGGGAACTTCATCAAGCGACAACCGAGTTGGATAAAGCGGAGCAAAGTGTGCGTTACAATCCGCTAGGCCGCAAAAAACGCGATATCTTAAAAAAATTAAACCAGAAAATGCATCAACTTCGGTCTGGCTATGCCAATTCTGCCGACATGATACGAGTTCTTGCGAAATGGTCCGAAAGCGGCAATTTTGCGAAAGAGGATCAACGGATTTGGGCCGTTCATTTGAATACGTTAGCGGGGTTTGTAAAGGAATGGAAAAGTGTATTGGATGACCCAGCCTCATTCAGCTTGGCTTCCAATGGCTCAGCCCTGCAAATAAAAGCGCCTGCCAATATGGAGAACTATCAGTACCCGCTTGCGTTATATATGAACGCCGAACAAGTCATTCAAGATTTCCAAAATGTGGTTTTTCCCAATAAAGCCCTGTAATCTTCAGCAGTATCCACATCCATGAACAAGTCCGGGTTTGCGAAATCGATGCAAATTCCCGATTTTTCCTTTCGAATAAGATGTCTGGCTCCCTGATCGCACTGCAATCGCAGGAGATCCGAAAACATTCGATGAGCAAAAATAACCGGCGGTCTTGCTAAACCATCATACCTCGAGGCCGCGAAACCAATGTTGCCGTTCATCTGATGCGTTTGAAAACATAAAAGCAGTTCATTGATCATCTCATTTGTAATTAAAGGTTGATCCGCCAGTACTATCATCAAGGCTGTCGCTTCCATGGAAAGTGCAGCCTGTACACCGCACCGCAGAGAGTGCGCTTGCCCCAAACGAGATTCAGGGCAGTGAATAACGGACCATTTCCGTTTGATCGGATCCCGGTAAAATGTGTGATCCATCCAAGCTGCCGCAACGTCATTTACTATTACCCAAACATAATCCAATCTGGATCTCAAAGCCGCAGCCAACGCATAATTCCCCAAATTCATAGGACCCAACGGAAGTCTAAGTTTATCCGAACCCATTCGGGTACTTTGGCCTGCCGCTAAATAGATGCCAACGATATTATTCCGGCTCATTGACAACAACTTCTTGTGTTCTATTTTTTCTATACGTATCTATTATTTCTGCGAGAATGCTCACTGCGATTTCCTCGGGCCCCTCTGCACCAATCGCAAGTCCCACGGGAGAATGAACTTCCATCGGAACCGGCCCGCCTTTTAGCAGGCGTTCCGTTCTATTTTTCGGTCCCAGAATGCCAAGGTAACAAAGCTGCCGCTCAGAAAGAAGTCGAACCAGCTGCTGATCCCTCCTAAAATTATGACTCATTACAATTGCATAATCGTAAGGCGAAAAATGAATCATCCCTATCGTTTCCTCTGGAAACCCCAATAAAATAGATTCAGCATCCGGAAAATAACGCCGATTGCAAAAGGCGGGTCTCCAATCGGAGACGGTGACAGAAAAACCGATGATCGCTGCAAATGCGGCAAGTGGTCTGGCGTCCGGTCCCGCACCAAATATCATAAGACGCGGTCTGGGATAATAGGTATGAACGAAAACATCCGATTGCATGGATGAGACAAACTTCATTCCGCTCCTCCACGATTCCTCCGACGACGTCCAATCCAATAATACCTGTGGAAATTCTCCCCTCCACTCCCCGAATAGGTGCCGATCTCTAGTCAAGAAACCATAATCGATCACAGACCCATCCGAGCCGAAGCTTTTAATGAGTATGACCTCGGTTCCATGATCCAAATAATTCTTCAATGTACATAAATGATCCGCAAGCTCATCATTTACCGGTTCCATCGTGACATGAACAACACCGCCGCACCCTAGTTCTTCCCCCCAGGACAGCGGATCCGATGACTGCATGTCGAACACGAAGCTGCGAGAAACGCCTGTCTCCAGAATATCCGGCACGCAGGCCGAAAGATCAGCCTCCAGGCAGCCAGCGCTTAGCATCCCTAATTGTGAACCATCTTCAAGAAACAGCACGCAGGCCCCTTCTTTACGGTAAGCGCTCCCTTCCACATGGGTAATCGTCGCAAGCACGCTCCTTAGGCTGGTACGTTGAATGGTTTCCAAAATGCGATGAATTTCTTCCAAGCTCGCCCCTCCTCAACTCCTAGAGGAAAATGCTTCCCCATCCTCTTTCTTCATAAAGACGTCCTTCACCGCATTGTGAATTTCTTCATAGGACATACACCTGCAAATGTTGGATTCCAGCCATACCCTAATTGTGTCCTCATTCGCATGCGGATGAACATTCCGCAAGCCCTGACAGTTCACAATAAAGCCGGGGGTACAGTAACCGCATTGAAATGCCTGATGTTGTACAAAGGCATGCTGTACCGGTGAGTTCATCAAACCCTCGATCGTTGTAATTTTCTTTCCATCGGCTTCCACGGTGAGCATAAGGCACGATTTCATAGGAAGGCTGTCTACCAATATCGTACACGTGCCGCAGTCTCCGTTATCGCAACCGGATTTACTCCCCGTGAGTCCAAGTTTGTCTCGAATTGTATATAACAGTATATCAGCAGCCCTTACTCGAATTGTTCGCTTCTCACCGTTAACTTGGAATTCAACTGGATAAATAGTGGTATCGCAGGATGACATGCTTCACCTTCTTTCCAATATCTGAACCGCGTCAGCCATCGTTTGTTTAAGCACAAATTTCCGAAAAGAGGCGGATCCTTCCGCATTATCTAGTAATGGAGCAGGAAGTTTGCCGATCGCCTGTTCAATTCTTGCCGCCAACGGTATCGAGGAGTCGTTCAACGCCTGTTCCATTACAAGGGATCGAAAAGGGAATGAGCAAACGCCGCTGTATGCTGTGTGAATCTGTTTATCTTTCTTAATAGCAGCTACTGTCACAAGAGGGTAGCCGACATTGCCAATCTGCCGTTTTTTGTAATGAACGAACGGCAACGATAAATAACCGCGGTCTGTTAGGATTTGTACAAGAAATTCTCCATTCTCCAATCTCAATTGTTGCAGGAAAACATTGTGGATAGAAGTCTCTCTTATCCCTTGTATTCCTGCTATAACCATACGGCTGTTTGCCAACAAAAGCGGAAGCACGGCCTCCCTGTAATAAATTTTGCCGCAAATGTTTCCCCCGAGCGTGATTTTATTCCGGGCTGTTTGGTCGGCGGCTCCCTGTGCTGTTTCAGTGAGCAGCGGGAATGGATTCGCCGCGGATAATACCGATAACGTGACGCAAGCTCCGATAACCAATTTATCCTTCTGCATTTCTATGACGTTGCACTCCGGAATGAACTTCAAATCGATAACAGATCCCGGTTGAATGGAGTTTGCTCGAGCCCATGTGATGATTTCCGTCCCTCCGGAGTAATACATCGGTTTCTTCCCTTGTTTGTGCAGAGACTGAAACAATTCCACAGCCATCTGAACGGAAGAAGGTTTGTAGTATTCAAAATTAAACGGAATCATGGATCGTCCTCCAGATCATCTCGGGCGTCAGAGGCAAATGATTAAGCTCTACTCCAGCGGCGAGGGTCAGGCTATTCGCCAATGCCGCGGGCATGCCAATCAAGCCATGCTCACCGATTCCGCGCAACCCGTAAGGCGCTTCCAAATGAGGCGTCTCGACGAAATCAACGAAGTACTCCGGCTGTTCTCCATAACGAATCAATTTATAGGTACGCAATTGCGGATTTATTATGGCACCTTTATCATTGAATAGAAAAGCCTCCCGGCTAGCAAAATTTAAGCCCATACTCATACCGCCCGTGATTTGGCTGCGGGCGAATTCCGGATTGATCACCTTGCCGGCATCGATGACCGATGCCGCTTTTACGATTTTATATGTGTATTCTCTTGTATTTAATTCCACTTCTACCGCCTGTGCGCCTACCGTCCACTCTGGACCGGGATTTCCTTTACCTGTTTCTGGATCCAATGATGTTAAATTACGCATCGTATAGCTCCCGCGTCCGATTACTTGACCACCGATCGTATTCCCATTTGGGAATTTGTATCCGTTGGCGATTTTTTCAATTTCTATCCCAATATCGGAGCGATCTTTACGGAAAACCTTGCCCCCTCCGACATCCAAGTCAGTCGGCAAGCATTGCAGCACAATTGAAGCTATGTTTTTTAACTGTACGATGGCATCGTCAGCCGCATGCAGAATCGCATTGCCAACTAGAAATGTACTGCGGCTCGCCACCGTTTTCCAATGATGGGGATCGGTTTCAGTATTTACTTCCGTAGAAATATGTATCATCCGGTCATCCATACGCAACCGTTCCGCCAACAGTTGAGTAAGCGCCGTCCTCGTTCCCTGGCCGATTTCTACTGCACCGCAAAGCAGATTCACGCTTCCGTCGGGATTATATAGAATAACAGCTCCTGCTCCGGCATCTGTTGGCGTATTCGAATTTTTCCAGAAACAGCACACCCCTTTCGCCTTGATGAGATCGCCATCGATTTCAAGTAGGGGGCGGTCGTCCCAATGGATTAATGTTTTCAATTTTGCAATGCACATGGGTAAATCGCCCACATTACTTCTATCCATCAAGGTTTGTGTCGGGGACGTATCCCCTGGTCCTATCGCATTATAAAAACGAAATTCCAAAGGATCCATATCCACTCGATCCGCCAATAAATCCATCGCTCTTTCCATGGCGAATGTCAGTTCCGGATGGCCGAATCCTCGAAATGAAGTGGAATAGGGGTGATTGGTATACATGCATAATGAGTCGCAATGAACGTTATCGATGCGATAAGGCCCCGTGCAATCGACGGCTCCCGCTCGGCTCATGACCGCACCTCGATCCGAATAAGCTCCGCCATCATACAGATACAGAATTTCGGCGGCCATAATTCTCCCTTCATGGGTACAGCCAAGTTTGATTCTGGCATCCAATCCAATATGGACTGGAGAAGAGATCATGTCCAGCTCCCTGGAGTTAACCAATTTTACAGCTCTCCCGCCAACCGCGTTTGAAGCCAAAAAAGCAAGAAATTCCATCTGAATCGCGGCTTTTCCACCAAAGCTTCCTCCGACCAGAGGCGTGTGAACGATGACTTTGTGAAGCGGATATGAAACGACTGGCTGATTGCCCTTCGGATAATATAGGGTGATTGTGAAGCGGAATGGATGATCACTTTTCCGCCAGGTAAAATCTCTGCCATACAGCATCGCATTTCCATCGCAGCGTGATCCGATTGCGGTAATGTGACCTGGACTTCAATGGTATAATCGCTATTCCTCCATCCTTCCTCCATATTCCCCTTGCGTATTTTTGTTCGGTTCGCGATGTTAGTTCCCGGCTCTGGGTATACCTCTTCGTTCCGCTTGTACGCGGCAAGATGCTCATGAATAAGCGGAGCATCTTTCTGAAAAGCTTCACTTGGAGAAAGGACGACCGGTAAAAGCTCATAATCCACTTTGATTTGGAGAGCCGCCATCTCTGCAATATATTCTTGTTCCGCGACAACAAGGGCGACGGGCTCGCCATAATATCTCACTTTGTCAATTGCGATTGGTGGCCGGTCTGTCAGTGGTGATCCGGTCAAAATCGGGTAATGTTGTCCTGTAATGACCGCTTTTACACCCGGTATTTTCATGGCGTTCGACGAATCAATTGATTTTATGTTGGCGTGAGCATGGGGGCTGATAGCTATTTTGGCATGTAAAAGATCCGGTCTCGAGATATCATTAATATATTTGGTTGACCCTGTGACTTTCTCCCATGTTTCCTTTCTGGGAACGCTTTTTCCAACCGATCGGCCGATCTTGGCCCCCTCCTTTTTCAAATAGCCCTGCAACGCTTTGCATAGTCAGGGTGGACAAGGACCAATTCCAAGAGGCTATTCGAATATTTATTTACTAAAGTTCTCCATAGCCTATATATACATGATTTTTTGTCCGTATTATCTAAATTATATGTTGTAAAGCAATTTCAACGTGACCATCATTTGGTGCAGAACGGTTCATTGCGATAAAGGTATATGAGGAGTTGGGATTGTTGGGGTGAAGGTCAAGCCATCCTTCTTCAGCAGCAAAAATGGGCTGTGGAATATCATTTCCGCTGCCCATTTTTATTTTCGTTTTCACTTAAATGAATTGCTATCTCTCCGCGGCATGAGCTATCCCTTGATATCGGTGAGCAAGGGCTTTGTGATAATACTCTTGTTCGGCATAGTGGAAAAACAATACTGGATTGTTCGCGTTAGCCATTTTCATACGTTCGAAATGCTCCGCCCGTACAAAATATTGACCAGCGAGTTGATTAGGATCGTAAGACGTATGCATATCGCGATAAAAAGCTGTATTTGACAAAATAAACACTCCCTTACTGATTTTCATATATAGTCAATAATACTGTATGGCAAACGCCCAACTATTGTTACATGATGAGATCTCAAGTTCTCCACATATCCCAATTTCCCATCAGACGCCTCTTAGCTGGTTAAAGGATGCTTCTACGTATCAGCAATAAGTTATAATCCATATACCAACTACTTAGTGTTAATAGCTATAATCAATGGTTCTATAAAGGTTGGGAGAACACATGGGACTTAGGACGGAACATCAACTGCGGGAGTTCATCAAGGAGAATAATTTAGTCACAGCTACACCACTCACATCATCGAGAGTTATCATCGTCAGTTTCGCAAAGCAACAAAGGGAAAGAGTGTTTTTCCAAACGGCGAAGCGCTGCTTAAGATGCTCTATCTGGTCACTATGGACATGGTCCGCAAATGGACAAGCCGTGTTCTAAATTGGGGAGAAATGCTTCTTTAGTTGTCCGCTTTCCGCATATATCAAGGCTTACGATCAAAGCGGACTTCCCGGACTGCAAATGAACCATTCACCGGGCGCACCTTTTCGTTTGAGCGACGAACAGCAGGAACAACTGAAACAGCCCACTCGGCGGCCAGGGCCTTAAGGAGCTGTCGTCCGGCTAGGGGCGCCTGTTCCGGATAATAAATGAGCTATCGTTACGGGGTCCACGGCAAATTGCAGGCGAGGCTGCAAATCGCAAGGAGAGCATCTTTTGCTGCTAACTCGCTCATTTGTACCACGGAGAAACACACTGAAATATGGCCGGGGGCATTCTTAAGTAAAGCTTCCATGCGGGTGCACTGCTTCGTTGCGATATGCTGAACTGGGACTGGGGCCAAGATAAATAAAATTAGTCCCAACGTATACGTAAAACGGGCGGCACCCGCACATTCACCTTGCGAAAGCCTACGAAAATCTTGGGATCTATTTTTGTTTATGGCATGTAGTCTTTTTCTGTTCTATCTATCCACGTTATTCTGTGTTTCAATCCATTTATAGTATAATGGTTACTACTGTATGGGATGGAAAACAGGGAAAAGAGGGAACAGATGCCTACTATACTGGTTGCTGATGACGATGCGAACATTCGCGAACTCGTCTGTTTGTTTCTACGCAACGACGGATTTGCAACAGCCGAAGCCGCAGACGGCAAGGAAGCGCTGACCGTCTATGCCTCGACGCATATTGATCTTGTCGTGCTCGATATTATGATGCCGATTATGGATGGTTGGACGTTATGCAAGGAGCTCCGTAGAGCCAATCCTGATCTTCCGTTACTTATGCTGACTGCGAGAGGCGAAACATGGGAGAAAGTGAAAGGTTTCGAACTTGGGACAGACGATTATTTGACGAAACCGTTCGATCCGTTAGAGTTGACGGTTCGTGTTAGGGCATTACTGAAACGATACCGGATTGGCTCCACGCAGACGATCAAGTTCGGGAACGTCATCCTTGATCGACAGACATATAAGGTGATAAGAGGGACGGAATCGCTCACGTTGCCGCTCAAAGAGTTCGAATTGCTGTACAAGCTCGCTGGAACACCCGGACAAGTCTATACACGCGAGCAGTTGATCGATCAAATTTGGGGGATCGATTACGCTGGAGATGATCGAACGATAGACGTACATATTAAACGTCTGCGCGAACGGTTCGCGACTACACCCGATTTTCGTATCGAAACGGTGCGTGGGCTTGGGTACCGGCTTGAGGTTTACGAATGATCAGATCCTTATATATACGTGTTGTCCTGACATTTTTAGTGTCCGTTATCGCGGGCACGATCATTTCTTTTTTTGTGTCAACTTGGATATTTGAAGAAAAATTAAACGAAAACGCACAAATCAACATTCGTAACTTTGGCCAAGACATTGTCCGGATTTACAAGACTCTTCCGTTAAGTGAAGCGGACTCGTTCGTAAGTGAAATGAAGATGCTCAATTCCTATCATATTCGGATTTACGAAGCAACGGGTCAGTTCCAGTCGTACGGAAGAGTTAACGGACACAAACTTACCAATGTGACGAAGGAGCAATTAAAGAAAGTATTAGATGGAGGCGTTGTTCAAGACAATCCGAATGGTATTGCTAAGATCCTCTTAGGGTTGCCTTTGAAAACGGAACTAGGAACAAAAGCGATGTTCTTGGAGATGCTCGCCCCTCCTTCCGCGTCCTTTGTCACTATGTGGGCATCGATATTTGCAACTTGTTCGTTGATTGCAGGAAGCTTAATAATTCTGGTGGCCTCCATATTTTTGGTAAGACCGATCAAAAAGCTGACAAAGGCGACCAAGCGTATAGCAGCTGGAGATTTCAACGTCAAGCTGAATATTAAGCAAACGGGTGAGCTGGGTACTTTGGCTCGCAGCTTCGAAGAGATGATGCACGATTTGCAACAACTAGAGCAGATGCGCAGGGAATTCGTAACGAACGTGTCGCACGAGGTTCAGTCTCCGCTTACCTCGATATCCGGCTATGCTCAAGCACTTAAGCAAGTAGACCTAGCAGACCATGAACGAAGCCGTTATCTTGATATTATCATCGCTGAAGCGAAGCGGATGTCCAAGATGAGCGACAGCCTCCTCAAGCTGAGTTTGCTTGAAGCGCAGTCACAGCAGCTTCGTTTGACCACACTTAGCCTTGATGAACAGATCAGACGGGTAATCGTGGCGCTCCAGCCGCAATGGTCTGCCCGCAGCATCCGTTTCGAGCTCAATTTAAAGGCCGTTCGCCTAACGGCTGATCATGATCTATTAAACCAAGTATGGACGAACATAATCGGCAATAGCATCAAATTCTCAGTTGATGGCGGCATTATTGACGTCAGCATCAAACAAGATGCCAAAAATGTGACAGTCCGAATATCCGACACGGGCATTGGTATTTCCTTGGAGGACCAGAAACGTATATTCGAACGGTTTTTTAAGGCAGATCGTTCACACAGTCGTAAGTATGGCGGCAGCGGTATGGGACTTGCCATCGTTAAACAGATTGTATCGCTTCATCAAGGCGACATTCGAGTAGAAAGTGAACCTGATCAAGGAACGACCTTCATTGTCGCCTTGCCAATCACTACGCCAACAGATTAGTTAGATTCATAGGGTATCCATTGGATTGACTAGACCGCGTTCTCCATGCTGCGGCCCACATGCAAACTTCCTTGTATGTGGGCCGCAGCATTTTTTACTTGTTCATATTCAGTTCATATTGTCGTCATGGAGAGTACATCTTCATCGTATATGCTTTCCTTAACGACCCGTTAAGGCAGCCCAATATAGAGATAACGACAGGAGAAGATGCGAGTGAAACTACGCGAGGTAAAGAAAATGGACTTGGATACAACAACAGACAAAAAAACAGCTAGTAAGATGAAAAAATGGCTTATCATTTTACTTAAAGTATTAGCAGGATTAGTTATAGCAATTGTACTTTTTCTAGCCATTGTTTTTGTCGTTGATAAGATCAGCAGCAAATCAGAGGAAGGAAGAATAAAACCCTATGGTCAGTTCGTAACAGTAGATGGGAAAAATATGAATGTTTTGATTCAAGGACAAGGCGAAGAAACAGTCGTGCTGCTACCAGGTTTGGGAACAGGAACACCAGCACTTGATTTTAAGCCGCTAGTAGAAGAGTTATCACCATTTTACAAAGTCGCAGTGATTGAGCCTTTTGGTTATGGATTAAGTGATGGAACGGATAAGGAACGAAGCACAGAAAATATTGTAAGTGAAATTCATGAAGCTTTACAGCGTCTTAAAATTGACCGATATATTCTAATGGGTCACTCCATTTCGGGCATTTACGGACTAGATTATGTGAACAAATATGAACACGAAGTGAGTGCATTTGTCGGGATCGATAGCAGTGCTCCCAAGCAATACGGTGATAAGGTTGTTGAATCTCCCATATCATCTACAACAATTACGCTACTCAAAAAATCAGGTTTAGCCAGATTAATAATGAAACTAAGTGCTGACCCATATGCTAAAATACCAGTTGATGATGAAACAAAAGAACAAATGAGAATACTTTCTTTCAAAAACTTTAGAAATCCCACCATTGCGAATGAAATAGAAAATAGGATTACTAATTTTAAAGCGGCTGAAAATTTAACATTCCCAAAAAACCTTCCTGTTATATTCTTTTTACAACCGGATAGTACATCAATTGAAGGATGGTCAACCCTACATGAAGAGCAAGTAAAAGATTCTGTACATGGAAAAGTGATGACATTTGAAGGAACCCATTATTTACATCATACCAAATCAAAAGAAATCGCTGAAAACTTCAGGACATTTATGGAAGAAGTAAAAAAAGACAAGTAGATGATTTTTAAAATGAAAGATTGTTTGTAACTATTTGATGTAACAACATGCTCTCATTCGCATTATCTAAACATGGTCCTTATATTATCCATGCTACGGTCTCATGTGCAAGCTTCCTTGCATGTCATGTCGTAGCATTTTTTTTGCTAGTTCATATTCAGTTCATATTGTCGTCATGGGGAGTACATCTTTGTTGGTTAAACTTTCGTTAGTCGCACCGTTAAGAAAACTGAATAAACAGATCAGGACAGGAGAAGATGAGAGTGACACAAACAGAGGAAAAGAAAACGGGGAATGGAACGAAATTCAAGAAAGTGCGAAGCATTTTACTTAAAATTATAGGAGCAATCGTTATCGCCATTGTTCTTTTTCTAGGGATTGTTTATATCACGAATGTGATAAGTACGAATTCGGAGCAAAAACGAATAGAGCCCTACGGTCAGCACGTATCTGTAGACGGGAAAAATATGAATGTGTTAATTCAAGGCGAAGGCGAGGAGACGATCGTACTCCTGCCTGGTTTTGGAACAGCTACACCAGCGCTTGATTTTAAGCTGCTCATCGATGAATTATCCCCATTTTACAAAGTTGTCGCGGTTGAGCCTTTCGGTTATGGATTAAGTGATGGAACTGAAAAAGAGCGAACCACGGAGAATATCGTAGGTGAAGTTCATGAAGCTTTACAGCAGCTTAATATTAACAGATACATGCTCATGGGCCACTCCATTGCAGGCATTTACGGCATTGATTATGTGAGCAAATATCGAAACGAGGTTACCGCATTTGTCGGAATCGACAGCAGTGTTCCAACACAACCGGGTATGGATGTCAAATTACCAATCAAAAAGTTAGAGTTGCTCAAGAAATCAGGTCTATTAAGAATGATGATGAAACTAGGTGCTGACCCCTATGCTTCATTAGCTTTTGATGATAAGACCGTAGAGCAAATGAAAATGATTTCGTATAAAAGCATGAATAATGACACTATCTTAAATGAGATGGGCCATATTTCTTCTAATTTTAAAGGTGCTCATGACTTAACATTCCCTAAAGACCTTCCACTTCTTCTCTTTGTACAAGCGAATAATGAAGGGATAAAAGAATGGATACCTTTGCATGAAGGGCAGGTCAAAGACTCGGTACATGGAAAAGTAATAACCATGGATGGATCACATTATTTACACCATACCAAATTCAAAGAAATCGCTGAAAACGTTAGAGCATTTATGAAAGAAGCGAAGTAAGTGTTCGGAGAAAGGTTCATCCACTATTATGCAAATGTTAATAAATGATATGGAAAACCGTCCTTTGGGGCGGTTTTTTATTGTGCGTTTGTACATATGAGATGTTATCACATGGTAGGACTGGATTGGCTAAGCACTTGTATGTTCTAGGTTACGGCAGGCCTGTGCAAGCTTCATTGCATATGACGACGTGGCATTTATTTGCTTGTTCACACTCGGTTCATATTGACGTCACGGGGAGTACATCTTCATTGGTTAAACTTTCATTTGTGGGCCTCTTTAAGGATAGTTTAATAAACAGATAGGGCAGGAGACGATCAAATGACACAAACAGAGGAAATGAAAACGAGGAATCGAACGAGAACAAATAAAGTACGAAGCATTTTTCTTAAAGTAATCGGGGCAATAATGATAGCCATCGTGCTTTTTCTAGTCATTGTTTATACAGTTAATCTTATATGTAATCAATCGGAGTTAAGAAGAATAGAGCCCTATGGTCAACACGTATCTGTAGATGGGAAAAATATGAATGTTTTGATTCAAGGAGCAGGCGAAGAAACCGTAGTGCTCCTACCTGGTCTTGGAATAGCGGCACCCGCACTGGACTTTAAACCGCTAATCGAAGAGCTGTCACCATTTTACAAAGTCGTCGTGGTTGAGCCTTTTGGTTATGGATTAAGTGATCTAACCGAAAAGGAACGAACCACAGAGAATGTTGTTAGTGAAATTCACGAAGCTTTACAGGGTCTTAACATTAAACGTTATATTCTAATGGGCCACTCCATTTCAGGCGTTTACGGACTCGAATATGTGAATAAATATGAAAACGAAGTGAGTACATTTGTCGGGCTCGATAGCAGTGTTCCGACGCTAAGTGAGAAGGTTAAATCTTCACAATTAGAAATGGTTAAATGGCTCAAACAATCAGGTCTCTCCAGATTGGCCATGAAATTGGGTACTGACCCATTGGCTGCACTGCCCTATGATGATAAAACGAAAGAACAAATGAGAATGCTTATGCACAAAAACATGTATAATCCCAACCTATTAAATGAAGTTGAACATATGCAATCAAATTTTAAAGCAGCTGAAAGCGTATCATTCCCGAAAAATCTTCCTATTATTTTCTTTATTCAAGCGAATCATCCAGTAACGGATCGATGGGTACCCGAGCATGAAGAACAAGTAAAAAATTCTGTACATGGAAAAGTGATACGGTTTGAAGCAGATCATTACATCCATCGTACAAAAGCCAAAGAAATCACAGAGAACTTGAGAGAATTTATGAAAGAAATTAAATAAGTAATCTTGTTCATACTCCATTCATATTGTCGTCATGGGGAGTACATCTTCGTTGTATAAGCTATGTTTAATGGCTAGTTTAAAGTAGCCATTAAACCGATGAGAAAAGGAGAAGATGCGCGTGAAACGAAGTGAGGAAATGAAAAAGAGAGTGGGCACGAGAATAACTAAAAAACGAACTTCAATTGCCGCTTTTACCCTGGTGCTAACGATGCTAGCTCCAATGTCTGCGATGGCCGCTCCGGCTACGAGTAACAGCACTCTTACTTATGATGCAACAAAGAAAATAGTTGCTGAGAAAGCCAAGATACTAACAGAAACTTACGGTACTACGAGTGTGCAATATGCACTTATTGATGATGGAGAGATTGTGATCTCCGGGCAGGCAGGCAAAAACGACCTAAAGGATAAAGTACCTCTTACTTCAAAAACGATATATGGCATAGGTTCAACTAGCAAAATGGTACTTACAGCGTCTGTTATGAAGCTTGTTGATGAGGGCAAGGTCGATTTGGATGTTCCGATTGTGAACTACATACATGACTTTAAGATGAAAGACAATCGATACAAACAAATTACACCACGCATGCTGCTGAATCATTCCTCTGGTCTTCTCGGCACCTCGGGCCATAATGCTACATTGTATGAGGATAATGATACTTACTCACATGATACTTTTTTAGAGCAATTGGCGACTCAAAACTTGAAGGCAGATCCAGGAGCATACTCCGTATATTGTAACGATGGTTTTACGCTGGCTGAGATTCTGGTGGAGAGAGTTAGCGGCATGGGCTTTACTGCATTCATTCACAAATATGTTACTGAGCCTCTGGGCATGAAAAATACCAAAACACCACAGGATCTTTTGGATCCATCGAAAATGGCTGGGATCTATTCCCCTCTGTATGAGGGACAGCTTCCAAAAGAAAATTATAACATCATTGCTACTGGAGGCATCTACTCTACAGCTGAAGATCTCGCCAAATTCTCGCAAATCTTCACGGGACAGGTCGATGGGATTCTTTCTAGCAAGTCAGTAGAAGCTATGGCACAAGAAGAATATAAAAGAGGCATATGGTCAGAAGATAGCGATACGTCTATTTCTTATGGATTAGGGTGGGATAGTGTGAACTTGTTCCCATTTAACGAATACGGCATCAAGGCGGTTACAAAGGGTGGAGATACCATATCGTATCATTCATCATTAGTGGTGCTCCCGGAATACAACATGGCTGCAGCGGTTACCTCTTCAGGTGGTTCAAGCGCAAAAGATCAATTCATTGCGAGTGAACTTCTGCTAAGTGCACTTCAAGAGAAGAATATTATTAAAGAACGGAAGCCGGAGAAGTCATATGGTGTACCTATAAAGGCAGATATGCCGAAGGAAATGTCCCGGTATGCAGGTATGTATGGTGGTGGTTCAGGTAAGCAAATGAAGGTAGAACTGAATGCTGCCGAACAAATGTCTGTAACCACACTTACAGCTCCAAACAAGCCTAATCAAAAGTATACGTATACGGCAGATGGTTCTTTTGTGAACGATGAAGGCACAGAAAAATTGAAATTCGTTGTGGAGAAAAATGGGCGTACTTATTTATGGTCACGCTCCTATTTATCCGTACCGGGACTCGGACAGTTAGCTTTCTCAGAATATAAGGCAGAGAAGCTTGAAATAAGTGAATTATCTCAGGAGATTAGCGCCTCATGGGAAAAGCGTGAAGGTCAAAAATATTACTTGATGAATGAGAAATATACATCAACGGTCTACCTTAATGTTACACCAATCATACCTATTCATATTTTTAAAGAGCTTCCAAGCTATATCTCGAATCATAAGATAATTGGAGCAAACGAAGCAGTGAATGAGCTGCAAATTCCTGGTATGGCTGGTCGTGACACGAAGGAAATCAATTTCTTCCAGAGGAATGGATTGGAGTATGTTACGTCAGGAGGTAACGTATACGCTAGTGAGAAACTTGTAAAACCGCTCCATACGGGTACCCAATCTTCAACAACGATCGAATCGGACGGCTATGCCAAATGGTTTTCAGTGCCTGCGGCTGCCAAAGGAAAAGTTATGACAGTTAAAATACCTTCAAATGGCGCCTTTGCTGTCTATAATCAGGCAGGTATTTGTATGAACCACACTGTTATCAGCGGTAATAATCAGGTCGTATTACCGGAGAATGGTAGGATCGTATTTGCAGGAGAAGTTGACTCCAAATTTGAGATTTCATTGAATAAATAAATACAGGCTTGTCGAAAAGGCTGTCTCTAAGGTCATTACTGACCTTATGTGGCAGTTCTTTTTTTGTGCGGCCTTAGAGCGTAACATTAAGATGATGAATCAAAGATTGAACTAACAATGAAAGCAACCTTACCCACGGCGAAATGGTTCGCGGTCTCTTCCACACTCGTTGCCAGGTTCGCACAGTAAACCGCAAGGGATTACAGCGAATGATTTCTCTGAGCAAACCCTAAAAAACATAAAAGCTTATACGGTATAACGTATAAAGCCGGATATCGCTTCGATAGGCCGCCTTGCCAGTTCTCTGCGGCGGCATGAGCGGACAAAGGGCTTCCGCAACGGAAACCCTTTGCTCCAGCCCGCATCACGGTGTCAATCGATTGCGATCCCGCGGGAAGGCGGAAGCTTCCCGCACATTGCCGAGGCCAAGCAGCCGCGAGGTCAGACGCTCCAGCCCGATGGCGAATCCGCCATGCGGCGGCATGCCGTACCGGAACACCTCCAGATAGCTGCCGAAATGATCCGGGTTCAGGCTCCGGCTCCGGATAGATTGGATCAGCTGCTCCAGCTCATGAATCCGTTGGCCTCCGGTCGTAATCTCCAGACCGCCCATCAGCAAGTCGAATGATGCCGTCAAGGCCGGTTCATCCGCCGCCGGCATGGCATAGAACGGACGAATCTCCCGCGGGTAGCGGGTAAGGAAGACGAAGCCCGGCTGCTTGTTCTCCCCGACGTATTGGCAGAGGAGACGTTCCCCTTCGGGATCGAGATCGCCTTTGGGCGAAAGCTTCCCGTATTTTCGTTCCAAAATACGATGCGCCTCGGCAACGGTCATACGCGGAATGTCCGTCGTCAGCACAAGGGGTTCGACTTCGAGCAGCTTGAATTCGTCTTCGCACTGGCGCGCGACGGTATCGAACATATGCTTCAACAGTTCTTGCTCCAGGTCCATCAACTCTTCCTCGGAACGAATAAATCCGATCTCCGCATCAAGCGAAATATACTCGTTCAAGTGACGGGACGTATTATGCTCTTCGGCACGGTAGACCGGTCCTATCTCGAAGACCCGCTCATACCCTGCGCCCACCATCATCTGCTTGTAGAACTGGGGGGACTGGGCGAGATAGGCCGTATGCTCAAAGTAATGGATCGGGAACAAATTGGAACCGCCCTCGGTACCGGAGGCAACGATTTTGGGCGTAAAAATTTGGGTGAATCCGTGTCGGGTCAAGTAAGCCCGGAAAGCGCCCGCAAGCGCGGATTGAATCGTAAAAATCGAATGGGCCCTTCTATGCCTCAATGACAGCACGCGATGATCCAGCATCGTATCCAGTCTGACCTTCAATTGCTTCTTGTTCAGATCGAACGGAAGCGGGGACTCGGCCTGATTGAGCACTTCCACCCGAATCGCATGGATTTCGATGCCGTTCGGCGCCTTGGCCGCTTGGACGACCTCGCCATGGACGGCAACGACCGACTCCATCGTCAAGGACAGGTCAAGCCACTCACCCTCCAGCACACATTGAACGATACCGCTGCGGTCGCGGACATCCATGAACATCACCTGCCCCAGATGACGCACGCCGTGCACCCATCCTTGAATCGTTATTTGCTGTCTTTCACAGCGGGAGACCGTGGAGCAAAGCACACGGACTTCGGGTTCCTTGTTAATAGACATCGTAACATCCTCCTTATTCGATTGTTCCGTGAGTTGAAGATATTGTTGTCATCATCATCGTCGCCGTCGTCCATGCGATCACCCCCTTTCCCGAAATACAAAAAACCCCGTCCCGGAAAGGGACGAGGTCTGATTCACGCGGTACCACCCTAATTATCGCACATGGCGATCACTCTTCCCCTATAACGGCGGGAGACCGTCCGCTCCTACTGGCATCAGCGTTCAGGCGGCACTCTCTGGTGTCGTTCACGTGACTGCAACCGCCATCCTTCCAGCCAAGGGATAGCTCTCTGTCGACTCCAGCTTCACACTACTTCTCCAGATCATCGCTTTGAATTTGTTACCCATCATATTACAACACCTCAGACGTTGTCAAATATTAGTTTGCCGTCAGAAAGCGGCGTATAGGCAGATATACGAAGGTGTTAGGGATACCCGAAGTTATGCTACTGCCGATTTTTCAATAAAATGTTAACGATTGTTTCCAGCTGAAGCTCCAGAGAGTACGGATCTTCCATCACAAATTCATCACCAAACTCACCGTACATATAAACCTGACCCTTCTTAACCGCTGGAGCCCCCTTCCATATGGCACTGTTTAAAATCTGGTCCGCATCTTCTTTAGAATTTACATATACAAATACATGATCACCCAGATACTCAGGCAATACCTCCAGAGAGACATTCTCAAATCCTTCTGTCATATTTAACGCTTTCTCTGTAGGCGGTAATTTCAGCATTTGATAGATCGTCGCACTGCCATAATTTCCACCCTTCGCGGCCAACACATACAATGCTTTCGAACCGATTTGAACGACAGAAATCGTTTCTCCTGGTTTAATGATGCCTTCGATTTGTTTTCTGGCCTTATCAACTTTCTGTTCATATTCCGCGATCCACTGTTCCACTACCTCTTGCTTTCCGAATATTTCGCTGATTCTTTTGAATTTTTCGATCGGACCTGCAGTAGAATAGCTTTCCCAGTAAGGCAGAAAAACGGTAGTCCCAATTTTTTTATATTGTTCAATATTATCTTCTATTGAACCGATAATTAAATCAGGCTCCAAATAAGCCAATTTCTCTGCATTCATCGGAAATCCGCCCAGATCTTCAATTTTGGACAGAATATCTTTGGAAATACCTGCTTTCTCAATCCAAGCTTCTTTCAGCATATCTTCTCTCACACCTACAGGAATAATCCCCAATTTCAACAGTTGTCCCATATATTGGTCTGATGCCACACGCTGCGGCTCTGCCGGAATTTCCACGTCACCCTTCAAAGTGGATACGATTCTCGTCTTTGCTTGCGACGCTGCTTCCTGTCCTCCATTGGAATTTCCAGAATTCGCTTGAACTTCTGCGTTCTTAGCCGGCGCTTGCGAACCTCCGTTTGTATTCGGCGCATTTGAACATGCCCCTAGCAGCAGTGACAGACACAAAAATACTGTCATTGCGGTTAACTTCACACTTCTGTACATAGATATATCCACTTCCCCTTTATAGTGATAATGATTTTCAATGTCATTATCACTATAACGCTTCACCTTGTTCGGGAGAATAGCAAATCTTTGTCTGAATAAGGGCAAATCTTCACCTTGTTCCCCGTACTTCCATTCTGTTTTGAATCGGGCGGGTGATACACCCTTATACCTCTTGAAGCTGCGGCTTAACGAGTGTCCATCAGGATATCCCACGCTCTCAGCTATTTCCTGCAATGTTGCATCGGTCTGCAGCAGCAGCTTTATCGCGTTGTTAACGCGAACCTCACCCAGATAATGAATCGGACTGGTGTTCATTTTTCCTTTGAACAGCTTGGACAGGTAACCAGCGCTGCACTCCAAATCATTAGCCAAGGACTCCAGCGTAATGGGTTCACTGTAACGCTCGCGAATATAGCGAATGACCTGCGTTGCCAGATCAGGCTTGAACGGTTCGATCCCCTGAACATGCAGTTGCCGCATGAGCTCATATACGAATTGATAAAACAATGATTTGACATGCAATTTTTCCAACCCGTTTGATCGCTGCCATTCGTTGTTCATCTGATCGATTTTATCAAAGAGGGACAGCGGGTAACATGGCGCAAAAACGTATTGATATTGAAATGGATTGTTTTTTTTCATTAATTCTAAAATTTCCTGACGGCAAGGCAATGGGACTATAGCCTTGTACAAAATCATATAGTACTCAAAGCTTTCCTCGGCCGCAATATCCAGGCACAATCCCTTTCCCCCATGAAGGACATGAAATCGTTTCGCCATATGTGCATTCCTATCCAGCCACACCCGGGCGCTGCCGCGCACTGTGTATAAGAAAGCACTTGCCGGCAATCGATAGGATCGGAGCACTTCTCCCTGCTCCATGATCGTATGACGCACATCCATTACTTGGATGGAAGCATGATTCCACAGCAATATATGATCACTCAGTGTCATCGAGTTATTCCACTCCTTCTGACCTAAAACATTCTCATTCATGATTTTATCAGAAACCATCACGAATGATAATCATTCTCATAATAAATTTTCTCTGTTGACGCTATTGTTTAAAGGTCAGCATCAAACCCTGCACACCTTCATAGCGACTTCCCGATTTGGAAGCGGTATCAGAAAATTGTCGGAGCTAACGCACAGGTAGAGGGGCCTTTTGAGTACGTGGAACGGTTTGCTTTCTTTAAGCAGGCGAAAAAGGCTTATACGGCTTAATTCCTCTATAAGCTCAATCCCATCTAAATTAGCACTCCAGACGTTGCAGGTCACTTGCCGAGTCTATATGAAATATAGCATACGGAAGCCCCTATCCTTTCACAAGATGGGGGCTGTTTGACGCTTAAGTTGAACCCCTTAAATAGGCAATCGTGGATTTTTCGTTTAAATTGTAGCCTATTATACAAATGCCCATAAATTAATATTGCATTAAGCAACAGGAGGAGAAAATAATGAGAGAAAAATCAAATCAACATCAAGCACCATCTTATGAAAGACCACACTATCCCTCTTTATATTTCAATCCTAGGGGATTCGAGTATCCATATCCCCCTATACCATCGGATTATATATTTGTGCGACCTGAAGTTAGGGCGTATCCCGGTGGCTTATTCTTCTACAACGCCTCGACCGGCCTTGGTGCGACCGCCCAGCTTGACGCCGCCGGAAACTACCAGTATGTCAGTTCCATCACCGGATTCGCAACAGGCTGGACACACATCACCGGAACCGCCAGCGGTAGCTTACTCTTCTACAACGCCTCGACCGGTCTTGGCGCGACCGCCCGGCTCGACAACGCCGGTAACTACCAGTATGTCAGTTCCATCACCGGATTCGCAACAGGCTGGACACACATCGTGTCCGCCAACCAGGGTAGTCTTCTCTTCTATAACGCCTCAACCGGCCTTGGCGCGACCGCTCGGCTCGACGCCGCCGGAAACTACCAGTATGTCAGTTCCATCACCGGATTCGCAACAGGCTGGACACACATCACCGGAACCGCCAGCGGTAGCTTACTCTTCTACAACGCCTCGACCGGTCTTGGCGCGACCGCCCGGCTCGACAACGCCGGTAACTACCAGTATGTCAGTCCCATCACCGGATTCGCAACAGGCTGGACACACATCGTGTCCGCCAACCAGGGTAGTCTTCTCTTCTATAACGCCTCAACCGGCCTTGGCGCGACCGCTCGGCTCGACGCCGCCGGAAACTACCAGTATGTCAGTTCCATCACCGGATTCGCGACAGGCTGGACACACATCACCGGAACCACCAGCGGTGGCGTACTCTTCTACAACGCCTCGACAGGCCTTGGCGCGACCGCCCGGCTCGACAACGCCGGTAACTACCAGTATGTCAGTTCCATCACCGGACTCGCAACAGGCTGGACACACATCGCGGGGCTGTAGGTCAGACCGCAACGGAGGTCCGCTGTGGAGGTGTCCGGGGTACCGGCTAGCATCGGTGATGGGAGCCGCGTCTGACAACCGGACCTTGCCTTGCTCGTTCATCAGGTTACGGTTCACATTGTCTGAGCAATTTGGTAGTGATTTTCTCAAATTCCCTGAACCACCTTGAGGAGGTGCAGGGAATTTTGTTTAAAATTCGTGGCTTCTACGACCCTCACAGCGCATCAGAGGGCACAAAAAAACTGTAGTCCCTGACGAGCAGCCGTCTCGGTTTTGTCTTGTCGGAAGGCAGCTCCTTCAGCGCCTCATCGAACTTGCGGCGCGCATGTGCCCAGCATCCAACCAGGTTGCACCGGACACATTAGGTAGACGGGATACCCATACACGTGCAGGTAACCGGTGAATGCCGACAGAAAGTTCCGAGGATGCTCGCCATCGCGCGTGGCCCGGTAGTCGTACAAGATGATGGGCGGACCCATGCGACCAGTGCGGTACGCAAACGGTCCATTCGTGGAGACGGTTTTCTTTGGCGGTCATAAAAGTAGTTTTTAACATAGGAGTTGATAAAAATGGCAGTTTCAAAAGATCACAAGGATGTTATAGATGATTTACTCAATTGAGCTCCAAAAAGATGTCTTGAATTATTCACAAAAATTAGATAAATCCACTCAATTTGCTTATTTATGTAATTAAAATTGGTTCACGGGGCGATGTTTATAAATATTAGCTATAAAGTCTGTTCTTATTTGAATAGGCTTTTTTATTGTTACCTGACTCCAGCCCTTCGTCACCTTTTTAAAGTTTTGTAAGCCGTTTCAGATAAGGAGTAATGCGCATGTTACAATTAAATTTAAATATACGGATGTAAATATTGCATACTGTACGCTCCAAATAAATCAATTCTTCTAGTTCTTGTCTGGCTAGAATTTCTCTAATTTCCAGAGTCGCTGATCGCGATGTGGGTTAGTCGGTGCAGCGTGAATGCGTGATAGACGAAGCTCCACACTTTATGTTACCGCTTACAAGTCAATATCAAATGATTCAAATCAATTAATCCTCTCGCTCTTAATAAAAAGTCCATGCCAATAATTCCATCAATATGTTATCCCATAATTCATGGTTCCAATATCAACTTGGAAATTTTCAATTATAAAACCATTTAGTTCTATTGCATCAACGGTCTTGAAAAATACAAATTCACTACCTCCAACACCACTTATGGTACCTAATACATCATCAACCTCTACTGTCAATCCTATTTCCTCTACAACGTCTAGCTTCAAAATAGTGCTTGAAGATCCTGTATTAATGAGTACTCGAGGCAAAGTAATGCTTTGATTCTTGTAATAAACCGTTACTTTAATGAATGGCAAATCACTACTGGAAAGATGAATAGCTGTATTCATATCCGAACTCCTAACCATCTTCGCTGTTGTCTGCTTGATTTAAAAAAGGACTACCCAACATTAAATCAGGTAGTCACTCTAAATGTACTATTTATAAATATCTCCACGAGATCCAACTTTCACAATCAATATTAATAATTTCCCGTTTAATATCTCATATATGATTCTATAGCTCCCTACTCTTAATCTATAGAACTCACCTTCATAACCTTTCATCTTCTTTGTATGAGTTGTATTATAGGGATCATCGCGCAATGCTTCGATTGCCGAAATAATTTTTTTTGCCGTTGGTTTATCCAACTTCTTCAAATACTTCTTTGCTTCACTCGAAAAGTCCACTTTAAAGTTCGAGTTCACGTTTTAAATCCTCCAAAGAAGTAGTTTCTCCATTCAATAATTCTTGCTTCCCTTTATTTATTGAGACAATATCATCTGTAAGTAAAAAATCATCATCTTCCGATTGATTTTCCAACAGCCAAGACAAAAAACTCTTCGCAACAACCTTGTTTTTATTATTTAAATGACTTATCAGTTTTTCCAATTCATCATTAGGAACACTCATTTACAGTACCCCCATTCAGGACTTTGAATTTATTGTATCTTATTTTTATTTATTTCTCCATAATCTCCCCTGATTAAACTTCCTGGATAAAATACTGTGCCAATTTCCTATAACGTTTTTGGGTTCACAAGCCCGAGAACCTTAAAGAAGCGATAGCGACCGGCCGCGACGCGGTTAGGTTCGCAAGGTTATCTGCCTGTAACCATAACCGCCTCCCGAATTGCATCAAGTCCATTAGTCTTCTAAACAATTCAGTAAAAAGTTTTCCGAAAGCATTGACATTCCTGAGCCTGGTAGTCCATCGATCCGTATTAGTATATGTTTTGTCATTCATTTTGTTCGCCTTCGTTTTTCTTACATCTTCTGTATCGGCAATAATTAAATCCGGCTCGATCTCTGCCAGTTTTTCTATGTTAGGTGACACCGTCCAGCTCATCCTCGTATGTGCGAGGCCATGCCGTTTCTGATTTAGGTGATACTTCTTCCTTTCTGCCCGCACCGTTATTTGAAGCATTTTCCTTGGCGCCACAGGCGCCCAGTATCATCAAAACAAGTAACATACCAAGAAGCGGCAACCACTCACCTTTCATTGGCCAACAAGCCCTGCATGCCATACTTGCATATCCGAAGTTCCGCCTCAATTCGATTTCGATAGAAGGTAGAGGAAATAAGGAGTGACGAAGATCGTAATAATGACTCCCGTTGGAATATCCGCGCCCACACTGACCGTACGGGTGAAGGTGTCTGCCACCAAGATAACTAGCGCGCCTATCAGCGCGGCAGTGGGTATCATGAACTTGTGATTGGGGCCTACCAACCTGCGGGCCATGTGAGGACCAATCAATCCCACGAAGAAGAAGTTGCCGCCAAGTGCCACGCTGCCAGATGATAAAGCGACTGCCGCCAACGCCAGACCGATAAACTCCCGTTTGAGCGCGACGCCAAGGCCGGTTGCTGTCTGGTTGCCAAGGTTTAAAGCGTTCAGCGTATTCGATTTATATAGAACATAAAAACCGAGAACGATCACCCAAGGAAACAACACCATGATATATTTCCAGTCGTCCCCCCATAAATTCCCGATCTGCCAACGCAGGGCAAAATCATACTGTTTCTGATCGAGACCGAGCGTAATCACTAGCGACAATGCGCCGTATCCGCTCCCCATGGCCACGCCTGTTAAGATCAAACCTGTAGGCGAAAGCTCCCTTCCTTTTCTGTAGGCAAGCGCAAAAATCAGCATCGCTGCGGTGATTCCGCCAGCAAAGGCCAGCAGCGGCAACAACAGCGGCGATAAGAGCCCATTCGCCGCAAAAACAGTAATATACAGGAGTACAAACAAACCGGAGCCCGAGCTGATTCCCAATGTCCCCGGACTGGCCAAATCATTTTTGAGCAGGCCTTGCATCACACAGCCCGAGATGGACATGCCCATTCCCACTAAAATCGCCAGTGCGATACGTGGCAGACGAAGGTCAAATACGATCAGATTTTGCTTCTCCGTCCCCTGTCCGATGATCACTTGCAGCACCTCGATCGGGGACAAATTTAATCTTCCCACATTCATGCTAATCACCGCCACGATGAACACCAGCACAGATAAAAGCAAAATAACCCCAATCGGCCTTACCAATGCGGAACGCTTACTAACGGGTTGAGTCAACTAAACTCCCTCCTTTGTTTGCGCACGAGATAGAGGAAGTATGGAACTCCGACCAACGCGAAGATAATTCCCAGCGGCGTCTCGTGAGGGCGGCCGATCATCCTGCCGAGCAAATCTGCGCCTACCGTAAACACAGCGCCATACAAAGCCGATGCCGGTATGATAAACCGATAGTCCACACCAATTATAAATCGCACGATATGCGGAATAATCAGCCCGACAAAACCGATAGGACCCACAATAATAACGGAAAGGCCCGTCAATATCAACACAATCACCGTGGAAGAGCCTTTGATCAAATTGACGCGGAGTCCAAGCCCCCCCGCAAGCTCCTCCCCAAAGTTAAGAATCGTTATAGATGGGGAGAGAGTGATCGCCCATATTACCCCCATCACGAACAACGGCGAAACATAAGCCAGCTGCATCCATTCCACGTTGGCTGTCCCCCCGGCCGTCCAATAGGCCAAATCCTGACCAATCTCGTATTTGATGGCGATATACGAGCTGAAAGAGCCAAACAGCATCGAGATCGACATTCCCGCCAGCACCAGACGTTGCGGAGTCATTCCCCGCTTACCGACGGATGCCAAATAGTAAGTGATTGCCGTAGTGATTGCCGCACCCATACAGGAATAGATCATCGTTTCCACATAAGTGCGCCCGGGCAAAAAGGCCATGCACAGCGCAATCGCAAATGTAGAGCCCGAACTGATGCCGAGCAGTCCGGAATCGGCCAATGGATTACGGGTAGTTCCCTGCATGACTGCTCCACATACAGCCAGGCTGCAGCCAACCATAATATCCGCTACCGTGCGTGGAAGCCGAAAAATACGAATAATATGATGTTCCGTAACCCCCGGATCGAAATTGAATACGGCTCCCCATGCCAATTCAAGGCTCATGTCCGCAGCGCCGAATGAAATCGATGCTGCGGTTGCAAGAACCAGCAGAACCATACCTGCCAACATGAACAAGCTGAACTTCAGCCTTCCCTTGTAGCTCTTGTTTGCATCCATTAACATATTGACACCCTTAGTTCATCCGTAATTTTCATAATTATTTCTTTTCTAGTTCCAGCAATCGATCCACGATATAATCCAACTGCGCTGTCATGCTGGCAATATCGGAATAATAGAACAAGCCGCCATATTCTGCTGGAATTTCTATGATATTTCCATTCTTGACAGTTGGAATACTATCCCAGATTACCGTATTCGCATATTCGGACTCATATCCCTCCTTCAGAAACCAGAGAACGTAGTCCCCAAAATATTGGGAGGCCACTTCATAGGACAGGGAATCGCGCCCTTTCCCTGACTTCTTGACCAATTGCTCCAGCTTTTCCGGCTTACTCAGCCCAAGATATTCATAGAGCAACGTACCTCCCCGTGAGCCCGTCTCATACATAACCCCGTATGATTCTCGACCCCAATCCTGGAGAATACTGAAGGTTTTGTCTTTGAAAATGCCGCTGCTCAGTTTTTCCTTCGCATTTTTTAGCTTCTCCTCGTAAATGGCAATCGCTTCTTTGGCCTCTGCCTCATGACCGGTTGCTTCGCCGAGGAAGGATAACCGCTCGGTTGAGCTTACGTCCCCTTCAGGGACCACAATAACTGGCGCCAGCTTGGAGAAATTCTCGAAATCCTTAGGATCATAAGTAATGATCAAATCGGGTTCGTATCTCAATATTTCTTCGGATTCCCATTTTTCAGTGTTCGGGATCCCCTCAAACTGTTTGTAAAAAGGCATCGCTTTATCAGCACGAGCGTTTACCGCCACAGGCTTGATACCAAGCGCAAATACATCCCCGACATACCAGTTGACAATGACACGCTGAGGATTAGCAGGCACTTCCACTTCCCCCATCACCGTCGATACTTTTCGGGTGCCGGACTTCTCCTCTGTCTGCCCTGCCTTCTCTTTCTCTGCTCCATCTGTCGCAGTGACAGACGATTCAGCAGGCGTCCCGGCTTGCTTATCTTCACCGCTAGATAAAGCCGAGTTGTTGTTTGTATTGCCGCAACCAGCCAGAACCATCATCACGACAACCAGCGCACATACGATAATGCCCGCTTGCTTCTTCATTTTGCTCACCATCTTCTCTTCCCCTTCTTAAGTAGAATAAATGCCTAAGCATGCTTGTCCTATGAAGCCATGCAACATAAAAACTATTATTGATAATGATTATTATTATCAACGATAACAGCTTATCAACTTGCCTATATTTTGTCAATCCGTTCTTTTTGCTATGTTGTTCTTCTGTGATAGTGTTACCGCGATTAGGTTTTGCAGTTTTGCACAGATTTCGCAATTAAAAAAAGCAGCGCTCAAGGTGGGCTGCTTTAATATTTTATATCCTTTCCTATTCGTTTAAATAGATTGTCGTCCGGTTCTGGATCAGCTTTGCTACTTCCTCCGCAGACTTTTGTCCGCTGAAGAATGAGCTCGACTCTTCTCCTACCATGGCAATTACTTTACCGTCCAGCATCGCAAACTGATACGGCGTACGAAGGAGTTGTTTGAACTGAGTAAACTCTTCATCCTGCACCTTGGCTGCTTTCCCGTTTGGAAGCTTGTATGTTCCACTGTTAACTTGCTCCTGAATGTCGTTCAGCTTCTTCTCGTTCACGGACGTAAGAAGTGAAAATCCTTCTCTCTCTTGCAGGGATTGCACTTCTTCGGATAACAAGAAGGCAATAAACTTCCAAGCTTCCTCTGTAACCGGAGACTTGGCTTGTATCGCAAACTGAGACGAGGGGATGATCCTCATTCCGACTGTTTGTCCTTCTGCATGCGGCTTGTGCAGCAGCTTCGGATTCGAGAAGAATGTATGCGGTACATCGATAAAGTCTGCTGGCGAGAATAAAACAGCAGAATAGAACAATTGTTTGCCGATTTCAGCCGGTTTTGAAGTCATGACTTCATCATCATACATTTTTTTAATTTGCTGCATCATGTCCACGTATAAGGGAGAATCGAACTTTGCCTTTTGAGCCGCCCGGTCAACGAACTCCGTGTAACTATCCACAACCATTTCTTGAAGGATGACTTCCGGCGGTTCATTCGCTAAGGCATAGCGGGGTTCCTTGCTGCTCTCCCCCGCTTTTTGCATAAGTTCCTTCGAAACCTCCTTAAACTCCTGCCAGGTCCAGTTCTTATCATCAACGCTCGTGTTCTCAAGAATGTCCCCATCGCCTATGAACGCTCGCAGGAAGAACCCGGAAGGCATGGCATACATACCGCCATTCAACTTGAATGCTTCCAAAGCATTCATTTGCAAATCGCTCTTATTCAACAGGGGGGCTTGTTCCAAATAATCGTCCATGTTCAGGAGAAGCTGTTTGCTCACGTATTCGCCGATAGGCAAGCTGCCCACTTCGATGATATCCGCGCCTTTCCCTGATAGCAGTGCTGTATTCGTCGTTTTTCTATATTTTTCAAAATCGCCCGGCTCCCACTTTTCACCCATTTGCTTGTAAGCTTGGATTTGCAGGTCGATGTCCGGGTACTTCTCTTCAAATTTTTTCTCTACCGCTTGGTAGAATGCGTTCGGTTCTTGCAGAGACAAAGTAACGACCATCTTCCCCTCTTTGGTTAACGTTTTCTCCTTGCCTTCCATTTTCCCGCCCTCTCCAGAACCGCATGCGGTCGTTGCCGTCATGATCATACAAATAAATAGAAGCCATAGCCGCTTTTTCATCATCTGATTACCTCTCCTCTATCATTTTATCGCATACATGCTTACCTATTGCAGACGAACACGGTTTCCGTCTTGTAAAGGCTCACTGCTTTCCAGAATAATCAGGTCGTCCTCATAGACGCTATCCGATTGAATCATCATGTCTTTGTCATTCGTTTCCTTGGAATGAATTCGGACTTTACGCGCAACAAAGACATTGCCTAATGGGCCCCTCTGCTCTTCCATTTTATAAACAAACATGCCTTCACGCTCCTGATGAATCGCCGCATTGGAAATGATCAATCCGTCTTGGCGCGAGCGTTTCTCGAGTGTAATCAACGCCTGCTCACCCCCTTTCAGTTCGGAATCAACCACCTTTACGCGAAGAACTTTTTGCGGGATCGTTATGGTCTTGCCCGCCTCTTCACTGGATGAGCTCTCGGCACGCGGCACTGCATCCGCCAATTCATCAATCGTGCCGTCGATGATACGGGTCTGTTGCTCTAGGACCGTATGCACCTCGACCTCTATCTTCTCTCCGATCGATATCCCGATGTCGGACAGCAGCGTTGAATCCGCGGAAATATCAAATTGATAACCCAGGCTGCCATTCGAGATAAAAACGTCCGGTTCTCCCGGTGATGTTAACCCCTCAACGGCATTCAATTTCGTAATAATGCCATCGAACGGAGCCGTCATTTCCTTTTGGCTTGCCAGGCGGTCTCTCAATTCGTTAATTTTACGGTCCTGCACCCCTAGAACAAGTTTGCGCGTTTCAATATCGCGCCTTACATTCCGTACTTTGAATTCGTCCCCTTCCGTAGCCGACTGGATGAACTGATCTTGAATATTTTGCAGCTCGATTTTCTGCTTTTCCAAATTGGTTATTTCATCTTGCAATTCTCGTTCGGCTGTTTTGCTGTCATAGATGACTAGCTTTTGCCCCTTCTTCACACGTTCTCCTTCTTTCACGAGAATCTGTTTAACCTTCCAGCCGGCAGGGTTCGATAGTTTCGCTTCGGCGAGCGGCCGCAGTATCCCGCTGCCTTCGAGCGTATGTACAAGACTTCCGGCAGCCAGCTTTTCCGTTCTCACTTTCGGCAATGTCAGCGACTGCAGCGTGTTGCTGAAAAACGTAAAAAACATTAACACCGCCACAAACACAATGAGTACGGCTTGAATGTTTCGTTTGCGCCTGCGATCAACCGACTCTTTTTCTAACACCATATCCCGTCTTTCTCCTCCTAGCGTTTTGCTTAAGCAAAACTTGCATCGTAAGCATCAGCACCGCAAAGCTACCCCTTGATGCCAGACAATTGAATTCCTTCAATGAAATACGTTTCCGCATACAGAAACAGCAGCACCATCGGAGTCATGTAGAGTATGGATGCGGCGAAAGCAACCCCCTGCTCGCCTTCGTTAATCCTGGATAAATAAACGGATAGCGGCTGTTTGAACGGATCATCCAGGAAAATAAGCGGCTGCTCCACCATGTTCCAATAATCGACGAACAAGAGGATCACAAGCGCGGAAAGACCCGGTTTGATCATGGGAATGATTATCGTATGGAAAATCCGCAAGTGACCGGCACCGTCGATCTTAGCCGCTTCGATATAGGCATACGGAATGTGCAGCATGAATTGGCGAAGCATGAACACGCCGAAAGCCGCGAAAATACCAGGCCATATAATGGCATGCGAACTGTGCACCAGTCCCAGCTTATCGGCCATTATGTAGTTCGGCACGAGTGTCACTTGGAAAGGCATGAGCATCGACAAGAGATAGACAAGGAACAGCGCATCACGGCCGCGAAAATTCAGCTTGGAGAGAGCATACGCAGCAAGCGCTGCTACAACGGTCTGCCCTGCGATAATCGGCACCACCATAAAGACCGAATTCCAAAACATCATCAGAAATTTCGGGCTGTTCACCAACACCTTGCCATACTGCTCCAAGGACACTTGATCCGGCAGCCATTTTACATTCACAAAAGGAGTTGCTTTCCCTGCATCCGCTTCGTACATCTGCCCTATGGGCCCATAATTGATTCCAATTTCCTGTTCTGTCATGAGCGAATTTGTGAATGTAATCACAATAGGGAATAATAACAATGCCGCAATGGCGCCCGTGACGACCGTTAACCCACTTTTTTGCAATATTTTCACGACTGGCAACAGGCTTTCCCTCCCCCTTATTCCATGAACTGCCGATACCGGCGTTCAAGCGCGAACAAGCCCATGACGATCAACAGAATACAGCCGACCATCAAGGTCGCCGCCGCAGTCAGCTTCTGAATGTCTAACGACGCGAACATATTATTCATATAGTGCTGCAGCATGTATATGCTGTCATGCGGATAATCGCCTGCGATCAAATACGTTTCCCGAAATACTTTGAACGAGTTCATGATCGACATGATGACGACAAAGAACATCGTGGACGTGAGGTAGACAAGCGTAATGCTGCTGAACTGCCGCAAGCGCCCGGCCCCTTCAAGTTGGGCGGTTTCGTAATAATCCTTCGGAATTTGCTGCAGTCCCGCCAAAAATAAAATCACGTTATAGCCAATGTTCTTCCATAAATAAACGACAATCACCACATTTCGGGCCGCATCGGTCTTCATCCAATCCACACGTTCGAATCCGAAGCCGCTCAGCCAAGCGTTCAGGGAGCCGTTCCAATCGAACAGCATCTGCCAGATCATAATAATCGAAGCGACTGGAACGACAAGCGGCAGCACATATGCCGTCCGCAACCATGTTCGAAGATATACATTTTTATTCAACAGCATCGCCACA
Organism: Paenibacillus profundus; assembly: GCF_021369635.1. Taxonomy (GTDB): domain Bacteria; phylum Bacillota; class Bacilli; order Paenibacillales; family Paenibacillaceae; genus Paenibacillus_B; species Paenibacillus_B profundus. The sequence goes on along the minus strand of NZ_JAJNBZ010000027.1, from coordinate 3,674 downwards.
CCTAGCGACAGCGCAAGCATAACCGGAACACTGACCGCGCTGAAATAGAACGTATTGGATGCCGCCTTGCGGAAGGAATCGCTCGCCAGCAGCTCGCGGTAATTATCCAATCCAACAAAATGGCCGTCTACCGCACGGTCCATAAAAGAATAGAACACGCCCATGGCAAACGGAATCAGGTAGAACAGCGCAAATCCTGCACCGCTCGGCGCGAGAAATATCCATGCCGCCGCTGCATCCTTGCGTAACCATCTTTTTATTTTTGTCTTCCTCATGAAACCATGCCAAAAACCCCACTTCTTCATTCTCAGGTTCCTCCTGCCCTTCATGCATTTTAGAATAGGGCAGACTGTTTAAAAAAGAAGTAGGGTAAATATAAAATTTTTCTTAAATGAACGGCGACAATCGTTAACCGAGGCCTTCGAATGAGAGTTATTGCGGTAAACGGACTTCAAAGAGCGTACGCGTTACACTGCTTTGGACCGAAATGGTGCCTTGATGCTGCACCACAATATTTTTCGCAATGAACAAGCCAAGGCCAGTACTCCCTTCTTGATGAGTTCGCGCTTGATCACCGGTATAAAACATATCGAATACATTCGGCAGCTCTTCCGGGGGAATGCAATCCCCATAATTTACAATTTGAATGACTGCATCTTCTGCATCCAGATAGCCGTGAATATCTATAAACTCGCCACCGCTTCCATAACGAACGGCGTTAGTCATCAGATTTTCGAATACGCGTGCCAGCAGTTCCCCGTCACCCGATAAATTCAAATGCGGAATGACCTGCAATCTGGCCATTAGCTGGTTTTTCTCAAAGATAGGTAATAATTCTTCACATAATTGGTTGAGAAGCTCACTTAGATCGATCGGTTTTTTCTCTATGGTAAGCCTGCCGTAGTTCATTCTCGTAATCTCGAACAGCTCTTCAATAAGCCTTTCTAGACGTTTAGACTTGGTAAAAGCAATACTCGTATAATGTTGGATCTGTTCTGCAGTCAATTGATCGTCCTGAAGAATAAAATCCAAATAACCTAACACAGAAGTCAGCGGCGTACGCAAATCATGAGCCAAATTCATGACCAACTGATCCTTGCTGTTTTCCGCAAAATCTCCTTTCTCCAAAGCTTGCTGCAATTTTTCACTTGCCAGATTAATGTCTCTCGCAATATCCCCGAACTCATCTTTGGATGGAATATCGATTCGACTGTTGAAGTCGCCATTCGCAAGCTGATTAATTCCGTTGGAAATTTGATCAAAATAAGCCGCATACCGTTTGGTGAGAAGAAAGAAAAACAAAATCGAGAGAGGAATAAAAATAAGCAAAAAGAAGTTAATATCCCCAATTTCTCTCATGAAATAACGAACTCTAGTTAATGGATTTTCGAACCTAGTCGTATAATAATAGAGTTGGAGAGCTTTATAGAGCAGATACGTAATCGTGCCGGAAAATAGCATGCTCAAACCAAATAGCAGAATCATTTTAGACCGAAAGCTTCGGATCATGTTAGCCATTGAATGTATATCCCACTCCCCAGACGGTTTTGATCAGTTTGTTTTTATGCATGTCTTCGCCAAGTTTCTTGCGCAAGGTACGAATATGTACCATGACCGTATTGCCGCCTTCATAGTATGCCTCGCCCCACACCTGATGAAAAATATTTTCCGAGCTGTAGACTTTCTTTGGATAGCTGGCCAGCAGATACAAAATATCAAACTCTTTCGGAGTTAGTTCAATAGGCTTGCCATAAATGGATACGGTGCGTTGTTCGGGATTGATGACCAATCCGCCCGCCTCCAATACAGGTGTGTGCGCTGGCGCCGATTGATTGAACTGCATGGAACGCCTCAACTGAGCATTCACGCGGGCAACCAATTCCATCGGGTTGAACGGTTTGGTCACATAATCATCTGCTCCTCTGACCAGTCCTGCAATCTTATCGAGGTCGGTCGCTTTGGCGCTTAAAAAAATGATTGGCATATGATGCTGCTCTCGAATTTGCCTCGTTACCTCATAACCATCCATCTTCGGCATCATAATATCTAGAATCGCCAAATCAATGGGATGCGTCTTAACCGCAGATATCGCTTCCTGCCCATCCGATACTTTCATGCAGCGGTAACCCTCTTTTTCTAGATGCAGCTCGATCAGATCGGCAATCTCCGCCTCATCATCAGCGATCAGAATCGTGATAGACTTCATTCTTTCCACTCCCTGTATATAGTTAACATTACCTACGATTGTATCAGATTTATTCCCGATTCGTTACAGTATCAGCGTCAGGTTATGATTTCACTTAACGTGCCCGGATCGGCGACGCGACCCGGCCTTAGATAGCTCCTATCTTAGGCCGGGTCGTGTGTTTGTCTGAATATACTTTACTTTTGCTTTTACATCTGACACTCAGGACGCGATGTCAGGTGTATCCATTTCATCTAAAATTTCACCAATCGCATATTTTGCATTAGCGGCAACCTCGACATTTTCATCGTGATAAGTGATCAGCGCTTTCCATAATGCCCAACCTCTTGCTCTGTCAATTGTGCCTTTATCTGTGCCGAGTGTTTGAAAGAATACGTTTCTGGTGTCCTTGTCAAAGAAAGTCCACGCCATAGCATAGTCACAGGACGGGTCGCCCACACCCATAATTCCAAAATCAATTACAGCGCAAAGCGCTCCGTTTTTAACAAGCAGATTACCGGGTGCAACATCGCCGTGTATCCAAACATTTTTTGATGTCCATTTTGACTGAATGCCTTGCTCCCAGACAGCTTTTAATGTATCGGTGAGCAACTCGTCTTTCAGCTTTTCAAATGCTTTCTCTGTTTCGTCATGATAAACAAATAAGTCACCGCCACGATAAAAGTTATGTTTTCCTGCAAGCGGCGCATCTGTGGTATCAATCGTTTGTAACTCTATTAGAAACAACGCTAAATCACAGGCGAAGTTGTTTACATCGGAAATATTGCTGTGGCTTGCTGTATCGCCATCAATCCAACGGTTTACGGACCACGGAAATGGGTAATCGACATTTGGCTCTCCCTTTGCAATAGGTGATGATATGGGCAGAGAAAGACAAGGCTTTAATTTGGGCAGCCACATAAGTTCCTTTTCATTTTTAATTATGACAAAATACGTTCTTGGAATGTCTCCCGAACCCTTGATACAAAAAGTGCGGTAAGAATCGTCCACTTCACTTCTATTAGTTAATGTCCTATAATTTTCAAGCCTGTATTAAATAAATAACGTCTCATTCTCATTAATGGATCCCTGCGTATATAGACAATAAAATCTTTATTAGAAGTATGATATACCAAATTTCCAGGCCCAGCTTGAAAAAACTCTCTATTAGCTTCTTGGTCTGAAATAGAGCGAATCGGTGCTACTTCATCTATTATCTTTTTATTGCCTTCCTCATGATAATCAAGGATGGAAACCAGAACAAATTGGTCGGGGAACAGTTCTCTAACTTCTTGCCATCTCATCCCTTCTTCCTCCTTTAAATCAACATTATCTGTCCAATATTGATCTTATCATATTTGCAGCTTTCTCTATGTATCTTTTAAGTGAGCATTTTGCATAATTCCAAATCTGGGTGAAGTGCAGAGAGAAGTACTCAACGTCTCGACGCAGGACCGTATGCTTTCAGAAAATGGACAGACCTCCAGAA
>NZ_JAJNBZ010000026.1 GCF_021369635.1 Paenibacillus profundus | reverse complement strand
TGTATTAGTTTAAATACAAGACTGCAACAAAAACATGGAAAACTGTAGGACAATTCATCCCAAGCCTAAAGGCAAGGGCTTTCTTAGCTAATTTCTGTAATTATTCATGGTTGGAATTGCATTTAATACTTTCGTTGAAAATTCATCTTTCCCAATTTCAATTGTGTGTCCTTGATTTAACTCCTCTTGTGCTGGTTCTGGTTCTGATGCAGCAAAAGCCATTGGTGTGAATGCTGCAAACGCCATACTTACACTTAATAATGATGCAATCAATCATCTTCTCTAACAAATCTCCTCCTTGAAATTGTTTAGGGAAGATACTCCTCAAAATTGAAAGCAGACTTTGCATCACGTCTTTATGCGGAGGAAACCATTAATATGTAATGCATGATACACTATCTTTCTATTGATGATATGAAGGGTATCTTTCCTAGCGTTCCCCTACCATATCTGGTTATATTTAGCAGATCATAGATTCATAAAATTTTCACTTGATTTCTTAAAAATTATCTTTTTGTACTTTGCCTCACTCCTTCTCTGAAACTCAAAAAGATACATGTCTAGCTCTTGGCTCAATCTAACAACAGTTACGTCTGTAAAGCTTTTTTTTTCATTGGCTTTTTTTATTAATTGGTGTCGGATACTTTCGATTCTTTCAAGTAAATAATCATGTTTTACATAGCAAAAATAAAATGGTTCTATTGTTGGAACACCCTTTCGTATTTTATAACAGCTTAAATGGTGGGCACCCACTCTTTACGATTATTATATTATGAGTCGTAGAAATCCCATTAAATAGAATTACAGGAAACGAAGGGAATAGTAACAAAAAAAGAGTACCATATAGGTACTCTTACCACGGATGTATGCCGCCATTATTATTTCCTATTTCCGCCACTACCATAGAAATCCCGATGATTACTGAACAAAAAAGACCGCTGTACAGCTTTGCCTTTAAACGCTTCACATAAATCCCTCCAGTTTACCATCTTTAGTTGCGCTGCGTTCATAATACTTATTCAGTTTTTCTAATGTTGATATAGTCATTGTAATGTTTTGTTGCAAATGGCTGCTTACTATTTTGTTTATGCATTCTTTTTCATGGTCAATATCATTTATTCTAGAAAAGTGCCATGCACTTTCTAATAGATCTGATACTCCTTTATGAAGGTCGCCAACCGCAACGAAGTACTCACCTTTATGATAATAATATTCGGCTAATCTTGCGATTATGTACGGATTACTATTGCTAATTGATAATGGAGATATGTTTCGCTCAAGTAACAATTTTACATCATCTAATCTATTTTGGTTTAAAAATAATTGTATAAGCTGATTTATTGCAGGAAGGGATGCATCTTCGCTGCAAGTTTCAAGAAATGATCTAAGCTTTGCGATAGCTAAATCTAAGTTTCCCTTTTTCGCGTTGAGTAATGCTTCCATAAGCACTACATTGGTTTTGATGTGAGGATATTCATATCGCGTATAAAGATGTAGGTAATATTCAGACTTTTCGTAGTCCTCAATATAGAAATAAGAGTCGGCCAATATGCCAAGTGCATTTACGTAATACAAATCCTCTACATCTGCTTCTTGAAGAACATTTAGACAGAGATCAATGCTTTGGGTATAGAGAAATAGATTGAATGAATGGATAGCTAACTTGTAGTACAGAGCAATTCTTTCTTCACTACTTAAAAAATTTGTGTATTGAACTAAATGCTTTCCACTATCGTAAACGGCCCTAAGCTTGGTAAAGTCGTCTCGTTCGATGAGGTAAACTTGGTATAGCCCCTTTGCCAGAAATGGCATGATTCCATGGTCACGAGAATAGTCAACGATTAGTTGATACAAGGCTAATCTAATTTCCTTATTTTCAACACTGTCCACGAAGGCATATAACCTTTCAGTCAAGGACTGACTATCGTCACTAGGTGACTCCAAAAATTTTGTCCCTACTTTTCGTACAAGATCAGCATTACCCGAATGCTGAATCACGTCCTGCAATACAAATAAGAGGGTGTCTGCCCTTTTGTCAACATTCATGTGCAGTTCGACCAAAGTCTCTAGGGGTATTTCCAAGGTGTCTACAAGCGGACGGATGGTCATATATTCCGGCCTTTTAACGTCCCCGTTTTCGATTTTTGATATCGTACCTTTATGTAAGCCTGTCAATTCAGCTAATTGCGATAAAGTCATGTCCCTATTCTGTCTGTAGCGTTGTATTAATTTCCCAATGGACAATACTTGTGCCACCCTATACGCACCTTCTCCCTATATCAATAATTGACCACCTATATATTACCATGTTTGATGCGAAATATAAACATTTATCAACAAATTAACCATTTTACGCAAAGGTTATGCAAAATAAAAAAGGACAGATACCTTAAAAGGTATTCCGTCCTTTGTGCAATCTGCTCATAGTTTGCCTGTATTTATCCTTTGCTATAACGTTTACAATAACAATATCACCATTTTTCCTTAATTTACCATATATAAGCGTAGTAACGGTCAGAACCTTACCATGAGCACCCGCGCAGACGATAGCGAGTCGCCATGGTCGCTCTGAAGTACCAGTGATCGGTATTAAAGCCAGATACGCAACAGCACTCCTAGGTACATGGCTGAACAATTGACGCATGTAATGGGGCAGGCCGGACTGCTTGCACACCTTCCTTCCGTTCTGTCAAGTTTCATTTGGATTATTCTTCTGGACGGCCATCTTTCCTCGATCAAGCCTTAGCAGCTTGTTGGCGTATTTGTATATCGTCTTGGACTCTTTGGTGAGCAGTGGACCCAAGATGGCCAGAATCAAGACATACAACGCCGCAAACGGCTGAATGATCTGAAGCAGACCGCCGGCAAGCCCGATATTTGCCATGATGATAGAGAACTCTCCGCGCGATACAATGGTCAGGCCGATGTTGGTGGATGCTTTGGGGGACAGTCCAGCGTACCTGCCTGCAAGCAGTCCGGCGGAATAATTTCCGAACAGGGTAATAAGAACGGCACCCAAGGCAAGCCAGACGGCGCCTCCGAGTGTAAACGGATCGATTGTGAGGCCAAAACTGAAGAAAAATAAGGCGCCAAAGAAATCCCGGAACGGTATTATAAAGTGCTCGATCCGTTTTAGGTGTTCCGTTTCCGCAAGCACCAGACCAACAAGCAGCGCTCCGATTGCCTCTGCGACATGAATCGTCTCCGAGAATCCCGCTGTGACGAACAGAAAGCCGAAAATGACAAGCAGAAACAACTCATTGGAGCGCATATTCAACACCCGGTTAAGGAGTGGAACCGCCTTTCGGCCGATAATGAGAAAGGCGAGCATAAAACCGAGCGCGTATAGGGCAGATAGCAGGACGCCGCCAAGCGAAGTGGAGCCGCTTAGTACAAGGCCGGACAGAATGGAAATGTATACGGCAAGGAAAACATCCTCGAACATAATGATCCCGAGGATCATCTCCGTCTCCGGATTGGCCGTTCGTTTCAAGTCAACCAGAACCTTGGCCACAATGGCACTGGATGAGATCGTTGTGATGCCGGCCATGACAAGCGTTTCTTCGATTGGGAATCCCAGGGCCAAAGGATAAATAACGCCAAGGGTAAAATTGATGACAATGTAAATTGTGCCGCCGACGGCGATCGAACGTCCGGATTTGATCAGTCTTCCGATGGAAAATTCTAGTCCCAGGTAGAACAGCAAGAACAGGACACCCAGTCGACCGAGAAATTCGATGAACGGCGCGCTCTCGATAAAACGGAAATCAAATACACCGATCTTGGGCGCATGCGGTCCGACTGCCATGCCGATCAAGATGTAGAAAGGGATTACGGAAAATCTAAGCTTGGTTGAAAAAATGCCTACAACGGCTATGAGCAGAACCGCAAGTCCGATTTCGAGAACGAGATGATCCATACTACTCCCCCCCGGTTAAGAGCAATCTTTTCAATGCACTGATGTGGGGGCGTTCTCCGGCTACGACTAGGATGGAATCTGGTTTAAGCACATAATCGGGTCCCGGATTGATGCTTTTACTATCTTTTTCAACCACGGCAATGATCGTGGTTTCCGTGCTCTGCCGAACATCCAATTCACCAATGGTCCTGCCGATGCACTTCGCAGCAGGATTTATTTTGTACCATTCAATCGTAAGGTCTTCCAATACGACTTCGGCGGTCTCCAGTGCCTTAGGTTTATAGGTCATGCCGCCGACAATGGCCGCGATTTGACGTGACTCGTCGTCATCCAGCGTTACCATTGAGATGCTGTCGTCCGAGTCTTCATATTCGAAGTGATACATCTCTCTTCGACCGTCGTCATGCACGATGATGACGAGCTTGTCTCCTCCACGTGTCGTAACCTGATATTTGTGGCCGATACCCGGCAAGTCAATTTCTCTAATATTCATGGATGTATTCTCCCTTAAACCGTAAATAGGCATGCGACAATAGCCAATAATGTGTTTGACAAAGTTTTACCAGATTATTGGCTGCTTATACACAGAGAGCATGAAATTAGTTGATCGGGATAAGCAACAAGCGTCTCAGACAAGGCGTTCAATTAGCAGCATCGTCAATACGGCCACGATTATGCTTACATTGGCGGAGTTAATCTCTTTATCAATTCCGATTTAAACAATTTTGCAGGATAACTTAATTCTCTATTTTTATGAATAATTAACCCATGCATGGAATAGCTATCCGGACTGATGGGGAGCACTTTAAAATGGCCTTCGTCGAGTTCTTTTTTCACACCGATTTCTGGGACCAACGCAAAACCAATTCCACATGTAACGGATTCCTTAATCATTTCAAGACTAGGAAGTTCAAGCGCATCCTTCACATAAATACCTGCCTCCTGCAACACTTTGCTGGCATGTGTATGGTACAAGCAAATGGTTCCGAAGCTGATCATTACTTCTCTGCTTAATCGATTCAGACCTTCAGTCTCTACTTCCTTCATCAAGGCATTTGATGCGATAAATATTAACTTTTCTTCAACTAATGGATAAAATAAAATGTCATTACGCTGCGGATCACGCGGCACGATTCCAAAATCTATCGCATGTTCAAGCACTTGATTTAATATATCTTGATGGAAGCCTGATTCAACCCGCAATTTCACTTCTGGGTATTCCGCAACAAAATGCTTCATAATTGAAGAGATTCGTGTCAAAAAGAAGGATTCTTGCATACGAAGGTAAACCGTGCCTCGAGGTTGTTCTATCTCATTCATAGCTTCTTCGATAGAAGCCCCTAAATGAACAAATTGATATGCAAATTTCACGAGTTTTTCACCAGCATCTGTAGGTTTTACGCCCCGTGATAATCGATGGAACAATTTCTGCTTGCACGCTTGCTCCAAAAACTGGATATGCGTTGTCACTGTGGATTGAACATACCCCAGTTTATCCGCGGCCCGGCTAAAACTTTTCTCTTCCATCACTGCAATAAAGGTTTTAAAGAATCTTCCTTCCAATAACTCAATCACAAGAACTTCCCCCTCCTGATATCATGAAATGAAATGGATCGTATCGCTTTATATCATAACTACGATATCTGATACCATGCTATCATAATTTATGTAATAACGTAAGAAATAGATTCGAAAATTCGATATCAAAGCAGGAGGAATTTTTATGAGTAAAAAGCAAGGTTTTAGACTGGGAATCTATATTTTCAAAGATGCTGAAATCATTGATTATGCAGCGCCTCACGGAGTATTCTCTGTCGCACGGAGGTTGGATCCTGAACTGGATGCATTTCTTGTCGCTGATTCTTTAAGACCAGTCCAGACACAAGCTGGGTTCACTGTGCATCCCAATTACAGCTTCAATGAAATGCCGGATATGGATGCATTTCTGATTCCTGGAGGTTTCGGAACTCGCCAGGAAACATATAATAAACGATTGCATCAGTTTATCGTATCTCTGCCGAAAACAACTTTACTAACCAGCGTTTGCACGGGATCTTGGATATATGGACAAATGGGGCTTTTGGATGGTCTTCCCGCTACTAGCAGGAAAGAACCGGATCGGCTGGAAGCATCCAATATGGGCAAGGTGCCGATAGATCGCCTTGCCGAAATCGCACCCGCTTGTACGATCAGCAGAGCCCGAATTGTCGATACCGGCAGAATGATTACTGGAGCCGGTATCGCATCCGGCATGGAAATGGGGTTCCATTTGTTGAGACGTGCCGGTTATGATGACACCTTCATCGCGGATGTAGCCAGGGTGATGGAGTATTCAGCAGCGTACAACATTTACAAAGATGATATAGAGTATTTCACTCAAGTTGGAAAATAAATGAGACAAGAGTCGTCCGAGATGAAGGACGGCTTTTGTCTCTTTATTAATGCCGCGCCGTTTTGAATGAAAGCTAGGCGGCGGCATTTAATTATCATATGAAGATAGTCTAGTATGGCGGTGTTCCATATACCATTGGAACACCCATATCATAAGGGCCAACCAGAACCCGCTCGCCATCAATCCGCCGATAATGTCGCTTGGATAGTGCACGCCAAGATACACTCGGCTTACACCGATCATGGCAATCATGACGCAACTAGACACAATCAGCAAAATACGTCCTGGACGCGAAGCGATATGACGCCACAATAGAAATGCAAGCGCCCCATATAACCCGATTGCTCCCATGGTATGGCCGCTAGGGAAGCTGTAACCGGTCTCCTCTATCAAGCGGTGGACGATTGGGCGTTCCCGATGGATAACCATTTTTAATAATTGATTCATTCCCGCAGATCCGCCTAACACGGCGATCAAGAAAATCAATTCCATACGGTGCCCGAGCACGAAGTATAAAAAAACCAGCGTTAACACAGCAATTATAATGGCATACTTGGTTGAACCTATGGAAGTGAAGAGTTCCATTATTTTGGTTAGACTCGGAGATTCAAAGCTTTGCACGAATGCGGCAATATTCAGATCAAATGGGTTTAGCGGCTGACGGTTGATTGCAATGGCCAACGCGCCAAAGCCCAACAGAAGCAAAAAACCAAAGAACATCGTATAATGATTCGATCGGGGTTTTCTCTGCTTATATCTCAATTTGTGTCCCTCTTTCGTTTAAAAGATCGCTATAGATAGTAATCAAAAAAACCTATATTTCTAAAATAATTTCGTCTTTATGAATATGGACACTTAAGACCAGTCCAATTGAAATCATATTGGTAAGCAATGAGCTGCCTCCATAACTTATGAAAGGCAAGGAAATACCCGTTAAGGGAACCAATCCGATATGCATCCCTATATTCACAAAAATCTGAAAGACTAACATGCCCAAAAGCCCTAGAACAAGGTAAGAGCCCGCTAACTCCCTACTCTCTTTTACGATGAGAACCAGCCGATAAATTAGCATAAAATACAGCAGCAAGAGTATCGCAGAGCCCAGAAATCCATATTTCTCGCCAATTACGACGTAGATAGAATCCGAATAGGCGTATGGAATAAACCCGCGCCGCAGAAAAAATCCAGTGTCCCCGCTTAATCCGCCTGAACCTATCGCACTCATTGCATTTTTAACATGCCATGACTTATCGGGATCGCTGGTTGGGTCGAGAAAAGTCTGTATTCTCGACATTTGATGAGGCTGCACAAGCTTGGATAACAAATCGTGATCCGCATAGTACAACCAACAAATGGCCCCAATCAAAAGTGCCATCACACTGAAGCACAGCAACATATAAAGGGCACGTATGTTGCCCATCCATAGCATGCTTAGTAATACTCCAACAAAGACCAGCGCAGTGCCTAAATCAGGCTGCTTCATAATAATGATAATGGGAACTAAAAAAACGATGCAAATAGGAAATATGTCTTGAACCAGCCGAAGTTGTTCACCTGCCCGCTTCTGCAGCAGATGAGCGGCTAATAAAACCGTAGCTAGCTTCATCATTTCGGAAGGTTGTAGCTGAAAGCTTCCAATACTCAACCAACGAACCGCTCCGTTAATGTTCTCTCCTGTGAACATGACTAGAACGAGCAGGCCAATTCCGATGCCATACAATATATAGGACAGCTTTCCAATCAATATGTTGTAATCGAATACCGCCACAAGCAGCATCGGAACGCAAAACACACCGAATAACACTATATTGTTCATATGAAGACCATTCAAATTGGTACCCGAAGTGGCTTCGTAAATAGCTACAGTGCCAATGGCGATTAGACAAACCATGATGAGTAAAGTCAATATATCTATTTTTTTGAGTTTGCCGATAAAAATCATATAGAAACCTCTATTTCATTTCTTGTGAATTGTTATTTCGTTCTTGCCACCTTCGATTGTTATCCCGGGATATACTCAGTAAAATTCCAGTGCTTGCCATACACAATATTAAAGAGGAGCCACCATAGCTGATAAAAGGAAGCGGAACTCCCGTAATGGGCAGACTCCCGGTTACAGCTCCAAGGTTCAGCAGGAATTGAATGAATATCATCGTTACGATTCCCATTCCCAGCATTACCCCAAATGGGTCATTACTCCTGATCGCCGCAGTAAAGCCTCGCCAAAGAAACAGAAAAAAAACAAATACGAGCAAAGATGTGCCGACAAATCCGAATTCTTCTCCGATAACAGCGAAAATAAAATCCGTGTGCGCTTCTGGCAAATAAAAAAGCTTCTGGACACTTCGTCCAAATCCTGTGCCCGTGAACCCCCCATGCGCTAAAGCATAGAACGATTGAATCAGCTGATACCCGGAGCCAGACTGGTCATCAAACGGATTTAAAAATGAGCTGATTCGCTGGAGCCGGTAACTTTTACTGAACGCAAGATAAATAAAAATCGGTACAAGCCCCAGACTTAGCATGAAAAGATGACGCAAATCAATACCGCCGATCACAATGAGCGTGCTTGAAATAAAAAACAAAATTAACACGGTGCCGAAATCCGGTTGCATCATGATAAGCAAGAGGATGAAACCAACCATAACCAATAGGGGCAGCACTCCTTTTTTGAAATCCCGGATCCGTTCTCCTTTTTTGCTAATCAAAGCGGATAAGTATACGATGAGTGATAACTTGGTGAATTCAGCCGGTTGAAAAGTAAAGCCGCCCACAAAAAACCATCTTTTTGCTCCATTGATGTTAACACCGCCAATCAACACCAGTACAAGCAGCAATAACGACATAAGCAGAAGGAATGGCGCAACCTTTTTCCACATTGGAAAGGGAATGCTCATAAAAAAGAGCATGATAACGAGTCCGGCGAAAGCAAATATGCTCTGTCTTAATGCGTAATACCACGGACTTTCATGCTTAAAGGTGACGATGGACGAACTGGCGCTAAAAACCATAGCCAAACCAAAGCAGACCAGTAAAACCGTTAAAAAAAGCAGCAAAAAATCCGGACGGCCTTTTATTTTACCTTTCAAATCGGAAAACACCTCCTGAAAAAGCGTGGCCGATTGGACTTAATCCTTCATGGAACCCTGCCTTATCATCGGTTTTCGTGGATGATCAAAACAAAAAAGCCCTCCTGTAAGAGAGAGCTTGCGGATATCACCTGTGCAATTGGATAGACAACCCGCTCCCGTCCAGATCAAATTGGCCGCGGTATCCTTTTTTGCCCCATAGTGTCATAGCGTTATCCCTCCACACGTAAACATCCAGCCCTTTTTCTCCTGCCCCCAAGGTCCATCCCAGAATGATGTCGGAGAGTCCGTCCTCGTTAACATCCGCAATCCCTGCGTAATCCAAGCCGTAGCCGAAGCCTTTCGTATCCCAGACGATCTGCCATTCTTCATCCTGCTGCTTCAACAACGCAGCCTTTCGTATCCTTTCGTTATGAGAGCTCTCTTCATATACCACGACAGCCTCATCGATGCCGTCTCCATCCACATCTCCGAATGAAATGCCTTTGCTCCCTTCACCATGGGCCGAGACTAACAACCTAGCTCCGTCAGGCAGTAAAGTTCGAAGGATGTCGCTATGGAGATTCTCTTCAGACAATGGAGACTTAATCAAATCGATGGGGGTAGCAGGCATGCTGCACCCGCCAATCCACAACAACGTAGTCACAATGAGTCCTGTCCACATCTGCTTACCCAACATTCTGTTCCCGGCTCCTCGCTTGTCATTGTTCTACTCTCTATTTTATATGGCTGCAAAAAATAAGAGGTTATGAAAAAGTTAAAGTTCCTTTGTTAGTTGCGTGGAAGATAAATATAAACCTTAGTTCCCTGTCCTGCCTGACTGTCGATCTTTAACTGTCCTTGGTGCAGCTTGACGATTTCATAACATATGGATAATCCCAAGCCGCTCCCGGCAGCACTGGTATTCCCCTTGTAAAACTTTTGCAAGACATGCTCGATGTCCTCCTCCGCAATTCCCGCTCCCGTATCCTCGACGGTAATGACAACCTGTTCCTGAGACGAGTGGGCACGCACTTTAATGATTCCATTAGGGCCAGTAAATTTAAGTGCGTTGTCTAATAGATTAATGAGCACTTGCTTCAACCGATTTTCGTCAGCGTGAATGACGGGCAATGTATCGTCTGCCTGCACCTCCAGCGAAATGCTCTGTCTGGCAGCTCTTGGAGCCAGCTGCTTACCGATATGCCGAAGCAAGTCCGCTAGATGAAGCGGGGTGCGGGATAGCACAATTCGTCCATTGTCCAGCTTAGAGAGATCCAGTAATTCGTCCACCAGCACGGTTAACCTGTCGGTTTCCGACTCAATGATTTCAAGCCCGTCTGCAAGCATAGCCGTACCGTCCTTCGGCTCCGTTTTTAAGGTTACTACCCACCCTTTAATGGACGTTAACGGGGTGCGAATCTCATGGGAGACGGATGAAATAAAATCGTTTTTGAGCTGTTCGTTTCGCCGTATTTTGGCTGCCATCGTATTGAACGTATCCGCGAGCGTTCCCAGCTCGTCCTGGTACCGTTTTTTCGCTCTTGCCGTGAAATCGCCTTCAGCCATTTGTTCGGCTGCCAGCTTTAGCTCCGTAATTGAACCCGTAATTGTCCTGGACAGGAAAATGCCGAGAACGGCAACAATCGCAACAACAATTAGACCGACGGAAATAAATATGGCAGAAATATAGCGGATGGTTGCCATCGTGTCGGTTAGAGAAGTGACAAATCTGACTGCCCCCACTGTCATATCCTTAGCCTGCAGCGGATAAGATACGGCTAATACAGTGTCATGCGCGGATGGCTCACGTCCCTTCCAGATTCCGACGGTTCCGCTGCATGCTTCTTGCACATCTGGATAATCGATCATATTTTTCCCGTCTTGAGCTCCCGCAGAGTCCTGAAGAAGCTGCCCGGAAGAACTAATAATCTGCACTTGTGCGGCGGTATTTTGAGAAAATCCGTTTAATAGCCGTTCGGACTGCTTCTCTAATTCTTCCTCGGCAAAATATTGATGAAAAAAAGAAGCGGATATTTCCGCTTGATTCACCAGGATTCGTTCAACATTGTGATAGTAATAATAGTTAACCGACGCAATTAGAAAAATTTCCAAAATACATACTGTAATTAAAATGACGGCAAAATAACTTCCCACTAATCTTTTTTGGATGCCCAAAATTTCATTCTTCCTTTCTCCAACGGTATCCCCGTCCCCAGACGGTTTCGATCAGCCGCGGCTTGGAGCAGTCGTCTTCAATCTTTTCTCTCAGCTTGCGAACGTGAACATCTACGGTCTTGGGATCTCCGACAAAATTTACTCCCCAAATCAGATTCAGAAGGTCGTTTCTGGATAAGGCTTTATCGGGATATTCCAAAAACACCTTAATCATTTGATATTCTTTCGGCGTTAAATCGATTAAACAGTCAGATTTAAATAACTTGTTAGCATCCAGATCAAGCCGGATCGCGCCAGACTCGAGCACCTTGCGTGGAGGTCCCCCCGCATGCTGGGTACGGCGCAGCACCGTTCTGATTCTCGCGATAAGCTCTAACGGATTGAACGGCTTTACGATGTAATCGTCAGCACCAAGTTCAAGCCCCCTGATCTTGTCCAAGTCTTGTCCGCGCGCAGTGAGAAAGACAATCACGATATAGGGATCGATTTCTCTTAGCTTCCTGCAAAACTCAAATCCATCTATATCGGGAAGCATGATGTCCAGAACCACTACATCCGGCCGAGTTGCGGCGAGACTCTGTAAAGCCGTCGCTCCAAGTGCAGACTCAGTGACTGTGAATCCGTTTCTTTCCAAATTAATCGATACAAAACGTCTTATATTGTCATCATCCTCAACGATGAGCACATGGTTGCGGTGTAAAGATTCCATAGCTGCCTCCCCAAAGCCCAATCCAATTCATTGGGCTAATAATGAAATAAACGATCACAAAAAAGCTCTCCCTGGCATCAGGGAGAGCTGACTGTTGTATGTGTTATCTCATTCGCTCATTAGTCAAATACGCATATTTAAATAGACCTGCCCTACCAGTTAGAGCCGCCGGGAATATACGTAAGGGAAACATTGGAGAGCGAAGAGAACACAGTTCTCCCTTTTTGCATAGTGCTGATGATTATATGATTCACTACTCGGAAGACTGTCCATTCGGAAGTTCCCCCCTTTTCTAAATAAAATGAAAAACCCTCTAGTATGACTAGAGGGTGTAATGAATGCACACAAAAAAACATCCGTTCCCCCAAGCCGAGTTTTGGCACTATACAACGTAAAGAGAATCATTAATCTCTTAGCCACGTTATGAAAAGCCTTAATCCGGCAATCCCTGTTCTACCCATTGGCATCTTTCGATGTTTCCGGGCAGTGGCCTGTATTTGTATAGGAGCCTCACCTAACGAGGACATATTTATTACTTCTGGATCGTATCCCTATCGCTTGCAATTGTCAATAGCCAAGGTGAAAATCATAACGATTTGACCAAGTGAGTAAATCTTTCTCTAGTGGAACTCCCCACTTCCCTTAATAAAAGCGGGTTCAGCGCCGCCGCGCAAACCTGCTGCATGATGAAATTATTTCAGTGAAATTCCGAACTTCGCGCCAGCCTCGCCTGCGAATACAACTGTGCCGCTTTGCGGCAGCACGATCTCGTTCTTGCCGCTGACGACCGTATCGTTCACGCACGCGCCTTTTTGATCGTATACAACGAAGGCGCCGGTTTCCGGCATATCAACCAGCATCGTCTTTCCTGCGGCTGCCGCAGGAATGCTGTACCATTTGGCATATCCATCCGCTTGGACGGTAACAGAAGATTGCTTGCCCGCATAGAGCGGCTTTACAGCCTCTTCGCGAACATACAGGCTGCCGGCTACATCCAAATATTCAATGCCATTTTTCATATAAAAATTGTGTTCCATCGCATCTCTGCTGCCCAAAAACGGGATTTGCAGCTCGCTGACCGCTTTGTCCGCCCCTTTTATCTTTTTGTTCGCCCAATACCCAGAAGCATCTGTAACGGTAGAGACTTGGATGGAAGGCATAGAGATGTAATACCACATCGATGTATATTTTTCGTTGACTGCATAATATTTCTTGCCTTCACGATTCGCCCATGCCGCAGCCGCATCTGCCGATAATGGATTGGCTTCAAGCTTCTCGGCAGTATATTGCGACAGCGCCGTCTGTCCAAGGCCCGGCAAGGCGGAATACGTTCTAACCCATAAATAGGTCCGTCCGTTGTCCTCTGTAACAAAGCTGGCCTTTTCGCTTCCATCCGCATTAACGAAAGAGCCATCAGCGGTGTACGTGTATTTCGCAACGGGGTATTCAGGCAGCATAATCATGGACACGGACAGCTCGCCATCAGCGCTGACTTCTATCTTGGCCAATTGGTTGAAAGCGCCGTAAATGCCTGCGTTCTTCGCAACTTCCTGCGGCATGTTTGCCTTTACGGGCACGCCATGCGACTTCGCCGGTTTCCGTTCTTTAATAACGCCCTTCTCTTGCAGCGCGCTTAGCAGCATCTCATTCGCCAATAATTGATCGGTCATGCTGTCGCCGCCCGAGGAGAGAACGGCTGCGGCCATGTTATGCTCCGGCAGAACGACCAGCGATGAATGATACAGTATCGTATCGCCGCCTTTCGTGAGCGCCTTAATGCCGTAATCGCTGAATGGGAACATGTTCACACTATCCCAGCCGAGCCCGAACCCGACTGACGAATCGGCATCTTTCGGCCACATGCCTCTTTTGTACTCTTCTTGCTCCATTGCCTTTACCGATTTGTCAGAAAGAATGCCGTCTGCTTGCCCCGTGAAGATCTTTGCAAACGAAACGATATCTTCGGCTGTTGAATAAATGCCGCCCGTTCCGATGACATTTACGGTGTCTCTTGGAAGCTGCCCTTCATAAGTTGGATAATAGAGTCCTGCCATCCTGGCTGGATCTATCTGTTCCAGTGGCGTCTTTGTATTGGTCATGCCTAAAGGCGCTGTAAAATACTTGTGTATAAATGATGTGAAGTCCATGCCGCTTACTCTCTCAACCAGAATCTCAGCTAACGTAAAGCTGTCGTTGCAATACACCGAGAACGCGCCCGGATCTGCCTTTAGGCTTTGAACAGCCAGTTGTTCCAATAATGCATCATGCGCATGGGTGTCGTTATCGTCGAACAACATGGCATTCCCAAGCGTAGCTCCGCCAAGACCGGAGGAATGGTTCAACAACATGCGCGGAGTAATTCGTTTGTAACGATCGTCTTTCATTTTAAAGTCGGATATATAACTTGCTACCGGCGCATCCAAATTCACCTTTCCTTCATCCACCAGCTTCATCACTGCTGCCGCGGCGAACATCTTACTCGTTGATCCTACCCCATACATCGTATCAGCAGTCAGTCCCGTGTTCCCCTCTTTATCATTCGTGCCAGAATGGCCTGATACGACGATATTGCCGTTATCAATGAGTGCGTACTGCACGCTTGTGATACCGTATGTCTCCGTTAAAAGCGCGGCCTTCTCAGCAGCTATTTTCCGGGTTCGGTCGTAGCCAAGTTCATTGTTGTTGCTTGCCGCCATCGACATCATCGGAGCGAGCATGGATAGCACCAGCGTCACTGCCAGTGTCACTGCCAGTCTTTTTCTCATTTTGTTGCCTCCCAGTATTCATTGTGTTAATCATCTATATTACGAATAATGTGCGCCAATCGTTCAATTACTGGCTTATAACAAAAAAAAGCGTGCAACCTTTGCATCTCTTGATACAAGGTTGCACGCTGAAAGCCCAGCATACAAGCGGACTCCATGTCATTGAACTTTCAACATATTTCTATTCTCATACACCGAGATATTGCACACCGCTCTGAATCCGGCTCGCCGATACAGGTTTGCGCCTGCCTCTGACGCTTGCAGCACACATAGCCCGTCATAGCTGTTCTTGATCTCTGATAAAATAGAGTTGAACATGGCGGAGCCCAGCCCTTTTTTCCGCTGCTCTGGCAGCGTCGCTATATCATAAATTCCAACGCTGCTGTTAGAATACATTGCAGATCCTATGCATACTACCTTTTCATTAAGTAACCCAATAAACAATTTCAGATCCGAATGATTGTATAGAGTTGATTCTGAAAGGCAATCATAGTACTTTCTCACGTACATGCCTTCCATACGATTCCCGAATAAAGAGGACAAGGCGGCACCAAATTGTCTTACTTCCATCGGTGAACTGACTTGTCTGACCGAAAAGCCATCCGGCATTTCCGTTGCAGGATGCAAGTCCGATGTATATGCATACATGCCGGCATTGACTTCGGCGAGAAGCAAGCCATGCTTCACGATTGCTTGCCAGGTGCTATCTCTTATATTGTCCCAGCACCATAAAGACATCGGGAAATTCTTATCCGTAAAATAGTCCACCGTTTCATGAAGCAGACGCTTATCATCTGCGCTATCTTTGAACAAGATACTGATATTGAACGTATCTGCCGGCATGCCGCAATCCACATATAAGAATTCATCCGTTTCTTTGATGGACATTCCTGTGCTTTTACTTGCAACATACGAAACCTTGTATGAAAAGTTGTGTTGAATCATTGCAGCCATTTTTTGATCGTTCATGTGAACCTCCACAACATTTTATTGTTTCCTAAGTTCAGCATATAATAAAATGGCCAAAGTTCTATCCCTTTTATTCTTTACAACTATTCTTAACACACAGGAACAGCCCCAAAAGAAGCTTTTTATTATTCTTTTACATAAACAATTTTCCGTATGCTGTCATATGAAAGGCTGTATTCAATTGCAAGTTGTTGAATGGAACAACCCGCCTTGAATTTTCTCTTTATTTCTTTCTATTAAATAAAGCCGATATCCTGATGTTTCACCCCATTTTTTGCGGGCAACGCGCGGTCTGGGGATGTATAGGATCTCGCCATTGATATGTTTTTGGATTTCCGATAACAATTCTTTCGGCAATACGTCATTGGCATTCTTATATTTCATTCCAACTCACTCCTTAAAAATATTGATTTAAGGAATGCAAGTCTGCGTTCTAAACAAGGTAGACAGTCAGAATGAATGTCGGCGATCATTTATTTATCTCCATGCAACCATCGCCATTTGTTTATCGTGCAGACGTTGCATGGAGTTCCGTGAAGATAATAGCCGAAGGAAAAAACATGTACTCACCTCCCCTTATTCATAATTACTCAATTGTACCATAAATGTAATCGGGGATGATTCCTTCTATCCAATATGATTAGCCGGCAGCGGCATGCCTTACTTATTCAATCGTGCCTGTGCGTACCAGATTGACCTGAACGCGGGACTCAATCTTTGCCTCGGGAAACAGGGCATGCCATTTTTCCTGGTTCAGATTGGAATGTCTTACGGAACTGCGGTACACTTCGCCGAATCCAACGGCATCGGAGTTGAAACGCTGTAGCTTTCGGATGAATTGATCCATTTCTTTCGAAAGCGCAGCGCTTATGGTCAAGGGGAAAAACGGACTTACTCAATTCGGCGTTGTCGATAAGTTCGGCGAAGTAACAAACAGCTATGCCCAGTGTAACGGAGCGGACAACTAAATCGGCACTATCGTGGAATTGCGCAAGCAGCTTTTCCCGTAACGTATCGGCGTAGAGCGTCATCGCTTGACCGCCTCCATTATCCAAACTGCAGATGATGCAACCAACGCCTTTATCCTTCAAACAGAAAAAAAGAGACAGCCTAAGCCGTCCCCTTCCAGCAAAACAATACCCGTGTTTTTAATAGTAAAAGACCGCCCCAAGGGCGGCCCGAGACTTGATTCAGGAGATGACCGTGTAGCTGAATTTCTTTTTGCCGAAGTTGATAGCTGCTTGATGTGTTGCTGCGCTATACTTTCCAAAATAAACATCGATCCATCGATAGGTAAGATTTCCGGCATTATTAAGATCGCCGGTATCTTCAACAATGAATGTATTTAAAGAGTATCCTCCAGGAATCGTAATCCGTTGATTATTATTCAATACAATCATTGCTCCAAATCGATATATAGGTTTATTCCAATTGCTGCTGCCCCACGAAGATGGGTGAACAGCAATCCCGCCAATATATGCGCCATTACCACTTGCGAATACAGGACTATTGTCTCCAGAGGCTCCGGTATATGCTGTAAAGTCTTGATTGGTATAAGTGGTATCTGCAAAAGCCGCTGAGGAGGTTGTAAAAGCTAATACAACAGAAATTAACATTGTAAAAAGCGATTTTTTCATAGTCATTCCTCCTTATTTAATCTATTAATTCATGATCTCTCCTGAAGAAGAGTCATAAATGATTTGTTGTAATTTTGTTGAGTTATCAAGACCGACCACTGTAATTGTAGATTGGCCATTTAATACTTGAAGAACAAAATGATAGCCATTAGCCCAATCGATACCAGGCAATAGGTTACGTTCTTGTTTACTCTTTATTACTAATTGAGGACTATCAATATTGATTTCTTCACTTGAGACGACCATTTCAGGAATATAAGGGCCGACTCCGGGATACACCTTTTCCACAATGCCATCGCGTATGGACACGACTGCCCGTTTATGATCTGGAGTACTGACTTGTAAGTTCCACCTCCTCCTCCTGCCGTCCTGCCCGCTTTTTTTTCCAAGCTCATCATCTACACTTGTCAAATAAAGCGGTACAGCGCCTGAATCCCATTTTTGTGCTTCAAGCATTCCTGCATGTAAGGCTTCCATTACAGTTAATTGTTGTGGATCGAAATGGATAGCTTTGGAATCGGCTATATTCCTTTGAATAACGAAAGCACAAGCAAATATGATGACAATGCCTAACAAAGTGTAGATTTTTTTCTTCATATTTCGAATACCTCTCTACATCTACTTAGTAAACTCTAGTACGTTGCCTATAGACTATTTTAAATCTATCAGATGATAATATATATCAGCAATAGCTAAAAATGACTTATTATGTCATTACATCAAAATAGTTCTTTTATACTATTTATCTTAGAGTACCCCCGCTTTATTTCCTTCACGTGTTTCGGTCAAATCAATATAAATATGACGTACTGTTGTCATGTTATTTATGCCATAATACAATCAATTGAATGACAGGAGCTGAATGTATGGCGACGTATGCTTATGCAAGCAAGACGGATTTGAAAGAAGAGATTCACAAAAGATATTTATTATTAGATGGCGAGTATAACGATATTGATGATAGTCAAAAAGACATCAGACTGCCTGAAGTAGATAGAACACCAGCAGAAATTATTGCTTACCAATTAGGTTGGCTCAATCTTGTTATGAGTTGGGACAAAAACGAAAAAGAGGGGGAAGTGGTGCAGATGCCTTCTCCTGATTATAAATGGAATCAGTTGGGCGAATTGTATCAATCGTTTTACAAAAATTATTCGGATTGCACTCTAACTGAATTGCGTCATTTATTTCGCGATTTAGAAAAGAAATGGTTAGATTGGATTGATAATTTAAGTGACGATGAACTCTATACACAAGGTGTTCATAAATGGACCGGTGATAATCCGAACTGGCCAATGATTAGATGGATTCATATTAATTCAGTTGCACCATTTACGTCTTTTAGAGCCAAGATTCGCAAGTGGAAAAAGAACCATGCGAAAGTGAACCTTCTTCCTTGACCTTAGAACCATTCTTTTCTTCCAAAATGATCTCTGCCTATCGACCACAATACCGGCTCTTCTTCCACCCATTTGTCCGCAGTCATGCAACCAGATTATTAATGATGCTGCGTAGCGCTTGTTTTCAAAAGTATACTGCGGACACCAACAGGGCTCCATACCCGATTCGTAGTTTCATGTACCCAAAAAGAATTATTTTCAGTAGATAGCTTCACGGAGGCCGATATTGTATTACGTAATAAATGAAAAACACCATCCTGATAGGATAGTGTTAAAACGCAGCCTGAATAGGGTGATACAATTTTTATTAAGGCGCAAAGCCTTTCTGACTCAAATAGACTTGATCTTTGGAAAACACCTTTAGCAATCTTTCATATACAATACGATATGCGGAAGGATCGTACCATTTTTCCAGACCAATTCCTTCGTACATTGAATATATACCTAGATTCTTAGTTCTTTTTCCTCCGCTGCCGTCTCCCATGAAATAATCATCCACACAGACGCGGCTGACCAGTCTCTTTAATTTTTCCGGAAACTGTTCACTGCTGGGCAACACCGGGGCTATGGTTGCTTGTACCGGCACACCTGCATCTGTCAAAAGCTGCAGTGTCTTTAACCTTGCGCTAATCGGCGGGGCGCCCGGCGTAAAATGTTTACGTATATCTTCTCGGTCTGTTTCAACGGTCATGCTCACTCGCACTCTATCCTTTAATAGAAGTAATAGATCAATATCTCTCCGGACTAATGGACTTCGAGTCTGCACAAATAAAAAATCCGGTGGATCTTGAACCATTACTTCCAACAAGGATCTGGTGACTTTCTCCTTATGCTCAATGGGTTGGTATGGGTCAGTGCTGGATGACATGAAGATAGTCACCTTCCCTTTTTCCTTCGCTCTGCGAAGCTCTTTGCGCAGAATATTGGCCGCTTCCTGCTTGATGTCCACCCAAGTCCCCCATTCCTCCTTACGGAATATCGAAACAGGCATTTGACGCACATAGCAATATGAACAACCAAATGAACAGCCTGTATATGGATTCAGGGAGTGGCTATAATCGGACAGAAACCCTGTTCCTTTATTAAGAAGCGTCTTTGGATATTTGTAAAAAAATTCACTCTTCACACCCGAATCCCCCTGCGAATACACTCATTTTGCATTGTGGAAAATGATACCCAGACTGTACCTAATACCCGATGTAATCGTACTGACGCCGTGTCGAAGCGTAGCTCTATAGTACCCGCGCGAGCCGTAAACAGGACGATGATTCGTCGGGAAGATAAGCCCTGCTCCTTGTTCCAGTGTAATAACATGTCCCCTGCTTTGCGCCCTCGGCCTTTGCTCCATCAGCAGGAATTCCCCGCCAGTGTAATCCGTCTCTCTCTGATTCAATGCAAATACGACTTGGAATGGAAAGAAAACTTCTCCATACAAATCCTGATGCAGACAGTTGTATCCGCCTGCTTCATATTTAAGAATCAACGGTGTTGAGCGCAGCTGCTCCTGCTGGCGGCACTGATCAAGAAATTCTGGCAGCTCGGCCGGATAGATGGCGTCACGCCCGAGCTGTTCCAGCCAACGATTAGCCGTTTTGGCGAGTTCAAGGTAGAAGCTTACACGAAGCTGTTGCAACAACCCGGGAAGAGGCTCTCGATAATACTTGTATTCCCCACTTCCGAACCGGTATCTGGCCATATCTATTGTACTTCGAAAATTGGATTCCTCATCATACGTATCTATAATTGCACGACACTGCTCTTTGTCCAATAGAGGTGGAAGTGCAGCATAACCCTTCTCGTCCAGCGAGAGCTGCAGCGAATTCCAGTCCATAGAAGCAATGCGCTCTGCGAGACGATTAGGCATGCAGCGGACTCCCTTCGATGAGCGAGCTTTCACATTCCAGCTGCAGCAGCTGCGTCTTCATTTCCAGACCGCCCCGATAACCGGTCAGCGCGCCGTTTTTACCGATTACCCGATGGCAAGGGACTGTAATTAATACCGGATTGGCGCCAATAGCAGCTCCAACAGCACGTACCGCAGCCGGTTTTTGGATGTGATTCGCAATGTCGGAGTAGGACTGGGTCTGCCCGTACGGAATTTCGCACAGCGCGTTCCATACGGCTAATTGAAACGAAGTGCCGTAAAAATCAAATGTCACTGAAAAGGTCTTGCGCTTCCCTTGGAAATACTCGATTAATTCAGCCGCATACGGTTGTAATTTCTCATCATCCTGCACCATAACGCTGTTCGGAAAACGGCTCTTAACCCAATGGGATAACTCTTCATATGGCTTATTCTGAGAACCTACGTAACAAAGCCCTTTTGATGTTGCAGCGATATGCATGTGCCATTGTTCATGAACAAGCAAAGTCCAATAAATCGCAGCATTATTTTTTGCTTTCATTGTCCAGCACCTCCGTGGTTATTTTGCTACAGTTTAATTTGCGATAGTCTGTAGGCGTATGCCCCGTTCTCTTCTTGAACAAAGTTATAAAATAAGCTGTGTTGGGGATGCCTGCATGGAGGGCAATCTCCGCGATTGCTTTATCCGTAGTGGCAAGATACTCAATGGCCTTCGCAATTCTCGTCCGCTGAATATATTCAACCGGAGTTATTCCCTTGATCCGCTTGAAGGTGCGATGCAAATGATAGGGACTGCCATGACACACATCCGCCAGTGTTTCCAGCGTTAAAGTTTCACTGTAATTCATGTCAATGTATTGCGTGATTTGAGCCACCCAGTCATCATCAGGCAATCGTTGTCCGCTCGGTTTACATCGTTTGCAGGGGCGAAAATGTTCTGACATGGCCTGCTGGGCGCTTTGAAATATACGTACATTTTCAATATTAGGAGGCTTGGATTTGCAAGACGGCCGGCAAAAAATACCCGTGGTCTTTACGGCGTAAAAAAACTTATCATCGTAGGACGCATCGTTTCGCGTTATGGCTTGCCACATTTCATCCGTTATGCGTTCCTCGCCTGTACCTGCAGTATTTGCGATTTGAGTTGCGATGTGCATATACTCATGCCCTGTTTGATTCTTCATCGTGTTCGCCTCCACACACAGTATAACCCCAATGATGGCCGTATGTACGCTTCTAAGAATATAAAAGCAAGATATCAAAATTGCATAAAATCATTTTGTGTTACAACTAAGAGTGTAATGTTATTGATATGAATGGGAGGATTTTTATGAAAAGGAATACGATAAATCCGCAGTGGGATGACCCATATTTAATAGACGTGCCCAGTCTTCCGCAAGGCTCCTGGGAAGATAACGGGCAACAATTAAAATTGTCTGTGCCGAAAGAATTCAGCTTTTCCGAAAATATGAAATACCTGTCTAACGCCCCTAATGAATGCTTGTTTCATATTAAGGATCATAGGATCTACAAAGCTGTCCCGATCGGTCAGGAAACGCCAATCATTGAAATTAGCGCGGAACATGAAAACGTGATTACCATCCGTTTTTTTGGGAATACAACGCCTTCTCGCCAAGAGGTTCGTGCCGCGGTGGCGGGCTATGTAAGCGAGTGGTTTGATTTGGAGACCGATTTGCGCCCGTTTTATGATTTGGCCAAAAATGATTTATTGCTGCACAGAGCGGTCAGTGAGTTTTATGGACTGCGCAATGTCGGAATTCCCGATCTATTCGAGGCATTATGTTGGGGAATCATCGGACAGCAAATTAACCTTGCCTTTGCTTATACCTTAAAAAGGCGTCTCGTAGAAAACTTCGGTCGTAGCGTAGAGCTGGATGGAGAGCAATATTGGATCTTCCCCTCCCCTCATAAAATCGCGGCATTGGCGGTTAGCGATTTGGCTGTATTGCAAATGACAACCAAGAAAAGCGAATATCTCATTGGGGTAGCCCAACTGATCGCCGAAGGGAAACTGACTAAAAAACGATTGCTGGCCACAGGGGACTATAAAAAAGCGGAAAAGATGCTAGTAAGTATCCGGGGAATCGGACCGTGGACAGCTAACTATGTTCTGATGCGCTGTCTGAGAATTCCTTCTGCGTTTCCCATTGATGATGTCGGTCTGCACAATGCAATCAAACATCTTATGGGCACCGAACAGAAACCAACCAAAGAAGAGATCTTGCAGCTATCTTCAACATGGACAAATTGGGAGTCCTATGCCACTTTTTATTTATGGAGATTCCTTTATTAGGGGATGCAGCGTGCAAGAGTGCTATTGAAGGGAAATTTGCAACAATCGATTTATTTTTGTCCAACAAGCAGACCTGGAACCCGACCGAAAAGGAACCGAGCGAGGCCTTTCCGGTCGAATCTTCAGGTTTGCATGATAAGCACTGCCGCAGACGAGAGTTCTTCCTTCAATGCAAGTCTTCTGGCAGTTCAAAGTCTGCAACAATGCCAACAAGAGAAGCTCCAGCGCTGCGTGCATTGGGTCCCATGCCAAACTTTGAAAAAGTTTTCCAGGCGCTATGACGTGCTGCACTATAGTCTTCTGCACTTATTTTTCCTGCATTCTTCAGGTCCTCCAAAGCTTTTAGTATGTCGCTCCGCGCATCAAGAAAACTTGGATTTGAGCGAGAGCGTTTTAATCCATCGACGACGATTCTCCATGCTAAATTATAACCTTTATCCTTGCCAAACTTTTCAACAAATCTACGGTTCATATACATGAGTATTGCACACCATATTTCCCCGATTTCGTGTTCGTTCCCCTCGCGATACCGCCCAGTTCCAAGCTTTCCAAAATGGTCAGGGAAATTATCATCGTATTTAAAATGACGAATTCCGTTCGGATTTCCCGAAACCCAGGCACCCGTCACAACTTTTTCTACATTTCTGCTATAATTTTGAATGGTAAGTGCAAAGTAATCACTCCAGCCCTCACCCATCCCATTGCATTGTGGTTGTTCCAACGACCCAAAATCGAGGGGCCCTCCAGCCAGCCTATTTGTTACTCCGTGAGTAAATTCATGGAACACTACATCGGCATCAAAAGCAGTATGTCGATTGTTCGAAGCAACTATACCCATTCTCATGATTGGGCTTTGGCCATCTACAGGAGTGCTCATATTGGCTGTGCCAAATACAGGCCCACTATACGCGCGGGCTCTAACACTATCTCCTGCGTTTTCTATACCTGAGGAATTGATTTTTTGAAAATTTCCTGCCTTCTCATCAAAGCCAAGCATGTAAAAGAAATCATGCATGTAGTTGCAAAAATAGAAAATATTTAAGATTTTCTGATCATTACCTGTTGCATCAGAAGGGTCAAATGTCACCATCCCGTTTACGACATTGCCATTTAGGTGTGTTGCCGGAGAGCAAACTTGTAAGGTTGAAGAATTTGAATCGCAAAATACAGCCTCAGTGCTATTTCCGATAGTCTCTGTTTCATTAACCCAATCCTTGGGGAAATCACTTGGTAATTCCGTAACAGGTTTTACTGGGTAGTCCATTAACGGTCTCGGAAAAAGGACCATAGTTCTGCCATCCCCAGGGTTTGTTTCATATATATTTCCTTTTGCTTTTATGTGGCGGCTAATTTGCTTAAAATAAAGAATTTCGCCAGGTTGTTCATTATCAGCTGCAACAATTACTTCATACTGTGCAACCATTTCCTTAAGGGAAATAATAAAACGCCAAGCTAGCCTTGAGTTTGGGTTTTGGTGAAATATGACGAGATTGGCGGGGATATAATCTCCGAATTCACCTTGATCAAGTACCGTATAACGTGCAACAGTAGGAAAAGTTACCAAAATTTTCGGTTCATAACTGGAAGTGTTTAAATCCGTATGATGAATGGGTTGCCCCCAGCCGTCTTTCGCGTCCTCATCCACCTGATGATGTAAGTTCATATACTCATTAGCCTTTTTTATCGCTGAGTTAACATCTATTTCAGGCATCACATTTATTTCTTCATTAAAAATGACATTATCGCCCACGATGTCTTCAACCGTACCATTTCCAGAAAAACGTACGGTTCTCGACATTTGAAATATAGGGATCCCGCGGTAATGTTGGTGTAAATGTACGATTGATACTCCTGCACTTGTTGTTATGACATTCGGATCCGGAACAAATTCCGCTTCTGTTGCTACTCCTGTTTCCGGAGAGAAACTTAAAACCGCTGAAGTATGTTGCATATAATCAATAGCTCTAGTAATAAAAGATCTACCATCAGATTCTTCATTATTATTGATAGTGACCATAGCCGGACTACCAGTTATAGGGTTTATGTTGGATATATTAATACTGGTTGTGTCTGGTATGTTTTCAGAAATAGCTTCGGCAAATCCGTTAATTAGACGAACTCGTTCGTTATCGTTGTTGTTATAACTGTAGTTCCTTTTGTCAACTTCTCGAATCATTAGATCCTGCTTCCTTTCTTATTTTGAATTTATTCTTAGGATCACCAATACATAGTTGGAATATGTATAGAGGCAACTGATTTTCCATGATTTAGCGATGGTTCGTTTTCTCTTTCCAAATTCCCTAGTCCTATCGCTATCATTCAGTTCTTTTCAATTAGAATAGCATGGCAGCAACCGATAGAACTCCTCCAGTCGATCTCTGTCGTGATGAAACCAATCCCCCAACCAGTGCTGGTATGCACGAAAGGCCGTTTTTTCATCAAAAGAGCCTGTAGCAATCCCTGTAATATGATGAGCAGTCATCATGCCGGACATGATGGCCTTCAAGACACCGTGCGAAGAGGCAGGATCAAGTATGAAAGCTGCATCACCGACGAGCCAATACCCGGGCCCGGCAGGCTTTTTCACCTTTCTCCATGTTACATCCACTCCTTTAATCCGTCCCAAGACACTCATGCCTTCATATTCCTTAGGGATAGCGACTTGTTCGCTTGCACAGTCTTGAACCAAGTCAAGCCGTGTCCATTGGTATACATTCGGACGCACCTTGGCGGTCCAAGTCCACCCTCTACTGTCTGACTCCATGACTGGTGCGTGATCGCGAGTAGGGCATTGCCCTGTTACATACCCGTACCTGACGATTAGCCGAGGTGAATATTTCTTAATTGGCAGTCCCAATTTCCGTGCAAGCCAATGATGACCCCCGGCAGCATCAACAACCCAGGACGACCTTAATTCTCCTTCAGAAGTCACGAGTCCAGACACACGTTTCCGTTCTACGATAGGACGAATGGCACGGCAAGGTTGATACATTTGAACTCCCAATTCAGCGGCCCTTTGAATCATAATAGCATCGAAGTCGGCTCGCCAAGCTTGGAAGCCGCGCCATGGCCCGGTATCGTCCGCTCCGAATGGGACGAAACACCAATCCGCATCCCATTTTGTCCAATGCCCTTCATGCCGGACAAAATTCGCTTCACGAATTTTTCCGTCTACACCAAGCCGTTTCAAAAGTGGTTCAATCCCGGGATGAAGAGATTCTCCAGGCCGATCACGCGGAAACGAAGCACTCTCGATTATCGCGACGCTTAATCCCGATTCGGCGCAAAAGATTGCCGTCGCCGCCCCCGCCGGGCCGCCGCCAATAATAGCGACATCGACTCTATTCATGTGGCCTAACGTGCGTCCAATTGCCATTGTTTCGCTTTAGCAGAACATCGATACCGTTTACGAATAATGTTGCTTCTTCCTGCATCTCGATTCGAATTTTACGAAAATCATCAGGATGAGCAATATTGTCACTCCCTCTTCGATATATAACGAAGCGATAAATGGTACCTCCTAGATGATGTCGGGATTGCTCGATGGCAGTTTGCAGCTCTTCATCGTTTGACGCGACTTTCTGGAAAGAAAGCACGCTCCATAATCGTTTTTCCGTATTCGTTATATCAAGTGCTCGGTATGCATAAGCCATCGATAGAACTCTTGCCTTATATTCCGACGCATCTATCCGTCCAGTGAGCGCCATCGTAAATTTATTATCCAACGCATGATCGACATAGTCCGAATAAGCCAGCGAATGGTAATCGACCAATTTACTCTCGGGTATTTGCTTTGGCCCTGGAACGCCGTCCCACGGCAGGTTTCCTTTTTGTCCGATTTCCTCATCCGTCAATGGACTGACAGTCGGCCAAAATGGTTCAAATGTGCGTGCTGCGTCGGGTGAAACTGCGGGCCAGAACGTACTCAACGCTGCGCATAACTTGGAATCTTCGGGAAACGGACTTCCAAGTCCATAAGAGGACAGAAACTCTGTTCCATCATTTGCACGATCGCGACTTACATCCCAGCCCGGAGCGAAGATACCTGATGCTGCATCAGGTAAGTAAGAGTGACGAGTTGTTTTCGAATCACTAAGATGAGTCGAACGCTGCACGGGAGAGTTATAAAAAAGCGAGACGATGGCCGTCATCGTCTTGTCGTCTTTCGAAAATATGGTTCTTCCACCTTGCCTGTCAGGAGTCTTGAATTCAAGGTTGGCAGCTATTCGTTGATCGGACAACGGATATGGAGGCGTTTCCCACAGTTCGTCTTGAAGCTCATTCGGCACGGACTGTATCCACCATTTTGTCAGTTCACCCTGCTCGCAGCTTGGGAAGAAATCAGGCGCCGTAACCAAAGAGTAAGCCGCCTCCGATCTAGGAAATTCGAAAGCCAGTTCGGGACATGCAGCTTCGATACATCCGTCCGCTGTATAATCAATATAATGCACCGCTCTGTATCCACCCTCGTCTATGATTTGGGCAAGATCATGTTTATCATTGAGGTTAGTAATTGTACCGTCCTGCTCTAATCGATGGCGAATGTGAACATATTCCGGAGCTTGTCGCCATCGTCCGTTTTCTGGAGAAATTTCAAGACTGGTGGAGAACTTTTCATGGCCTTGCGGTACTATGAAAGTGAGTGTATTGCCCTTATACTTTGCCTCTTCGACCAATGCGGCATGAACGGCAGGAACAAGCATTCCTTTACCATACGCTGGCTCATGTGACCAATCGGCTATATCTTCGTGAAAAATAAATGGCGGCTCGTTTATTTCTGGAGCGGACCACCCTGTATTGTATCTTTTCCCCAACTCGAGATGGATGCGCCGCAGCTTTTCATTGACATGGTGCGCCTTAAAGTCCACATTGAGATCGTAATCACGAATGCATTCTGTTCCGTCGAACAATTTATGAATAGGAACCCAGAATGTATGCTCGCTGTCTTCTGGCTGAAACCGCATCGGTCCGAACGTGCTTGCCTCGCCTTTGCGTTCGGCAGCGATATACAAGGAGTATCGTGCCGGCAATACTCGAATAGAGTGCGGTTCTTCATCGACGAATGGAAGAAATCCCCGGATCGAATCATCATATTTTGCTTTCAACGTTCCGATTCGAGCCACTCCTGTACGAGAAAAGCACATATCCGCGTGTTTCTCATGAACAGTTTCCGAGGCAGGACGATATTCAGCAGCAAAAACGACCAGCGCCAACGAATGATTCTGCCCTCGAAGCCGTATCTCGTTCAATGAAGGGGGCTGTATGCCAAACACCAGATTTTCCACTGTTTCAAGATCCGCTAATGTAGGGAAGATAGTCAAACCGTCCACGACATTAGATGAAGCGAGTGCATGATAGAAAAGACTTCTTGCGGGTATTCCTGGTTCGATACCTCTTATGCCTTCGAATGCAAAATCTTCGAACCCGGGAATAGTTCTATCGATATTCGGCAGTTCTCTTAGCAGCTCCCCTCTTAGATCGGGCGAGGAGATATCCATACCGTGCTTGAGAAACAAATCCTTCCATCCACCATTTTCTAATCGGTCGCATATTTGTTTTACATCGCCAATTATAGACATAACGGCTAACCGTCCTTTCATTCACTCTTGCAGTCGAACAATACGAGATATAGAGTAAACCCAAATTTGTTATTCTATACAAAAAACTATATTAAGTGTAGGGAATGTACGATGTTTGTGCCGTTGTGCAACCATACTTGCGTTTCAATCAATTTCAAGTGATTAATGTAGCAAATCGTTAGATACGACATAAGATGAAGCAGGAGATCAGCCCAAAAATGTCAAGTAGGTGTTGTTATTGAGGCAAAACGAAATGTGGCAGCCTGTTGTAACCGAATTATACAATAGTCTGTATAGTGAACAGATGGTTTGTTCCATTAGCTCGGAGTTATTTCATATCCCCGAGACGACAGATTTACAAGGAAATGCAGAAATGCATGCAAGTCTCGTCCCGGCATCTTATCATCGGGTGACGGCAACCGGTTCCGCCCAAAGATTGCTGAATGGTGAAAGTGCACCTTCCATTGTTGAAACATTGGTTGCCTGCATTCAAAATGCCGAACAGTTGGATCGCAACGTGCATTCCGGTTTATTTGTCATGAGGGATGCCGCCCCTGCTTCTTTCAAACCCGTAATCGAAAACATTATACTGTGGCAGGATTACGCTGAAGCGCATTTGCAAAACGCAAAACAATCTACGATACAAATTACGGGTATGCCTTTTCGGCTAGGACACTGGATACATTATCAGGGAGTGTAACAGAAGTGTATTACAATCAACAAGCGCCATCCTCATATGGATGGCGCTTGTTTTACTGAGATTCCCGTCTCTTATTTTTGGGTAAATAGCTTTACCGCTTCTTCCAAAGATTTAAGCTGGCCTATCGCCGAATAATCCAACCATGGCTGTTGTTCAATCGCATGCACATTGCCATTTTTGACGGCCTTCATATTTTTCCAGATAGCACTCTCCTCCAACTCTTTGAACAGCTGCTGTGCGGCAGCGTCGGCGGAAACCTCAAGCAAGATATGATCAGGATCGAAATCCGGCAGCAGTTCTCTGGATATGGCTTGCGGTCCTTCCTTTCCTTGTCCCATGTTTTCCAATCCTTTGGCAGGTTTAATCCCCAAGTCTTCGTAAAGCAACGAGCCGTAATTACGGTCTAGCCCATATACTCTGAATTCTTTTTTGAGCACGCGCAGAACCATTACGGTTTCATCTCCAAGAGCTTGCTTAACCTTTTCTTTCGCACTGGCGGCTTCTTGATTATAGTTGGAAATAAACGCGTCAGCTTCTTTTTCCCGTCCTGTCGCCTTGCCGAGCTGCGACAATTGATCTTGCCAGGTCGAATTTCTAAAATTAAGCACAATCGTTGGAGCAATTTTCTCAAGCTCCTCCTTTTTCCCCTGTATAAGCTCCTCCTGTGCAATAATAAGTTCTGGTTCAATGCTCACGATTGCTTCAAGGTTGGGCTCTTGAGAATTGCCTAAATTTTGTGTGTTGTTCAAGAGATCAGCTACATGAGGGAGAAACTCTTTTCCTTTTTGGGTGACAGCACCTGCAGGAGTAATTCCCAAAGCAAGCAAATCGCTCGTAAAAGGAATGGATAGCACCGCAATCCGTTTGTCTGATCCTGCTGCTTTGGCATCCTGCTTATTATCGATGGCATCAGCTTGAGAAAGTGTTGCTTGATCCGTTCCGCCCTGTGTATTCGTCGACGCTGCCTCGCTGCAAGCCGTAACAACCATTACTAGCAAACAACATATGAAAGTAAACATCATGGTCCGATGGCGTGTAAACATTTCGAAAAAACCCCTTTGAGTTGAATTATTATGTAAGATGATAATGATAATCATTATTATGACAACATTCCTCTGAAAAATCCATGTCATATCTTTAGATTTGAATTTGGATTATCTTCACCTTAATGCCGTGAGCAGCGTCACCGCTTCGTCCAACTGCTGATCGATAGAACGCGGAGCGTATACCATCCATTTGTCCCAATCCAACACATATACCCGATTATGCTTGACGGCCGGATGCTGGTTCCAGCTCTCACTCGCTTGCCATTCTTTTAATCTGCTTTTTGCCTCTCCTTCCGTCTTGACCACGATGAAAAGATGATCGGTTTCGTAATCAGATAGATTTTTTGTGGTTGCAGACGTCCAATTAAAGACCGTACCAGGCATATGCTTATCCATTTCTTTTTGTATCCGATCCGGGGGGGTTAACTGCAAGGAACGATAAAACACATGCCCGATGTTGCGTGCGCCGTAAAGCTTCACTTTGTTATCGACAAGCGTGAGCAGCCCGACCGTTCCATCGCCGATAACCGCTTTTACTTTTTTTTGCTCGCGTTCCGCTCTCTGTTCGTGGCGTTCTATCCACTCTCGAGCTGCCTGTTCTTTGCCCACAAGCCGGGCTATTTCATGCAAATGTCCGAACAAGTCCAATCGCGTCCAGGGAATCGTCACAACCGGTGCAATGTCACCTATATACTTTCTCATTTGCAGCGAAATGTGGTCCTTGCATAAAATCAAATCAGGCTTTTGCTTCAATAAAGTTTGCCTGAAGTCTTCCCATACCCGATCATAGACCGGCTTGGTCATGGATGGCGATTCCTTATCGATGTGTGTTGCGAATGGCTTTACGCCTAGCGTTAATAAATGATCTGTATAAGGATGCGAAAGAGATACGATATTGCTATGATGTTTCTTAATGTACACGGTTGGCGCTATGCCATTGTACACTTTGAACCTCCTGCTGAAATAAAACTCATCTTTATATCCAACATCACGGGCGATGTCACGAATTTTCTCGCGCGATACCAGCAGGTGCTCCTTTGCCTGGTTCATACGCAAATCGGTCAAATACTCGATTGGGCTTTTCTTCATTTTTTGTTTAAAAAGCTGGGAATAGTACGAGGGGTGCATACCCGCCATGTCCGCCAGCTTCCCTAGGGTGATATCCGTATGATAAGTCTGCTGCATGTACTGAATCGTGCCTTCCAGCGATTTTTCGGTGCGCTCGGAAATAGGCGCTGCTTTGTTATCCAATAGTACGCACAGCAGCTCATGCAAGTACAATTGCTTGCGTGAATCTTCCATTTCGTTTAGAGAAGCTCTTCCCCTAGTCAATAATTGAATCAGATGCCGAACGCGTTGGTACTGCTTGACCCGGATTTCCCCATGTTCGGGAAGCGTTAACTCCTTCTCATACACTCTTCTCAGCTCGGTCCATTCCGTAACGCGAAACATGTCAAACGCAATTCTGCACAGACTCAGACATTGAGTCGGGTCGCTTTCAGCTGCAAGCACGAAGCCAGCAGGCAACAAATAAACGGATTTCCGTGATAGATCTATCGGTTGAAGTTCATCGTTCATGTATAGTTTTCCGTGACCCTCCGTCACGAACAATAAGGTATGAGAAGCAAGCTCATGTCTCTCCCAGCCCGACGTAGCATCGACTGCTATGCATTCGATTTGTTTGATTTGAAGCAATGATTTATGTAAAAAAATATGATGTTTCCCTTCGTCCACTTCTCTTTCCTCCAGCTTCATCTAAATCTAAACATAATGATTTTTCCATATGAGTAAGAATGATTCTCAATGTCAGGTTCTTATTTTCTCATGCTTGGTTCCATCTGTCCAATGTTCACAGCACAGAATTAACAAAGATGCCTTGATTTACATAAAAAAATCTCGTCTCCCTAAGAGACGAGATGAACTCACGGTAGCACTCTTGATAACAGATTGAACAACAAAAGAAGCAGCTCCAACCTTTCATCCTCTCACTTTTTATGTGTTTTCATATGCTTCAGATAAAGACGAGTTTCCGTCACAACCACACCGGATAGACCTAGCAGCGCGACGAGGTTCGGCAGAGCCATTAAGCCATTCACAATGTCCGAGAGCTGCCAAATCAGCTCAAGCTTGATGAACGCGCCCAGACCGATCAGGACGATGAACACGATGCGGTAAGGCAGAATGGATTTGACTCCAAATAAATATTCCATGCAACGTTCGCCGTAATAATTCCAGCCTAGAATCGTGGTAAAAGCGAACAGTATAAGGCAAAACATCAAAATGATGGATCCATACGGCATAGCTGCATCAAACGCCGCTTGGGTCATCTCTGCCCCATCAGTCGAGCCGTTCCAAACCCCGGTTATAATCAATGTCAATCCCGTCAGAGAACAAATAATAATCGTATCGAAAAATGTGCCCGTCATGGATACAAGCCCTTGCTCCGCAGGCCACTTCACCTTTGCCGCAGCTGCCGCAATCGGAGCGCTGCCCAGACCAGATTCATTGGAAAATACACCTCTTGCGATACCATTCCGAATCGCCATCATGACCGTTGCGCCGAGGAATCCGCCCCCTGCTGCTGTCGCGTTAAAGGCGCCATGTAATATGAGCGACAGCGCATGAGGAATCTGATCCGCAAAAACAATAAGGACAATGCTGCTCGCTATCAAATAAATAATGGCCATCACAGGTACGACTTTGGTCGTTACATGCGAGATGCTCTTGAGCCCCCCAATTGTCACCAATGCTGTCAACAGAGTCACAACACCCGCCGTAACAACTACGGGGATGCCCAAGCTTGACTGCGCGGAAGACACGATTGCATTGATTTGCGGGAAGGTGCCCACTCCAAACAGTGCAACCAATACTCCGCTCACGGCGAAGAAAACGGCAAGCGGTTTAAATTTAATGCCCAAACCTTTTTCAATGTAATACATAGGGCCGCCCGATATCTGTCCATTATCGTCAATCTTCCGAAATTTTACGGCCAATAGTCCTTCTGCATACTTGGTTGCCATTCCAAAGAACGCCGCCATCCACATCCAAAATAACGCACCAGGTCCACCTATTTTAATCGCAGTAGCTACCCCGACAATGTTGCCCGTACCGATCGTTGCCGCCAAAGCGGTAGCCAGCGCACCAAAGCTGGTTACGTCACCTTCGCCTTCATTTTTAGCTTTGAACACAAGCTTCAGGGCAAGAGGCAGACGAATCACCTGCAGCAATCCAAGGCGGAATGTAAATATAATTCCCGTTCCTACCAACAAAATAAGAAGCGGCGGCCCCCATACAAAACGATTCACGCTGCCTAACCATTGTTCTAACATGTGCATAGAAATTCCCCTCATGATCTTTATTTATTGCCGAACGACATGAAAAAGAGCCAAATCGGTTGATTTGACTCCGGGGACATTTTTGCAGAATAGCAAATACGAGAAAAAGTGAAATTAGTCACAATTCCAACGCAAAACGATGCCTGCACTTCTGCAATCCCTGTCCTTTTACCTGAGAGTTTTAACGTGTGAAATCACCCGTATTGCCCCTTCGGTGCTCCATGACGGAGTCTCTCCAGAGTCCTGTCCATCTACGGTCCTGCTTGCATTGCATTCGAATTCTTCATTCGATAATTCAAGCGCCTGAGAGCTTTACCCCTTCGGCCAGACTGCTGCCTGTCTCCCGTAAACTTCATCCAGCTATAAAGTTTTATACTACATTATAGAGAACAGACTATCATTTCGCAAGGCTGATTAAATGGTAATATATCCCCTGAGGCTCTCTTTAGCCTTCACTTATGCACGTTCATGAATATATGCAATGAAAATGTACATTATGCGTATTTCTCCCTTTTCTGCCTATAGAGCATTATGATATGGGCCCCCAGGATAATTAAAAAATCTCGTCTCATGAAGAGACGAGATGAACCCGCGGTGCCATTCATTTTATCGAATTAGGAAATTTTTTTCACTCTGGCAATCGGTAAACAGCGAACGGCTCTCCATAGCGGAAAGGATAACTGATTTGATCCAGCTCTTCCAGTTGATTCGCATCCAGCTTTATCGATATGCTGTGCAGATTCTCCTCTAGTTGTTCAACCTTTGTAGCACCTACGATAACGGTTGACACGGAAGGTCTGTGAATGAGCCAAGACAGGGAAAGCGCACCGGGAGTGCAGCCCAAGTCGTGAGCAACACTGCTAATATTTCTGCTCAGAGCAATGCGGTCATCATTAAGGAACTTACTAAAATTAGGATCGGTTTCCGCCCGCGAACCTTCCGGTACCGCTTCCGTAGAACTGTATTTCCCGCTCAAAATACCACCGGCAAGCGGAAAATACGGGATGATTCCAATCCCCTGATCCTGACATAGAGGGACGAGCTCTTGCTCTGGAGTCCGATCGGCGAGAGAGTAGCTTGTCTGAATGGACACATAGCGGTTCAATCCAAGGTGCTCGCTCATGCCTACAGCCTTCATCAACTCCCAAGCCGCATAATTCGACGCCCCGATGTAACGTACTTTTCCCGAACGAACCATGTCGTCCAACGCCCTTAACGTTTCTTCCAGCGGTGTATGGGGATCGAACGTGTGGATTTGATAAAGATCGACATAATCCGTCTTCAACCGCATCAGACTGTTGTCCAGCTCTTGCTGCAAGTGGTAGCGTGACGACCCGCGATCATTCGGACCTTCCCCGCGAACTAACCCGGCTTTTGTCGCCAACACCACGTTATGACGTCTTCCTTCCAATGCCTGTCCGATAATTCGCTCTGATTCGGAATTCGCATAAATATTGGCCGTGTCTATGAAATTGATCCCGTGATCCAAAGCCTTATGTATAATTCGGATCGAGGTCTGTTTGTCGGAACGTTTCCCGAATGCGTTCGTCCCTAATCCTAATGCAGACACTTTCAACCCGCTATTGCCAAGGCGGCGAAAATTCATGATAACCAGCTCCTCTTTTTAATATTCATAGTGCTGTTTATATGTAGCAATTATACCATAATGGAACAAACTTACGATTGGAGAAAGGACGTTGAACTTGCTTAGGCTGAGCAACCATTCGTTGCTTGCAGAGCGAACGGCGTTTCTATAATTCCCCGACAAATGTATGGATTGCAAAAAAGCCGTTCCCTGGTTAAAATTCCGGGAAGCGGCCTTAGTTTCATCTTGTCTGATTGGAATATTGCAGAGGAGTCAGACCTGTCGTTCTCATAAAAAGCTTCCCCAATCCGGACTCATCCGCCACCTTCTCCATAAAGGAAGGGATTGCTCTGAACTTGCGTTTGTTTTTTATTTTTTGTATTCTTTACTTACCGGTAAGTATTAACAGAAGAAGAAGGAGCCCAGTCTGTGAACAATACGGAGACTTACAAAAGAATCGTAGACACCACCTACGCCCTTTTTGCCGAGCATGGGATTGATAAGACAAGTATGGCCATGATTGCCAAGGAAGTAGGTATTACCAAACCGGCCGTCTATTATTATTTTAGCTCTAAAGAAGAACTAGTGGATTTTCTGTTCGAGGAAATATGTAAAGAAATCGATTTTGCAAAGTGTTTTACGATTGAAGCATATACGAAAAATAATTTCCAAGCGAAGTTGTTGTCCGATGGCTTTAAAATGATTCAGGATCAAGAGAATGATGCTTTTTTCTCTCGGGTCATTAACGAGTATATCTTGGTTTCCATCCGAAATGAAAAATATCGCCAAACGTTTTACAGCATAACAGAAGGGTTCATGAACGGGTTCGTTGACTTATTAACGAAAGGTGCGCAATTCGGAGTCGTTACGAATGAGAAGCTGACAACCAAGGCACAATTACTCTCGATGGTTATTGATAACATCGGCAATTATATGCTCATGGGATTCAAAATCGATTACAATGAGATTTGGGCTGAAGCCGTCCATAATGTGCTCAAAAGTGAAGATTAATCTCGATAGCCAGAGCATCGTTTAAAATGTCATTTGCAAAGCGCAGGGGCAGTCTCAAAAGTAGTTTTTCTACTTAAGGGACTCCCCCGCTTTTTGTTTCGTTAGATTTTTCTCATCAAGGCTTCAAGCGGCCCTCGTGTAAATCTGCTTCTCCAAATGTACGATAACAAAGCGCTTGCGGAAAAGAATGCGAGCGAATAAAGGATCGAAAACGCGAGTGTCTGATTTTCTAACTTTCCTAGGAGTGCCAATAGACCTATCCCTATAAATACATGGCTTATATAATGCGTCAGCGCCAGCTGACCAGTCCTGACCATCGTGATGGTAAACCAGTGATCGGTGAATTTTTCGGCGAAATAGATACAGACAACAATCACTGCTACCGCTGTGCTTGAACTGGATAATATATAAAATAGATTAGGCGGATAAGTCTTGGTTGAAAACAGAAATTGTGCTGCATCGAGTCCGATGGCCGAGCTGGAAACCTTGATGAGATAAAAAGCAAGAGCCTCCAAGACGACAGCTGTTATTATCGAGTAACATACGATTTTTTTGCGGTAAGCACGGTCCATTACATTCTGTCTCCCCAACCACATGCCAAGCAGGAAGAAGCAGAACCATGGAAACAGCGGATGATATCCGTTGTACAGCAAATTGCGAAGGAATCCTTTGATTGTCCAAAAATCCAAATAATCCATAAATGGCAGCAACGGGTTCCAGCCTTGCCAATAATTAAGCGCGATCTGCATAAGTTGAGCGGTGAACAGAAAACCCAGAAAAGCTGTAAGGATCGTCTTGTTCGAGGACAAGATGAAAAAGGAGGCAATCAGCATATACAGGCCGTAATAATGTAAAATGTCTCCGCTCCAACCAAAGAGGTACAGCAGCATTCCTACACTGAATAAAAACAAAGAACGCTTCCAGATGGTTTGTCTATAATCTTGAATGAGTAAAGGATTATTAGAGGTTCTTGCTTTCCTAGTCATTAATGAAATTCCAACCCCTGCTAACACGACAAATACAGCAGATGCCCTTCCTTCAAACAAGCCTGCAAAGGCAATAAGCCAACCGGGTCCATTTTCGCCTGCATTCATTACTGTCTTAAAATTCACAATCATCATGCCTAGCATCGCGAATGCCCTTGCTATGTCAAATCCAACAATTCTTGACGAAGGTGCGCTCATGTAATCCCTCTTTCTGATGAATCAAATTTCACTTACCTACCGGTAAGTAAATATTACACGCAAAGCAAAGCAAAATCAAGTGGCATGCATAATAATGAAAATACCAAAAACGAACCAGCAACAACCGCGGATTCGAATTCGCAATATCATCGGCAACAAAATCACAGCCCAAACAGCATAAACATGCCGATGCCTCCGATCATAAACAACGCCATGAGCCATCTGAAATTATCCTTTAACAACTGAAGGATTGGCCGTCTCAATCATGCCAAGTCCGCTGCTGACGTCTTTCTCATTGTCGAACATATATATCGTGAATAAATAACTGCTCCAAGTCTAAAATAGGTCTAGCACGATACTTATTTCAAATAGAGGAGTGGCTAAATACCTGATGTCAACCAAGCTATATGTCATACGCCATTGTAGGGCCCAACAGGGCCTGACATTGAATGATCCCGACACGCCTCTTACGCGAGAAGGTGTTCAACAGGCGAAGCTGCTAGGTGAGTTTTTACAGCGCCAAGGTGTAGGAAGTACAGATAACCTTCTCTCTAGTCCCTACCGTCGTGCGTGTGAAACGGCGAACATCATCGCTGAAAAATTACAGCTTTCGGTGTCTATCAATGACAAATTAAAGGAGCTGAATTTGGGTAATGTCAGCCGTAATGAAGATATAGGGGCCATCCTGGCCGAATTACGTGTGCATTTCGAACACCCGGAAAAGAAATTTCCCCAGGGAGAGTCAAATCACGAGGTGCAGCAGCGAGTTAGCGAACTGGTAGATCAACTTTTACGGGGCGGTGAACAACAAACGCATCTATTGGTTACCCACCAGATTACAATGACACTGCTGCTGCAGCGTTACGATGCTCGATTCGGTTTCGAGACGTGCATGGAACTGACGAATCCTGATGTTTTCTTGATTGAATTTGCAGATGGAGAGGTACAACAAATACGGCATATTTGGACCTAAAACGGCTGAAAACTTTTATTCGTTTCATTGCAGACGATATGAGATTTGCACAACTCTATTTGTTCACTGTTACATATTTGTACTAGTATTCTGTTTTTAGGGATAACTTTATTTATGTGGGATAAGTTACATATGTAAATAAACTTATATAACGGAGGATGTACGATGCTTGAACGAAACGATGTGCTCACGAACGGAGAAGTTACGTTCGAACCCGATATAAGGAACCTTCCGCAATGTGTTGAAGATGTCAGAAAGGCCGTCGTTTCCAATATTCCCGGCCCGCCTGACCCGACGGATTACCACCAACTGCGCGGCAGATTGGAAGCAGTACGCAGAAAGCTGCCTGTTCTGTACCGGGACGCAGTCGTCGAACCATTCCTTAGAGCGCTGGATCAACTGGGTCCAGAAGGGTTCACCGATATTTTAATTCACGATCCCCGTCGCGAAGGACCAGCCTTTCTGCTGTTCGATGTCGCACAAACCATACTGCAGAACGGTGAAGGCTACAATGCGGATGCCACTGAAGCTTTTCAGGAGATGGTAAGCGATCTGTACGACGGTTTTTTAAGCGCTGAAGACAGAGCGAGAGTGAAACGTCCAGACTTGAGCATGATACCGCCGCTCGTTAAGTGGGGGAAGCCGGAATTCGGTCCGTATACCATCCCGATTGACGGAACAGCCCAGATAGGCTTGAAAACGGGTATCGTAAGTCTTCCTCCCGCTCATGCCCAACGGGGCCTGCTGGCCTGGTCCAGCTTGGGCCACGAAACGGGCGGGCATGATATTTTGCATGCCGATACGGGACTGCTTGAAGAATTAGCGGATACGGTACGAGCGGCTCTTCTTGCGAACAATCTCGGAGATGATTTGGCTGAATATTGGGCTCATCGTATAGACGAGACGGCATCAGACATCCTAGGGGTACTCAATCTGGGACCTGCGGCAGGGATCGGTTTGATTGGTTATTTCCGTGGAATCCGGGCGGCCACTTCGGGAATTCCCGCGCTCAAAAATATCGGTTCGGAGACTGACGTCCATCCAGCTGACATTTTGAGAGGATATTTAGCCGCCTATGCCGTAGGTATCCTGCAATTCGACCAGGCTAATATCTGGGAGCAGCTCATCGAGACAGAAACGGACAAAGATCTGACCCACATCCGTCTGGAAGGAAAAGTTGTCGGCGCTGAGGAAGCCAAGCTGTCTGCAAAGATCGTGGCCGCCGCCATCATGACGACGAAGCTGCATACGCTGGAAAATCACAGTTTGGACCAAATTCAGAATTGGAGAAATCGGGACGAGTCCCTTACTGCACAATTACGAGCTTTGTTGAGCACCGCGGGTCCGCTGCCTGAACATATGCGGTCTGGATTCTACGCAGCTCACGTGGTCGCGGCCGCCGTGACGGGCGCCTTGGTGCAGCATGCGGAAATCGACATGATTTTTCAGCGGATGATACTTCTGTTAAAATCGATGCATGATCAGAATCCATCGTGGGGACCTCTGCTTGTTTTGCATCCCGGCGATATCGTGCGCCATCGCGTATACCAGGAAGACTGATCCAAAAAACGATAGGAAGCTCCTCACCCGAGCTGGTCTCGGTGGAGGAGCTTTCTGCTTGATGGGACTTCTGGCCTATGTGCTGGAAGTCTGTTACGATCGTAGGGCTTGAGCAAACCATCCGAACACGGTTTTTGACGCCGTGCCTCCAGTACCATGAAAAGCCTCAAACGACCCTGCCAGCGTGTAAAGCGATCGATTTGTAACATCCGTAAACAGGTAACCCGTATAGATTTGGATTGCAGTAGCATTGAGAACTTGATAAGGGTTTTGGGGAGTCGGACTGCTTGTAGTCAATCTTTGAAATGTGAGCTTAAGTGAATTTTCGTCCCAAAAACCAATAAGCGGTTCTCCAAATATAGTTCCGGTAACAGTCCCGTCATTGCCAATATTTTGAATTTGCAAAAGGCCTCTATAACCATTAGCAACGACACTAAATGATAAAACAGGCAGGCTGGCAACACGGGATTCTGTTTCAGTTATCTGTTCGGTGCTCGGATATAAATATGGTTCTGTTGATGGACTCACGCCGTAATAAGGGTATACATGTCTGCACATAGTCATCACTTATTCCTCCAATTTAAATATACTCTAAGATATCTTATTCACTGTGTATTGAATTGGGTGATTGTCTATGTACAATTCCATATTATATCCCCCTTACAATTCGCAGCAGTCCCTCCATCATCACAGTGACTTGATGCACAGGATGACGTGGCATCGCCTGAGAGCTGTATCAACCTTATAAGGTCACGGCAAAAATGCCACCCAGCATTTGACTGGATGGCATGTATGGACTACTGCTGCACAATTACAAGTTCAGTTTCCGGAATAAATCCTGTCATGCATGAATCAAGGCAGCTTGACGCTTATATTGATCTTCAACGACAAGACAAGCCATTGCTTCCACAACAGGTACGATTCTTGGACATATGCAGGGGTCATGTCTGCCCTCTGTCACGATCAATTGTTCTTCGCCATGC
Organism: Paenibacillus profundus; assembly: GCF_021369635.1. Classification (GTDB taxonomy): domain Bacteria; phylum Bacillota; class Bacilli; order Paenibacillales; family Paenibacillaceae; genus Paenibacillus_B; species Paenibacillus_B profundus. The sequence continues at coordinate 40,505 of NZ_JAJNBZ010000026.1, read as the reverse complement.
ACATTCATCGTTTTTTGGGGAAGAGAGATCGAAGAAGTGGGTTTCACGGCGACTCTAAAAATAATTTCATTGCCCGTGCTTATTCCTCCAATAATCCCGCCCGAATGATTGCTCAAAAAACCGGAGGAGTCCATCTGGTCGTTATGCTCGCTCCCCAGCATTTCCGCGGCTGAAAAACCGGCGCCGAACTCTATGCCTTTAACTGCTCCGATGGATAGCATTGCTTTAGCAAGCTCCGCGTCTAATTTATCGAACGCTGGCTCGCCTATACCGGGATTCACCCCTCTAATTCTACACTCCACAATCCCGCCGCAGCTATCGCCAACGGAGGCCAAATGATGAATTTTCTCGATCATTTTGCGAGCGGCCGCCGGATCGCATGCTCTGACCGCGTTTTGTTCAATCTCACGTTCAATAAATGCATCGCATTTGATACCGCCGATTTCCTTGGTGTAGGCCACGACAGACACCCCTCGATGTTCGAGCAATTTGCGCGCCACAGCTCCCGCGGCTACCCTTCCGGCCGTCTCTCGGCCGGAAGCTCGCCCGCTGCCCCGGTGATCCCGGATGCCGTACTTCTTTAAGTAAGTAAAATCAGCGTGTCCGGGACGGAATGCATATTTGATATCATCATAGGCTTCGGGTCTCATGTCTTTATTGTGAAGCATAATAAAAAGCGGGGTTCCCGTTGTCTTTCCCTCGAATACGCCAGATAGAATTTGGATAATATCATATTCCTTCCTTGGAGTAGTAACGGAAGATTGCCCTGGTTTTCTGCGATCCATTTGTGCTTGAATGTAATGCTCGTCTATTTCCACGCCAGGAGTAACACCGTCAACGACTACCCCGACAGCCTCTCCATGCGATTCGCCAAAAGTAGTGATTTTAAATATATTGCCAAAAGAATTTCCAGACATAGCAATGAGCCTCCCATAGTTACGTTGACATCCATCATGTGATTTCATTATAATTTCTGCAGTGAAATAAATGAAATTCAAATATACTAGTCTTGTCATAGAGAGGATTAATATCATATGCATATGGAATGGTATCGCATATTCCTATACACGGCCAGAGCGGGGAATTTAACAAAGGCAGCGCAAGAGCTTCATATTACTCAACCTTCGGTTAGCTATGCAATTAAGCAATTGGAAGCCTCCTTGGGAGTGAAATTGTTCGATCGCCTCTCCAAAGGGGTGAAGCTGACACCCGAAGGTGCGGCATTGCTGGGATATGTGGAACAATCATTCTCGTTGCTGCAAGCCGGAGAAGATAAAGTGCATTCCCTCAAGCGCCTTTCCGCGGGAGAACTTCGAATCGGCGCAAGCGGCCCCATCATCAAGCACCTTTTAGTACCGCCCCTTGATAAGTTTCATGCTCAATATGCAGGAGTCCGGATTCGTCTTTCGCAAGGCAGAAGCGCTGAGATTCGAGAACAGCTAAAAAACGGTCAAATTGATTTGGGATTTGTCCATCTCCCAATGTCTGACCATGAGCTCGATGTGAAGCATCTCGCAACCATTCAAGATTGTTTCGTTGTAGGCCATTCCTATCGACATCTGCTGGAACATCCGGTTACTGCCCGGGAATTAATAAAAATACCGCTGCTTTTGCTCTCTAAGGGAAGCAGCACCAGACGCTACGTCGAAGAATGGCTCTTCTCACTTGGAGTCACTGCCGAAGTGGACATTGAGCTCAGCAGCATGGATATGTTAATAGAATTGGCTCATCGCGGTTATGGAACTGCTTTCGTGACGCGCTCCTTCATTAAGCAAGAATTGAAGGAAGAAAAGTTATATGAACTTCGATTGACAGACCCGATCCCGGAGCGTTCGATCGCGGTCGCGACGCGCCGAGATATTTCTTTATCCATAACGGCCAATCATTTTCTGAATATGCTCACCGCGTCGCTTGACGATATGAGATAACATTACCTCTAATAGTGCAGATCTCAAAGCATCAGGCGTCAACTTGTTTTTATCCACGGCAATGCCCGCTGCAGCACTTCGAGTTGCGGAATATATGGCTTTACAATAAAATTTTCTACCTCCGATAAATTAAACATCAACTACGATGAAGCCGTTACATCGGAACCTTTCACATCGCAAAGCGGATGAGACACTTCGTGAATCTGAGTTGTAATGCGGAAAGAAGTCACCAAGCTTAAAAGCACGAAACATAACTGGAGAGATAAAGCCATCATTACTCCGGTGAATATCCCCCATTGAAATGTCTCGCTTAGGGCTATGAGAGCGCCGCTTAATCCAATGCTCAATCCAATACTAAACGAATCAATGAATTGAATCGTTGCGGATACCTCTCCTTCCTTCCCTGCCTGAGCATGCTGCAGTGCAATCGCTCCCGTAGTTGGATTGGCTAATCCTACACCAAATCCTGTAATGATTTGTGAAATCAATGCGATTGCAATCCCGCCGCCTGGAAATCCGATGGCTGTTATCACGAGTGTTACCCCAACGATCATAATCCCTATACCGAAAATCACCCGTTTTTTTCTTCCTTGACCATGATCTCGTTCGTCGAGCTGGGATTGCAGCCACGCTGCGGCTGACCAACTTAATGCTCCTGCAGCTACAATCAAACCTGCAAGTTCTTCCGATAAACCTTTAACTTCGGTTAGAGCCAAGACAACGAAACTTTCGGTAGCAAAGTAGCATGCAACATATAACCCTCTAGAAACAATGGTTGCCGGCAAACCCCTTTTAACTAAAAAGGTGCCTGCTGGAAGCAGCTTTCGCAAAGGCTGAATCATGATGATAACTCCAACAACAGAAAGCGCAATTCCTTTCCAATCGGATATAAATCCTAATCCGGATAGCAGCAAGCCCGTTCCAATGGCTAGTAATATGGCGTATATTTCTTTATAACTGCCTTTTTTAGCTGATGTGTTTTTAGTTGGTATGTTGCGAAAGGAAGGAAGCGTTAAGCTTAACGCTAGGACAATCAAAGGAAGAACAATCCAGAAGACGAATCTCCATGACACATAAGCAGCTATAAGTCCTGCCACATAGGGGCCAATTAATGCAGGTAGAACAAATGCGATTGAAAATGCAGCTAGAATTTTAGTTCTGAGAGAGTCAGGATAGCTTAATGTAACGCTGTAGTATACACAAGTTATGAGGGCGCCTGCACCAAAACCTTGGAAGGCTCTTCCTGCAATAAGCATGTACATATGAAATGAAACAGCCGCAATAATGATACCTATAACAAAGATAATAAAAGATGAGATGATCGATTTGAAAACACCGTGCTTATCAATCTGTTGTCCCATGACCATGGTGCCTATGATTTGAGATAACAGAAAGGCACTAAATATCCATCCATATAAATGGATACCATGTAAACTTTGTGCCAGTTTAGGCGCTATCGTCGTAATGGCCAATCCTTCAAATGCTACGGTAGTAAGGGTCAAAATAATACCGATGGTCAATGCCCTGTACTGAACGTCGAAAATCCCAATCTTTTTAGAGTTTATTGTTTTTGTCACCTCCTATACTTATCGCAACCATAGTTGTCAAATGATTAGACCTCACTTTAATAGATGTGACCATAGTTGCTACGACCATTATAATCATAGCCATTAATGCTGTCAACAGCGTCAGATCGGCGCAATATTCCCGTCTTCGGCATATGGTATAGGCAGATGCACAAAAATGATGAGAAGGTGAATGAAACATGTATCATTACCCGTATCAACCTCCTTACTTTCGGCCATATACTTACTCCCCTTATCCCGTAACCGTTCTGCATCCTTGCTCGCACTTGGCGATGAGGAGCATGGCCGTTACGTCCCCAACCGAGCCCGTATATGCAGAATCCCTAGAACTAGCCGTGAGAATAGAAAGGCCGCTTACCTTTGTCCTTGTCCACGGCGCGTGGGGCGACTCCAGCTATTGGAACATGACGGCCGAGAGACTGCGCAATACAGGCAACAAAGTGTACACCCCCAACCTGCCGGGACACGGCAAAGATCCGAACAAAGCAGTGACCCATACCAATTACGTTGATGCCGTCGTAAACTTTATAACAGAAAGAAATTTGAACAATATTGTCCTTGTAGGCCATAGCTTTGGGGGCACGGTCATTTCCAAAGTGGCGGAACGGATTCCTAGCCGCATTAGGCGTCTCGTGTTTATGGATGCGTTTGTCGTTGCAGACGGAAATAGCGCTGCGGACGAGATTCCGTCGCAAGGCAAAGCTTTATGGGCTGATCTTGCGAAAAAATCGAAAGACAACACGATTATGCTGCCCTTTCCAATCTGGCGTGAAACGTTCATGAATACGGCCAGCCTTGATCTGGCGCAAAAGGTTTATAATACGGTTACGCCCGAGCCAGCTGGTCCGTTGTTCGAGAAACTTGATTTAACAAAGTTCTACCGTCTCGACATCCCTAAAAGCTACTTCTACCTCACAGAAGACACGGCGGTGCCGCAAGGCGAGCAGTATGGGTGGCATCCGCACATGTCGAGCTGCCTCGGTCTGTTCCGCTTGATTACCGCAAAAGGCGACCATATGACTCCCTTCCATACCAATCCGACGATGGTAGCGCAGAAGCTGGTTGAAGCAGGCCGCGATTAGAAGTTCAGCACTCATCCACATCCGTCCCCGCTGCTGTTCGAGGTCGAGCAGCTGGCCGGGACGGACACGCCTTAAGGCGTACCATCTCTCAACAAGCAATACATTAACTCTTCATCATCAACGAAATGCTCCGTTCGTGCAAGTGCGTTCAGACTGACGGTGATTCGCTTCATCCACCCCTTTGCTTCATTCTCCCCATCCTTCAGGAGGCGACGCGCCCAAGGGCGACTCTCGTTATCAGTCATTATGAGGGACCGCTGTATGGCCTGGTATATACGAATTGGCAGGGATATCATCCCCGTCGTCATCCTTCCTGACGGTATGGGAGAATGGACATATGGAAAATTTGCAGAGTAGTTTGACAGCCTATTCTTATTTTATGAGTTCTTATCTTCAGCTAAAAACGAGCCAATCGCCGATCAAGCATCCTTTCTTAGTTCCTCTGGCGTACCGCTAGCGACAATCTCACCGCCTTGATTACCTCCGGCCGGTCCTAATTCAATCAAATAATCGCAATAGGACAATACATAGGGATCATGCTCGATTAATAGGACGGAATGGCCGGCAACGAATTGGGATTGGAGGAGTCAATTAAAGACTTCCTGTGCTGGAGTTGGATTACCGTCAGTTCCGGCGCGCTCAGAAAGCGGAAGGGCAATTCCGTTGTGCCGATACCGCGGTTGACATAGAGCCGTAGCGGTTTATTTTGCGTGTTCGCATCGTCTACAGCATACCACCCTTCCACATATTTTTTGGCCAACGGCGGCGTATAGATCGTGCCGAACCACGGAATTTGGACTTGTCCGCCGTGGCTATGGCCGGAGAGCTGGAGATCAACTGGATAGCTCATAATAAGGTCCGCAATATCCGGTTCATGCACCAGAAGGAGGTTAAAATCCTCCATTTGCAGCGGTTGAAGGGCTTGGGGAATATCAGGATTGCCCAATAAAAAGTCATCCAGACCGCTGATTGTAATGCTCTCCCCGTCATCAGCCGTAATTTTTCTTGCTTCGTTCACGAGAACCGTAAATCCGGCCCCCTCCATATACTGCTTGTACAGCCTGCTTCCCCCGCCTCCACGGTCATGATTGCCGAACACCGCATACTTGCCCAATGGGGCTTGAATCTGAGCTAATATTGGCTGGGCGCCTTTTCTTTGAGAGCCGTATTGATTGAAGTTGTCTATCAAGTCACCTGTAAACACCACGATATCCGGCTGCTCCTGATTGATTCGATTCACTAATGTACGGAGCTGGTTATGCGTATAGTTTTTTCCTAAGTGAACATCTGAAAATTGAAGGATTGTCTTTCCGTCAAAGCCATGAGGAATAGTAGGGCTTGTTATATGATGTCTGGTCACCGTTAAGGTTTTAGGCTCCATGTCATAGCTATAGAATAGTGTGCCTGCAGTAAGCAGCAAGCTTGCCAACAATCCAATAAGCGTGCGTTTCGTGCGTTTAACGCTGATGTTGTGATTCATCTTCTCACCTCGCGTTTATCATAAGCCGGCTTTGTTACGCCAGTATGACAAACAAAGAAGACACTGCGGCTTCCAGACCGCAATGCCTTCCATATCTGAGTGAAAATAAATAGACCTTCCTGTCGAAGGCCCAGATAGATGTGGGCAATCCATTCAGGAGCAGATTGTCCGTCAAGCGCGTTCTGCAGCGCCATAAAGTTGACATCTGTTGCATTATATTTGTTCAACGATGACAGCGACTCCGTGACCACCGCCTACGCATAGGGCAGCGAGACCCGCTGCCGCCTGCCTTCTCTTCATTTCATGCAGCAGCGTAACCAGAATGCGCGCTCCACTTGCTCCAATCGGGTGTCCTAACGCAACGGCGCCACCGTTTACGTTTACGATAGCCTGATCGAGTCCTAGTTCGCGCATTACCGCAATCGACTGTGCGGCGAAGGCTTCGTTTAATTCCGCCAGATCAATATCTTGTATGGACATTCCCGCCTTCTGTAAAGCCGCCTGCGCAGCAGAGACCGGCCCCATGCCCATAATCGACGGATCAATGCCTGTGGATGCGTAAGAGCGGATGCGTGCAAGTATGGTGAGCCCGAGCTCCTTCGCCTTGCGCGATGAGCAGACCACAACCGCTGCCGCCCCGTCATTGATGCCGGAAGCGTTCCCGGCCGTTACGGTGCCGTCTCGCTTGAACGCAGGCTTCAATCGTGCCAACGCATCCGCCGTTACATCCGGTCGAGGGTGTTCATCCGATTCCATCATGGTTACATGGCCCTTCTTGTCCCGCAACGCCACATTTACAATCTCATCGGCAAATCGCTGCTGTTTCCATGCCTGTTGGGCACGCTGCTGACTTGTTAACGCAAACGCATCTTGCTGTTCTCTTGTGATTTGATATTTCTCTGCTATGTTTTCCGCTGTCATCCCCATATGAATGTCGTAAATGGCGCATGTAAGCCCGTCTTTCATGATGCTATCCGCAATCGTCCCATCTCCTAGGCGGTAGCCGGATCTGCCTTGCTGCAATAAGTAAGGAGCCAGCGACATATTTTCCATCCCGCCTGCTACGATCAGTTCGGCGTCCCCCGCCTTGACGGCTTGCGCGGCCATGATGACCGCTTTCAGGCCTGAACCGCATATTTTATTAACCGTAACCGCCGGCACCTCATAGGATAGGCCTGATCGGACTGCAGCCTGACGGGCGGGTCCTTGACCGAGACCGGACTGCAGCACATTCCCCATTACGACCTCTTGTACTGCATCAAGGGGGATTCCCGCTCGCTCCAGCGTTTCTTTGATGACCAATGCGCCCAGATCAACGGCCGGCACTTGACTCAATCCTCCCATAAACGAGCCAATCGGCGTTCGCACGGCGCTCGCAATAACGACGTCAGTCAGACCATCACCTCCCCCGCTTTTTTAGCGTAAATCACTTTTCCTGGGCTTGGGCTAATCCTTGCTATCCCCGTTTATCCCCGGTTCACCGTGGTTCATCCCCATCGTTGATGACCCGTTGGAGCGCTGTAATAAAGGCGTGGTTCTCTTGGTCCGTTCCGACCGACACACGGATGGTATCTGGATATCCGAGCAGACTGCCTGAACGCACGATGACGCCTTGCGCGAGTAAAGCTTGAAACACATCATCCCCGGATTTTCCTAGCTTCACCATCAAAAAATTGGCGTGCGAAGGAAAACAGGACAGCCCCATTTGTTCCAGTTCGTGCTGCAAACCGTTTCTAGCCTCTTCGTTGCGTCGCGCGCAGTCCGCCGCAAATGGAGCGTCGTCCAGTGATGCGATGGCGGCAGCCTGAGCCAAGCGGTTCGAATTAAACGGCTCTTTTACTTTAATAAGTTCTTGAACAACGGACGGATGCATCAAGCCGTAACCTATGCGCAGCGCGGCTAGACCGTATATTTTAGAAAACGTGCGCAGAATGACCAGGTTCGGATGACTCGCGAGCAGCGGAATGGTTTGCAAAAACGCGGGGTCTGACACATATTCGCAATAGGCTTCGTCGATAACGAGTAAAATGTGGCTTGGTACCTCTTTGATAAAAGAAAGCAGCTCGCTGCGCCCGACAATCGTTCCCGTGGGATTGTTCGGATTGCACACGAATATCATTTTGGTGTTCGTACCGACGGCCTGCAGCATTCCGGCAAGATCGTGCACGCCGTCGATCAGCGGCACAGTTATCGGTACGCCTCCTTCGATGCGCACGTTGGTCTCATAGCGCGAAAAGGTGACATTGCCCATAATCGCTTCATCGCCTGCTGAAATGTAGCTCCGCGTCAGCAATCGGATAATCTCGTCAGAGCCGTTGCCAACAATAATGCGCTCCCGCTCGATCCCGAGGTGAACGGATAATTTCGCCGCTAATTCGGGGGCTGTTCCTTCCGGGTACAAGGCCGATTTATCCATTTCACGAATGACGGCTCGTTTCGCCAGATCCGAGCAGCCGTATGGATTTTCGTTCGACGCAAGCTTGGCGATGTCGGTAAGGCCGAACTCCCTTTTTACCTCTTCAATCGGTTTGCCTGGAACGTAAACGCCCAGATGCTCAATCTCTTTCCGGGTCGGAATTTTGACCGAAACATGCATGAGAACATCCTCCTATACAATAGTACCGTCACAACGTATTTGCCGTCCTCAGATCGGGGCTGACCGTAAATGAAGCTTCGGTCTTTTGCCGAATTACTTCTACGCTGGCTCCTTGCTGGGTTTCAATCAATACCATGCCTTCCTCCGTGAAATCAAATACGGCCAAATCGGTGATTAATCGGTTAACGACCCGCCTGCCCGTTAACGGCAGACTGCACTGACGTTTAATCTTGGGTTCGCCGTGCTTGTTCACATGCTCCATAATGACTACGATTCTCTTGGCGCCGCTCACCAGATCCATGGCTCCGCCCATGCCTTTAATCATTTTCCCGGGTATCATCCAGTTCGCGAGATCGCCTTGTTCCGATACTTCCATTCCACCTAAGATAGCGACATCGATATGACCTCCCCGGATCATGGCGAACGATTCGGCACTGTCGAAGTAGGAAGCGCCTTGCACGGCGGTTACCGTTTCTTTGCCCGCATTGATCAGATCCGGATCTTCGCTTCCTTCCAACGGATAAGGACCGATTCCGAGCAAGCCGTTCTCGGAATGAAGCATGACGCTGAACTCCGGCGGAATTTCACCTGCGACGAGCGTCGGCATGCCGATTCCCAGATTCACGTTCATGCCGTCCGCGATTTCCAGCACGGCACGCTTGACGATGACCAGACGAGCGTCGCTCATCTCACTCCCTCCGTTCCCTGTGAGGCGGTTCGAAGAACGGTGCGCCGTTCGATCCGCTTTTCATAGCCGGTTCCGAGCAGCAGCCGTTGCACGTAAATGCCAGGCGTATGGATGTGATTCGGATCCAATTGTCCTGTCTCGACTATCTCCTCCGCTTCGGCAATCGTAACTTTGGCTGCGGCCGCAGCCAAAGGGTTAAAGTTCCGGGCCGTATTCCGATAGATTAGATTACCGAGCGTATCTGCCTTCCACGCTTTTACAAACGCAAAATCGCCGACAATCGCTTCTTCCATAATGTATGTGCGGCCATTGAATTGTTTATGCTCCTTGCCTTCCGCAACCGATGTGCCGACTCCCGTTGCCGTATAGAAGGCCGGAATGCCAGCTCCGCCTGCCCTTATCCGCTCGGCCAGCGTGCCTTGCGGAACGAGCTCTACCTCGAGCTCGCCGCTAAGAAATTGCCGTTCAAAGATTTTGTTCTCCCCCACATAGGAGGAGATCATCTTCTTGATTTGGTTATTGGCTAGCAGGAGACCGAGCCCCCAGTCATCCACTCCGCAGTTGTTGCTGACGATGGTTAAATCCTTCACTCCCTTGTCCCGCAAGGTCAATATCGCTTGTTCAGGGATTCCGCATAAGCCGAATCCCCCCACAATCAAGGTAGCGCCGTCCCGGATGTCTTGAATCGCCTCTGCGGCGGAATGTACCACTTTCCCCTTGTTCATTGCATGCGCCCCTTTCATCAGCTTACACGGTAGGCGTTGTTTCCGGCGATACTGCGCACCAGCTGTACATATATTGGGGATCCTCATACTGCAGCGCCTGTTTCACGACACGAAGCGGGCGGAAGGTGTCGATCATCACCGCTAGCTCCAACGTTTCCTTTTTACCGATGCTATCTTCAACCTTGCCAGGATGCGGGCCATGGGGAATTCCCGATGGATGCAAAGTGATGGATCCCTCCGTTACTCCCTTCCGGCTCATGAAGTTGCCTTTGACATAATACAGCACTTCGTCGCTGTCTACGTTGCTGTGAAAATAAGGAGCGGGAATCCCCTCCGGATGGTAGTCGTATAAGCGGGGAACGAAGGAGCAAATGACAAAGTTGTTGCCTTCGAATGTCTGATGGATTGGCGGCGGCATATGAATGCGCCCCGTAATTGGCTCGAAATCCCCGATATTAAAAATCCATGGATATAAATAACCGTCCCAACCTACGACATCGAAAGGATGATGGTTGAAGGTATGTGCATGAATAAAGCCTCTAGATTTCGTTCTTACCTCGAACTCTCCGCATTCCACATGGGTTTCGAGCTTCTCGGGTCCGCGAAAATCCCGTTCGCAGAAAGGACTGTGTTCGAGCAGCTGTCCATGCGAATTGCGGTAGCGCTTGGGGGTTGTAATCCAACTGTTCGTTTCCACTACCAGCAGCTTGGATTCTCCTGCATCTGGAATGATCCTGTAAATAGTTCCTATCGGGATGTTAATATAATCCCCTGGACGGTAATGCAGCGTTCCGAACATGGTTTCGACGATCCCTGTTCCTTCATGCACGAACAAGAGCTCGTCCCCGTCCCCATTGCGGTAGTAATAATCCATGGATTGGTTCGCATTCGCAACGGCGATGAGCACGTCTTCGTTGCCCAGCATATAGCGTCTTCCATCAACGGCATCGCCCGTTTCCTTGCATCCCCCAGTCAGCAGATGCCGGTGACGCAGTGCTCCTTGTTCCTCGAATTCGATGTTGAATTTCGCATGTACTTCCGCTTTGCTAACAGCCGTAGGCGGATGATGATGATACAATATCGATTGGATGCCCGAGAATCCTTTCGTACCCATTACTTGCTCGCGATACAAGGTGCCGTCTTCCTTGCGGAACATCGTATGCCTTTTCTTTGGGATTTCTCCCATCTGACGATAATAGGCCATCGAACACGCCCTCCTCTCTTCCATTCAACTCCGATCTGACAAACCGCACACCGACGATTCTCCGATGACGTTGCGCAGCACGCCAAGTCCCGTCACTTCAAGTTCGACGACATCACCGGGTTCAAGCCAGCGATGCACTTCCGTCCCAAGTTCCAGAATGCACCCCGTTCCGACTGTCCCCGACCCGATGACATCACCAGGGTACAGCGTTGCATCCGCCGACGCCCTTGCTATCATGTCCCCGAAGGTATAATGGATGTCGCGGAAGTTGCCGCGTGACAGCTCCACGCCATTGACGCGGGCCGTCATTGTCAGATCGTACCGCTCACCCGCTCGGTGCTGTTCCAACTCGTCTACGGTGACGAGGTACGGGCCGAGCGACGTGGCGAAATCTTTGCCTTTTGCCGGACCGAGTCCCACCTTCACTTCTTCCCTTTGAATATCGCGCGCGCTCCAGTCATTCATGATGCAATAGCCAAAAATATAGGATTCCGCTTCGCTAGTTGAGATGTTTTTGCCTTCTTTTCCAATTACGCAGGCAACTTCCAATTCATAATCCAACGAGGTGCATGCAAGAGGCCGTCTCACCTGCTCACCCGGACCGATGATGGCCTGATGATTGGTGAAATAAAAAACCGGGAACCGGTACCACTCTGGAACGACATCCAGCCCCCGTCTTTGTCTTGCCGTTCTCACATGCGCTTCGAACGCGTAAAAGTCGCGCACACTCGGCGGCTTCGGAATAGGCGCGCACAATATAACGTCTTTCAACGCATAAACGGCTTCATGGGCGGACAATTCCTCTACATCATGACCAAGATCTTGATCAATCCGAACAACGTCAGCCATATGCTCCTGCTGGCGCACAAAATCCAGCAAATCTCTAGGAAGCCGGCCTCCGCTTATGGCGTGCATATCAATAATGACATGATCCTTCAGCCAGCCGGAACGCGGTTCCCCTGAGCCGTTGTCAAAGGTCACAAACTTCATAGGCTCTTCCGTCCCCCGCTCAAGGTCTACTTTTTTCTTTCCAGCACGAACGTGTCGGACACGGCCCGGGTGTACACGTGGCCCGCCATGCGCCCAATGGGAAGCAGCTTCTCGGCGTTGATCTTCCCGTCGGCGTACAGCTCGTCGTTAATATGCATGAACGCTACTTGGCCGATGACCAGACTGCCCGCGCCCGGCTGTTCGCCGAAGGTGATGATATCGTGGAGCACGCATTCCATGTGGACGTCGCTCTCCTTCACCCGGTAAGGACGAACGATCTCACTAGGAACCTTCGTCAGCCCCGCCGCTTCAAATTCATCGACGTCGGGGCTGTATTCGGCGGCAGTCTCATTCATCGGCTCAACGATGCGTTCCCCGACGATGTTCACGACAAATTCACCGGTCGCTTCGATGTTCGCAAGCGTGTCTTTCTTGCTGCCGTCCGTCCCTCTGCGCATCGGCGCGAAGCAGACCAACATCGGCTCCGCGCAAATGGCCGTAAAAAAGCTGAACGGGGCAAGATTAGCCGTGCCCTCCCCGTCTATTGTAGAGACGAAGGCAATCGGACGCGGCAGGATGGAGCCGATTAACAATTTGTAAGCATCTTTCCAGTGCAGTTCGTGCGGTGCGATTTGCATTCGGAATTACTCCTTCCCGCAGCCGTGCTACAAGTTGCCGCGGCGCTCCTGTTCCCGTTCGATCGACTCGAACAGCGCTTTGAAATTGCCTTCGCCAAAACCGACGGCTCCCTTGCGTTGAATAATCTCGAAAAATAAGGTTGGTCTATCAACAAGCGGCTTCGTGAAGATTTGGAGCAAATATCCTTCATCATCGCGATCAACTAATATTTTCAATTCTTTCAGTTTTTCGATGTCTTCATCAATGCGTCCTACCCGCTCTGACAACATTTCATAATAGGAATCCGGTGTGCTGAGAAATTCTACTCCGTTCTCGCGCAATTCCTTTACCGTCGTTACGATATCATTGGTGAGCAAGGCAAGGTGCTGGACGCCCGGCCCATTAAAGTACTCCAAATATTCTTGAATTTGCGACTTTCGTTTGGCCGTTGCCGGCTCGTTGATCGGGAATTTAATTCTTCCTCCGTTGTGCATCACTTTGGACATCAGAGCAGAGTATTCCGTACTAATGTCTTCATCATCAAAATGAATCATTTGTTTGAAGCCCATGACGTTTTCGTAGTAAGTCACCCATTCTTCCATTTCCTCGACGTTACCCACAACATGATCGATGCCAATGAGTCCCGATGGTTGGAAAGGAATGACATCTTCCACCGTCTGATAACCAGGCAGGAACAAACCGCTATAATTGTCCCGTTCTATTAAGGTATGAATCGTATCGCCATAAGTGCCGATAACTGCTTTTTTCACCATGCCGTGTTCGTCCGAATATTCGGCCGGTTCCATAATGCCGATTCCTCCGCGCGACACCGCATCTTTGTAAGCCTTTTCAACATTATTTACCCGCAATGCGACATCTTTGACGCCGTCACCGTGCAATTTGGTGAATTCGGCAATCGGATGGCTGTCGGAGAGTGCGCCGGATAAGACGAAACGGATTTTGTTTTGCTCCAGCACATACGACACCTGCTCCCGATTTCCTGTTTCCAACCCGGAATAGGCAACGGGACGAAATCCATATGCTTTGACAAAGAAGTGCATCGCTTGTTTTGCATTTCCTACATAAAATTCAATGTAATCAATGTCCTGAATCGGGAAAACTTCTTGCGCCGTTTGTTCGGTTATCGCTTGTTTTTTCATGGAACATCCTCCTACTTGGCATCATTGGCTTCTTACTATTGAAAGTATATGACGAATACCAATAACTAGCAAAAGCGTGCTCGAACGCGAACCTGCTCAATCGCATGCGTGTATAAACGCATTTGTACATACACGCATAAGAACACTATCGCAGGCATGCATAAATACAATGTTGCTTTACTGCAATGACAACCTCTTAAATGTGAATATTTTTTGAACAAAATAGCAGGAGATTGGCCGACGATGTCAAAAAAGATAGATGCACACTCATTCGCGGTATTCATTTCTAATTTTTGGAGTTGATAGTTATGCATGCCAAACGATCAGGCGATCCGACGATCGAGCAATTGCTAGGGGTTATTATGAAGTTACGAGATATGGATGAGTGTTACGGTTTCTTTGAGGACTTGGCGACTCCGAAAGAACTGCAGACGTTGTCCCAACGGCTTGAAGTCGCCAAAATGCTGTTGAATGGAAGCACCTATATGGAAATTGAAGCGGAAACCGGCGCGAGCACGGCCATCATTTCGCGAGTCAAGCGAAGCCTGCATCACGGCAACGGCAGCTATCGGCTCATGCTGAGCAGGCTGGAACAGCAATAACCCGGAATGCAATGCGTTCCGGGGCCATCTGTCAGTTCGCCATACATTGACTCTTCGTCATGAACGAAATGTTCCGTTCGCGAGAGTGTCAGCAAGATTCGATGTCGAATGACATCTTGGGGAGCTGCGTGCTCAAAAGGGGCTCTTTGAACAACCTTTATGTAAGAAGGGTTCGTCAAAAAGCCCTTTTGCCCACTAACCCCATTATTCAGAAAATTGCGAACCCTATCGAACGACCATTTGGCAGAGTCCAATTGCTCTTATTTGGAGGACTCAGCCCCTACTTTACGTTTACAGAATCGGCCCTCCACCCGTAACACCGTTCTTTTTGCACACCTTGTTCCCTAGCTCTATCTGGTCATCACCGAGTATCTGCTGAACTACACAGCACGCTTCCCATAGCTTATGCATTTGCAAAAGCAGACCATCTGAATAAAGATGATCTCGAATTTCGTATGGATCCAACGATGCATCATCCGATGCAACACCGGTCAACTTGACTCTGTTCACCATGCACTTGGCCATAGCTCGTCTTCTTTCGAATTGCTCCTATCTGCAATATGTAAACGCCCCCATAAAAATGCAGACAGTACCCGTGTGATAGAGTGGCTTCATGTTCAAATATAACCAGCCTCCACGTAAACGATAGTTTAGAGAAAAGAAGCTACGGTCTCAGGCAGCAAGGGGCATTATCTTTCTACATGTTCTTCTGCAGCGTCTCCATGCTAATGCTGTAAAGGTGTTCATTGACAGGCATTGTTCAGTTAACCGCTCCCAAATGGATACCTGTTGCGATTCGAGATTGCGGCGGTAGCAATACTCGTTCAAATAAGCTTGCAAATAAGTTCCGCCCAAGCCGTGAAACGTCTTATTTATCCAGGCTTGAACGTGATCGGCGATATAGCGGAGCACATCTGGTCGGCGAAAACGGAAATGGTGCTTCATGATGTCGATCTTGCTTGTAATCGAAGATACGTGCTGTGAAACAAAGGCCGTCCGCCCGGCAGTCAACAGGCTCTTGTCGGACGACAAATGATTGCGCAATACTTGCTTCATTTTCACATAGGTGGGGCTGTTATCCGCGTGTACGGAGGCAGCAATGAGATAAGGATGCTCCTTAGGGTGCAGCTCAAATAAAGGAGTGTGATCCGGCCCATAGTATGTCAAAGCGGCACGAACGTCATGATCAAACGGACACTCGGCATCTGCAGCGCCCATGACCGCTCTAAGCTTATGCAGCATCGCCCAAGCCGTCTTGTACGTCACTTGGATGATCCTACTTAGCTTCACCGCATTAATCCCCTCTTCGGTTCTTGAAATAAGCCAGATGGCAGCCAACCACTTCCAGAGAGCCGTATGGCTTCCTTCCATCACAGTTCCGGCAATAAGAGAGCATTGATGACGACAGGAGCGACATTCATATAGCGGCAGCCTGCGCGAACGTATCGTATACGCCTCCCCATGGTTGCAGCGAGGACAGACGAAACCATGAGGCCACTTTCTCTGAAATATCTCCTCTACGCACCTATCCTCAGAATGAAAATACGCAAATAATTCCTCCAAACTCTCAAATGACAGCTGCCCCGTCATATTCCCACCTCCTCAAAAAGAGAACGTTTGTTCTTTATATACAAATTATAACAAACAAATAGTGAGGTTTCAAGTAGGACGCTTCACATCTGCATCTATCCTATCATTTCATTCAGTACCGGGCCTTTCATTACGCAACCTGAATTATTGGGAGAGTGAGCAAAAGAACATTTCAACGAACCTTCCCTTGCCAATCTGAGTTAGTGGGAGAGTGAACAAAAGAGCACTTCTACGAACCTTTCCTTGCTCAATCTGAGTCATTGGGCGAGGACCACACCAGCTAGTATTGAGAAGGAGCACACGGAAGAGGGAACCTGCATTATTCAAACTCATACCGATGGGACGGATTGGGATTCATTGGAGAAAACAAAAAATAGGCATCACGTCTTCCAGACCGCGATGCCTTCCACAATGATTCCGAGCAAGCTTGCAATGAACACGCATACTCATTCGCTGTTCGTTACACCCAAGTCATGAAATAAGTATTTGTGACCTGAATTTTGTTGCGTTCGGCCCATTTGAGTAGTTCTTGAGTGTGCTTAGCGTCCACGAACTTAAAACAGCATTTTGCTGAAACCGCTTTCTTTCCTTTGAGCTGCAAGCCGATGGCGGCGTGTTGATATCCCTTTACTTTAATCATTTGAATTTGATTGGCATCCAATTGATACCCGTTAATGTTTAATGTTTCGGACCCATCTCGTATTTCCAACGTACGCTTGCCTAATCTCACGAATGCTTCAATCACGAGCGAAACAACCAGTATCGCCATTACAGCCAGCTGCATGAAAAACAGAACAGGAAATGTCCGCTCGGCCATCATGGCCACCTGAAGCATCGCAACACTAAATAATACGGATACCGCCATAATCATTTTTGTTCGCGTAGGATATTTAATTCGATACTTCATTTTCATATCCGCCCCAATCTGTTTCATTTACAAATTGATACATGTGAACCTTTGTTCCTTATTATACCATATAGATTAACAATTTTGACACATTATTTTCACATAATAGACATTTTATTATCTAGATATCTATGATTTCTGTGATTTCAAACAAAAAAAAGACCCAGCAAGTTACTAAGAACTGCTGGATCTGAGCAAATACAATTTTTAATGTTTCCTTCAGAGCTTGTTACGCTCCAGAAATCGTTAACGACTTTATTTTGAGCGATGGTGAATTGCACTTGCCTGTGAAGCGCAAATCGTTGCCGACTTCTTCGATTTCATTTAACACATTAAATAAATTGCCGGAAACGGTAACCTGATTGACCGGCCGCTTCACTTTCCCGGCTTCAATCAAGAAGCCGATGCAAGACAACGAAAACTCACCCGAGACCGCATTGGTGCCCGCATGAAGTCCCTGAAGCTGCACAATCATTAATCCTCGTCCGGTGTCTGCAATCATTTCCTCCAAGGTGACTGTGCCAGGCTCTACATATAAGTTATGTGGTGCAATCCCGATTTTGCCGCGGTAGCCGCCTTTAGAAGCGTGTCCTGTTGAATCGATTCCGGACTTTTTCGCAGTCTTCCCGTTATGCAAAAAGGTAAGCAGCTTGCCCTCTTTTATAATTTCATTGCGCCGCGTCGCGTGTCCTTCCGCATCAAAGGCACATTGGGCAGGAACGTGCGGCATGAGCGGATCGTCCACGATCGTAATATTGCTGCCGGCTACCTGCTCGCCTAGCTTTCCTTTTAAACGAGAAAAATCCTTATCTACCGCTTCCGCAGAAAAAATAGTGGTGTAGGCGTTCAAAAGCGTACTCGCTGCATCATTGCGGAAAATAACCGGATAATTATCCGATGCAATCGTATCGGCATTCAGCTTCGACACAGCTTCGTGTGCCGACTTGCGTGCGATATCCGCAAAATTGATTTCATCAAAGTCTTGCAGTGAAAAATCGTACCACTCGCCCGTCGTCGTGTCGGCTGCGTCTCTGGCTACGACAGAGATGCTGCCGACTGCTGAGCTGTACTTGGCCCGGCAATCCAGCCCCCGCGTATTGGCGATCAGGACCTCGCTCTCGGAGATCGTTACAGACGAGCTGCGCACCATAGCAATGCGCGAATCCGCTTCCACGGCGACCGACTCCATCTCAAGAGCGGCATCTATCAACGCTTGCGGAGCAACGTGAGTCAGACGTTCCGAGTACGTGGTTAATTCGGGATAGCTTGCGGAGCCTGCGAACAATTCGTCGTTCTCTTCACTCTCCATCACTTCCGCATTGTTGCGCGCTTCTTCTATTAAATAATCAATCACTCTCTCATCGATCTGTTCGGAATAAGCATAGCCCATCTTGCTCGCGAATTCGCCGCGAAACGATAGACCGCCGCTCTCTTTAATCGTATATGCGTCAATTTCCCCTTTTGACACCCGTACCGTAGTAGAACGGACTTGCTCATAATAGATTTCCATATTGGAACAGCCGGACTCGATTCCTTTTGCAAATAAATGCTGTTGAAATTGTGTAACGTCCATGTCCTACTCCCCCTTTCTGCCGCCAACGGTCATTTCGGACACCCGTATCATCGGTTGACCGCAATTCACCGGAATGCTGCCGCTCAATGATCCGCACATGCCTTGTCCGTGATCCAAATTATCGCCTACCATATCGATTTTTTGCAGGGTCTCCATTCCTTTTCCAATCAACGTCGCCCCTTTAACTGGCTCTTCTATCTTCCCGTTGCGAACGATATACCCTTCATTGACGGCAAAGTTGAATTCGCCGGTCGCTGTATTTACAGATCCGCCGCCCATGTGCTTCGCATACAGCCCGTATTCGGTATTGGCGATAATCTCCTCGGTTGTGGAGTCCCCCGCAGCAATAAACGTATTGTTCATTCGAGAGGTAGGCGCAAATTGATAGGACTGGCGCCGTCCGGAACCCGTGGATGCCATTCCCATTTTGAGGCCGCCCAATTTATCGATCAAGTAGCTCTTCAAAATCCCGTTCTCAATCAGCACATTGCGCTGCGTGGGAGCTCCCTCGTCATCGATATTTAATGACCCCCAAGCATTCGGTATCGTTCCATCATCAATCGCTGTCACGAGCGGCGACGCCACCTGCTCACCCAGCTTATCTGCAAACACGGAAGCCTTCTTCGCCACGGATGTCGCTTCCAATCCATGTCCACACGCCTCATGGAAAATGACACCGCCGAAGCCGTTGTCGATAATGACCGGCAGCTTGCCGCTTGGCGCGTACTTGGCATTAACCATCGTCGTCGCGATACGGGCCGCTTCCCGAGCATAACGCTCAATGTCCATTGTCTCGATAAACTCCATGCCGGCGTATGCGCCAGGTCCCAGATAGCCGGATTGCTTCGTTGCACCAGCTTCCGCGATTGCATTGAATCCCATACGTGTATAGGTACGGCAATCTTCGACAAGCAAGCCTTCAGAATTAGCGATGCATACGTTTTGCACTGAGTCTGTTAATGTGATGGATGTTTGCGAAATGACTGGACTATAATCCTTCGCTGCAGAATGCGCACGTCTCATCCACTCTATTTTGCGGGCTTTGGCGAAGTCGCTAGGATTGAATTGAATGACGTGCCGATTCGGAATCGTCGTTCTTCGCAAATCAATCGTTATATCCTTCACCTGTCCACGAATCGCTTGCGCCGCGGATGTGGCGACTTTAATCAGATTGTCCTCGCTGCAATCGTTCGTATAAGCATATACGGCGAATAAACCGTTAATAATTCGAATGCCTACACCATAATCACGGCCTGATAGGGCGCTTTCCACAATGCCCCCAATCATGCCCAAGCTGTTGGCTGTTTTGTCCTCCACAAATACTTCTGCAAAATCCCCGCCTGTTGCCAATGCGGCTGTCAACATATTCTCGATTAACGCTGGATGCAGCATATTCATCCTCCTAGCTTAATGGTGATTCTGTTTTGGAACATACGTATGTTCAACAAAACAAGAAATTTCAATAAATGATTGATGCAATGGTCCAGAATGATGCTTCCATAGCCGCGATTTTGATAATCCGGATCCACTACCATATCACGTATGTACGTTCCGCTTATAATGTAAGCACCAATTAAATTTTGATCAAGCCAAAATGAACGCACCCCTCCCTTCGCATCATAATGACGAAGTTCTCCCCTGAACTCGTCAGGCTGACTGTGATATTAGTCAGTTCTCCAACCATTTTCTTTGTTTAACTCGTAATAGGCGCTATCGAATAAATGAGTAAACTGTTCGAGCATATCGTCTGTAAATCCCTTTTCCACAAATATAGTTTGTGGCTGACTAGCCTCTTTGTCCTTGTTGTATGTAAGATGAAATCCCGCCAAATCCGGTGAAAAGCCTAACCTATTAATATGGTTAATGATTCCTTTGTTTTTGCCGTAGACATTAAAACAAAGCTCCCTTGTCGCAGCTTCATGGAAGAACGGAGTAATCTTAGTACTCGTAATAAGGAATCGTCACCGTTTGACATATAGCTCTATAAAATTTCGTTATAAACTTTGTTATTCCTTCATATTTCGTAAACATCGTTAAATATAAACATCCCGTGCAGAGTTAATCTTCACGCCATGTGATTTCGCGTTTTCACCAACTCGGCGAAGGTTGGAGACACCCGCTAAAGAATAATGACCGACCGATAATTGATGTCCAGAGACATCACCGACGCCAGTACCTCGGACTCCTTTTTTTAATACGGCTTCCATGGGAGATGCCTGTTCATTGGGAAGTTCCGTCTCGTCATACTCTCCTGATCGGTTCAACTGCTTGGCTATTAAACCCAAAAAGGAAATGGTCGACGTAGAACTTGAGCCTGCCAGTAATGGCACGATTGTTACGCTCAAACACGCAGGTTGGCAAGATTCAGAGGAATGGCTAGCCGCAAAAGAATGGCACATTCAGGCTTGGGAACAAATGTTAGCAAGCTTAAAATCCAACATGGAATCAGATAACGGAGTGCTTTGTTGCAAATAAATTGAAGCTATGACGTGCCATGCGGAGAAAACAGACTAAGCCGAGCAAGGTTTTCCATTTTTGTTTCCAATATGATGGTATTGAAACCACTGTTAAGCGTCTCTATAATGGCAAAGGAAAGGAGGAGAACGCAAATGAAAAAAATTCTACTGCCTTTTCTGTTGGCCGCAATTGGCTTGACAGCCGTTCTGCCGGCGTCGATGGCCGTTGCAGCCCCTGCCCCTACGATCCAATACGGAAATAATAGTGGTGACGTATGGGATATCCAGTTTCGTTTACAAATGCTAGGTTACTATAACCAATCGTTGGATGGCAGGTTCGGTAACGCTACAACGCAAGCCGTACGCCAATTTCAACGAGATTACGGGTTAAAAGCGGATGGCATCGCCGGTCCGCAGACGTGGCGGATGTTGAAACAGGTGTCGGTCAATGCCGATGAATTGACCATGCTGGCCCGAGCCGTGCACGGCGAAGCGCGCGGCGAGCCTTATACCGGTAAAGTGGCGGTTGCGGTGGTTGTATTGAATCGCATGCAGTCTCCCCTGTTCCCTGACTCGGTGGCTGGCGTCATTTTTCAGCCGCGGGCATTTACGGCGGTTGACGATGCCCAATACTGGTTGAATCCTGATGAATCCGCCTATGCCGCGGCATGGGATGCCGTGCACGGCTGGGATCCGACCAACGGCGCGCTCTACTATTTCAACCCGGATACCGCTACTTCCGCGTGGATCTGGACCCGTCAGCAGACGGGAAAAATCGGCAAACACATCTTCGCCGTTTAAGTGCGATTATATATGATTCCGCATCTCTCATAACGGATGCATCCTCTTGTCTTGGGGGCGGGCTGGTTCGAATTATTGGCGGATCGGCCCGCCCCTTTCTTTTCAACCTTATCCGACCTGTCCCATTTACCTTACGCACATCTTCCCGGTCGGACTCTGCACAACAACTTGTCCCCTAACGGGAATGATCCGTTTCCTATAAGAATACATATCTCTTTAAGGCCTATTTAGCCGATGTAAATGACAATCTAACAAAGGAGTGATTGCGCTTTGTCACGAGTTCAAATCAGTCCGAAAGTAGAAGCGTTTTTGCAAGGCACCAAGAAGCTGTTTATTAATGGTGAGTGGGTCGAGTCCGTCCAGAGCAACGTATTCTCGTCCATCAATCCGGCAACGGGAGAAGTGCTCGCGGTTGTCTCCGAAGCGCGGGAGGAAGATGTGGACAGGGCGGTCAAAGCCGCCCGCGACGCATTCGATCAAGGCGAATGGTCGCGGATGAGCGCCGCGGATCGCAGCCGCCTCATCTATAAGCTAGCCGACTTGATCGAGGCGAACAAGCAAGAGCTGGCCGAGCTGGAAACGCTGGATAATGGCAAACCGCTGCGGGAAACGTTGGCAGCCGATCTTCCGCTCACAATCGAGCATTTCCGTTATTATGCCGGTTGGGCGACCAAAATTGTCGGACAAACCATTCCTACTGCAGGCAACTTCCTCACCTACACAAGACATGAGGCCGTCGGGGTCGTCGGTCAGATCATACCGTGGAACTTCCCGCTTCTCATGGCGGCTTGGAAGCTGGGCGCCGCCCTTGCCACCGGCTGCACCGTCGTCCTGAAGCCGGCGGAGCAGACGCCGTTGTCAGCCTTGTACCTGGCTCAATTGACACAGGAAGCGGGATTCCCGCAAGGCGTCATCAACGTCATCCCCGGCTTCGGGGAGACGGCGGGCGCTCCGCTCGTGCGGCATCCGCAAGTCGACAAGATCGCCTTCACCGGCTCTACTATCGTCGGCAAATCCATCATGCGGCAAGCTGCGGACACCGTCAAAAAAGTGACGCTTGAACTGGGCGGAAAATCGCCGAACATCATCCTCCCAGACGCCGATCTGTCCCGAGCGGTGCCTGGCGCCCTGCGCGGCATTACGTTCAACCAAGGGCAGGTGTGCTCGGCAGGCTCGCGGCTGTACGTGCAGAAGAAATTGTACGACAACGTGGTTGCGGATATGGTGTCGGAGGCGCAGCGCATCCGAGTGGGCACTGGCCTTGATATGGATACGGAGATGGGGCCGCTCGTATCGTCCGAGCAACATGACGTTGTCCAACGTTATATCGAAGCAGG
Organism: Paenibacillus profundus; assembly: GCF_021369635.1. GTDB lineage: Bacteria > Bacillota > Bacilli > Paenibacillales > Paenibacillaceae > Paenibacillus_B > Paenibacillus_B profundus. The sequence continues at coordinate 17,182 of NZ_JAJNBZ010000026.1, read as the reverse complement.
GAAAGCGGCAGGCGCGGAATTGGTGACCGGCGGCAGAGTCCCGCGCGAGCAAGGCTACTTCATCGAACCGACGATATTCGCGCACGTCGATCCGAAGATGACGATCGCTCGCGAAGAAATCTTCGGCCCTGTCGTGGCTGCGTTGCCGTACGATACGCTCGACGATCTGATTGAGCAGGCCAACCAATCTGATTACGGCTTGGCTGCGGGGGTGTGGACGCAAAATCTGAAACAGGCGCACTATCTTGCAAGCAAGTTGAAAGCGGGCACGGTCTGGGTGAACTGCTACAACGTGTTCGATGCGGCCGCTCCGTTCGGCGGCTATAAGCAATCTGGCCTTGGCCGGGAAATGGGCTCCTACGCGCTTGACAACTATACCGAAGTGAAGACCGTGTGGGTGAATATGGACTAGTCACTCCACTTATTACTCTTATTCCACCTTCACATTAATGCTGGATATGGCATTGTAGCCATATCCTTTTTTATTCCAGCTTGCTGCCGCAGGCTGGATGTTTCCATACGAATCTCTCGCCCTGCATAGAATCGCGTACTCTCCTTGTTGAGAGACGTCCCATCTATAAGTCCACAGGATCCAGGCATAGGGCTGGTTGGGCAATCGATGCACGTCCGCACTGACCCAGCTTTCCCCGCCATTAAGGCTAAGCTCGACATCAGTAATGAATCCCGTTCCCGTCCATGCGATTCCGCAGATTTGGATGGTTCCGGTGTCAAGCAGACTCCGATCCATAGGGAATTGAATGGTGGAGTTGACATGGACCAGCGTAACGGGGGACTTCCCATCATCGCTGTCCGTGCCAGGTTCATAGACATAATCGACAACCTGAAAAGGCCCGGTGAAGCGCGCATCAAGGACGGTAATGCTCCGCAGCCATTTGACCGAGGCCATCCCGTACCATTGCGGAACAATTAGCCTTAGCGGATACCCGTGCTTATAAGGAATCGGCTGTCCGTTAAGTTCATAGGCGACTAACGTATCAGGGTGCAATGCCTTATCCAGCGGAAGGCTCCGGGCATACGGATACGTGCCTGCCATGTCTGTCCGGGTCCCGCAATCTCGTCCCGCGAACACAACCTCCCTGGCCGTCGGCTTCAAACCAGCATAATTCAGCAGGTCTCTCAAAGGGACTCCTTTCCACACTCCCTGGCTAATCGCCCCCTCTTCCCACTGGATTCCGTACACCTTGAGCTTGAAGCGCGCCCGTTTGTTGCCGCTGCACTCCAACGTAACGGCTATCTCTTTAGACGGCATGCTTAACAAATCTCGATAATGGAACGTCAGCGAGTTCCGGACTTCTCCGTCAATCGTAACCGCAAACGATTCCTCCGACAACATGGGATAAGAAAAATGATTTCTTATATAAAAGAAGCCTTCCGGCGTAACGGCTGCCAACGAAAAGAAATGGATCGGACTTTCCTGATTTTCCGGCACCAAGGACCGGGTAATAAGATGCGGCTCGATATGCGGCCAGCGCAAGGCAATCACCTTCCAAATATATGGGTAGTGTTCATGTATATAGACTTGAGGTCTTGTTTTATTCGTGAAAAAAAGACACCCATGTCCGAGGTTCCCCTCGGACAGAGTGCCTAGCCAGCTACTATTACATGACTCTCATTTCCCAAAATTGTCCCTTTTCATTAATATAAGCAGTTACCGTCGGCCGTCCCTTTTTCGTAAATGTATATTCCCAATGCTTGACTTTCACTTCATAGCCGGTCAGATCCAGATCGAAATGCTTTTTCGCCATCGGTTTAGCGGCGCTGATCGCCTTCTCTTTCGTGTAATATGGTTTGGCGAACGCTTTCTGGACATCTTTCGGCGCATAAAATTTGTTCAGCAGCTTATCATAGGTGACAGATCTCAGCTTCCCTGACGAACTGTCGATCCCGACTCGGGAACCAGCCTGATCCTGAAAATCGATCGTCTTGTTGAACTGGTTGTAATCGTAGAGGCTGACATGTACCTGCTTGCGCAGCTTGGATGCGCCCGGCAGCTTCTTCATCGCTTCTTCCGCCGCTTTGACAATTTTTTGGTCGACTTGATCGGACGTTATCAGTTTCCCCATAGAACTGACCTTTTTTGTCTTTAGATCGATGTTGCCATAGTAATCGTCGTCCTCCGTTTCTCCGCCGGAAAAGCTAAACGTTTCAAGTCCCCGATCATCTTTCGTGTAAGAAATAAAGTTAGGGGGCGTGAATTCACCCTTCAGTTCCAGAAGCGCCCACTTTTCTTGGATATCTGCCTGTAAAGCTTTATCCGACTCCTCGAACTTATATGTTCTGTTTGCTGACATACCTTTAATTTCTCCAGTTTGCTTGTCAACCTTTACATGATGCCCTTGCCCGGAAGTCAGCGTCCACTCGCCTTTATCTGCACCAACACCACTTTCTCCCGTTATGCTGACTAATTTCACTTCTTGTCCCGGGTCGAACTTCTGCAGCGCCTGAGTCGCTTGCTCGATAATTTTCGAATCCAGCTTCTTGAAGGCCTGCTGGAACCGCTCCTCCATCTCTTTCATTTCTTTTTCAATCTCTGCTTGACTGGCCGCATATGCAGGCGCATGTCCGGGAAGCAGCGGGAAAGCGGACAGCAGCAGTCCGGCAATAACAGTGGATGCAATCATCGTTTTGTACGTTTTCATTTGATTCTTCCTCCTTGTGGCAATTGCCTATTCCCTGATTAGATTGGGCAACCCTTCCTCCGGTTCCCTGTCCAACTGGATATTTTTATACGGATTTTCATTCGCTTTTCGCTTATTTGATTTATTCTTGGTGTAATCTCCGCCCTTTTTCGCATAACAAAGGGCCCTGGGACAGATACCTGTCTCAGGGCCCGGTTCATAATCAATAAGCACGCAGGATATGGAGCATATACTCTTTTCGGTTCAACGGATTGTAGTCCGCCCGCTTTCTCGTTGGATATTCGCCCTCTATTTTTTCAAATCCGTACGGGTTCGCCATAAAAAAGCCTTCGCCTTCCGTGAACGAATGAAGACTTCGCTTGAAATCCTCCGTCACAGCCACTGGAAGCGTCCCTGTCAACAGAAAGGTATCCTTATGATGGAGCGGTTCCCTGAATATGGCCTTTAGACCTGACAATTTATGCATCGCCTTGCTGATCGCATGTTCGGGAACACTCAGTTCGAACTCGTTGATCGGTTCATATACGTCAGTGCCTGCTTGGGACAGTGCCTCCATTAACACAAGCGGCGTTAACTTCCTGAAGTCTCCGGCTACCGTTACCGGACTGCAGTAGCCCGAGTGTGTCAGCGTAACGACAATATCAGTGACCTCCCACCCGTATAAACCTTGTGCAAGCGTTGCACATACGGTATCTTCGATGGCTTTGTGGAACGCCAAGGGCAGCGAACCAAGTTCCACGCCCAGTCTATAGGTCACTCCGCTACCAGTTACGCCGGGCTCCACTTGGAAGCCTACTGTAGCATAAAAAGGATTTTCTGCCGCTCCCATCACTTCTGCAGCCTGTCCCGTTCCTTTTGGCTTTTCGATACAGACGATTCTTGTCTCTGAAAACGAGACGTCCACCCGATATTTTTCCTTAAGGGTTGTCTCAATCACTTCTTTTTGCACTTCCCCGAACAGGCGGATATAGATCTCATGATGGAAGTCGTCTTTCAACACTTCGATTAACGGATCTTCTTCTGACAATTCTACAAGAGCTTGAAATAATCGATGCTCTTGTTCATTCTGCATGGCTTCGATGCGGGTTTCCAGCTGCGGGGAGGCGAAATGGATATCTTTGATTTTGTCAGACCGCTCACCCACAACATCCCCGATTTTAATATTTTTCAATCCCCATACTTTGCAAAAATCGCCGGCTTCCACGGTTTGTGACGGAATGGACTTCCCTTCACTGAATAGGTACAGCTTTTTGATTTTGTCTGCGTGCGTTTCGATCGTGCCATCCTTGTTTTTCCGGCTTATATTCACATATTCTCTTGCGCTCATTCTTCCTGAAAATATTCTGACGTAGGCGATCTTTTCTCCCGATGGTTCCTTCTCCATTTTAAAGACGACCCCGGATAAGGGCGCAGCTTCTCTGGCTTCATTCACCGGAAACAGCTCTGCCACCCCCGCCAACAGTTCGGACACGCCAATTCCCGTCATGGCAGATCCGAAAAAGACCGGATAAAGCTTCGCATCCCTAATTTGCCGCATCAAGGCTAGTTTTACTTGCTCTTCCGATACTTGCTCCCCGTTCACGCAAGACTCAAGCAAAGCTTCATCATTCCAAGCAGCCAGCTCGATGCATCGCTCCATAAAATCTGGATCCGTATCGTTGTTAAAGCAGTGTTCAACAATGAACGCCTGCTTCGTGCCGATGTTTTCAGCTCTGTATAAAGGGATCACGTTCGCTGTCAGTTTTTCTTGAATGCTCTTCATGATCCCGTCGGATTGCGCACCGCTCCGGTCTATCTTGTTCACGAACAGTATCGCAGGAATTTGCAGCTTCATTAACACCGACATTAAAATTTTGGTCTGGGCTTGAATCCCTTCCACAGCCGATATGACCAGAACCGCTCCATCAAGGACGCTGAAGGAACGCTCTACTTCCGCGATGAAGTCCGCATGTCCAGGCGTATCAATAAGATTGACCTTCAAATCGTTCACGAAAAACGAAACGACTGACGCCTTGATCGTGATCCCTCTTCTTCTCTCCAGCTCCATCGAATCGGTTTGGGTATTCCCTTTATCAACTCGGCCAACTTCATCTATGACATTCGTTACATAGAGTAAACGTTCAGTCAGGCTCGTCTTTCCTGCGTCTACGTGCGCAACAATTCCTATATTCATTGTTTTCATGAATTAAAATCCTCTTTTCTCTGTTCATAGTAAGCTCCTCTCGTGTTATGTTGCATTGCCGCATACCAATCACGCTCCAATCAGTTTATTTACACCCATTATATAACAAACTACTTATAGTTGTCACAGATGACTGCACGGAACCCTTACAATGATGTAAGAGTTCTATCACCTAATTGAATGTTGTCTTGAGCAACAACCCACTATAATGGAATCAAACAATACAACACAAAAAGGTGATGACATGAAACGAAGTATCGCAATGCTAGTTATTTTAGTCGTATTTGCATCCATTTTAGCCGGCTGCAACTTTCAACGCATGGGGAAAGATATTTATTATGTTCAGATTACAATGGATGGACAAAAAGAAGAGACTACAGACGATAAAGACAATCCATTTACAACCTATAAATATTCTCTGCCTGCCTTTGACGAAGAAGGAACCGAAAAAACAATGGAATTTACGGCGCAAAAAAACTTGCGTAAAGAAGCATATTTGCGTGTGTACTACTCTAGCAAGAAGGGCGTAACCTCCTGGGAAGAAGTGCAGAAGGACGATCTGCCTGCAAAAGTGAAAGAGAAGCTTGAGTCCGAATAGTTGAAAGAACGACAAAGAGACAGAGTGAGTCTACTCTTTAGAGAGTATGTCCAACTGTCTCTTTTCAGTGTTGTATATTACTACCCCGTTTTGGTGAATACAAGCTCATCCCTGCATTTTCATTTCGGCGGAAGAAATGATTTCAAATAATTTTCGATATCGTCCTCTGCTGTCTCCAGAAGTCCGCCCAGCAGGTGTTTTCATTCCGTCTGCTCCTTGTCGTCAGTTGTTTTACAGTTCAATGAAAACTGTTTGCTTATTACAGTAAAGCGCAAAGGAAACAAACACTATGAAATGTTGGGATGTTGATGTGCCCCCACTCGGATGTTCATAGCAGATGCCTTCCTAGCAAAATCTTCACATGCTCAGCCATTAGTTGCGGCGGAAAAGGCATTCCTTCCTTAATCCACCATTCCACCAAACCTACGAAAGCTGAACCAACAAATGGAATGACGATATCTTTGTTTAACCCCTTATTTATTGCACCGTCTATCTTCACTTCCTCATGCAGCCCTTGGAGGATAACATGAAGGAATCGTTCATGAAAATATGAAGTTCCCTGATTCACTAACATAGTCGAGTAGAATAAATAATTCCTTTCGAAGTATTGAAACACAGGCAGAAAAGAATCCATCAGCTCAATGCTTCCTTGCTCCTGATCTGACGCTGAACATACTTCTAAGAGTTCTTCAAGCTGAGCTGCGATACATTTATCCAATAAATCATATTTATCGACATAATGAAGATAGATCGTTCCTCGGTTCATATTCGCCCGGTCCGAAATATTTTGGATCGTAATGTCCTCGAATTTTTTTTCTGACATCAGTTCAATAAATGCGCTCGTAACCGCTTCCCGAGTTTTAAGAATTCTTCGATCTACTTTGGACATGCCGAGGTCACCACACTTCCTAGAAAAAGTAACAAACACATTTCCATCGTATTGTTCCCTAATGAACAAGAGTAAATGATTTGACGATTGAATATGTCATGCATGAATCTATAATAATAGACATAAATTGATTAATCAACAGTTGTTCATTATATTTGAGAGGGGAAAACAGAGCATGACAGACACGATAAAAAACAAAGTAGCATTAATTACAGGCGCAACAGGAGGAATCGGGAAAGCGACAGCTATGACACTGGCACGTAAGGGCGCGCAGGTCGTCATCAGCGGTCGTCGGGCTGAATCAGGGAATGAAGTCATGGAGGAAATCGTTGCTCAGGGTGGAGATGCTTTGTTTGTCCTTTGCGATGTCAACAAGGAAGAAGAAGTTCAGAAATTAATAGAAACAACGGTTTCTCAGTACGGGAAATTGAATATTCTAGTCAATAATGCCGGGATCAGCTTAGAAACTGTGCCGCTTGCCCAGGCAGACGGAAATAACTTTCAGCAGATGCTGCAGACGAATGTGATGGGTGTTTTCTATGGCATGAAATATGGAATTCAACAAATGTTACAGCAAGACCAAGGAGGGGCCATTGTCAATCTGGCTTCTATTGCAGGTCTGCATGGTATGCCTTACACAGGTCCCTATACGGCAACCAAACACGCAGTCGTCGGTCTGACTAAGACTGCAGCTCTTGAATACGCAACCAATAATATTCGAGTGAATGCGGTAGCCCCAGGGGCCATTAAGACGGATATCATCGCGAAATCCATTGACCACGGCACCTTTAATGAAGATATGATTAATCGTATGCATCCGATGATGCGTATGGGGTATCCTCAAGAAATCGCCAACGGTATCGTCTGGTTGTGTTCGGATGAAGCATCTTTTACCACAGGTTCCATTTTAAACATAGATGGTGGATTTAACGCTAGGTAGCATCTAATCCCCTAAAAATAGAACCGGTTCACCACCCCCATTTTTTCAATAAAAAAGATCCAAGTCTTTAATATCTGGATATACGGCATAGTTCCTCTCTTACTTGTCGAGGTGTCAGCACAAATCACAAAAATAATAGGGAGCTCATGATGAGCTCCCCAGAGTGTGAAACCATACGTCCACTTGGCCTGAAGTATTTCCATGGATGGCTGGGATCGTATATAAAAATGATCCGCATTGTCAAATTTCTGTCAAGCTTGTTCGGCAAGAGCCAGGCCAGACTGTCCATACATACCTGCATAGTAGGATCTGCATGCAAGCAAGCTCTGATGGGTGCCTTGTTCCACAACTGATCCTTGTTGGATGACAAATATCACATCGGCATTCTCAACGGTGCTCAAGCGGTGGGCAATCAGAATGGTCGTGCGGCCTTTCATCAATTGATTCAAGGCTTGCTGTACCCAGTACTCTGATTCGGCATCCAATGCCGATGTTGCCTCATCGAGCAGCAATATCGGAGCATTTTTGAGCAATGCCCGGGCAATCGCAATCCGCTGCCGCTGTCCGCCGGACAAAGACGCTCCGCGCTCACCCACTTGCGTCTGGTATTGCTCGGGCAATTCCTGAATAAAATTGTGGGCATAAGCAGCCTGAGCCGCGGCAATCACTTCCTCCTGTGAAGCTTGCGGATTGCCATAACGGATGTTGTCTTCAATCGTTCCGCTGAACAAGAAAGCTTCTTGCGGCACATAAGCAATCCGTTGACGAATCTCTTCCAAGGTATAATGTCCGAACGACTTGCCTTGGATTAAGATCTCGCCGCTGTCAACGGGATAGAAGCCCAGCAACAATTTAATCAAGGTGCTTTTGCCGCTGCCGCTTGCACCCACAACAGCCGCCACTTGCCCGGGGAGCACTTGCAGGGACAAATTGCACAGCACCGGGCTGTCGGATTGATAGGCAAACTCAACGCAATCGAATTCCACCATTGCCTCCGAATCACGGTCGCTTGCCACAGAGCCGATCCGTTGCGGCTCCTCCTGCTCCTCCAGCATTTCTTGAATCCGCTGCGCTCCTGCCAACGAATTTTGAATCAAAGACATGGTTGTTCCAATGTTCATGAAGGAATGCGTCAAATGAATTTGCAAGACGGCCAGGGCTGCAACGGCCCCCATGCCAATGATGCCATAGCTATACAGCAAGCTGCCAATGACAATGATTCCGCAAAATGTAATGTAGCTTACAAAATGATTGACGGCTGCCAGTACGCCTTTTTTGTGGGCGATGCGGCGGGAAAGCTGCGTCAGCTTCTCGTTCATGGCTCCATACTGAGCATATACCGGACTAATGTGGAACAATTTCACAAGCTGGATGCCCGCGATAAAGTCTGAAAATTTCTCTGTCAGCTTGGCTATAGAATGAAGAGATTGATCATACATCGCGCGAACGGAGCGCACAAAACGCGTGCTTATATAAAAGGAAACGAGCAAAATCAAAAGGGAAGCGCAAGCAAACTGCCAATGAATGATAAACATCATAATGATGGATCCAATGCTAATCATGATATCCAGCAGCAGAGCAAAAAAGATTCCGCAATACGTCACTTCCAGGGTGGATACATCGTTATTTATCCGTGATAGGAAATCTCCATTATGCGTCCGCTCCAAATGATCGGCCCGAAGCTTGCACAGCTTATGATAGAGACGTTCCCTGATGTCGACGATCGTCAGTTCCACGCTGCGACGAAACAAATAAGTGAATCCGGGTGAAGTCAGGTTCAACAGCAAGATGGAGCCTCCCAAAATATATAGCGCCTGAAACATAAGGGAAGTATCTCTTGACCCTGCAAAATCTACTAAACTCTGGACAACCAAGGTGAATGACAGGATAAACAAGGTGTTAACGAGCCCGCCTGCAATCATGCCAACATAATACTCAACTTTGCGTCGTGTGCTCATAAAGTCCATCATATACTTGATTTCCTTCACATAAGCTAACATCCCGGCGGTTTTCACGTATAGGCCACCTCCTTGCTTCCCATTCGATCCGTTTCGAATTCCTGATGGTACAAACGGGCATAAGAGCCCTTTTTCTCCAGCAGCTTCGCATGATTCCCTGCCTCTTCGATCCGTCCGTCCTCCATGACCCAGATCTCATCCGCATTCTGAATAGTAGACAGCCGATGCGCAATGACGATGGTCGTTCTCTCCTTCATAAGAACGTTCAACGCTTCCTGAACCAATGATTCAGACTCCGTGTCCAATGCGGAAGTGGGCTCGTCCAACAGCAGGATGGGGGCATCCTTGAGCAGTGCGCGCGCAATGGTGATACGCTGACGCTGCCCGCCGGATAGCAGCGCTCCCCGTTCCCCCACGTCAGTCTGATATCCTTCCGGCAGCTCCATAATAAAGGAGTGCGCGTTGGCTGATTTTGCAGCTTCGATCACTTCATCCATCGAGGCATTCTCCCGCCCGTAAGCAATATTATCTGCAATCGTCCCGCTGAACAAATAGGAATCTTGGGTAACGACCGACAAATGGGAACGCAGCTCCTTCGGATTGCAGTCGCGGATCGATTGGCCAAATACATCGATCTTCCCGCCATCAGCCTGCAGTGGATAAAATCCGCAGAGCAGCTTTATCACGGTGCTCTTCCCCCCGCCGCTGGCTCCCACCAACGCTACAGTCTGCCCTTCCGCTACCGTGAAGCTCAGATTGCGCAGCAGAGGGGAACCGCTATTCTCGTATGCGAAATTGACGTTGTGAAACGCGATGGGAGGCTGATCAGTTCTCACAATGCAATGTCCCTCTTCATTCTCGATGGGTTGATTCATGATTTGGGCCGCTCGTTTTAAAGCTCCGGTCATCTCAAACGTATTCGTAATGAGCGTCGGGATGTTCTGCAATGGCTCCAAACACAAATTCAGCAAGTAAAGAAAGGCAATCAGCTCTCCCGTGCTGAACAATCCTTTCGATATCAAATAACTTCCGTATAGAATAGCGAATACGATCGGACTGATCATGAGCGTGAACAGCACGGGAGTGACTATCGCCTCGCGTTTATTTACGGCCAACCTCTTTTTCAGCGTCAGCAGAAGCAGGGATTGATACGATCGGAACAGGATTCCCTGCAGCAAATAGCTTTTGACCAGCGGCATGCCACTCAATGTATCCTGTAAAATGACATTCATCTGGCCCATGTTTTCCTGTGCTTCTTCCGTGAGGCGCTGCAGCTGCTTGCCTACCCATTGCGAGACGAACAAGGAAACGGGAACAAGCAACAAGCTGAGCAGCACAAGCTCCCATCGGATCCACAGCAAGTAGCCAAAGCAGCCAATAAAAAGCAGGGGATGATAAAACCATTCCGCCACATCGCGAATCATAAATTGATTGATGATCTGGAGGTCATTAGTCACCCTTGACACCATATCGCCCGAGTGTTTCTTTTCCAAATAATGAACAGGCAATTTGCCGATGTGCTTCATCATCTGGTTGCGAAGGTCCCTCATGGCTTGAGCGCTGCTTTTTTCGATGCCGTACACCATGAAATATTTCGCGGGAACTCCAATTGCAATGACGATAAATACGGTATATACAATGCGGGCGACCAACTGCCCGTCCCCGTTGCCGGCATTGGTCGTTAATTGTTCGATTAAGCTGCCGGTCCATATCTCAATAATCGCGGCCGCAACAGCAGAGATGATTCCGACGATCATCCAGCCCATATGGGGTTTCACGAATGACGATAACCAGCGGGCTGATTTCCATAGGGTCAACACATCTTTTCGTTTTCGCAGTGCCACTCATTTGTCTCCCCTTTAAACCATAGTCGTGACGGAACTCCCCAACGAACCGCCTGCATCATCAACATGCGCATGTGTGCAGGCGGTATATGAGGATGACATGTATTATAGGTTACGTTGTACAAGCAACATCGCTGCTATCGCGATAACACCTCGTGGACGCCGCGCGTTTGCTCGATGATTTGATGGACGACCGCGTGAATCACTTTCACGTTATGCTCTATGAATCCAGGAAGCAGCACATCCTCATGGACACCAATGAGTCGATGCTCGCAATAGGCTTGCCGGGTTGCCCCATCCCATAATGCAGAAGTAACATTATCCGGTCTGTCTGCATCGGAATCCTCCGCAATCAATGCATGAATATTCGCCTCAACCGCGCCCGTATTCACGAGCTGAGATCCATACGTCCAGTACGCGCGCATCTTATGCTTGACCCGTTCACGAATCAGAGGATTGCTGAGCAGCTGCATCTCCTGTTCACCCACCGCTTCAAGCATTTGATCGATATCGCTTTCGAACTCGTCCACCGTCTGAGCGGCCAGCTTCCGCGTGGAGTCGAGCATAATAATATCCGATACGCGGTACCCTCTCTTTTCCATTGCTTTGGCAATTTCGAACGTCAGATTGCCTCCCAGCGAATATCCGAGCAGCACATAAGGGGACTGAGACTGAATGGCAACGACCGCGTCCACATACCGGTCCAGCATGTCCTCGTAAGATTCGGCATCATCAATGAAATCAATTCCGTATAGGATGCAGCTGTTTTCCATTTGCTTCGCCAGTTCCAAGTAACTTAACCCATACCCGAAGCCGGGAGGCAAGCAAAATACGTTTACAAGACCATTTTCATTTAATTTCGTGAACTGGCTGCTGCTTTTCTCCTCGTACTCGACTTTTACGATCTCATAGGCCATCGCTTCCACTGTCGGGCGCTGAAACACGCTATGGAGAGCGATTTCCGCGCCCAATTCGATGTAGATTCGATGTATCAGCTGCATCAAGCTAATCGAGTGTCCGCCCAACTCAAAGAAATTGTCCTGCACGCCGATTTTCTCGATGCCCAGCACCTCCTGCCAGATCTGCGCCAACTGAGCTTCCTGCGTTGTGCGCGGGGCCACATATTCCGTCCCTGTCATCAAGTGATCCTCAGGCGCAGGCAGCGCCTTGCGGTCTACCTTACCGTTAGGTGTCAGCGGCATCCGATCCAGTTGAACGAAGTGCAGCGGAATCATGTACCCTGGAAGATCTTGCGCTAGGATGCCTCTCAGCTCGTTGGCCGGCAGCGGTCGCTCCGCCACGTAGTAGGCGCATAACCGCTTCTCACCGCTGTCGGATTCCCGGGCGATCACGGTCGCCTCCTGAATGGGCTCCACTCTCAATAGATGTGTTTCTACCTCGCCAAGCTCAATCCGGTAGCCGCGTATTTTCACCTGATCGTCAATCCGCCCCACGTACTCGATGGTCCCATCCGGCAGCCATCTTGCCAGGTCGCCCGTCCGGTACATCCGCTCCCTCGGCGCGAATGGATTGTCGACGAACTTCGCTGCCGTCAATTCGGGACGGTTCAAGTAGCCTCGGGCCAGTCCGTCTCCTGCTATGCACAGCTCCCCAGCCACTCCGATCGGCTGCAGATCGTTCTGAGCATTGACGATATAAATGGTCGTGTTGCTGATCGGGCGTCCGATCGGAACGGTCACGGCATCCTCTGCCACTTCATTCACATCGTGGCATGTGGCAAATACCGTGCTCTCCGTTGGCCCGTACACATGCTTGATTTTGCCCGGTCCTAGCTGATAGAGCGCTTTGCGGACGTGAGAGATGGACACGCGCTCCCCGCCGAACAGTATGGTGCGGATATGGCGCAAGCAGTCTGCTTTCATGTCAATGAGGATGTTGAAGTACGCCGTTGTGATGAACATCACCGAAATGCGCTCGCGTTCGATCAAGCCTGCCAACTTCCCTACCTCCAACAGCGTCTCCTGCGGGATGAGGACCAGCTTGGCTCCATTTAACAAAGCACCGTACATATCAAAGGTCGATCCGTCGAAAGCATAATTGGATAACTGCAGCACGTTGTCCCGTTCGCTAAAATCAATGTAGCTCGTGCCTTGCACGACCCGCACGATGTTGCGATGCGTCGCCAAATTCCCTTTTGGCTTGCCTGTCGTCCCCGACGTATAAATGACGTAGGCCAAATCGGCAGGACCGTTATTCTGTTCCAGATTCGAATCGTCCGCACTGTAAGAGTGTTCGTCATCCAACAGGACGAACGAGGCTTGCACCGGGATTCTCGACTTCAGTTCATGTTGCGTCAGTATGATTTGGGTCCCGGAGTCCTCCAGCATGTAGCGGACGCGCTCTTCCGGATATTCCGGGTCGATCGGCACGTATGCTCCCCCGGCTTTTAGAATCGCCAGAATTCCAACTATCATTTCCAGAGAACGTTCAGCCATAAGACCTACCAAGCGATCTGCTTGCACTCCCTTGGTTCGTAATGTCCTTGCCAATCGGTTCGCCCGCCCGTTCAATTCGCGGTACGTCATTCGCTCGTCTCCGTACACAATAGCCGCTGCGTCAGGAGTCCGTTCAACCTGCTCCTCGAATAGATGCTGAATCGTCTTCTCGCGCGGATATTTCATCCCCGTGTCATTGAACACCCCGATAATCTCTTCTCTTTCTTGAGCGGTCATCATGTTCAATGTTGAAAGTTGCGCGCGGGGGTCATGTGCAATTGCTGCTAGCAACTGCTTGAAATGCAGCATCATCCGCTCCACCGTATCGCGCTTGTACAAAGCGGTTGCATACACCAAGCCGCATAGGATGCCTTCTTCTCCTTCTTCAGCATGGAAAGTCAGGTCGAATTTGGCCGTCATATGTTCATTCGGATATGATTTTAATTGGAGGCCTTCGATTTCGATGCCCCCCTGCTCTGCATTCTCGAGACTGAACATCGTGTCGAACAGTGGATTCCGGCTTAAGTCCCGCGATACGCGCACCTTTTCTACCAGATCCTCGAATGGATAGTCCTGGTGCTCGAAGGCGCCCAAGGTTGTTTCTTTCACTTCCGCCAGGTACGACAGAAATGCCTTCTCGCTTGCGGGATAATTGCGAACCGCCAATGTGTTGACGAACATCCCGATGAGCGGCTCGAGATCGCCATGGCTTCTGCCCGCAATCGGTGTCCCCACGATGATGTCTTCCTGTCCCGTATACTTATGCAGCAGCGTAGTGTAGGCTGCCAGCAGCACCATGTACAAGGTGGAACCCGTGTCTGACGCCAGTCGGCGCAATTGTTCGCTCAGATGCGGATCGATCGTGAATGACGCGACGTCTCCATCAAATTTTTGAACAGCGGGGCGCACATAATCAGTCGGCAGCTCTAGTACCGGCAATTCTCCTTGTAAACGCTCCAGCCAGTACGCTTCCTGACGCCGCAACTCCCCGCTGCGATCTTCGGATTGCTGCCATACCGCATAATCCTTATACTGAATGCGGAGCGGCGGCAAATCCTCGCCCGCATAGAGCCTAGCGAACTCATCCACCAATATCCCCATCGTAACGCCATCTGAAATGATATGATGCATATCGAACATCAGAATATGCCGTTCCCGCTCTATTTCGATAAGTCCTACCCGCAATAGAGGCCGCAGCTTCAGATCGAAGCTGCGGACAAAGCGCTGTACGAGCTTCTCTGCTTCTTCTTCGTCCGCCTGCACGTACTCCACTGTCAAGCGCGCATCCCGATGTATCCGCTGGATCGGTTCTCCGTTCACCATCTCGAAGCCGGTGCGCAGCGCCTCGTGCCGCGCAATCAGCTGCTGGAAAGCCCCGTCGAATCTAGTGCGATCCAGCGGTCCTTCGAGGGTGATGACTCCCGGCATGTTGTAGCTCAGCTCGGCCCCTTCCAATTGGCTCACGATATACAGGCGTTTCTGGGCCGAAGACAACGGGTAGACGTCTCTTTCCTCAGCCAGCGGGATCACGGCATATTCCTGCTTTTTCATCCCGGCTATCAGTTCGGCCAGCTCCTCAATCGTCGGGTACCTGAACACATCCCGCAGCGGCAGATTGATGTGCATTTCCTTGAACACCTTGCTTGCCAAGGTCGTCGCGCGCAAGGAGTGCCCGCCCAAATCGAAGAAATTATCCTTCACGCTAACGTCCGGCAGACCCAGCACCTCTTGCCAGATTCGGGCCAGCTGCGCTTCCAGCGACGTGCGCGGAGCTACGAACTCTGCTCCAGTATGTGCGCTTCCTTCTGGAGCCGGCAGCGCTTTGCGGTCGATTTTGCCGTTCGGCGTCAATGGCAGCCGCTCCAGTTGGACGAAATACGATGGGATCATATACCCCGGAAGTTCTGCGGCCAATGCTCTCCGCAGCTCGCTCACCGTCAGCTCGCGTTCGGCGACGAAGTACGCGCACAATGACTTCTGTCCGCTAACGTCTTCCCGCGCGACGACAACCGCTTCACGGATGAACGGCGTTTTGAGTAGTTGGGTCTCCACCTCGCCGATCTCGATCCGGTAGCCCCGGATTTTCACTTGATGGTCGATCCGCCCCAAATATTCGACGTTGCCGTCCGGCAGCCACCGGGCCAAGTCGCCTGTCCGGTACATTCGCTCGCCCGGAGCGAACGGATTGTCGACGAATTTCTCCGCCGTCAGGTCCGGCCGCTTCCAATAGCCCCGGCCTACGCAAGGTCCGCCGATATAGAGCTCGCCCGTTATTCCGACCGGCAGCAAAGAATGGTGTTCATCCAGAATGTACATCGTCACACCCGGCAGAGGTTTGCCAATTGGCACCGTTCGCAGCCCTTCCGTGCTCGCCTGCTCGAAGTAGCAGGAATCGATGGTCGTCTCCGTTACCCCGTAGCTGTTCACGATCCTCATTTGCGAACCGAATCGTTCCAGCAGCTTCTGGAATTCCTCCTTCGGGCAATGATCCGCCCCCACGACTGCCAGCTTCATGCTGCTGATGTCCAGCTTGTTCTCGTATACATATTCCATCAGCGGAATGACGAGCGACGGAGTGACATCGAACATCTGAATCCGATGCTTGCGAATGAGCTCATAGATTTCAGCCGGGTTCGCCCTCGCATCCTCCGGACATAGAATAAGTTCTCCCCCATGCAGCAGCGCGCGGATCAGGTCTCCCGAGAAGACGTCGAATGAAAAGCTCGCCCATTGCATCCAGCGCATGCTCTCTTCCTGCAAGCCGTATTCGCGCTCCCACGCGGCCGACAAGACTGCCATCTGTCTGTGCTCGATCATGACCCCTTTCGGCTTGCCCGTCGTTCCCGAGGTATAGATGACATAGCTCAGATGCTCCGGCTGATTCACCCGTTCCAGATTGGAACCGTCTGCGCCGTAGAACGCTTCTTCATCCAGCATGATCCTTCTGCCGGAGAATGCGGCCCGCGCTTGCAGATGGCGCTGGGCCAGCAGCACTTGCGCGTTCGAATTGTCCAGCATATAGTGAATCCGATCCTCCGGATATTGCGGGTCAATCGGCACATAGGCGCCGCCGGATTTCAAGATGGCCATAATGCCCACGATCATCTCCAGCGAGCGATCGGCCATGATGCCGACCAGCTGTTCGGGCTTCACGCCCTCGGCCCGCAGCGTGCGCGCCAGCCGGTTCGCCCGTTCGTTCAGCTCCCGGTACGTCAGCTGCTTGTCCTCATGCACGACCGCAATCCGATCCGGCGTGCGCTCCACCTGCTCCTCGAACAGTTCCGGCACCGTGTTCTGCTGCGAACGCCCTGCCTCCGCATCGTTGAACACATGCCGAATCTGCTCCTCTTCCTCCTCCGTGAGCATGCCGAGCGAAGCCAGCCGCGCCTCCGGCTCGTGCGCAACGGCTTCAAGCAGCCGCCCGAAATGCTTCGCCATTCTTTCTATCGATTCCGGTCGGTATAACGCGGTGGCGTATTCCAGACTGCACGCCATCCCTTCCGCGCCTTCCGCCACGTCCAGGCTCAGGTCGAATTTCGCCACCTTGTATTCAGCCGGGTACGGCTTCAAGCGAAGCCCTGCGAGCTCCAGATCCTTGTCGTCCATATTCTGCAAAGCAAACATCGTATCGAACAGCGGATTGCGGCTCAAATCT
>NZ_JAJNBZ010000025.1 GCF_021369635.1 Paenibacillus profundus | reverse complement strand
GAGGTTGTTAACCTCTATTACACAAACGTTTCACTCGTTGTTCAGTTTTCAAAGAGCAATCATCTTAAGCTTACATAATCAAGACTCAAAAGCCTCAATTCTGACTCGCTTTATTTCGCCGCCGCGTTCAGCAGCGACCTTTATAATATATCACAGCGTCATCTTCAGTGTCAAGCACTTTTTAAAACTTTTTTCGTTGTCTTTCGACAACTTTTTGTTTCATTTTGTGTCTTTCGCTAGAAGCGACGTTTATTAATTTATCACATCTATAGGCATGCGTCAACCATTAAATTAATACCATTTTCAAGAAAATGATCGAGGCCAAGCCAGGGACCCCAAGAAACCCAACAGCAGCCAGTGTCAGCGGGTTAGTTGGCACATGAACTCCGGCAATCCACCCCGTCGAATTAACGATATAGAGTAGAACAAAAGCAGCAGTTCCATGAAGCAAAAAGATGAAAAGCCCCTTCCACGCAAACCTTTGCCGCAATAAGACAATAAGCAATGCCACCATCGAAATAACTAGCAATCCCATCATTAACAGCTTCATACGCTACAACACCTCTCCTAGGCGAAGCGCATGGATATTGGCTTTCTTCGCCCTTTTTAATAACATGCCAACCCGCTTCTCTGCTGCTTCTAACGAAAAGATGGCATAGTCCACCTCATCTTCACCAAGTGCGTGCTCAAAACAAAACCAAGCTCGCTCCCACTCCTTGTATGCATAACGAATATCCTCCATCAGCTGTTCCTGCTCGGATTGTATATGTCTATACCGCTGCTTGTCCTGCCGGCCTGCCAACCACTGCTTTATTATTTTCAGCAAAGGTGTCATCCCTCCCATAGAGATTCCTCATTAATACTTATGGAGGAGCGGACAAGGGTAGAACAGGTAATAAGCAACCTTATAGAGGTTATTCAAAAAGCCCTTTTTGACCAATATGGCTTCTCGGTGCTGTAAAGCAACCTTTTTCGACCATGCACTTATAGATGCTCTTTCCAAAACACAGATCAAAAAAGCCTCTGATTTCTCAGAGACTTTTCTCAACAGCCTAGCGGCATAACCCCTTAATGGCTATCGCGTTATGCTTAATATAATTATTGAATTTCACGTCGTCCTTCCAACGCCTTGGACAGCGTCACTTCATCCGCGTACTCCAAATCACCGCCAACAGGCAAGCCATGCGCAATTCTCGTTACCCGGATCCCAAAAGGCTTCACCAAACGCGAAATATACATCGCCGTTGCCTCACCTTCAATATTGGGATTCGTAGCGAGTATCATTTCCTTGACCCGCTCGTCGCTAAGACGCTTCAACAGTTCCGCGAGACGTATATCCTCAGGTCCTATGCCTTCCATTGGAGAAATCGCACCTTGCAGTACATGATAGTAGCCCATAAATTCCTTCGTCCGCTCCATAGCGACCAAATCCTTCGTCTCCTGAACCACACACATAATAGACGCGTCACGCGATTTATCCTGACAGATACGGCAAGGATCGACATCAGTTATGTTGCAGCAGACGGAACAATAATGCAAATTCCGTTTTACGTTAACAAGCGCCTTGGCGAAGTCTATCACGTCGTCCTCAGGCATACGGGTCACATGGAACGCAAGACGAGCCGCTGTCTTTGGCCCGATACCCGGCAAATGGGTAAACGCATCGATCAGCTTCGCAATCGGTTCTGGATAATACAATGCGGGCTCCCCTTTACGATGACATTATGATGATGACATAACCGGAAAACGGCCGGCCCCCGTAAGGGGCAGCGCCGTTTCCATAAAGATTAGAACGGCATATACCGCAGTGGTATATGCCTTTCATTTGCTAGATTTAGAACAAGCCAGGAATTTTCATTCCGCCTGTGAATTTAGCCATGTCGTCGTTCGCCAAATCTTCCGCTTTGGTAAGAGCATCGTTAACTGCAGTAATAACGAGATCCTGCAGCATTTCGATGTCTTCCACATCAACAACTTCAGGTTTGATGGCAATGCTCAGCACTTTTTTGT
Organism: Paenibacillus profundus; assembly: GCF_021369635.1. Lineage (GTDB taxonomy): Bacteria > Bacillota > Bacilli > Paenibacillales > Paenibacillaceae > Paenibacillus_B > Paenibacillus_B profundus. The sequence continues at coordinate 80,636 of NZ_JAJNBZ010000025.1, read as the reverse complement.
GGCCGTTAACCTCTACCGTTACTGCGCCGCCGCCAGAAGTACCAACCATCTTCTTTTCAGCCAATTCTTCCTGAGCTTTCAGCATTTGTTCTTGCATCTTCTTAACTTGTTTCATCATTTGATTCATATTGTTCATCGCCGTGAATTCTCCTTTTTTCTACTTAGAATAAATGAATTAATCTTTTATGACAACAAGGTCTTCTCCAAACATTTGGATAGCCTCGTCAATCCATGGTTCCCGGGACGGTTCTTGACCTTCGGGCTCCAACTGAAAATCAGGTTCCTGCCTGTCCTCTGTTCGAGCTTCCGCAGCCTCCCAGTCCTTCAACATCATCGTATCAAGTTGATACGGCTTGCCGAATGTGTCAGACAGAACACGTTCAATGACCTGTTTGTTATTCGGCTTCTCGGTCGTATCCCGATGAATCGTGTTTTTAAAAGCAACCAGAATTCGATCTTCAAGCGCCGATACTGGTTCTCCGTTCACAAGCCATGCGTGAATCGTCACCCCGGCTTCTTTTACACGCTGCAGCACCTGCCCCCAATTTCCACGAATACGGCCGAACTCAGAACTGTCTTTGTCAGCGATATATCGTTCGAACTGAGGCGGCTTATTCGCAAGTCGCGACACACGGCCGGAAGACCGGGTAGCTGCTTGCGTACGCTCAGCAGCAGGTTCTTGCTGGCTGCTGACCGCTGCCCCTGACTTCAGAAGTTGATCAAGCTTCGCTTCTAAAGACGCAACTTGACGCTGCAAATGTTGCACAGAGGAAGATTGTTCCGCCGTTCCCTGTGGCGCCGAGCCTGTATCCTGCAATCCCGAAGCGCCCGTGTGACCGGGTGAGAACGACTGGCCTTGCGCCGCTAGCTGAAGCAGTGCGACTTCAAACAAGGTCTGCGGCTGCACCGCAAACTTCATGTCGGTCTGATATCGGTTCAACGTGTCAATGATCTGGAACAGCCGTTCGGCCGCAAACGTCTCGGCCAAGTCACGAAAGACTTCGACCCTCGTTAGGCGATCCGTCAATGCGTCCCCGCTCGGCACCATCTTCATCATAAGCAAGTCCCGGAAAAAGTAGAGCAAGCTTTCCATGCACTTGTCCGCACTCTTCCCTTCCTGCATCAGTCGCTCGATTACCATTAGAATCGTTCCCACGTCCCCGGCTTGAACCGCCTGGGCCAATTCGGCGAATTGCTCTTCTGGCATCCCGCCTGTTATATCCAGCACTTGCTGATAGGTAACTTGTCCGTCGGTAAACGAGGCGGCTTGATCCAGCAAGCTGATCGCGTCGCGCATTCCGCCGTCAGACAGCTTCGCGATATACGTCAAGCTCTCCTGATCGGCCTGAATGCTCTCGTCCGCACAGACTTGCTCCAAGCGAGCGACCTGCTCATCAAGCGCTACCCTTCTGAAATCGAAACGCTGACAGCGGGATATAATCGTTGCTGGCAACCGATGTGGTTCCGTCGTCGCCAAGATGAACATGACGTGAGCCGGCGGTTCCTCCAACGTCTTCAAAAGCGCATTGAAAGCTTCCGTCGTCAACATATGAACTTCATCAATAATGTACACCTTATGGCGCACTTCAGTTGGCGCATACTTTACTTTTTCGCGAAGATCGCGAATTTCCTCCACGCCCCGATTGGAAGCGGCGTCGATTTCCACCACATCCATCACGGAACCGGCGGTGATGCGCCGACACGCTTCACAAGCGTTGCAAGGCTCTGGGCCAGGCCCTTGCTCGCAGTTTACGGCTTTCGCCAGTATTTTCGCGGCACTGGTCTTCCCTGTTCCACGCGGTCCACTGAACAGGTACGCATGCGAAAAACGCCGCTCCCGCAGCGAATTTTGCAGCGTTTGAATAATATGCTGTTGTCCGACCATGTCATGAAATGACTGTGGCCTCCATGCGCGATACAATGCTATATGACCCATGATGCAACCTCGAAAACGTTTTTCTTATTATACTATATCACAACCGCTAAAAAAACAGCCATTTCCTCTCTTTGGAAACTTGGGAAGACTGCCTATAGTTTATTCAGTTGTCCATTGCTACGGATAGACATCGGCATTTCAGCCAACAGGTTGAAATGGAACCGATAGTGTAAACGTCGTGCCAAAGCCTTTAGATGCGACGCGAATTGTGCCGCCCAAGTCGTGAATAATGCGCTGACAAACCGAGAGGCCCAGCCCAGTTCCATTCTGCTTGGTCGTAAAGAACGGATCAAAGATTTTGTCGATAAGAAAGGAAGGGATACCAGGACCTGTATCGTGTATGTCGATCAGGACGCGCTTGCCCGCATCATCCCGCTTGACCGTTATCGTAAGCGTTCCACCATCAACCATAGCTTCAATACCGTTCTTCGCGATGTTGATGAATACCTGTTTTAAAAGTTCCCGATCCGCTACGACGAACGGCATCGTCTCATCCGCGGCATAGCGAACGTGAACCCCGTGCAGGACGGCTTCACTGCGAATAATCGGCATGATATCATTCATGACCTGATATAAATCCACCCGCTCAATGGTTACGTGCTTCGGTTTGCTCAGCAGCAAAAATTCTCCTACAAGCTCATTAATTCGATTGATTTCCGTCAGCATAATCTCGGTATAGTGAACTTCCTTGCCCATCCCCTTCTCATGCAGCGTCTTCTTGAACATCTGCAGAAATCCCTTAATGGAAGTGAGCGGATTGCGGATCTCGTGCGCAGTCCCCGCCGCAATCTGTCCAATCATAGCCAAACGGTCGCTTCGTTGAACCTGCTCCTCCAACGAACGAAGATTGGATACATCCTTGAAGAGAACATAGGCGCCGACAATTTCACTTTGCGCATCACGCAATACATTGGAATCGAGGAGCAGTTCATACCGCTCATTGCCGTTGCGCCATGAGACCGCATGATTGCGTACGACAACCCCTTCCAGAAGGGCGCGTTGGACCAGATGATGCTCGGTAGGCATGTCCCCGAACAGATCATTGACCCGACACTGCAGCGCCTGTTCGCGTTCCCATCCAAGGACATGGCAAGCCATCTCGCTGATGTCCACCAATCGAAACTGTGTATCCAGAAGCAGAATTCCTAAATTCACATCTCGCAAAAAGGCGCCGGCAAACTGTTGCAGCAGGTTTAATTCACCATGTCCTCCTTCATGCCTCTCTTCACTGGGAGAAGAAGGAGACATCGGCTTCAGCGAACCCGAATGTGGCGTTGGTTCAGTCATAGACTCACCTCAATGCTAATAAGCGCAAGTTTCATTCTCTCGCAATTATACTTGCCTGATTATTGTTGCAGAAATTGGCAGCAGACCACCGAGATGGGCTGGTAATGCCGTTTCCGCTTGTCCGCGCTCTTTGCTATTATATATTTCTTTCGCCGAATAAGGTCTATATTCCTGCTTCCATCTATTATATATGAGCATATATTCATAATAATTGTAAAATAAAAAAACACCGAATCATTCGGTGTCTCTCTTGTAATATGAAAACCGTGCACCTGTTATTGATAATTGCGATCCGAGCGGCACTTCTGCGTATCAGCTCGGGTCAGGCTTCCCTCCGGCACATGAGCTCTCCTACTTATGGCTGCTTCCTTCCGGACCTGACCAGATTCATAGGCACCCATTGCGAAGGACCCGACCGTCAACACCAAACGCAAATACCGGACCCCACATCGACAAAACCTCTAACAGGAATTCAATCTCGCTACAGCGGATTGCGAGTTACAGGGCACCGCTACCTCCCCATCTAGCACGGCAAAACCTAGTATAGACTATTTGAGGCGAAAGTGCAACTAAAGTCAATTGTTAACAATCGTGTCGCTGCGGACAGGTTCGGCTTCCGCTTGAACATCATCATCTCTCCAACCACGCAGCAGTATGCATATGGCAGCGCTTATAACGCCAACCCCGACATGCAGCCCCACATTTGGATAGATCCACTGCGCAGCGCACGTCGTTGCCAGCGTCCAGCCGGCGGCAAAACAGACCCAGATGCGTCAAGACGCACCTTACGGGAGACGGCAACGAAATTCAACCAGCCGAGACCGATAACGACGCTGCACACGACGAAGACGCTGAGCCAAGCCAGATGAAGGTTGATGTCTGGCTGTTCAGGCTACCCCCACGAAGGAAACGTCCTCCGCGTCAGCTGCAACAGTCCGTATGCCCCTCCGGCCTTCCCCCGGTGCACATTCACTCGATCGATGCCGGTCTGATACTCATGAGGATACAGCCCCGTAACCATCCAGCCTTCAGGGGCTTTATGCGGCGCGCGAGGGGATTGGACGGCATTGGTTGTTCCTGATGTTCGTCAATCATTTTCATTCCCTCCTCTATGCGATGAAACATGCGAAATCCTTTTCGGTATTGGTGCGGCGTCATCCCATAAATCCGCTTGAACGTGCGCGTAAAAGAGTCCTGTCCAGCTCATTCCCACACGGCTGCACCTCCTTTTGCAATTCGATAAGGACTTACATTTCCATCATACAAGGTGGGGACTTCATTCGTTTTGACATTTTGTGCGAATCGGTGTGTGCACCGGCACAAATATATGCAAAAAAATAAACTCCCTCGACTGTTGCCAGTAAGGGAGTTCACATTAAACACATATGCATTAGATGCCGTATTTCTTCTTAAATCTATCCACACGACCGCCAGCGTCCAAGAACTTCTGTTTGCCCGTGAAGAACGGATGGCAAGCGGAGCATACCTCTACTTTCAGGTTTTCCTTAACGGAACCTGTTTCAAACGTGTTACCGCATGCGCAAGATACTGTCGTGATGTGATATTTCGGTTGAATTGCTTCTTTCACTTGAATTCACCTCTCTCCGCCCTGAGCCCTTTGCGTGCTCAGAGTTATATAGACACATGAGTGGATTATAGCATGTTTGATTTATACACGCAATGTTATTTTGACATTTCCAGTCAGTCGATTCCAGTTCCGATCCACCTATTACTTCGCGTATGACTTCACACGCGCCAACTCCGCCGGAGGCACATGTGTATAAGAACCGATAACGACATCAGGCAGCTCGTCACGGAAAATATCTATCATCTGCTTCATGCCGAGAACATCGCCCTGCGCTTTCGGAATGAGCGCAAGATAGCTCTCGGGATCAATGTTCAAATTACGCATTTGAATGAGACGAAGCTTCGTCCGCCGTGCAAACTCCACCATTGCCTCAATCTCTTCTTCCCGGTCGGTTACGCCTGGGAAGACAAGATAATTGATCGACGTATATACGCCCTGTTCCGATGCATAGCGCAACGACTTCTCCACATTATGAAGTGTATACGCCCGTGGCCGGTAGTAAGCATTGTAATGGTCGTCAAGCGCACTGATGGTGCTCACACGCATCAAATCAAGACCTACATCGACTATAGCCCGTATATGGTCGGTCAAGCCAGCATTGGTATTGATGTTGATATACCCCATATCCGTCTGGCGGCGCACCTCGCGCATCGCTTCGACGATAATCTTCGCCTGCGTGGACGGCTCACCTTCGCAACCTTGGCCGAAGCTGATAATCGATTCCGGTGTCTTCAAATGCTCCAGCATAATCTGCACCAATTCGTCGACAGTCGGCTTGAAGTTCATCCGCGTCTGCGGGGCTGGAAATCCGCTGTCATCCGGCTGCTCGGAAATACAGCCAAAACAACCGGCATTGCAGGAATAGGATACCGGAACAGCACCTTCCCAGCGATTCAGGAACGTATTGGATGCCGTCAAGCATTCGTATTGCAAGGCGCAATGCGACAAGTGCTGATATAGCCGGTTATCCGGATATTTCGTAAGCAACTGGTCCACTTGAACGCGCAGCTCGCCTGAATCGCAATTCAAAGGATCCCATTTGTGCGGATCATCCGTCGAATGAGCTGCAGCATAGAACCTCCCATCTTGCCAGACGACCGCCGTATAGCCGAAGAGCGGGAGCTTCTGCTCTTTATCCGTCTTCACGTAGCTCGGAATATGCAGACGCGTATAGCCCTGCGGCAGCAGCGCCCCAACCGCTTGCACGTCTCCCGGCAGAGCGACCATCTCTCCCGTATCCGGGTCCAATCCGATCGGACGCGTGCAAGGCAGTCCGACAAGCGTCGCTCCTTCCGGCAGCGGAATCAACTCGTCCTCAAATATTTCAACGATCATGTCACCACTGCGGGCGAGGCCGATGTATTCGGGGTGATCAAAGATGTTGCCTTCACTATCCGCATAAACTAAATACATGTAACCTTGTCCTCCTACATTCATGCTTCACGTCATTCCACAGCGTCACATTTGCCATCGTCTTCCTAGCTGACCGAGGTGCTCCGCGTCCGGCGCGTCGGAGAGCCGCCGCTTCCGTTGCCGTTCGTGTCCAAAGAAGCCATAAATTCTTCGTTCGTCTTCGTATCACGCAGCTTTTTCAGGAATTGATCCACAAATTCAGACGTTTCATTCATATTTTTGCGAATCGCCCACAGCTTATCAAGCTCTTCCTTCGTCAAGAGCATTTCCTCGCGGCGCGTGCCCGAGCGGCGAATGTCAATCGCAGGGAAGATGCGGCGTTCAGCCAATTTGCGATCCAGATGGAGCTCCATATTGCCTGTACTTTTAAACTCTTCATAAATGATGTCGTCCATACGTGATCCAGTCTCTACCAATGCTGTCGCAAGAATGGTCAGGCTGCCGCCTTCTTCAATATTGCGCGCCGATCCGAAAAAGCGCTTCGGACGATGGAAGGAAGCCGGATCAATACCGCCGGACAGCGTCCGTCCGGATGGCGGAACGACCAAGTTGTAAGCCCGCGCCAGACGAGTGATGCTGTCGAACAAAATAACAACGTCTTTCTTATGCTCCACCAAGCGCAATGCGCGTTCAAGCACCAGCTCAGCTACTTTAATATGATTCTCAGGCACCTCATCGAATGTGGAAGCGACTACTTCGCCTTTTACCGAGCGCTGCATGTCAGTCACTTCTTCCGGACGCTCGTCAATAAGCAATACGAACAACTCGATGTCAGGATGGTTCTCCGAAATACTGTTGGCAATTTCTTTGAGAAGCAAGGTTTTACCAGCTTTAGGCGGGGCGACGATAAGTCCGCGTTGACCAAGACCTACAGGGGCTAACAAATCCAAAATCCGTGTAGAAACTTTGTTCGGGGCCGTTTCAAGCACCAGCTTCTTCTGTGGATAAAGAGGAGTTAATGCAGGGAAGTGCAGACGCTGAGCTGCGTCTTCCGGTTTCTCTCCATTGACGGCATTAATTTGCAGCAAACCGAAATAACGCTCATTCTCTTTCGGTGGACGACATTTACCGGACACCAGGTCACCGGTTCGAAGATCAAATCTACGGATTTGAGATTGCGAGATATAAATGTCTTCCGAACTTGGCAAATAGTTGATAGGCCGCAGGAAACCAAAGCCTTCAGGCAATATATCCAGCACGCCCTCCATAAACATATATCCGCCTTGTTCCGCTTGTGCGCGCAAAATAGCAAAAATCAATTCTTTTTTCTTCATCTGACCGTAGCCGGCAATTTGAAATTGCTTTGCCAGCTTATATAGCTCGGTCAGCTTCTTCGTTTCCAAATCGGAAATTTGTAACTCCATGAATACAACTCCTATTCTGTTCATAAATGCATGTGATGTGAGATGGATAAGTCCTATGAAAATAAAAATGAGAAATAGCGGTGTGCTTACCTTGTGCATACGAAGGTTGGTCATTTCACCGGGAAAGAAAAAGTGGACTGAAAGCAGATGAGTTCTTTTGACCAGGAACAAGCAGCGTAATATCGCATGACGGTTGACTTTCGTAGAAAGGAGGTGCCAGTGTTCTAGGTAACTAATCTAATATTAATCTATTATTACCCTATTTTTACCCCGAAACAACTGATTTATTCCGTTTGCCTCCATACATCTGCACCTAAAATTCGCAAATTCGTCACTAAGTTATCATATCCGCGATCGATATACTCCACGCCCGTAATTTCTGTTACGTCATTTTCCACCGTTAAGCCTGCAATAACTAGCGCTGCGCCAGCCCGCAAATCCGACGCTCTTACTTTCGCCGCATTCAGCTTCGTTCCTTCAATAACAGCAGAACGACCTTCCACGCGAATCTTCGCGCCCATGCGCAGCAATTCGGGAACATGCTTGAAGCGATTGCTATATACGAGATCGGACAGCATGCTAACCCCTCTAGTCTGTGTAAGCAAGCTAGTCATCGGAGACTGCAGATCCGTGGCAAAGCCAGGGTACACCAAGGCTTTCACGTCAATGCTTTCGTAATCGACACCGCCGATGACACGGAGCGATTCATCGCCCTCTACAATCTGGACGCCCATTTCCTCCAACTTGGCCGTAAGAGCTTCCAAATGCTTCGGAATAATATTATCTATTAAAATATCTCCACGCGTAGCCGCAGCCGCGATCATGTACGTTCCGGCTTGAATGCGATCCGGAATAATCGAATGGCGGCAGCCGTGAAGACCATCTACCCCTTCAATGCGAATCGTTTCCGTACCCGCACCTTTAATTCGCGCCCCCATTGCGTTGAGCAAAGTGGCAACATCTATAATTTCAGGCTCTTTTGCCGCATTTTCAATGATAGTGGTGCCTTTAGCCCGTGAGGCCGCCAACATTATATTAATCGTGGCACCAACGCTGACTACATCTAAATAAATCTTCGCGCCGCGCAGTTCGCGCGCAACAATATGAACGGAGCCATGATCATTCGTTACCGTCGCTCCTAACGCTTCAAATCCTTTAATATGCTGATCAATCGGACGGGGCTCGAAGTTACACCCGCCTGGCATGCCAATCGTCGCCTCTCCGAATCGTCCTAACAATGCGCCCATTAAGTAATAGGAGGCCCGTAATTTCTTGACGGGGCCGTTGTGCATCGGCATGGAGATCAAGTGGGAAGGATTAATGTGCAGGCTGGTTCCCTCCCGGCTGACTTGCCCGCCGAGTTCGGTAATAATTTCGCCATAGGTTGCGACATCGCTTAATTCAGGCATGTTATCGAGCACAACTTCGCTCTCTGCTAATATTGCTGCAGGTATAAGCGCTACCGCGCTGTTCTTTGCTCCGCTAATCTGAACGGTGCCACATAGCGGCCGCCCGCCGCAAATCATTAACTTTTCCATCACAAGCTGAGTTCCTCCCACACCGTGCTGATGATAGCCGGCTCATCCATATGCTTAATATTGAAATATGGTCATCCCAAAAAATAATTCACATTCAAAAAGTCACTTTTCGGCACCGAGAAGTACAAGTTTTCGCAAGAAAACTGCTTCGGAAACATATGCTCTTGGAGAGTGAACGTAAGATTCGATGTCGAATGACATCTTGGGATGCATCGTGATCAAAAGGGGACTTTTCTGAACAACCTCTATAATACTATAAGTTAGGTGGTATAATCACAAAAAAGGGAAGAACACCGGAGAACCGGTGCTTTTCCCGCATTTGTAGACGCAAATATAAATATCCGATTACGCTTGGTTGTTGCTTCCGAACAAGCGGATTTTAGCGCGAACCACTTCAACCATCGCATTGCGAGCTGGCGTCAAGTATTTACGAGGATCGATTACATCTGCATTCTTGTTCAACGCTTCGCGAATCGCTTTCGTGCAAGCGACTTGGTTCTCTGTGTTCACGTTAATTTTGCCTGCGCCTGCGGCAATTGCCTTGCGAATGGCTTCGTCAGGCACACCGGAACCGCCGTGCAGTACGACAGGTACAGGAACTTTTGCAGCAACAGCTTCAATGATATCGTAATGAAGTTTAGGCTCGCCTTTGTACATGCCGTGTGCCGTACCTACAGCAATCGCAAGTGCGTCAACGCCTGTTTCTTCATAGAAACGAATCGCTTCTTCTGGGTTCGCCAATTGAGCGGATTCCTCATCCACCGTAAGGTCATCTTCTGTCCCGCCGATTGTACCCAATTCACCTTCAACGGATACGCCCATAGCATGAGCCGCTTTAACGACTTCTTTAGTCAAGCGGATGTTGTCCTCATACGCATGATGGGAGCCATCGAACATAACGGAAGAGAATCCTGCACGGATACAAGCCATAGCCACTTCAAACGTGCTGCCATGGTCAAGGTGCAATGCGATCGGCAAGCCGGATTTCTTCGCAGCCGCTTCCGCCATTGCTACTGTATATTCCATTCCCATGTAACGCAGTGCCCCTTCGGATACACCGAAGATAATTGGCGCTTTCTCTTCCATCGCAGCTTCTGTAATGGCTTGTGTGAATTCCAAGTTGTTAATGTTGAATTGGCCTACCGCAAATTTATTTGCTTTAGCTTTCGGCAGGAATTCGTTCATCGAAACTAATGGCATGGTCTCCATCCTCCTAGGAAGTTGTTCGTCGTCTGTCTCTCTTCTTGTTAGCCGACATCTTGTACGGTGTTATTATATCACAATTAGGCGCAAAAAAGTAAACAACCTCTTGACAAAACAGAACACATCCGTCTGTTGGAGGTTGTTCAAAAAGCCCCCTTCAGACGAAATCCAAAAAGCAAAGAGGCTGGGTCAGCAACCCAGCATCGCGCATCATTTCTATCATTCGTTAAGACGGCAAAGTCATATGACCATGCTGTTCGTTACTGTGGGCTAAAGTCATGTTGACGGCCACTCGCATTTCATCAATATCAAATGGCTTTGTAAAGTGCATAATAGCTCCCAGTTCGGTCGCTTCCTTAATCATATCCAATTCCCCATACGCTGTCATCATGATGACGTTCATGTGTGGCTTCATCTTCTTGATTTGTTTTAAAATTTCCAAACCGTCCATCCCAGGTATCTTCATGTCAAGCAGAACGATATCCGGTGATTCATCCTGTACGATGTCCAGCGCCATCTTGCCGTTAGAAGCCTGATATGTCGTATATCCTTCGCTGCTGAACACTTCCATGAGAAGAACCCGAATACCATTCTGATCATCAACAATTAATACTTTCTTTTTATCCAACTGGTACCCCTCCCACCGTGTATCACGAGCGAGTATGTTTGCCTTGTCATAGCTGCCGTCTCGCATAACATGCTTATATTGCAAAGTTACAGTACATATTCGCTTCTTCCTATTAAATTCCTCCTTACTTTAGGAAAAACATCTGCTTCTGTACCGCGGGAAGCAAAAAAAGCGAAAATTCTCACATGGAGAATCTTCGCTTTGCAAATATATACATTATCCCAACTGTTTAATCGCAGCTTTGACGAACTCACGGAACAATGGCTGTGAACGGTTCGGACGGGATGTGAATTCCGGATGGAATTGCACCGCAAGGAACCACGGGTGGTTCGGAAGCTCCACGATTTCAACCAACCGTCCATCAGGGGACGTTCCGCTTACTTTCAAGCCGGCACGCTCCACAATTTCGCGGTATTCGTTGTTAAATTCATAACGATGACGATGACGCTCGTATACGAGCTCGTCGTTGTAGCACTCCATCGCAAGCGACCCTTCCTGCAATTTACAAGGATACAGGCCAAGGCGCATCGTGCCGCCCAAATCTTCGATGTCCTTCTGCTCTGGCAGCAAATCGATAACAGGATACTCTGTCGACGGGTTGATTTCCGAGCTGTTCGCTCCTCTCAAGCCGACAACCGCTCGCGCATATTCGATTACAGCAACCTGCATGCCTAGGCAAATACCAAAGAACGGAATTTGCTGTTCACGCGCAAAGCGAATCGCTGTCACTTTTCCTTCGATACCCCGATCGCCGAATCCGCCTGGAACTAAAATGCCATTAACTCCCAACAATTGCTCGCTTACGTTCTCTTCCGTAATCTCCTCCGCGTTGACCCAACGGATGTTCACTTCGGCATTGGCATCAATACCAGCATGCTCCAACGCTTCAACAATGGACAGATAAGCATCGTGAAGGGCAACGTATTTCCCGACGATAGCAATCTCAACGCGGCCTTGCAGCTGCTTCACGCGATTGACCAGCTTCGTCCACTCGACCATATCCGGTTCTGGCGTCTGCAGCTTCAGATGGTTGACGACGATATTATCCATGCCTTGCTCGCGCAGCATGAGAGGAACCTCATACAAGGTGGAGGCGTCACGGCACTCCACAACCGCGTTGGCGTCAATGTCGCAGAAGAGTGCGATCTTGCGCTTCAAATCTTCCGAGAGCTCGTGCTCTGTCCGGCATACAAGCATGTTCGGCTGAATGCCGATGCTGCGCAGCTCTTTGACGCTATGCTGCGTCGGCTTCGTCTTCACTTCACCCGCTGCTTTGATGTAAGGAATCAGAGTAACGTGAATGTACATCACATTATCGCGGCCGACATCGCTCTTGATTTGACGAATCGCTTCCAGAAACGGCAAGCTCTCGATATCGCCTACCGTACCGCCGATCTCCGTAATGACCACATCGGAGCCCGCTTCTTTGCCGGCGCGGAAAACACGCTCTTTAATTTCATTCGTGATGTGCGGAATAACCTGTACGGTACCGCCCAAGTATTCACCGCGGCGTTCTTTAGAGATAACCGAAGAATAGATCTTCCCTGTCGTCACATTGCTGTTCTTGGACAGATTGATATCAATGAAACGCTCATAGTGGCCAAGGTCCAGGTCGGTTTCCGCCCCGTCGTCGGTTACGAACACTTCACCGTGTTGATAGGGACTCATGGTACCCGGATCAACGTTGATGTACGGGTCAAACTTTTGAATCGTTACTTTCAGACCCCGATTTTTCAGCAGTCTGCCTAGGGATGCTGCCGTTATTCCTTTACCTAGAGATGAAACGACGCCGCCCGTCACAAAAATGTATTTTGCCACTGGTGAAACCCTCCTATGATCAAGTGCATTCATGACATATGTTCTCGGGAGGCTTTGACTCTTGAATCAGGTCCGATGGAGTTTTTGCAATTCATGCTGCATGATGTTATCGTAACCCATTTGCAGGAGAAAAATTGATGCAAGATGTCATAAAAAAAGCTCCTATCGAAGGACACCCGAATCCGAGCGTCCGCGATCAACGGAAGCCTTTTATTCGACTCAAAATATACCATGTCCGAGCAGGCCATGCCGTCGAGCAGATACATTCCGATATCGGAAAAAAATAAAAAAGTGACTCCCGTAGTGTCACGGGGCACTTTCTTCTTATGTTCAATCACTCTATTCAATTCAATACAAATCCAAAGCCCATATGCTAGTTTACTCTGTAGGTAGTCCCATGTCAAGGGAGCACGCTTGGATTTTTAAGGGGATGTGAAGAAGTGAAAATGCCGCTTACTTATCCTTCCCATCAAAGCTTCTGAGCAGCTTCTTCAACAGGACCAATAAGCAAACGGCATTTATGCCAGCCACGCAGTGGGGAACAGCCGATTAACGGTTATCCTCAGCTTTGTCGGCTTCTTCGAAGTCTTCTTCCAGTTCTTCTTCCCCTTCAGAACTGTCTTCATCGATTTCTTCTTCATCGATCATGACTTCTTCGTCAACTTCTGCCTCTTCCTCTTCATCGTCGAAGACTTCTTCCTCTTCGTTGTCTTCATCCACGAAATCGAAGTCCTCTCCATCAGCAGTGTAGTTGTCGTCTTCTTCCACATACTCGTCTTCCATATCGTCGTCTTCATCATTAATGATACGCGGACGTTTGGAGCCTCCCATCGACTCTTCCGAACGGTCAACCGGATACCAACGTTTCAAGCCCCACAGGTTGTTGCCAACACATGCAAAGCGGCCGTCAATGTTGATTTCGGTATATAACTGCGCAATCACATCGGTAATTTGCTCTTTGGTTAATCCACGAAGCTTAGCTACTTCGTTCATTAGATCGCGGTAGTAGAAAGGCGTGTTGGCAGCTTTCAATATAAGGAAAGCTAAATCCACCATCGGCATTTCTTGCACTTTGTCGGGATCTAGTTTCAATTCCAACGGGGTGCTCATTCGGACACATCCTCTCTCAAAAGGTTCAAACTGATACTAACATATCCATGTTCACACATAAGTAAAACCGATCTGCCGCGAAAAAGCAAGTTTTCTTCAGCCAGACAAAAAAATGCCACATATCAGTCATTTCAAGACAAAAAAAAGAAACGCGAAGGGCTATCCTTCGCGTTCGACTGTATCCGCACCCGACGAAAGCAGTGGCCCTCGTCTTTGGTGTGCTAAGCCCTTCGCCGGCTCTTCTTCATATTATGTCCCGGGAAGACATTTGACACGGAAGAAGGCCTAACTTTCTCAAAAAAGGCGGCTACCCCAGTCCACCTTGCAGCAGAACGCATACGATACTCCACAAGGACCTGTCGGGAGGGACTCGACATTGGATGTTACGGGCTTACTCCAGTTGATGCTTCATGAGATTTCCTCCAACGGACAACGTGGGAAGAGACAGCTGATTCGCTTTTACAACCCTCAATTGTACGAACGATGCTGCAAAGCTCTGTACGATCTGCAAAAGCGCCACCCCGAGCTTGGGAGCGTCCATACCGTTCCGTTAATCCTAGCTTGGATCTGTCCGGTTCCAGCTGGTCTAAATCGGCAATTGGCTCTGTACCAAAGCGAGTTCGTTGTTGAGGATGATATTCAAGTAACGATGCATGCCGCATCGCAGAAGCCCGTTGCTTGGGAACGCGGCATTCCTTGGGGCGTGCGGCACATTAAAGCGCCCCAGGCATGGAGCACGACGACCGGCCATCACGTGTACATTGGCGTCATCGATACGGGAGCTGATTACCGCCATCCTGATTTGCGCAACTCTTTGATGCGCGGCGTCAATCTGGTTCACCGCGGATTGCCTCCGTATGACGATAACGGACACGGAACGCACATCGCCGGTACGATAGCAGCCGCCAATCAGATGTATGGAATCATTGGCGTGGCTCCTCGTGCGCTGATCCATCCTGTCAAAGCCTTTGACGAGAATGGATCTGCTTATGTATCTGATATTATTCAAGGCATTGATTGGTGTGTGCGTCATGGCATGAATATAATTAATATGAGCTTCGGGATGAAGACGCGCAGCAAATCACTGTTAAATGCAGTGATGAACGCCTATAACGCAGGGGTCACCATCGTCGCGTCTTCAGGAAACGATGCCAAACGCAAAACGATCGATTACCCCGCCCGGTATCAGCAGACCATTTCTGTGGGCGCGACCGATCGGGTCCGCAAAATTGCGAATTTTAGCAATCGAGGTCGATTCGTCGATATTTATGCTCCTGGAGAAAAAATTGTGTCTGCATGGCTTAAGGGAAAATATCACGAAATGAGCGGCACTTCCATGGCCACCTCTCATGTCAGCGGCGCGATTGCCCTGCTGCTCGCCATGAAGCCGGGATTGAAGCCAGGGGAGATCAAAACCCTTCTGCGCCATTCCGCCAACCCTACGCGCGGCCCCAGAGGCAAGGGCGGCACGCCGCGCGGAGCAGGCGAAGTAGACGTGATGCGTCTGCTCAAGGAAGTGGAGCGGTAGGGGGCGGCTGCGATCTCGCCGCAGGTATACGCTGCTGTTTCATTGCGCAAAATACAATGCAAAAAGAAACAAGAGGGCTATCCTTCAAGTCATTCAGACTTTTGGGATAGCCCCCTTTTTTTATTGGCTCGTCATCGACAATTTATGCTCATTTTTGGCCCGCAAAGACGGGACATGCGTATTTTGTCGACCATTGGCGCTTATGGTCTCGCAATCGGCCCCAGGCATGGCTGCGAACTTCATCAGAGGCTGCCCAGCATCGGCGCCATTTCACCCGCCGCTCATTCAAGATAACTAAGCTGCTGTAATTGGCGCAAGACGCGTCCGCGGCGCATTCCATAGCTCAATCCATTTCTTAATGGCCGAGATGAGGATGATGATCCCAAGCACCATCATAATGATGGACAGTGAAGCATTCAAAATACTGTAACCGGAGGCCGTTGGATTCAAGTATACGTTCGCAACCATCCACACTCCCGCGTAATTGACCGTTACGAACAAATATGCCAACGGAATCAAACACGTAAACATGTACCTGCGTTTGTCCGCTATCTTCAAAATGACCGTCGCTCCGATGATAAGACCAATCGACGCCATCATCTGATTAGATACTCCGAACAGTGCCCATACGGAGCCAATATCGCCTGAAAAGAGTAAATATCCCCACATCAGGCAAGCTAACGCACTCGCGAAGATCGAGCCAGGCACCCAATCCACCCGTTTCAACGGTTTGTAGATGTCACCGAAGAAATCTTGGATAATATAGCGTGCGACACGCGTTCCGGCATCGATTGCCGTTAGGACGAAGACCGCCTCGAACATGATGACGAACTGGAAAAAGTATGATGCCAAGCCTTCGAACCATGGAATCTTCGTGAAGATATAGGTCATGCCAACTGCCAGCGTGACGGCGCCGCCTGTTCTTCCCTCCAGATTGAGGCCGATTTCACGCGCCAATTCAGGCAAATGAACCGTGCTCATACCGAGCGCCTCGAACGCTTCCGGCGTGGAATTAATTGCGAAGTAGTCCGCTGGCTGCAGAGCAGTGGCGGCGATTAGCGCCATGATTCCTACCACACATTCAACGAGCATCGCGCCGAACCCAACCACTTTAATATCACTCCAGCGATCCAGCATCTTCGGTGTCGTTCCAGAACCGACGAAGGCGTGGAAGCCAGATATTGCTCCGCAAGCAATCGTTATCGAGATGAACGGCCAGACCGGGCCAGCCAAAATCGGACCTCCCCCGTGAATGAATTCCGTTACCGCCGGGAATGGAATCGCCGGGTTAATAATAAAGACGCCGATGATAAGCGCGATGAAGACGCCGATTTTCATGAAGCTGCTCAAATAATCGCGCGGCGCGAGCAGCAGCCAGACCGGCAAAGCTGCCGCAAAAAAAGCGTATATCGGTAAAATGACAGCCAATGTTTTCATGTCAAAGGTCAGCCACTCTCCCAGCGCCGTACCTTGAATATAAGGGCCCATGAACACGCCGACTAGAAGCAGAATAAAGCCGATGGTGGAAGTAACCTTCAGATTGCCTGTTTTCTTATACAGCAGCCCTACTCCCATTGCAATCGGAATCGTAATGCCGACCGAGAACGTTCCCCATGGATTATGCTCCAGCGCATGGAGCACGACCATTGACAGCCCAGCCATCGTAATCGTAATAATGAAGAGCATAGCGAGGCCGGTACAGAAGCCGGCGACAGGTCCTAGCTCGTCCTTCGCTACTTCGGAGAGCGATTTGCCCTGCTTGCGCATAGAGGCGAACAACACAACTGCATCATGCACCGCTCCGCCGATAACCGCACCAATAAGCAGCCACAGCAGTCCCGGTAAGTAACCGAACTGCGCGGCCAGGATCGGCCCAACGAGCGGGCCGGCTGCCGCAATCGCGGCAAAATGGTGCCCGAAGGATACCCATTTATTCGTCGGCACGTAATCTTTGCCGTCGTTGAATTCGTGAGCCGGAGTCGGCTTGGAGTCATCAAGCTTTAACACTTTTGCCGTCATGAACGTTCCATACAGTCGATAAGCAATCATCAAAATGCAAATAGATCCGATTACAATTGAAACCGCATTCATTAGTGGCCACTCCCTTCGATTTCCTTGTGGCTATCTTATAATATGAAAACGAAAATTATTCATTTTCACGATAGAATGTGAAGGGAAGAGAGTGAGCTGCAAAAAGAGAAGCTTGAGATGCAAACGTTTTCAGTTGTGGTGCGTAATCTAAAATCCGAGGATCTGCTTCAGATCCTTCATATAAGTGCGGCTGACCGGTACCTGGGAACCGTCCTGGAGCTTCAATTGACAGGTGGAGTGGAACCACGGCTCGATTTCTATAATCCGATCCACATTGACGAGATAAGCCCGATGCACCCGTATAATAGAAGGATGTAGAAGCTTGCGCTCAAGCATCGTTAACGGCTCGCTAACTTTGTAATGCCGTTCTTTCGTCACGATGACGGTCTTCCCCTCTTCAAATCCGATATAAATAATATGATCGACATGCAGCACAACGATCCGCTCATCCACTGTGATAGCTAAGCGATCCTGGCGTTCCGGAACTGAGGAACGGGACGCCGGGGAACGCAAGTTAGGCGGCACCCTCATCACAAGCTGCTTGTTAAGTCTCTCTACTGTCTGATGCACGCGAACCTCATCAAAGGGCTTCAATATATAATCAACTGCGTTCAGCTCGAATGCCTTTAAAGCATATTCATCGTATGCGGTGGCGAACACGATTGCCGGCGGCGCATCCAGTTCCATTAACCGCTGTGCAATCTCCAAGCCGCTTTCCTCTGCAAGCTGTATATCTAAAAAAACGACATGGGGACGAACTGCCCCAATGTGCACCAGTGCCTCATCCTTCGCCTCCGCCTCTCCTACAACCTCCACTCGCTTCGTGCGACGCAGCAAATAAATAAGCTCATCTCGTGCTAGCGGCTCATCCTCCACGATAAATGCCTTCAACAAGATTATCACCTCTTTCGACGAAATGGACAGGCAGGGTGATGCGGACTGTCGTTCCTTGGGCGGTCTCACTTGCAATACGGAAGGAAGCCTGGTTCCCGTACAGTTCTTCAATGCGCGTCTTAATATTATAAAGGGCTGTGCCGGTTCCTTCCGCCGATTGTACGGTTTGCTTACCGAGAGCGCCCACAATATCTGCCGATATGCCTTTACCGTTGTCCTTCGTTACCAAAATCATGCTCTCCCCCTCAGCAGTCGCACTTATCGTCACCCGACCTATCGGCTCGGTGAAGCCTTTGGAAAAGGCGTGGCGGATGGCATTCTCCACCAATGGCTGCAGCGTGAACGGCGGAACCAATACATCATTCAGAGAGGCGTCGATATGTGCTTCGATCGTAAACTTGCCGGGGAATCTCGCCTGCTCCAATGACAAATAGGCTTCTACATGCTCCAGTTCCTTGTGCAGAGGAATGAGCATCTTGCGGGCACCTTGAAGATTGCTGCGAAAATATACACTGAGTTGCTGCAGCAGCTTTCTGGCTTGCTCAGGATCCGTACGGCACAGCACAGAAATGGTGTTGAACGCATTGAACAAAAAATGGGGATGCACTTGGGCCTGCAGCGCTTTAATCTCAGCATCCTTCAAGAGCCTGCTCTGAAGCTCCGCTTCCGCCAGCTCCAACTGGGTGGAAAAAAGCTTGCTTAATCCCTCAGCCAACTCCCGTTCGACTTGATCCAGCCTCGTAGCACGCCTGAAATATAGCTTTAGCGTGCCAATCGTGCTGTCGTGCACCTTTAGCGGCAGCACCAGTGCGGCCTGCAGCGGGCAATCCAGGTTATAACACTGGATCTCCTCGCGCGAAGACGCCTTATGAACGATGCCTTCTTCAAGCACCTTCTTCGTTAGTCTCGTTGAAATGCTCTGCAACGCAATATGGTGATCGGCACCTGTCCCGACATGGGCCAAGATTTGATGCTGATTCGTAATCGAGATGGCGTCGGCGTTCGTCTCCTTTAAAATAATTTGGGCGGCTTCACGGCACGAATGCGCGTTTAAGCCTTGGCGGAAGAAAGGCAGCGTATGATCTGCAATATAAAGCGCCTTATGTGTCTGCAATGCTCTGGAACGCTCTTCTTCCTGAAATATAGACTGGATAATGAGCATAAACAGCAAGGTGCCGAAGCCGTTCACTACTACCATCGGGACACCGATAATCTTCACCAGCCCCCATGCGTCGGCCCACGGCTCGGCAACAAGCAGGATGATACCCATTTGTGCGCACTCCATCAGAATGCCGATTCCTGCGGTTAGCCATGCGGCCTGCTTTCCTTGTGCACGAAAGCGCTTACCAATTATTCCGGTAACAATGCCGGCCATAATGGTCGAGATGCCGCATGCAACCGCAGTATAACCGCCTAAGGAAAGGCGATGCACTCCTGCAATCAATCCGACGCCGGTTCCTACAAGCGGTCCCCCCAACAGTCCGCCGATGACAACACCCATAATGCGCGTGTTCGCGATCGCGCTCCCCGTATCTACATCCGTATGCCACGCTTGCGAATAGATGGAGCTGTCGTGGATCTGAACTCCGGTATAGTTGCTAATGACCCCAAACGCGCCGAATACGACGATAAGCATCCATTTCTCGGTCAAGCCATGCTCGTGATGAACGATTTGGCGGAAAGACTTCATACGTGACAGCACAAATGCAATAATTAGCAAAATGCCGACACGTTCTATCATTAAAGGCAGCAGATGAATCAATGCCATCACCATCCTTCTTCCCGTCTGCTGTGGATCTGTGCATGACGCTGCATCTATTATACAAGAGATGCTCTCAGACTTCGCTTGGAAATAAAAAGCTGGCGTCTCCTCCTTCGAGACGCCAGCGTATAACGGTCAGCCATATTCGTAATTGATCTTACATCCGTTCTGGCGCAGATACCCCTACCAGCCGGAGCACATTTGCGATAACGGTGCGCACTGCGCCTAACAGCGCCAGGCGAGCCTGTGTCTGTTCCGGGTCCTCAGTAATGACACGCTCTGCCTTGTAGTAGCTGTGTAAGAGCGACGCTAATTCGTATACGTACCGGATTAAGCGATGCGGCGCATAATCACGGGCCGCAACTGCGATCTCTTCTGGCAGCTCGCCCATTTTGCGTAGCAGATCGTATTCATGCTCGGTCGTCAGCGTGGTCAAGTCAATATCGCGCAGCGGCTTCAATACCACTCCCTGCTCCTCTGCTTGACGATAGATGCTGCAAATGCGCGCGTGCGCATACTGCACGTAGAACACTGGGTTCTCGTTCGACGTCGAAATCGCCAAATCCATGTCGAAGTCGAGATGAGAATCCATGGAGCGCATCGTGAAGAAGTAGCGGATCGCGTCAACGCCCACTTCCTCCATCAAATCCTCCATCGTGACCGCTTTGCCGGTACGCTTCGACATCTTCACTTTCTCGCCATCCTGAAACAAGCTGACCATTTGAGCAATGAGCACAATCAACTTGTCCGGTTCATTGCCAACTGCTTCCATTGCCGCTTTCATCCGCGGAATGTAGCCATGGTGGTCAGCGCCCCAAATGTTAATCATGCGGTCGAAGCCGCGGCCGTACTTATCCATATGGTATGCAACGTCAGGTGTCAAATAAGTGTAGGAACCATCGTTTTTCACCAAGACGCGGTTCTTGTCGTCACCAAATGTTGTCGTGCGCAGCCACGTCGCGCCTTCTTCTTCATAGACGTGTCCGGTAGTGCGCAGTGTGTCGAGCGCCTTCGTCACTTCCCCGTTCTCATACAATGACGTTTCACTGAACCATACGTCGAACGGCACGCCGAAGCGACCGAGATCGCGTTTAATTTTGTCCAGTTCTTTCTCCAGTCCGAATTGGCGGAAATACTTCGCACGCTCTTCTTCGGCCAGCTGCAGAAGACGATCGCCTTCCTTATTCACCAGATCCTGCGCGAAACCTTTAATATCTTCACC
Source organism: Paenibacillus profundus (assembly GCF_021369635.1). Taxonomy (GTDB): domain Bacteria; phylum Bacillota; class Bacilli; order Paenibacillales; family Paenibacillaceae; genus Paenibacillus_B; species Paenibacillus_B profundus. The sequence goes on along the minus strand of NZ_JAJNBZ010000025.1, from coordinate 59,254 downwards.
GAAATAACCGTCTTCCGGCATGTCCGCATCGAGACCAAGCGCCTGCTTATAGCGGCACTCAATCGACTTCGCCAAGTTCATCACTTGGTTGCCGGCATCATTAATATAGTACTCGCGCGTCATCTCATAACCTGCATAATCAAGCAGGTTGCACAGCGCATCGCCAACCGCTGCACCTCGGGCATGCCCAAGGTGAAGGCTTCCCGTCGGGTTCGCCGAGACGAACTCCACTTGAACGCGCTGTCCGGCGCCAATGCCGATACGACCGTAGTCCGAACCTTTGTCGGTAACTTCCCGCACCACATCATACAGATAACTTTTGTTCATACGGAAATTAATAAATCCTGGGCCCGCGATTTCGGTACTTTCAATAGAAGCCGCCGCTTTATCCAGGTTCTCAATAATCACTTCCGCGATCTGACGCGGATTGCGCTTCGCAATGCGAGTCAACTGCATCGCCGCGTTCGTCGCCAAGTCACCGTGCGACTTGTCCTTTGGCACTTCGATGACAAAGGACGGCAGCTCTTCGCGCGTCACCAATCCGGCCTTCACGATCGCCTCATCAATTGCAGTCTTTACTTGGTCATTCATTTTCTCCATTACACTCATGCTCATTGTCTCTATTCCTCCTGCGCCATTCTGTTATGCGTGTCTGCGGGTGTCATCTTCAGCTTGATTTCGAACTGTCCCGTACATTGCTCTTCAATATAAAGCTGGTATGCCCAAGTGAGCATTAATTGATCGAACTGAAGCGGTCCTTCAAATGGCCACGGGTTGTTCCATTCCATCAGAGAGGTATACGTAGTCATCGGAAAGCGCAGTGCTTGGGAGCGATAGTAGCCTCCCTGCTTCTCGCGATAAGAAAATGTCTGCTCTGACTCCACTTGTCCGCGCCGCGTCAATTTGATTTGACGCTTGCTTATTTTTATCATCACCTGTGTAGGTGAGCTTGCACTCATATCGCTGTCGCCATCATTCTGACCGTCCGGATGATTTATCGGCTCGATGTATCGTACATAGAAATGCGTACCTTTGCGGTACAACTCTCCAGTTACCTCTTGGGTCACGCGCTCATCATCTTGACGGCTGTCAATGACGATGCGCACCATAAGCTTGTTCGCCGCTTCCGCTTGGCGTTCCGTCATCATTCTAACTCCAATTCTGCAAAGTCTGATTATTAAATTATCCGGTAATAGCAAACCTTTTGCAACCGGTTTGACCGGAAAAGTTCAACGTTTATTGTACAACTAAAAGAAAACCTTTCAAAATTGTAAGGTTGGTGATGGAAAAAACGATGGATTCAATCCCCATTGTTACACTATAATCCCTTTAGCCCTTAATAATTTGAGGCATCCCGTTCAGTAATTAAGGAGGTAGCTACGATGTTGTGGATAGAATTAATGTCTTGGATAAGCACACCCGCCGGGAAGCTCATGTTCTTCCTTCTGATCCTCCATGGGGCATGCACCATCTGGACCTCTATCGACAGTTATCGCATCGACCGTTCCATCTTATTCTCGGCAGGAATTACGCTTATCGTCAGCATTGCTCCGATATTTGGTTTTGTAATATATATCATGATTCGGCATACGAAGCTGACTTCCCACGTTCCGAAATCGTCGCGAATGCGTTCCGCGATCCCGCGTTGATGTTCAAGCCGCATTCATTAGTGTAGCCACAATTAAAAGGAACGTACACAAAGGGGCAGCCCCTAAGCAGATATTTTGCTTATGGAACTGCCCCTATATTATTGGACCGTGCTAGCATGTCTGCTTTACGTGCCTTTGCCCATTCTCCCTTTGAATCAGAAACGAGTCGCCTCTATCTTCGAAGTATAGATGGCCACTCCACATCTACCTCACGCTTCTGTGCGGCCGAACGGAGAAGCGCGTCGATTATCGTCTGTTGGACGAGTATTTCGCTCGCTGGCACCGGCGCAGGGGCGTCATCTCGGATCGCACGGACGAAATCGGATATTTTCAAGAAGAACGGCTCGTCGAGTGGTTGTCCTGACAGCGGAATGGCCGTCTCGGTCTGCCGGCCCATCATATCCCGATACATGCGGATATCCCCTAAGCAATCGAATGAGCCTCCCCAAGCGCCCGTACGGCCAGAACCAAGCTTCAGTCCGCCTTCCGAGCCAAGGAAGAACGTCGAGCCCATAGAATCGAGATGCATCGCCCACGACGTCTTGAACGTCATGACCATGTCGTTCTCAAAACGAATGAAAGCCACCCCGAAATCCTCGACATCGAAGCGATCTGCCTCTGGACAGATGGCTGGGTTCGTACCGAGACGGTTGCCGGAAAAGGCGGATACGGTCAGCGGACGCGGATGATTAAGCGCATATAGCGCCATATCTAGCGAGTAGCACCCGATGTCCGCAATGGCACCAGAGCCTGCGATGTCGCGCCGAATGAACGTTCCACCCGGGATGCCGCGAGGTCTGCCTCCCCCGAGCTCGGCATAGTATACACCGCCGAGTTGCCCGGACTGCACAATTTCCCGCACCAGCTTAATATTGTCGTCGTAGCGCGGCTGGAAGCCGACACTCAGCATTTTACCCATACGTTCCGCAGTCTCCACCATTTCAATGCCCTCGTCCAATGTAACGGATAACGGCTTCTCCACCAGTACGTGCTTGCCTGCCTCCAGTGACAATAACGCCTGCTCATGGTGCGATACGTTCGGGGTGCAGATGCTCACGCCGTGCAGCTCTTGTTCCAGCAGCTTGCGTGTATTGTCAAATGCCGCTGCTTCCGCCAGCCCCTCCTCATCAATGAGTGCCTGCGCTCTGCCGGGCACGATATCCGCTACTGCCGCCACCACGACGCCAGGAATCCTTTTATACGCCCGCGCATGCATTCTTGCGATCCCGCCACTGCCGATAATGCCGATTCGAATCACTTGTTCTGTCATAATGCCGTTCCTCCATTCCTATTAACTGTATATGTTTCCTTTACCCTTAAATACGTACCGTGCCGCCTATACGCGCGGATTCATTAGTTGCTTCCATTATACGGCTCAGATCAATCGCCAGCGCTGTATTGTCGCCTTCCGGCTTCGTGCCAAGCATGCGGTTCACCCACTCGTCGAACATAGAACCTTCAGGCTTGTCGAGTGGAATGTGCTTCACTGTTCCGTCGGCGCCGCGCAGCGTGAGAAGGTCCTTGCCTTGTTCGGACGTAAATAACAGAGAACCTTCCGTTCCGTGAACTTCAATTGTATATGGCGATCCGCCCGTGACGAATCCGGTCTCCGCAATCCCGATGACGCCGCTGTCATAATGAAGGAGCGCCGCCGCATGATCCTCGACCTTCCGCTTCGTCATATATCCATAAGCCGCCGTCACCGCTTGCGGAATGCCAGCAAGCAGACGGATGAGATACATTGGGTGGCAGCCAAGGTCTATCATTGCTCCGCCGCCGCACTCCTCCAAGCTGTAGAAATGCTCTGGCAGCCACCCGGCAGTGGCTCCATTATGCGCCATGCGCACGCGAATCAAGGTCGGTTGTCCGACTGTGCCTTCCTTTACCAACCGCTCGATCGTTATGCCTTCACTCTCATAACGGCGGCGCAGCGCGACAGTCAGGATAACGTTATTCATGGTCGCTTCCGCCATCAGCGCTTCCGCACCCGCTCCGGTAACGGACAGCACCTTTTCCGTAAATACATGCTTCTTCGCCCGTAGGGCTCGCGCAATAACGTCTTCGTGCATCGTCGTCGGCGTCGTTACAACGACCGCATCGATATCCGTGCGGCTCAACAGCTCGTCAAGTGACGGAATACATTCCACCCCATACTTGTCCGCATAAGAGGCCCCGCGCTTTACGTTCTCATCCCACAGCGCCACTACCTCTGTCTCTGGATGGTTGCGGAACGCCTCCGTATACTCCTCTGCATGCACGTGCCAATAGCTCAAAATAGCTACTCGAATCATCACGATCTCTCCTTTTCCTTCCATATATAGTTACTCATGCCTATACATATCTCATCATCTTGCAGTCCGGCCATCACCCGTATCACGTGTTTACCCTTTAGCGCCCTTGCGGGAATCCCGCGGCGAGCAACCAAACCTCTTCTTGTATACCCTTTCAAAATGCGCCAAATTGTTAAATCCGGAAGCATAGCATATTTCGGTCACCCGCCAGTCGCTCTCTGCGAGCATCGTCCGCGCGCACTGCAAGCGCAGCTGCTGCACATAGATCTGAAACGTCATTCCTGTCGCCTTCTTGAACCTTTCACTGAAATATGGAGGCGACCAGCCTGCCTGCTTAGCTGCGGACTGCAGCGTAATCGATTCGCGGAAGCGATGGTGAATATACCGTTGCGCCGCTCGGATCGGCTCGTCCAGTTCCCCAGAGGATAATGGTAATCGTGCGGTATTTACCTTCTCGGCGTTATGGCGCACCTGCCGGAATATGCAGATTAACAGCTGTTCGAGCAACGCACGCATCATGCGTTCCGCCCCTGGCTCATTCGCTTCGTACTCACGGTATATCAACTGCGCATTTTCAATCGCCTCTATCCCTACTTGGCATTGGATAGCGTTCCAAGAGTCGGCAAACAGCCATTTCCACGTTTCCTTGGTAATGCAGCTTTCCTTGAAAATAATATTGACGACTACTAGCGCTTCTTCGTTATCCGGCGCAATCGCATGGAAATCTCCTGGGGTAAGGACGAACACATCCCCCCGCTGAAGAGTCAGCTCCTCGCTGTTCAACCGGTGTTTGCCCGTACCGCTCACAATCATCGTACATTCATAAAATTCGTGACCATGCCAAGGAACCTCGTCCGCCAAATACATCTCATATGCAGCCATACTGCGATCGGGCAGAAAGTCTGCAATTTGCAGCCGATTCAGTTCCACCGTGATAGCCTCCTTTGACACCTGCTCCCTTCGTGATTGAATTCGGCAAGTATGCGCTCATTCAGATGGGCATGCCCCGTGTTTCCCTACAGTATAGAAGAGTCGGTGCAGCAATGCCCTGCGTTATTTATGGAAAATACGACTTATTTTAAGATGGCGAACGTAAGGTATCCGACCATATTGCTCTTCCAAGCGAATGAAAACGGTGTTGCCGCTTATCGCATAGACGACCATGCATAATTAAAAAGTTATCAGAAATTGAGGCAAAATTGCCAAGTAGTCATGATCATCACATTGTGCCGCCGTGTTTTTATCGGATCCATAGATAAAACATATCCTAGTGGTTGGACAACGCAAGGCGGTTCGTTTGTCATTAGTGCTGAACTGATCGTTTTAGCAGGTATTGAGCCTGATTGTATGGACATTAACAATAGTTATTATCAGCAGTATTTGAAATGCTTGGTATGGGCGGGGTACCTTGAGGAGTAGCGTACGAGGTCCGTTATTTTTTGTCCCCCAAAAATATCCAGCTCCCCACTTCCTCGTACCATGTGGCTTACCAAACCTTTTGCCCACTATCCCATTGATTCAGAGTCCAATACTCGAGTGGCACAGTCCAAACGCTCTTAATCGTATGATTGGCGCACCCTAGTTCCCCCTCTCTATCTTGTCATGCTCCCTGCGTCTGTTGAATCCGGTCCTCCACCGTGCATTTGTTGATGTACACACACTTTTTCCAAAGCCTTCGAGTCGTTAATTATGCCATCTGTATTTCTAACTACTGCTCCTGAAGCATTAAAGGGGCAGTCTGAAGCATTGGGAGAGTGAACAAAAGAGAATCGAGAGAAGGGGGGCGAACACGTTAGAGGGAATTTTCAAGAAGGCTGAAGGCAAAAAAATCCCTCCTCCGTTTATCGCGTTGCAAACACCGCGATGCGGTAACGAAGAAGGGAATTTCACATTTATTTTACGAAACCAAGCAGCATTTCTCGGATAATCTTGCTTGCCGTAATTGGCGTCTGCTCCGTCGGGTCGTAAATCGGCGCCACTTCCACCAAGTCGCAGCCGACGACGTTCGCGTCCGAACGGGCGATAAGGTGCACCGCTTCCAGCAGCTCCTTCGACGTAATGCCACCCGCTTCCGCCGTACCCGTACCAGGCGCACAGCTTGGATCGAGCACGTCAATGTCGATCGTGACATATACCGGCCGGCCTGCCAACTCAGGCAGCGCCTTCTTCAGCGGCTCCGCCACGTCGAACGGATAGAAATTAATGTTTTCCCGCGCATACGTCCATTCTTCGCGGGAACCGGAACGAATCCCGAATTGATAAATATTTTTGCCGCCCATCAAGCCTGCCGCCTTGCGAATCGGCGTCGAGTGAGAGAGTGGCTCCCCTTCATAGTGCTCGCGCAAATCAGCATGAGCGTCAATATGGATAATCGCCAAGTCTGGATACTTCTTGTACACCTCTTGAATGACTGGCCAGGTGACAAGATGCTCCCCGCCCATACCGACCGGGAATTTGCCATCAGCTAGCAGCCCGCGAATGTAATCACCGATAATGTCCAAGCTCTTCGCCGCATTGCCGAATGGCAACAGCAAGTCGCCGGCATCGAAATAGTTCAGTTCTTCAATGCTCCGATCGAGATAAGGGCTGTACTCCTCCAAACCGACAGACGCCTCGCGGATACGGCCAGGGCCGAATCGCGAACCGGGACGGAATGAGACCGTATAGTCCATCGGCATGCCGTAAATGACCGCTGTTGCGGCTTCATAATCATCCGAGCTGCAGATGAACACATTGCCGGAATATTTTTGATCCAGTTTCATAGTTGATGGCCTCCTTCGTTCTTTCTTTTGCCCCGTTATGATTTGCAGAGATCTTCTACAAATTTAGGCAGGCAGAAGGCTGCGTTATGCAGACGTGGCGAGTAGTATTTCGTTTCCATTTCCGGAATGCTCGCTTCATCTATATTCATAGGATCGTATTGCTTGCTGCCTATGGTGAACGTCCACAACCCGCTTGGGTAAGTCGGAATGTTCGCACCGTACACGCGTACGATCGGGAAAATTTCCTTAACGTCACGGTTTACCTGCTGAATCAAATCTGCCTTGAACCAAGGGTTGTCCGTCTGCGCCACGAACAAGCCGTCTTCTTTTAACGCTTCGTAAATGCCTTGGTAGAAGCCACGCTCGAACAACGGCGCCGCAGGGCCGACAGGCTCCGTGGAATCGACCATGATGACATCGTACTCGTTCTTGCTGTTCAAAATATGCATGTAGCCATCGTTTACGATAACTTCGACACGTGGGTTGTCGAGTTCACCCGCAATTTCCGGCAAATATTTTTTCGAATACTCAATGACCTTCCCGTCGATTTCTACGAGGACCGCTTTCTCAACGGAAGGATGTTTCATAATTTCACGAATAACGCCACCATCTCCACCGCCGACTACGAGCACTTTCTTCGGATTCGGATGTGTAACGAGGGCCGGGTGCGCCACCATCTCATGGTAGACAAACTCGTCTTTAATCGTCGTCATAACCATGCCGTCCAATACGAGCATTCGTCCGAATTCCTCGGTATCCAACATCGTCAGATGCTGAAACGGCGTCTGTTCATTCACGAATGTCTCGCGAATTTTTGCCGTAATGCCGAAGGTCGGCGTCTGCTTCTCTGTAAACCACAATTCCATAAAATCAACCTTCTTTCTTCCGATATGGTATCGTTGGTCCAGTCGAAATGCTCGTAATGGTTCCCATGTATACATTCGTAACACTTCATCTCCATTTTGCACCAAACAAGAGTATTATAGCGTTTCCCCCCCAAAAAGCAACTATCTCCCAAGTAATTATTTTCAAACCATTTCGTCCGGTATAGAGCGAATGAAGCAGCTGCGTACGGAAAAATAACAATTGTGCAGATGAATATCCTTTTTTATCCTACTCCATACTGATAGCAAGGACCTTAAGCTGACTTGCCGACGGGAAAGCAGCGGATTATGAGGAGGAGCCCGACATGAATGCGAAAAAAAACTACACAAAGGCAAAACGCCGGCTCCGCCTGTTCCTATGGGGCATCATTGGCACGCTTGTGCTTAGCCTCGGCGCCTCGGCTTCCGTGCTCGGCTATTTATATATGACGGATCTGCCTGTATCCAGTATTCAGCAATCGTCTCAGCTGCTAGACTTCCATGGGAACGTGCTGACAGCACTGACGCCAGGGCAGACGCAGCAGTCAGCGGTGAAGCTAGCCGATGTCGCGTCTGAAGTCGTCCAAGCGACGATAGCAACTGAGGATCGCCAATTCTACCATCATATGGGCATCGATTTCAAAGGAGTGGCGCGGGCCTTTCTCGTCAATCTGGAGCATCTGTCGAAAAAGCAAGGAGCGAGCACTTTAACACAGCAGCTCGCCCGCAATCTGTATCTTAGCCACGAACGAACATGGACCCGTAAGGCGAAGGAGGCGCTCTACGCGCTGCAGCTTGAGATGAAGTATAGCAAAGACGAAATTCTCGAGATGTATCTAAATCAAGTATATTACGGTCACGGGGCCTACGGCATCGAAGCGGCAGCTCAGCTTTATTTCAACAAGCCTGCACGGAAATTGTCGCTGGCAGAGAGCGCATTGCTTGCCGGAATTCCGCGCGGACCCAGTTATTACTCGCCTTATTTAAATATGAAGAATGCAAAGGACCGCCAAAAAATCGTGCTGCAAAACATGGTCGATATGGGCGATATTACGCAGGATACAGCCAAACGTGCGTATAACGAAATGCTCGTCTTCCGCCCTCAGGAGGAGCGCGCTGAGACACTTGTAGCCCCCTATTTCCGCGATTATATCCGGCGGGAGCTGGCGGCGCTCGGCATCCCCGATGAAATCGTGGAGGCTGGGGGCCTGCACGTCTACACGACGCTTGATAAGCGGGCGCAGGAGGCGGCAGAGGAAGCCGTCGCGAAGCAAATCCCCGCCGCGGGTGATCTGCAGGCTGCTCTCGTATCGATTGATCCGCGCAACGGATATATTAAGGCGATGGTAGGCGGCAAAAATTACCGCGTCAATCAATATAACCGCGTGTTCGCGGATACGCGTCAGCCCGGATCTGCCTTCAAGCCGATCGTCTATCTGGCGGCGCTGGAGAAACGGGCTGTCACGGCGGCCACGCATTTCGTGAGCGCCCCGACTTCATTCAGCTATGACGAAGGGCGCCAAGTGTACAAGCCGCGCAATTACGGCGGGAAATATTATGGCGATATCGATCTTCGTCAAGCGATTGCGGCGTCCGACAATATCTATGCAGTCAGTACCATTATGCAAATAGGCCCGGAACAAGTGATTTCGCTGGCCAGGCGTCTCGGTATCGATAGCAGCATGAAGCCGCTGCCTTCCTTGGCGCTCGGAACGTTCCCCGTCAGCCCTTTCGAAATGGCGTCTGCTTACGCCGTGTTCAGCAACGAGGGCAAACGTGTTATTCCGCGCGCCATCTTGAAGGTGACGGCCCCGGATAGGCGGGTGCTGTATGAAGCGTCGCCGATGGAGTCAGAGCAGGTTATCGATCCATCCGACACTTACGTGTTGACGAGCTTAATGGAAAGCGTGTTCGAATCCGGTGGCACAGGCAATCGGGTCGCAGCCAGCATCAAACGTCCCGTCGCCGGTAAGACGGGAACGACGGACTCCGACGCGTGGATTGTCGGCTATACGCCGGAATTGTCGACCGCCGTATGGGTCGGCTATGATCGCGGCAAGATGATTTCGGTGTCGGAATCGCATAAAGCAGCGCCCATCTTCGCTGACTATACGGAGAAGGCGCTGACGAGCGTACCGCCTAAAATCTTCACCGTGCCGGATAACGTGGTTAGCATTTATATCGACCCGGATACAGGAAAGCTCGCCGGTGAGAATTGCCCCGTCAAGCGTCTGGAAACGTTCGTGAAGGGAACTGAACCGACGGAATGGTGTGACCAACACGGGGCCAAGCAACCTGACTCGCCGCAAGCGAAGCCGGTTCAGGAGACGCAAGAAGCCGGGAAACGGTCGTGGTGGCAGCACTTCAAACGGTGGTGGACCAACTGATCGTGACTTCGGCACGAGGATGTAAAGCATCGATGCTAGCAAAAAAGCTGCCGGAGATTCGGACTGCTCATACAGAGCTTTGTCCGGATTTCGGCAGCTTGGCTTTACTTACGCTGAAGATCAACGTCAAAAAGACCTGTTCCCTCTATGGGACACAGGTCTTCTTCCATTATAACACTGCCTCTAATGTTGGCGGACGATTATGCCAACTGCGCTTTCAAATCATCCGATGAACGTTCCCACCACTCGGCGTTGTGCGTCATAAGCAGCTCGCGCAGTGCCGCTTTCTCCTCCGCGTCGAGTCCATCCAATATAATGCGGCGCTTCATCGCATTATCCATCTTATTCACGTGATCGGCGAGAATTTTCCAACCTCGCTTCGCTTCTGTGTCGACTAGCATCTCGCACGCCGCTAGACCACCGTAGCATGCGCCTTCAGGAGTTCTGTCTACTGCCACCCATACAATCCAGCATTTGCGGCCGTTCGGCACGTCCTCCTTGTTAGGTATGAACTTGATGCCACGCTCCACCTTGCTTTTCGCATGCATAGCACCCAAGTCAATATAAGCTTTGCCCTCATCGATAATGACAGGCGATACGTTGTTCAAATCGATGCTGCCTGAACCGAATCCTTTATGCTTACTGCTGCTCATCACATTCAGCGCAAGCGGCTTCTTAACCTTCTTATCCGAAGCATCCATCGTTATGCGCTCCTTCCTTGCCCTAATACTCCAGTACACAAGAGCCCTGGGGGGCGATCAAAATCATTTTCATTTTAGCTAATATTCCGCAAAAAGCCAACATATACATGCTGTAGATGCTTGTCAACGGGAGGTTAGAAACGTATGACCCGACGCAATGTCTATCGCCCACTTCTATTTATTATCGCACTCTTGGCCGCCAGCTTCATCCTCCTCGTCTGGTTCCGGCCGTCCGGCACCGTACCTTCTCTCGGTCCGGAAGTGCAGAAAAAAGCCGCACAGGAGCCCTTTACGCCGCAAAGCGTAGAGAAGCCGAGCGCCGAGGTGCTTAGTGAGCGTATCGCCGAGTACCATATTGATGTCAAATTGGACGAGTCAATTCATACTCTGTTCGGTGATCAAACGGTCACTTGGACCAATCCGGGAATGAAGACGGTGAACGAGATCTATTTCAACCTGTATCCGAATGCGTTCCAATCCCCGGACTCGACCTTCATGAAAGAGTCGGGCGGCATATTGCGAGAGGACAAGATGCCGAAGGACGGTTATGGAGGCATGACCTTAACGGCGCTGACAACCGTAGACGGCCAGTCCCTAATGAACCGGATCGAATACGTTCAGCCGGATGACGGCAATGCCAAGGATCAGACTGTCATGAAGATTCGCCTGCCCCAGCCCGTCAAAGGCCAGGAAGACATCACCTTGAAGCTGAAGTTCAAAGTGAAGCTGCCGCGAATATTCGCCCGGATGGGGTATGCAGATGATTTCGTCATGGCCGGACAATGGTACCCGAAGATTGCCGCCTATGAGAAAGCTGGTGTGCGCGGCAGGGCGGCCGAAGGCTGGAACGTGCATCAATATCACGGCAGCTCCGAGTTTTACTCCAACTACGGCATCTTCAATGTGCGCATCCAAGTACCGGAGTCATATATCGTCGCTTCGACCGGATTTCCGACGAAAACACCTTACATCGCGGACGGTTACAAAAACTATCAATTCTATGCAGACGACGTTCATGACTTCGCTTGGTCAGCTTCACCGAACTTCATCTACTATGAAGAACCGTTCTCTGCCCCGAATGTGCCGGGCGTCCGGATTAAGCTATATCTGGATCCGAAGCACAAATTGCTGAAGGAACGCTACATGTACGCGGCGAAGACCGCACTCGCCAAATTCAGCGAGTGGTACGGAAAATACCCGTATTCCACACTCTCTATTGTCGTCCCGCCAAAATCGGGCAACGGCGCAGGCGGAATGGAATACCCTACGCTAGTTACTGCATTCGGCGCCGAGAATGACAGTCCAGGCTATGATTTGGAACGGACGGTCATCCATGAGATCGGCCATCAATATTTTTATGGTCTCATCGCCTCTAACGAGTTCGAAGAGGCGTGGCTTGATGAAGGGTTCACCTCCTATGCAGAGGACAAATTGATGGAGTCCGAATTCGGGGTCACGCCAAATCTAGCCATCACATCTAGCTACATTACCGATCCGGCTCCGCTCAAGCTCGCCGCTTGGCGGTATAAAAACCAAGATCATTATGCGGACAACGTATATTACCGCGCCAAGCTCGTGCTGCTCGCCATCGAGAAGCAGGTCGGGGAGAAGACAATGCAGCGCATAATGAAGACGTACACTCAGAAATACCGCTTCCGTCATCCAACGACCGCCGACTTCCAACGTATCGTCGAACAGGTCACCAATCGCAAATGGACCGATTTCTTCAATCAATATGTGTACGGCGGCCAAATGGCTGACTTTGCAGTGGAAAGCATTGATACTCGCACTACTGAAGTAGGCGGCGCGACAAGTTATGAAGCGATCGTCCACATTCGTAAACTGGGCGCTGACTACCCGAATATCCCAATTATATTCCGATTTGCGGACGGAAATACGACACGCAAAATGTGGGACGGGGATGGCGATCGGATGCAGTACCGGATCACCCATACAGCTCCATTGGATTGGGTCATGGTGGATCCGCTCTATACGATCGTAGTGGAGAATAAACATATTAACAACTATATGAAAGCACAGATCGAGGAGCCTGTTCGCACGCGAGTGAACTTGACCGTCATTAAATTCTTTGAAGCATTTACGAACATATTGGGGTGGTGAGATCGATGAAAGCTTACATACGAACCGGGTGGGATTGGTTGAAAGAGCACGTATACATATGGGTCATCCTCTTTTTATACCAACTGCTATGGGGCTTCTTCGTCTACCGCTTCATTGACGGGATCGTATTGCCCGTGCTGCGGCGGTATCCGAATCCGGCCCCGACCGAGATGAGCTCCCAGCTCTTTCTGATCGAAAGTCAGTTTCACCTGTCAAAGACGAACGACTATACGCCTTATTTGTGGATAGTAGTCGGTTGTATGGCCATTCGCATGCTGCTGACTCCCTTCATCGAAGCCGGCTTGTTTTATGCGATAGCACATCCGCGGCAGTCGGGATTGACCTTCTTCCAGGGCATAAAAGTAGTCTGGAAGCCGATGCTTCTGCTATATACCATAAAGACGGTTCTGCTCCTGGCGCCCGCTTATTGGTTTGTACCGTATGCAGCGCACGTATTGACGACCAAATCCACCGTTGCGTCATTACTTGCATCCGTCGCACCGTTTGTGCTCATATGGGCCATATGCGGTTGGATATTTCATCATTTGTTTTTATTTATGCAATTTGGCGCCGCTTCGGAATTGTCATTACTTCACTCCGTAACGGCGGGTGTGCGTCGAATGCTCCCTATACTCGGGCTTTCCCTTATATTCATGGGCCTTGTGCTAGTTATTAGCTTACTATTTACAACCGCAGCGATGTTCTGGACTGGCATGACCGCGCTGATTCTGCAGCAAGCATTTCCTGCTGTTCGGGCCGTGTGCAAGATGTGGGGGTTGTCCGCTCGGTACGCCATATGGCAGGAGGCTAATCAGCAATCAAAATGAGGAAAATGTAACAATTCAAAAACCCGTCACATTTCCATTTAAAAGCGTGATAAAAAAGCTTGTCTGTCGTCGGAAATGACGATCAGACAAGCTTTTTGTATTTATTGGACAAAAAGTGTTTGTCAAAAGAAAAAAGGTCTGTTACAATAAGTCGTAGATTTATTACAACTTTGTCATGAAAGCGACAATAACATTTGCAAATTTGTAACTAACGAATACAGCAACTAAATCCGAACAGTGATGCCGAATTTCCGGACAACCGGAAAGCGGGGGAACCAGTTATTTGGGTGAATTGATCTCGTATCATAGGGATCATAGGGGACCTTCAACCGAACCCTCCAGCTAACCTCGCAGGCAAGGAAGGGGCTTTCCAATTTGAAGAAGAAGCTAGTAACGGCGGTGCTCGGCCTTAGCGTTCTATTCACATTCAGTGCAGGCAGCGCTTTCGCGGCATCCAAGATGGACAACAAAATTGAAGATCTGTTAGGTATTACGTACAAGTATGGCGGAACTACAACGAATGGTTTCGATTGCTCCGGTTTCACCAAGTACGTGTTTGACAATTTCGAAATCGATTTGCCACGCTCCTCGTCGTCTCAATTCGACGTAGGTGAAAAAGTAAGCAAAGATGAGTTGCGTCCTGGCGATTTAGTCTTCTTCGACACTAGCGGTGGAAACGGTGTGTCACATGTTGGAATCTTTGTCGGTGACGGCAAATTTGCTCATGCATCGACAGACAAAGGCACCCGCATAGACAAGCTTAGCATGGACTATTACGAGAAGCGTTATGTAGGCGCGCGCCGTGTGATGAGCGAGAACCAATATTCTTCATACGCAACAGAATAGCAATTACGCAGTCATAATGGAATTATACTTATATAGGCGTACATAGCCCGATGGGAAGCGATAACCGCTGTCTGTCGGGTTTTTCATATGTTCTGGAAGGAATCTTACACAAGATTACCCCGTCTTGCAGAAACGGGACCCTTTTCCTGTGTATTTTATTTAAAGGAGGCATGCTTATCCGGCATGCCTCCTTGTGTTATCCCAAATACATCGACAGCCCGATATATTTATATGCCTTCACTGTAATCTTATGTTACTTCGATTCGCGCAGCTTCGCTTTCAGTTCATCAGGGCTTAACCCCTCTGTCGAAATACCCCGCTTCTCCGCTTCCTGCTTCAACCGTTCCATTCGTCTTTCGACGCGTTCTCCATCATCCCGATGTTTCTCGTGGAACATTTGTCCTTTTTCACCTAATTTCGCCTTCAGTTCCTGTCGAATTTGCTCACGGCTCTTCCCTTCAGTCTGAATGCCATGCTTCTTTGCCATGAGCTGAAGCTTTTTCTCTCGCAGCTCCTTCATTTCAGAACGAAGCTCTTTCATTTGTGTATGGATCTTCTCCAGCTCTTTATCTGTTTCCGACTCGGCCTGCTTAGTGCTCTCTGCCGGCTTTGTCGATTCGGCTTGCTTCACGGCGGTTAGGGACGTATCCCCGATAAGCTTCCAATCGGCTCCGTTCAGTCCTTTCTCCCCTTGCGCCGCCGCTGGCGATGCCAAGAGAAGCATCATTAGACTGGTCCAAGCAATTACAGTTGAGGTACGTTTCAAATATATCCTCCTCCTTTTTCAAGAGATGGTACTAGTATGTTCATCCAACCTGAAAGGAAACTGAAAATCAACTAAAACTTTTCTTAATTGCTCAATTGCTGCCAAGTGTAAAGTCACCCGAGCTGGTACGAACTTTCAGCTTCGCCTCGCCACTGCCGAACGCTCCTTTTAGGCTGCTTCCATTCTCGCTGTTCTCTTCATATGTCATGCCATTCCACTCAATGCGCCCGTTGCCGGACCTTCCACGAAAATCGACCGCCAGCGATTTCGGTTCATTGGCCAGATCGACCGTTACAGATCCGCTGTTTGCCTTTAAGTCAGCATCATGCAACAAATCGTCGAATTTTACCTCTATATTCCCTGAACTCGTGACGCCCTGCAATGCTGCTTCTCCATTCGCCAAATCCACATTGCCGCTGTCAGTATTGAATGTAAGCGCCTCAGCTTTGAATTCGTCCGCTGTAACATTGCCGGAGTTCGCCTGCAATGTGATCGTGTCTGCTTCAACAGCCTGCACCTGGATGTTGCCGCTGCTTGATTTCACGTTTACTGTCTTTCCCGTAATTTGCGCTGCATCGGTGTTGCCGCTGCCTGTGTCGAATGAGAGTGCATCGGCCTTGAAATGCTGCGCCTTGACATTGCCTGAGCTCGCCTGCAATGCTATCGTATCCGCCTCGATAACCGTTGCAAGAATGTCGCCGCTGCCCGTTTTCACGCGCACTTTGTTCCCGTACAGTTGGGACACATCCACATTGCCGCTGCCAACGTTGACATCTACGCCATCCCATTGCTTCTCAGGAAGCTCAACAATGAAATCGACATTTAAAATATTGATGCCGAGACTGATATCATTCGGTACTTCCACTCCCAACTCGAGTGTATCCCCTTGTGGAGCCACTTTTATATCTATTTTATCCGCATATTTAGGACTTACCTGTCCTTTTAGACGTACTTTGATTTGATCCGAATTGCCGCGCAAAATTTGTACATCCGGGCTTCCGCTCTCAATGAAAACGTTCCGGAAGTCGCCCGCATCAACCGTTTTTTCCTTGCTGATTTCCTTCGTGCCGAAGGATAGTAAATCACGCGGAAATAGATTTCCCGGATTCAGAGCGAACAGCACGCCCGCAATCCCGGCCATTATCAACAACACACCTATCACTTTTCTCATCTTTAATTTCCCCTATATTTATATATTTAACTGCACATCTGTTATAAGTCTACCTCAGTATAGCATGAGTGTTTCTGCTCACGCTCTGGTCTGACGGAGTATTTCACACCCGTCTTAAGTCTAGTCTACTGTATGCTTCTGCTATGTAGAACTGCCTCTGCAAGCTGAGGAACGATTATACTTCCTATTCTCACAACTTATGGACTTCAACGCATTCTACCGTAGTAATGAAGGGGAAAAATGATACAATAGGAGTAGACGAAGAACGTCCTTTACCTTTTATAAGGTGCGAGGGCGTTCTTTTTTTGTTAAGGAGGCGGATAGAGTATGGATTTTGAAACGGCACATGCACAATTTTTGGATTATCATCGTGCGCGTCGAAGCGGAGAAAGAAAGTGACGCTTACTCAGAGGACATCAATATGCCGAAAGGCTGCTGTTGAAAAATGTATGGTGGCCTCTATTCGGTAACCTTGACCATCTGCATCCAGAATATGAGGTGCTCGATTGGAATCGCAAATCGCAATTTCTAGATGTTGCTTTTCTCCCGCCATTCGGTAAATTCGGGTTGGAATGCGACGGTTTCCAAAGTCATGTAAAGGATATGGACCGGGAGAGATTCAGCTACGCCTTGAACCGGGATACCTTTCTAACTGGAATGGGGTGGAAAATGATCCATTTCTCCTTCGAAGATGTTCAGAATCGTCCTGAAATATGCCGCACCCTGCTGCAATTGGTCCTCAGTCCTTATCTCATCCGAAGTCTGCCTACCCGTCCGGCTGTCTTCATCGAGAAGGAGATTCTTCGGTACGCTTGGACGCTAGGAAGAAGGGTTCGGCCCAAGGATGTGGCTGACTACTTTGATGTCGATTTCCGTACTGCCCGCAAATGGCTTCGATCATTGGTGGAGAAGGGCTGGCTGCAGCCTATAGCAAGAGGCAGGGATATCCGTTACTACGAATTGAAGGAAGTCGCTATGGAACACTTATTGTAAGCCGACAAGTCGTTCGTGTGTTAACTCCGTTCATGTTGTGTGGAGGAGGGCTAAAGGGGCCTCGATAGTATCTGCAAAGATATGTTTTGGTTCATGCACTGTCTGTGCGCTATCTGTGCGTTGGTATGAGTTGGTCTTGTTCGCTGGAAGTTGGCTATGAGTCCGCTGTGGAGTTTCCTTTTGTGATTCCATTGGAAAACGTACAGTGTTTCCTCACCTTCTAGCTGGCAAGAGGGCATTCTACTGGAATTCATGCAGCAGAATGAGACCGCAAGGCCCTAGTAAGAGGAAATGAGGCCATTTGATTGGATGTTTTCCAGTAGAAGTCCAAGCAAGCCATGGAAATAAAGAAATCCATTGGACATAATCCAATGGATTGAACGGCGAACGGACTCCTTGGCCAATTTCCTCCTCGACACGTATTTTTTCCAGACAAACTCCTCGATATCTCCATACAGACTCCAGATTAGTCCTATACATTAGAGATACCAAGAAGGAGGTTAGAAATTATGAATTTTATCGTGCATTTTTAAGCATACAAGCAAGAAAGGGAAAATCTCTCATCTTATTTGCTGTTTTTTTAGTTCTTACTAATTTAGTATTAGCGGGATTCGCCATACAAAATGTCACAAAAACAGCGAATGATCTCGCCAGAAAAAAGTTAGGAGTTGACGTGACGCTAGGATTAGATGGGGAAAAATTTCAAAAGTACGTACAAAAACAGAGACTTGAAAATCCAAATGAAAGAATACACCGCCCGGAAATTTCTACAGAGGAAGCAGATAAGTTAGCTGAATCACCATATGTAAAAGATTTTAACTATCTAAAAGATAGTCAAGGTGTAGCGGATGGCTATACTCCCATTAATGGTGATAACGAGGGAGACGCGGTAGGGGGAGCCATAGGTGGAAACCAAGGGAATATGAAAATGCCAAATACATTCATTCACGGTGTGAGAAGTTCTGATTTATTGAAAGAATTTACAGAAGAAACGAATAAAATGATTGAGGGACGTCCAATAACATCAGAAGACAATAGAGATTATAGGAATTTACGAAACGTCCACGATAGGCAGCAACATAGAATCGGCACCGCCGTTGTTTCATCCATCGAACAAAGTATATGTCTCGTACGGATCGTTAAAAGAACTTTCGGAAAATAAGGAAACAGAGGGAACACCCATTGATCAAGCCATTTATTATTTAAATGATCCAGACCATATCGATGATTTTAAAGCAGAGGGAGAGAAAACAGGCATTGATTTTGACCTATTTAAACTAGATGCTCATGATGCATTATATAGAAAAATGGTCGGCCCTATTGAGAACGTAGCATCCACTTCAAAATGGATCATATACCTGGTCTCTGTTGCGGGATCCATTATTTTAGGTCTTATCATTATGTTGACCATAAAAGAACGACGGAAGGAATTGGGAATCCTACTGGCGATTGGCGAGAAAAAAGGAAAATTAATCGGACAACTCTTAGTAGAAGTATTGTGTATAGCTGCTTTGGCATTTAGCCTCTCTGTCTTTACGGGTGGGACCGTGTCTCAAGCAATGGGAGACAGTTTATTACAGAAAGAAGTTACTTCTTCTGAAGAGCAACAACAGCAGGGAGCAGATAATCAAGTGTTCATGTTTGGGATGAATGATGACCAAGGTCAAGATGTGGATCCTATTGATAATATTGATATAAGTGTAACCTCCCAAGATGTGCTGAAATTAGGTGGATTAGGTCTAGTAATCGCAATCCTATCAACCATTCTTCCCGCATTATCGATTCTTCGATTGAATCCAAAAGATATTTTATTAAAAGATGAATAGGGGGATCTACATGGAAACTATTTTACAGTTCAAAAATCTGAATTACCATTATAAAAGCAATAATAAAAAAATCACTATATTGGATAATGTAAACTTTTCGTTTCAAGCCGGACACTTTTATACCATTTTAGGACCATCGGGTTCAGGAAAAACAACTACCCTTAGTTTAGCAAGCGGATTAGATATCCCAAGAAGCGGGTCTGTATTATACAAAGGAACAGATATACGGAAGATAGGGCTGGATTCCTATCGAAACCAACATGTCTCGATTATCTTTCAATCCTATAATCTCATTACGTATATGACCGCGCTTCAAAATGTAGTTACGGCAATGGAGATTACAGGAGTCGATGTAAGAGACAAAAAAGGAAGAGCGCTTGAGTTGTTAGAAAAGATAGGGTTGACAGAAGTAGAAGCAAAAAGAAAGGTATTGCAGCTTAGCGGTGGTCAGCAACAGCGTGTGGCGATTGCTCGTGCATTATCTTGTAATGTGGATTTATTAATTGCCGATGAACCAACCGGGAGTCTAGATCAAGTAACGTCCTTGGATATTATCGAGTTATTTAAAGAACTTGCTCATAAAGAAAATAAATGTATCATTGTCGTCACTCATTCACAAGAGGTGGCTAGACAATCAGATACAGCGGTGTATCTCGAAAAAAGAAATTTAGTAATCAAAAAGTTATAAGGCAAGTAACTTTAAAAAACGCAAAGGAATGAGAAAGATGCGGAAAAGAATAGTGGCTTCCATTGGTTTCGTGACAATTGGTATTCTAATTGGCGTTTGTATATATATGTTGAATTTAGATTTAGGGGATAACACAGAACCGAATCAATCCCCTCCTTATCAAGAGCAAGATGGATCGACAAGCGGTGTGGCAAGGCCTAGTTTAGATTCAGAAGATATACAAAATCATTTCGACTAGTGAACGGTCTCAATCTCATTTCCTCCTAATTGAAATGAGATTGAGACTCTTTTGTTGTTTACTTTATGGATAATGGAATGGTAGCTATAAATTGTACTCCTTGTTCTGTATTCTTCATAGAATACGTAATAGAAAGGGCTTCAAAAATTTGCTTTACAATATATAATCCTAAGCCACTCCCCCCCGTATTTCGATTTCTTGATTTTTCAATTCGATAAAATGGTTTGAAAATATGTTGAATATCCTCTTCTTTAATTTTCACACCTGTGTTAATGACTTTCATTTGGAAGTGGTGTTGTTTTGAATCTTGAGTTAGCTCTATATATACTTTCTCGCCATGCGGTGAATACATAATCGCATTATGAATAATATTTTTACAGGCTTTTTCTAAAAGAACACGATCGGTATAAACGGAAAGGTGAGAATCAACCTGTGTTATGATTTGAATGTTTTTTTGAGAAGCAAAAAATCCGAGGTTTTTTGTGATTGTATCCATTAATTCCGAGAGATTTACTTCTTCCAATTGTAGTTTAAAGGTATGTTGTTCTAATTTTGACATGCTTAAAATCTCGCGAACCAGTTGTTCTATACTTTCAATAATTTGGTGATTTTTCTTCAAATATTGGTCACGATTTTGATACGGGCCAATATTATATATCATCCCTTCTAAGTGTCCTTTCATAACCGTAAGAGGCGTCTTTAATTCATGTGCGACAATCGCAAAAAATTCCCTGCGTTTTGTTTCTATTTCTCTTTCTTTTTCAATATCGCTTTTTAATTGCTGATTCGCTTTTTGTAAATCAAGCATCGTTTGTTGTAAATTAATTGACATCTCATTCAAACTATTGGATAACTCCCCCAATTCATCATTGGAACGAACCTCAATCTTTTCGGAAAAATCCAAGTTCGCCATCTTTTGTGCTCCTTGATTAATATAAAGGAGTGGTTTTGTAATGAACCTCGAATACAAATAAGCACTTCCTATTCCAATAGCAACGACAATGATACTGACATAAGGAAGAAAAAGCGCCAATACCTGTGAAGCTTCACTAATAGGTTGAAATGTTGCAGATACGACGAGCGTTAAGGTCACATCTTGGAATTGAATGGGCACGGCAACATCATAAGAATTTGAATTTCCTGGCGGCTTTGTTTTATCGATTTTCACATCTGGCGATAGTTGTGGACCTTTATGAATAAAAGAAAAAAAAGGAGAGTAAATAATAGCTCCTTCTTTATTTTGAAGGTAGATCATTGCGTTATTTTTTTGTGTGTATTCATCGAGAAGCGGAATTGCATGTTGAAAAGTGAGATCCCTGGACTTATCAATTATTTCTTCTATCCCTGTACGAAGCTGATTTGTTTTATACTGCTCATAAAAGGTAGGGAGAAAGAAGTATAACGTTACATAAATCAGGACTGCAAAGGCTAACAAAATAAGAGAGGTACTCAGAAAAAGCTTATAGGTAATTCGCTTCATCTTCATCATTTTTAATATTTTACTCATCAATTTTATAACCAATTCCCTTTACTGTTTTAATGTAGGGTATATCTAATTTTTTTCGTATGTTTTTAATATGTGTATCGATAACTCGTGTCTCTCCGTAATAATCAAATCCCCATACTTTTTCGACAATGCTTTCCCTTGTGAGTACTTTTTTCTCATTTTGAAGAAGTAGTTGCACAATTTCGAATTCCTTTGTCGTTAATGGGATTTCAACCTCATTTACATATACTTTATATGCATCACAATCGAGTTGTACTTCTTTAAACACTAAACAATTATCTGTACTTTGATCATTGCTTCTTCTCAGTACTGCTTCGACTCGTCTAATCAATACATGAAAAGAAAAAGGCTTCGTAATATAATCATCGATTCCAAGATCAAAGCCTTTCAATTGATCTTGTTCTTCTTCTAAAGCGGTTAGCAGAATGATTGGAACATTGGATTGATTCCTGATCATCTTGGCTATTTCAAAGCCGTTAAGATTGGGCAGCATTACATCCAATAGAATGAGATCAAAAGATTGCTTATTAAATTGTTTCATTCCCTCTATTCCATCTGATGCAACTTCAACGCTATATTGTTGTGTCATTAAAAACTGTTTAATCAATTCCTGGATCTCTTGATCATCTTCTATCACAAGAATCTGATAGCTCATCAATATATCACCTCTTGAATCAGTATAGCCGCGTTATCTGGAGTTTATGTGGAGACGCAAAAAATCCCCACCAAAACTCTACATGAGCTTCATTGTAACTCCAGATACAGGCCATACAATGAGGGTGTCAACAAAAATACATTTGCGAAGGAGATTGACAAGTATGAAAAAGACATTGGCTACAACTGCTTTAGGTGCTGTATTTGCCCTCACCTCTTTGGGGTCTGCATTCGCTGCCGAAGTACCGACACAATCTATTGGAAATGGACAACAGGTAACACATGGCCAAGTGACGAAACCAATTAACCTCGATGACGCTGCCAAAGAAAAGGTAAAAGCCATTCTTGACCAAGCTCAAGCGGGTACGCTCACTAAAGAGCAAGTGAAATCTCAGCTTCATGATCTCGGCATCGATTTGGATGTGGAATTCAGCGCGGCTCATGGCATCAAGGTAAAAGTAGACAAAGTGAATCCCGTTAACCTCGATGATGCTACCAAAGAAAAGGTAAAAGCCATTCTTGACCAAGCTCAAGCGGGTACGCTCACCAAAGAGCAAGTGAAATCTCAACTTCATGAAGTTCTTGGTACCCAAACTCCATAGAGACACCCTGGAGATAAGCAAAACCAAGCTAAGAAAGAAGAATAAGATTTAAGAAAGAATCTACTAAATAAAACCCGTGAGATTGCTATATTCAGCAACTTCACGGGTTTTGTATTTTAGTCGGATAACTTAGTTTATAGTGCGACAAAAAAGTCTCTTTCTTATAGGCGATCTCCACCCATTTGTTTACTCCACCTCAGCTTAATCTATTTGCCATCATCAAGAAACAATTAGCAATGCGATTACATTCGTTTCAAAACGGGGACCTTGTTCAGGGATACACCACCCAAGTGCCCAAAACGCCCGGCTCCGCGCAGAACCTATGGGCAGCCTTCAACATCTCGCCTGCAAGCACTTCAACGCACTTTCCGCTATTTCGTAAAATTGCATGGATATTGACCGCGACAATAAGCGCATCCGCCTGTATTAACGGAGCCCTGTGCAGAGACTCACTTGGCCGTCGCCATAACATTCGTTCGCTCCAAAATATCAAATAACGCCTCGTTGAATTTCTCCTTCCGGTCAAGCATGGCAATATGACCCGCATCCGGAATGGAGTAAAACAGCTTGAGCGGCGCTTTTATTGTTGAAAAGAATTCCTGTGCCAGCGGATAGGGTGTTTGCCAGTCCCGCTCGCCATGTATATAAAAGACAGGTATTTCAAATGTAGCGCCCATAGACGACAGATCGAACGATTCCATTAAATATTTCCAAATATGACGCTGTCCGACACTAAATGCCCCGGAGATAAAGAAATAACGCATATCCTTGAACGTATAAAATGGTGAACATAAAACATTGCCGATCAATTCCATTGTTGGACCGGCCGCTGACTTATATTTTCTTTGGAATTTTCGAACCTTCTTAAGTTTCCTGATCATGTCATCATCGAATGCGCGGGGAGGGTATGGTTCCAAACGAAGGAGAGCTTGATAATCGTTGTCGTTTCCCGCTTCTTTTGCTGATTCCAGTACTTTTTCGTACCCGACGCGTTCATTGTCAATCATATTGACAACCTGCCCAACGCCGATATAAGCCTGCACTAGCTCCGGATATTTTTTACTGAACAGGCTGCCTAGCACCGAGCCCCATGAATGTCCCAAAATGATAATCTTCTCTTTGTGATACTTTTTTTTCAAATATTTCACAATTTCATAAGTATCCTGAACGATACGGTCAACCGTGGTTGTTGGCGCAACTTGTTTCGGATCATTATTGAAATAGGTTTTGCCGCTGTTTCTTTGATCCCAATGTACGACCGTGACACGCTTCTCCCACGGGATCTGAAACTCTTGGGCAAACGGCAGTATAGGCTCTCCCGGGCCGCCGTGCAAAAACAGCATCACAGGATTGTCAATGTCCTCGCCCCGATGATGCAAATATTGCGAAATGCCGCCGATGGTTACGAATTCTCTGCAATCAATGCCATTACTCATGGGAGTAATCCGAATTTGATTTGCCTTCTTCTTTTTCTTGTACTGGACAAACAGAACCAAGCAAACCATTAATATAAGCAATCCGCTTAAAACTATCAATAAAACGCTCATAGGTACCTCCGATAACCGATATGACCGCGGTTCTGCTCAACGGAACAATTGTGGTCAATCCCATACGACAGTTTGTATTTCTTTAAGAATTCTCTCATTGCTTGGCTCCCCCCGCCATGTAGTCGGCAATGGAATGGACGAGTATATCCAAGGCCTTCTCTCTTCCCCGCTCACCAAAAGGCATATCTGTCGAACCAATAAAATGGAGCGCATTCATTAAATATGCAAGCACATCAATCTCGCATCCCGATTCGTCAATGCCGCAAAGCGACAGGGTCCTGCTAAAATAGTCGTTTGATTTTAATGCTTCCCAGTCTGCCGCCTCATCTGGAAGCTTACGAAGCAGATACTCTATATCCGATGGAGAAACGTAGAGAACAATACTGTCCGCTGCCAGATAGATTTCCTTCAATGCCTTTATAAGCTTTTCTTTCAATTTTATTTTTTTGGACAAAACGGACTCCACTCTCTCAAACATTCTATTCTCGTTCTTTTTGATAATCGTATAGAGGAGTTCTTCTTTGGAATTGTAGTACGAGTAAAAGGAACCTTTACCGATATTTGTCGCAATGGTGATATCCTCCACAGTAACCCGCTTTACGCCTTTTTTGCGAATCAGTTCAATCCCTTTTGTATACATCGCTTCTCTCACCATTTCTTTTTCATGTTCGGTGACAATCTTAGGCATAATACCCCTCCTTTTAATGACTATAAATTAACTATACAGTCAATAAAAATATATTAACCTCTTTTTCTGCTTCTTACAAGATGTTTTTTCAACTTATTTCAAGGTTCTTTTAAAGTTGATTTAAGTTAGCTAATATAGAGTTAAGCTATTGCGGAAGCCCTGAGACCAGATCAAGTAGACACGTATTACTTTGATATCGAAAAGTGTAAGCAATCTCCTTGTAAAGAGGGTTGTTATAAAGAAGGGGCGAAATCAAAAACCTATTCGGTAAGCATCAAATCAGCAAAACATAGTTGAAACATAGACACAGGTATGATGTAGCATCTTCCTCGGGTCTGGTTGGCATGCACATGCAAGGAGCAATGGCCATATTCGCTGTCAATCTCAAAAGAATATTGACAATTATGAAGTAAAAGAGATAGAGAAGAACATAAATAAAGGCGACTTTCCATTCAGGATTGAATGAAAAGTCGCCTTTATCAAGTTAATTTCATTTTACAAAATTAATAGTATAAGTTTTTCAGTGGCCTCGTCAGACGCGGGCTCTTCAGCTTTACTCTTTCCCAGTGGCTACCGGATTGTCCGGATAGCTAATCCAATCGCTCCAGCTGTCCTCATATGTTATGACGTCGGATTATTATGACGCCTATGCTACAATAAGGTGACAAAGGGGGAGTCATTATTGAGTAAACAAAAAATCGTGATTATTGGCGCAGGAATTGTCGGGGCGTCCGTGGCCTATCATCTGGCCAAACGAAATCAAGATGTAACCGTTATTGAACGATACCCCGCCGCGGCGCGTGAAGTCACGGAAAAATCGTTTGCCTGGATACATACGACGCATAGGGTGGCTCCCGAATACTGGCATTTGTACGATGCAGCTTGTGAAGAATATCATGCGCTTCAGCAAGATTTGTCCGAACTGCAAATTCATTGGCACGGGGCGCTGACTTGGGACAATCCGCCCCTAAGGGAGCAACTCCGTTTTCAAAAATTAAACCGGGAGCAGCTTGAGGCATTGGAACCGAATCTGAAGGAATATCCGGATGAAGCGATGTTTGTCAGCGAAGAAGGTGCGGTGGACCCGATAGGGTTAACGGATCTGTTGTTGAGCAAAGCGCGGGAGTACGGAGCAAAGGTTCAGTTCGGTACCAACGTTACACAGCTGCAGCAAGAAGATTCCTGCCTGGTCGGCGTCCACACGTCCAAGGGTTTTCTGGAGTCGGATGTCGTGGTATTGGCCGCAGGTACAGGCATACCCGAACTTTGCAACCCGTTAGGTTGTCCCGTGCCGGTAACGCCGTCGCCTTCCATTCTGATTCGGATGAAAACTGCGAATAAGCTGATACGCACATTAATCTCAAATGCGCAATTTGAAGCGCGTCAACTGACGGATCAAACGCTGCTGGCTGCGGAAGATTATATCGACGAGTCGGAAGAAAACGGGCCAGAGGCGGTCGGCAAGCGAGCGTTCGAGACGTTGCGTCGCAGTCTGAAGGGCGGGAATCAATTGGAACTGGAAAGCATCCAGGTCGGGATGAGACCAATGCCTGAAGACGGCTATCCGATCGTGGGCTTCCATGATCACATAAAGGGACTTTATCTGACAGTGATGCATTCTGCAATTACGCTGGCGCCGCTGATTGCGCGTCTGGCTGCAAGTGAAATAATCAATCGGGAATCAAGAAGCGAATTAGTCCCTTGTCGACTCTCCCGTTTTAAGGACCACACGAGGGATGACCCCGCTGTTTCTCGCGCGTGAGGTTGTGAATCAAGTGGAATCGCATGCACGTGCAAATTGACCTCGATACTCCTGGACACAAAGCAAAGGAGTACATCGTCACATGAGCGACGACGTACTCCGTGTTACAACCTGTATAACTGCTTACGCCTTCTCCTCTTCCCCCACCGCAATTGGATTCTCCTCATAGCTAATCCAATCGCTCCAGCTTCCCGCATACAGCTTGACGCGCGGATAACCCGATTGCCACAAGGACAGCACATTCGGGCAAGCGGTAACTCCTGAACCGCAGTACACGATAATCTCGTTCGCCTCTTTTACGAGCCGATCCCACGCTTCACGCTGCGATCCGACGGCTTTCCATCGTCCCGACGTCTCGTCTACACCATAGCGCCAGAAATGATTCACCGCGCCGGGAATATGGCCTGCCTTCGGATCGATCGACTCCGATTCTCCTGCATATCGCGCAGGCTCGCGTGAATCGATCAGCACGACACCCGGACGGCCCAGCCGTTCTCTTACGTCTTTCATATGCATGACCAGATCTGGGCGGACATGCGGCTCATATATGCGGGCAGCCGGGGATGGCTGTTCCGTGCTTATCGGGTAGCCGAGCTTCGCCCAATCGCTGTATCCGCCGTCCATCACTTTAACGATGCCTTGATGTCCCACATATTGCAGCAGCCACCATAACCTGCTCGCCATCGCCCCGCCCTGGTCATCATAGACAATGACAGTCGTATCACGGTCAATCCCACGTTCCCCCAGCCTCTTGGAGAGCATCTCTGGCGAAGGCAGCGGATGCCGTCCGCCATGAGCGCCTACAGGCGATGACAAATCATGGTCCAAGTTAAAGTAGATCGCGCCAGGAAGATGTCCTTCCTCATAGGCGGCATGCCCGCGTTCCGGCTCTGCCAGCCAGAAGCGGCAGTCTGCAATGATAACTCTGGCTTGTCCCAACAAAGCCTGCACTTCCTCGAATGAGATCATCCATGTCTGCTGCTTCATTTCGATTCCCCCTCTTAACGGGCGCCGCAGCACCCTATTCTTCCATTTGAACCGCCCGCATGTATATTGTCAATTGAATCCAAACCTGTCACAATATTATCATATACCTGAAGGGGGTCTAATCCATGTCATCATCCCATAGTCCAGACCAATATTCTGACAGCCCAACTCCTCAGCCAGATGCGGCTGCACCCAATTCCTTATCCTCCCCATTCGGCGTACGCCCGATGACAGAGGAAGATGCGGAACAGATCTGCGCGTGGACATATGAGCCGCCCTATCACCTGTACGGCTTCCTGCCGTGGAATCAGACGAAAGCGCTCGGCATAGAAATGGGCGACCCTGACATCCGACGCGACCAATACGTCTCCGTTACCAATACGGCAGGCGAACTTGCAGGGTTCGCGCAGCTGTTCCCGCTCGTCGGCGTCACTCGCTTAGGCTTGGGCATGCGCCCCGATATGCTCGGTCAAGGTCAAGGCGCATCGTTCGTCCAAGTCATTGCAGATGAAGCCCTCCGCCGTCATCCAGAGGATGAGATTGATCTGGAAGTGCTGACTTGGAACGAACGCGCCATTCGCGCATATAAGAAAGCCGGATTTCGGATTACCGATACGTATGAACGGCCAACTCCGACCGGACATGGACAATTCTACTGCATGGTGTTCGATCCGCTAGCTGAAGAGGCTGAGCGGTAACACCCTATTTAAGTCAGCTGTATCGTAGCCACCGTTTCACTGTCCACCACGACTTCTATAATGTGGAACTTCGGATCATGCTGGACACTGCCGCTGCCGATAAAGAGCAGCTTCTCCTGTCCCAATCCGTAAAACACATCATCTGCGAGCGCTTCCAACACTTCCTGTCGTTCTGTGTCACCAAGTGCGGTCCACTCTTCTTCCGTCATGTCAAAGAAGGTGTATCCGTCAGGGATAAGCCCGACCGCCACCGTCAATTCTTCCAAGATGTCTTTGTATAGTCTTCCGAATGCAACGCCCATTTGCTTGCTAACTCCCCTCAAATCAACTCAAATTAACTTAACCGTATTGTAGCACATGTCCCCCGTCTCGCTCGAATGTTGGACAAAAAAAGGGCGCTCCGGAGCCTTTTTTTGTTACTTCAACGTCAACTCGTTATTCACGCTAAGCGCTTCGCCCGCTTCATTCTTCACGGGACTATAAACGTCCTTGGCCCACCTGTGTCGAAGAGTCGTCTTGATTCGATGACTGGTTTGGTGTGGATGAATCGTCTACATTGTCCGAATTAGGCGAGCCCGTTGACGGTTGTTCTGCACCCGCCGTCCCTGAATCGGCTTGCTTCGCTTTATCCTGCGTCTCCCCCTGCGTGGGTGATGTTTCGTTCGGCGATGGTGTGGTGGCAGAACTGCACGCGGCCATGCTTACGGACGCAATAAGCAACAGTGCGATCAGTCCCCTTTTTATATTCATTTCTCCCTGCCTCCTATATCTATGGAAATGTCCCTTTCTACTCCTGACGCAGCCGCCTTGGAAGAAGTTGTTCCTTACGATGAAAACAATGATGTTCCATATTTGACCGAAAAAAGAAGCACCCCTGTCTTGCAATCAGACAAAGTGCTTCCTTATCGTTGGTTCGGTGACACAGAATATAATGTCTGCGCTATCGCGGCCTCTTCATGGCGGAAATCAGCTCTTCAGTAGTTAAGACCGTCTCTGGCAAGCCCCACTGCTTGCCCAGCTGTGTGACGTAAGGGGTATCCAAGCAAGCCTCTCTCAGTAAATCCTGATGAGAGAACACCTCTCTCGTCTTGTCATCCAGCACTACTTTTCCTCTGTTCATGACGATCGTCCGTTCAAAGTGCGCGGCAACAAAGTCCATATCGTGCAATATGGTCATGACCAGCTTGCCCTCTTGGCTCAGCTGCTCAATGATTTGTGCGATGCGGCGTTTCCCCGCAGCGTCCTGCGCAATCGTCGGCTCGTCCAAAATGATAATGTCGGTATTCATGGCAACGATCGAAGCGATGCTAATCAGCTTCTTCTCCGATAGCCCCAGATCGTGCGGATTGACATCAGTCTGATCGGCCAGTCCGACCATTTCGAGCGCTTGCAAAGCTTGCTGCTTCGCAGCGGCGGTCTCCACCTTCATATTCAAGGGCCCGAACATGACTTCTTCCAACACCGTGCGCTTGAAAATTTGATCATTCGGGTTTTGGAAAACCAATCCGATCTTGCCTGCCAATTGAGCCACGGTGACATCCTTCGAATTGACTCCAGCAACCCAAATATCCCCGCCAGTCGGCTTGAGCAGCCCCTTCAGCAGCTTGACCAACGTCGTCTTGCCAGCGCCATTCTGACCGATGATGGCTGTCGTACGCTGATCGAACTCAAGCGTCAAGCCTTGCAATACGTCCTGTCCCTCGTTATATCCAAAGCATACATCCTGTATTTTAATCATAACGCCCACCCTGCTCTTCTTGTGATGAAGCCGAGATTGCGCTGTGCTGCGCTTCATATGCCGCCTGCGCTTCTTCCAGCGTTACGGGATACGTATCCATATCCAGCATACGGAAGCCAATCGCTTGACACACTCGTGTGTATATCGGCGCCTCTACACCGTACTCAGCCAAATCGCTGCGCGAAAATACACGGGAGGGCGTATCATAATCGATCAGCATCCCTTCATGAAGCAGCGCGATCCGATCGGCATAAGCAGCAAGCTTCTCCATCTTATGCTCAGCCAAAATGACCGTTATGCCCTCGCGGCTCAAGCTTTGAATGGCACGGAACACCTCCTCTGACCCTTGCGGGTCAAGCTGAGACGTCGGTTCATCGAGCACGATGACCTGCGGCCGCATCGCGATGACGCTTGCAATGGCCATGCGCTGCATCTGACCGCCCGACAAATCGAAGGGAGCGCGGTCTTTGTACGCTTCAATATCGAGCAAATGCAGCGCATGATCAATACGCTCCATCATGTCTTGTCTCGCGATGCCTAAATGTTCAAGACCGAAGGCAATCTCTTCGTACACGGTAAGCTTCGATCCGGTCACTTGGGTGAACGGATTTTGAAAGACGATGCCAACTTTGCGAATCGTCTCGTCCACGCCGCTCTCCTTGACATCCATGCCGCCGATGCGGACGCTGCCTCCGTATGCGCCTTTGTAGAAGTGCGGCACCAGACCGACCAACGCTTGGCAGAAGGTGGTCTTTCCAGCCGTATTTTTCCCGACAATACCGATCAATTCACCCGCTTCCGCCGTCAGTGAAATATCATTCAGCGCCAACTTCTCTGTCGCGGGGTAGCGGTATTTGAGATGTTCCACTTCAATGAGGCTCATGCGATCACCCTCCAAATCACGGCACCGATCACAATCGCCAGCATACTCCAACGCATGGCAGAACCGTACCGGTACATCTTCTCTTCGTTCAGGAACGTCTTGCTTCCCTTCACGTTGAAGCCGCGCACTTGCAGCGCCAGCGTCCGTTCTTTCGTATCTATGAGCGAGCTGAGCACGACAGGACCGATAAGCGGGAGAAACGCCTTAATGCGCGTCATCAGCTTCCCTTCCGTCTCCATCCCTCTAGAACGCTGCGCATCCGTAATCGTATCCACGGTGGCCATCATTTGCGGAATAATCTGGAACACCGAACTCAACACATACCCAATTCGGGGAGACAAGCCTTTGCGCACTAAGGATTCCACCAGGTCAGAAGGCTTAGTCGTTAATACGAGAATAAGGAAGGCCCCTACAATATTCAATGCGCGGAACGTAATGCCCATGGCAAATAGGAGCCCTTCCTCATAGAAGGGCCAGGAGCCTAATCGGAATAGCACCGTCTCGTTGCCAACATGAAAGAAGCCTTGAATGATGACGACCGTCAGCAAAATGAAGCCGACGAAGCCGATAATGGGGAGCGATCGTGTCAGCACCCTCCCCATACCAAGGATGACGAAACTAATGAGCATGCAAATCCAGGCCGTATGTAAGGATGGCAAGATAATGGGCAGCGCGATGGCAGCAGCAATATAGACAAGCTTCGTAATGGGATCGATGTGATGCACCGTAGACTCCCGCTCAACATACAGGCTCATTGATTTCATGCTTTTCCCACCTTTTTGAATAAGCCCTTATAGAGATTCAATGTTGTCATTATTTTTGTACATGTGAATCAGACTCTTCGGCAGCATGCGGTATATGCCATAAGCGGCCAGCACCGTTAGCAATTTGTCTGGCAGGTCGACGACTAGCTCATCAACGAAAGAAGCCAGCCATACCGACTTCGTCGCATTAAGCACATAGCCGAATACGATGTCGCCC
Source organism: Paenibacillus profundus (assembly GCF_021369635.1). GTDB lineage: Bacteria > Bacillota > Bacilli > Paenibacillales > Paenibacillaceae > Paenibacillus_B > Paenibacillus_B profundus. The sequence goes on along the minus strand of NZ_JAJNBZ010000025.1, from coordinate 27,078 downwards.
CATAAGTTCCCCGTCTGTCCGCCCCAGAACCAAATGTTGAGCGGCGTGGAGATGACGACCGCCGTCAAGCCGACCACCAAACCGACGACAGCGGCTTTACCCCAGCTTGATATCCACCCTTTATGCGCCATAATCCCAGCTGCCAATCCAATGAACACGCTCGTAAGCGCATAGACGAATGAAATGGGATCCATAGTTAAGCCGTAAATGATGTTGTTGATTAGCCCTGACAACCCGCCGATAACTGGCCCCGCCAGCATACTGGACAGTACCGTCCCGATGGCGTCCAGCCATAGCGGCAGCTTCAGCACGCCTGCAAATAATTTCCCTATGTAATTAATGCCGACAGCTACGGGAATCAACACTAGCGCTGCCGTGGAGATCGACCACATACTTCGTTTGGACATAATCATACCTCCTAGAACATTTAGTTAGATACTAATTATATAGGTTGCTTCCGTAATGCCGTATCCTGATCTGATTAGCGCGCCAAGCGCTGTGCATCCGCTCGAATCGCCTCTAAGGCAAGCCGGATTTCACGCTCTTCGCCAAGTGCGCATGCGTCTTCCTGAGCCACCAAATTGTTAATGCCCTGCTCCAGGTCGCCTTCGTGCTCGACCACAACATTAAGTATGGATGCCGTACGCATTCCCCGCAAGCCTCCAATTACAAATAATGCGGATGTTTCCATATCGGCGGCTAAAATGCCCTTCCCTGACCAGTAGCGGTCGATTTCTTCCTCTCGGTCCGTATAGAAGCTGTCGTGACTGCGAATGCGGCCGCAATGCCATGGCAGCTTCAGCTCGTCAGCAGTATGCATCAGCGCGCACAGCAGCTCCGGATCCGGAATGGCCGGATACCCTTTATCAATGTAAGCCGCAGACGCCCCGTCGTCGCGCACCGCGCCGGCTGCGATGACGATATCGCCAAGCTGTATGCCAGACTGCAGCGCGCCACAGCTTCCAATGCGAATAAGCGTCGTTATCCCTAGGCGATTCAGCTCTTCGACGGCGATGCCAGTAGATGCTCCCCCCATTCCCGTGGACATGACGATCACCTCCACATCATCAATCCATCCCCGAATGGAGCGATATTCCCGGTTGAACGTCAGCTCTTCGACGCGATCCAGCCAATGGGCTACCGCACCGACACGCTTCGGGTCACCCGGAAGAACGGCATAGCGTGCTTGGGTCATATGAGTTCCGATACGAATGTGAGGTTGTACCGATTGCATATTATCGTTCCTCCAATTGTTATAATTATTTCCATTTTCTTTCTTCCACTTCCTCCTTCTAGCTTACCCATGTCAGGGGCGCCCTCGAAGCATTCAACTTACTTCGGTCCAATCGGAAGGCTTCATGGTCCCACCTCAAATATATCGTTTTCCCTTACCAAATGACAGAACAAGTATCCCCGTCCGCGTATTTTTTGATAGCGCTTTCTTTGGTTTCTGTATCATAACGAACTGCTCCGTTCATGCAACAGCAGCACCTTCAGACTGACGGTGTTTCACTTCATCCATCTCTTTGCTTCATTCTCCCCTTCCATCAGTAGGCCGCACACCTAATGACGGCTCTGTGAACTGCCGTCATGATTGGCCGTTTCATGGCATGATACCCTCGTACGACACGGCATGTACCTGTTCCCCTTCGTTATCCCTCCTGACTGTGTGGGAGTATGGAGCTAAGGGCTAACGTACGGCAGACCGGCAGTATGTTTTCGTTTTAAAAGGAAGGGCTGCCTTCTGAATGAAGGGGAGAGTGCGGCAATGTATGGAACCAGCAGCATAACTTAAACATTTCTAAATAAGAAAAAAGGGAGAATCTGCGGCGATTCCCCCTTATCAACACTATTTTTTTACCGTTGCCTTCCCATCATTCGCCCTTCACTCTCCGTTACTTTGCCGCTTCGCCTGCTCCCACACATGTACCGCACGCCGTGCCAACTGCTGCAGCGCGATATCCTCCATCGGCGGATTGTGCAGCCCGAAACGAACGTCCCGGTACATGCGCTGCAGCGGATGATCCATGCTCAGACTGTGCGCGCCGACGATGCGCATCGCTTTGTCCACGACCGTCAACGCCGTCTGCACCACGAACGTTTTCACTGCAACAAGATCCGTAAGCCGCTGGGGTGGCTGCTCCGAGCCTTTCGTTTCCCATTCCTTTGCCACACCATAGAGCAGATGCCTTGCCGCGATCAAATCCACCTCCATCTCGCCCAACAGGCGCTCCACATGGGCCGTCTTGGCAATTGGATGCTGCAATGAAGGCGGCGTGTATGTCGTTGAGAACGACAGCGCCTCGTCACGCGCCGCCACTGCTATGCCTAAATAGCACGCTGGAATATGCAGCAGATATGGATTTGGCCTGCGAACATCCTCCAAGCTGTGCAGCATGACTCGCGCCTCCTCTGGAACTGACACATTATCCAACAGAAGATCATGGCTAGCCGTTCCGCGCATGCCTGTCATGTTCCACGTCCACTCGATGGACACTCCTTCAGCTTCACGAGGAATAATCAGATCGACGACATCGTTCGTACCTTCGACAGTCGCCGTCACAATAAACCACTGCAAGAGCGGAGCAAGCGTAGTAAATGTTTTACGTCCGTTCACCACATACCCGCCCTGAGCCAGCGGCTGCGCCGTTGTGCGCGGCTTCCCCCCTCTTGAAGGACTGCCTCCGCCCACCTCCATCGCCGCGCGGTTGATGAGCCCGCCTTCTTCCACAATGCGGCGGCTTATATCGGCGAAGATCGGCTCAGGCCACGGCCGCTTCTCCGCCAAGTCATGAACGATGCCCATGTGCCAGCCAATACCGAGCGCCACGGACGGATTGCCCTGCGCGAGACGCTCTTGCGCCGCCAGCCACGCAGTGAGCGGCATGCCTTGACCGCCATACTCCTCCGGCACATTCCACGCCGGATACCCGATACGGCGCAGCGAGTCCACATGCAGCACCGGGATCCCGTGCTGCTCGTCGAGCTCCTGCGCATCTGCACGCATCTCCTCTGCGATGCGGTCAATCTGCTGCAGTCCCCGCTTCAACTTGCATTCCTCACCAGACACCTTCCCTGCCGCCGCATCTTTTCGTCCCTCAATGATTCGTACTCCCGCATCCTCTGTCACCTTTGCCACCACGGCTCACCTCCGCTTATCTGCTGTGTATGCTCTGCTCCCCGTCTGCTCGCCTAATCGGATTGCTCCTCAAATATTCGCTCCAGCACCCGCTTCTCCAGTTTGCCGAAGGCGGTGTCCATCACCTGACGCGGCCGAGCGATGTCATTGACGACATCCAAGGCAACGCGGCCACGGTCAATGAGCAGAATGCGATCGGCGAGACGGACCGCCTCATTGACATCATGGGTTACGAGCAGCGTCGTAAAACGCTGAGTCCCCCACAGCGATGCAAGGAGCTGTTGCATCTCCAGCTTCGTTAAAGCATCAAGCGCGCTAAGCGGCTCATCCAAGAGCAGCAGCTTGGGCTTGCGCACGAGCGCACGAGCCAATGCGACACGCTGCTTCTGCCCTCCGGACAGTGTATTCGGCCAAGTGTGCTTACGATTGTCCAGCCCCACCTGCCGTAGCGCTGCTTCGGCCCGCGGCCGCCAGTCTCCCTTCAATCCGAGCCCCACGTTATCGATGACTGTCTTCCAGGGGATGAGCCGGCTGTCTTGGAACATGACCGTCGTGCTCTCACGCAGCCCGTTCACCACTTCTCCGTCGATCGTGATGCCGCCTGCGGTCGGCAGTTCCAATCCAGCCAACAAGCGCAGAAGCGTGCTCTTGCCGCAGCCGCTGCGACCGACCACGGCTACGAACTGCCCCTCTTGTATCGTCAAATTCAGCTCATGCAGAACAGGCTGCTCCCCAAATGATTTGCTGACACCGTTTATTCGTAGTTCCGCTCCCGCCACAGAACCTGATTTTGCTACCGTAGTCTCCCCAGTCTTCGGCGACAAGGCAGACCACGGACGCGCTGCATTTATACCCATAAGTCCGTCCCTCCTTCATCTGTATGCTTACCGTCGTGAACGTTATGATGTATGTGCCGCATTCCAACGAAGCGCCCGCCGTTCCAGCAGCTTCGCGATCACATCCGCCGCTTTGCCGAAAGCTGCATACAGCACGATGCTTAAAATAATGACGTCGGTCTGCATGAACTCACGCGCATTCATCGCGAGGTAACCGACGCCCGCATCCGTTGCGATCGTCTCGGCGACGATAAGGGTTAGCCACATCACGCCTAGCGCATAGCGGAGTCCGACGAAGATCGATGGCAGCGCCCCTGGCAAAATGACGTGCCGGAACAAGGAGGCGGAACGCAGACCATACACCTTTGCCATTTCCACGACGCCTTGATCTACCGAGCGAATGCCATGATACGTATTGACGTAAATCGGGAACATGACCCCGAGTGCAACCAGAAATATTTTCGCGCCTTCATCGATGCCTAGCCAAATAATAACGAGCGGAACCAACGCCAAATGCGGTATGTTGCGAATCATTTGAATCGACGTATCGAACAGCCGATAGAACCAGTCGAAGCTGCCGCTCAAGACGCCGAACAGAAATCCAATACCGCCTCCGATGACGAATCCGACCAGTGCCCTCGTCAGGCTGACGCTCATGTGGTGAGCCAGTTCTCCGCTTAGCGTCAGTGTCCAGAGCGTATGCAGCACTGTGGAAGGAGCCGGCAACAGCTGCGACGAGAGCATATTTGCCGCGGAAGCCGCCTGCCAGGCGGCAAGCAGCAATATGGGCAGCAGCCATGGAATGAAGGCATTTCCGCCTTTACGCCACCAGCTTGCGCTGCGGCGTGTGTGCGGCGGATGAATATGATTCGCAAGCGTACTTTCTGGATGAGGCGATTTATCGAAATTTATATTTGTTTGAATAGATTGAACGGATTGAATATTGGGATTGGCAGGTGCTTTTGATGTGTTCATGAAGCATTCCCCCTTATACGGCCTATTTGTTCTGAATCGGGCCGTCTTTCGCCCACGGCGCGTCAACTGGCATTCGTTCAGCGACTTGTATCTGACTTGGAATCAATCCGATGCGATGATACGTATCGGCCAACTGCTGCTGAGGCGCGATAATTTCCGAACTTAGCAGCTCCACCCCGTATTGGCGGCGCCCTACGGCCCGCTCGATAGCATCTGCATCAATGCCTAATGTATCTGACAATAACTTTACAACTTCGGGTTTATGCTCATTCGCCCATTCATCCGCCTCCTGAATTTCTTCAAGAATGAGACGAATCAAGTCGGGATGATCTTTGGCAAATTGCTCATTGGCATAATAGAAGGTCCGATTTGGCGAGTATCCCTGCCCATCAGTCAACGTGAGCGGCTTCAAATCATTTTCCACCGCAGCGAAAAAAGGATCCCATGAGCCAAGCGCATCGACCTGTTTCGTTTCAAAGAGCGCACGCCCCTCCGATGCATCCTTCACGTACACAAACTGCACGTCATCCAGCTTCAACCCCGCCTTTTCGAGGGCAAGGACGGCCAAATAGTGGTGATTGCCCCCCTTGGCGACGGCAATCTTCTTGCCCTTCAGCTCGGCAATCGATTCGATGGCGGAATCGGAATGCACCACAATCCCTATCCCTTCCGGGTTAGGGAGGTCATTCGCTACGTAGACGAACGGCTTGTTGCCCGCTTGCCCGAACACGCCGGATCCGTCCGCCGCATGACCGAAGTCTACGCTGCCGCTGCTCATCGCCTCCAGCAAGAAGTTGCCACCGGCGAATACCTTCCACTCCACTTTATAACCCTCTGACTTTAAGCGTTCATCCAGATTGCCCTTTACTTTCAAAATGTTCAGTGTATTGCCTTTCTGATAGCCAATGCGAATCACCTTTCCCGTTCCAGCTGCGCCATCCGCTTTTGCCGGAGTTGCAGGGGATGCATCTGCTCCGCTCGTCGAGCCGGCTGCACCCGAAGCACAGCCGGCCGCAAAGGCCATCAAGAGCAGCCAAGTGCCGATCGCCCCTGCTTTCCACAATCGTTTCCGCTTTGAACGCGCCCGCACATTGCTATTTACATATTTATAGTTATCCGATAGATTAAATTGGTTTTTAATCATAAAAAAACACTCCTCCCGCCGGCTCCTTCTTAATCGGTTATTATCTTCCCGGTGATCCATACTATCGTCAACAGGTTGCTCTTGTTCACTTATGTTTTTGTGTTGTTCTACCTTGTGCATACTAGCGAAAACGTCTCAAGTTCCGGTTCCCGCTTCCCATGCAGCATCCAACGACTGACCGTTTCACCGATAGCGCTGGCAAATTTAAATCCGTGTCCGGAGCCGCCGCCCGCGAACCAAACCGCTGGCTCGTCGGGATGTCTGTCGATAATGAAGTGCTCGCTTGGCGTCATCTCGTACATGCAGGCAGCCCCGCGCATACATCGCCCCGCCTCCGGGAAGGACTGGGCCGTGAATTCGGAGAGCAACCGTTCTTCACCGCTGCAGCTGCCGAACGGAGCGACTTCTTCATCCGGGTTCCAAGGCTGTCCCTGCTGATGGTGCCCTATCTTGATACCGGAACCGCGCACCGAAGGAAGGCCGTAATACTCCGAATCTGTGCTCTGATGAACAATGAATGCGGGAAACCGTTCTGCAGAATAACTTCCGCTCGTGTCCTCGAACCACGCGACGGCGCGGCGTTCCGCTTGTACGGGCAAACCTAGAGACGGCAGCAGCCGCGGAAGCCATGCTCCCGTCGTCACTAGTACCTTGGAAGCGACAAAGCGCTCATTCCCGCTCCACACTTCCACCGCATTCCCCACTGTCGCAATACGCTGCACAGGATGATTCGGCTTCCATTCGGCACCATATGCTTCGGCCAGCTTCAAATAACTCTCAATAATCCGTTCACTGAATAATACGCCGCCCTCCGGTTCATACAGAACCTCAGAATGGGCAGGAACGTACAGCGCCGGCAGCCTTCGTTTCGTTTCCCGATCATCCCACCGTTCATAAGCAACCCCGTTCGCGACACAGCTCGCTTCCTTGTTGGCTAGCGCCTCGCTATGCGCATCCCCGACACTGATCACTCCAGTCGGCAGAAAGAGCTTGAACAGCTCCGGCTGTTCGTCCGCGCTGCCCGCTCTGTTCGCAGCATCCGGCATTAACCCAAGGTGACGGCGCGCTTCCTCTTCCAAATGAAGCCACCCCACCCGTGCGCGCTCCGCCAAGCACACATAGGCCGAGCCCATCGTATATGCGGTGCGAAAAATACGGGTGTCTCCATGGTGGCTTCCGCGCCCATGCGGTGGGTGAAACATATCCAACAGAAGCACGCGTGCTCCTTCCCGTGCCAAATGCATACCTGCGCTTGCCCCGAACGATCCCGCTCCGATGACGATGCAATCATACAGCCTGCTCATGTATAAACACCTCTTTCGCTTCGTCTCTCCAATATACATATATTCCGATCGATTTACTAAGTATTTAACTGCTATTGTATGGCTCTCGCTCAATAAATGTCAATCAAAAATTTCCTGAACGAGATATGGTTAAAGTGGCCTATCCCATGTCATTCCTCATGTCGCAGCGGGTTTTTCATTAATGGATTGACCTCCGTGAAACTTATAAGTGGTTTTGTATTAAAATATTGAGCCTCTTTTGCCGATAAAAAGTGTATTGCATCATTTTTTTCGCGCATTCCGTTGAACGCTGTCGAATGCGGGACGCAGGAAGCACATTATACTCATGGATGAGGTGTGTAGGGAAACATGGAACTATCTACTATTGTTGGTCTTATTCTCGGTATCGTCTCCATTACGGTCGGTATGTATTTCAAAGGGGCTCCTTTATCAAACCTGATGAATCCCGCCGCTATTATGATTATTTTTGTCGGTACAGCGGCTTCGCTCTTCATTGCTTTCCCGATGAAAGAGTTGAAGAAATTTCCGAAGCTCATTGGCCTGACATTTAAAAAACAGCAGCTCGTCGACCGAGTTCAACTGATTCAAATGTTTATGGAATGGGCCAGCATTACCCGCCGCGAAGGCTTGCTGGCACTGGAGTCGCATATTGACGATATTCCCGATGAATTTCTTCGCAACGGAATGCGAATGATTATTGACGGTAACGATCAGGAGTTCGTTCGGGATGTGTTGATGGAAGATATCCACGAGACGGAAGAACGTCACCGTGCGGGAGCATTAATCTTCTCCCAAGCCGGAACGTATGCGCCGACGCTGGGGGTATTGGGCGCCGTTATCGGGCTGATCGCCGCTCTGGCGGATATGTCCGAGATGGAGCATCTGGCCAAGGCTATCGCAGCGGCTTTCGTAGCAACGCTGATGGGGATATTCACCGGTTATGTGCTGTGGCACCCGATTGCTAATAAGCTGAAGCGCCTGTCACATGGTGAAATCGAGATTCGTCTCATGATGGTAGAAGGATTGTTGTCGATTCAATCGGGAGTATCGACCATTGCCATTAACCAGAAGCTGTCTGTCTTCTTGACTCCGAAGGAACGTGCTGAAATGGGGTTAAAGGAGGCGGCTCGCAATGAGTAAGAAGCGCAGCCATCCTCACGAAGAGCATGTCGACGAATCTTGGCTTATACCCTATGCCGACATTTTAACACTGCTGCTTGCCCTATTTATCGTGTTATACGGTATGAGCGCGGTAGATGCGAAGAAATTCGAACAGATGAGCCAGGCATTCAATGTCGCCTTCAACACTGGCGGCGTAGGTATATTGGATGAAGCGGCGGTCATACGGTCGAACAGCTCCAGATCGGGCGAATTCGAACCTAACTCGTCCAAATCCCGCAATCGTGAGCAGGAGCAATATATGCTTCAGGCGAAGCATGAGCAGGAACAGCTTGAACAGCTGCAAAGCCAATTGAACAATTATATTGCCAGCAAAGGGCTGTCCGACCAACTCAACACGAAGCTGAATCATTCGGAGCTGAAGATTACGATTAAAGACAGCGCGCTCTATGATTCAGGCAAGGCGAGCCTGAAGAAGGACTCGAAGCAGCTGGCTCTCACCATTGGGGATATGCTGAAAAAGTATCAAGGGTATGAGGTAGTGATTAGCGGTCATACCGACAATCGGCCCATACGCAACAGCCGCTTTGAATCCAACTGGGATTTGAGCTCGGCGCGGGCACTCAGCTTTATGAAGGTCGTTCTGGAGCGTTCGGGTATGGACCCTAAGCTGTTCAAGGCCGTGGGGATGGGCGAATATCATCCGGTTGCAGACAATGCCACGGAAGAAGGCAAGGCGAAGAACCGCCGCGTCGAGGTATCTGTACTGCGTAAATTTACGGACAAGCAGGCTCCCGGAGTAAGCGGCGAAAGCGGCACTGGTTCCGAAAACGAATCGGCCGGAAACTAACTCAATGTATGCATGCATTTCCATATAAGGGTGCCCTGCACGTATGCGATAAAATCATTATCGTGTACGGCAGGGCACCCTGTATTTGTTTACATTGGAGCTCCACTTCGTAGAAGCGGGCACGACGTCTTCTGATCTTCCACAACTTCCACTGCCGGGAGTGCAATCGTTACTTCTGTCCCCTGATTCAGCTCGCTCGTAATGTCCATTGTTCCCCGATGATTATGAATGATGCGTTGACTGACCATTAAGCCAAGACCAGTTCCCTGTTCTTTGTTGGTAAAGAACGGATCACCCAGACGAGCCAGGTGAGCTGCTGGTATGCCAATGCCATAATCTTTAATGATAATGACCACCTCATTGGTTCCCCGAGCCTCCACGCGCAGCTCGATCTCCCCTTCGCTCGGCGTTGCCTCCATTCCGTTCTTAATAATGTTGATGAACACCTGCTTAAGCTGATTCTCTTCACAATTAACCAACGGAATTTCCTGATCGAAATGCTTCACGAATTCAATGTTATACAAGTGCGCTTGACTGTCTAATAGAGAAAGAACCTCCTGCAATATGATACGAACATCCTTCGCCTGGAAGCTTACTGCTTGCGGCTTCGCTAAAATGAGAAATTCACTGACGATGAGATTAATCCGGTCCAATTCCGACAGCATCATATCCACGTGCCCGTCGTTCATCCGCTTCGTCTGCTGCTGCAGCTGTAAAAATCCGCGCAGCGTCGTCAACGGGTTGCGGATTTCGTGCGCGACGCCCGCTGCCAATTGCCCGACTGTCGTCAGCTTCTCGGAGCGTCTGAGCAGCTCTTCCATCCGCTTACGGTTCGTCATATCCCGTGTAATGCTCGCCCAAGCGATGCATTCACCCGCTTCGTCATAAATTGGCGACGTGCTGACACTCACATCGAGCAGGTGCCCATCCTTCGTAAGCCGCGTCGTCTCTCTGATACTTACGGGATCGCCCGCCTGCAGCGACTCTTCGATCTTGCGTTCTTCGTCTCGCAAGTGCTCAGGTATATTAGGCAGCGAACTGCCGATTACCTCGTCTGTCGTCCAACCGTACATATCGACAAACGCTTGATTGACACGTTCGATTTGTCCATGCAAGTTCGTCACATGAATCGCATCTTTCGATTGGTTGATGAACGACTCCAGATGCTCCTTCATCGCCCGGTTCTCCTCATACAATGTCCGCAGCCGTTCGGTGGACATATCCAGATTACGTGCCATCGAGTTAATCCGCTGTGCAAGAAGTCCGAGCTCGTCCTTGCGCTCAATGTTCAATTTCGTATGAAAATGACCGACCGATATCATGTTTACTTTATTTAATATTGATTGAATCGGGCGAATCAGCATCCCAGACAATATATAACTGCTAATGAGAACGATCTCCAACAGTACGACGCCTATCGCGATATTCCGCATCAATTGATCATGCAGCGTCGCCATGAGCGAATCGGAATCCATCGCAATATTCAAAACATATGGCTTCTCAGCGTGGATCGGGATGAACCCTTTAATGATAGTCCTGTTACCGAACTGTCCTTCATAGAACAACGGCTTCGCTTGCTCCAGCGCTTCATCCACATACTGCTTGTCATGGCCATGCTTTAGATTATAGCTCCCATATAGCACTGCACTGTCCTGCTGACGAACAAATTGAATGCCGTCGTGACGCACGGTCAATTTCGGCGGTCTGTCGAATGTCTCCGGGTTGAGCGCAGCTATTTCAATGACGCTCGCTTGGGTCTTGACTGTCCGCTCGATTAGATTATCCGGCTTCGTCAGTTCAAGAAACGTATCCACTCGATCATCGCGGATATAAGGATTAATGATATAATCCCGCTTGCCATCGTAATAGTAGCCCCATTTATCAATATGATTCGGGTTGGACGTGGATACATCAAATGGACCGGACCAGAAATTCTTCAGCTTCTCCCCTTTTGCAATCGACACTTGTTGCGCCTCAAGCAGCTGTTGAAATGCTGTATGCCAGTATCCCCATTTTTTTGTGGACATCCCGATTTCGCTCGGATCCGAAGAACGCTCTATAATAATATCGCTGCTGTCAGGCACCGCACGAAGCAAAGACATATGGGAGATGCCTAGGTCTTTACAGATCGACTGTAGTTGCTCATTTGATACTTGGTCGATACGGGGAGGGAGTTTACCCGCTGCATACATGGAAGCCATTTGCAGCTTTTCTGCTAGCTGTACTTCAAATGACTTGGCGGTCAATCGAGATTGCTGAACGGATACATTGATTTGCTGTGCAATTACGTTCATACGCTGCTGTATTTCTTCGATAAGCTTGTCCTTGGTGACATTGTAGGTGAGGACCATATGAAGCAGAAGAACAACGAGTACAATGATGGATATGGAGATGGATAACTTGGCTTTGATTGAAAGTCGCATGCTTCACCTCTATCAGGTCTATCTTATCGCCTGTTCATAATGACGAATATTCCTGACAAATGTTGTATTTATTTGTAGCTTCTCTACGAATCATATCTTAATTTGCAGCGATTTGTCTATCGTTTTTGGATAATACTGCTGGAAGAGAGTATAATTGTAGCGTTCAGAGTATGATTGTGCGCCAAAAAATAGTTATCAACAACTTATTCACATAATGTGAACAGTTATGGATAATATGTGTATAATAGTGTGAGTAAATTTATACTTATCCACATACTTGTGCACAGAGTGTTAACAACGAATATTTGTTCGGGGAATAACGATTAGACTTTTGCACACCTTGGCGTCTACCCTCTAGCCGAGTCTGAAACGTTGTCCAAGAAAGGAAGTTTTTGGCTTGAACATGCAACCACTTGAACCGCAAGATATGAAGCAGCACGAGCATTGGATGCGTATCGCAATGGAAGAAGCGAAGAAAGCCGAAGCCATCGGTGAGGTGCCGATTGGCGCTATCGTCGTCCACGGAGATGACGTCATAGGGCGTGGCTACAATCTGCGCGAGACGACACTTGATTCCACTGCCCACGCAGAGATGATTGCCATAAGACAAGCGAGCGAAGCCTTGCAGGCATGGCGCCTGCTCGATTGCACATTATACGTAACTTTGGAGCCGTGTCCGATGTGCGCGGGAGCCATCGTGCAGTCACGCGTACCACGTGTCGTCTACGGGACGACTGATCCGAAGGCAGGCTGCGCAGGAACGCTTATGAATCTGCTGCAGGAGTCCCGTTTCAATCATCGTGCGGACGTGATCGATGGCATACTGCGTGACGAATGCGCGGCGATGCTGACCCAGTTTTTTCGCCGTCTGCGCAAAAAGGAGTAAACGCTCCCTCTTCCTGAATCCACTATCTTATCTACGACACAGCCGAGTCAAATGTCATTGCCTCACTGCCGCTCCTGTATGCCGAAGGTTAAGATTCAGATTAGAATAATAAAAAAAGTCGCCCCCGAGTCAGTAGATGACCCAGGAGGCGGCTTATATGGCGAGATACACTATTGAAGCTTGTCCATAACACGGTTCATCACAAGGGCCGCTTCAGCCCGGCTGACGGATTGCTTCGGTTGGAAGGTTCCGTCCGGATAACCCTTCACGAGATTATGGCCTGCTGCGATCTTCACTGCTTCGTGTGCCCACGGTGCTACGGCATCACGGTCTGTGAACGTTAATGCTTGCGCGCCGTCGGTCAGCTTCAGTGCGCGAACGATCATCACGGACAGTTCTTCGCGTGTAATCGAATCGTTCGGTTTGAACTGCTTCGCATCATTGCCCACGATGATGCCTTGCTGCGCTGCGGCTTCGATGAACCCTTTTGCCCAATAATTGTCATCCACATCGGCGAATTGGATAGAGCTTGCTTGGCCCGGGTTCAATTGCATCGCGCGCGCGAACATGGCTGCCGCTTCCGCACGCGTCATGCTTCGCTGCGGCTTGAACGTGCCATCTGGATAAGCAGTGATAACCTGCTCTTTAGCCAGACGTTGAATCGCGTCCTGTGCCCAGTGTCCGTTCAAATCAGTAAATGTAACAGGCTGCTTTGTATCATTTGTACCTTTATCGCCTGTTGTATTGTCTCCGGGTTTGTCACCGGATTTGTCAGTTGTCGTATCCGGTGTCGGTGTAACGGTCGTAGACGATGTGCTGTCATAGCTGCTGTTGCTGCTGTCTCCGTTGTCGCTTGAACCGTTGTTGCTGCTATTTCCATTATCGCTTGAACCGTTGTCGCCCAAGTTGCCATCGCCGTCTGTTGTCTTCGCATAGACGCCATGAGCTTCGAATTCATAAATGCGCGCAGCAACGTCTGCCCTGGTTTGAGACGGTTGCGTCGTAATCAGCTTTACGTAACGCGCATTTGTCAGCGGAATCTGATGTGTGGATACAGCCGAGCTGTTATCCGTCACCGTGACCGCATCCGTCCAATTCTCCCCATCATTGCTGAGTTGAATCTTGAATCCTCGTGTATTCAAGGATGGACCCTCACCGCCGCTTTCTGCGTGATGAATGACAAATTTGCTCAGCTTCGCATCTTTGCCCAAATCCACGGTCATCCAGTGAGGGAACTTGTCCTTCGTCGTATATACGGCACACCATTTACTGTTGTCTGTCACTTTGCCGTCCACAGCGAATTTCGGCGCTTCACCGTCACTGACGAAGCTGCTTGCGGTAACCTCCTTGCCGAGCGCCAAGTTGCGAGCCAGCGCAACTTCATCTCGAGTGACGCGGATGAATTGCTCTTGTCGCTTCACGTCTTCGCCCTCGCTATTTTTGACGGTCAAGATAACTGGATATGTTCCTTCCTTGTCATACACAACCACAGGGTTCGCATCCGTGCTGGACGAAGGTGTACCGCCTGGAAATTCCCAACTGCGAACTTCCGTTACTTCGGAAGACTTATCGATGAACTTCACAGCTTCGCCTGGCTCTACAATGACATGCTCTGCCGTGAAGTCAGCACTAGGCTTCGGATAAGCCGGCCATTCCATGTTGATTCGAGTTGACTCGCCACGTGTGAATTGCGGGCTAACTGCAACGACTTGGAGCGTTGAATGCGATTCTTTGCCTTCGCGGCGAATGTTCGATACGTAGTATGCTGAATTCGGCGTCGCGCCTAAGAACGCCTTCGAACCGTCCTGATTCACCCGGTACACTTCGTAGTGGTGCACATCACCGGACAATTTGTCCCAAGATAAGCGAATATCGCTATAAATGCCTTCCTTCACTTCGTTGTCGATAACGGATAAGTTCGTCACACCCGGAAGAACAGCTTGCTTCGATTCGTTATACACGGACAATTCACCAATGTTGACGGAGAAATCAGCAATGTCCTGCTTGCTGCCTACATATAGGGACACCTCGGAAATTTCACGCCCTGCAAAAGGTTTCAATGAGAACTTCATCGTATTCCATTGTCCTGGCTTGTACACGCTGTCCGTTACGGAAGCAGTGTGTTCCGGATCAGTTGCTGGTGTTGTCGCTGTTAACGTGTCCGCAGCGTGTCTGGCAGCTAGATCAGAAACTTGGCGATAAGTCGCAGCCGTAACAGTCCGCTGAACGGCTAGTGCACTATCTGCAATGCCTTCCGGATCGACAAGGACGACATCATTCAGTTGATCTTTGAAGGTGAGTCCAAGCTTCACGTCGAAATTGCTCGCATTTGAAAAATAGGTTGCGGATACGACAGTAGGCTCACTTACCGTCAAGTCTGCAGCGTACAGCTTCGCAGTCGTGCTGTTCTGTGGCGACAGATGTCCTTCAAGCTTCAATGAGCTTCCTCCGTAATATGCGCGGTCAAAGTCGAAGCCCGCTTTCAGCGGGTCGCCGTCGCTCTTCGTAATCCAGCGCCATGTCGGCATAATGTCCTGCAGACTCAAGTTGTTCCATGTCTTGTTGGACACGACGTCGCCTTGAACAATGAACTGCTTGCCATGACCCGTGTTGAAGTGCG
Organism: Paenibacillus profundus; assembly: GCF_021369635.1. Lineage (GTDB taxonomy): Bacteria > Bacillota > Bacilli > Paenibacillales > Paenibacillaceae > Paenibacillus_B > Paenibacillus_B profundus. The sequence continues at coordinate 11,782 of NZ_JAJNBZ010000025.1, read as the reverse complement.
TCACGAATGGCATGTCGTTGACGACGGATTTTTCCGCTATGTAATTAGAGACGCCTTTCCAATCCTTGCCGTCCTTGACCGGACGTTCTGGCGTGCCGTTCAAGCCAACCCAATACATTCTCTCTTTGTTATAGAAATCTTCCGAATCCTCCGAGTTATGGAACGTCGTCCAGTCTTGACGGTACAAGCCCACAGATGCGTCCTTGCTCTGTTCGAACAGCTTGTTCCAGTTCGGGTTGAAGCCGCTTGCTTGCTCGTCGATGCCGAACAGCAGGTCTTGAGGCTGGCGACCCAATTGCTGGGCTTTGTCAATGGAGCTGGCGACAGTGCCTTTCTTGAACCAGTTGAAGTTGACGAACATGTTGTCGGACACGCGTTGGCTGCCGTCCTGCAAGAACGATTCGTTCTTCTCGTTCAGAGCATCCTGCCAACTGACATTACCGTCTTTGACCATCGAATCGTACCAGAGCAGCTTCATGTTCGCAGGTTTATGTTCTTGGAAATATTTCATGAATTTCTGGACTTTAGCGGCATCTTCCTCGGTGCCATCATGTGTCTCTTGATTGATGAACCATCCGTCAAATCCGTAATATTCAGCGGCTTGAATTAATTTGTCAGCAATCGGAAAGCGGCCATTCTCTTCTTGAACGACTTCACGCAGCCACTCGATATCGCCGCCGTAAGCGTTCGGCGGGAAGAATATGGTGCCGAGCACCGGAACGCCGTTCTTATGCGCGGCATCGATGATGTCGGCGCTTGGTGCTACAATAATACCTTGCTTGGCAGAACCGCCCCATGCAACGTACTGATCAATGTACTGCCAATACCCGAATGCGTACGCGTGAAAGTCATCTGAGCCTTGGGAAGGGAACCCGATTGTATGCGCTTGCATACTAGCCAAATGAGTGACGCTGCGGTCCGGCGACGCCGTTCCATTGACGGGCTTGCCTTTAAAGCGATCTGCGAGCGGAATGCTTGATTTGTTGAATATATCATCTTTGTTTTCGCCAGGCTCCCATTGCTTCAGTTCTTGGGGGAACCAATACGGCGAATACGGTTGTTCGGCAAAAACATTTGGAGCAAATGCAGTCAAAGAGCTGCAGAGGAGTGTTGTTGCGAGCAAGACTTTCCATGGCGTATGCTTCTTCTTCATGTGAATTCTAACTCCTTTTCCGTAATGTAAACGCTTTAATTAATTGTGCTCCTTTATTCAAGGAATAGATAGTGTACAAACTAAAGGAACGTTGTATTTAATCCATGTAAGCGCTATTTTCAAGGATTTCAAAGGCAAAAGATGTAGTTTTTTGTATGCTGGGGTACAATGTCATGGGAGCACCCTAGAGAAAGCGCACATGCCCTGCCACATCAACAACAACAAAAAAACCGACCCACTTGGAGGGTCGGTTTTTGACGACGATATTAATATCCGCCGAACATTTGTTGCAGTTGATCCATTGTTACCACATCTGTTGGAATGCCGATTTTGAAATCCGCTTTTCCATTAATGTTCGTGTATTCGTTTGTAATGCGAGCAGCTACTTTCGCCTGTTGGCCATCCTCTGTAAACTCAAGGTTCGCCACGATTTGCTGATACGCAGGGAATTGATCTTTATCAATCGCCGTCGTCATGCTGAACTCGTTAATCTTCATCGTTTTCTTGATTTCCTCGATGCCCTTCTTCAGCTCGTTATCATCAGACTGAAGATCTTTCTTCATCGCATCAATATCAGATTGTTCCAATTTAAGCAGCTTGCGATATTCTTCTTTGCTCACCACTTCTGTCAAAGCTGGAACTGCGTCCTTTACAAAGGTTGTCATGAATTGATCAAAGCTCTCATTCGTTACGTTGAACTTCACAATTTCCTTTGCTTTTACTGTATCCGGCAAACCAGCATCTTTCTTGTCTACCTTCGAGAAGAATGTCTTCTCATCGAATTTGCTTACAATCGCTTTGAACAAGTCGTTGGAGAAATTCTGCATCGTCTTCATGTCAGCTGCGGTCGGAAGCGGCTCGCCTGTCTCTTCAGCCAACTGTTTCAAATCCATTTCGATGAATTTGCCGACCAGATCTTGCGGAAGTGGAAGGGTCGGAATATTAGGAACCTTCACCCAGATCTTATCTTGGTTCATGACGATTGGAAGTGTAAAGGTTAATGCCATATCGCCCTTCAAGTTAACTTCCAGATTCGCTTCCATCTGCAGCGGTTCCTGCTGCATGACACCGTTCACGCTCAGCTCGGCGTTCTTCAGCATGCTTATTACCATCTGCGCATTCGGATCCGTTGTGGTGCTTGCTGCATTTACTAAGAAATCATCAATTTTAATCGAACTATTAAAAGAATATGATTTCATTTCGAGCGACTTGCCAAAAGCGCCTTCTACCGCTTCCTTCGGATTGCTCTTCGCACCGCAACCCGTGATGATTAAAGCGAAGGCAAATACCAAGGCCAACGCGCCCTTCATCCATCTGTTCATTGAATTCAGCTCCCCTATCCATTTAAATGGTGTCTAAATTAACCCAATACATATTAACCTATACGTATGATTTTGAATATAGTTCCTTAGAAATATATTTAGTGAACATTCTCATTGACATGCGCAATGCGTCCTATTTATACCCACTCTAATGAATATCTTTCTTCTTAAAGCGCCCGCCCTTCACATCATGGATGTTGCCAATCGCCAGAAATGCTTGCGGATCATGCTCTTCCACAATAGATTTCAGCTTGGCTTCCTCCAGCCGGGTAATAACAGTAAAAATGACTTTCTTCTCATCACCCGAGTATCCGCCTTCTCCCTGCATGTACGTTACCCCGCGGCCAAGGCGGCTCAACAGCGCATCACCAATCGCTTTATGGTTGTCGCTAATAATCCAGACCGATTTGGAATCGTTTAAACCTTCCAATGTAATGTCAATCATCTTAAATGCGACGTAGTAGGCAATAAGCGAGTACATTGCCCGGTCCCATCCAAATACGAATCCAGCGCTGGATAGAATGAACAGGTTGAAAAACATGACGATTTCGCCGACAGAAAAAGGCGTCCTTTTATTCAGCAAAATGGCCACAATTTCCGTACCGTCCAACGATCCGCCAAAGCGAATGACCAGTCCTACGCCGATTCCAAGAATAATCCCTCCGAATACAGCTGCAAGAAACGTGTTCTCTGTAAATGCCGCTACAGGATGCAACAATGCCGTGCTTAACGACATAATTGCAACTCCAAGCAGCGTGGTGAGGGCAAACGTTTTGCCAATTTGCTTATACCCCATAATGAGAAATGGCAGATTCAAAATGAACAGAAATACTCCAAGCGGAACACCTATAATATGTGACAAAATAATGGAAATCCCCGTCACTCCGCCGTCCGTAATCTGATTCGGCACAAGAAACAGCTCCAGGCCCACCCCCATCAGCACGGCACCAATACTAACAAAGATTATACGTTTCAGTAGCTTCAATAGCCCTATACTCGTATGCTGCTGACGTTGTACGGACGCAATCGCTGCGGATTCTATCGCAGTCAGCTGCTCAATGGCCTGCTCCATCTCTTTCTGCTCCTGAGCCGCAGCTATCTCGGCTGAGTGCTGTGATAAAACGCTTCGATCTGATTGATCATATTCATTTTTGGGATTGGTCACCGCGTTCACCTCTCTTTAGTTACTTTTTTGTTACTAATATTATTATACCGAACTCAGAGGCAAGAATGGACCTAACGGATCAATTTTCCTGTAAAAAAATTAAAGAGCGCGGAACTTTCCCCATATCGCGGGAAAAAACCATGCTCTTCATCAAAGAAATTTCAGGATGTGCCGTGCAGTTCGTTCCTCACCCTTCCGGGTTGTTGTGATGCACGTGGTTGCCATTTTTCACTTTCTTCGAACCTGATAGCGGTTCTTGCATTGCACCGCGCTCATTGCCTGCGTGATGGCGGTTAGATTGATTCTTAGCCGCACTTGGTACCGGAACCGATTTCGACTTGCTCATAACTTCGTCGCTTCCTCTCTACAGTGTATTATAAATGCTCCAAATCAGTTGGCTTGTCATGATTCAACGCATCCTGATGACGGCGATCATTCCGATCCTGCTGTATTTGCTGGGATTGATGACTGTTGACGGGCGCCGCATCCAAATCTTTGACCACACCGCTCAAGTTTTTGTCCAAGCGGCCTTTGGCTTTCGTCATGTTCATTCCTCCTGAGTCATGATTCTCCATGGTGTGTTACATCGTGCAATTCTTGCGCGCATTCATGAATATGCCGCATGTAGTTCTGTGCCAGCTCCTGAATAACCTGCGTACGTTCATCCACATGCAAGCCGTCCCGTTCCACATCAAGTAATTGCAAGTCCACTTCCCGGGAGTCCACATAGGCACACTGGAAGTCGAACGAGTACATTTGACGGCCTGCGGTATCGATATGGATAAGAAGTCCTTGCGGGTTCGCACCGTCTGGCAAGACGGTTGCTCTGTCTCCCTGTTCCAGCTTTCTCGGCAGCGTCTGCTGCCATTCATGAACGAGTCTCGATTGATCGACTTGCACTGCCTCTTCCTTATTCATAAGACCCACACCTCCACTATTCAATAACAGTTTGCGGATGGGGTCATTATTTTATGCAGCAAAAAACCCACATCCAAAAAAGATGTGGGTTCCAATTACGAAGTATAATGGCGGAGAGGGTGGGATTCGAACCCACGTGGGCTTGCACCCTAACGGTTTTCAAGACCGCCCCGTTATGACCGCTTCGGTACCTCTCCGAACTATGACTGTCCGAAAGCAAATTCGAACAGTCATTATTCTATCATGATTCTGTCTATTATGCAACTATTACTGTTTCCTATTTCTTCTGATGAATGGCATCCAAGCCACCCATGTAAGGACGGAGCACTTCCGGAATCTCAATCGAGCCGTCTGCTTGCTGATAGTTCTCCATAATAGCCGCAACCGTACGTCCGATAGCAAGGCCCGAGCCATTCAACGTATGCACGAATTCCGGCTTCGACTTCGTATCGCGACGGAAACGAATGTTAGCGCGGCGCGCTTGGAAATCTTCGAAGTTGGAGCACGACGAAATCTCACGGTAGGTGCCGCTGCTCGGCAGCCACACTTCAAGATCGTACGTTTTGGCTGAACTGAAGCCAAGGTCTCCTGCACAGAGAGCCATTACACGGTATGGGAGCTTCAGCAGCTGCAAAATTTTCTCGGCATGTTCTGTTAACGATTCCAGCTCTGCATACGAATCCTCTGGCTTCACCAGCTTTACCATCTCAACCTTGTTGAACTGGTGCTGACGAATCAAGCCGCGTGTATCTCTTCCTGAAGCACCCGCTTCAGAACGGAAGCATGCACTGTACGCCGTATAATAACGCGGAACGTCTTCCAGATTGAGAATTTCATCCCGATGCAAGTTGGTCACCGGCACTTCTGCCGTTGGGATGAGATAATAATCCGTGCCCTGCAGCTTGAACAAATCCTCTTCGAACTTCGGCAGCTGACCAGTGCCGACCAAGCTGTCACGATTCACAATAAGCGGTGGAAGCACTTCTTCATAGCCGTGCTGCATCGTATGCACATCCAGCATGAAGCTAATTAGCGCACGCTCTAGACGCGCACCCGTTCCTTTGTAGAATACGAAGCGCGAGCCTGTCACCTTGCCTGCTCGCTCGAAGTCCAACACGCCCAAGTCCTGTGCCAAATCCCAGTGCGCCTTCGCTTCGAACTCGAATGATCTCGGTTCGTTCCAGCGACGGATTTCCACATTGTCATCTTCCGACAGACCGATAGGCACGCTCTCATGGGGAACATTCGGAATCGCTAGCGTCATTTCTTCCATCTGCGCTTCAATCAAGCGGATGTCTTCATCCAACGCTTTAATACGATCGCCGACTTCACGCATTTCGATAATGAGGTCGTCAGCCGATTCCCCAGCTTTCTTTTTCTTCGCCACGTCCTGCGATACGACGTTACGCCGATTTTTCAACTGCTCGGTCTCTTGAAGCATCTCCCGGCGGCGTGCGTCAAGCTCAGGAAATCCAGCAATCATGTCATGCGACTTGCCCCGATTCTGCAGCGCTTGCTCCACACGTCCGAACTCGTTTCTTAATAACTTAATGTCTAGCACTGACTGTCCCTCCTGCCAGAAACGGCTGAACCGCCCTTTCTCTGGAGACAAGGACATACCGTTTCTATCTATGCCATTTCAAATTTCAATCGTGATCCGATAAAAACACCTTAACCCTACCCTTAAGGGGAACGGAGTCAAGGTGTTTTGCTATTCCTTATCCTGCTACGTTCAGGTGCTGTTTAACCATTTCGGCAAAGTAACGATGCAGATTAGCATCATCCGTCAGTTCCGGATGGAACGAGCAAGCCAGCAGGTGCCCCTGTCTTGCCGTTACAATCTCGCCGTTCACTTCGCACAATACGTCTACATCAGCCCCCACCGCTTTAATGAGCGGCGCACGGATGAACACGGCTCGCACCGGCTCATCTATGCCGTGGACATTCAGGTCCGTCTCAAAGCTCTCCCGTTGGCGTCCGAAGGCATTGCGCAGCACCGTCATGTCCATCAGCCCCAAATGGGGCTCTTCCGGACCTTGCTGACTCTCAATATGGTTAGCCAGGACGATAAGACCCGCACACGTGCCGAAGATGGGCTTGCCTTGCGCCGAGAAGGCACGAATCGCATCAATAAAGCCGTACTTGCGCATCAGCTTGCCGATCGTCGTGCTTTCACCACCGGGAATCACAAGACCCTGAAGCTCGTCCAGCTGCTCCGGACGCTTGACGGCGACCGCCTTGACACCTGCCTCTTCCAAGCTCCGCATATGTTCTGCAACAGCGCCCTGCAGGGCTAACACTCCGATGTTCATCCGTGATTGACCTTCTTTCTGTCTTACCAGCCGCGGTCTTGCATGCGCTCCGACGGCGCCAGCTTTGAAATTTCAATCCCTTTCATCGGCGTACCCAAGTTCTTCGATACTTGCGCGATAAGGGCATAATCTTGATAATGCGTCGTTGCTTCCACGATTGCGCGTGCAAACTTCTCTGGGCTATCCGATTTGAAAATACCGGAGCCAACAAATACGCCGTCCGCACCCAAATGCATCATGAGCGCTGCGTCCGATGGTGTTGCTATACCGCCGGCTGCAAAGTTAACGACCGGCAGCTTGCCGCTCTCATGAATTTGAAGCAGCAGATCATAGGAAACGCCCAAATTTTTCGCTTCCGCATACAGCTCGTCCTTCGACGAATTCTGGATTTTGCGGATCTGACTGTTGATCAGGCGCATATGACGAACCGCTTCTACGATGTTGCCTGTGCCAGGCTCGCCTTTCGTACGGAGCATAGCCGCACCTTCACCGATACGACGAAGCGCTTCTCCCAAGTCTTTCGCGCCGCATACGAACGGAATCGTAAATTCATTTTTGTCGATATGGAACACTTCATCCGCCGGTGTTAATACTTCCGACTCATCAATATAATCAACGCCAAGCGACTCCAGTACTTTCGCTTCTACATAATGGCCAATTCGCGCTTTCGCCATAACCGGAATGGAGACGACTTTCATCACTTCTTCGACGATGGTCGGGTCTGCCATACGAGCTACGCCGCCCGCCGCACGGATATCCGAAGGAACGCGTTCCAAGGCCATAACCGCTGTTGCGCCGGCCGCTTCCGCAATCTTTGCTTGCTCTGCATTCATGACGTCCATGATGACGCCGCCTTTTTGCATTTCCGCCATACCACGTTTGACTCGAGCTGTACCTGTTTCCATCTTTGTATGCCCCCTGCCATTACTCATATTAACTTGCCGTTACTTAACCGATACGAATCATCGTCCTATAGACGACACGACCTGCCAAATCAAGGTTCATTCACTTATTTTACATGATACGCCATAGGATAGACAACCAATATTGTCGGAATTGACAAATAGATTGCCTTTATTCGTGCAGATTAGAACAAATTTTTAATCGATTTGAACAAATCTACAAAAAAGTCCCCAATGGCGCGGAAAAACAGACGCCACCAGCTTCCCTTCTCCACATCCTCTGACGCGATCAGGTTGACCGTTTGTTTCTGTTCCACATCTTTATCTTTATACGTAAAGGTAATCGTTCCGACTTTTTGCCCGTTTTTAATCGGAGCAACCAACTCATTTTCCGGGATTAGCTTCTCGGCATGCGTAATCTTGTCGTCTACCTTGGCACCTTTCGGCACAACAAACGCTACGCCCGATTCGGTTACAATCGGAACTTGCGTCTTGACGCCCTTCTTAATCGGCGCTTCCTCCACGCCGGCGACGACTTTCTTCGGAGCCACGACGCTCTTCACCTCATAGCTGGTGAAGCCGTGGTCGAGCAGCTTCTGCGTCTGCACGAAACGCTCGCTCTTCGAGCTTGTCCCCATAACGACCGAGATTAGGCGCATGTTATCACGCACTGCCGTACCCGCAAAGGTATATTTGGCTTGATCAGTGAACCCCGTCTTCATTCCATCTAATCCTTGATAGGCGTAGCGCTTGAAGTTCGTAATATTTTTGTTCGCTTCCAGCATCCAATTCAAGTTCGTTATCGGCGTCTGATCGCGCTCGCGGAACTTAAACGATTGAATTGTCGTGAACTCGCTGAATTCTGGATGTTCGACGACAATAGCACGCACAAGCGTGGCGACGTCCATTGCAGACATTACCGTCTCATCAGTGCCTTCAGGACGATAGTCCTTGGGCATATCATTCCTTCCAAGTCCAGTGGAGTTGATGAAATGCGCCGTAGACATGCCTAATCTCTTCGCCGTTTCGTTCATCAGCTTGACGAATTCAGGTTCCGATCCCGCAATGTGTTCTGCCAGCGCAACGGTGGCATCATTGGCAGAGCCAATCGCCATGGCGATGTATAAATCACGTACCTTATGCTTATCTCCCTGGGCCAAGAAAATACGGGAACCTTCAGTCAGGGAAGCATGCTCAAGCGTTGTCACCTCGTCGTCCCAACTGAGCTCCTTGTTCCCTACCTTTTCCATAACGATATACTCAGTCATCATCTTCGTCATGCTTGCCGGAGGCTTAGGCGAGTTCGAATCAATATCTACAAGCACTTGTCCCGTGCTGGCTTCCATTAAGATTGCAGAGGTCACTTCTAAACCGAGCGACGTCGCCGTCGCTTTTGGAGCTGGAGCTGAGGCATCTTTCTTCGCTGCAGCTTGTTCCCCTTTCGCTGCAGTTGCTGCCGCTTCGGCAACCACCATTCCTGCTGAAGGCAGTAAGGCAAAGCTTAATATTTGACATGCGGTAACAATCGCGACCGCTCGTTTCCATGTTGTACGTCTAGATGTTTGTTTGTGCTTCAACACCACGACAACTCCTCTCCTGTATTATCCCACATGAAGTTATTCTAACATAGCGGGACACGCAAAAAAAAGACAGGGTTGTAATACCCTGCCTTTCTTTGTCGAATCTGCACGAAATGATTCAAGTTACAAGGAATAGTTTGGAGCTTCCTTCGTAATTTGCACATCGTGCGGATGGCTTTCCCGAAGACCTGCACCCGAAATTTTGACGAAATACGTATCGTTTTGCAATTCGTGCAAATTATTCGTTCCGCAGTAACCCATACCCGCTCTAAGACCACCGAGAAGCTGATGAATCGTATCGGCAAGCGGCCCTTTATAAGCAACACGTCCCTCGATTCCTTCTGGAACGAGCTTCTTCTCATTGTCATTGTCCTGGAAATAGCGATCCTTGCTTCCTTGCTTCATAGCGCCGAGGGAACCCATCCCACGGTATACCTTGAAGCGGCGTCCTTGATAAATCTCGGATTCGCCTGGACTCTCTTCTGTACCTGCGAACAAGCTGCCAAGCATAACTGCGCCTGCGCCTGCCGCAATAGCTTTCGTTATATCACCGGAATATTTGATGCCGCCGTCTGCGATAACCGGAATGCCGTATTCACGCGCTACCGCTGCACAATCGTACACTGCCGTAACTTGTGGCACACCAATACCCGCAATGACACGTGTTGTACAGATAGAGCCTGGCCCGATACCGACTTTAACGACGGACGCTCCAGCTTCGATCAAGTCGCGAGTCGCGTCACCTGTTGCGACGTTGCCCGCGATAATCGTCAACTCTGGATATAAGCCGCGCAATTTGCGGACGGCTTCAATAATGTTGATATGATGGCCGTGAGCCGAGTCGACGACAATGACGTCCACGCCCGCTTGAACAAGCGCTTCTGCACGCTCATACGTATCTTTCGAAATCCCTATCGCCGCGCCGCACAGGAGACGCCCTTGCTCGTCTTTCGCTGCATTCGGGTATTGAATCGCTTTTTCGATATCTTTAATGGTAATGAGACCTTTCAACGTGTTCGTCTCATCTACCAGCGGCAGCTTCTCAATCTTGTGCTGCTGCAAAATAACTTCCGCTTCCTCGAGCGTCGTTCCGACAGCTGCCGTCACTAAGTTATCATGCGTCATAACTTCCTTAATGAGAATACTGAAGTCATGCACGAAGCGAAGGTCACGGTTCGTTAAAATGCCGACCAGCTTATAATTGTCATCGACAATCGGCACACCGGAAATACGATATTTGGCCATCAAGCGATCAGCCTCTTCTACCGTATGTTCAGGCGACAAAGAGAACGGATTGGTAATGACACCACTCTCCGAACGCTTAACGCGGTCAACTTCCTCGGCTTGCTGTTCAATTGGCATATTTTTGTGAACAATACCAATTCCGCCTTCACGTGCAATTGCGATGGCAAGCGGAGCCTCGGTAACCGTGTCCATACCTGCGCTAATCAAAGGAATATTTAACTTCACTTTGCTGCTTAAGCGTGTCGATACATCTGTTTCTCGTGGCAATACACTCGATTTACGCGGCACCAACAGCACATCGTCAAATGTTAAACCTTCCTTTACAAACTTAGATTCCCACACCAGAAAGTTCCTCCCTTGATTTAAATTGGCGATCCATCGGCTGAACCCTTGTGAGACGGGGCTTGTCCTCCGATTTACGTCATCTCTCTGAATATATTATTGCAATCTTAGCAAAGCGGTATAAGGCTGTCAAGAATAAGTGGCTTTTAATGAAATGGATGTTTCAATGCTTTTCAATAATTTTCAAAATCTAGAGTGTCCTCCCCACGTATACAAATCAAATTACTGCTAATTAGTATGAGAAAGGTCGCACTGTATCATTCTTTCACTCAACCAAAATGGCTGCAAAAATGAAAAATAGCACGTTCCACCTACTGCCAGACTTCATATTTGTGAAGGTGCTTCCAGATTTTGATGGGCTGTAGATGCATAATTACTATAATATACCTAAGAATAGACTAGCATTTGACTGAAATCTTTGCGAAAGAAAAGGATAAGTTGGTCTTACCTAAAGACAAGATTCACTCATACGACGATTGGGGGACGCGATCTTACCTGCAAAAGTACATATAACGTGCCCATTGCGTCTATTTTTCCTTATGAGCTGCAATAGTGTTGATTTCCTTTGTTTCACACCTATAAGGGAAAGTAACAGCAGGAGCAGATACGTGCTTGTATACAAAAAATCCACTGACATGAGTCAGTGGATTTCGTCTGCTTGGCAACGTCCTACTCTCCCGGGACCCTGCGGTCCAAGTACCATCGGCGCTGGAGGGCTTAACGGTCGTGTTCGGGATGGGTACGCGTGGAACCCCTCCGCTATCGCCACCAAACAGGTATTCAAGGGTTTGCACCTTGAAAACTGAACGCGAAAGTTTCAACTGCTTCGAATCATTATTGCTT
>NZ_JAJNBZ010000024.1 GCF_021369635.1 Paenibacillus profundus | reverse complement strand
TAAGCCAATTCATCCCAAGCCTAAAGGCAAGGGCTTTCTTAGCTAATTTCTGTAAATGGAGTTGTCGGAAGCTCGACTCCGATAATGGGTATGGGATAGTTATGCCCGGCAACGATGTCAATCCTTTCCGCCGAAGCAGGATCATTAAGGGCATCCTTCATCAGATCCTCAGACCACCATGAGGGCTCTCCAACAATTACTTTTGTACCCTGCACCCCTTGATTCACCATTGCCTGCTTCAAATAGTCTTTCAGGAACACCTGGATGTTCGTAGAATTCCATTCACTGGAACCCCAAGACAGGAAAGTCATCGAATTGGGTTCGTTGGCTAAGGATACACCGTAAAGGTCGATACCGAACTGCTGGTTGTATTCCTTGATAAACTTGGACATGAGAAGAGCAAAATCACCATAATTTTCGGATTTGAGATACCCGCCATTGGTTGTGGAATTGTTGGTCTTCATCCATGCAGGCGGGCTCCAACTGCTTGCAATTAGCTTATGAACTCCTCTGGCCTTGGCCTGCTGCATGACCCACACCTGATCAGGTCTGCCATTGAAATCATATTGACCTGGTGGGGATTAAATGCCGGGAATATAGTGCCCCTGAAGATGGCCATTTGTATCCGTAAGCACCTTTGTAATAACCGGTATCAGCCAGTTATATAAACGTTTGGTGCAGCGATTGCCCTCCATCCAACGTCAAGCACGCGCCGTTCATATACGCTGCATCCGGCGAGAGCAGAAAAGCGGCAAGCCCCGCAATCTCTTCCGGTGTGCCCAAGCGTCCTAGCGGTACGCTGTCAAGCATGCGCTGTCCGGCTTCCTCGGATGGAACGAGCTTATCTGCGCCACCGGTACGCTCGATTAAGCCAGGTGCGATGGCGTTGACTCGGATGCCATATCGGCGTCCCCATTCCACCGCAAGCGTACGCGTCATGGCGAGCACACCCGCTTTGGCGCTAGCCGAGTGAATAACCCCCGGTCCGGCATCCCACGCATATGTGGCCACCATGTTGACAATGCTGCCCGGAATGCCCTCGGCAATCCAATACTTTCCGACCGCTTGGCTGCAATAGAACGTCCCGTTCAACACAATGTTGATGACCGCATTCCAGCCATTGATTGACAAATCCTCTGCTGGACATAGAAAATTGCCTGCTGCATTGTTAATGAGCGCGTCGATTCGTCCGAAGGCAGCCACTGCTTCGTCCACCATACGCTGTACATCTGCCGGCTGACGCACATCCATTTGTACGGTAAGCACCTGTCCTGCGAATGTTTCTATTTCGCCTTTTGCCGCCTCCAGCTTCTCTGCCGATCGTCCTGTTATGACGACCCATGCGCCCTCCTGTGCCATACGCGCAGCCATCGCCTTGCCCATACCGCTGGAACCACCCGTGATGATAACCGACTTCCCCTTCATTTCCCCGCCTCGCTTTCACTATTTTGCTCACTCGGATTGTCATACAGCGACATGATGCTCGAAAGGCCACCGAAATAACGATTCCGATGGCCTTCTGTTCCGAGTCTATTATTCTATTGTATTTACAGTTTAACATAAAGATTCGCGAATTTCTTCCTTTTTCTTACTCCCGTTCCATTATCCCTTTAAGCTGCCTTCCGCTACGCCTTCGATAAATCTTCTCTGCAAAAACATATAAATGACCGTAAAAGGCAAAATGGAGATGAGGCCCGCGGCTGAAATCTTGCTCCAATCCGAGCTGAAATTGCCAACGAACGTCAAGTATTTCGTGGAGACGGGCTTGAGCGCTTCCGTCTGCACAAAGGCGTTGGCGAAGAAGAACTCGTTCCACGTATATAAGCCCGCGAGCAGCGCAACGGTCAGAAACGCCGGCTTGGCGATCGGAACGATGATTTTCATCAAAATCATCCCCTCGTTACAGCCATCGATTCTTGCGCTTTCGCTTAATTCCTTCGGTATTCCAAGAAAAAACGTACGCAGGATGAAAATATTGAGCGGCAGGAAAATGGCGCTGTAAATAATGATCAAGCCCGTCAGCGTATTCATCAAATGCAGCTTCTGCCACATATAGAACAGCGGCACCAAAAACATGCCCAACGGGACGGACACGCATAGGAATAGAAACGCCAAGATGCCCCCTTTTCCTTTGAAATCCATTTTCGCAAGCGCATATGCGCACAATCCCCCGGCAATGCAAATAATGGCAACGGTCGAGCATCCTACCAAAATACTGTTTAAATAGGCCCTACCGTATTCCCCCATATTCCATGCCGCCGTAATGTTCTCCAAGGTAAAATGCGCAGGAAGAGAGAACGGGCTTACCTGAAACTCCTCTGGCGGCTTGACCGCATTAATAAACAGCAACGCGATCGGCCCGATCGCAAACAGAAGGACAAGAATCAGAAAGAAATGACGCGATAACGAAGTAAACAAACGCGCTCCCATTAGATCTCCCATCCTCTCTTTCTTAAATATCCGAATACCGCGATAACAATGCCGCTAAACAAGGCCAAGGCCAGGGCGATGGAGCTGGCGTATCCCGGCGCCTGATTTTGCAGCGCTTCCTTATACATATATGTTGCAATTAATTCCGTCGCATTGCCCGGCCCTCCACCGGTCATCACATAGACGTAATCAAATGCGGCAAACGACCAAATCATCGTCATCATCATAATGAGCAGCAAGGTCGGGCGCAGCTGCGGAATAATGACGCTCCAGAAGATTCTGAGCTTGCCCGCGCCGTCAATCATGGCCGCTTCCTCCAGGCTGCGGTCAGTCTGATGAAAGCCCGTCAAAAATAAAATGAGCAGAAAACCCCAATAACGCCAACCGTCAACAAAGGCAACAGAAAATAGCGCCTTGTCCGGATCGCCGAGCCACAACGGGAGATTCGTAAATCCCCAACCTTCGAGCACTTTGTTAATCCCGAAGAAGGGATTGTAAATCCAACTCCATATTTTGGCCGTCACAACGGTGGAACAAATATATGGCAAAAAGAACGTGACCCTGTAGAACATTTGCCCGCGCCTTACACGCGAGAGCAGAACGGCGACTATCAAGCTGAACGAGACCGGTATCGTACAAAACAACAACAGCCAGATCAAATTGTTCTTCAACGCTTTATAGAACTGAACGTCCTGAATGAGAGTCGCGAAATTTTGTAGTCCTATAAACTCCGGCGGACGAATTCCATCCCAATTAGTCAAGGAAATATAGAGCGTCCCTACGGTCGGAATTGCAATCACAAACCCGGTCAACAACAGAGCGGGCAGAACGTACAACCAAGGCAATAGCGCCTTTCGTTTCCGCCTGTTACCGGGTCTCGGCTTCGAAGACAATGAAACCATATCAGCCATATGCACGCACCCCTAAAAAGAAAGTAAAGAGGAGTTACACTCCTCTTTCAGAGTGTTAGGAGCAGGCGTTCCCAACAGGTGTTCATTTTGCGAATTCAAATACTTTACCGCTTTGCTTATCCTCTTGGTACGTCGCTTCCATTTTGTCCATATACGATTTTATGTCCATGCCATCCAAGAACACCGCTTCCAGGTTATCGTAGGAAAATACTCTCGTCTGTGCTGGCCAGAACGTCCATGATAAATAACCGGTAGCATTGCGGTTGCCATAATCGGCAAGCAGGTCGGACACCTCTTTGTAGTGTTTGTCCAAATTCGGTATAGCGCCTAAGTCCAAATCTTTAATCGGCTGAAGACCCATGGCGACAATACCTTTCGCCGCAACGTCCGCCTGTGTCACATAATTCAAAAACTCTGCGACAGCATCCGGATTTTTGGAGTTCGCATTAATTCCATACGCGATACCGAGAGCTAACGGCAGGTTGGTCTCAACGCCTTCCTTCCAGGATGGCATCGGGAAGATTCCCCAATCCATGTCGCCTGCTTTGCTGCTTAGGGTGTTCAACAACCAGCTGCCTTCCATTTTCATGGCCGCTTTCCCGGATAGGAAGAGTGTCGTTGCATCTTCTCCGGTAATTGCATGCGATTTTTTATCATTAATATATCCGCTTTTCCACAAGTCCACCAGCTTTTGAACGGCTTCTGTCGATTCCGGTCCGTTCCAAGGTAGCTCGCCAGAAAGCACCTTTTTCAATTTTTCCGGTCCTAATGTGGCATTATATGCCATCGAGAGCCACCACTCGTTGGCCCCTCTATAGTCGGATGCGCCGAATGCGAACGGAATAATTCCTTTTTCGGTCATTTTTTTGCTAAGGGCCACCAGTTCATCATAACTTTTCGGAATGTCCCATCCGTTGTCTGCAAACATTTTTTTGTTGTAATAGACGAGTTCCGTCTCATATTTCCCCGGCAAACCAATCAGCTTGTCTCCTACCGTAACTGGCGGGTAAGCCCACGGAATAAAGCGTTGATCCCATCCGTATTTCTTGCTGTATTCGTCCAAATCCACCAAATATCCCGCCTTAGCGAACTGCCGCAGCGTCGTCGTTCCGTCCGTCGTAATAATATCGGGCCCCGCCCCTGCAGCAAGCTGCGATTTCGTAATTTGTTCCGGGTCGGCGTTGTACGTTACATTGATTTTAATGTCGGGATGTTGTTCTTCGAACGGTTTAATCACGTCATTCTCAAAATATTCTTTCCCATACTGCGTATGAAGGTACCATGTAATTTCCTTGACACCCTGCTTGTCGCCGATTTGACCTTGGTTGGCGCTTCCCGTCCCCTTATCGGCGCTGCCGCAAGCAGTTGCGGCGATCATACTGCAGCTGACTAATAACACAGCAAAAAATTTCGTAGCCCTTTTCATCATGATCTCCCCTTAAGTTCTATGCATTTCTAATGTTTTGAAACACCTCGTAACTGCGACTGGCGCATTCTGAAATGGATATCGGATGGAATCCGTTGATCTCTGCATATAAGGTATCGTTAAGCTTCGAAGTCCAGCTCTCCGGCAATTGGCTCGCTCCGAGGATCGCCCCCATGATGGAGCCGACAGTTGCGCCATTGCAGTCGGTATCCCAACCCAATACCGCGGTCGTAATCGCGCGTTCGAAGTCGCCTTGAGCATAGACGAGTGAGGCGGCGCATAGAGCTGCATTATTAATCGTGTGAACCGGATTATAATTTTTATACGATTCCCAGATACGCTCCACCATCTCCAATTGGCTCTTCGCCGTTTTTGCGATCTCTACCGCATTGCGCACGGCATGCGCCAACCGGCAGTTATCCGGAATTTCGCTGAGCCCGATTTCGATAATGCGCTCGGCATCCGATTCAACGAACGAAGCGGCGATCATCGCGCCGACGAACATCTCTCCGTAGATGCCGTTCTTCACATGGGAGAATGAAGCGTCCCGCCAAGCGAACTCAGCGGCAAGCTCTGGATTGCCGGCTGCGCCGTATGCGAATCCATCCACCCGGATCTGCGCCCCGATCCACTCGCGATAAGGGTTCAAGTAGTTGCGTACCCAATCGAGCTTCGTGTGCCAATCATCCGGTCTTTGCTTCTCCAAATGATGGGTTACTTTGGCGAAATTGAGATAAGCTTGCGTTTCCGCCGTGCACATCTGCCCGTACGTCAATTTTTGGTGCCACAGCTTCCCGATATCCCAGCTGTCCCAATCCGCTCCTTTTTCCTCCAGCATGACAAGACCGAGTACCGTGTAACGGACATCGTCATCGCTTTCCATGTACCGGATGTTTTCAAGCTGGCTTTGCTCCCCATACGGTGCCAGTTCCAGTCCAAGCTCCTCTTTCGCCCGCGAATGTCCCGGCGTATAACTGCGAATCGGCCAAGCATCCGCGCCTTCAAACCATAGCTGCACATTTTTCCAACCCGGATTATCGCCCAGTCCTTCCAGAAAATGCATGCTTTCGAGCGGTTTTCCGAGCGCGCAGCCCACAGAACGCCCGAGCCAGGCACCGTAGAATTTATCACGCAGCTCTTCTTCGCTCCCATTCATCTGCAGCTTGCGCGGTCCACTCGGCCGCTCGGCACGGATTTCTCTCAAGCCGTTCGGCTCCGAATACGGGAACTCTGGGGACATTTCCAGATTACCCAGATCTTGATAGATTGACATTAACTCCATCTCATTCTCCGAAGCAGCTTGCAATCTTTCTTCAAATCCGGAAACATCGGCGCCTTCTTCTGCGCGCTGCTTGATCTCGTCACGCACTAACACGAACAACGAATCCCAACCTGCCATGCTGTGTCCCCCATTTCTGTCTCCACTCACTAAAAACCCAATTTGTTAACAATTATCTCCCCCTATTGTAAGGGTTTTCAATTCTTGTTTCTTCCTATTTTTCGTTTATCGATTCTTAAAAAGGGCTATTTTTGCGCCAAGCTCCCGATATTGCTGCGGGGCCATCCCGACGATCAATTTAAACGCTCTATAGAAGGGGGCGTGACTTTGAAAGCCGCAATGGTGCATGACGTCGATAATCGGCATTTCGGTGCTCACCAACAGCCTTTTGGCCTCGTTAACACGCAACTGCAGCAAGTACTGCTTAAAGCCTCCTCCGAGCTTTTCGGCAAATAAATGCCGTGCCCGCGACGGACTTAACGATAACATGGAAGCGACGCTCTCCAACGTAATCGGTTCTCGAAAATGATCCTTCATATAATCGAGCACCGGCTTGAGTCGATAATATGACATCAGCGCTTGATTGCCTTCCCGCAAAGAGGTCTGACTGTCATAATGGCGCAAGAGCAGCGCGCATATTTCCAGTATTTTGCTATGAATGATTCCCTGATAACCGCGCTCTTTATTCCGATACTCGTCCCACATCTCTTGGAATAGCTCGCCGATCTGGCGGGCGACGGGCAGACGGCCAGATACACGATTATCAAAACGCTTGGGCCAATACACGAAGGGCAGCAGCAGTTCTGGATCGACCTGCTCGATGATCATCGCATCGAAGTAAATGAACAAATAATTGCTCGGGTTGTCAGGATTGGATGATGCGGCGTGCCATTCTAAATTGTTGACGACAAAAACATCATTCTTGTGGACCGAATACGTCTTATTCCCAAAATAAAATGTTCCGGTACCAGACAGACAATATCCGATTTCCAGATGATCGTGCGTATGAAACGGATCGATATGTGCGGTAGGCGACCATTCAAATAGTTCAATTATCAGTTTTCTCACCATCGGCAGAAACCTCTTTTTCATGGATAATAGCCTTATCATTGTACAACAAATAGACTTCTAAACGTTCATCGTTTGAAGCTTTATCTCAATCTAGGCGGGACTATGTTCGGACCCTCATTCTTCATTTATGATTGAACAATCTTTTGCCGATATAAACTGCAAGGAGGTGTATGTACATCATGGACATAGCAGCAATATCCACTGTCATGAATCAAAACAGGCTGTCTCAGGAAGTCAGCATCCGTGTGCTCAAGATGTCAAATGATCAAGCTAGCCAGATTGGTCAAGACATCATTAAAATGATGGAACAAAGTGTGCAGCCAAACTTGGGAGGCAATATCGACATCAAGCTTTAATGTTGACTCGAGGCTTTCGGGGAGAGGATTGATATCCCTCCCCTTTTTTTATGAACTTACCCGAAAGGAAGACGGCAATTTTGCTTATTAGAGCCTTTTACGACTTTTATAATGATAACGTCCGCCCGCTGCAGCTAATAATTAGACCAGAGCCCCGAGAATTGGATTGGACCCGGACACTGTTCGTCCCCGTCTCTGGACCGTTTAAAAAAATGGAAGTTGAAGATTTCGGAGAATTCCCTTCTGTCTCCGTGCTCCTTGGCGATCTGACACAGCTGACAAGCACGGTGGCACATATAGGAATTAATCTGCCCGGGATTGCCGCCCGGCATGGAACGGATATAGAGCAGTTGATATTGCAAATGGACGACGTAGAGGAGGTGCTGAAATACAGTTTTTAAATGAACTATCGTACTTCTCTCAAGATAGTGGAGAGGCGATACTCTCTCCGTTCGGTGCTTCCGTTCACTCTCCCCTTCAATCAGTAACAACAATTCCCGCATGTCTCAGGCGTTTCGCACACTAAAAAACCATCCAGGATCGGCATGCGTGTCATATGCTGATCACGGCACGGCCGATTCGGATGGTATAAATCATTATAATGACATTATTCAAATATGCTAAGCCTTGGCTTGTTCGCTGCGCATCCGCCGCTCGATAATTGCCAGACGGGAGAACAATGCAATCGCGCCAACAGCCAAACCGCTAATGAGACCAATCCAGTATCCGTAAGCTTCTAGCGATGTCCAGTTCGCTAGAACGTATCCGAGCGGAAGGCCGATTACCCAGTAAGAGCCAAACGCGATAATGGATACGGCAGTCACATCTTTATAACCTCGCAGCGTTCCCTGTACCGGAGCTGCAATCGCGTCGGACAGTTGGAAGAATATCGCAAAAATAAGAAACGACTCTGTAATCTCCCGTACATGCGGATCCAGCGTGTACAGACCAGCCACTCCACTGTGGAACAAAAACAGGAAGAAGGCGCACAACGAGGAGAGTCCCATCGCCGAGAACATACCGATTCTTGCATAGATTTTGGCATCCGCAAATCTCTTAGCCCCAACTTCGAATCCGACCATAATCGTCAACGACATCGCAATGCTGAGCGGCAGCATATATAGAAGCGATGAGAAGTTCAAAGCGGATTGATGCGCCGCAATCGTTGCCGTGTCATATTTACTCATAAATAAAGTCACCGCGGCGAAGATGCTCACTTCAAAAAATATGGACAGACCAATGGGCATCCCGATGCGAAGCACTTCTTTCCAACGGGAGAGCGACACGCCTCCCCACTGACGAAGGATTCCCATCGTCCGCATCATGTCGCTGCGGCGCAGAAACACGATGGCGATGATCGTAATGATGATATATGTAATCGCTGTAGCGAGACCCGCTCCGACTCCACCCAACTGCGGGAAGCCAAGACGTCCAAATATAAACAAGTAATTCAACAGCACGTTAATCGGGAAGGAGAGCAGTGTGATAAACATCGTCACACGCGTGAGTCCCAACCCATCAATGCTTGCACGCAGAACGGTGTATACGAAGGAAGGAACGATTCCAATGGCCAACGCTGCCAAATACTGCTTGGCGACGCGATGAACCTCAGGCTCCAGCTTCATCGCCGCCAAGAGTGGTTCAAGTGTGAAGTAACCGATAATAATGACACCGAATCCGACCAATATCGATAAATATCCAGCTTGCGTGACGTTAGGCGCGATAGAATCTTTGCGACCAGCTCCGAGATGCTGTGCGACAATCGGCGTTACTGCCAGAAAAATTCCGCTTAATCCGGTATAGACCGGCGCCCAAATGCTCGTTGCAATCGCAACCCCAGCAAGATCGGTCGTGCTGTAATTGCCTGACATGACCGTATCGAAAAACGTCATCAGCTGCATGGCCACCTGCGTCACAAAAATAGGCAGCAAAATATATAGCAGCTGAATCAACTTCTGCTTCAACGTATACGTTTGTTTCATATTACATAAGACTCCTTATCTCTTTAAAGACACATAATCAGACTATTATATATGACACAATTTAAATAATCAACACATATTCGTAACTGTGGAGAAAACATAACCGTGAAGAGAAGGCACCCGTCCATCAATATTAGAGCAAATACCAAACCTACTCAGAATGCGACCATATTCTTTGCGTAGAAACGCTGGTTCCGATACAATAGTGATACTGATGGAGGGTTGAATAAGATGACAATTCAAAAGATACGAGACCGGGCTGTCTTGAACGATAAACTTCCAACCTTGCCGTGGTATGTTCAGCAATTTATCGAATACAAGCTGCCTGATCTGTCCCCCTCTTCTCTATTGGAGTATGTTCGGGACTACGAGATTTTTTTCGGATGGCTCATCGTCGAGCGATTGACCGAGGCCACCGCGTTGAAAGACGTGACGCTGCTCAATTTGGAATCGCTGCGCATGGAGCATATTACTTCGTTTCGCATTTATTTAACGACTTATAAAGAGACGACGAATGCTAGAGTAACGGTGTCACGCAAATTATCGTCTTTGCGATCGCTGTTTCATTATTTGAGCCAGATTGCCGAGGATGAAGAGTTCTATCCGCTGTTAAAACGCAATGTGATGGCGAAGATTGAGATTAAGCGTGTACATAAACCGAAAGACACCGCATCCAAGCTGAAGGGAAAGCTGCTGGAGGAAGATGAAATCGACGTGTTCATCGGATATGTTCGTGAAGGCTACGCACATGATGTCGCGGATAACAAACAAGCCGCTTATGCGCACTCTTTGAACGCAGTGCGGGATGCAGCCATCGTCAGCCTAATCCTCAATTCGGGACTGCGTGTAAGCGAAGTTGTGAATTTAAATATGGATGATGTTGACTTGAACAATAAACTTGTCTATGTGTACCGTAAAGGCCACAACGACGAGACGTTCAAAACTCCCGTCTATTTTCGAGACAGCGCCAAGCAAGACCTGGTTGATTACATGGAACTGCGTGCTACGCGCTATGCTGCTCCCAAACGGGAGAAGGCCTTTTTTCTTGCCATCAAGAACGGTGAAACCGAAGGCAAACGAATGACGAAGCGCGCTATTCAGCAAATGATTATTAAATACGCGAAGCGATACGGGAAACCCGCATTGACGGTGCACAAATTGCGTCATTCCTTCGCAACGGACTACTATTTGCAAAATGACATTTACAAGACGAAAGAGCAGCTAGGGCACGCCTCTACCGAGACGACCGAAATATATGCCCATCTTACCGATAAGACGATGTCCGAAGCGATTGAACGACGTCAGGATGAACCTTAGAATATAATGAAATCACCGCCACATTCTTGAAGGAATGGGCGGTGATTAATGGTTACTGCTTTATCGTCGGCCCCGGCGGAAGATGCTGCCTGAACCGACTCGCGTTTTTGGTGGCTTATACTTTTTCACCTTAGGCGGATTGTACTTCGGCGAACGAACGCCGCCATCTTTGTTCCGTGAAATCGATCCCTTGGAGCTTCCGTCAGAAGGCTGCCGCTTAAAGATGCTGCCCCCGCTGCCGACGGTCGTATCCTTATCGGAGCCTCTGCGGAAGATGGAGCCCTTGCGATCAACCGTAATCGGCGGGGCTTTCTTCTTATCCTCTACGGTCGGCTTGCGATACGGCTTCGAAGGGGCATAATTGCCCCGATCCGTATATCCGCGGTATTTCCCAAATCCGCGCACAGAATCGAATAAACTATCCAGTACCTTATACGTAATATAAGTTTCCAAGAAGCTGCGGTCATAGTTTTGTCTGACGTATTCCTTGGAATCTACTTCGATCAGGCTGTCTTCCGGCTTCTTCGGGTCCTGCTGGATTTGAATTAATTCATCGCGGTAGACCAGAAACATTCTCTCATCGCTACGTTCCGATATTTGATCCGGCTTGCGCTTATCAGCGATCGCCTGAGCAGCATCAGGAACGGACGTATCGACAGCCCGATAAATATAAGAAGTGCTTTGTCCTTCACGCGTAACCGATTCAAGCGGGTACGACTCTGATAAATCGAACTGCCCGCATGCCGCTAGCAGGGGAACGATAAGACAAACAATAATCGTCCATTTAATGGCGTCTAATCCAAACTTACGCATAGGCGGCCCCTTATGTCCGGCGCAGAATGCGCACATCGGCTGAAATTACGGAGTCACCCTCATACAACTGAAACCGACCGTCCTGCCATTCGATACGCAACAGCTTGCGATCGTCGGATTGATACTGCCATACATATTGCTCCCCTGCCACCCCGAACGGGGTCTGACCAGTACACATAACTCTTCCATTATACTGGTCTTCTAAAAAGAACCATCTTCCATCCAATTCCACTTCGGTCGGGACCTCTTCGACGCCATCCAAGCGGCCGTCGATGGCCTCGTATAAGCTGTAAATTGGCTGTTCACGCTGTTCCACCAACAAATATTTAATTCGAGCGCCATCCCGCATCGTCAGCCATGCTGCATTGCGGGTACGCCAATCCGTTCTACCGGTTACCTCGTAGCTTACGAGTGATACTTCGCAAATATCACCCGGGTCGAGCGCAGACGATGTCTTCTCCGGTTTGGACGGTTCAGGCTTCGCCATGATGTTCTTTAACCGTTTCCACAAGCTCATGACATTCGTCTCCTTCTGTCTCATAATTACAATTACAAGCAAGCTGCAATGATTAGCGCGCCTACGACATGTAATGATCCTGCCACCAGAGCATAAGACATGTTTCCTTGCTTCGTTCCCTCTTCCAAATTCATACTGAACAGGCCGCGGAACAAGACTCGGAAAATCAGCTCCAGAATAAGCAGAATGACAAAGGATACGACAGACATAAGCAGTGCTTCGCCCAAGCTATATGCGACTTTGATCGAGCTGGACAGTATGTACCCTTGTGAGAAGAGCTTCATAATGAACCGCGTCGTCACTGCCACATTCCCCTGCCTCATTTCGTGAACATCCTTATAGCCGGTAAAAAGAGAATCCACGAACATGAGCAAGAACAGCAGCAGCGCTCCTGTCCCCGTCCAGACGGCAATGCCCGTAATATTATCCATCGTGATATTAAGTCTTTCCAAGCATAATCCTCCTTCATGCTAACATGGTCATTATACGACTATGCAGCATAATTGCATGTCCCATATTGTCTAATTGATGGAAGAAAGACGCTTGCCTGACACAAGCGTCTTCTCGAAATCATTACTCGGCAGGTTTTTCATACTTTTTCATAATCGCCGCCAACTCGTCTTCCACACCTTTGTCTTTACTCAAGCTGGCAAATTCGTCATCCAGCGATTTGGAGCCGGAACCGCGCATTTCATTGCTGGCTTCCGCTTGCGCTTCCATTTGAAGCATTTTGTCTTCCATACGCTTCAGACCGGACATTGCGGTGTCTGAGCTGAAGCCCGCCATCGCTTTATTAATTTCGGTCTGCGCCTTCGCAGCGTTGAACCGGGCAACGAGCGTTTCGCGCTTATTTTTCATATCAGAGTATTGTTTGCGCATTTCTTCCAGCTTGGCACGCAATTGATCTGCAGATGCCTTATTCTGGTCGTAGCTCGTCTTGTACTCATCCATCTTCTGCTCAGCAGATTTTTTCTCTTCCAGCGCGCGGCGCGCCAAGTCCAGATTCTCTGCTTGAACAGCAATATGAGCTTGCTCTTCGCGTTTCTGTACAAGTGCGGCTTGCTCTTCATACGATTGCTTGAACCGCTTCTCGATCGCGATTTGCTGTGCCACGGCACGCTCTGCTTCTTCCAGATCCTCCTGCATGTCACGCAAATATTGATCAGTCATCTTAATGGGATCCTCTGCCTTCTCAATCAAGGCGAAAATGTTGGACATTGTTACATCACGTAAACGTTTAAATAATGACATTGTATCGTTTCCTCCTTTAGAATCATAGACCTTGAAACGAAAATCCATTATCTATGATATTATGTCTCAATACCCATACATACGAATTATTTCGTTAGTTGTTTCAAAAAATTATACCTTTCAAATTCGGGTTCCACAAGCACACACACAATTACGTCACAAGCCGCCTCTCACTCCCCCATTTCTACATGCTCAGAACGCAGCAACAACGTCACAAACTGAATTCATAATGAATGCGCAAATAGGCTAAAATCACGCATTCGCTGCTGACCATGTTGCTTGATCCACCTCTTAGCACCGCTCTCCCCTTACCTCAGTGAGCTCTTCATGACGCATCAGAACATGATTATTATATGGAGCATTAACTACTCATCGAACTCTTAGAACTCCTCGGCTGTGCGGCTTCTGAACGACTGGAAGAGTGAGCATATACTAAAAGACGTATTTCCCTTCGCAATCTATTCCATATTTTTTATATAATCAAAGAGAAAGAGCGCCTCAATCAGGCGCTCCCTATTCGAACTTAATACCGTTGTCTTCTCAGTTACACTTTACATGCACAAGTTCACAACAGTGTATTCAATTCCAGCAAAAACCGTTTCCACACTTTGTCGACGACCATATCAATGTCCGCCGCCGTCAAATTATCGTAATGGATGCCTGCCACGACCGTGACTGTCGTCTTCAAGAATTGCGCCGCCTGCAGCGCCATCGGCCCGGTTAACACATGTTCCTTGTGGCCGGGGACGGGGGTCGTCTTTACTTTCCACTCTCCATCATCCTTCGAAGCAGTCGATACCGCGCCGATATGCGGGTCACCGCCGGTAATCGCAAACATCCAGTCTCTCCCGACCTGTAAAACCTGAATGCTCAAGTCGTCTCCATAAGAAGAGGCGGAAGCCAACTGCTCCAGCTTGTCGGCCTGCTCTTCCGTAGCGGCATTCACGCACCCTGCACCAGCGTCATTCGTCATCAATTGCAGCACCTCTTTATTTACAACGATCCCTCGATCTTATTGAATAATGCCGCGGATTTCATCTAAGCTTTGAATATTTTCCAGCTCCATGAAGCTGCGGATGCCTGCAAGCAGTTCCTCGCCAGCGCGCAAGTTCATAAAGTTATAGGTTCCGACTTGCACTACCTCGGCACCAGCCATAATGAATTCGATGACATCCGAGGCGGAAGCGATGCCGCCCATGCCCATGACCGGAATCGTCACTTGCTGCGCCACTTGATGCACCATCCGAAGCGCGATAGGTTTAATGGATGGTCCGGACAAGCCCGCGTACATATTATGGAATACGCTGCGGCGCTGATATATATCGATCTTCATGCCAGAGAACGTATTGATTAGTGAGACGCATTCCGCTCCTTCACCTTCACACATGACAGCCATATCTACGATATTCTCAGCGTTCGGCGACAGCTTCACAGCAAGCGGAAGCGACGTCACTTGCCGCACCTCGCGAATGACCTCTCGCGCCACAGCTGTCTTAACACCGAAGGCCATTCCGCCTTCCTTCACGTTCGGACATGAGATATTCAATTCAATCATATCGACGGCACGTTGATTTTGTTTGCGGCGTTCTTCCGCATCTTTCGTTATTTTCAGCGCGCCAAGTACATATTCTTCAATATTGCTGCCGCCAAGGTTAGCGATTTTAACAGGCTCAATCGTCTCCCAGAACTTCATTTCGTCTTCCAGAAATGCGTCAATGCCCGGATTTTCAAGTCCCACACTGTTCAACATACCGCCGGCCGTCTCCCAGACGCGCGCGCCTGGATTGCCCTTGCGGGGATGCAGCGTAAGACCTTTGCATGAGATGCCGCCCAATTTATTAATGTCATACAGCTTGGCATACTCCTGTCCAAATCCGAAGGTGCCAGATGCCATAACAATCGGATTATTGAACGGTATTCCCGCCACATTACAAGCTAAGTTCCGCATGCCATTCCACCTCCTCCGCCAAAAATACTGGCCCATCTGCGCAAACTTTGCGGTTGCCGTTCTTGTTCATGACCGAACATACATAGCAAGCGCCGATGCCGCAAGCCATACGCTTCTCGAAAGATACGTACACCTTCGTATCCAGTCCTTCCGCCATGAGGGCGGCCGCTTTCATCATGCCGAGCGGACCGCACACGAGCACATTGTCATACTTTTTCATGTCCAAATCGTAGAGCAAATTTCCATTTACACGCACGATAAGTTCATTTGCATAGGGTTCATATGCTTCGGTCATATAAGATTGGCCGCGAAATCCGAGATAAATATCCGGATTGTCCAGCTGCTTCGCCGTATAGAGCAACGGCGCGATTCCAATTCCCCCGCCGACTAACGCCGTACGGCCTTGAACGTCGGGAAAGCCGTTGCCGAACGGACCTTCCAATTGAATGGAATCACCGGCACGCAACAATGCGAACAGTCGGGTGCCTTCCCCTGCAATCTTATACAGGAATTGAATACAGTCTTTCTCCATATTGCAAATGCTGATTGGACGGGAAAGTACGGGTGCTTGGTTCCAAGCCCGCAGCATATAGAACTGCCCCATACGGGCTTGAAATTGTCCCTCCACCGTCATGAGGTAAATGCCTTCAGAGATGCGTTCGTTGGAAAGAATCGTGTACACGGGTATGCTCCTTTTTTAGCTTTAACAACTACTACTATGCCTGTTTCCGGAACAAAGCATCTGTGAGAATCATCACAAATGAAAGCAAATGTGACAAGGGTTGCGCAAATTTTCAGAATATTAGCAACAAGTTCTAGGTAAGCGAATTACTTTCCATTTTATTATTGGACCAACCGTATGCGAACATTTCCCTTTTATGACAAGCAGTTCATGAGCATATTTCCCTTTCGTCAAGGACATAACAAGAACAAGGAACATTAACGGGAAAGGGGAAAGATTCCATGCGTAAATGGTTATTTAGCTTAGTCATGCTCTGTTTGTTATGTACGACCGGTTGCTTCCCGCGTTCACGTGATGCTGCACCCCCAACATCGCCTTCACAACCAACGCCGTCATCTGCCGTTGAATCCGCTCGGCCATCTGGAAGTCATTCCCCCTGGAATCAGGATCCTAACTCGATATGGCCGCGTTCGATCGGCCTGAATACGGACGGCTCTACCGCAAGTCCGTTAACATTATCCTTACCGAAGAAGGAAGAGCGCAAGCAAGAACGCCGTATCCTACGCTTCACGATAAATACCGCAAACAAAAAACAGTTAGAACATAAAGCAGCGAACAAGAAAGATACAAAAAATAACACTCACTCCAAAGAACGAACATGGAAC
Organism: Paenibacillus profundus; assembly: GCF_021369635.1. GTDB lineage: Bacteria > Bacillota > Bacilli > Paenibacillales > Paenibacillaceae > Paenibacillus_B > Paenibacillus_B profundus. The sequence goes on along the minus strand of NZ_JAJNBZ010000024.1, from coordinate 78,572 downwards.
AAGTCTTCTGAAGTCAGATCGACTTCCCAAAGTTCACAATCCAGCTTAAATAAGCGACAGAATCTGTCCATTGCCCAGCTCAGAATGAAATATCCGCATATATTCAAGCTGCGCGGCAAGGCTCAAGGCTCCCGTCAAGTCGCACTCACATTCGACGATGTTCCCGATAACCGAGCCACACCGTTAGTATTGGATATTTTGAAGGAGCATAACATACGAGCTACTTTCTTTCTCGTCGGTTCCCGTGCGAAAGCACATCCCGAGCTTGTTCAACGAATTGTGCGTGAAGGTCATATCATCGGTAATCATTCGTATAATCACCCATTGTTAACCAAGCTGACGTTACCTGCATTTGAACATCAATTGAAAGATACAGAACGTGTTATTGAACAAATCGTCGGATATAAACCGCGTTATTTTCGACCGCCTTATGGTGAAATTAGTGAGAAACAGCTGCGTTGGGCAGGTGACCATGGTTATCTGGTCGTGAATTGGGACGTCGATTCGAATGATTGGCGCGGATTAAGCGCATCGCAAATTATCCGCAACGTAGTGAACGGGGTGTCACCCGGTTCGATTGTGCTGCAGCATGCAGGCGGCAGTGCGCACAACGGGTACTTGCAAGGCACAGTTAAAGCGTTACCTGCAATTATCAATCGTCTAAAGGCTCAGAATTACGAGTTCGTTACGGTATCCGAGCTATTGCAGGATCGTAAAGAGAAGCGGGATGATTGAGCGGAAGGGCTTTGTCAAGAAAAGGAGGCCGCCTGCCGCGCGGTGCGGCAAACGGCCTCTTATCAGTCACCGTGGCAATAATGAGAGCTTGCATGTAACTTGAAATGTCTGTCAGCGGTTGATTTGGAAGTTATCGATATTGATTCGTTTGCCTGAAACTCCGGCAACGACAATTTTGAACCGGACGGCCCCCGTCTCGTTCACCTCGATCGTCTTATCGGCCAAGCTGGCGCCGCTGTTGTACGATTCTCCAACATCGCTCCATGTGGAACCGCCGTCCGTCGACTTCTGCAGCTTCCAGACCGCGCCGGTGTCATTGCCAAAGTTGGCATGTTGCAATGTGACACTCTCGGCCCCTTCCACATCATCATTCATGGCAATGAACCCGGCTGCGCGAATGCGGGCCGATTTGGCTCCGTTCTTCTTGTCATTCGGCAGGTCGCCGATGAGCGCATTATCAAACAGCCATAATCCGCTGTCGAGCGTCACGGTGCCAGCCGCATAAGCTCCTTTGCTGCCGGACTCGAATCCTTCTCCATCTCCGGTTGGAGGCTCGCCGGGTGACGAAGAATCATACCCGTAAGAGCCCTGCTTGAACGTGGATGAATCCCACCATTTATATCCTGAAGCCGGGCTGGCCCAAGGCTCGGGTTTCGGTTCCACGGAACTCTGCGGCGACTCCTGCGCCAACAGTGCGGTTGGTTGATCCAAAGTAAGTCCGGGCACTTGGCTTAATGAAGTATAACTCTCTTTTACAGACAACCAGTTCACTATATTGACCAACAGATTATCATTGTCCCGTTCGTAAAAGCCGTCGTATGTTTTCTTTGCTGCGCCATTTTCCTCCCGCAAATACTTCGGCGTGCTGTCCTCCACCGGAGAAGAATCACCGATAACGGCTGCTTTCCCCAGACCGGCCTTGGCAACCGCCACATATGGGCCTTCAGCCAAGCCACCGCCGTTATACACGCCTTGGTCGACTGCGTTGGGCCACGCTTTGTTGGTTGCTGCAATATACACAATCCCCTTCGCCTTGGCAGGATCTGTAATCGCTAAAGTCGAGCCGGCATGCATAGTCACGGTCTTCACATTCTCAGTGATGCCAAAGGCTTGGGGCGAGGGCACAATGTAGTCGGAGTTGATATCGCCAAGGGCATTATAGCGAATCCGTATGCCGAAGTTATCCGCCAGCCAATCCGAGCTTGATACATTCTGCATTGCCGCAGATTGGCGTTCCTCCGCACTCATGCCTGCCGTCGGATCCTGCCATGCTCCGCGACGGTACCCATTGAACACTTCCGAAGCATCCCAACGGTTTTTGTTGCGATCTGCGTTATAGTGGTCAGCGATGAAGAAAATGCTGCCTCCATTGTGCACATACTGCGCCATTGCCTGTTGTTCGGACGTTTTGAAGGGAATATTCGCTTCCGGAATGACAAAAACATCAGCATTTTCCAGATCGTTCAGCGCAATCGGTTCTTTTTTGCGCAGTTCCTTGACGTGGTAGCCTTCCTTAGCCAGAGCTGAGGCAAAATCGGAAAAAGCCCCATCAATGACCCAGTCCGCGGCACCGGCCGTCTGTCCGTGCGCGTTATCGAACAATACGGTTTTCCCGTTAGGAGCGCCAACGGGTTGAAGCACCGGCGCCGGATCCGACGGCCCTTCGGCCAGGACGGAGCTGACTGGCATCATAAGGCTGAACATCAAGCCAACGATCAGCAGCAAGCGCCCAATACGTTTACTCGTAATCATGAAATTCCCCTCCTCTTCAGTTACGAAAGTTCCAGCGGACTTTTTCCGCAGCCGGAAGCTTTCAACTATAAATTTCTTGCAGCATATGAGCATCCCGGAAGACTTACAGAGCCGCACTCCTTCTTGCTGCGCTTCTATAGCGTATCATGAAAGGCAGCAGTTTCATGATAAAATTATGTAAATTTTATCCACACTACTTTTGTGTAATGATTTTGTTAATCTGTGGCGGAGCGAAGGAATCATTTCGTTCGCATCGAATAAGGTTTTATATCGAGCAGGCATTGGAAAACAGGGATTTGCCAACAACAGAGATAAAAGTTCATCGCGACATCCCAGCATGAAAATCTCTTATAGGAGGTCATCCGTAATGCGCGAATCATTCACCTTGACGATATGGGCCACAAGCGATGTGCATGGCCACATGCTGCCCACACGGTACGCTGACAACGCCCCCGAAGAATTGGGTCTGCTAAAGCTCGCTTCACGGATTCGGCAGGTCCGCGCAGACAAGGAGCATTTTCTTCTCATCGATAACGGCGACCTTCTGCAAGGAACACCTTTGGCTACTTATCATGCCCGGTTCGATCCGCAGTCCCCCAATCCGATGATTGCCGCCTTGAATCGTCTTAAATATGACGCATTCATCCCGGGCAACCACGAATTTAATTTCGGTCTTGATTTTGTGAAAAAAGCGCAGCGCGAATCTTCGTTTCCCTGGTTGGCGGCCAACATTGTGCGAGAGGATACGGGAAAACCGTACTTTGGCGACCCTTACTTCATAACGGAATTTGCTGGCGGGCTGCGCGCAGCCGTGCTCGGACTGACCACCCGTTTCACCCCACATTGGGAACTGCCTGAGCATATCGCTGGCCTGCATTTCCTGCCGGCTGTAGAAGCCGCCAAGCAGTGGGTGCCTGAATTACGGAGCTGTAAAGGAGCCGACATCGTTATCATCGCTTATCACGGCGGTCTGGAAAGAGATTTACGCACGGGAGCTGCTCTCGAGGAGGATACGGGGGAAAATGAAGGCTCACGGATATGCGCAGAAGTGGAAGGCATCGACGTGCTCATTACCGGACATCAGCACCGGACCATTGCCAGCGGCAATATCGGGGACACTATTGTTGTTCAACCGGGAAGTCAAGGCCGGTACGCGGCCGAAATTGAATTGCTTCTTACTCGTCAAGATGGCCGTTGGCGCGTCAGCGAGAAACGATCTCAGTTGATTGCCGCGGCAGGCGCTGAAGCCGACCGTGAGCTTAGCGAATGGATTACGCCTTACGAAGTAAATGTCCAGCGTTGGCTTGACCGCCCCATTTGCCGAATTAACGGGGATATGCGAATACGTGATCCCCATGAGGCCCGGCTTGCCGAGCACCCTTTAATCGAGTTCATCAACCGTGTGCAGATGGACGTATCGGGCACGGATATTTCATGCACCGCCTTATTTGACGACAGCGCTGCCGGATTCGGCAATCAGGTATCCATGCGCGAAATAACCGCATTTTGTCCGTATTCCAACACATTGAAGGTGTTGCGGTTGAAGGGACGCGATATCCGGGACGCTCTGGAATGGTCTGCCCGCTACTTTGCGCCATATGACGGTCAATCAGTGGCCGTTCACTCGTCCTTCCTCTATCCCAAAGCGCAGCACTACAATTATGACATGTGGGAAGGCATAGAGTATGTCATGAACGTGTCCCGACCGGTAGGCACACGTATCGTACAACTGACACGGAACGGACAGCCCCTTGATCTGGACAAGGAATATGATGTCGCCATGAACCATTATCGCGCTTCAGGAGCCGGCGGGTTCCAAATGTTCTCCGGCAAGCCGGTCGTTCGTCATATTCCGATTGACACAGCCGATCTTATCGCAGACTATATGATGAAGCAGGGCACAATTACCGCAACGGTAAATCATAATTGGAAGGTCATTTGGGATTGAATAGATCAGCACATAATTATGTAAAAGAGACTGCCCCTCTAGTAGTTTTCTCTACTTTCGGGACAGCCTCTTCACATTTTGGGTACTTAAGTATAATTGCAATTGTTATTTGATAATATAAACCTGCACATCTTGCACGCCGAAAGTGCTGCCGGCACTTTTGCTTACCGGAACGAAAATGTCTACCTTTTTACCTTTAATCGCCCCGCCAATATCCCGTGCCTCAGCTACGAGTCCTCCTTGCGGCAGATGCTTGAATTGATAGCCTGTAATGAATAGCTTAGTTCCGAGCGGTATCACTTTAGGGTCAACGGCAACCGTGCCCAGCTTCAATGCATTCCCGTAGAAATCTACGGCTCCCCACTCACCATTTTCGCTCGGATGCGCTGTATACGCAGTTGCGCGCATGTTCAGCTTCTTCGAATAGGTTGTCGAACGTCCCGACACTTTAACCACATTTTTAGGAGCAGTATTTGCTGCTTTCACTGCTTGTTGTGGTGTGGAGCTTTTCTTGTCACCCGTTGCTTTCTTCGCTTCCTTCTGTACCACTGCTTCAGTCTTAGCTGCCTTCTGTGCTTCTGTTGAAACCTTCGATGCGTCATCTTTGTTGTCTCTCTCAATTGCCTTGGCAGGCAAGGAATAAGATGACGATACATTTCCTTGAATGACTGGCGTCGGAAGTTCCATTGTCAACCCGCCGTATATATTCTTCGGATTAATCAATGGATTCTCATTTACTAGAGCTTCTACGCTAATATTTTGCTTTTTAGCAATAGAGTAGAATGTATCTCCCTCTTTAGCCTGGTAGGGCTCGGCATATACCGGGATGATCTGTAAAATGGTAGCTATACCCAGTAAAGCGGCTGCGAGCTTCACAATTGTTCTTTTACGCATATGTTCCTCCTGTCAGTAGCCTGCGGGGTTAGTTGTCGGATTCGGGTTAAGGAGTTCCCCTACACCATGTCCGATCTTTCGGAATGGCGATTCACCCCAAGGTGATCATTTATTGAACACCGGTCAATCATCCCCCGTACGGGTGCTTCGTTTCGGCTCGAATTGCATCATATCACAAACTTGTAACCTGTGCGCAGGGAGTTACTGGAATTGTCTTGAAATAATGACTCCCTATGGATTTTTTCAGCGTAATTTAACGCTTAATCCTAACACTTTTGTAATTACTAGTGACAACTTTGTAATATTCGCACTTTTATAATAGCATAGTTTAAAAATTTGTAAACAAATTACATATTCCAAATATCCCCTAAAGATGAACCGCATTACAGGCGTACGTCAACCGGATGCTTGGGAATTTGAACAATCTGGTTTCACTCCATAAAAAAATCCCCATAATTAGGGGAGTGGTCATTCTGTCCAAATCCCTAACTACTGGAGATTATAGTTACTCATCGTGTTTTACAATACTTTGCTTAAAAAGTCACGTGTTCTGGAATGCTGCGGGTGCTGGAACACTTGCTCTGGCGTACCCTGCTCCACGACATCGCCGCCATCCATAAATAAAATCCGATCTCCCACCTCACGGGCAAAGCCCATTTCATGAGTCACGATGACCATCGTCATTCCTTCACTGGCGAGCGATTTCATCACTTCCAGCACTTCACCCACCATCTCCGGATCAAGAGCTGACGTAGGCTCGTCAAAAAGCATGACATGCGGCTGCATGGCGAGTGCGCGGGCTATGGCGATACGCTGCTTCTGACCGCCCGATAACTGTCCTGGATAAGCCGTGGCCTTGTCAGCCAGACCGACTTTGGTCAGCAGATCCATGGCAACCATCTCTGCCTGCTTCTTCTTCAACTGCTTCACCTTAATCGGCGCAAGCGTAATATTATTCAACACCGTCATATGCGGGAACAGATTGAACGACTGAAACACCATGCCCATCTTCTCACGCGTCTTGTTAATATTATGCTTCTTCTCATTAATCTTCGTGCCCTCGAACAAAATATCACCCTGCGTCGGCGTCTCCAACAGATTCAAACACCGCAGAAAGGTGCTCTTTCCTGAGCCGCTCGGCCCTATGACGACGACAACTTCGCCTTGTTTGATCGACATATTCATGCCTTTCAAAATATCCAATGCACCGAACGATTTATGCAAATTGCGAACCTCAATCATGACTGCTCAACTTCCTTTCCAGAGTTGCAACCGCTTTGGAAAGCGTAAAGGTAAGAATGAAATACATCATGGCCGCACCCATAAGCGGCCCCAGAGCCGTATACGTTTTACTCCGTATGACCTCGGTTTGGAACATGATGTCCGTAATGCCGATGAAGCTGACAATGGACGTTTCCTTTATAATGGTCACGAACTCGTTGCCAATCGCTGGCAGGACGTTGCGAAACGCTTGCGGCAGCACGATATGTCGCAGCGTCATCGCTTTTGACATCCCCAAAGAGCGGGCAGCCTCGGCCTGCCCTCTATCGATTGCTTGAATGCCGGCGCGGAAGATTTCAGACAAATAAGCAGAGCTGTTAATCGATACCGCGACGACTCCAGCCATAAACGGACTGAACTCGATGCCGAATTCAGTTAAACCGAAATAAATGATAAAAATTTGCACGAGAAGCGGCGTGCCTCGCACCAATTCAATATATGCGGTCGTCAGCCATTTCAATGGCTTGAAGCCGGACATTCGCACCAAGACAATAACAACGCCTAAAATGAATCCAGCCAATACGGAAAACAACGATAACAGCACCGTTATTTTCGCCCCGGATAAATAATCCCATTTAAAGTCCCATAACATTCCAAACCAATCGAGCACCGGTCTAACCCCTTTCCCATCCTTGCTCATATAGCACCTATTGTGTCCAACTCATGAAAAAAGCGGCTATCCGCCGCCTTCTCCTGCCTTACTCTCCCGATTCCGCCAGCTCCGTCGCCTGCGTAATGAACTGGTCCAGCTTGCCTTCAGACTTCAGACGGTCGATTGTCTTGTTCACAGCTTCCACCAATTTCGGGCTATCCTTGCGCATGCCGACAGCATAACCGTCGCTCGCCGGCTTCAATACGACGTCAGCTACTGCCAGCTCCTTGCGATTGGCTTCATAAGATTTAGCTACTGGCTTCTCTACCAGAACCGCGTCAATACGCTTCGTTTCCAACGCTAGCACAAGGTCGTTCACCTTATTCAGCAACTCGGCTTTTGCTTCCGGAATTTGTCCGATTACATCCTCGAACGTAGAACCTTTTTGAACGCCTACCTTCAAACCTTTCATATCTTCGGGTGACTTGTATTTATCTTTGTCTTCCGCCCGTACGATGACACCAGCTTCGGCAACATAGTATGGTTTGGAGAAATCCATCGCTTTCTGGCGGTCAGGAGTCGGGTCCATGCCGCTGATGGCGATATCGATCTTTCCGGTCGGTACAGATGCGACGACAGAGTCGAACTTCATGTCCTTAATTTCAAGCGGCACTCCTAAGTCCTTCGCGATTTCCTTCGCGAGCTCAATATCAAATCCGACAATCTCGTCTTTCCCGTCGACCGTTGCGTGGAACTCGAATGGCGGATAGTCCGCGCTCACTCCGAGCACCAGCTTTTTGTTCTCCATAACTGTATCATAACGGTCGCCCTTCGCTCCGCAACCGATGAGAAGACTCATTAATAGTGTGCATATGGTAACGATTTTCAGTGCTTTCATAGATGACATCCCCGCTTCTTCTATCTATTTTACCCTATCATTTCGAAGGGCTGAACTCATTATACATGATGGTGTATACTTATACAATCCTTCTTTTCAATAATTTTTCATAGCGGCGCTTTCATCTTGCCGAAACCTTCCTATGATATAATACAATGGTTGATAATACCATAGCTGTGATGAGGAGATTGATTTCTGTAGATCCAAAAGTGCGTATTTTGAAAACCATTTATTCCTAACATACCATTTAATACAAATCTCTTAGTTTATCGGAACACATCTGGAATTGGGGAATGAAGTATTTCAAGCGCATGAACATCAACTAATATTTAACAAGTCATAATTTTACATCACAACACCAAGTATTATCGATTCCTACTGCCTTCATTGCATCATACAGCAGCAAGAAGACTGGGCCTATCGTTGCATTTTATGTGAATATGATGCATTGCCCGACATCGGTCATGCCTGCTGACATCATCTCATCTGCACGATGAGCGAGGGGGGGGCGCAATTAGAGCTTCTCTCCCCGTTCATTCATTCGCTTATTTTGCATCATCGCTGAGCTCTGTCTATTCTGTAGCTGGCGCTTGCTTCACTGGAAATTTCACATTAATTAAAGTCTTCCCAGGTTCCGATTGAATCATTAACTGGCCTTGATGTCGATGCACAATACTATAGCAGATCGATAGTCCCAGACCTGTACCTTCCGCCTTCGTCGTTACAAATGGAGTTCCCGCAGACTCGAGCACTTTCTCTTCAAAGCCGGAGCCCTCATCCTCCACCTCTAACCATACTGACTCCTCTTCATAACGAGTTCGTATGTACAGCGATTGATTTGCATCCATTGCCTCCAATCCGTTGCGAATCAGATTATGGAGCAACTGGCGAATCTCTTTCTCATCCATTTCTAGCGCTGGAGTCTGCTGGAGATCCAAGTGGATATATTGACAATTTGCCGTCGCTGTCGCTTGGACAAGCGGATAAATGTGAGATATGACATCGTTTAATGACTTGAAACGGAATTGTACGAACTTGTGCTGCGCAAGCGTTAAATATTCGGTAATAATCGTATTCGCCCGCTCTATCTCTTCTATCATCGTATCGAAATAGACATGCTCCTTGGCGTGTTCAGGCTTGCTTCGCAGCAGTTGCAGAAAGCCCCGTACCGTCGTTAACGGATTGCGGATCTCGTGGCTGAGGGCCGCTGCCATCTCCCCGACGATCTTCAATGAGCTCATACGCTTCATTTCTTGTTCAATTTGCACCTGCTTTCGCAGCGCTTCCGTCATGCGATTCATATGCTCGCCCAGCTGCCTGAATTCATTGTTCGTCTCGATGCGCAGCATGCCGTTGTAATTACCGACGGCAATTCGGGAAGAAGCAGACACGAGCTGATGAAGCGGCTTCGCAATTAACTGACGCACCCAGACGGCTACGAGTAAATAGATGGCGAGGACAAGCAACAAAAAGGTGGCGACTGAAATCATCGATAGGTTCACGAAGACCTCATCGACGACAGCAACAGGAAGCATAATCATTGCACTCCACGCCGGTTCTGATAGACGCACAGAAAAAACGTACATTTTCTGATCATGATATTTCGTTATTACGACCGTTTCTTTTTGCCCCTTAATCTCATTGATGATAGGTACCAACTCGGTAGCAGAGTCAATATTATTGTTGGAAAAGTTAGTCTGTTTGTCATCCGTATCGTATAAAATGTCACCTTCGTTCGTAATTAATAAAATTTTGCTGGTCGGATGTATCGTTAGTTTGGAGGCAATCTGTTGCAAGTCACCATATCGAATATCGACACCGGCCACACCAAACACTCGGCCTCTCTCATCGGTAACCGGCGTGCTGATCGAAATAATTGGGAGGTTCACATAAGGGTCCATGTACGGCGAAGTGATATAAGTGCCATTCTTCTTCACCGCACCATGATAAAAGTCGTATCGAGGATCGTCTCGGAATTGGGGTAATGATTCATCGATGTAATTCGTTTGATATAAATTAGACAAGCGTCCTTCTTTATTGTTTCCATACCAAGAAGCGAACCGGCCTTGCTTCTCATAGTCGGATTGCATGGAGAACCAGTATCCGAACACGAGTTCATTCGGCTGGCGGGCGTACATTTCGGTCACATCGTTCAGGTCAGACTTGATATTGCGGGAAGAAGCATAAATCCCTTGGATAACACGGGCATAGGTTTCCACCATCTGCCGATGGTGGCGAATGGCCGCTTCCACTTCGTGAGCGGCCATTTTTACTTGATTCATGTAGTTCTCTTCCGTGTTGTTCCGAATCGTCGAGCGTACGGCTTCGTAGGAGAAGACGAAAATAATGGCAATCGCTGCAGCGACGGATACAACAATATGAATAATCATTTGCCGAGGAATCGTTCTATTCATAGCATCCTCCGAATTCGAATACGCCTGGATCGATGTCGGTTACAATCTGGATGAAATGTATAAGCGCAGCTCTTCAAGATCAAACGGTTTAGAAAAAAATCCAATTGCGCCCGCTGCTTTCGCTTCATTCACCTTCTCGGTATCGCTATATGCGGACATCATAATCACTTCTGTACTCGGACGCATCGTCCGTATCGTTCGCAACACGTCAAGTCCACTCTGGTCGGGCAAGCTTACATCCATTAACACGATACGGCTTGGGCACTGGCGTAACAGCTCCAGAGCCTGAGCTCCTGTTTCCGCTTCCAGCACTTCACAGGGAAAGTCATGAAGCGCCTCTCTCAACAACACTCGAATCGGATATTGATCTTCCACGATAAGTAAAGAGAAATGACTCTTATGTACGTCTTCTACAGAAGCATCATCTGACACGGAAGCAGAGCCCTTCCATTCTACAGGCGGTGGTTCATTCGGGACGGCTCCTCTTCGCTTTACATATTTGAAATACAAATAGATTAAAAAAGGGACAGAAGCAGCACAGATGACGAATAAAAACAATCCCATAACCTATCCTCCTTCCAATGAGGACGACAAGAATCGAATAATTGCGACATCTTGTCGCAATATTGATCTCATTATAGTATGTTTTGTCGATTGAAGATACGAAAATTTACCTTAAATTTCACAAAAAAAAGACTTTTGCATGAAAGTGAACATACAAAAGTCATATTTTCTAACTTTTTTCCTCATCCACGATCTGTAGTTCCGGCATCATACGCACCGGGAGCGTTACGATGACCGTCGTGCCGACATCCAGTTCACTCTCGATTGTCATTTCACCACCATGGGCTTTCACCAATTCGAACGTAATGGCCAAGCCTAACCCGGTTCCGCCATGACTCGGATTTACTTGGTAAAATTTATCCATCACTTTCGCCAGATGCTCATGGCTAATCCCGATGCCTTGGTCGACAATTCGCACGACTGCCTTCTCTTCATCCCACGTCGTGTGCACCGTAATAACCGATTCTTTTGGAGAGAACTTGATGGCATTGTCGATGAGATTCAGAAATACTTGTTTTAATCGATTGGTATCGGCATTCAACGGAATCTCGGTCCCGCGGACTCGCTCTTCGAGCGAAATCTGTTTTTGTTCCGCCTTCTTCTTCACTTGCAGCATCGTATCTTCAATGACATTGGCCAACGATACCGGATGCCAGTGGAACTGCAGCTTGTTCTGCTGCAGCTTGGAGAAATCGAGCAGGTCTTCGACAAGGCCGATCAGGCGATCCGTCTCCTTCGAGATGACGTTCATACCTAGCTTCGTCTCTGCTTCATCGTATTGTCCGGAAAGCAGCGTCTCGCTCCAGCCTTTAATTCCCGTTAATGGTGTCCTCAGTTCGTGAGATATGGAAGATATAAAGTCATTCTTAAGCTGGTTGCTCCGCACAATTTCGTGCGCCATAAAATTAAGCGTCTTCGCGAGCTCACCCAGTTCATACTTATAGCCTTCTTTAATTCGAATGTCGAACTGCCCTCGAGCCATCTGTGCGGATGCGGCCGTAATCTCGTTGACTGGCTTCACGATAGAATTCGCCAATCCCAAGCTGATGACGAGCACGACGATAAGGACCGCAATTGAGACAATGATGGACAAGAGCACTATGCCGTTAATTCGGTCATTCACCAATTCTAACGAGGTCACCAGCCGAAGCACGTAGACAATGTCGCCACGCACTAGTAGCGGAGCCGATACTGCCATGACGGCTTCGCCGGTACCCGGCTGCTTCCCGGTCCATTGATTGATATTCCCGTTTAGCGCGCTTATGACATCGGAAGTGGTGACTGGTGTGTCCACTTTGAACTCGTTCGAAGTGACCAGAACCTTCCCGCTGCGATTCAAGATTTGAACTTCGGCGTTATCTAGTTTAAATAGCTTCAATAGCTCGGTAAGCCACCCTTGATCGTCTTCGTTCGAACCCAGACTCAAATAACGTTGATAATACGAGGTAGTTACAGCCGAATGATACGTCAGATGATTCGATACCGACTCATAATAGTACGTCCGTACGGAAATTAAAAAAATGGCTTCTAAAATAAGCATCGTCAAAAATACAACGATGAAATAATGCAGTACGACCGAACGGCGTATGCCGGGTTTTATCATGAAGAAGTTCCTTTCCATTTATACCCGTGTCCCCATACGGTTTCCATATACTTCGGCGCAGATGGCTCATCTTCTATTTTCTGCCGCAAACGGCGGATGTTAACGTCAACGATTTTGGGATCACCCATGTAATCTTTTCCCCACACATGATCCAACAATACGTCACGGCTTAACGTCATGTCCTCTTTTTCCATGAAGAACTGCACTAAGGAGAACTCTGTCGGTGTTAAATCAATAGCTTCGTTCAATTTCGAGAACCGTTTGGCTATCAGATCTAACGTAAACGGACCCGAATGATATACTACCTTCTGTGCCGACTGCTGGTACGAATTCACCCTGCGCAGTAAAGACTGAATCCGCGCGACAAGCTCTGTCGGACTGAACGGCTTGCTTACATGATCGTCCGCACCAACGGAAAGGGCATAGACCTTATCCTGCTCCTGAACCTTCGCCGTCAAGAAAATAATGCCCAATCGTTCATTATGCTCCCTGACGCGGCGGCACACTTCAAACCCGTCGATGCCTGGCACCATGACATCAAGCAACGCAATATCGATGGTCGGATCATTCATTATCATTTGGAATGCATCGTTGCCATTGTCGGCTTCCACGACATCAAAGCCATTGCGCTTCAAATTGATGACAATAAAGCTGCGGATGGATTCTTCGTCTTCGAGGATTAGTATTTTCGTCATCGTTTCCGTCTCCTTATCTATTTACTGTTGCTTTCATTATTGTTTAATTCCGGAATCTTAGGTAGGCCTTTGTTCAGTTTAAGCGGTTCTTTACTGATGATTCCGATTATTTTATCACCAAAAGAACTTAAGTACGTCCATTTCTCTTTGTTTAAATCCCACATTACAGGAGTGAAAAAACGGATCTCGGCTAGTTTTTCATTCGTATTCTGGTCGACGAAGATAAGAATCTCATCCTTTTTCGATTTCGTATCTACCGTAACGCGACCATACCATGATTTCGGGAACGTCAGATAGAAACGATCCAGATAATCTCGGTACTGCTTGTCAACCAACTTCAAGCCATTGCTTCCATCCCACTGAAAGTAGTTCGTAAAATAAGGAATTTCATAGGATTCGTACAGACGATCCCAACCTGACGGTGTCTCCGGCATAGCGATTTCTATAATCCCGTCGCCATTAATGTCAGCACTCGTGGTAAAATACGGCTTCAAGGTCATGTCATCACTCAGCACTTGCTCCAGCACCTTGTCCTTATTCAACACGACAACATTCGTCAACCAATAGTTGGCACCTGCCGATGCATCCATCACGATTCCTTTGTGATCTTTACTAATGAAGCCGGACACCATATTAATATACATGTTTACTTCTTTATCCATAGCCAGCTCATTAAGCTTGACCATCTTCCCATTCTGATAATCAAATGCGGTAAGAACCGGGGACTGACCGCGGCGATTGTTCACGATAAACAGCTGGTTTTTTCCGTTCTGATCAAGATCATCAATAACAAATTGCGAGTAAGGCTGCTCAAACAGTTTGTTGATTCCGTCCTGCGTGAACGTATATATGACAAGACCTTTGTTCAAGTCCGTGTCGTTGCTTCCATATCCGACCACCAGATCCAACCGGGAATCGTTCGTAATGTCGATAAGTTCAACAGAGTCGAGCTTGATGCCTTCCCCGTCAAAATCAACGACCATTCTCCATGAATCCCCGTCCCTGTGAAAAACCATCCCATGTATGCGGACTTCCTTTTCCGGGGTCTCATAAAAAACGACCGCCGTATCCGCAAGACCGTCGTTATTCAGATCCGTGACCCGGATCGCGCTCGCGTCGTCCGAGCTGGTCGGGCGTATAAGTATCGCTCCTTCGGGCAGCTGCGAAGCGATCATGCTTTTTAGGTTAGCCTTCTCAGTAGGGAGCCTTGGAACGCTCATCAATGATTTAGGATCTTGAATCCACTGGCAGCCGCTGAGCATCACGCTCAGCAGAATGAGAAGAAGTGACGCGCTGTGTATGAGCCGCTTAGTTCTCAACCTCATCCCTCATTTCATAGTTAACTTGATTTCATTGTATCCTTGAACGGGGTGAGTATTCGACACCCCTATCCCTATCGAGTGAACCAAATACCTATCTATTATAAAAAAAAAGCGCCACCAAAAGGTGACAATCCCGTGACAAACCAACGTTATTTAATACCACAACGCATCGATTACCCCATTCTCGGCTTTGATATCATTCAGATCGTATATCGAAATTGGAAAATATTGAAATCCGTATACATAAGGGGCTAGATCATACAAGCCGAAAAACAGGACAAGCGCCTTATCCGTCATATAAAAATCCTGATTTTTATCAATTGACTTGAACGGTTCGAATGTCGGTATTTGACGCTGTTTGATTTGTGCGGCAACATGCTTGGATAGCTCCGCGACATATGGAACCCCAGGTTCGAACAATTGTGCGAGCGTAATAAGCTGGCCCGAGTCCGTCTGGAACGTCAGACCGCGTTGATAGGTCATCCCATGCGCGGCACCCTTCGTATAGCCATACACAATTAATACAAGACTGATAAGCCCACGTTCATTTAGCTTGATTTCGTAGGTACCGGTTACTTCAGTATCTTGTGATTCTTCATAGCCAGTCATTTGTATTAATTTCACAGCCTGATCTCGAATGGCTCGATTCATTTTCGCTGCGGCTTCGGGATGTGAACTGCTGCTAACCTGAGGCACATACACTTCCAATCGCGGCTTGCGGATGACATACGGCTCGATTTGCGCCGGTAACGGATGCAGCATGAATCAGCCATCTCCCTCAAGTAACATATTGTATGCTGACACAGAACGTAACGGATGAAGCTCCGTGGTCTGCACTAGCATATGCGCAAGAAAGAGATGGCGTGACAAATGCCCATATTTCTTTATAAGATAAGAGCTTTCTCCGACTGAAGCAAGCGCCGGCCTTTCACATCCACTACGATTTGGCCTTGTTTCAGTCCCCATATGCGGGTTGCATATTTTTCAGCCAGCTCCACTTGGTGGAATACGGCAATGACGGTCTTGCGCTGCCTGAAGCACAGTCCCTGGAACGTCTCCAGCACTGAATCGGCCGATTTCGGATCGAGACCTAATACCGGTTCATCGGCAAGCAGCACATTCGCACCGTGCACGAGCGCACGAGCGATAGCGACCCGCTGCTTCTCTCCTCCACTCAAATCCCCCGTCTTCTTATGGGCTTTATCGAGCAGACCGAGCATTTCCAGCGTATCCATAGCCCCCATATAATCGTCGGAACGAATCATGCCTGTAGCCATGCGCCACAGCGGCGTCTGGTGGAAGCGGCCGATAAGCACATTTTTGAGCGCCTTGCGATTGGCAGCCAACACCGGATTCTGCTCCAAATAAGCAAACTCGCGCCACACCTTGCGCTTTCCATTCCATTGCTGGGCAATCATATCGGCCCCGTCCACGATCAATTTCCCGCTTGTCCAGCTTTCACGCAGCGCTAGACACTTCAACAGCGTCGACTTTCCGCTCCCGCTCGGGCCCACGATCCCGATGAACTCGCCGGGTTGAATTTCAAAGCTCAGTTTATTCAGAACCGGTTCCGCCGGAGGATACCGCTTTACAAGTCGTTCCACTTTAATCATCGTTACTAGCTCCTCTCCATCCCGATAACGGCAATCCCAATAGAGGTTGTCCAAAAGTGATATTTTTGAACAAGCACAAATACAGAAGTCATATTCATCTCCGACGTATCTGCTTCACTTCATTCATCAATGCTTATATTCTAGTGTAAGTAAGTTAGCACCTAACTTGCAAGCGTTTTTGTCGCACGCTTGAAGATAAAGCCCAGCAACGAAAATCCGATATACCATATTCCTAATAAATAGAACATGCTTCCGATAGAGATGTGCTGGATGCCGAGTCCTGCCAGATTCGGACCAATGATGCTCCCTAGACTGAAGTGAATAGATGCGATCACGTTCGCCGAAGGCAAATAAGCTTTGGGCAATATGTCTGCTGCGTATGCGAGACCAAGCGAGAAAAATGAGCCGACTAGACCTCCCACAAGCATGAACATAATTAATATGCCCCATATGTTCGTGCCGAAGAGTGGAATGAACAAGAAGCCGAGACCGCCTAAAATCCCGCAGGTCATCAGTACTTTTTTACGATCGATACGGTCACTCAAAATTCCGAGCGGCAGCTGGAGAATGAGTCCGCCAATGCCGAAGAACGGCAGCAGGTACGAAATCCACTCTTGCTCCAATCCGAGTCGCAAAGCATATACAGGGAAGTTGCTGTTCATGGACGCTTCCATATACCCATATAGGAAGGCCGGCAATAGCGCAAACCAAGCCCATTGATACGAGCGAGCATAACGCTTCTCCGGTCTTGAACCATCCTGCATCATTTCCGCGCGTTGATCCGGCAGCTTGAAGAAGACGATTCCCATGACGATGACGAACATGAGCACGATGACGATAAACGGTGCCGCATCACTAATTTTCAGCAAATTGATTCCTAATGGACCGAAGCTGAACCCAACGCCATAAGCCATCCCGTACAAAGAGATGTTCCGTCCCCTCCGGTGCGCCGGACTAACAGAGACTGCCCATAACTGTGTAGCATAATGTAGCGCGCTGTCGCCAATGCCGACCACAAGCCGCAGCACGAACCATACCCAAATATTTTGCATGATCGGAAAGAGCGCCAGTGCTGCTGTAACCACTATTAAACCGCCCAAAATCATACGTTTGAAGCCAACCTTGATCAATATCCGTTCCACCAAGAACATCATGGCAAATACGCCGATATATAGTGCCGTTGCATTCAAAGCATTCAAGTCGGACGGCACGCCCATCCGCTCAAGGAAGATGGTGAGCAGGGGCAATAGCAGCCCTTGACTCAATCCGGTAAATGTGACAACAATAATAAGAATGACAAATTGCCAAGTGGGGGAACTTGTTGTTTTCCGCCAAGCAGTCATATTTCTACCTCCCCAATTCTAGTATTCCGCTGAGAGCTTCTATTTAAAAAGAGCGTTTCTACCCGCCCATGTCCGCATCTCCCCAACATTTCAACATTATAGTAGACAATCCTATGCAAAACAATTCATAATGAATATATAGCGTATCGACATTCAAGGGGGCTCCGTAAAGCATGACCTATCATGTTCGCATCGACTGTTCCTCGGTATATGAACTCATTGGAAGCTTCATGCTGTTTGCACATCGCAAATGGATTCGGAATGTGGAGAACGGAACGGAATGGATTCGCCAAATCGAGCAGCAGCTTCCTTCCGAATGGAACACCCACACCGAGAAAATTCGCAAATATACGTTAAGCGATTTCGACCTGTTGTATGCCATGGCGCTTGAACGCAAGGGCCATGATGATATACTCGACTACATCTCACAGTTGGAACATGCGACTGTTGAAGACTGGACGCAGCTCAAACAGCACTACGGTTTAAAATCACATTCTTTCAACCAAGAACGCGCACAGTTGATTTACGTGCCGGCGCTCAAGTTCTGGTATGAGCAATACATAAGCCGCTCCATTGCAGAATGGGAACCGATTCTTCAGCATGATGTAGAAGAAAAGGCACGGTTGATGAGCAAAATATCTCCGTCCGAGCTCATTGAAGTCGCGACGAATGGTGTCGTCATCCCTGACAATGGCGAAGTATCCGAGGTTATTCTCGCACCAATGTGGCATTATCGCCCGATGAATCAAACCTGTACGTTTCAAGGCAAAATATTAATACTGTATGCGGTAGATGAGCCAGAACCATCCGATCTCCTCCCGCCATACAGCTTGCGCCGCATGACTCGCGCTTTGGCAGATGACCATCGGCTGCGGCTATTGCGTTTTGTCGGCCAAGAACCGCGTACGTTCGCGGACATTCAAGAGCATCTGTCGCTTACGACGGGAACCGTCAAGCACCATTTGGCCGTTCTGCGCTCAGCCGGATACATACGCACCTATTGGAATGGCAAAGTAGAACGAATATCTCTCCGTCAAGAAGGGCTTGCGGACTTGTCCGCATTTTTGGAAGACTATGTTCAATCATGACATGAAAGACAGACAGCATAAGCGTAACCGCTAGGTCCTCTCGCGCCTGTCTTGTCCATCAGGCGTAAGGAGGTGGCTGTAATGACGTCACGAGCAAAACAGACGTTATTGTTCGATCTGGACGATACCCTCGTTCATTGCAACAAATATTTTGATGTGGTCATTCAACAATTTATGGATACGATGTCGACTTGGTTTAAATCTTGGCGCATCGGCTCACGGGAATTCAAATCGGTGCAAGCTCAATTCGATATTGCCTGCGTGCAGCACAACGGCTTCCAAAGTGAACATTTCCCGCGTTCCTTCATTCAGACATATCATCATTTTTGTCATTTGACCGGACGCAAACCGTCCACGAGCGAAACCGATTTGCTTTGGAAATTAGGCATGAGTGTATACGAGATGGAGATTGAACCCTATCCCGGCATGGTGGAGACACTCGATTGCTTGCGTGATGAAGGGCATAAGCTGTTCTTGTATACCGGCGGCGAACCTATCATTCAGCAGCGCAAAATTGATCAGATGAAGCTCTCGACTTACTTCGGCGACCGCATCTTTATCCGCCAGCATAAGACGTCAGATGCGCTTGCAGACATTGTAAATGAACACGACTTTCATCCCGCAAGTACGTGGATGATCGGCAACTCGGTGCGAACGGATGTCATCCCCGCACTGCTGTCTGGCTTGAACGCCGTCTACTTAAAGCAGCCGAATGAATGGTCATATAATGTCGTAGACATCGATACAGCGCCACAGGGAGCCTTCTACACCGTTGAACGGTTGATAGACGTCCCTCATGTTATTCAGCAGTGGCTGTCAGAGAAGCAGGACAATCCATCATAACATGGATTGCCCTGCTTTTATATTGAAGTTGTTATTCCTCGATTTCAAGCCGCAGTTCGCCGGTGGAACGATTAGCCCAGACCAACCTGCCTTTTACGGACTCACTGCCTTGTTTGAAGCTTAGTCGTTTGGTTGTCCCTTTTTCCAGCAGCTCCCGAATCATCGTTTCCGAGATCGTCTTGCCGACGGCGAGGTTTTTCTTCCAGACGACGAATTTGCACCCTTGCTTGTAATTGGAACATCCGAAGCCTTTGCGTCCGGAAATCACCGTCCCTCCACACCCTTCACGCGGACAAGTGCCGAATGAAGCCATGGATGCGCTAGAGCTTGAGTTCGAGTTCGCTCCGTCGCTTGATGCACGTCCTGCTTTCGCACTGCCCAAGCTGCCTGCATCTTGCTTCGATACAGATGCTTGTCCGTTCCCTGTACGTTGACCTCCGTCCTTGCCTCGGCCCTTGCTCGTCCGGTCGGGCTGAATTTCGGCCAAAATGTGTGCGGCGACAGGCGCTTGCTTACCGACGCATTGAATGACGTGCACCGTAAATTTGCGAACAGCATCCATAAACACGGTCTCCGACGCTTCCCCGCGGGCGATCTGCGTCAGTCTCCGCTCCCACTGTCCCGTCATTTCGGGTGACGTCAATAGGTGAACGCCAGCTCCACGGATGAGCTCTACGGCCGTCTTCCCCTTCGCCGTCAGCGTCAAACGCTTGCCAGTCATCGTAATATATCCGACCTGCTTCAAGCGCTCTATCGTGGCCGCACGCGTCGCAGGCGTGCCTAGCCCCCCGTCCTTCATCGCTTCCCGGAGCTCTTCATTATCGAGCTGCTTCCCGGCACTCTCCATCGCCTTCAGCAGTGTTCCTTCCGTGTACGACTTCGGCGGCTGGGTCGATTTCGCCTTCCACTCCGCGTGAATGCACAACGCTGTCTGGTCCTTCTTTACTTGGAACACGGCATTCTCATCCAGCTCAATTACCTCGTCAGCTGCGCCGGATGTCTCGCCATCTTCCGTTTCTTCCTTCTTCTTGGCACGTTTCCCGGCACGCTTCGCCGCGGCGTCGTTGTCTGAATCATACAGCACCTTCCAGCCGCGAATGCGCCATTGCTTCAAGGATGTCTTAAACGTCTCCCGCTCCACCTCCGTCAGGACGGTGTACAGCGTGTACTCCGCAAGGGGGAAAAAATGAGCCAGCAGCCGCCGGACGATCAAATCGTACACTTTGGCTTCGTCAGGCGCGAGCGAACCCGGGCGTTTCGTCGTCGGCAGGATCGCGTGGTGATCCTCTACCTTGCTCGGGTTGCATACGCTGCGATTGCCGCGATGAACGCGCTTCGGATCGGCCATGTTCGCCCAAGCGGCATAATCAGGCATCTGCTTCAGCATATTCACTGCTTGATGCATGCTTCCAATATTTTGCTCCGTCACATAATTAGAGTTGGTACGCGGATAAGTTATCACCTTGTGCTTCTCATACAGCGCTTGCGCGATGTCCAACGTCTTCTTGGCCGAAAAACCGAAGCGCGCATTCGCATCTCTCTGCAGCAGCGTCAGATCATAGAGCTTATAGGGATATTCCTTGCCTTCCTTAATCGTAAAGTCGGCAATACGCCCCTCTTTCCCATCCACCCGCTCGACGATTTCAGATGCGGTCTGCTCGTCTTGAATGCGGTCTCCTTGCCTCGTCCCTTTATACGTCACCTCTCCTTGCTGAAATTGGGCCGTAATATCGTAATACGATTCCGGCTTGAACGCCGCAATTTCTTGTTCACGGTCATATATCAGCGCCAAGACGGGCGTCTGTACCCGTCCGACAGACAAGAGAGCCTTATGCTTCGTCGTAAATGCGCGGGATGCATTCATCCCAATAATCCAATCCGCTTCACTGCGCGCCCTGGCCGCCGCCGTCAGCCGCTCATACTCTTCAGCGCCCTTCAGCTCTTGGAAGCCGCGGCGTATCGTCTCCGCGGTCAAGTCGGAAATCCAGAGCCGCTTCACCGGATGCTTCCATCTGAAATGCTGCTCGATGAGCGCAAAAATATACTGACCTTCCCGCCCGGCATCACAAGCGTTAATAATGGTATGACACTGCTTCGCAAGATCCCCGATCTGCTTCAATTGATCTTTCGTGCGCCGCTCCGCAACGATTTTGAATGCAGACGGCAATATCGGGAGATCGTGAAATGACCACCGCTTATATTTCGGGTCATACACTTGCGGCTCCGCAAGACCAAGCAAATGGCCGATGGCCCACGTAACAATATAATTGTCCCCTTCGATGTGCGTACGGTGCTTGCGTCCTCTCGGTTCAATGACGGAAGCGATGGTGCGCCCCATATCGGGCTTTTCCGCCACGACTAGCGTCTTCATCCCCTCACCTCTTCTTTCTGACAACAGAAGAAGCCGCGTATGACCAACGCAGCTTCTTGCGGCGATTCCTATCCTTTCATTATGAAATAGGAGACAAAGGAATGCAATAAAATAGTTCTTAATTATCCCGCGGCGATGCGATTAGGCCGCTTACCCTCCTTGATGGCTAATGATTTGGTTTCGTTTGTACTTTCGCTTAATTTTATGAAATCGGAACAAAAATAGATGTTTGTATGAGCGAAAATTGTCTGAAATGCATATTGTATAATAAATTTCAAAGAAAGAAGGCGATAAGCTAATGCCGACATTAATTAATTACAATAGATCCCTCTTAAGCAACTTGGCTGATTCCTCCGATGTTAGACTTACGGATACACCTACCTTATTGTTGGAGTTTGGGCTCTTCGTTGCCCCACCGACGAACTTTATCGAGCTTATATCCAGTGTGGGCTGGACGGCGGATAGCCGAAAAAACGAACAGCCTACCCTTCAGCTCAGAATTTTACAAAATGGCGTATTGGTTGCCAGCATAAGACAAGACGCAACCGACAGCGAAGAGAGAGCAAACTGTTCTTCCCATAACCTTTCCACCTTTCAAGCGGTACTGACAAATGTACCTGTAGGAGAACGCGTTTATCAATTATTCGCTTTGAATGAAAATCCGAAACACGGATCGATTACAGTAACTGGTCCGGTCAACATTACAGGCAAAGTCATCGCCTAATCTTCTCATCTATCATGTAAAGCGGTTTGTGGCGCAGATGTGTCACAAACCGCTGTTCGTTTATTTAAAAATACTCTTTGTATTCTTATCCCTGGTTTCTTGTCTATGGTACGCTGATCGTTGGAGCAGTACGGTCTTCGTACTTCCCCTGCTTCGCGCCATTTTATTACATAGGCTAGCAATAGAATGACACTTCGGCAGTACAAAAGCTTAATAACAACAAACAGATGCCGATTAATGCCTGAATGATAATGCCAGATACCGATATGCAGACTTTGTGTTCGGCGTGTGACCCTGAATAGCTGTTATGTAGGATATATGTATGACAGACGTTCGTCGGCAGTAACGGATAGAAATCTATTTTTTACCTATCGCTTATGAAATGTGCAGGAACACAGGCTCATTTATACTGATGCACATATAATACGCCGATGACGATGAAATCAGGGGGGCATGAGGAAGGCAATGAAAATATTGTTCGTTTTTTTTGTTCCTAGCGGTGGCATGGAAACGTTGAACCGACTGCGCTGTCAAGCGTTGAAAAAACGCGGCATCGAATGCCATTGCCTTTATTTCATGCATGGTGCGGGTATGCAAAATTATAATGACACCCCTACTTTTTTTACGAATGAAGATCAAAAAATACAGCATATTGTCGCCCAAGGAAGCTACGCGGCCATCATCGTCGTATCTGCCTATGAGTTTGTCCAAAAATTGCGAGAGTTCGGATATGAAGGACTTATTATTTTTGAAGTGCAAGGATACGGTGAAATGGGAGCTGCCCACAAAGAATTAACCAAGGCAGCGCCACATCTTCTTCCCCATGCCAATGCGCTCCTAAACCCGAAGACGCCTTATATTTCCGACATATTTTCAACTCTCTTTCCCCATATGCGTAAATATGAGTTCAACAATTGCCTGGATACGAAGGCATTCACATATCGGTCATTACCGAAAAAACCGTTCCCAATCATCGCATGGATCGGCAGACTCGAGGAACGCGACAATAAAAATTGGCGTGAATTTCTAATTATAGGACATCATTTGCTTCAACATAATCCGAAGATTCAATTATGGATGTTTGAAGATGCCAACTTGGCTTCACCCGAAGAAAGAGTGCAGTTCGAACAGATGGTCCATACTCTCCAACTGAATCAGCATTTGGTGCTTCAATCGAATGTGCCTAATCGACAAATGCCAGATTATTTCTCGATGATTGGCGACTCTGGAGGCATGTATTGCTGCACCTCCAAATCAGAGGGCGGACCTTTTGCGGTGCTTGAAGCGATGAGCTGCCGCTGTCCGGTGTTAACGACGGACTCGAGCGGCGTCCGCAGCTCTGTCCTTCCACATGTCACCGGAATATATTACACGCTCGGCAATATCCAAGAAGCTGTCTACTTTGCACTGCAGCTGATGCGCAATGATTCCTTGCGCCACACTATTGTTGACAATGCCCAGAAGCATGTCAAAGCCCATTTTTCCATTGAACAATATTGCAGTCAGTTTATCGCCATGCTGCAGGATTTAGGGGCAAAAAAATAAGAAGCCGCGCTTCATGGGCGCGCAGCTTCCGATCATCCCCGCATCGTCTCATCCCAATAATGATCTGGAATCAACAGCGACGGAAGCGGATACTTGGGTTTCTTAACAAGCTCCATCTAAGGCAGCAAGGTAGAGCCCATTAGATAATGATCAACCTCGCGCGCCGCTTCACGGCCTTCATTAATGGCCCAGACGACCAAGCTCTGTCCACGGCGCATATCGCCGGCGGCGAACACACGCTCCACGTTCGTCGCATACTTGCCATAAGCCGCCTTCACGTTCGAACGGCGGTCCGTCTCGAGACTGAGCTGTTCAACAAGCGTCTTCTCCGGCCCGTCAAAGCCGATTGCGATGAGCACAAGCTGAGCTGGGAATACACGTTCCGTTCCGGGTATCGGCTTATATATTTTGCGGCCGGTGTCATCCACTATACGTTCGATTTGTACCGTGTGAAGCTCTTTCACACGCCCTTCCTCATCCCCGACGAACTTCGTCGTCATGATAGAGAACTCACGCGGGTCCTGACCGTATAGCGCCTTCGCTTCCTCGTGCGCATAATCGAGCGTATACACATTCGGGAACTGCGGCCACGGATTCGCGATAGGGTCGCGTTCTTGTGGCGCTTTCGCATGGGTACCGAATTGCGTAATACTGCGGCAGCCATGGCGCAGCGCGGTCGCCACACAGTCTGTTCCCGTATCTCCGCCGCCGATGACAATGACATCCTTGCCCGCGGCCGTAATATATTGGTTATCTTCCAGTCCGGAATCCAAGTAGCTCTTAATCGTTCCGTTCAAATAATCCATCGCGTAATGAATGCCTTGCAAAGTACTGCCTTCTATAACGAATTCACGCGGCTTCGTAGCTCCTCCGCACAATACAACCGCATCATAATCAGTTGTCAGCTTCGCGCCAGGAATATCGGTACCAATTTCCGTATTCGTAATGAAGGTAACGCCCTCCGCTTCCAGAAGCTGTACCCTACGCTCAACGATGCCTTTATCCAGCTTCATCGTCGGGATACCGTATGTGAGCAGCCCGCCGATCCGATCGGCACGTTCGTAGACGGTGACGAGGTGACCGGCTTTATTAAGCTGTGCCGCACATGCCAAGCCAGCTGGCCCGGAACCGACTACGGCGACACGCTTACCGGTTCTCATTACAGGAGGCTCAGGCTTTACCCAGCCTTCTTCGAAGCCACGTTCGATAATCGCTTCTTCGATCGTCTTGATCGTAACAGGCTGGCCGATAAGTCCGACCGTGCAGGAGCCTTCGCATGGTGCTGGACAGACCCGTCCTGTAAATTCCGGAAAATTATTCGTCTTATGAAGACGTTCCAATGCTTCTTGCCACAATCCGCGAAACACGAGACTGTTCCATTCCGGAATTAAGTTGTTGACTGGACATCCCGAAGTGCCCCCTGGCATTTCAATGCCGGTATGGCAATACGGCGTGCCGCAGTCCATACAACGGGCGCCTTGCGTGCGCAGCTCCTCTTCATTCATATGTTTGTGGAATTCTTCCCAGTCCTGTAACCGTTCCATCGGATCGCGGTCAGCCGGAATTTGACGACGATATTCCATAAATCCAGTAGGTGTTGACATGCTTTCTCCTCCATCCGTCTGTCCGTAAAACGTTGCACGTTCATCCAACAATATATTAGGCTGCGTATTGCACTCTTCGACATGTTTTTTCACATTATCGTACCTAAATCGTTAGGATAATCCAATGGAGTGATGAGCAAATCATTTGCACTTCAGCACACAACACACTTCTTCAACGATTACGGACATACGTCAAAAAACGGTGGCGATACTTATTTTTATCATCTACAGTTCCCTGTTCCTCACCCACACACTTCCACTCCGTCTCATCATATTCAGGAAAGTAAGCGTCCCCGTCAAATGTCTCGTCGATACGTGTAATGAGCAGCTTATCCGCATAGGGCATGAACTGCTTGTATATTTGCGCCCCCCCAATAATCATGAGTTCATCCTGCTCAGCGAGCGGCAGCACATCATGAATATCGTGGACGGTTTCCGCGTCCTGGGGCTTCCATGCCTGATTGCGCGTGACGACAATATTCCGTCGATTCGGAAGCGCTCCGCTTAACGAATCAAATGTTTTTCTACCCATCACGACGGTCTTGCCCCGCGTCATCTTGCGAAAATAAGCCATATCGTTCGGAATATGCCACGGCATTTCGTTATCTTTCCCAATGAGCCGTTGTTCGTCCATTGCCCAGATCATCGTAATTGACATCGTAATTAACTCTTCCTCTCGCTTCATCGTTCAACCTGCAGTCCCGCTTATACCGCTACCGGCGCTTTGATTGTCGGATGATGCTCATAATCTGCAAATTCAAAGTCTTCGTATTTGTAATCGAAAATCGATTCCGGCTTACGCTTAATGATAAGCTTCGGCAGCGGGAACGGTTCGCGCTGCAGCTGCGTGTTCACCTGCTCCAGATGATTGGAGTAAATGTGCACATCTCCGCCGGACCATATGAATTCCCCTACCTCCAGGTCGCATTGCTGTGCCACCATATACGTCAACAGCGCATAGCTCGCAATATTGAACGGAAGTCCTAAGAAGCAATCGACCGAACGCATATTGAGCATGCAGCTTAATTTTCCATCAGCGACATAGAATTGGAACGCATAGTGACAAGGCGGCAGCTTCATATTGTCGATTTCCCCGACATTCCAGGCCGAGACAAGCAGGCGCCGGGAATCTGGATTGGTCTTGATTTGTGTGATCACATTCGCAATCTGGTCAATGACGCGGCCATCCGCCGTCTCCCACTTCCGCCATTGCGAACCGTACACTGGTCCCAAATCGCCATTCTCATCCGCCCATTCATCCCAGATGCGAACGCCGTTCTCTTTTAAATAGCTGATGTTCGTGTCACCGCTGATAAACCACAGCAGTTCATGAACAATTGATTTCAGATGCAGACGCTTCGTTGTCACCAGCGGGAAGCCTTCGTTCAGATTAAAACGGAGCTGACGGCCAAAAACCGAGACCGTTCCGGTTCCTGTGCGGTCTTCTTTTTTTACTCCGTGTTCCAGGACGTCTTGCAATAAATCCAAATATGCCTTCATTTCATCCACTCCGTTCTCTATCTTTCTGATTCATCTAAGTTTAACATTGCTGCAGTAAAAAATCACGATTTTGTCGCGGGGTCATACGAGAGAAATAAAGCTTCTGTCCTCATGTTCCTGAATAACGGGGAGAGTGGAGCAAAGCGATGCAATCCAAGCTCATTCACGCTTTCATTCACAAAAAAATCCCCTGCAGCACGATGCTGCAGGGGCAATATCAATATATCGAACCGTAACAGAATGTAACAGAACCCTCAGAGAGAGGAGGAATTACTTACCTACTGTGTGAATTGGATGGCCAAGAACAACCTCAGCAGCCTCCATCACGATTTCACCCAATGTTGGGTGAGCGTGAATGGTCAACGCCAAGTCTTCAACCGTTGCAGCCATTTCAACTGCCAAGCCCATTTCCGCAATCAAGTTAGATGCTTCAGGACCTACGATTTGCGAACCAAGCACGACGCCTGTATCCGCATCGGATACGATTTTCACGAAGCCGTCAACGCTGCCGCCAAGGGACAAGGCGCGTCCGTTACCAGCGTAAGGGAATTTACCAGCTTTAACTTTGTGGCCTTTTTCCTTCGCTTCGGATTCGGACAGACCGACGCTTGCGCATTCTGGATCCGTGAAGCAGACCGCAGGAATGCATTTGTAGTCAATGACGCTCGGCATGCCCGCAATCGCTTCAGCTGCCACTTTACCTTCGTAAGAAGCTTTGTGTGCAAGCGCAGGACCTGCAACGATATCGCCAATTGCGAAGATGTGCGGAATGCTAGTGCGTCCTTGATGGTCAACTTCGACAAGACCGCGATCCGTCATTTTCAGACCGATCATGTCAAGTCCAAGTTCACCGTCCGTATTTGGACGACGACCGACAGTTACGAGCAAGTATTCCGCTGTAACTTCTTTCGTTTCGCCTTTAACTGTGAATTTCACCGTAACGTCTTTATCCGTTTGCGTTGCACTTTCTGCTTTCGCGCCCGTGAAGATTTCAACGTTCGATTTTTTCATGCTCTTCGACACAAGCTGTGTCATATCTTTATCGAAGCCTGGCAATACCATGTCAGCACCCTCGATAACTGTAACTTTTGTACCGAACTTGGAGTACATTTGACCAAGCTCTGCACCGATATAACCGCCGCCGATAACGATCATCGATTTAGGCACTTCTTGCAGTTCCAACGCCTCTGTTGAAGACAGAATGCGGCTGCCGAATGGGAAAGCTTTCAGTTCGATCGGACGGGAACCTGTTGCAATGATGCAGTTCTTGAACATGTAGCGCGGTGCTTCTTGATCGTTGAACACGCGGGCTTCGTTCTCGTTGATGAACATGCATTCACCGTTGAATACTTGCACTTTGTTAGCTTTCAACAGTGCGCCAACGCCGCCGGTCAACTTTTTCACAACGCCGCCTTTGAACTGTTGAACTTTTGTGAAGTCCACCTTCACGTTCTCAGCTGTAATCCCGATTTCGGAAGCATGCTGCGTAACTTCGTATTGATGTGCAGCGCTAATGAGCGCTTTGGAAGGAATACAACCACGGTTCAAGCACACACCGCCGAGTTCGGATTTATCCACGATAAGCACGCTTTGGCCGAGCTGGGCAGCGCGAATCGCTGCCACGTAACCACCAGGGCCCGCTCCAATAACCAAAGTGTCAATATTCAAAGATGCGTCTCCTACTACCATTCTGGTTACACCTCCATCACAAGCAGCTCAGGGTTAGCGAGCAATTGCTTGATGTAGTTCATAAAGTTTTGTGCTGTTGCGCCATCGATGAGACGGTGGTCGAAGCTAAGGGACAATGCCATTACTGGCGCCACTACGATTTCGCCGTTCTTCACAACTGCTTTCTCGGAGATACGTCCTGTACCCAAAATTGCAACTTCAGGGTAGTTGATGATTGGTGTAAAGAACATACCGCCCGCGGAACCGATGTTCGTAATCGTGATGGTGCTGCCTTTCAATTCGTTCGGGCCGAGCTTGCCATCGCGACCACGAGTCGCCAAATCCTTAATGTCGTTTGCAATCATCCAGATGCTGCGACGATCGGCGTCTTTAATAACCGGTACGATAAGACCATTGTCTGTGTCTGTTGCGATACCGATGTTGTAGTATTTTTTGTACACGATCTCTTGAGCTGCTTCGTCAATCATCGCATTCATCGCTGGGAACTGACGGCATGCTGCCACGAGTGCTTTCACGATGAACGGCAAGTAGGTTACTTTAGTTCCTTTTTTCTCCATCATCGGTTTCAGACGCGTACGGAATGCAACGAGGTCTGCCACTTCAACTTCGTCCATAATCGTTACGTGTGGAGCTGTATATGCCGATTTAACCATGGCGTTGGAAATAGCTTTACGGATACCTTTGAATGGTACACGCTCTTCATCAGCGTCACGGCTTGCTGCTGCAGCCGCAGGAGCGGATTTCGCTTCAGCCGCTTTCGGTGCTGCTGCTTCTTCCTTAGCCACTGGAGCGCCGCCGTTGGCAAATGCTTCAACGTCTTCGCGTGTAATCTTGCCGTTCTTGCCAGTTGCAGAAACTTCACCGATATTTACGCCCAAGTCGCGAGCAAGCTTGCGCACGCTTGGTGTAGCCAATACATCATGATTCGGTGCTGCTGCCGTACCTTCTGCTTTAGGAGCTTCCGCTGCGCCGCCTTGTGCTGGAGCCGCTTCTTCCTTCGCTTCTTCTTCTGGCATTGCTTGCTCAGGGATATCGCCTTCTGCGTCGATAACTGCTACGACTTCACCCATATGGCACACTTGTCCATCTTTTGCAAGCACTTCCAATACCGTACCATTTACCGGACAAGGAACTTCAACGACAGCTTTGTCGTTCTGGACTTCCATGATGATATCATCATCAGTCACCTTATCCCCCGGTTTAATATGCATTTTAATAATTTCGCCTTCATGCAGCCCTTCCCCTAGTTCAGGGAAGCGATACTCAAATTTAGCCACAAAAATAACCTCCTTCTCTCTGTTCGGTTCCTTCTTAGAAGTTCAATACCTTGTTGACGCCCGCAATGATGCGTGCTGGATTCGGCAACCACTGATCTTCAATCTGTGCAAATGGATACACAGTGTCCGGACCAGCGATACGCAGTACAGGAGCTTCGAGGTGCAGAATTGCTTTCTCGTTGATTTGCGCAATCACTTCTGCAGCCACACCGGAAGTTTTTTGAGCTTCTTGCACGACAATGACGCGGTTTGTCTTTTTGACAGACTCTACGATCGTGTCGATATCGAGCGGCATCAATGTGCGAAGGTCGATGACTTCTGCTTGCACGCCTTCTTTTTCAAGTTCAGCAGCTGCTTTCATTGCTGTATGAACCATCAAGCCGTATGCCAAGATTGTAACGTCTTTCCCTTCACGGACGACATTAGCTTTGCCAAGCTCTACCGTATAATCATCTTCAGGCACTTCATCACGGAATGCATGATATAGGTTCAAGTGCTCCATGAAGAATACTGGATCGTTGTCCCGAATTGCAGAAATGAGCAAACCTTTTGCATCATAAGGATTCGAAGGAATTACTACTTTAATACCCGGAGTTTGAATCATCAAACCTTCCAGGGAATCTGTATGCAATTCTGCTGCTTTAACACCGCCACCAAATGGTGTACGGAATACGATTGGCGCATTGTAGCGTCCACCGGAACGGTAACGCAGGCGCGCTGCTTGCACGCACATTTGGTCAAGCGCTTCGTAGATAAAACCGACGAATTGGATTTCAGCTACAGGGCGGAAACCTGTAACGCCCAGACCAACTGCCATACCGCCGATTGCGGATTCTGCCAGTGGCGTATCAAATACGCGCTCGTCCCCGAATTCTTTTTGCAAGCCTTCTGTTGCACGGAATACACCGCCGACATGGCCAACGTCTTCCCCAAATACAACTACGTTAGGGTCTCGTTTCAATTCCACGCGCATTGCGTCGCGAATCGCTTCTTTCATATTCATTTGTGCCATTGCTTTGTTTCCTCCTTACCGTTATCGCAGAGCCAGAATGGAATCAGAACAACCTCGTCAGCTAACGATGGTTCGTTCTATATATAAGTTGCCGGGCCACATCATCTTAGGACCGGCTATATTAATCGTTCTTATTGGAAGTCAGCTTTTTGCTCTTCCAAATGCTGCGGTGTCGTTTCGTACATGCTATCGATAAGACCTGCAACTGTCATTTTTTCCGTTTGTTCGGCACGTTTGATTTCAGCGTTTACTTTTGCTTTCGCTTCGTCTTTCACACGTGCTGTATCTTCTTCGGTCCACAGACCTTTTTTCTCTAAGTATTTACCCAAGCGAACGATCGGGTCTTTAATCGCCCATTCCGCTTCTTCGTCTTTCGTACGGTACTTCGTAGTATCATCCGCCATGGAGTGTGGACGGAAACGGTAAGTTAAGGATTCGATCAATGTTGCGCCTTCGCCTTTACGTCCGCGTTCTGCCGCAATTTGAACTGCTTTAATGACCGCGAGCACGTCCATTCCGTCGACTTGCATGCCGTGGATACCAGCCGCAACGGATTTATGTGCGATCGATTTCGCTGCTGTTTGCTTCGTGAACGGAGTCGTAATGGCATATCCGTTGTTCTGAACGAAGAAGATGACAGGCAGGTTAAATGCGCCTGCGAAGTTCAAGCCTTCATAGAAGTCACCTTCTGAAGAACCGCCGTCACCCGTATAAGTGATTGCGACTTGCGCTTGTTTTTTCAATTTGAAGCCCATAGCAATACCCATCGCGTGCAGGATTTGCGCACCGATGATGATTTGCGGCATCAATACGTTGACGCCTTCTGGAATTTGACCGCCGTGTTGATGACCACGGGAATACAAGAATGCTTGATAAAGCGGAAGTCCGTGCCATACAATCTGCGGCATATCGCGATATGCCGGAACGACAAAGTCTTCTTTCTGCAGTGGATACACGCTGCCGACCATAGAAGCTTCTTGACCGGATACCGGTGCGTAGAAACCGAGACGGCCTTGGCGGCCCAAGTTGATCGCACGATCGTCCCAGGTGCGTGTAAATACCATGCGGTACATAATTTCTTTAAGTTGCTCGTCCGTCAACTCCGGCATCATATCCGGGTTAACAATTTCTCCTTCTGGAGACAAGACGGACAACGGTTGAATATCTTCCGTCTGAACTTCGAATGGGAACTTGCTCATGTTTTCTCACCTCAATAAAAGTTTGAAGATTTTGTTTCGCTGTTATAGAATCATTATACACCTGTTTTAATCGTTTGGTCAAAAGAAAACGCGGAAAAAGTGAACATTCTGTTTAATTGTTGTTATAACAGCACTCAAAACCCACTATAACAGGCTGTTACAAAATTGTGAACTTGTGCACATGCAGTGAACATTTTGATGCACATTATATATGGTAGAAAGCACTTTCCACATTTCTGCTTTCATCCGTGTTCACGACAATGAACCTAACAAAGATATTATTGTCCAACATGGACTAAATTTTGCATGAGGCGGTGTAACTAATGTCGGATTCTTCTATTTTAAAACGTACCATTGTCAAACACGACATTCCGAGCAACCATTTAGGCGGGAGTCGCCGTGTTCGCGTCTATTTACCACCCGGATATCAAGAGGTGCTCAGCTATCCTGTCGTGTACTGTCAAGATGGCGAAGATTTTTTTAACTTCGGCCGCATTGCAACCCATGCCAACAAGCTCATTATCGAAGATGACATGGAGCCGTTCATTATCGTCGGCGTCGAAGTCGACAAAAAACTGCGCACATCCGAGTATTCTCCAGACGGGGTGCGATTTGAATCCTATACGCGTGCTTTTGCTGAAGAAATTGTGCCAGCCATCGAGCAGCTCTATCCCGTCCGCACGGATTGGACTGAAGTCATCTTAGCCGGAGATTCGCTAGGAGGGACCGTTTCGTTGCATCTGGCGCTGATGTATCCCGAGCGGTTCCGTCAAGTCATTTCGTTATCTGGCGCCTACTATCCATCTTCACTTGAACTGATGTCGCTTGAGAAAGATTTGTCTTGGCTTCATCTGTTCATGATTGTTGGTTTACAAGAAACGGAGTTCACGACCGACACTGGCACCTACAACTTCGTTGAATTGAACCGCAATGCGAAACAAGTGCTGGAAGCACGCGGCGCCCACATTCAGTATGCAGAACATGAAGGCCAGCACTTATGGGGATTCTGGCAGAAGCATGTGCCTGATGCGCTCCGTTTTTTCCTAGACTAATAAGTTATATGTATCTGCCTTGCACTACTTATGGAAACATATAGCATTGTTCCATACCAATTGAAACAAATGCAGCAGCGGCATACAAGGACGTATGTCACTGCTGCACCATTACATTCCTCTACATTGTGGTCAGCAAATGTTGTTCTTGTACAATCCGCTCAAGCAGCTTGGAGCAGCCCGAAGACACCAAGCGATAAACCTCATCGAAATTTCCTGTATGGTACGGATCTGGAACATCTTCTACGCTCTCTTCCGGTAGCAATGACATGAATCTGATCACAGTCGATGTCTTGCTCGACGCCCCTTCCCAGTTCATAACATTGCTTTCGTTACTGCGATCCATGCACACAATATAGGTGAATTGTTGAAAATCATCCGGATGGAGTTGTCTTGCCTTCATTCCGCTATAGGAGATTCCTTGATTATCTAATATACCGCGGGTTCCTTCATGCGGCGGTTTCCCGATGTGCCAATCTCCGGTTCCAGCAGAGTCCACTACGAGCTGTTCAGACAACCCCTTGTCTTTAATCTTTTGTCGTAATACCGCTTCAGCCATAGGTGAACGGCATATGTTTCCTAGACAGACGAACAACACTTGTACCATCCTTCATCCTCCTTATATCAATATATCTTATAGAGGTTATTCTAAAATCCCTTTTTGAACACGCACCTATACTTTACGGCACGTCAGCTTCCTTTGGCAAATTTCTATTTAAATCGACATCATGTCATTGGTGGTGTTGCAAAAATCCGCTATACTTAATATTGTAATGTTTAGAAGCGATGTATTGATTATAGTGAATCATTATTTATGCTTTTTAGAAAAGGACGGTACGAAACATGTTGATACATACACCTGAGCCTCGGCCATCGCATGTCATCATTTATGCCGGGGGGCAATTAGGCGATTCCATGCTAACTCTGCTTAAGACGGCCGACTATGTAATCGGCGCCGATCGGGGCGCGCTGTTTCTCATTCAACATCACATTCAGCCTGACCTGGCGGTAGGCGATTTTGACTCCGTTCAGGAAAATGAGCGCATATGGATTCGAGAACAAAGTCGACAATATATCGATTTTGACGCCGTTGACAAGGATTACACGGACACGGAGCTCGCCTTTAACATCGCACTTGAGTGGCTTCCCGAGCAAATTACGCTGTGTGGCGTTACCGGAACTCGCCTGGATCATACATTGGCCAATATCCACCTGCTGCGCAAAGCTCTTGACGCCGGAGTAGCCTGCCGAATTGTAGATGACCACAATTTAATTATGATAACTAACTCAGCTCTTACATTGACGCGCCAGCCCTTTCCGTACATCTCTTTATTACCGCTCAGCAGCGTTGTCACCGGCATCACATTGGAAGGCTTCGCATACCCTCTTACGAATGCAACCTTGCAGATCGGCCAATCACTTGGAATAAGCAATGAATTTGTTAATGAAGAAGTTACAATTACCGTTACAGACGGGTATTTGCTCGTCATGTGCAGCCGCGATTAGCTTTCGCGGTTTTTTTAATGGTTACAAATTGTCATTTCTCATCTAACTTTAATGTAATCGATTACATGTTGATGGAGCCTGATTTTATTTTAGGGAGTTAAATTTTAGAGGGTGGGTTTGGTTATATATCCTCTGCTATACTCTGGATGTAATCAAAAACGTATACGGAGGGATTGACACTCATGACAAAATCCACTACTAAACGTTGGACGCGCCTTATTGCGATCATGTCTATCGCCACTCTGCTCAGTGGGGTGAGCGCTTACAATGCTCCCCGTATTGAAGCCGCACCTGCCGCAACGAACACGAACGCATCCTCCTACTGGGATGGATTTGAGCTTTATCCAAATGACGGATACGATAATGGTTCAAACAATACGACAACTACTAATACAGTTGCTGCGAAGATGATTAATCTCGGTGATAATTATTTGGGTGTAAAATATAAATTTGGCGCTTCTACTGAAACGACAAAAGTATTTGATTGCTCGTCCTTTATGCACTTTCTGTACATGAAGCAAGGAATTGACTTGCCGCGCGCCTCTTATGAACAGGCTACCGTAGGAAAAAAAGTGCAGCGCAGCGAACTGAAAAAAGGAGATTTGCTCTTTTTTGCTACCGGAAGACGCGGTAAAGGAAAAATTGCCCACGTCGCCATGTATGCCGGAAACGGGAAAATTTTGCATACATTCGGTAAACCCGGTGTCACTTACTCTGATTTGAAGGATTGGGATGATACGTACGTTACGGCACGAAGAATTGTGAACGACGATATTATTGCACGTGCGAAATCTTCCATGCAGCGTTCCGGCACACCTATTAAAGCAAGCTAGATTGTTGCTTCGGGGCTTTCCATGCGGTATCCATGCCCCCGCACCGTACGAATGAATTTCCAGCCGTGTCCGCGATCGATCTTGCGGCGCAAATAGTTAATATACACTTCAACGATATTGGTTTGCGCGTCAAAGGCCATATGCCACACTTCGCGCAGCAATTCCTCACGAGAACAAATGCGGTTCGTCCGCAATGCCATATATAAGAGCAATTCGTATTCCTTTGGAGTTAAAGGTACGGGTTGCTCTCCCCTGGTTACTCGTTTGCGCTCTATATCAATGGATAGATCACCGATTGCAATGACTTGATTGGTCTCTTGTTTCAGCTCTGTGCTAAAAGCCCGCCCTATGCGTGCATCCCACTCCTCAACCGGGCACGGAAAACGAATAATATCATTATATCCATGCTGTAAAGCAGCGTAGATTCCGGCGGGCACCGCATTGGGCACTATCAGAATAACGGCCCCTTTTACATAATGAACCTCCATCGTGAAGAGCGCTTGAAGCTGCGGAGGAATCTCAAGAAGTCCCTCATCATTATCTGTATACTTATCCAAGCTTAACGCAATCACGACATATTTAAGGTGAGAATGAGTTCGAAGTGTCTCCTGCAGCCTTTCCCGCAGCGCCTCTTGAATGACAGCCCACTGCCATTCGTCACATAGCAATTGTTCTATCGGTCCGTCCATCCATTGTTGAAACCACGTCTGAATATGGTTCGTATACGAGTTGCCGGGGTGAACATGAATGAGAATGTAGGATTTAGACATTTGCTGACCTCAGTAAAGGAATTATATAATTTCTCTATATCCTCATTCTGTCCCTAACTCCCCCAACTTAAAGCATCAATCCCCCTAAAATCGCACACATGAGCACGACGACCCAAGGCGGGAGCTTCCAAGTTATCAATAATAACGTGCCAATCAAAATGATGGTAAAGTGTACGGGGCCGTGCACAGATGTAATCCATACCGGATTGTACAGCGCGGCCAGCAGCAATCCGACGACGGCGGCATTCACGCCTTTAAGCGCTGCACGAACACCGCGCCACTGCCGCAGGCGATCCAAGTACGGCAGCGTTGCGCCTATTAATAAATACGACGGGAGAAATATAAATAAAGTTGCAATGCACGCATATCCAATTCCTAGCCAGCCCGGCGCTAATGATGCGCCGATAAAAGCGGCGAAAGTAAATAATGGCCCGGGAACGGCTTGAGCCGCTCCATAGCCCGCCAGAAGGATGGACTCATTAAGCCATCCCGCATGCGCCAGTTCTTCTTTGAGCAGCGGCAGCACAACATGACCGCCGCCGAATACTAAGGAGCCTGTGCGGTACATCATGTCGGTCAGTTGAGTAATGACTTGGAATGAAGCTGTTTTTAGCCATGGCAATACGAGAAATAGCCCAGAGAATGCGGCAAGCAAAAACAGTGCAGCCGTCCGGTGTAAATGATTGTCAGGCTCAGTCGCTTGCGATGGAGTTGCTGCGATCTCTTGCTGTCCGTTGTCATCATGCTTTCTGAACAGAAGCACTCCAACGATGAGAGATATCAAGATAATCGCCAGTTGTCCGTACATTCCCGGAACAAACAACGCCCCCGCTGCTGCGGCAATGGCAATCGTGACTCGTGCCGGATCTGGTGTCAGC
The DNA here is from genome assembly GCF_021369635.1 of Paenibacillus profundus. Classification (GTDB taxonomy): domain Bacteria; phylum Bacillota; class Bacilli; order Paenibacillales; family Paenibacillaceae; genus Paenibacillus_B; species Paenibacillus_B profundus. The sequence goes on along the minus strand of NZ_JAJNBZ010000024.1, from coordinate 41,027 downwards.
TGCTTCGACATCCCCCATAGCGCTTGAAAAATAATCGGCACCGCGACCAGCTTCAAGCCTTGAAGCCAGCCCGGCATATCGTCAGGAAGCCAGCCTAGGCCGAGAGCGAATGCAATCAGCAAGCATGCGGAAGGCATAGTAAAGCCGAGCCAAGCCGCAATGCCGCCTAACCAGCCGGCCCGGATCATACCGATGCCAATGCCAAGCTGACTGCTGGAAGGACCCGGCAGCATCTGACACAGCGCATTCAATTCGGCGAATTGATTGTCATTGATCCAACGTAATTGTTCTACATACTTTTTGCGAAAATACCCAATATGCGCGATCGGACCTCCGAAGGACGTCAGTCCTAAATGTAATGCCGCCACAAACGTATCCCATACGCGTCTCGATGCACTCGGCATGACAAGCCTCCCATGATGTACAAATTAGTTGCATCGATCCAGCTCTAGACGGAACTTCACTGCCGTTTGCCTTATGTCAGCCCTTTCCACAACCGCATGGATAACCGCGATACCGTCTGCCCCAACCTCTAACACCAGCTCCATAACATCGTTCACGATAAATGAAACCTACGCTTGACGACTAGCCGCCGCAAGACGATGTGCAAGCCGAAGACGTTCCGCCGCCATCAAGCTGGAGTCAGATGCTTACTCTCTAAATTCATAGCATGTTATTCCAGATGAAAGCAATATCTTTACACAATCTTCAAGCTTGCCATCATGCACATTTTCTGTGAAGCAATCGCGACGCCCGCAGCGCTCATCGAATCATACCTTCCAACGGGCTGCTCGCTGTAGCACAGCGTTTCATCGGAATTCGACCCGCTTCATACCCCATTCGGCCCGCTTCAATCGCCAGTTTCATCGCCGCGGCCATCTTTACCGGATCGCCTGCTCCTGCTACAGCTGTGTTGAGCAGAACTCCGTCTGCCCCCAGTTCCATTGCTTTCGCCGCATCCCCGGGTGTACCGATTCCTGCATCCACGATAACCGGAATTTCAGATTGTTCAATGATGAAAGATAAATGAAGCGAGTTTACCAAGCCAAGACCCGAGCCAATCGGAGAGGCCCCTGGCATAACTGCATGGACGCCTAATTTTTCGAGCCTCTTAGCAAGAATGACATCATCCGAAATATACGGAAGCACAATAAAGTCTTCTTGCAGCAATAGTTCGCAAGCTTTGTAGGTTTCGATTGGATCGGGAAGCAGCGTCTTCCAATCCCCGATTACTTCGACCTTAATCATGTCGCATAAGCCAGATGCTTTGGCCAAGCGAGCAATGCGGACCGCTTCTTCTGCGTTCTCGGCCCCTGCTGTATTCGGCAGCAGCGTATATCGGTTCAAATCCAACAGTTCGAGAAAGTTCGGTTGTGCCGGATCGTACACGTTCATTCTTCGCACAGCAAATGTTAAAATATTTGCCTCCGACACTTCAACCGCCTTGCGCTGGATGTCAAAATTAGGGTACTTCCCCGTGCCAAGCAGCAAACGGGACTGAAAACGATAGGGACCGATACATAACGATTTCGACTCATCAGAATTCATCATTATCCCCCTCCTACAAAATGTACAATTTCCACGCGGTCTCCGTTCGCCAAGCCCGTCTTGGCATGGTCCGACTTATGCACGATGCTCTGATTCAACTCCACCACGACGATCCGGTTCTCCATCTGAAGATGAGCGAGCAGATGCTGTACCGTCATTGTCATCTCAGGCAATTCCATTACTTCACCATTCACAGTAATCTGCATATGCGTAACGCCTCCTTAGCTAAATTCCAAGGCCCGAACCTGGGCGCGTTGCGGAGCAAAATGTGTCATCACCGGCCAAGGCATCTGCTGAACTCCGTCCGTTATCCATTGCGCTAACCCGATCCCAGTCGCGGCGCTGAGCAATATTCCATTGCGGTAATGTCCTGCAGCAAGCCACAGGCCATCGTATCCTTTCACAGGTCCGATGAAAGGCAGTCCGTCTGTTGTAGCCGGACGCAGACCAGCCCAAGCTTGTATCCATTCCGCTTCTGCCAATGCAGGAACAAGACAAGTGGCTTGACTTATAAGCCGCTGTATCGCTCCCACCTTCACGGTCCGGTCATACCGCATCGCGTGAGATGTAGCACCGATATAGATGTTCCCTTCGCTTTTAGGTACGATATAAGTTCCGTTTCCATAAACAACAGACTCCATCTGTAAAGCATGAGAGCGTACGACAGCAAGCTCCCCTTGCACCGGATAAAAAGTAAGATCAACGCCCAAATCTCTCGTCAACATACCGCTTTCCAAGCCGGAACAAATAATGACGGCGCCCGCATGCCAACTCTGGCCTAACGTTTCCACCCCAATGACTCGGCCGCTCTTGTGTAGAATATGGGTAACTGTCTGGCTTTCCACTATTCTGGCTCCGTAACGCTCCGCACTTCTTGCGAGTGCAAATGTCAATTTCGTTGGTGAGACGTGCCCCTCATCTGTAAGGAAGAAAGCTCCCTGCAGTTCAGAGCTCAACCTCGGTTCCATCTTCATCATTTGTGACGAAGGATGCCATCGGATGCCACCTGAATCGATACCACCTTCATTCGAATATGTATTGGTCTGCTGCAACTCATTCTGAATGTCTTGCACGTCTTCAGCAGAACCGACAGGAATGAACAGTCCTCTCTTGCGAAGCTCAATATCAACGTGCGACTGCTCCCACAGCTCTTCTGCCCATATAGAGAAATAATCTAGGCTTAGACGAGCAAATGATCCGAGGCCCTTATGTTTGAACCGTTCTGCGACAGGTGCCAGCATGCCCGCTGCTGTACATGTCGTGCCAAGCCCAAGACGGCCGCGCTCCAGCAGAGTGACTTGCATACCTCGCTTGGACAGTTCATATGCGATAGCACAACCAATGACGCCGCCGCCGACAATAAGCATATCCGTTGTCTGCGACTGGTGAGTGGTATAAGACATTTTTTTCTCCTCCCGCACAATGTAATGGTGGACAAATGTGTATCTCTCTATGACCGAAGCATTGAAGTGCCTTGAACGGCAGCCATTAATGATTCTCTATACCGTCGAGCAGATAGTGCAGGATGCTCGTCATGCCAGATGCCGGACATGACCGCCACACCAGAAGCACCAGCCGAGATCACCTTTCCGATGTTGTCATAAGTAATTCCACCGATGGCTACGATGGGAATCGTAATCGCTTGTCTGCAGCGCCTCAGTGCTTCCTCCCCTTTTGGCTCCCGTCCTGGCTTGCATGCTGTTGGGAAGACATGACCATAGATGATATAATCGGCGCCTTGCTGTTCTGCTTGCCTTGCTTCTCGTTCGTCATGCACGGAGACACCCATCAGAAGCTGAGCGAACGCGGCGCGCACCGCATGCGGGGGCAGGCTATGGTATGCCAGCTGTACGCCACGCAAATTCGCAGCGGCAGCCACATCCACGCGGTCGTTGACAATGAGTTTATGCTGAGGAATCCCCGCTTCCCGATACTGCTCTACTGCGTCCCACATCATGCGCGCGGTCCACTGCTTCTGCCTAACATGGATGGCATCGACATAAGGATGTATGTCTACCGCGATCTGGACACATTCCAGAATGGACTCGCATTCGGGTGTAACCGCATGCAACCACGGGATTATCATAGGAAATTATCCTTTCTTGATCGGATATTGACTGAGTATCGCTAACGTGCTGCAAGCATCCATCCGTCACGAGGACAAAATAAAAAGCCACTCTCCCGCAGAGAGTGGCTTTGATTGAAAGTAGGACCGAGCTAGATGTACCGGTGAAAGGAGAAAGGCGTGCGTGTTCATGTGCCATGCCAAGCATTCAAAAACAATATATCCTCCAGAGAATGCCGCGAACAAAAAATCGCGCATTGTGCTGCAATAGCACCTCTAGCATATATCTACTGCTGAGCAAGCCAAGACTTACACGATTCTCAAGCCTTATGTAACCAGTCATGAGCAAGGATGACCCAATCAATCCACACTTCCCTACGCTGGTATAACCCAGATCAGGTGTTTAGGGTCCGAAGCCTGCGCTTCATCTCAGCCGAATCACGGCACCCCTAGTGATGGATGCAATATTCATGATGTGCAATGCAACGTTAGTGTAACATGAAACAAAACAATTGGAAAGAACTTCTTCCTTTATGTCCTTAATGTGTTCCCGTTACTCCGAAATCATCTGTAGAAGCTCGGTCCGCATGATAGAATAACACGTCTCCGTCAAGAAGGCGGAATGTGATTCCATAAGGATCTGTAAATTCATAGTTAAAACCTTCACGCTTCCATTGATTCGTTAATGGAGCATCAATATATTGCAGGTGCGGAAGATTCAACTCTCCATTCCGGATGGTCTCGATGTTAAAGTTGACTATCAGATAACCGTTCCGTAAGAAGAACGGAGCTTTGTCATCAAAATGAAACTGACGGCTCAGATCATAACCTTCCGGCACGATATATAATTTGGATGGCAAGTTATACTCACCGTACCATTGCTGAATCGAAGCGAAGGCTCGTGACGGATTGACTCCTTGCGGAATGGCGAGCGGTCCCAGAAAAGTGCGCAGCTCTTTCGGCAAACCAATCAAGTGGTATCCACCAATATTAGTTTCCTTTTTGGCCCGCTGCACCCATTCCCTAATGTAGACCTGTTGGCTCTTTGTCATCTGACTTCCGTGCAGGTTGTAATAGGCTGCGGCTGTGTCGACAATGGATTGTGCATCCATGGTGCGCAATCGGGCGTCCAGTACAACATTGCGCTTAACGGTATCGTGTTGCGACCCAATTTTCACAAATTTCCGCTGTTCCGTATGATAGTAGACGTTCACTTTTTGCCGTTTCTTGCCGTCCTTGTCCACGAAGTAGAAGCTCGGTTGGATTCGAATGCTGTCCTGTGGCCCGAACATATTCCCTTTTGTCTTTAAGTCAAACTTGAAATGATATCCCGTCTTTATTGCGATATTTTTATAGCCTGAATTCGAATGGCTTCCTTGGCGCACCGGCAGCACGTGCGGAACCCCACTCCCTCTTGGATCCCCATCGATATTGCGATCACCTACCCAGTAGTACGCACCCGTATGTTCCTTATTCCCTTTTTGCTTACGAAATACCGCCTGTAGTGATAGGTAAGCGTTTGATGCAATCTCCGGCTTTTCCCCCACTCTACACCGTACGTGAGTCTTTCAACTCATACGGCGCCCCATCTACTCGCAGCAGAACACGATCGGCCATTCAAGAGTAGACTTAGGGCTGTTCCTCCATACCCATTACAGATATTTCATCAGTCGTTCCCCTACCCTCACAAGGATAAATTCATTTCAGCTTACGCCTTATAGCAACCGCCTAGGGTGACAGCCCTTGTTGCGACGTTCCTTGCTTTCCAAGTACCTTGTAACTTAGCTATCCATGCTGACCTTAGGTGCTGCCTATGAGCCTGTGGGTTGGATACCGCCCTTGTTCGGTATAGCGAATTTCCTAACTGGGATTTGTACTTTTCGCCACCCACGCTAACGTATAGTTAGCCTATATGTTTCCATATCGTTCTCATTTAGACCCGTACATTCAGCAGTTCGTCAGTTCGGTCTGAACATCCTCACCATAGTCAGTTTTTCAGCCGCCCGGCATATCCGTTGGCATACCTTCTCTAACCAAGTGGCTCTAGCCTTCGTTCTGCCGACTCTACCTGTGCTTCACACCCTGTAACCTGTCTATTACAGCGCGCGCAGGAGTATTCGCGGGATGGTGTTGGTGTACATGGTTCCCTCATTCCCATCCTCAGTTACAAAGTTAGGTTTGATTGCTAAACCCCTGCCTTTCGCTTAAATGCTACGCTTATAGCAGAACTTGTCGCACCCCAATTGAAGTCGCTGATGTCGGTAATTTTAAAATCATATAGACGACCGATCACTTCGATCGGAATCATGTCCGCAGCTCGATGGTGCGCTAGATCTAGATTCGCATTTCGTTGAGCCGCTACGTCAGATGGCGCGTTCTCTGCTGTTGATCGGAACTCAATAGTATAGTCTCCCTCGTCCACCCATACCGGCAGGGAAAAATCCGCTCGTTCTTGTGAAACTGGAATACTTATCCATGTTCTTTTCGGAAAGAACTGCGATCGATCCGCACTGTATGCGTCAAATGGGAATTTGACTTCTTTTGATCGAAAATACTTCTGGAAATCCCGCTCCCCATATCCCGGTATGTCTAGATGTTTTCCAGTTGTCGGCATGTATACTGTGAACGGCCGATCCAAAATGAAAGACGAGCGATTCAGATTCGGTTTTGTTTTTTGATTATGCTCTCTATCATCGGATGCCATCGCATATAATAAGACAGGGGTATGTATCGTAATCGTGTTCATACCGTTTATCGGGAACTGCCGATCGGAACCGCCATTGATATTGTTCGGTAAGAGATCGTAATAGATCGTGCCCGTGCTCGACACATCCTTCGCGTTAGCCTTATGACTCTCAATCAGTTGGCGATCCTTATACAACACGTTCTCATTGATTAGAAACGGCAGCGGTATCGAGCCTGGCGTGGGGCCACGCTCATCCGTCACATCTCCATTCATTACCGTGTTCCCCTTGAAAATGAGCGAATCGTTGCGTACCTTTACCTTCCCAATTGCTTGCTCCGCTGCCGACTTGAACGCTCCAGAGTAAGTCGGCAAATTTTTCCCTACCGTTTGCGGCGGTAGAGTGATAGAGCGAGGGTGCGGTTCGCCTGCAACCCCTCCATTTCGAGCTACCTCGAAGTCAGGTGGAGTATATCCCGTTGGTTCCAATGTAACGCTGCTATTAGGCAATGCTACATTTCGCAGCTCGGCTTGACGGATTTTATACACTTCCAAGTTGTCAATGACCCAGTATGAATATGGGCGCTTCACCGTGATAGTTTCACTTACCGTTTCTTCCTCTTCCATTTCTTCCGAATTTGTTTTTCCATCAGGCCCTTTAGTGGATTCGGTCCATGTTTTCGTGAACGTCTTCGTAACAGGAACTTCATAGGTGCAAATCCCACTCATTGGAACAAACTTGTTCTGGAACAAATAATTAAGAGCAACTGCATTTGCGTAAAGCGCCTCTGATGTTGGAATGCCCCTAGATACGTCGAAGCGTTCATTTCCTCGGTTGTCCGCCAAAATCTTTGCCGATACCTTTGGAACCATCGTTTTCGCCTCTATCGGTGTACCTCGTGTAGGAGTTGTACAACGTCCATTAGGATCGGGCTTCGGATCGGGATCTGGATTTGGGTTTGGTGGAGGACCTCCAAACTCTTTATAAACGGCAACCACATTCGTCCCTCCGAGGCTAACCGTGTAATTCCTTTGTGTCAGTTTCGGATTCGTATCCGGATCGCCGTCCTGCTGGAACCTTTGTTCGTTCGGCTTACGAGCACCTTGTATGTATGATTTATATATTTTGTACTTCTTCCCGTTATGGTCTATTTCTTTCTCAAATGTATGTGAGATAGTCGAGCCGACTGGCCAGTTTAAATGAATTGGCAGACTCTGATTTTCAATCTTTTTACGATTGATTTCCGAGCCATTAGATAATTTAATTATGGAGTATGACGGAAAAAAAGAAGAGTATTTTACTTGAATATCATAAAATTGGCCAAATTCTCTATCGTTCGCCCACGTTTCCGCCTTTTTAATACCCTGTAAGTCATAATATCTTACCCCTGTCGGTATTCCCCAATGTAACACGTCAAAAATAGAGGAAATGTATATCGTGTCACCTTCACGAATTTCTTCTAGACCTGCTTCACCTAATGCTTTAGAGGCAACCTCCTCCGGAACTTTAAATTTTGTTCTTAACACCCCGTTGCCAAGATCTTTCTCATCGACTTGTTCAAGCCGGTCGATAATGCCCACTGGGCCTTTAGAACGTGGGTCACATTGTGCTTTGCCAGGTTCACATCGAGGTTCCCGATGTATCATAAATCCGGTAGTGCGATACTTGATATTCGTTGCTGCTTTTTGGCTTTCTGTTATAAAATTTATTACTCCATCAACTATTTTTATTCTATCTGCTGCATGAATTATAGAGAGAAAGGAAGGAAATAGTATTGTAACAATAAGTAACGTACACCAAAATTTCTTCATCTATTACAACCTCTCTATTTTCCACGCTTAATAATAGCATTATCTAAAAATAAGCTAGCCCCACCATCTACCATTAATGACTTTGTATATTTAGCCCCATCAATATTAGAAGAGAGTGGAACATCCACATATCCTCCATACCACACATTTTTTTCATACTGTAGCAGTTTTCCATTATCGTTCTTAATCAAATGGAAGCTCGTATCGTATAGTAAATCTTTGTATTTATTAAAGTTAGTGAATCTAAACTTGATTTTTGCTCTCATTCTGTAATCCATACCATCGTTATAGAGAATACTTGGTTCCGATATTAGATGTCCCTCAACCTTAATTTTATTTTTTATTGCCCAATCAACATATGTTCTCATTTCTTGGTCCCCGCCTAACTGGTTTACGTAGCTCCGAACCTGCTTTGCCCAATTGTAATCAATGTTTTTATAATCCACATTCAAAACTAAGCCATAATACTCTTCTATTTTCTCCTTCCAAGCATCTACATTTACTCGATTTATATGTGGCTCACTTAATAATTTCAATGGATTCATAAATTTATCTTCTTCGCCCTTTTCAATATGCAGAGGAACTTCGTACATCTCGTTCGGAATATCCTTCAAAATATACGGGAAATCCTTATGATTCTTCGGTAAATTCGTCGTTCGGATTTCGCGGCCGTACTCGTCCAGCTTCACATCCGCTTTCTCAAATCCCGGCGTTTTAACATAAACATAGTAAGCCCCCTTATCGAACTCGACCTCGGTTCCAAACGCTTCGCTGACGAATCGAAGAGGAACGAAGGTGCTGGACCCGATCATCACCATTTGACTGTCAAACGTTGTGGCTTCTCCGTTGATGTACGCGGTCGAATCATTCACCTTCATTTCGATCCGGGCATCTCCTTTTTGAATCATCGCTTTCTTGCTTTTCCCATCCCATTTCACTTTGGCGCCAAGATTTTCAGACACGACACGCAACGGGACCAACGTACGGTTGTTAGCGTCCATCATCGGCCGAACTTCTTGGAATGGAATCTTGTTCCCATCTAGTACAATTTCAAGAGCACGTTGGGTAGCATCGTATTTGAGCGCTGATGCAGTCGAAATTAGGCCCGGAAATGAGCCAATAGCCATTGTCCCTGCAATCACGAATGAAACTATCTTTTTCATGTTCGATTCCCTCTCAGTTCTCTCATTTTTTTGTCCATCTCAGATCGAATTACCCTTCATACATACACGCTCATCTTCAAGCTATCACCAAGCTGTGAGATGACGTTATATATTGAAGCTTTTGGATTTTCTTATTTTTGTACGCATCTCCCCCTTCCGGCACTTGAATAGTTTAATATCGATATATCACTCTCCAGAATTTACCTTATTTTTTAATTAGAAACAATGTATCTAATTGCATACTTTCAAAAAATATCCATTACGGGCTGCTTCCTTCTCATTAGAGAATGTCTCTTCTATATAATCTGGAGCACAACGACTCGGAAATGCATATTTAATGTCATTTATCACCGTGCCATAATACACATCTCGCTTTAAGAGACGCGAGCCCCCAAGCGCGTAATTATTATATGTGCCATGCCCTATAGGAAGTCCCTGCACAAATGCGAGGACACCCACATCATCAATCGTATTATTCCATTCTTCGTTGGAAATGGTGGGCAACGTAAACGTGTAGGACACCCCATTGCGGGCAGCCCATTCATTATGCTTATTTATGGCATATTCCAGTTCATGTTGGATCGCATTCACAATCGTTGTCCGGCGAACAGCATCAAATCGAGCATCATTCTGCAGCAATGAAATGGTAGAAATCGTTTTTAATTCATGTTGAAATCCTTCTATCCATCGATTTGCATCTGGCTGATAGATAACAACAAAATCGTCCAATGTAAATGAGAATACATTGCCTTCTTCATCGGTATACGCATAAGGAACTGTCGGTTTCCATACATGTTGGAGTCTCACCTCCCCCTTCGGGTCCACGAACTCTTCTTGTGCATATATATCAAATCCGTCATACCCGATGACCGCAATAACCGGAATGTATTGCTTTAATTGATTTTGTCCCATCGGATCAGCGAACAGCTCGAAGTTAACATAAAGTCTATTAAAGAAGGCTTGAATCGCATCCGCTTTGCGCAGCTCCAATCGCTTATGTGACTCGTACCCTTCCTCCGTCTCCTTCCAGATCGCGGAAGTGTTCAAGGTGAGCGCCGCATCATTCACAGCATTGTCTAGCACTTGATTGTACTGGGATTCGGTATGAAGCTTGAACATTTGTTCTTGCGCATGCAAGCGATTAATCCAAAAGAAGGGTAACATAATCAACACGAACAGGATGGGAAATTTAATAATCTTCATTTCGAACCATCCCCCCTACAGGAACGACAATCTTCTCCGTCGGCGCAAAGGATTGACTTAACCAGTCCAGCAGAACGGTCGCTTGCGTCCGATTCGTATTTTTTACCGTGACACTAAAGTAGTCTCCAATCTTTAGCTTATACCGTCGATTTGGCGCATCGATCGGTTGAGCAAGATAGGGAAATAGAGTCTTCATAATCAACGCTTTGTTGTTGAGCCGGTAATGTACCAAAAAGTCGGACTTGAACGTATTCTGCTGTACAGGGTCCTCGTAAACAGGGTCATATTTCTTTTCATAATGAATCATGTCTACGTCGAACATATTCCCCGTTAGTTCAATTTCCATCACGAACCGGTTCCACATCTCTGGCGTAACGACGCCCTTGTCCCTTACCGCATCGACAAACTGATGGGTGCTCTTCATGACATACATCGTTGATATATCATCTTGTCTCTGAAAAGACTCCAATAGAGGAAAGATAAACAGCAACAGTATGCCTAACAGGGTGGCTAGAAGCTTCAGCAGTGCATTAACCACACACTCTCCCCCCTATTGATATATTACTCGCACGATTTCTCCCGTTTCATTTCGGATCACCTGTGCGTGATAGGTCTTTTGCTGTGGAATACTTCGTAGAGACAATGCTTCTACATCCATTTCCGGTGTGTAGACCATGCCTTCGACGAGCAACTCTACCTGCGTTTGCGGCAGCAATCGTATCGTATGGATGACTTTAGCACCCGTTCGCTGCACTACATCCGCAATTCGAAGCGTTTGATCCAAATTTCGATCTTTATGCTGGTTTTCAACATCGGCTTGTCCAATCGCAGCTGAGGTATCATGAGCAAGCTGAAGCGAGAACGATAAGGCTGAAATGAAAAAAAGGATAGCCACAGAAAAACCGATTAAAATTCGTGCATTGTCCATATTTGCCTCCAAGTAAAAAGGGCGACTTCATGTCAAAGGCACCCATTATCCGATTACTGCTTATTGCTGCACAAACACAATCCCTCGCGTTACATTGCTCGAGTCGATAATGACCTTTGCTTTGAATTTCCCGCTCGGGTTCACATAACTGTCCTGTGACTCCATCTGGGCTATCTCGATGTTTTCGTTCCGTTCGGAGCTGGCAATAGTCCCGTTCCCAAGAACTTCGTCCCCATAGTACACACCACCCGCTTTGCTCGCTTTGTTTTTCCCGGTAACAACACGGATGCCGAACTGATCCTGCATGTAAAACTTGCGGATTGCATTAATCACCTGCGAACCGCTGACCATCGTATTGTCGTATACCGTGAACGAAGCTTTGCTTAACTCTGTTTGAATGGATGAGAATTCATTTTGAGCTGTCTTCGTCGCTTCCTGAGCAGACACGAACAGCAGGACCACAATAGTAATCAAAGCAATTGTTAAAAATATTCCTGCCGCCACTTTTAAAGCGGATTGAGCATTGTTCATGATTCAATTCTCCCTTTCTCATTCATAATTGACGAATTTGTTCAAAGGACGAGCGCATCTGCTCCGAGCTCATCCATACAAGCGGGATAACTAAATATAAAAATATGAGCGCATACATCGGCGCAAAGCCGAACCACTGTCCCCAGCTTGCTTTCATTTCAATGCTGTTCTCATAATGCTGCTTCATCATTTCTTGTTCGTACATCCATTCCTGCTCCACATCATCGAATGCTTGCTGAAGCGGAATATGGTCATGTGCCAATTCTAGCTTCTCTACAAACCGGACAAAATCGGGATAGGGCACGTCAGATTTCAATTGCTGCAATGCCATTTCTGGACCACTCTCCCAGTTCATCACACAAGTTCTCAACGCTTGGCGAAAAAACATAGAACTGCGGCTCATCCATTCCACGACATGCTCTGCAGTCATCCGCTCAAATGCACGCAACAGCAGAGTCAGTGATTGAAATTGGCTTAACTCCGTCCGCATGTCTATATACTGAATGCGAATACGAATGTGAAGCATCAGCATGGAATAATGATAAGCTGCCATTCCAGCTAGGAAAGTTAGAGCGAATTCCCACCATTTCACCTGGGCATTGCGTATTTGTTCCGCATATCGAGTAAACGCAGTGCTTACTTCATTCCGTCTGCGCTCATCCCAATCAGATCGACCGGAAAGGGAGGATGAACTCCATGTATCTATCACTAAAAGATTTGGATCATCAGTTGAATTGTTATTCATCCACCGCCTGGCATCTTCGGCAGACAGACCGAACGGCACAACCCGATCCAGCAGATGATGCCATGACCATTGCGTCGATAGAGATTGAAGCATGAATAACAGTACTAATCCTGTGATAACCGTGACACAAGCGTTCAACAAACGCCGACCGTAAAAATGCTCTAAGGGCATTACCTCGTTAGCTTCATCCAGCAGCCGCTGAACCTTGCGTACTTGTATTGGATTACACCGGGATAGCCAGCGTCGCAACAACCACCTTACACCCTTGATTTCCCACAGTTGCAAAGTCCACCTCCGCTGTTCTCTCGGGTTGAACAACTTGTGCCGCCATTGCAACTGCTGCAGTAAGCGATGACAGACTATTACTGTCAAGAACACCGTAAGCTGCAACAGCCAACCAAGCTTGCTCTTATAGAACCATTCCATTGCAGGAAAATAGGACTTGGCCCATTGCTCCAACGGATCCGTAAACAAAATCGGAATTACCGCTATCGCCTTCAAACCACCAAGCAAATACTCCAGTCTGGAACGCATCACCAACTCCAGTTGCATTTCACGAACGATCATCGATATCCCTAGCAAGTAGGAAGAGCCTTCCTTTTGCGGCGGATCCCCATATTCTGCAACTAAGCGCGACAGTCCGGCAAATAGCTTAAAAAACCGGTTAGGAGCCGCTTCCTCATAAGAAGCGAGCGCTGCTTCAGGCTCGGGATCGTGAACCATAATAATAAGGCGTTGCAGATGAGGTTCTATCATCGGGTCTGCGCGTTCGAGTGCTTCTTCCAAAGCAGCATCTACCATGCGATGGCGATGGTATGAATGCCTAACATCCGTAAACGCGACCGCGGCCAGCTTTAACAGCTTGAATGCAGCTCGTTGAATGACGTAATCGCGATATAGCCCCTCCGCCACGCTCAGCATAAGAATCAGCATGAACCACGACAACACATCCTGGTCAAAAGAAAGAAAGATCGCGGCGGCCAGCGCAGCAGTCATTCCGCTCCCTAGCATTACTGCAGCCGTCTTCTCCCGCAAGAGCCATTCGTCGTAGGAGTAGAATGGGGCTAATTGCAGGCGAAGCGATGCTGCTTTACGCTTTAAAAATGGCGTTCGACCGGCAACATAATAGAATTGCCGCAGCAGCTTCTTCTTATAGTAGTTCACTGTATCTGTCCAGCCACGTTGTACGGATACAGATGGACTCAACGCTTGTGATCGAGCTATACGCTGTCCAATCCCCCACAGTAAGACCCACATCATGATCGAAGTCGCCGCAACCCATATCATCCAGTTACTAGCCTGCAATCGGAAGCCCACCTTCCCGAGCAATCCACTCACGGAAACGACGCTTATCTTCTGCTGTCATTTCTTTCTCCATCGCTTCTTGCTGGTGCTTGGAGATCGGATGCACAAAGAAATAACGTCCATGTTGGTACTCCACAATGTTTCGATACTTGAATTGTTGCGTGCGAGCTGATTGGCGATGCAGTCGTTCTGAAGACATGATAAAATGTTCCCACGTTACAGGCTGCATTTGTTCGGCTGTATCCACGTCACTGCTTCCATCATCAGTGATGCGTACAGGGATACATTCCGTAATTCGTTCAATGTAACGTTTGCCGTCCGCATTGCGGCTTAAATGAACATCGAAATGGATAACGCCAGTCACCTGCTGCTCTGCAATAGATTCATTATGAAACATGCCCGTCTTCAAGAGTGAGTTGCGCAAAGAAAACACTAAGTCCGGAAATGTCTTGGCATGATGCGTGAAAATAGTAAATAAGCTGGCTACTTGTGCCATCTGTATCATCCAAGCCGCCACCGGATCCGTAGCCACTTCACCTAAAATATGAACGACCCCATCCGTCTTCTTCTGCACATCGAGCCCGGCTTGACCGGTAATTCGTTCGGTTTCCCGTAAAGTAAGCACGTTGCGCTCCGGATACAGACGTCTTAAATGAAGCTCAAACGCCTGTTCTTGCACGCGAAGCGGATAGAACGGATAAATAGCGCGTACTAACGCCATTAACAACGTCGTCTTGCCGGAACCTTGTGCACCGGTAATCGAAGTAACACGTGCCCCCTTCATTAAATATTGGAGCAGTGTGACTGGTATGTCCGCGTTTCTGTCCGTAATCAATTGCTCTAACGAGATGAACTCCGTGTCGAACTTACGTACGAAAAAAGCCCATGATTCGGCGAACGGCGGCCGCAAAACGACAACCCTTGAGCCATCCTTCATATGATTGACACGAAATCCGTCCGCTTCCGTCAACGGTCCAGGCGATTGATATTTGTAAATATTTTGGCATACCCGCTTCAGTTCGGCCTCATTGCCGAATGAGAGGAACGCAAGCCGAATGGATTTCCCTTTGTAAAAAACCCAGACGCTATCACATGAGCGGATCGGAACCTCTGCTGTTTCTTCAGATCGACGTTGAGTTGCCTTCGCCATGCGGCTTGAATGAACAAATCGTCCGGTCTGGTTCATAGCATCCTCAGGCACTCCGTTAACTCCCCCTGACACGCCGTCTATGCGCATATCGCGTATTTCATCAATAACGGAAAAGCCTTTATAACGCTGATACAACCGCTGCGCAACGATACGTAATCGGTCTGCCATCTGAAACTGCATTCGTTCCTGCCTAAACGCGTCGTTCAGTTCCTCTACTGTTACGACATAGCTTGATTCCTTGTCCGATTCAATCGTCACTGTTTTAAGATCGTCCCATTTGTACCGCTGAATCAGTTCATGCAGGGCATCATATTGATATCGCTGTTTGAAGGAATACAGCAGTAAATCGAATTTATCATGAGATGTCAAGCGGATCGGGTCGTCAAAAGGAATGAGCCGCTCAACATCCTCTTGGGATAGCTTGATGTGATTGCTTACAATATCGACAATCCATTCCTTAATATATTCCTTGTCCGCAGGATCCCCACTGCAGCAGCTGCGAAGCGATTTCTTCAGAGCAAGACGCCGTTGCATTTCTCGCTTGTGCTCCTCCTCGTCGGTATAGAAGTCCATGACGAGGTCATTCGTCCATACAAGAAATGTTTGTTTAATGACATTATCGAGCCGCTCCCATGACCATTCATGCAGCTGCTTTGCGAAGGGTGCAGCATTGGATTTGCGAAGAAACCGCCAGCCTAACCACATTGCACATCCGATGAGCAGAAATACGATAAGCAGCGTATTCCATCCCGTGCCACTCATCCCGACAATTCACATCCTTTCGCGCCAGATTGGCGGTGGAATCCCGATTCATCCATAATGAATTGGGACAGGCGCTGTTGCTCCGCGATAAATGAAGAGCGCTTCCCACGCCCATGCTGCATCGATTGATGCATGAACCATGCGAGCAGCCTTCCCTCATCGGCTGCGTTGCGGTATCCAGTGGAATAAGGCAATGTGAACAACGGTGTACTTAGCTTATATTTTCGTTGCACATTAGCTGAATTCAAGCGCACATCCGCATCGTACATGCCTAACACATAGGCTGAAGCATTCATTTTCTGCATCCGGAATACGCCCTCTATCAATCGCCGAACCTGTGGCAGGACGATGAGCGTTCCAGCGAAACCTAAACCTGCGTTTACATTGTCTATTTCCGTAACAGCCACATCCTGCTCATCGATATCCCACAACACGATGTCATAATGCTTACCGGCCATCTCCATTACTCTGGACATCAGGTCGATCCTGAGCTTACTTTCATCCCCTTCGAAGCCAGGTATAATATCCAGACGATGCATAACCTGAACGGTGCAGTTGACGAACAAATCGGCATCGAGCTGCCGGTGCTCGTATAAGCGAAGCAGAGAGCTCCATCCGTTTGGAGTCTGTAATGAGGCGCCGGCAACCGGCATCGATATTACACTGGACGGGAACAACGCTTCTACGCTCTGCCCCCTCTGCTTCATGTGGACGAGCAATACGTTCACGTTATGCTGCCATGCGAGGGTCATCCCTACACATGCCGTCACCGTTGTGGCTCCGCACAAGCCTCTTCCGCTGGAACGGACTAACCAGTGTTTACATAGCGGCATAGCGATTACGCCCTTTCTTCTCAGTCCTTAAGCATCTCTTCCATACCTTGTCCGGCAATTCCCCAGTGAAACACTCTGTTAAAGCGCGCCACGCCCTCTTCGTCGAGCGCATATACGATGCCGCTTCAAATCGTCCTTCATGCTCGTGTTCCATTTGGGCGATCCAATCCTGTTCCCCCTCTGCTATGGCAATCGGCTCTCTTACCCACCGGTGTGAAAAGCCAGAATGATATAGCTCGGCAATAAATGCGGCTTCCGCATCAGGATCGACGGAACGAAGCTGAAGGGATATGAATTCTAGCGGTTCCCCATTATCATGCAGCTGAACTGTCTGCAGCCATTCGATATTTCTATATAAGGCATAACGCTCCAGCGTATGTGTCATGAACCTTATATCCGCTGCTTGCCACTGCTTCGCATTGCCAAACGTGGAACGATCCGTATCGATAATGACATCGTCATAGAAGCTCATGTCTCCTCCCTGGCGTTTGATCTCTTGTTCCATATCACCCCAATTCACTGTATCCCCCATAACGTCAATTCCGTTCCAGTTCAAAATGGATATGTGCCGTGTTTGCTGTAATCCGGTATAGTAAGCCAATCGCTGCGTTATCGTTGCATCAACTAACAGCACTTTGCGACCTAAACGGGTCAAAAAAGTTGCTAAAGCAATCAGATGAATACTTTTGTCGCATGCGCCGATAAAAATTCCCTTTGCCAATCTTCTCCCTCCGTTATTACCTTCATATAGTTGTTGTACCCGTGCAATTATTAAGGATCATTCTCGTTCAAAAGACTTGGATTCGGAGTTACGTTAACCTCCTCATCTTCTCTCTCTGCCACTGCATCAGGTGCTGCGCCCGTTTTGCTGGAAGTGTTCCCCCTATCACTCTCCAGCCTTGCTTCACTCTTCCCCTGCTGAGCTTCAGGCAAGGTTCTTCCCAACTGCTCGTTAGAGGCTGGGGCAAGTCCAACGAACGGAGAACTTCGCTTCGATTCCGCAGCATTACCGGTGAATGGGGCGTAACCCGAGACGCTGGCCGGATTGGCATCAACCGATCCTTCCTCCGCTAGCGATGAATCGGGAGCGCGGGACATGCTTCTGATTTCGCTTCCTCCTCGATTCAACTCTAAACCGTTGGCAGCCTTCTGTTTCTCCCAACTTTTCTCCATTTGCTGCCGAACGACTCGTGCCAAGGTGGTGTCCGCCTTCTTCACGATATTCGGATTGGATGAAATCAGCTTCAGCACATCAGCATTCGCGGGATAGTTCGGCCCCGCTTTCTTCTGCAGATGCGGTTCTACATAGCGGAGGGCGTAGATCTGACCACCGTTTCGATAAGCGTCCACGCAAGCGCTAGAGAACATCAACCGCTCCTGCTCATCTAACTGCATCCATATCGTAGGGAGTTGAACCCTCATTATCGCTTTTTGCGTAATGACGACATAATCTTGTCCATTCGGAAAGCGAATTCGAATGTCCACGACATCGTGTTCTGTTAACAAAAGCGGTAATTGAATAACCGCCGTCTCCATCCACCGCATGTCATCTGCCAGCACCGCTTCCTCATACAGCATCGAGAACAAAATCGGCGTCTGCGCGCTAACATCGATTTTCAATACTTTTCCGACAATATCGTCCGGGTGATTCATCCTGTCTTGCGGGACGACGTCTGCAGACGCTTGAATCATCGCGATGTCTTGCGAACGAATTCGCTTGCCTGCTAACAACGGCTGCTTAAACACCCAGATAGAATCACGTTCCTTCTGCTGTTCATCTGTAAGCTCCTTCAATCGGCTTATTTTTTGTTCGTAATCCGACCTTACCGTCTCATTCCAGGCATCGTTCTTCGTCATGGCCCAGTAGTGATAAGAAGCAAAGAGAAGACTAGCTGCTACCGCCCCGCCTATACCGGAAATCAACATTTGCTTCGTTCTTCGTGTCCATCGTTTCAACTCCGCAGCACTCCTTTCTTAGATTTGCTTCCCCTTATCCATCTACTAAGCCGACGAAGCAGGTTCTGCTCTACACCCTCAAGATCTAGAATGCAATCCAACCATCGACTAGACGCTTCATCCCAAGCGAATGGATTTGCACGAACAGGAACAGACACTTCCCCGCGACAATATTGCCGCATTCTGCGCCTAGCGGACATCTCGTCACATTGATAGAGATTGGCCATGTACCAATGGCGGAACTGCCTCGATTCGAAGAAGCTGACAATCGTCTCTGATTCCATTCTTCGCCATGGCGCTTGACTTCCTATGAGAACAGGGATTTGGGCTCGCATGAATTCGTCGATTCGTTCCCCCGAACCGTAACAACCTAAATCAAGCACAATGTAATCGAATTGTCCCATTAATGCAGGCAGCAGCTCCTCGCCATCATTCCAGTAAAAACAATGGAATCCATACAGCTTCGTCTTCTCTGCGATGGGGGTCAATTCATGTTCGCCTTCATAATCCGCAGCTAACGCTTTAATCGTCGATCCAGTCGTCGGATTTGCGTCCACATAAGCGATCTTGCCCAGCCTTCGCTTCCCGAGCTGATACGCGCACATTAATGAGGCATGGGTTGTTCCGAGTCCTGGCGCCGCCCCCAAAAAAGCGATAACGACGCTTGATTTACCCCGGCGGAGCGCGTGGTTGACCGATGCTGAATTCCGATACTCCTCCTTCTGGACTGGAATGTATTGCTGCAACTCACCTAACAGCTCAGTTGCCTCTTGGTAACGATCCTGCGGCTGCTTCGCCAACAGCTTCATCATGACGGAATAGAATGATGGCGGGACATCATCTTGGAGCATATGCTCCTTCAAGCTTCGATCGCTGCGCCAGATGCCTGTCGTAAGCATGTGTCCCAGCAGCGCTCCAACTCCGTACAGATCCGTTCGGGCGTCGCTTTGCTTGCCTTCATATTGCTCCGGAGCCGCGAAGCCTATCGTTCCGAGCTTCGCCGTATCCTGATCACTGGCAGCACTCACATTTCTTGCAATGCCGAAATCAATTAGCTTCACTTGGCCTTGCTTCGTAATCATAATGTTGGATGGCTTCACGTCTCGAAATACAATCGGCGGTTCTTGTTCGTGCAAGTACGATAACGCTTCGCATACCGGGATGACGAGCGCTACTGTCTCCTGAAAAGAGATGGGCTTCCTTCTCAACCGCTCCGTCAAGGTCTCTCCTTCGATGTACTCCATGACGAGATAAGCTCTTCCTCCCTCATCCGGCGGGAAGAAGTCAACAATGAGCGGGAGATGCGGATGCCGAAGCGCGGTCAGCAGCTTCGCTTCATGTATGAGCTGACGCACATCTTGCGACACTGGCTTCGATTCCTTCACCGCCCATTGCTTCCCGGCCAACCGTTCATCGTAGGCCAAATAGACGACGCTCATTCCGCCTGCACCGAGAATTCGCCCGATGCGATAGCGCTCATGCAGAAGCTCCCCGGGCTGCAGATGCGCATGTAATGACTGCAAACTATCCCCCTCCAGACAACAAAAAAAGCACCCTGAAAACGAACCGCAACGGTCGTAATCAGGGTGCTTCCCTGTGTATGCATATGTTTTGATGCTATTGTAGTGGAAACGTTCACACTTGTCCAGTGTTTTTTTAAAACTTTTAGAATTCGCTTCCGATTCTACAATAATTTAATGATATAAATAATATACCATTAATACAAGCTCTATCAATATTTCAGCATATAAAGTGTAATCTCGTCACGATTGTGGAACAGCTGCTTCGCGCGCAAGATCTGCATATGTTCACTGAACATCTCCGTCACATCACGTATTGTCTGCAGCGGCTTCTTGTGCATCAGCTTCACCGTTACGATTACCGTTCCTCCAGAGATAACGGAGTCAAGCAGTTGGATGACGAGCTTAGCCGTCACTTTGGGACTCCAGCTCATATCACAGACGAGCAGATCGAATTCATACGGCTCAAATGCGACCTCGCCCGCATTCTTGCCGAAGTAGCTCAGACGAGGATGGTTCATTAAGCTCGGATGCATCTTAGCTGGATCGACAGCAGTCACATGCACTCCACGCTCTAGCAGCAGACTCGTCCAGCCTCCCGGTGCCGCACCGACATCGAGCGCATTCCGATACGCGGAGAACTCAAGCCCGAATGTGCGCTCTGCTTCCAACAGCTTGAATTTTGCGCGCGATACTTGACCTTCTTCACGCTGGAACCGGATGGCGCCGCCCGGCCAGTCAGAACCTGCTTGCGCAGGCGTCACAAGGCCGGCATACACCATACCCTCATGTATGAATAGAGAGATGATGAAAGCTGGGTTTTGAACGGCACTAAGTGCGCCGCCCGCCTCAGCTGCAGCCCTTAATGCATCTCGCAGCGCTTTGTCCTCCGGTGCATTCGATACGCTAGAGCGTACGTGTACGGCAACATGTATATTTTCCATCGCTGCCTCTGATTGTTCAAATAGCTTGTCAACTAATAAACCTGCAGAAGCAGGCAGGTCAGCTTTCATTGAAGACTCTTCTACAACGGCATGCACAGGTTGAATATGTCTGATAAAGATAGCCGGCTGTTCCTCCAGCAGACGCAGCACCTCATGCGCATCCGCAGGCAGTTCCATCAGTGCCGTCTCACCTGACACGAGCATACGGCTTTTTAGCTGCCCGAAGCTTCTTCTCAATTCTTCCTGCGCATAAGAAATGAACCCGTGATTTGAAGTAATCACCCAATGCGAGGCTGGTTGAAAGTGTTGTTCCAAATGTATTTGATGTAATGGCTCCAAGTAGGTTAAACCTCCAACGTTAGTTCGAATTCTTGTATAATTTCATGCTCTATGCGTGCTCATGATGAACTCGAATCCACGGACGATCGTCCACCCAATCGACTTGCACCGGCAAATCGAAGGTTGCCGCGAGCAATTCCGGTGTCAGCACGTCATGCTTGCGTCCCGAAGCGACCATCCGCCCCTCATGCAGCAGAGCGACGTGCGTAAATAACGGCACGATTTCCTCTAAATGATGCGTGACGTAAATGACGCTCAGATCGCGTCCAGTCAACACCCGCAAATCCTGCAGCAGCTTTTCCCTTTCATACAGATCGAGCCCTGAGCAAGGTTCATCCATAATGAGCAATTCAGGCTCTCCCATTAGAGCCCGTGCCAGCAAAATCTTCTTCCGCTCTCCTTGCGAGCATATGCCAAGCGGTTGATCGGCTAGATGGCCGATGTGAAGCTCCTCCAGCAGCGCATGAGCTTTCGCCTTCACTTCCTCAGGTATTTCCTGATAGAACCGGAGCCATGCATATGCGCCTGTAGCGACAACTTCCCACGCCGGGTCGCTCAGCGTTAATTTCTCAACAAGGGATTGGCTAATATACCCGATCTTCTTGCGCACTTCCCGCACGTCACAGTGTCCATATGTATGTCCAAGCACCTCAACCACCCCTTTGGAAGGAAACTGGTAAGCGGTAATCAATTCAAGCAGCGTCGTTTTGCCCGAACCGTTGCGTCCGAGCAGCACCCAGTGTTCGCCTTGTTCAATGTTCCAATTCACATCATTCAGAATAACACGTTCCTCGCGTTGAAACCAAATATTACGGAGATTAACCATCTGCTTCCCCACCTCTCAACTGTTCATAAAGATAGGATACCGAATGAAAAGCATAGATTTTTCTAGGCTCTTTACTGGCATCCGCGTTCTCCCGCTCCCAAATCAATAAGCATGGCACGCTTTCAATTTGAAATGTGTGAACAAGATCTGGGACAAATTGAATGTGCACGGAGGCAATCGTCAATTGCGGACAGGTCTGTTCAACGATAGTCAGCATACGCTCTGCAAGTTGGCACGTTCCGCAAAATGGACTGTGCACATATAAAGCATCCCACAGCTCATTAGGATGCTTGCCCCTATCATCCCATAGCAGTTGTCGACACTCCGCCGCAGATAACGTAATCATTGCTTGTCTCGTTTCACACGTGCAAGAACATCAGGGGTCATCGGCCCATTGGCAAGCGCAACTTGTTCCGGTTTATTCTCATACAGCATTTGGTACATTCGCTGTCTTCCGATCGCGCTCGACGTGTGCAAATAGATTTCTTGCTTCGGATATAATCCACGCCGTACTATCTCACGGACAAGCTCCGTCCCGGTCGGCTCGCCCATACCCAAATCATGATCCAATGATAAAATGCCGACTTCCTCATGCTCTAATAGAAGAAGACATTCCTCCATATTACGGGCAAGCACAAATCCGTCCGGACAGCGCCGCCAATCGTCCAAATAAACATGTATCATCGTTTACCTTTTCTCCCTCCGTCCCAATCCATGACGCAGCGCTTCCCACTCCAAGTCGTGTCGGCCGTTCCCGTCGCCGGGCGTCTCTAAAATAAACATTTTTCCTTGCATCTCATCTGTAGACAACAGCTGATCGAACGCTTCCATACCAATGCAGCCTTGACCCACATTGGCATGCCTATCTTTACGCGAAGCGTAGCCATCTCTTGCATCATTCAAATGAACAGCGTGAACGTGTGGCCAGTAGTCGAGAGCATTCCCTTGAGAGAGCAGCGCTTTCGTCTCTGACGGATTCCATAAGCCGCTTGCATACGCATGGCAAGTGTCAAAGCAGAAGCCGACAGTTGATGGGCGGCTGCTGAGCTTGCGAATTTGCACAAGCTCTTCCAATGTAGCTCCCATGCCTCCATGATTGCCCGCCTGGTTCTCGATGAGGAGCAGCGCTTGACCGGACCAGACGTTCAACACGGTATTCAGCGTGCGGATAATATTTTCGTAACCCCGCAGCACAGCCTTGTCCGCAGCAACACGGCTGCCTTTGTAAGCTCCGAAGTGGACCACGGCCCCTACAGATCCGCAAGCTTCCGCAATCATGAGATCATTTAACAGCGATTGTACCGTGGCCTGAAACAGCTCGGGCGACTCATCGGCATCAACGGCCAGATTGGTCGGATACGGCGTGTGTGCTACAGAGCGGATATTGTACATTTCTCCATAGTCTCGGGCGGACAATGCATCGGATTCAAATCCAGCTTTCACGGATAAGCTGCGTGGATTTTTGCTGAAATATTGATAACAGCCCAGCCCTGCTTGTTCCTGTAATTGAATCGCCTGCTTAGACGCCTGTGCATATCCTCCCCGCAATGACAGGTGACAACCATAGCACAGATCGACGGTATCGCTGCTGATTCTGTTATTGCTCATTCGGAGGAATTTCCGGTTGGCACTGCGGACAATAATAGGCAGGCCGACGCTGAATCAGCATTTCCTGTATCAATGTGCCGCAGCACGGACAAGGTTCCCCCGCCTTGCCGTGAATCGATTTATCCAGTTCTTCCCCAGCGTTTTGAGTGTCGGCAGTTAGGCACTGTACGTTCGCCGTTCCATTTTCACCCTGTTCAATCGCTCCTTGCAGCACATTTACCATAGCGTGGTACAAGCGATCCCAATCATCATCCTGAAGTAGATCCATACGGATGGATGGACGCAACCGTGCCGCAAAAGCAATATCATCGGCAAAACGGCTGTCGATGCCGACGATAATATTCGGGTTCATTAAAGCCGTTTTCAATGCGGAACGGCGCTTCGCAAAGAGCTTCTTGAATCGCTCTGGCGTCAAATGACGTGATAGCGGGTCAGGGCCTTGTTCTTTTTGCTGTTCGTCCAGCTCTTTAGCAGTAAGCCACAGAAATTGCCCTGTACGCGCACTATGAATCGTCACGATGGCATTATCGGTCGTAAGCGACAACTGCTCCTTATGGATGCCATCTGCTGTCGTTCGCACGTCTGGCTGCGCTTCATCGAAACGTTGCTCCATGTGCAAATGACTTCCTTGAGCTGTGCGAAGCAGCAAACGCCGACCATCATCCAAATGAAAAATCAAATCCGTTCCTCTACGTTCAACGTACAGGATTTGACGGCCGATCACACCGTCCTTCATAGCTTCAAGCGCTGTATTTAACCAAGAATCCCGCTGTACGTGCAGATCGCGTATACGCTGTCCAACCACATGCTGCTCCAGTTGCTTGCGGTACCCTTCGATTTCCGGAATTTCCGGCATCGAGCATCTTCCTTCCTGTTCACATGATGATATATGTCGTGAATTATTGTTGGTTCACTGCGTCTATAAACCATTGACGCATTTCCTCCATGTCGTGACAGACAACATCCGGAATTACACCGGATCGTTCTTTATATTCGTCCAGATTGGATGGCGTCGTTAATCCAGTAAAGACAAGCGCTGTGCGGCAGCCAGCATTCACTCCTGCCAACATATCCGTCATCATATTATCACCAACGACAATGGCATCGGCCGCCTCACATTGCATTCGCTCCAACGCCACTTTCATAATTAACTCGCTCGGCTTGCCGATAATAATCGGTTCAACGCCTGAAGCTGCCTGCACGGCAGCACCGATCGTGCCGGCTCCGGGGGAGAATCCCCTGTCGGATGGCAGCATTACGTCAGGATTGGTTAAAATCGAAACTGCACCCTTGCGGATAGCGCAAGATGCGGCTTCGAGCTTAGCGTATGAGAACTGGTGGTCTATTCCTTGCACGACGACACCGATACATTGCTCCCACACTTCATTTACATCATCGGTCCATCGAATTCCCGCTTCGGTTAATGCTTGCTGCAAGCCTTGCTCTCCTACCATAAATACAAGTTTATCCGAATGTTTCATCTGAATATACGATGCAGCAGCTTGAGCAGACGTGAGTACATCTTGAGGATTTGCAGGTATTCCAAACCCTTGCAGCAGCTTAGCCACATCTTCCGGCGTGCGAGAAGAGTTATTCGTCACGAACAGATAAGGAACTTGCAGTTCCTGCAGCGTGGCAATCAATCGATCCGCGCCCTCCACCTTCGTGGAACCGTGATACATTGTCCCGTCCAAATCGATAAATGCACAAATACGGTGATGATTACGACTGTTCATAAATGACTTCACTTTCCTTTCTTGCCCATGGTTGACTTACTTAGCTGGAGAAGACTCGATAACATAATCAACCCAACGCTCAACTGCATATCCATCCGCAAGCGTCGGTGCTAGATCCGACCACCGTTCATCACCGGATAGGCGCAAAATAAAGTGATGCAGCGCACCGAAATGACAATCTTGAAAAATACCCATCGTCGCCTTCTCGTCTGGCAGCAAATATAGGCTGTCCGGTTCCGGCGTCGCTTGCATGCTGCCGTTTAATAGATGGAGTGTCGGCTTTTTATCGCGTTCCAAGTCACAGGTGATGCTGCCTTTCGTACCAACGATATCGATTCGGAACGCATCGGCACCATAAGCGATTCGTGACACTTCCACAAGACCGCGCACGCCCTCTTCCATCCGGAAGTTCATTACCGCCCAATCATCGACGTGAACGTCCACCCGTTCTTCCGAACCTGCAGTTTTCAGACGGCTCGGAATGAACGTCTCTGTGCGGCCATCAATATGAGCGAACTCGCCGAACCAAAGACGAACTAAATCGAGTGCATGCACGCCGATATCGGTAATGGCCCCTCCTCCAGACAATGTATCGCTTAACCGCCAGCTGTATGGTCTATTTTCATTTAAATATCCCGAACGCATATACGCCATCTTACACTGCAGCACATCCCCGATAATGCCTTCTTGCAGCCAGGCGCGAATGCGCAGCACTGCCGGATGATAGCGGTATACAAACGCAAGCTGCTGCGGATATTGCGGCGGCACTTCTTCCAATAACGCTCCCGTAGCCTGTGCGCTCTCCGTTACTGGCTTCTCGCAATAGATCGCCTTGTTATGCTTCATCGCCATCCGGACCTGTTCGGCATGCAGCGCGTTCGGCGTGCAGATGCTCACCACATCCGTGCCCGCTTGCTGCAACGCTTCTTCCAAGGAAGAAGTCACATGTGTAAATCCGATCTGCGCGGCTTGCGCTCCGACTTGCTCCGGTCTTCGAGTGACAAGAGATGCCAGCACTGGCGTTACAGGCAACGATTTGATAATCGGCATCGTCCGCAATGCAACCATATGCGTCTTCGCTATCGTACCGAATCCGACAACGGAAAATCCAAGTGTATTCATAAAAGGCTCCACCTTTCTTTTTCCCTTCACATTTATGTAGACGCATTTTTGGGAAATGCTTAACTTTGATCCATTGTAAAGAACCGTTTCCGTGCTTGCAACACTTGTTATCATAAGTCGATTTCTTGTTTCGACGCCGTGCGACGACAGTTGTCGTCGAAATGAAGGTTCTGCGCACCATTCCACGTCGGACAACGTATGTTTTGTCAAGTCCTGCGCTTTCCCGGGAAACTATTTTGGGGAAACAAAAAGAAACGGATTGCTCCGTTTCCGCTGTATTCCCTACACGTAAGGCGGCTCCCATCCTTTCTTACTCCATCCCAACTTCGTCTTCACGACATTCAACTGCTCATCGAGTTCGACTTCCACACCAAACGGCAATCCACGCCGATGCCAGAAGCGAACATCATTCCACACGACCTTATATCCGTCCTTCCACTGCTGAGCATGCACCACGACGCGTTCGGCAAATCCGTGAAAAGCTCTCACTCCGTCCGTTGCCAGAGTGCGCTCAATGATTGGATTCAGAGAGAACGATTTCTCGTATCGGGCATGAAAATCAAAACGAAGCGGTGTGCACATGGATAAAGGAGAAGCTTGGATTACCCATCCGGTCGAATAACAATCTTCCGTCTCCACTACATATTGCCATCGGCATAGGCTAAGATCGGGAATCAGTTGATGATGCAGCGCACCTGGGAATTGCATTCGGAGCTGCTGCAGCACCCTAGAACACGTCCCCCAACGCCATAATATATAAAGGAAGGTTAAAGCGTAAGCAGCTGCAAACAGCGATGAAGCTCCTTGCCTATCAAGCCACAACCAACTGCTCAACACAGCCATATGAATACCAAACAGAACGGGATCGAACAGACAGAGCACATCTTTATGCAGCCACTTGGACGTGAAGGGAAGAGCGGCTTGAACGCCATACGCGTTTAACCAGTCTAAACCAACGTGGAACATCACCGCGATGAATGTCCACAGAGCGACTATCGGCCAAGATTCCCATACGTGAAATAGGGATGACAACGGAAGCGCAATGACAAGCGGCCATATGAACCAAGCGGGAACAGCATGCGTCAAGCCTCGATGATGCCGTAAATATGCTGCATAGCTCCGCAGCCTTGTAACGGTGTCAAAGTCCGGCGCATGTGAACCGATAAGTGTCGCAGCCAGAACTGCACCGAACAGCTGCGGATGCTCCGCTATTTGAGGATGCAAGCATGCGGCGCCAGCCAACGTGACTCCGAACAATAAGTGACTTGCGGTATCCATTTCTTCTCCTCCTCGTCTCCTCTGGTCTTCCAGAATCGGTGACTTATTTGGACTAAGAAGAGGGTACCTCACAATCGTTATCAGAAAGTCGGATATATATTAAGTTGTTGTAATGACCGTATGTTCATCAGCTAACACCGTATTTGGAAACACTTCCTTCGCTTCGGCAAGCAATTGCTCCATCACTTCGTCTTCTTTGTAACGCGAACTGAAGTGAGTCAGTGCAAGCTTCTTCGCATGAGCGTTCTTGGCGGCGGTTGCCGCCTGCTTTGCTGTACTGTGGCCGAAATCATGGGCATTATCCTTCTTATCCTCCAGAAATGTAGCCTCATGAACGAACAAATCCACATTGCGTGCCAGCCGGACGGCATTGTCGCATGGACGGGTATCACCCAATATCGCGACAGAGCGTCCAGGAATCGGCGCACCTACTACCGAAGCCGCGAAGACAAGCTCTCCGTTCGGCAGCTCGATATCCTCTCCTCGCTTCAGCTTGCCGTACATCGGCCCCGGTGGAATTCCTTTCTGCTGCAGCAGTTCGAACTTAAGCTTTCCTGGTCGATCTTTCTCTTGCACACGATAACCAAAGGACAGGACCCGGTGCTCAAGCGGAAGTGCGGTGACCGTGAATTGATCATCCGACCAAATTACACCCGGTTCAATTTCTTGAATGCGCAATTCATAAGGCAACTGTGTTGCGCTTACGGCGAATGTGGTATGTATGAACTTCTTTAACCCTTTCGGACCGAATACAGTCAGAGGAGTGACTCCGCCCTGATAAGCCCGGCTTGACAACAATCCAGGCAGGCCGAATAGATGGTCGCCATGCAAATGGGTAATGAAAATGAATTCACATTTGCCCAGCTTAAGAGGACTGCGGAGAACTTGATGCTGCGTTCCTTCTCCACAATCGAACATCCAGAACGAACCTCGCTCTTCATAGAGGCGCAACGCCATACTACTGACATTCCGGCGCGTCGTCGGCATGCCGGCCCCTGTTCCCAAGAAATAGATATCCATGTCTCATTACACTTCCTAATCTATAATCTCCATTAATATTAAACTACATTAATACTGTAGCTTTGTCATTATTTCTTTAACCTCGAAATATCATTGATGAAAAAAGCCTCCGCACCACCATTTCTGTTGGTGATGCGGAGCTTTCAACGAATCTATATATATTATGCTTTATCCACGTTAAAATATTGCCCCTGAGGATGGGCGAACACCATTGCGGTTACCGATGCTTCCGGTTCCATCATACAGCCTTCCGTCAACTGCACACCGATGTCCTCTGGCTGCATCAAGCGGAAAAGCGGTTCTTGATCCTCCAGATTCGGACAGGCCGGATAACCGAAGGAAACACGTACCCCTTGGTATCTTGCTCCGAATCGTTCCTTCATCGTCATCTCTTCTGGGTCTGGAATGCCCCACACTTCGCGCATCATGTGGTGAATGCGTTCCGCGAGCCCTTCAGCAAGTTCCAAGGCAACAGCTTGCAGCGCGTGCAGGCGCAAATACTGACCTTGCTCCTTCCATTCCTCCGCACGCTCACGCACGTTTTTGCCCGCGGTGACAACGAGGAATCCGACATAGTCCATCATACCGCTATCTTTGGTTCGCAGGAAGTCGGCTAAGCACAAATACGGTTCCACCTGTTGTCTCGGGAATGTAAAGGTATGCAGAACCTCATTATTATTTTCCGGATTGTAAACATGGATCGAGTCCCCTTCGGATTGTGCCGGGAAAAAGCGATACATCGCATTCGCTTGCAGTACACCATCCTGAGCCCCTTCAACCAATATTTGATCGACTGTTTCCTTTAGCTCCACAGTCTTCGGATCTTGTTCCCGCAGCCGCTGCTCCACCGATCCTTTCAGACCAAGGTGATGCCCGAGCAGCATCTGCATGTTCACATATGGAACGACTTGCGGAATCGGAATATTCCGCAGTACGTGCCGTTCCAGATCCGGCGGGAGATATACGGGCGCTTCCTTGATTGCGGATCGAACCGCACGCGTCAGCTTAGGCAGCTTCGTGTGCTCCTCCTCTTCACGCGCAAGCCGTTCCTTGTGCGCACGCAATTCGCTGACGAGCCGCTGTCGTTCACTAACGTCCATTAGCTTGTTCGCCAAGTCAAGACCTTCCATCGCATCCTTCGCATACAGCACAAGGCCGTCATATTCCGGACTGATGCGATTTTTGGTAAACTTGCGCGTAAGCGCAGCTCCTCCGACCATAATCGGGACGTCGATACCGGCATTGCGCAAATCCTGGGCCGTGATGACCATCTGTTGAGCTGATTTTACGAGCAGACCTGACAGTCCAATCGCGTCCGGCTTCTCCTTGCGGTATGCTTCAATCAATTGTTCCGGCGGTACTTTGATGCCCAAATTGACGATATGATAACCATTGTTCGCAAGAATAATTTCCACAAGGTTTTTCCCGATATCATGCACATCGCCCTTGACTGTCGCCAGCAATATCTTTCCTTTGACAGCGGACTCGTTCTTCTCCATGTACGGCTCAAGGAAGGAGACCGACGCTTTCATCACTTCCGCACTTTGCAGCACCTCGGCAACGATAAGTTCATTATTGTTGAACAACCGGCCGACTTCTTCCATTCCCTTCATCAGCGGACCGTTAATGATTTGGAGTGAACTATATTTAGTTAACGCCTCGGTTAAGTCGGGAATAAGTCCTTCCTTCGTCCCTTCTACCACGTATGAAGCGAGACGCTCTTCAAGCGGCAAATTGTTGGTCTTCTCTTTCTTCTCCACCTTGCGGTTCCGGAATGCCGCTACAAAGGCAGCTAACGTGTCATCATTCGTCTCATATAAGAGTGCTTCTGCAAGCTTACGTTCATGGTCCGGTATAGAGGCGTATCGTTCAACCTTCTCTGTGTTCACGATAGCATAATCTAGTCCCGCTCTCGTACATTCGTACAAGAAGACGGAGTTCAGCACTTCACGGCCAGCTTCCGGCAGTCCGAACGATACATTGCTGACACCTAGTACCGTTTGACAGCGCGGCAGCGCTTGTTTTATGATCCGAATTCCCTCAATCGTTTCTTTCGCAGAACCGATATATTGCTCGTCACCGGTACCTACAGGGAATACCAACGGGTCGAAAATAATATCTTCAGGCTGTATCCCGAAGTCATCTACCAATATATGATAAGATCGCTTTGCTACTTCTAACTTGTCCTCACGTGTAATCGCTTGGCCTCGTTCATCGATCGTTCCAACGACAAGAGCAGCGCCATATAGATGTACGAGCGGGACTACCTGCTCGAATTTATCTAACCCATCCTCTAAGTTAACGGAGTTAATAATCGCTTTGCCTTGCGTATGCTTCAACGCGAGCTCAAGCACTTTCGAGTCGGTCGTATCAATGACGAGCGGTACTTTCACCTTCTTCACAACTTCTTGCAAGAAGATCTCCATATCGACAGCTTCATCCCGATCAGGGTCTTGCACACAGACGTCAATGACGTGCGCGCCGCTCTTCACTTGGGCTCGGGCGATTTCCGCCGCCTCTTCAATCTTACCTTCAGCGATCAATCGTTTGAACTTGCGTGAACCGAGAACGTTCGTCCGTTCACCGACCATATATGGACGGCCTTCATTTTCAATATAGACGGTATCGATACCGGATACGGCCGGGGGATGCTCACCATAGTTCGTACGAGGCTGATATTGGCTTAACGCCTCAGACAGCGCTCGAATATGTTCTGGTGTCGTACCGCAGCATCCGCCCGCAATGTTCAGCCAGCCCTGCTCGGCAAACGAGGCAATCTTCCGTGCCAGCGAATCCGGCGACTCATGGTAGAGTCCATTCTCGTCCGGCAGACCCGCGTTCGGGTAACAGCTCACGGCAGACTTGGCAATTGATGCTAACGTACGTAAATGGTCGCGCATGAACTCCGGACCTGTCGCACAGTTCAGACCGATCGAAATTGGCTTCAGATGCTCCAATGAAATATAAAATGATTCAATGTTCTGACCTGCGAGCGTCGTCCCCATCGGTTCAATCGTGCCGGAAATCATTAGCGGCAAAGTCTTGCCCGTCGCTTCAAAGGCCCGTTGAATCGCAATAGAACCTGCTTTCACATTGAGCGTATCTTGAGAAGTTTCTAATAGTAACGCATCCACACCCGTTTCAATGAGTGCCACAGCCTCTTCATAATAGCTGTCAATCAACATATCGAACGTGATTCCGCCTGTCACCGACAATGTCTTGGTCGTAGGTCCCATCGCGCCCGCTACATAGCGTGGCCATTCCGGCGTGCTGTATCTGGCCGCAGCTTCCACCGCGAGCTTCGCTGCTGCCACGTTCAACTCACGAGCTCGGTCTTGAAGATCATATTCGGCTAATACGACACTAGTCGCTCCGAACGTGTTGGTCTCCAAAATATCAGCGCCTGCTTCGAGGTATTGTTCGTGTATTCGTGAAATAACATCAGGACGAGTCAACACGAGCATTTCATTGCAACCATCCAAATGCTCGCCCCCGAAATCATCCGGAGTTAAGTCAGCCTGCTGGATCATCGTCCCCATGGCACCATCTAAAATGAGAATTCGTTCTTGAAGTCGTTCTTGTAAAGTTGGTTTCCTCATCCCTCTGCCCACCCTCTATCTAAATGTTAGAACCTAGTTTAACAGATGTGGACCAATTAGGAAAGGATCGCATGTCCTCCATTGTAAATTGTTTCTTGCCCATTCATTTCCTCTGTAATATAATACGAAATAATAAATATCGGCAGGGAAACGAGGGATTGGCATGGCACAGATTCGAATCCGAAACACGAATG
Source organism: Paenibacillus profundus (assembly GCF_021369635.1). GTDB lineage: Bacteria > Bacillota > Bacilli > Paenibacillales > Paenibacillaceae > Paenibacillus_B > Paenibacillus_B profundus. Next base: position 8,157 of record NZ_JAJNBZ010000024.1, on the reverse strand, counting down.
AATTGATCACTGGTGAAGAGAACGTTCGCTCTTTTTTGACCGTTCAAGGCGTATTATACGAGCATTGGGATCATAACAAATTAGACGAAGCACTTCGCGAGAAATTTGTGTTGACCGATGAAGAGAAGCAAGTCATTTTGCGTACGTATGAAGAAGAAATCCGCGACTTGGCCGCGCGCAGAGGTTATCAGACCTGGGATTTGATTTCTCTATCTGATGCTACGCCCAACATTGAGGAGCTGTTGAAGAAGTTTGAACAGCTTCATACGCATACTGAGGACGAAGTACGTGCCATCACAGCCGGCAACGGCATATTCATCATTAAAGGCAGCGATGATATAGGCTACATGGACGTAATACTTGAGGCAGGCGATGTCATTTCTGTTCCCGAAAGTAAGCCGCATTACTTTACGCTCATGGAGAACCGGCAAATCGTCGCAGTACGTTTATTTATTGAGACCGAAGGCTGGATTGCCCATCCGTTCGAGGATAACGCATTTCAGAAAGCGTAATGAACTTATCCAGCTTGTTATTCTAGGCAAAAAAAGCGGTCCTCCTTGATTAGGTGGACCGCTTTTTGTATAACAGACAACAATTCAGCCTGCCTTCATAAGACAGTCAGCGTTACATATATGTAAATATAATTGTCCGCGTGAATCATTGCAGCAGCAGCTATTTCACCTCGAATGTCTTCTTCGGCATCGAGTGCATATCACGCGCCGTCACATGTGAGATGACATTATAGGTACCTGGCTTCTCGAACGTATGCTCCATTTGATAAGTGCCATCTTCCTTTAACGTCCCTTCAGCTCTTTCATGCTCTTCGCCTTCCATCCAGTATTCAAACTCGACCTTATCCGCATCATCCACCGCCTTATCGCTCTGCGTCACACGTGCAGAAATGATAATCGATTCCTTAGCCTTAACCTCATCAGGAACTTTCAACTCCACTTTAATCAGATCAGGAATCGTGCCGTCGGCGTTGCTGCCGCCATGATCACCGTGCATCGCATCACCCGGTTGATCAGTATGCTGATCATGACCCCCGCCATTGCCGCACCCTGCCATAAGCAAAGCAGCGAAACTCAATGCGAGAACTGCTTTTTTCCACATTAATACATTCACTCCTTCAGTCCATTTCCAACTTGTCTTGTATCATTATAGACAACATTACCCATATCGTGATGACTCGATAGGGCTAATTCAGGTCAGTTTGTGTGGCGATTCAGTGACATTTGTCACATTTTACAAGAGAATACGTTAAATTAAATAAAAAAGCCTGCGATCTTCGCAGACTTCATGTGCGTAAAATGAGTATTAGTGCTTCTTCGAATCGATCTCATCGATAACGGCAAACAACTCCGACAAATGAGAAATTTCATATTCAGGATGGATGTCGCCGGTGAGCTTCACCCCTTTGCGGTTGAGCCAGGCATGGTGCATGCCGACATTGTATGCTCCTTTTATATCGGTCGTCAGCTTATCTCCGACCATGAGCCCTGCGCTTGGCGCAATATCCAACAGAGACATCGCATGTTGAAACAAGCTAATTGCCGGCTTCCCTTCTGGATAGTTACCAGAAATGACAAGGTGATCGAAGAACGGAATAATGTCTGGTACACCATCCAACTTTTCTTGCTGCAGATCGGGGGACCCGTTCGTAAGCAAAAGCAGCGGATAGCGCGTCTTCAATTTGCGAAGCACCTCATATGTCTCTTCATAGACATAAGATCTGGCTCTACGCTCTTTCATGAATTGCTTAGCCAATTCGGCACCTAGCGCCTCGTCTTCAACACCGACTGCTTTTAAGCCTTGGGTCCATGCCGACTGGCGATACATCGGCGCCAATTGTTGCAGCATGCGAAATTCCTGATGTTCACCACCCGTAAAATGTCCCCACAACGCTTCAAATGGATTGATACCGATATTTTGTGTAAAGGAATACGTTTCATAAGACGCGTACAGATCTCGGGCCGCTTGACGAACTTCTGCTTCCAATTGATCTGGAATCGCTCCCGACTTGGACTGGGCGTACTGACATGTCGCCGCAAACGCCTCCTCCACGCTCCGCTCGTCCCATAATAACGTATCATCTAAATCAAACAGTACAGCTTGAATGGACATGTCGGATCCCTCTCTTACATTGACGTAATGCATATCAACTCTTTATCTCATCGTTACTTAACTGAACCGGTTGATTTCGATTCTTCCACGAACTCGATGCGATGCTGCTGTGCAAAGCTTTGCAGCCGTTTGCCCATCGTATCCGTATCATACCGATTCATCGTGCGTGAAAAGACCCAGCTGGAGCCCTTTCTGCTATGTTCTATAACAACATAACCAGGTTGTGCCACAATCTTCGTAATCTCTTGAGCCGGCAACGTCCGAATCCGGTTCCATTTAATCGTCGACAGCTCACCCTTGCCGATTCGGAGGAAAGGTCTTCTTAGGAAGAGAATAATCCCCAACCCCAGATAACAGAAGACCGTTACCCAATATAACGTCGGCGACTGGACATCCGTCATTGCTCCGCCAAGAAAGGCGTAGATGATAGTGAATCCTATGAGCACCATTGGCAGGATATAGCTGCGGCCTTTAAATTCTTCAAAGGCGACAGTGCTAGTCGACATCATCGATTTCCCTTGCTTCTTACGCTGCTTGTTCAGTTGTGTGCTGTTACGACGCACCTTGCGTTCCCAACTGCGAGACATGAATGTTAGCCCCCTTATTATTGCGACAATAAGACGTTGATGTACCTAATAAGCTCTTGCCTAATTGAATTTCAATATAATAATCGATGCAATTCCGGACAAAATCCGGTAATTACACCGACTTGGTCTATCGCTTACATTAATGAACAAGCCCGCCGGACCCGCCCTTTTCGCCCATTTGTTCTTCATCTTCAACAAAGCGAATCGTATCCAACTGGTTACGGACTTGCTTCCGGAATAAAGACAAATATTGCTCTCGCAGGCGCGCACGTTCCGCTAACTCCGTCTCGTTTAATCCTTCAGTTTTCTGCTTGCGGGCAAGCTCGTTTATTCGTGCGATCAATTGATCGATATTCATTGTCGTACCTCCATGTTTCTAAGCATATCTTCTACTTTGACATGGCAGGTCAAGCTTGTCAAGCAAGCGTATCGACTACAATCGCCATGGAGAAAGAATACAAAAATACATAGAAAGAGACCCATATTGAGTCTCCCGTTAAGCTTTAATATAAATGGTGAGTTATTGAATCATATTATAATTACTCTGTACAGTATGGCTAATGAACATCCCCGTATTACGAGCAGATATGTAGTGACCACTTAATATGTGATTTGATTACATCAATGAAAGAAAGACAATTCCCTATTCTAACCCCAAAGGCACAAGTATGACATCTCCCGCCAACAGCGTATGTCCTTCTATATCATTCAATACGATGATTTCATAAATGTATTGACGAATATCCATATGCTCTGGTTTGTAAGCAGCAGCAATAACCCATAAGGAATCTCCTGGCTGGACAAGCACCCGTTCCACTGCGCTCTCCATTCCTACCTGCTCCTGCACATCATCGTTCCCCCACGCTTGTACAATGCTGCCGCATGTGACGAAAAAGAGAGCGATCGTAAAGACGATAAGACGAAGTCGACGTATATGTATTGAACGACGTTGCTTTCCTCTACCATTGCTGGCAGCAGTCGATACATTATAAATTGAACGATAAGTTGTATACATCATCTATCCCATCTCCCCAAACACTTGTTCTATTACTTTCGCAAATAATTTAACACGAACACTTGTTTGAGTCAATATATTTTTAGAACATTAGTTCTCATATCATTCGTCTTTTTCTCCTTCCTATTCACGCCCGAATAAAAGAGAACGCTTAAAAAGCGCGAGTTTATGCATTTTCCTTAGAACTTATGTTTGTACGAACGGAGGTTCTATGGTATAATTTTGACAAAAGAGTATTCATTGGAGTTGATACCCTTGTCTAAAATATCCAGTCGTCAACAAGCGATTCTTGATTTTATACGCAATGAGGTTCGTGGTAAAGGTTATCCACCATCGGTTCGCGAGATTGGCGAAGCGGTTGGCTTAGCCTCCAGTTCTACAGTGCACGGTCATCTGGATCGCCTTGAGAAGAAAGGCTTCATTCGTCGCGATCCGACGAAGCCCCGTGCAATTGAACTGCTTAGCCATGAACAATCCGAGCGTACGAATGAATTCACCCAGTCTGTAGCAAGAATTCCGGTAGTGGGTAAAGTAACGGCGGGTGAACCTATTACGGCAACCGAGAATATTGAAGACTATTTCCCGTTACCTACACATATGGTTGGGGACGACGAGAACGTGTTTATGTTATCTGTCATTGGTGACAGTATGATCGAAGCCGGAATACATAACGGCGATTATGTCATTGTTCGCCAGCAGCAGACTGCTAATAACGGAGATATCGTCGTAGCGATGACGGAAAACGATGAAGCAACGGTCAAGACTTTTTATCGCGAGAAAGACCATGTCCGTCTTCAACCCGAGAACCCGACATACGAACCTATTCGTCTGAAGCATGTGACGATTTTGGGTAAGGTCATTGGTTTGTTCCGAGATTTCCATTAACAAAACACAGCCTTTGGTTCTCCTCATAGGTGAATTATCGGCTGTGTTTTTATTTTCAAAAGCTAAATTTGTTATTTCCATTTATACGCTGCTTTTCTCGCACGCCTGTTGATCTTCTTAAAACATATTCCAGTTTCAGCGTCGTATTTTTACGCTGTTCTTCCCTCTCCTATCGGCTGCCATGACAATATACGCTCCATCTTGAACGGACGCCATCCACTCGAACGCAAACAAGTCGCATGAACAGTGCCATCACTGATTTTGTGAATGATAATACGGCGCTTCGTGATGTCGCCATGTCTGTCTTCATAAATGATCTCAATTGCTCGACCAATATAATGTTCAAGAAGCATGTCACTTCACCTCCATTCAGAACGTTTGTTCTTATTATATGCGAAATTCTATTCTGTCTCCAATAGAAAAAACAACCAGCTCCCCGGGTTCGTTCAGCATCTCCTCTTGTAGCAAAGGTCCCTGTTTTAAGGCTCAGACTATTTTCATTCACTTTATAGACCAGCCACCCTGTTTCTTTCTTCAAACGTTCTGCTGCAGCGTTTTGATCGGCTGCACTAGCAAAAGCACCTGGCTTGCAACATTGCAAGAAAACTGTTATATGTATTGATGGTTACAATATGAACGGTCGTGTAAGATTTCTTTATTGCAGCAATATTTGCAGGAGGCAGTAAAAGTGAAAAGAACTTTACGTTTATTAGTGGTATTAGTCTTTTTCATTATGCTCCTTAGCGCGTGCATGGTGACTGAAGAAATAATATCTACATCTAAAAAGGCAGATACGGACCTATACTACGTTCAAATTAAAGGCACTGGCAAATTAATTGACAATTATCGCGAATACACATTAAAAGGTTGCGATATACATGGTACTGAAAAGAATATCACCTTTATAAGTTCTAAACCGAATGGAGGACCACTTAAAGAAAACGCGTTCTTGTGTCTATATATAAAGAAAAGCAAGGATGATAGTTCTCCAGAAGTAGTTTCTTATGAAGAAGTTAAAGAAGAGCAATTACCTCAAATAGTAAAAGATAAACTTGGTATCAGATAATTGAAAAAAGTGTGAATAAAGAACCGTAGGATGCCTGCGGCTCTTTTCTCCTCACATTGTTTAGTTGCGGAAGTGACTTCGCGCACTACACCATGTTCACAAGTAAAGACATATGATAAACCATTCTATTTCACTTTTTCAAAGCATGAGCCAATAATCGTTCGTTTATAAAAAAAAGATGACTCCTGATGAATACCAGAAGTCACCTTCTGCAGTCTAGGCCATCGTGTTTTTCAAACCGTCACAATAAGGGTTATAATACATTTTTTCCGCTTGTCGTACTTAACTTAAAAAGTAAGATATAAAAATCTGCTAGGATTTATTAGACCAATGCACAGGATCTTTAGAGATCGGCATGAGGTGATACACCCCGTACGTTGCACCCACTTTTACAAGATCATCGTAATTCGAAATACTAATAGATGTTCCATCCGCTTTTTTTATAGTAGTCTTCTTGGTAACCGGGGAGTTCATATCAATTGCGTTTCCGCGAATATGATCCGAATCAAGTGCAGGGGCGGCCACAATGCTGTATGCGGCAACCATTTCAGCAGCAGCGTTTTTGGATTTAGTATATTTGCTATCATCATTTGGATGTACCCATTGAATATTGACGCCGCTCATTGAAGGAACATCTTTAGGACTGATTTGCCCTTTGCTAATTTTGTATGAATAATGCATAAGATATGCTCGTTCTTTTGGTCTTAACGTAGAAGTCACTGTAACCGTAATATTGGCATCCTTCATCGCTTTAATGAACTTCTCAACTTTAGGTTTGAATTCACTGCTCAAATCACTGACGCTTGCAGAATTAGGAAATTCTTGAACCCATCTCTTCCCGCTTACACCACTGTAAGTAGATGACGCTCCAAATGCTGTTGCAGGCACAACAAGTGATAAAGTAAGAATCAGCATAACAGCAATTTTAAATAGCTTCATATTAATACCTCCTAAAATATTGTTATTTTTTGCCTAATCCAAACATACCAAATAATCTCTATTTTTGATATAGTTTTCAAAAAATTAATATATTTGAAAATGAAATAGAGCCGTGACTCCCTACGGCTCTTCTCTTCTAGCAATGATTATTTGCGTGTATGGCTTCGTACACTATACATTTTCACAACCTGAAATCTATACGATAAGCTAAGCTCCTAGTTTATTCTAACTGCCCTGTAATCACCTCAAGCACTGTTTTCAACCTTTTCAGAAAACAGGAATCTATTTGCGCGATTTTCAATACACTTTATATTATAATTACCTTATTCAAGGAGGTTTTTTATGAAAATAAGAAAACTATTGCTTATCTCTTTACTTGCTTTCAGCATGTTCCCACTCGCGGCTGGTGCAAATCCGGTACAAGATTCCGACACCAAATTAACGCATTGACCCTCCTCCCTGGTCACTGTTTAGAGCTCGGAGGAGATTTCCATGCGTTTATCTCATTGCTAGCAAAACAAAAAAAGCACCCGCAGGTGCCTATAAAACCATCGCTAATTATCATAAACTCATTTTTCTAACGAAGGATCTACAAGATAAATACTATATACATCAGATGGATCAGAGAAAACTTTCGCTTCGATTACAAAAAAGAGTGTAGCACCCGCAGGGATATATAAATTTGGAATATAACGGACTTTGCCGTCTTCAGCTGCATATAGTTTGGTGGTTTCTTTCCCGTCTTGGTAACGAATCATAATACCCAAATCGTAATTTCCTTCTCCGGTTTTATAAAGTAATAGATTAATCCAAGCCTGTTGATTAACCATCAAATGGTAGAAAAAGAGCCGTCAACCCGGTAAAATGTTTGTACCCCTACAAACGACCGGAAGGTGACGACTCCATGAAAAAGTCTAACACGATTCTCCCAATTCTTCAAACTGTTCTAACGTCCCAGGAAGTCGAATCTATCGTCGAGGCGGTTGGCTATGTCGATAAGGCGCGAAAATTCACAGTCTATCATTTGCTTCAATATTGGGTTGCCGCAGCCAGTGAAGAATGGTCGGGGTATCGTTTCGGCGCGGATCATGCTGCCTGTAGTGGCTTGTCTCCTGTTCATTATTCCTGTTTTTCCGGCAAAGCAGCCGATGTGCCGTTTGTATTTAAAGAGCTGTTTCAACTCCTTGTCCGAAAATGTAATCGGGAAACGAGACGGAAGTTGGCTTTTCCCAAGGAACTGCTGCTGATTGACTCGACGACCATGACGGTTGGGAAAAGCCGTTTGCCATGGGCTCCCTACCACGGAGAACGGGCTGCGGTTAAACTGCATGTTGCTTTGCGGGCGCAAAACGGACAGCCACTTGGCGTCACGGAAACGATTGGCGCAAGACACGATGGGCCCGTATGCGAAACGTTGGAGAACCCAGACTTTATTATGGTCATGGACCGTGCTTACGGCAAACTGGAACGATTGGATCGTTACAAGCAAGACGGGCAATCCTTTGTCGTTCGGCTTCGCGACAATGTTCATTTCGAAAAAC
>NZ_JAJNBZ010000023.1 GCF_021369635.1 Paenibacillus profundus | reverse complement strand
TTTTATTGCTGAAAGTCCTTGTGTAGCAAGGGCTTAGATTACTGCAAAATGCTCACATAAATGCTTTCTTTGTTGAAGAAATAATAATGCGAATTACTACGGTCGTATTGTACCAAGGGGTGTTTTTTTAAAGGGGTTTTATTGTCCTTGTCGATTTGTATCAGATTTAATTCGACTTTAGCTCCAACTAAGTCTGCATATATACCCACCATGTCATTGCTATATGGTATCAACTTAGTAAACATGAATCTTCCATCCGTCTTCACTTGTTCAAGAAATGTCTTTGTCATAATCAACTTATCGTTCTCTAAGGACAGCTTATGAAAACTTTTTTTGTTACCATCTTCAGTTTCAGACGAAATGAAATAAATGCTGCTACCGTCATCTCCCGATACTTCAATATATTCATTAATATCTTTACAGTAGTTATTCGTTTGGTCACCCCATCTTATTTTGGAAATGTAATGCTTCCTATCACTGCTAAAACTTTGGTTATAAATAGAATAAAACGTATTCTGATCGTTCACTTGTCCAGAAGATTGTCCATAACCAGCGTAAACCTTACAATCTTCTTCAAATGATGTTGACTTAATCAAGTCGCTATCTTGTTTTATGGAAAGAAGCTCATTTTTCTGATTAAGGAGTAGTGCCCCCTTATAAGGAATGATCGAGTTTAACTCCAATCCCCGCTTCTTTATTGTCATATGCTTCCCTTGTTGATCGATGAGGAACAAGTAACTTAATCCATCGCCTATTTTTTCATTTGGAAGATCGGTGGAATAATAAATAGCAGCTACCGGTTCAATCTTAGAATTTGTTTCATCAGTCTTGGAACTGCTGCACCCTGCAATAATAAGAACCAAAGTGACAAATAATAAGCATGCTCTACTAATTAAGGGTTTATTATCATTAAGTAGATTCATTTAATATCTCCCATTACAAAAGTATAGAGATTAACCTCTTGATCTTCTGATATCTATTAATCATTTGGATTACTGGGCAATACACTCAATGCTTTCCTTAAGTTCCATGAGTTTTTTTAGTTACGCCTTTTTAAGCTTTGAATCCCGAATGTCCCTTAGGTACACACCGAACCCGCCGTCTTTATCGATATCGATACTAGCTTTTTCCTTGAAGGCACACCATACTAGTTGAGAGCAGTTGAAAGAACTTCCATCACATGAACGATTATTAAAGAAATAATTCCGATTTGATGCAGGTGACAGCCGAACAAATTGCGCAGATGTATAAAGCTTGTTGGCAGGTGGAGGTCTTTTTTCGATGGATCAAGCAACATTTGAACGTGCCGACTCTATTTGGTACGTCAGAAAATGCAGTCTATGGTCAATTGTACACGGCCCTCATGGTGTATGTATTGTTAAAATCGCTGTATGATGCAACAAGTTCAATCCTTTCACGACATGTGGCACTGTCATTCGCACGTTTGCTTGATCTTGGGCAACTGCCAGTTGAATGGCGGTTAAGGCTTTTTCACATTCTTCAAACGGATGGCCAGAACAAGCTCATTTTCATTACATAATTTGGTTAATAAACAGGCGTGGTTTAATTGATAACACATCTCAATTACGAATAGCCGTATATGTTCTTGTCATTTCCGGCTAACGATACAAGTTCTTGTCTTTCGTTATGGACAAGAACTTATATCGTTAAATATATAAGCCGCAATTTACGCGGCACCAATGCGATATATAGGAGAAAGTCGGTTATGTTTTGAAGGAATTCACCCGTCGTGACTAGGTCGCCATTGCAACAAAAGCAGCTTAAAAAGGAAATTCCTTCACCTTATAATCAATCCCCATCTTCTCATACCACTCATTCAATCCAGTCCACAGACATTCACACCGCTTATAAACCACCTCTGTATCATGTAGCTGGCCGCGCATCATCAATTCTACGAGCTCATCGTATCCAGACGGTCTGGACGGCATCCGCAGGGATTCTTCATATGTTTGGGCTCTCGTGTTGTAGAAGGTTCGGTTGGCAAGTCCAATCAGCTTGGCGGTCTGCCAAGCCAGGTCTTTTGCTCCAAGAGGCAGGTAGCTGTCATTTCCCGCAATTTTATTGTTGCGTATTTTGCCCATGGTTTCGTAAGGCTCCCAAATCATGAACTCTCTCATAGTTTCCCGGATCGCCTCTTTGGAAATCTGTTTTGACAAAGCACGGATCTGGTCCAGCAATCCGGTCGGGTCATAAATCGCTTCCAAATGAGTATATACTCCGGCTTTAATGGCCCAGGAATCATCTACGGCAGTGGCGCATTGACAAACTTCATGCTTTTGGTTCATACTGATTTCAATTTTGAATGGGAGATATATAAATTCATAATCAGGTAGGGATATCCCATCCTTCGTGACCACGAGAAGTTCGATATCGGAATACGGACCGTCAATCCCCTGAGCAATCGAGCCGTACAGTCCGATCGCCAGAATGGTTTCGCCATGCTGTTGAAGGAGCCGATCTTTAATTTGGCCGATGATATGTATTTTTTCTTCTCTAGTTGTGGCAGCCGGGTAAGTTAACATAAACAAATACTCTCCTTTAAGACTTTCAATAATTTTAGTATGACGGATTGTAATATGAAGTGCGACACCTAGAAAAAAGAAAACCCATGTTGGTTTCGTGTAAAATGGAAGTTACCACACCACCATAGATACAGGAGAACCCAGCATGAACTATTCCCATCTTAGCATAATTGATCGTGGACAACTAGAGATATTAAATAGACTAGGTTGGTCTGCAAGAGCCATTGCTCGCCATTTAGGCCGTCACCATTCCACCATCGCTCGTGAGATCAAGCGTGGGTTCGTGAATCAGACTTACGAAGCGAAGTCCTCCCATCAAGCTAGTCAGGATCGTAGAAGAGAGAGCAAGCCCAGAGGGAAGTTCCCTTCGCAACTGGCGGAAGAACTGCAGACAGACAACTCATTCAGTCTGGGGCTAGTTAATTTTCCGCGGTTGCCGTTTCTATCGCCGGATTGCTTGCTGCTGCCCTTGCGGCAGCATTCATGGAGCCTAACAAGACGACGACGCTTAGAAAAGTAATCGTACTTTCACCCATGTATTCATATGTTCTTCTCTTCTCATCTGTCTGCTCTTTACTAATACTAGCCAGGATAAGGACCATAATACAAACCAACAGGCGCATAGCCTTGTGCCTTCGCCACTTCATCTCCAAACCTGTAGCCGCTCATATCTGCGAACCCCTTCTTTTGCAGCGCAGTCTCCATTACTTTGATCGAATAGGCAAGATCATCTTCATCCAAAGAAGTTACCCACAGTCCTAGGCTGTGGACAGTAGAATAACGATGCCCGATACGACGGGAATAGAATCTATTTTTTGACTGCCGTTTGCGCCAGCTTGATCAGATCTTCCTTCGTCAATGGATTGCCCGGATTGGTTGAAATCGCAAATTCCTTGCCCTGTTCAATCCAACTTAGCGAGTTTTTTTATCACTGCATCTCTGAGATTGGGATGGAGATTCGGATTTTTCTTTTCCGCCTCCTGAGCAGTTTTACAGACATATCCTTTTGGTTTCTTCTTTTTCTCATCAAGAGAATAACTTGCGATTGTGATATAGTCTTTTCCGTTTTTGTAAGTCAACGTAATCAAGTTCGTATCTCTTCCACTCAAGCTTCTTTGAATGGATCTTTTTGCCCAGCTTTTTGGCCTCGGCTTTCATTGCCGCTGCATATTCATTGAGGTACGGCCCCATAATAAAAGCCTCTTCAAAAGTATAGCCTTCCGGCAGGTCAGCAGGCCGCTGCGCTGCTATATACGAGGTACATATCTTGCGGATTTTTTTCTAGCCGTTTGTCGAGTCTAGTGAACTCTTCTTTTTCTAGTTCCTTTGGTTTAGCGGCCGCCGTCTTCAAGGCGTTGTCGTTTACATTTAAAATCGCTCCTTTTTGTTCCATTATGTAATATGCCCCATTTATACAACAATTTCCACCATTCGATTTGTAACATGACTTTCAATCTTTTAAAAAAACACAAAACAACCCTCAGGTTTGACATTTTGTCCTGCGTCTTCCCTGAGGGTTTCGTCGATATCGAATCAGCTTCGGTTCGCCACTATGAAATAGTGCTTCCTATTTTTTTACTGCCGTTTTCGCTAGCTTGATCAGCTCTTCCTTCGTCAACGGATTGCCCGGATTGGTTACAACTTGAAAAGACTTACCATTTTCAAACCAACTAAGATAATTTCTTCCTTCGTGCTTCGGATCTTCCTTTTCCTTGTCTTTAGCGGATGTATAGGTGTATTCCTTTTCTTTCCTCTTCTTATCTTTTAAATCTTCCTCGTCAAAATGAAAACTCTGAATTGAGATAAAGTCTTCTCCTTTCGTGTACGTTAACCCAATGTGGTGACTTTTTGTTACGTTTATCTTCTTGGAATATATTTGTTTGCCTAGCTTTTTAGCCTCGGCTTTGACTGCTGCAAAATCCTTAGGAGTAAACACGAAATAAATATTCGCTTTGCTAAAGGTATAGCCCTCCGGCAAGTCAGTTGGCTGCTGCAGAACCGCCTCTTTCAAGGTCGATGCTCTTTTGAGGTAAGCCTCATATGTATCGAAGCTTGGGGGTGAGCCCCCCATAAGAGAAACTTCCTGGCCGCCTTTTTTTTTCTTTAATTCATTGCTGACATATAACATGTACGTATCATCCGGATTTTCTTTCATCAACTTGATTATTTTATCCTTCTCTTCTTTTTCTAACCTTTCCCCTTCACTTATCGCCTTAGGTTTAGCGGCTGCCGTCTTCAAGTAGATGTCGCTTGAAGCATGGGATGGGGCGGCTTTTACCGTTAGGTTCACCGAAGAACCCAACAATAAAATACTGCTCAGTGCTGTGATTGCTACTTTTGATGCTGCTTTCATGTTATAGCGCTCCTCTCATTTTGAGTTTACCCTCATAAACTACAAATGTAGTTTATGAGGGTAAACTTGGTTCATGTATTCTATTTAAGCTGCATAGGCTTGTACAATAATTCCGTCTACAAATCTATTTTTTTACTGCCGTTTTCGCCAGCTTGATCAGGTCTTCTTCCGTCAACGGATTACCCTTATTGGTTACGATTTGGAAAACTTTTTCACCTCTTTCCCAGCTAAGATGGTTTCTTCCTTCGTGCTTCGGATCTTCCTTTTCCTTGTCTTTAGCGGATATATAGTTGTATTCCTTTTCTTTCCTCTTCTTATCTTTTAAATCTTCCTCGTCAAAATGAAAACTCTGAATTGAGATAAAGTCTTCTCCTTTCGTGTACGTTAACCCGATGTGGTGGCTTTTTGTTACGTTCATCTTCTTGGAATATATTTGTTTTCCTAGCTTTTTAGCCTCGGCTTTTATTGCTGCTAAATCCTTGGGAGTAAACACAGAATAAATATCCGCTTTACTTAAGCTATAACCCTCCGGCAAATCAGCCGGTTGCTGCGGCACCGCCTCTTTCAAGGCCGATGCTCTTTTGAGGTAAGCCTCATAGGTATCAAAGCTTTGAGATCGGGGGCTTCCCATAAAAGAAACTTCTGAAAAAGAAATCCACCCTTCCGGAATACTGCTTTCTTCCTTCTTTAATTCATTGCTGACATATAAAATGTACGAATCATTCGGATTTTCTTCCAGCAATTTGTTAATCTTATCCTTCTCTGCTTCTACTAACTTTTCACCTTCACTTGACGCCTCCTGTTTAGCAGCTGTCGTCTTCAAGGTGATGTCGCTTGAAGCACGGGATGGGGCCGCCTCTGCCGTTAGGTTCATCGAAGAACCCAGTAATAAAATACTGCTTAATGCTGTGATTGCTACTTTTGATGCTGCTTTCATTTTGTAGTACTCCTCTCATTTTTGATTTCAACCAATAAACTACAACTGTAGTTTACTAATATACTACATCTGTAGTTTATAAATGTCAACATCATTGATGTAAAAATTTTTCCACAAAAAGATAGCCCATGCATTCTATTTCAGACTGCATGGGCTTGTACGCAAGAACTAAGACGAATCCATATAATATTCTCATCATTTCTACAACAAACATTCCGTTTACAAAGCTATTTTTTTACTGCCGTTTTCGCTAGCTTGATCAGGTCTTCTTCCGTCAACGGATTACCCTTATTGGTTACGATTTGGAAAACTTTTTCACCTCTTTCCCAGCTAAGATAGTTTCTTCCTTCGTGCTTCGGATCTTCCTTTTCCCTGTCTTTAGCGGATGTATAGGTGTATTCCTTTTCTTTCCTCTTCTTATCTTTTAAATCTTCCTCGTCAAAATGAAAACTCTGAAATGAGATATAGTCTTCTCCATTCGTGTACGTTAACCCGATGTGGTGGCTTTTTGTCACGTTAATTTTCTTGGAATATATCAGTTTGTCCAATTTTTTAGCCTCGGCTTTCACTGGTGCAAAATCCTTAGAAGTGAACACGAAATAAATATTTGCTTTGCTTAAGGTATAGCCCTCCGGCAAGTCGGCTGGTTGCTGCGGCACCGCCTCTTTCAAGGTCGATGCTCTTTTGAGGTAACCCTCATAGGTATCGAAGCCTGGAGGCGAGCCTCCCATGAGAGAAACTTCTCGACCTCCTTTTCCTTCCTTTAATTCATTACTGACATATACGATATACGTATCATCCGGATTTTTTTCAAGCAATTTGGCGATTCTCTCTTTCTCCGCTTTCTCCAGCTTCTCCCCTTCACTTGCAGCCTTTGGATTTTCGGCTCCTGTTTTCAGGACGATCTCGCCTATAGTACGGGACGGTGCGGCCCCAACATCGTTTCCCTTCGCATTTACCAGCGTCACGCTGCCAAGTGCAACAATAATCGCCATCCCCAACATGGACAAATGATAGGATTTTTTATGAAATCGCTTGATCATTAACAATCTTTTTTTCATTTGTTTATGTGTCGCGGACAATCCGGCAAGCCCTGGCTGATGTTGTTTGCCTGACAAATGAAAATGCTCTAGCACATGGATGATGGTCTGCCCGTATGTATGGTTATGCTGTAGAGGTGGCTGTAAACTCAACCGATCCAGCACGCATGCATCGCAGGCCATCTCCTGATCCTGCCTTGCTTTATGTACAGCAAGCCACAACAATGGATTAAACCAATGGAGAATGAGTAGAATGTGCATCATCCAATTCACCGCCACATCCCGTCGCTGTATGTGCCCAAATTCGTGCGCCAAAATACACTGAAGCTGATCCTCTCGCAGCGTGACGATCAGACTCGGCGAAATAACGATCGCAGGATTGCGAAAACCGACTACGGCAGGCCCAGGAATGCACTCACTTGCTACAAACCGCACATCACGCTTTACGCCCATTAGCTGCTTCGTTTCGCGGAACACTGCCGATAAAAAAGGAGTTTCAATATTTCTGCTCGCGCGCAGGGCTCGCTTCAATTGAAACTGGTCGCAGCCCGTTTTCGCCGCAAAAAGCAGGACACCCAAAAGCCAAACCGACATCAGCATATTGGTGAAGCCCATTTGCTTGAGCCCGCTCCACCAGAAGCGTATGTCCCATACAGTACCTGATTCATGAGACGAATCCGATACTCCCGTTTTCCCTCCTAAAAGGTTGCTTTCCTCCGAGTCAGAAAAATTCTCTACTGGAGTTGCCACTTCGCTATTTCTACCTGCCCCCTTCCACAAGTTATACCAAGCTGATGGATTTTGAGTTTGTGGTTGATTAACGGGAACTATGGCCTCCAATGAAAAAACATTGTATAGGCTAAGTGAAGATTCCGGCGCCCAAGGTAGCAACAGACGAATCGCTACAGGTACCCAAAGCAGAAACTTCCACCTGACTTCAAGCTTGTTTTTCAATAACAATTGCAGGATAAGAACCAGTAAGATCAGGATACTGGCCATAAAGGACCCGCGGAGCACCCAGCCGAAAAACGATAATAAACATTCATGCAGTGTTGGACTCATTAGCTATCTCTCTTTTCCGGTTCGTCACCGCGGTTATCATCAAATAAAGCCTTGAGATCCTCGATTTCCTGCGCATTCAGCTTTTTATCCTGTAAAAAGTTGGCCAACATTGGCTTCAATGCTCCGCCATACAGTTTTTTCATAAAGGATTTGGTTTCGGACCGCAGGTACTCCTGCTCGCTGATGATCGGATAAAATAATTGGGTGCGCTTCGAACCCTTTTCCAGCTTCGCACCCGCCGCTTCCTTCTGCACCAGACGACTAAGGAGCGTCCGAGTCGTATTCGGGCTCCACCCCATTCGATCCATCATTTTTTTTACGACCTCACTCGAAGGGCAATTCGGATTTGTCCACAAGACGCGCATAATTTCCAACTCTGCATCCGTAATGGGCGGTATTTGATTCATGCATGAAACCTCCAAAATTAATTTAAAAAAACTACGTATGTAGTTATAAATCATGCTACAACTGTAGTTTGGTAAAGTCAACATGTTTGGTACTCTTGATATATAAATGGATCAACACGATGAGAGTATGCGAGCTGAGCTAATTCATTGAGATCGTTTATGTCCAAATGGGTGATCGAATGAGTCCCCCACTTACGTATATCGTAGTTATAGTAATGTTCTAAGGAAATATCAACTTCAAATTGATGTAAAATGCTCTTTTTAAGGTGAAGCAGCTTTTCGGATAATTACTTTTCTCTAAAGTAATAAAAGTTGCTCGGAGAGCTATCGTTCTCCGTTAGTTCAGTCCAACAATGATGTTGTGGATAGTGTAGTGTGTCTACGGTCGGTACAACTGCTGTGTTTAATCTATAATATTCGAATTTGATCATTAATTCTTCCCTTGCTTAGTCCTCCGCGATAACATATTACGGATTCAATGTTAAGATCCAGATATTTTTTCAACGAAAGTCGAGCTTCCTCTATATCGAGTGTTGTTGGCTCATGAATGGATTTGATCCTTAATGTTGTATTATTTTTTCATCTTTTTTCTGTAAATCCATTGTTGTCGAGAAAGACCAATAAATATGATTGTAAAGAGAACAGATTGAATCCAATTATCGCTATTCTTGAAAATAGTGTTGTAATACGATGTCAGAACACCTAATGCCACAAGCCCCAAGAAAACATAATTCCTTACCAAAATGTTCTTTCTAAAGATGAAGTGAATTCCTAGAACGACTATTAATGTGTACAGAGTAAGAAAAGAAATGGTGATTAATAACGCTTCGATTTGACTGAGTTCCATAACTCTCCTCCTCTACGAATTGCGCTTACGAGTTTCTGAGTCACTAAAGGTAATCGCAACTCCCCACCAATACGCATTACTTGAAAGGTTGGTTTGGAATTCACTTCGCTCCGGTACTCTGACTTACCCATTCTCTACAATAATATAACCTTGGCTAACTGCGTCATTGAGGTTGTTGATCCCTTTCTCGTAGTGAGCATATATGTCAGCCCCAACTACATTTTTAGCAGTAGGATCAATGCTAAATTTGTCTTTACCAACTGCAATATAGTTGTTCATAAATTGGAACTGCATTAATGACTCGTTTCATTTTGAATCAAACCATTTTTTGTTATATATGCAAAAATATATTTCATTGTGTCAAAATCATGTGAATCTAAAAGTAACATAACAAATATAATATGTTTCATATATTCTAGAAAATAGTAAAAAAAAGAAACGGTGAAATAAAAAAGAAGCACCTTTAAGGTGCTACTACAATTACTACCAAGGGTGAATACTCCCAGAGTCACCAGAGAAAGACGCCGCCGTTGTTACAAATATAACTGTGTAGAGAAGGGATTTAAAATATAGTTTTTTGATTAAGTTCTTCATGCTTAACCCTCCATTTCTTTAGCGCTTTTAATGTAGTAAGTGCTTAACTTTTCAAATGTAGGCTGCGGGGAGACATTATGCTCTAAGTGGATACGCATAACCGTGTTAAGGCATTCTTTTTCTTTGACCGTATCGTTTACTTTGGAGTAGTATGAAGCCCCATCCACCATATGAGCTATGCATTTTTCATAATCCTCTAATGCTAAATAACATTCCCCTTTAACTTGGAGGTAGTCGGCATATCTAGAACAAATTAAAGGGTTACTCTTGTCTAGTACGGACGGGTTTATTTTGCTAGTTTCTAGTTGGTCTTTCGCGCTTTTAAGATCGTTTTGCTTTAGGTACAATTGAAGGAGTTGTCTGGTTGCAGGTATGGAGGAAACTTCACTACAAGTCTCAAGGAATGCTAAGAGCTGTTCAATCGCTTGCTCGACATTACCCTTCTTTGCATTGAATAGTGCGTCCATTAGCACAATATTCTCTCTGGTATGTGGGTGATTGAATTGCTTGTACTGTATAGAGTACAATTCAGCCTCTTTGTATTCTCCAATACTAAAATGCGCATCTCTGAGGATTCCTAGCGCATTTACTTTATAGGGGCTTTCGCCGTTGTCTTTCGTAATTACTCTCTTGCAATGGTCAATGCTTTCACCATAGAGTCTCAAATTGTAAGCATGAATCCCTAATTTGTAGTGTAGCTCAATCCGATCATTTTGTGGCAAGAAATCGATGTAATGAAGAACATACTTTCCGCTGTAGTAGGTTTCTTTCAATTTACTGAAATCATTACGTTCAACAAGGTATCGTTGGTACATACCTTTTGCAATGAATGGCATGATTCCATGCGCGCGCGCGTAGTCAATGATGAGGTTAAGCAAAGATAATTGAATGGAGGTGTCCTCGACGGAGTCAATCGTTCGATAAAGTTTTTCTGTTAAATCTAAGCTGTCTTCATTCGATGATTCAAGGTACTTGGTTGCAGCCTTTCGAATTAACTCGACATCACTGCATTGACGGACTGTTGCCTGATAGATGCGCATTAAATGTTCTGATCTTTTTTCGACTTCAACGTAATAATCGATCAGTGTTTCAAAGGATATCGTCAACGCCGCTGCCAGTGGATGTACGGTCTGAAATTCTGGTCGTTTGACATCACCATTCTCAATTCTTGATATCGTCCCTTTAGGAATGCCTGACAACTCTGATAACTGTGTTAGTGTTATATCTAGTGAGCGTCTTGTATCACGTATGAGTTCCCCGATTGTTTTAACGACTGCTACTTCCAATATCAGCCCTCCTTATCTTTATTGACCACCTATATTTTACCACCGCTTTCACGAAGAGTAAACATTTCTTAACTCATTATCCATTTTGTGAAAATGTCAACATCAAAAAAGACGAACACTCAAAAGGTGTTTCGTCCTTTGTGTAGTTTATTCATGGTTTGTCTATACTTACGTTTCGCTATAACAGTCACTATAACAACATCACCATTATCTTTACCCTTTAACATTATAGCTTGGTAGCATACTCAATACGAAAAACCATACCGTTCAGGACTTCCTCAGCGATCAGAGAAAGATCGAACTTCGAATGTCGTCTCTCCATCCGGCAGGGAACAACCCGAAGTACCAGATATTTCTAGTGGGAGAGACATAGCGACAGCAAGCCCGCATCCATGAGGACACGGGCTTTTGCAATTACTATCAATGAAATGGTCTCACCGTTCCGCCGCTTTCATCATGACCGCAACCGATTCCGCCCGGGTTGCCGTCTCATGCGGCGCGAACTTGCCGCTGCCCCGGCCGCCAACAATTCCCGCTTTGACCGCCGCAGCGACAGCGCCTCGTGCCCACTCCGGAATATCCCGGTCATCTGCAAAAGCTGTGGCCGCCTCATTCTCCGCGCTCAGCTTCAGCGCCCGCGCGATGATGACCGTCATCTCCTGACGCTTGATAGACGCATTAGGACGGAACGTGCCATCCGCGAAGCCGTTCACGATGCCCGCCTCGACCGCTTGGGCAATCGCCTTGCTCGACCATGCTCCAATGCTCGCTGCATCCTTATACTTCAGCTCCACGCCATCGTTCTGCCAATGCATCGCCCTGGCCAGCATGACGATGAATTCCGCTCTCGTGACCGCAGCATCGGGCTGGAAGGATCCGTCCGGGTAACCGCCGACGATCCCCTTCCGCGCCGCAGCGCGTATGCCCTGTTCCGCCCAATGACCGCTTATGTCCGTATAGGCCGCCACGTCATCCGCATCATCCGTATCATCCACCACGGCAAATACGGCAAATATCCCGAGCTTCTTAACCTCAGCGGTAATGAAATGTCCGCTTACGCTGCCTCCTGCCTCGCTCCACGCTTTGTTCGCTTCATCATATTGGAACAACGACGCCTTGTGAGCCGGTCCGAGCTTGCCGGCATCGAATGCCATCGTAACCGCCACCGGCTTAGCGAAGGCGCGTCCGTCATACAACACCTCGTACACTTCACTGGCGAGCATCTCCTTGTCACTGACAACAGAGGACGGATTGGACACTTGCCGCAGCGTCAGCCGCAGTTCTTCGTCCGTGGCGTCGGCAGGAATAGATATGCTGAATTGATTGCCTATTCCGAATGTCCCGGACTGCCCCGCGTTCAGCGTCAGCTGCCCTTCTTTCTCCACAGCCGGGGCCGTCGAAGTCACACCGCCGCCGCCGCTGCTGCCTCCTATGCTTCCACTGCCTCCATTGCCCCCGCCGCCATTGTTGCCTGGAACGACCGAGTCCTTCCATTGTTGAATCAGATCCTTGATTGGTTGAACCGGACGGGTCGCATCATACGGATAACGATTCAGAACCTGCAGCAACAGCGCTCTTAATCGGCTGCTTCCGTTATATTTCAGCAGAGCTTCTTCCATTTCCTTAATCGCTTGCTGGTACTCCTTCACCTCATCCGGCTGATACACTTCGAACTCGAAGAAGGAATAACCAAAGACAGTCGCCCGCTTTACACCTTGGAATTTGACATATCGCGCAACCTTCGGATCGAATGTAATGATGTCCAAGTTGCCTTTGGAAGTGATGACTCCGCCATCACCGGACACATTCGTCCAGTTCTGCTTGTCATCAGACACGAGCAGCTGATATTTCTCTGCACCTGCTTGCCACTTGATAATGACTTTGTTGATTTCTTTCGACTCACCCAAGTCAACCATGAACCACGCATCGTCCACATAAGCGCTGGACCATCTGGAGCTTATGGATACAACTCCATCTACCGCCATGTCAGATGAATAATATGGGAACTCAGTCGCGGAAGACTCCGTCGCTTTATGAAGCGCCACATTATCACTGCTAAGCAGCTCAATCGGTTTATTGTATATCATGACATTATCCAGAACACCCTTGAATGCGTTCGTATCGCTGCCGATCTTGAGCGTTGGCAGCACCAGCGTCTGCAGATGAGGATAAGTGTTCTCAAGCCGCTCCACGTACTCATCCACATTGACGAACAGCGTAACGCCTTTACTGTCACCCCGCAGGAAGATATGCGTCCACTTGTCTTCCGGAACGACGTAATTGAACGTGCTGTCATAGTGTTCCTTCGTAAATCCAAGCTTGCCCGTCTTGCCCTGCTTGAGCTTCAACTTGCCTGCAGGAGACTCCATTAGCACAGCGTCATCCGGATTGTTCTTGTCCGGCTTCACCCACATCGAGAGGGTCCAGCCGAATCCGAGCGCCACGATCGGTGTCTCAATGTAGCTCTTCCCTCCGTTCAAGCGAACACCCTTGTCGTATTTCCCTTCTGTCATTTCAACGTTGACGCCCTCACCGTCAAATCCGTTGCCTGATTGATCCTTGAATTGATCTTCGAACAAATATTGAATGACACGATTCTCTTCATTATCTACGACGATCTTATGCGATAAATTCGCATTCGGTGCATCGCCAATGGCCTCCGCCCGCTTCACATACCGCTCGAAAGACTTGTCGTCTCTCGTGCCGGTCCACATCTTCTCCGACACGACTTGGATCCCAGGCAGCAACCGCTCATGCGAGTCGTCCATCGATAAGCCATTGGCATCAGACACATCGTTCCATAAGGCGAACATGCCTCCTTTCACGCTCGGGTGGCCGAATGGCAGCGTCGCAGTCTCCCATTTGATCGGCTCCCATTCATTGTACAGGAACTGGGAATTCAAGTAATCGCCATATAATGTTGGAACGATATACATGAACACATTCTGAACGTTAAGCACGTCGAAGCCGAGATCTACCGCCTGCTGCGGCGCGCCATAAGGCTCATACCAGATGTCCATCGTAGCTTCATTACTTACCGGTGTCGATCCGTTGTACTCCGTCAATCCGCCCCATAAATGCGGGTGCTTGCCTTTGCCGTTAATATGCTTCACGAGTGTATCCATGTACCGCCGGAAAATTTCAACATCTGGTCCCCAATATTCATCCGTACCAATGTGCACTTCAGGCCCGACGAAGGTCGGATCACTTCCATCCAAGTATTCATCGAACAATTTCTTCACAAAAGCAACGGTTCCCGGTTTGGAAATGTCTAAGGAGCGTTCGTTCCCAAGTGCAGGATCATAGGAGGTAAATGCGCGGGAATGCCCTGGCGTATCAATTTCCGGAATGACGTTGACACCATAATCCATGCCTAGAAGCTGAAGGTCTTTGAATTCCTGCTTCGTATAATAACCGTTCGGGCTGGCCAGTCCCGGATATGTGGTGCTCTCCAGCCGGTAAGCTGCCGTCGTTCCATCTGCAAACGGCGTGCCGACATCATCGTTCAAGTGAATTTGGAACATGTTCATTTTGTACCAAGACATCAGCTTTACGTAGCTTCTAAGGAAATCTATCGTATAGAACTTGCGAGCGACATCGATCATCAGTCCGCGCTTCTCGTACTTCGGATAGTCTCTCGCTTCCCCCTGAGGGATGGTTCGATCCTTGTTCTGCTTGATGATCTGAAGCGCAGTTCTCGTACCGAAGAAAGCCCCCTTCGCTGACACCGAGGTAATCGACACATACTCGCCTGCCTCAAACACATTGCCTTCCTCACCAAGCCACGTTAATGACGGGTCTATCAACAAGTACAGATCTCCACGCTGCGGTTGCCCATAGACAATCTCAAGCTCGTATCCCGTAAGATCCAACAGATCCTCGCGTGTCGATTCGGCTGCCTTGCGCAGCGCTGACTCGTCCTGCGGGTTCACGACAATGCGCGAAGATTCGGTCAGAGTATAATTGCCTGAGCCCCCATACCATTCTCTCAAGGATGGAATGACGTCCGGCTCTGCATTTCGCTCCGAGGTCTGCTTGTACTGCCCTGGAACTGTCACGGCGATATTTCCCGACAGGAGCTTCCGATTCGAATCGTTTACATCCTCTACCTGAACGAGAAGATTCACCTTGGCATCCACCAACGGCGTGCGAATGTTGCCCTCTCGATCAATGACAGGCAATCGGTCACTGCCGTACACGCCCACGCGGTACCCCTCCGGCACTTCAGCCGCAGACCAATCCAGCTTCGCCTGACCGGCATGCACCGTCAATGTTGCTGCTATTTTGTCTACGATGGATTGCAAGTCATTCAATTGATACACCTCAAATTCATAAAAGGAGTAGCCATACAGTATGCCATCGACAGGTGCCCGCTTCACGCCCTGGAATTTCACATATCTGGCTTGACGCGGAGTGAAATCAATGATCTCGGTCCCTCCATTGCATTGGATCATGCCATCATTGGCCTTCACATTCGACCACTGCACCCCGTCATCAGATACGAGTATCTTGTATGTATCGGCCCGTGTCTGCCATCGAATGACTACGCGATCAATAGCCTTCCGCTCTCCAAGGTCAACATAGAACCATTGATCATCTTGCTTCGCAGAAGACCATCTCGTATTGGGCTTCCCATCTACGGCTAATTCAGGATTAAGATAATCCACTTCATTGCCAGAAGCAAAGACCGGCTTGTTCAAGGCTAGATTCGTCCCGCTGAACGCAGCGGATGCATCATCTGGAGAGTCGCTCGGGAGCATATTGCCATCTTTGTCATAGACGGCATCCGTGACGCTTGGCGGCGGCCCATCCTGAACATCTGGGACTGCTACTGCAGGAGGCGTGTCCGCCTGTCCTGATGCGATATCTTGCACGGCATCTTGCACACTGGAATTCGCCAGCGCTGTCATCGGCTGGGCAACGGTCAAGGTCGTCGTCATTGCAACCATTAGACTGAGCAGTAACGAAATCACTTTCAATTGTATCGTCTTCTTCATAGTCCCTCCATATCATCTTGATATCGGTTTGGTTGAGTACAAGTTATTGGTCCTTCACCCCCCTTTTTTTAATCCTATAATTTCCAGAAAACGTGTTGCAACACAAAAAGAGGCATGAGCAAAAAGTTTACACTTTTCACTCATGCCCCGCTCGGGTAACACGTAAAAGGTAGATATCCCATCTTATTCAGGGTGATGCTCCATTATGAAAGAGAAGCCGAAAAAAAGCAGTTCCTTTTTTTAGAGAGTGCGGAATTTCAGATCTTTGCAGTCAATGTAAAACTTAAAGGTTCTCTTTTCCTTTTTTCCATTTACGGAAAGACTGAACGTCAAGTTTTTGACATCACGGTCCGCCAAGCCTTGATTGCTTACCCAGCCATGTTTTTCCTTCTTGGGCTTGATGGACCCGTCTTCAAAGTCGGGATTTGCCGGAGAGATCCCAACCGTTTCATATGATTTGCCCTCGTTGCTATAGTTTGCTCCTACCTCGGTATTGCCTAATACAGGTGTAATATTTTCATCAGCCGTGTTGTTTTTGATTGTAATTTCGAAGTCCGTTTTCCCCTCTGTGAGCCTTACCGAATGAACCGTAACCTCTACATCCTTTACGGTTTGTGTAATAGGCAATTTTTGAAAGTCAAACTTCGTATCGGTACTGCCGGAAGAGGTACTTTCTTTCTGCTCATCCTTCTTTTTAGAAGTCAGCTTGATGTCGCCATTTTCAAAGGCAACGCGATATCCAATCGCATCGGCCAGTTCCCGAACCGGAAGATAGAGGTTGCCCTCGATGGACACGGGTTTGTCGCTCAGCGCTTTCTCTTGTCCGTTAATGTAAATTTTATGTTCTTCGACTTTGGCCGTAAAGTTTGATGCAGCGAATGCAATTCCTGAGAAAAAGATCGCGCCGCATATGAATCCAGTAACTAGTTTCTTCATTGTTATCTTTCCTTCCAATATACAAAAATCTTTGGGGTTACGTTAACCCGATGCTATCATCTAAGACCAACGCTCTACGTATATTTCGAGTTTTGAGTCAACTAACGCTTTATATCGGCGCTCCACCGTGTTCCCCGCTGCATCGACCTCGACGATTCCATCCTCGCGGC
Organism: Paenibacillus profundus; assembly: GCF_021369635.1. Taxonomy (GTDB): domain Bacteria; phylum Bacillota; class Bacilli; order Paenibacillales; family Paenibacillaceae; genus Paenibacillus_B; species Paenibacillus_B profundus. The sequence continues at coordinate 82,316 of NZ_JAJNBZ010000023.1, read as the reverse complement.
TGACCTGGAATACCCATTCCGTATGCAGCGGGATTTGCAGCCGATTGGAATACGTGCGGTTGCTCGGGTTGTAGTTCAAAGGAAACCACGCATACAGCTTGATATCTTCAGGCGTATTCGGCGGGACATGAACGACGATATCGAGCGTTATATGTGCTTTGATTTCCGCGATGACACGAATCGTTATCGCAGCTTCCAAGTCGTCGTATTGAACCGTTACCTTGGTTTCCCCCTCTTGTAAGGGGATAATGGTTCCATCATCCCGAACTTCTGCGATGCGCTCATCCTCTACTTGATAAGCCGTTCTTAATAGAGACAGCTTGAATCCCGTATCGAACTCCACAATCGGATTCAACCGGCATTGAGGACCCACGATTCCAATCTCTTCACTGCCATGCAGAGTCAATGAACATGCCTTGCCCTTATTGCCAAAAAAGTGGATGAGCGGCGCAGCCACTCTTGCCGCCCAGTCTTTTTCCACATGAGCAGCTTCAGGTTCATAGAGATAGACAAGCTCGTCGTCTGCTTCATAACCTAGGTTCAGAAGCTTCTCGGCCACTTCCCGCACATGCTTTTCCATCACCAACAGTCCTTCACTGCTGCCTAGATCCATCCATATTTTAGCGATAGGCTGTTTTACAGCGAAAGAGTGGTACATTGGCACTTCTTCTTGAGTCGTTGGGTCCACGCAATAAAAATACGGGGAAACGATGCCAAGCATGCTGAACACGTCGGGACGGCGCAATCCAATATGGTACGTGACTTGTCCCCCTCGTGAGGAACCCATTAAAGCGGTATGCTCCGGCTCTGTTTTCGTACGAAACACAGCATCGATATAAGGCTTCACTTCATCGATGATAAATTGCTCATACCGCTCACCTCGCGGCCGAATCGGAACTTTATCGGCTTGATGGAGAATGCCCTCCATGTCATGGGTGAATTCATCGGCCCGCTCCTGCCCCATATTGGGAATGCCGACTACAATGATTTCTTCGATGATCTGATCGGCAATCAGCTGATCGACGGCGACATGCACATTCCATGAATAACCGTTGAAGGCTGGATGAAAAATATTTTGCCCATCATGCATGTACAATACCGGATACCGCTTGCTCTTGTCATGATGATAGCCGGGAGGAAGATATACGAATAGTTCCCGCTTGTTATCCAGATAGCCGGAGTGAAAATTTTCAATTCTCAATATGCTTGAACTATGCTTCATATTCATCACCTTTACTCACCATGGAATCCACCCAATTCTCGACTTCGTAATGCAAGACCAATCCATCCGTGACCGTAAATTTGCGATAAGGCACTTCCTGGCCGTGACGATCGGTTTCATGCTTGCCTAAGCCTCGGGAAATTCGAAATTCAAAGGACATATCCCGCGGCACCTCAAACGTTCCCCCATAAAGCCCTTCATCAATCATCGGCAATTCGATACCGGCATAGAGCTTTTCTGTACGAGGCGTAAATTCCGGGACCTTAACGAAGACGTTCACTGTGGCCGTATCGGAAATATACGGAACGACGGTGACGTCCACACGAGCTTTTACATGATGATTGTCATAGGATACAGTTGTCTTCCCTGCTTCCTTCGGAATTAGTGTTCCGTCTGCTGTTACCGCTAAAACATCGGAATCGGCCACTTTATACGTTGCGTTTATATCCGTCATGACAAAGCCGCTATCAAAATGAACAACCGGGTTCAACGTCCGCTTGGGCCCCTGTATACCTATTGTCTCAGGCCCACGCAGTTCTATATGAACAGGCTTGCCGATATCTCCGAAAAAGTAAAGAAGAGGCGCGTGTACCCTGGCCGCCCAATCTTTCTGCGAATGACCGGAGCCGACTGCATAGTAGTACATCAAATCATTCCCCGGCTCATAGCCGATTTTGATGAGCACATCCACCACTTGCCGCACATGCTTTTCCATGACCGTAAAGCCTTCGGAATCTCCTACATCCATCCAAATTTTGAGATCCTTCTTCTCCGTATAGACGTTGCTTAACCATCTATCTTCCATCGTGTCCGGGTTCACACTTACAAAGAAAGGACATAGCGCTCCTATCATGCCAAATGTATCGGGTTGACGGAAACCGATATTATAAGATACTAATCCGCCAGCAGACGATCCCATCAAGGCCGTATGTTCTTTGCCCGTTAAGGTCCGGTATTCCCGATCAATAAAGGGCTTGACTTCATGAACGAGAAATTGTTCATACAGTTCGCCTTGATTGGCCGTATGGAACACATTGTGTCCATCCGGATTCGCATGCATATATTCCGCAATCCTCGCATCTTCCACATGGGAAATCGCGACAACAATAATCTCTTTCATCTTTCCTTCAGACACCAATTGGTCTACCGCTTTATGAACGTCCCAGGATTCCCCCTTATGATCCGCACAGAAAACATGCTGACCATCATGCATATAGAGGACAGGATAACGCTGCTGTTCATTCATTTCATAGCTAGGGGGCAAGTAAATAAACATATCTCTCGTATTATCAAGGATGCTTGAATAAAACTGGTTGATTTCGATTAACCGTGCTGAACCCACTAGACATTCTCCTCATACCAAATAATTACGAGGAGACCGACAATAATATAAACTTCTCCTCGTTTGCGTATTCCACATCATGAATGTAACTGTCCATCAAATGTACAATTGCCGTGTAATCACTCATATCGAATGACACCTTCGCCATATCTTCACTCAGAATTTCCGGACAATGGCACGTACACCATGCAATGATATTCTGATTGGTTTTGGCTGCCTCATTGGCGACAAATTCGTTCATAACGATACCGGGGCGCCCGTCAAATTGTGCTGAAAAAGCGCGCATGCCGCTTAGACTCTCATAAACATAAATCCGCTCCTCGGACAAACCCGATGCCTGCTTGATTGCATCCATCCATTTTTCATTGTTGTATGAATCCATAATAAGAAATTGTGGATCCTCACCGAGCAATGTGTGAGAGAATTGAAAACTTGCTTCAATGTTTGGCATAATCTTGTGAAAGAGCGAATCTTCGATATAACTGTCTATGACAAATACGGGAATGCCGAACCCGAAATAAGGAGTAATCGTTGAGAATCGCGCTTGGTCCACATTAATTAAAAACACGCCATCCAAATTTCTCTCCATAATGACCTTATAAGATGGAGCCGTGCTGTCGATCTGCATCAAGATGACATGGTAGCCTAGCGCGCTGCATAGCTGCTCAATTCTGTATATCGTTTTGGCATATTTCAAATCAGACCAAGGACTTGGCTTGTTGTCTTTAAATAATAAAATGCCGATTAATCCGGTCTTTTTGATTTTTAAAGATTGAGCCGTCCGATTGGTTACATACTTAAGCTGCTGTGCCACTTTAAGAACTTTCACACGCGTTTCATCGGAAATGGATTGCGTCTTCACATCGTTTAAAATATAGGACACCGTGGCTATGGATACACCAGCTTCTTTGGCGATATCTTTAATCGTCGTTTTTTTCATATTTATCCGACCTCACTTAAACTTAAACGTTTAAGTCAATTAAAGCATACCGCCTTTTCCGTGTCAATTTAGCTGCTCTATCGGTCTCAATTCCTTACAATCATCCAGCCGAATGCAGGCAAACTTACCGTAATCTCGTCCTTCTCTATCGTATAGGTTCCGTTGCCCAGCACCGTTATAGGTGCAGTATCCTGTTGCATCCATTCGAAGGAGAATGTCTCCTCCTGCTCGCTATTATTAAAGCAAATGTACAGTTGCTCGCTTGCATGCTTTCTTTGTACAACAAGCTGTCGATGGTTCGCATATATAATTTGAAAGGAACCTTCTTGCAGTGCGCGATGGTTGGTGCGGAATGAAATCAGCTCTTGATAAAAATCAAGAAGTTCCCGGTTTTGTTTCTTTTCTTCCCACACCATCGGTTTCCTGCAATCCGGATCTGGCCCGCCCGTCATCCCCACTTCGTCTCCATAATATATACATGGAGCGCCGAGGAAGATAAACTGAAATAATACGGCTAGCATTGCTTTTTTGTCATTCTGTGCAACGGTGAGCAATCTAGGTGTATCGTGGCTTCCAAGAACCGTGAAGGTTGCTTCGTTGACCTGCTGCGGATAGTTGGCCAAGAGCTTATTCACTTGAAAGGAAAACTGTTCCGCATCAATCGTACCCTTCGCAAAAAAATCAATGATAGCCTCGGTGGCCGGATAATTCATCACCGCGTCAAACTGATCGCCTTGCAGCCATGGCATCGCATCATGCCAAATCTCACCCAAAATATAGAAGTCTGGCTTTACACCCTTGCATGCTTTGCGGAACTCTCGCCAGAACTCGTGGTCGATCTCGTTCGCAACGTCCAATCTCCATCCGTCAATATCGCATTCTCTAATCCAATATTGCGCAACGTCCAGCAAATATGCTCTGACTTCCGGATGTACCGTATTCAGCTTCGGCATATGGGATTCGAACGCAAAGCAGTGGTAAGAAGGTCTAGGCGTACGCGCAAGCGGGAACTGCTTAATATGGAACCAATCCCGGAAGCGCGATGCTTCTCCCTGCTTGAGCACATCCTGGAACGGAGCGAACCAGTAGCCGCAATGATTGAATACCGCATCCAGAATGACGCGAATACCGCGGTCATGACACGCTTTCACCAGCTTTTTCAGCAATTCGGTATCGCCGAACTGCGGGTCCACCTTTAAATAATCGGTCGTGTCGTATTTATGATTGGTCTTCGCTTCAAATAAAGGTGTAAAATAAATGGCATTGACGCCAAGCGAGCTAATGTAATCGAGACGGTCCAATACGCCTTGCAGGTCGCCGCCATAAAAGTCTTGCGGACCTGGATTGGAATCTTCCCACGGACGAACCTGATCAGGGTCATTCGTCTGATCCCCATTAGCGAACCGATCGGGAAAAATCTGATAAAAAATTGCATCCTTCACCCATGCAGGCGGTTGCAGCACCTCATTCGACCACAGAAATGGATAGTCGAAAAATTGGAGCGGATCCGTCGGTTTTTCCTTGAAAAACCCCTTCTCCGTGTACCAAACCGTCTGCTCGCCCGCAACCAATTCGAACGCGTATCTGAGCCGCAGGTGCGGAGGATCGACTTCCGTCTGCCAATAATCGAACAGCTCATCGCTAGCCAGCTTATGAAGCTCGGCTTCACGAACGGTATTGTCCCAATCATACTTATCTCCATAGAGAGCTTTGACAACTTGGAGGTCGTCTTTTTTGGTCCGCAGCCGAATATGAATCGTGTGGCCGTCATAGGGATAGCAATACGAATTGCCGGGTCTGTGATAGATAGCTTCTAATTGCATGACATATTTTCTCCTTTTTTAGCCTTTGTCCGCACCCGCCGTGATTCCGTGGATGAGATATTTTTGGAAGTACATATATAGGAACGTAATCGGCAGCGCCACGAGGACAGCACCGGCAGCAAACGTCGTAAAGCTTGAATTCGTCTCATTGGCCACCATATTATACAAGCCTTGCGCCAACGTCATTTTTTCAGATGATCTCAGCACAATTTGCGGTAATATAAAATCCATAAACGGCGTAATAAAGCTATTCAATGCGACAAAGGTAATCGCCGGTAATGATAATGGCAAAATAATTTTAAATAACGTCTCCGTATGACTTGCCCCATCGATATAAGCCGCTTCTTCCAGACTTTTCGGGATTGTATCGAAATGGCCTTTCATCACCCATGTCCCCATCGAGATGGACCCGCCGGCATAAATGAGGATGAGACCCAAATGCGTATCCAGCAGCTTCGTCTGCAGCAACAGCACAAAAATCGCCATGATCGATAAGAAGCCCGGAAACATTTGCAATATTAACAACGTCATCAATCCTTGCTGTCTCCCTTTGAAGCGAAACCGGGAGAAGGCATATGCCGTCGCCGCCACAAGCGCCGTCGACAATACCGCATTTGCAATGGCGATCGTTATCGTGTTGGTAAACCAAAGCACAAAATCGGTGTTTCTTATTAGATCAACATAGTGCGCGATCGTGGGCTGGTCAGGAAACATCGTGCTAACCATAAGGGTATTTCCCGGATTAAGCGAAGTTCCGACAACCCAAATCAACGGATATATCGTCGTAATCAGCAGCACTGCAAACACCATGTAAATGCCTATTACGACCAAGTTGTTTAGTAATTTAGACATTTAGACCATATCCTCTTCTTGAGTTGTCTTCATCCGTCTATAATTCCACAAGGAAAATACCGTAATAAAGACGAACATAATAATCGACACGGCAGAAGCCATATTAAATTGGCTTTGATTCAATGTCATCTTAAAAATCCACGAGATCAAAATATCTGTGCTGCCTGCGTAATAGTAATCAGGATGATTCGGGCTGCCATCCGTAAGCATGTAAATCAAATTAAAGTTATTGAAGTTAAAAGCAAATTGCATAATCAATATCGGTGCCGTCGCCGCTAGCACAAGCGGAAGGGTGAGCTTAAAAAACTTTTGCGATCCGGTGGCGCCATCCACAGAGGCCGCTTCGTACAGATCACGCGGCATTGTCGTTAACACGCCTGACATCAACGCCATGAGGAACGGAGTCGAGAACCATAAGTTCACGATAATAATCGTGACTTTCGCCATCGTCGGATCGGAAAGCCAAGGCACCGGTGATAATCCGAGCTTTATGATTATATCGTTCACAGGGCCAAACGAGCCGTTCAACAGCACTCTGAACACCAAAATCGATATAAACTGCGGGACTGCCCACGGCAAAATAAAGATGGTCCGCCAAAATTTTTTGAATTTAATTTTAGGGTGATTCACCATCAGCGCCAACAAGAGACCGCTAAAAAAGACAGACAGCGTAGAAGCCACAGCCCAGATTACATTCCAGACGGAAATCCCAAAAAAGGTCGTGCGCCATGACTCTTGTGCAAATAAATCATAAAACGTTCTAAACCCTACCCAATCCACTAAGGAGCGGTCAGGAATATGGTTCGGCGCCGAATAGTTCGTAAATGCTATCAACACATTAAAAACTAACGGCATCACCGTAACGAAAAGCACGAAGCAAGTGGCGGGCAGCAGCAATAGGTAAGGAAAATTGCGTAATTTTGCTCGCCTTACGGATTCGATAAACCCCGGGACAGGCCTTCCTTCGTCCCTCAGCTCACCGTTTTTCTTGGCATCGTAAATATTCATAGCATAGAAGCCTGCAAACAAAAGAATAAGCACCAAGGTGATGAGACCATGTATCAGCATAAAAATGGAATGGTCTCCTTTAATAACATTACCGGCTACGATTTTGGTAGGCACATCGCCTAACGTGATTAACCCTCTAATCCCTTGATAAGCAATAGGATAGTAGTTCCAGAAGAACAATTGGGCCATAATCATATACAGCAGGCCCTTCGTATATTGCTTGTTGTAAAGTTGACCCAAACCTATAAATACCGCGGAAAAAATAGCGGCTTTTGTCCGATGCCGACGCGCACCTGTTGTTACATCCATACGGAAGACCGCCTTAGTCGAATTTTTGAGTACCTATTAGACTGCCTATTAGAGGTTGTTCAATAAGTCCCTTTTTGAACACGCACTATTTAGTTGCCTCTATTATTTTTTGGTCTGCATTGCTGTTTTAATTTGCTCTACTGCTTTATTCAAGACAACGCTTGGTTCTTGATTGTCATTCCACATCGCAGCCAAGGCAGCCCCTGCGGGCACCCATACATTTCCCATTTCAGGTATGGACGGCATTGGGGTAGAATGCTTCGCTTGTTCCAGGAACGCCAGCGCATTCGCATCTTCCGCAATGATCGGTTCATCCATAATGTCTTTTCTTGGAGGCAGCTGAGTTGTCATTTCAAACCGCTTGGTCCCATTCTTCTTCGTTGTTGCATAACTCGCAAACAGCTTCGCTGCAGCAGGATATTCAGTGTACGAGTTTACATACAGAGCTCTAATGCCTGACATGCTGTTTGGATGTTCTCCATTAGGCAATAGAGGCAATGGAACTACCCCATAATCCATATTCGCATTAGTCAAATCCGTCATTAACCATGGTCCATTGATTACAGCGGCTGTTTTCCCTTCCACGAAAAAACCGGTGATGATATTATCATTGATATCGTTAATGTTGATGGGCAGTATTTTTTTTAGCGATTGCAAATATTTCGCTCCTGCAACGGACTTTTCGCTATTGAGGCCAATATCGTTGGCATCCGTCCCCCCATTCCCAAATACATATCCACCGTAACCGGCCAGGAAAGAATAAGATTGATACAGCTGGCCTACATTCCACATGAAGGCGTATTTTTTATTTTTCGGATCGTTATACGTTTGGGCAAATTGAATCAGTTCATCATAGGTTGCGGGAGCCTTCTTCAACAATTTTTTATTGTAATACAGCGCATACGTGTCAATTGCGGTTGGAAAGCCATAGAGCACACCTTCATAACTGACTCCTTCAATCGCCGAGGACATAAATTCATTTTTCGCATGTTCGTCAAAAACATCATTTTGCAGTACAAGCCCTGCCATCACGGCATTGCCTAAATGATCATGCGGTGCTGAAAAGACATCGGCCCCAATCCCAGCAGGCCCATCTGTTGTTAGCTTCGTAACGGAGTCTATGGATGGAACCGCCTCTACCTTCACTTTTACTCCATACTCTTGTTCAAAACTGGCTGCGACCGCTTTCAGAAAATCCAATTCTGGGCCTTTGGATTCCCACACAAGCAATTCAGCCCCTTGCTCTGGCTGTAATCCCCCTTGTGTTGCGCTATGCTGTCCTTCGTTCCCTTGCTCTTGCGTGGCAGGCAGATTCATATCCTGTGACCCACAAGCCGTGAGCAGTAACATACTGAAAAGAGCTGCCATCAATGTGGAAATCAAAAATCGTTTTGACATGCCTTTCCCCTCCAGTCAACTTAAACGTTTAAGTAATTTCACTAATATGATAACTTCTCTTTGTGCAACGAGTCAACAAAAATTAAACAATTGGCTTCATAAAGCCAAAAATCCAGCGTTGCAGCGCCACATACACCCGCTTGTCAAAAACACCCCGCATCCAAGCCGGACGCGGGGTGTTCCATCTACAATTAGATTAGCAGTCGAAATAAAGGCTGTATTCTTGAGGATGGATGCGAATGGCGACGGATTTCGCTTCCGCACGCTTTACTTGCAAGTAATTATCGATGAACTCTTTCGTGAACACTCCGCCCTCCACGAGGAATTCACAGTCGGCTTCCAGAGCGTCGAGCGATTCTTCCAGCGTAGCTGGCACGCTGCGAATTTCTCGCTTCTCCGCATCGGACAACTCATAAATATTGCGGTCATACGGACCATAGCCCAGTGCGGTCGGATCCAGCCTGCGCTTAATTCCGTCCAAGCCCGCCATCAGCATCGCGGCAAACGCCAAGTATGGGTTCGCCGTGGAGTCCGGCGTACGGAACTCGACGCGGCAGCCTTTCGGCGTTACAGCAGCAACCGGGATACGCACCGCTGCCGAGCGATTGCCTTTCGAGAAGACGAGATTGACCGGAGCTTCATAGCCAGGCACCAGACGCTTGAATGAGTTCGTGCTCGGATTCGTGAGCGCGATCAAGGCCGGAGCATGGTGCAGAATACCTCCGATATAGTGCAGCGCCATCTCGCTCATGTTCGCGTAGCCGCCTTGTTCATAGAACAGCGGAGTATCGCCGTTGAAGATCGATTGGTGCACATGCATCCCGCTTCCGTTATCCCCGAACAGCGGCTTCGGCATGAAGGTCGCGACCTTGCCGAATTGGCGCGCTGTGTTGTGCACGATATATTTGTATTTCATCAGATTGTCGGCCGTGCGCGTTAACGAATCGAAGCGGAAGTTGATTTCGCCTTGGCCTGCCGTCGCCACCTCATGGTGATGACGTTCGATGCGCAGACCCGCCTCTTGAAGCAAGCGGCACATTTCACTGCGCAGATCCTGCTGAGAATCTACAGGGGCCACGGGAACATAGCCGCCTTTCGTGTGTACCTTGAAGCCGAGGTTCCCGCCCTCTTCCTTCCGGTTCGTATTCCAGGATGCCTCCTCCGAATCGACATAGAAGGAAGAGCTGTTCATCGTGCTTTCATAGCGCACATCGTCAAAGATGAAAAATTCGGATTCAGGAGCAAAGTAAGCATCCGTGCCTACACCAGACGTCTGCAAATACTCTTCCGCCTTCTGTGCGATGCTGCGCGGATCCCGGTCATATCGAACGCCATCGGGCGTGTAAATATTGCACATAACAATCAGCGTCGGATGCGCGGTAAACGGGTCGACATACACGCTGTCGGCATCCGGCATCATCACCATGTCGGACTCTTCAATGCCGCGGAAGCCGGCAATGGATGAACCGTCAAACGCAACGCCGTTCTCGAACGTCCCCTCATCCACCTCTGTTGCAGGCAAGCTGATATGATGTGTGCGGCCCATTAAATCAACAAAACGGAAATCCACATATTGTATATGCTTCTCTTGAATCAACTCCAACACTGCGTTCACCGACATGATAATTCCTCCTGTTTCCGAACATTAAACGTTACTAACGTATCAATTGTTCACTTTGTAGTTTTTGGTTGATGTAATTATAATTTGCAGCAGGAGGTTTCGTCAATAGTCATGTCAGGTATTTTTTATTTTCATGTCAGGTAACCTTACACATAACCGTTTTTTCCATTGTTTTCATGTAAAAAATCAGCCTTTATCCTATTATCCAAAGAAGTAAAGAGCTTATTTTGTACATTCCCTATTGAGAACAACAATTGCGCTACCCATTTTTAATTTGCACTTTTCTACATATTTATTGTGTTAAAATTCATCACAACGACAAAAAAACCGGTTCATCCTAAAAGGATAAGAACCGGTTTTTGCTCTATGTTTATGCTAAAAAAGGACGATGCCGCTATTTCACCCATGTTGCGAAATGAGCCGGCTCCTTCTTCTCCGTATCGAACGTCTTGCCGCACAGCGGCGCGAGTTGTTCCAATTCACGCAGCAAGTTCGCGAATTGATCAGGGAATAGCGATTGCACCCCGTCGCCTGTCATGGAGTGATCCGGATCGGTGTGCATCTCGATGATAAGTCCGTCCGCACCTGCGGCGACCGACGCCTTCGACATCGTCTCCACCAGCTCGCGGCGGCCTGTCCCATGGCTCGGATCCGAGATGACCGGCAGATGGCTCAATTGCTTCATGACCGGAATTGCGGTCAGATCCAACGTATTGCGCGTATACGTTTCAAACGTGCGGATGCCCCGTTCGCACAGCATGACGTTCGGATTGCCTCCCGCTAAAATATATTCCGCCGCATTTAACCACTCATCATAGGTTGCGCTGAAGCCGCGCTTAAGCAATACCGGCTTGCCGCATTCCCCTAGCTTGCGCAGCAAATCAAAGTTCTGCATGTTGCGCGTGCCCACCTGCAAAATATCCGCATATTCCGCACAAATATCTACATAATCCGGCGTCATGACCTCCGTAATCGTGAGCAGGTCATGCTTGCGTCCCGCTTCTGCCATCATGACGAGCCCTTCTACGCCGACGCCTTGGAAGCTGTAAGGACCGGTGCGCGGCTTGAATGCGCCCCCACGCAATATTTGCCCGCCAGCAGCCTTCACGAGGCGTGCGATTTCATCGATTTGAGCTGGAGATTCTACGGCACACGGACCGCCCATTACGGCCAGATTGCCTCCGCCGATTTTAACGCCGCGAATGTCAATGACGGTATCCTCCGGATGGAAGTCGCGGCTTGCCAATTTATATGATTTCGTTATTTTCACCACGTTCTCTACGCCTTTCATCTGTCTAAGTTGTTCTGCTAATTTTGGTTCCGCTTGCCCTACGATACCGATGACGGTACGTTCTGTACCTCGGGATATGTGAGCCTGATTGCCGGCGTTCTCGATTACGCGGACCAGATCCGCGATTCGTTCTTCCGGCGTATGATTGGATACAATTACGATCATGACAAATTCATCCTTCCATATATCGTTTCGATAATGCTATCCGCGCAAGCAGTATTCATATACATTATTAGCAGTGCCGAACGAAGTATCCTCGCACTTCTTTCCCGCTACAACGCTTATACGCTTTTAAGCTTTTAATCATTAAAGTAACTATATCGAAACGAAAGGAAATCGTCAACCCTCTATCTAAGCCAATTTCTTACCATGTGAAAAAGATAACATCCCGCCATAAAAAAAGCCCTCTTCGATTCTCGATTCCCCCTTTGCGAGGTGAGCTGAGATGGAAGAGAGCTCTTCTTAACTATTGGCTTTCCGCACGACGCCAACGGCGCTTCTGCCTGCGGCGTTCCTGCATGAACCGAAGGCCTTGCTTTACCGGAAAATATAGCATAATACCGAGAATGGCGCCGTCAATGATGCCGCCGACGATTAAATACATATTGATCGTAAGCACATGGTTCAGCCACTCCGGCAACATGGAGAAGTGCACGGTCCAATGCGAAGGCAACAGCCAATGCCCTACCCTTTCATTCAAGACAGCGACGGGAATGTAGATTACCTTTCCCAACACGAAGCCAATGAAAGCAGCCGCCACCCGGCCCCGCACCATGTATACCAACGGGAAGAGAAGCAAGAACGCCAAGCCGGCTGTAGGCAGCGTGAACATTTCTATGAACAGTCCGATGCAGAATCCTTTGGCCACCTGAGCAGCCCCACCGTGTGTTCTGAGGAGCTTCAACGCCTGATACTTAAACCATCTCTTCACGGCCATCTCCACGTTCCCTCTCCCGGCAGCGATTGCCTATTAATGTAGATACCAGATAAAAAATTACTTTGTAGACTTCGTTCTCACGGTCGGCAGAAGCTTGCGCATGTTGACGGTGCGCTTCTTCTCCCATGTGTCCGGATTGTTCTCGTCGTACTGCTCTAAGTAATTGGCAACTTCTCTCGTAATTGGCGTCGGCGTGGAAGCGCCAGATGTGATCCCGACGACCTGCACGCCGTCCAGCCATTCCCGATCCAGCTCCGATAAGTCTGCAATCCGGTACGCACGCACACCGGCGATCTCCTCGGACACTTGCGCAAGACGGTTGGAGTTGTTGCTTCTCGGATCTCCGACGACGATAAGAAGGTCGCAGCCCTTCGCCTGATCGGCTACGGCATGCTGCCGTTCCTGCGTTGCCATGCATATTTCGTTATGAATCTCAGCCTTGGGATACTTAGCGATCAAACGGTTCATGATGTGCTTGATATCCCATTGGCTCATCGTCGTCTGATTCGTAATGATTATGCGCTCCGCCGTCAAGGACAGCGATTCGATCTCTTCTTCCTTCTCAATCAGATGCACCTTGTCCGGTGCAACACCGATTGCGCCCTCCGGCTCCGGATGGCCCTTCTTGCCGATATAAATAATTTCATAGCCTTCGGCAGTCTTCTCCCGAATCAAATCGTGCGTTCGGGTTACATCGGGACAAGTGGCGTCAACAGTCGTCAGCCCTTTCTCCCGCGCCTTGCGCCGGACTTCCGGCGACACGCCGTGCGCCGTGAAGATGATCGTCCCAGACTCCACTTGATCGAGGATGTCCAAACGATTGTTTCCGTCCAGCGTAATAATGCCCTCTTCATTGAACGCATCTGTCACATGGCTGTTATGAACAATCATGCCTAATATATAAATCGGACGAGGCAGATCCAGATTGCGTGCCGTCTGTTGGGCCAGCACCATCGCATCGACAACGCCGTAGCAATAGCCTCGCGGTGTTATTTTCACGACTTCCATCGGTACACCTGCTTTCTTAGATTTCACTTCAGCTTGCCTTTCTATTATACCGGAAGTGAAGCTTCCTCGTCGACCGATGCTAACGGCAGCCATACAATGAATGTTGTTCCTTTCCCAGGCTTCGTGACCACTTCAACCGAGCCGTGATGCTCGTCGATAATCCATTTCGCAATCGACAAGCCTAGACCGGTTCCTGAGGTGACTCCACGGGATACGTCTGCACGGTAGAAGCGCTCGAATATATGCGGAACCTCCTGCTCGTTCATGCCCATGCCCGTATCTTTCACTTTCAACCCGATCTGTTCATCCTGACGAATCGCATCCAAGCGCACGCATCCTTCATCTGTATATTTGAATGCATTTTCGATGAAAATGAACAGCATTTGCTGCAAATAATCTTTATTTCCATAGACGACCGTATCGTCCAATGCAGAAATATCACCGAGCTCCCACCCTGCTTTGCGCGGCAAAAACTGAGCTCTGCGCACGACTTCCTCCACTAAAGGCTTCAGTTCGGTGAGCGATTTGTCCATATTGTAACCCGCATCCGCACGGGCGAGCGATAGCATATCATTGATCAACCGGCTCATGCGGCGCGATTCATCCGCAATATCGCGCAGAGCTTCCAAAGACATCTGCTCCCGTTCCCGTTCACTCAATGGGAGCGTCTCTGGAGAAGCGACCTCATTAATCCACATTTTTTCTAGCAAATCGACGTTCCCGCGAATAGTCGTCAGCGGCGTCCGCAGTTCATGAGAAGCGTCAGACACAAAGCGCCGCTGCGCCAGATATGCATCATCCAACTCGTTATAGAACGTCTCCATGCGGCCGAGCATGCTGTTGATCGTGTCCGTCAACTGACCGATCTCATCCTCTGGCGGTCCTTCGCGCGGAATGCGGACGCTCAAGTCCGCACCCTTCTGAATGCGGTTCGTTGCCCGAATGATATTCCCGATCGGCCTGAGCGACTTCTGCGCCAGGAACAGCCCTAGTGAAAAGGCAAGCACAAGGGTGACCATCGATGCAGTAACGAGAATACTGCGCAGCTCATTGGTGAATCTGGCTTCATGCCCGGTAAAGGCGGCAACCTGCAACGCGCCAATCGTCGATCCGTTCCTCAATACAATCGCATTTTCATATACTAGAAATTCAAGCCCTTGAACTTCAACTTTCCGGTATCCTTGCCGAATTTGGTTTGGCTTCAAAGGCAAAGGCAGCTTCAAGCCGAGGCGGTCCAATTTAGTCGATTTGATCGTCTTCTGATTGCGAAAATTAATCGTTTGGATGTACAAATCTTGATTCATCAACCGGGCCACATCGGATTCATTCACGTCAAAATCGATTCCGTTAAACCAATCAAGCGTCGGTTCGAGCGACATACGGTCGAACTCACTTTTTACCCGCTTCTTAATATCATCATACAAATTATAATCGACGAACGTATAAATCGAGATTCCGAACAAAAAGAGCGTAAACGCCAGCAGAACGGAATACCATACGGTCAGGCGAAGACGAATCGACATGCTCTAGTTGTCCCCTCTCAACACATAACCCGTTCCCCGGATCGTCTGTATGATGCGTTTCCCCCCATGCTCCTCCGTCTTCTGCCGCAGCATCGCAATGTATACCTCAAGCACGTTCGATTCGCCGCTGTAATCGTAGCCCCATATTTTCTCCATAATCATGTCGCGCGGCAGCACCCGCTTCGGGTTCTGCATGAATAGATGCAGCAGCTCGAATTCCTTCGCCGTCAGCTCGACCGACTTGCCGTCCCGCTGCACTTCCCTTGTATGCAGATCGAGCACGATATCTTCGAAGGTCAGGCGATGGGAGCTCCCTTCACTATCCGAACGGCGGCGCAAAAGCGCGCGCACGCGGGCGAGCAGTTCCTCCAGAGCGAACGGCTTGACCAAATAATCATCGGCCCCATTGTCCAATCCGCGTACCCGATCCTGCACTTCATCCTTTGCCGTCAGCATAAGCACCGGCACGGCGCTGCCCGCTTCACGTATGCGGCGGCACACCTCCCATCCGTCTACCTCTGGCATCATGACGTCAAGAATGACCAATTCTGGCTCCTGCATCATAATCTCCCGCAGTCCTTCCGTGCCGTTCGACGCTGTGCGCACTTCATAGCCTTCGAATACGAGCCCCCGGCGAAGCATTGATGTAATCTTCTCGTCATCATCCACAACCAATATGTTAGAACGCATCGTGTAAGTCCTCTCTTTTTTATAATATAGGGCTGCAGAGGTTCATTCACCCTGTTTCCATACGAAAAGGAAGCCAAGAACTGCATGTCGCAGTTCTGTGCTTCCTATGTTGTCACGCATAAGCGGGAAAATCAACCCTTACCGCTGCTGCCGCAATGGCACACTTAAGGCTGCTGCTGTTGCAATTGGTTCTCAAATTTATTTCGGTCACCAATCTTAACCTGCACATCTGCATTTTTGCCATTGCGGGTGATCTGCAGCGTTACGGTATCGCCAACTTTCTTTTTCCCTATTTCTTCGATCAAATCCTCTTTGGCCGCGAACTTCTTGCCGTCCATACCTGTAATGATGTCATAAGCACGCAGGTCTGCCTCATAAGCAGGCGAACCGAACAGGACGTTCCTGACGAGCGAGCCATCTATATTAGAAATGCCCATTTGCTTGGCAAAGTCCTCTGTCATGGTTTGCAGTGTAGCTCCGATGAACGGAACCGGCTCCTTCGCAATTTCCTTGTTCGCCTTCAAGTCATCCACAACTTTGTTCATAATATTCGACGGAATCGCAAAGCCAATCCCTTGCGCCTGCTTGCTGACAGCCACATTCATGCCGATGACTTCGCCCTTCATGTTCAGGAGCGGACCGCCGGAGTTCCCTGGGTTAATGGAAGCGTCCGTCTGCAGCAGATGCTCGTACTTCCGTGCGCTGCCGTTATCATTGACATCGATGGAACGCTCGCGCGCGCTAAGCACGCCAACCGTCACCGAATGGTCGAAGCCGGAAGGGTTCCCGATAGCTACCATCCAGTCGCCGACTTGCGTCGCATCGGAATTGCCGAGCGGAACGATCGGGAAGTCACCCTCGCCCGTAATTTTCAACACGGCCAAGTCCAAATCCTTGCTGTGACCAAGCAGCTCCGCCTTGAGCGGCTTCTTATAGCCTTCGACCGTCACCTGAATCATTTCCCCGCCTTCAACGACGTGTTGATTTGTTAAAATATATCCAGATTTATCAAAGATAAAGCCAGTACCGACACCGAGCGGCTGCAGCTGCTGCTGCGCATCTTGTCTGGAGTTGCCATTGCTGCCGTAAGAATCCCCAAAAAACTGGCGGAAGAACGGATCGTCCGCCCACGGGTTGCTGCCTTGGCTGCCTCCACCGCTTCTCGCATACGTTTCAATCTTAACGACAGCCGGACTTGCCTGCTTGACAACTTCGGCTACGCTGCTCGCTCCATCAGGGAACGGCGTGCCTGGACCGTTCGTGACGACGGCGTTCGGCGCCTCGCTTGCGGCGGTTCCATTCCCGGCGAGCGCTTGGTCGCCTGTAAACAGGTTTGTTTTATCTGCTGCGAACATGAGTGAACCAACGACAAGCACGCCCGCCATGAAAGAAGCGAAAATCGTCAAGAATGATGTTCCGCGCTTGCGCTTTGATTCATTGAACTGCCAATTGCCTTGAGCCCCCTGAGGAGGCATACCGCCAGCACCGCCGGCTCCCCCGCCTGCATAGCCGCCTAGGCTTGCTTCGTGTTGCGTTACGCTAGAGAAAGGCATCGGCTTGACTGGATTCGGCGGGGTAACTTGCACGTCGCTCATCCGCCCCTTAGGATCCACGGATGTCGTCGATGCCGAGTCCGTATTTTTCACCGATTGGTAAGGGCCATATGCGTAATAATAAGGGCTGCCTTCTTGCGATTTGCGTTCTGTCTCATCCTCACGGCCGTGGTCCTCATAAGCTGCAGTCTGTCTGTTCATAGACTCTGTAGAAGATGATGTATTAGAATCCTTATCGGATGTTGAAAAAAACTTGCGTCGTTGTTCATCCATAGTGCTTACCTCCTAGAGTTAACTCGTATCAAAGTATCGTGTTGATATATTAATATAATGGATGATGAACCTTAAACTTAGCTTAAAATCATTATAAAACACGATAAAAGATAAAGAGCCGTTCCCTAGGGACTGTTTAACACAGGATGTCACGCTTTTCTTGATGAGAATAATAAGGCACTGACTCTTCATAATTAACGAAATGTTCCGTTCGTGCAGTGGTGCGTTCAGACTGACGGTGATTCGCTTCATCAGCCTCTTTGCTTCATTCTCCCCATCCTTCAGGAGGCGAGGCGGGATTTCCTGTCTGAATGATGGGGAGAGTGAGACAAGAGATAGGAACAGGCATATCTTCTTCGGGAAGAGCAACATGACAACTCTAAGGTGAAAGACATCTTCCATCAGATTTTTTATAAAAAAAACAGGCCCCCAGACCTGTTTTAACCGATTGATGCCCTATTGTATATATCAATAAAATTATGCTGTCGCTTCCGCACGTTACTTGTTCGTGTCCAGCTTATCCTCGGCTTCGTCAAGCTTTGCTCGGGCAAGCTTCAACTCCTCTTCCTGCAGCGAAGCATCCTTATCTGTCGGCGATTGAAACTGGTTAACGAGACTGCCGAACAACTGCGCATCCGCCGATGGATCATTTCCAGTCTGATACTGATGCTTCAACACATACGGCCGCTCTAATTGGACAAGGACCGTTTCAGCGGAGTCAGCATCGAAAGTGCCATTCACCGCATGGAAAGGCAGCCTGAGCCACACCGTTTGCTCGTCGTTCAGCGCGCAGTCGAAGCTGCCGCCTGCATAATCCCAATTGCCGCCGATGCTGAAGCCAAGCGGCCCCAGTTCCCTCACAAGTTCATTCGTATCATATTTTCGTCCTGTCATCTTCCCCTGTAACAGCTGCATGGCATTACCCCCTCTGTTACATAGGATAGACGAAGTCATCCACTTTTAACCCATCCGTTGCGGTGGGCGAAGACGGCAAGCTGAGTGCGATCCTGCAGCTCGCATTTCATTAATAGATTGGATACGTGCGTCTTCACCGTCTTGATGCTAATATGAAGTTCCTCGGAAATATCTTTGTTCGCCTTTCCGTCTGCAATAAGAAGCAGCACTTCCTTCTCCCGTTCGGTCAAGCCCTCATCGTCCGGCTGTGC
The DNA here is from genome assembly GCF_021369635.1 of Paenibacillus profundus. GTDB lineage: Bacteria > Bacillota > Bacilli > Paenibacillales > Paenibacillaceae > Paenibacillus_B > Paenibacillus_B profundus. The sequence goes on along the minus strand of NZ_JAJNBZ010000023.1, from coordinate 63,360 downwards.
AGCGCGTTTACGTAATCCGCGGGTCAGCGCTTGTGACACTTCTCCGCTCATCACAGGCATTCCCTTCGAAGCCCCGCGAAGCGCGTAAACGAGCTCCTCAGCAGATACCGTCTTCAACACATAGCTGACGGCACCGGCTTGAATCGCTTCGACGACCTGCTCATCTTCCATAAAGCTCGTCAGCATAACAATCTTCAATTCCGGAAATGAAGCAATCAACTCCCGCGTCGCTTCTACTCCGTTCATATCCGGCATCATTAAGTCCATCAAGACCAAATCAGGCACCGGCTCCTCGCGGGCAGCCATCGCTTGTATGGCTTGAATCGCTTCAACGCCTCCACTGGCCTCGCCCAATACGTCAATACTCGGATCCAGCATTAAATACGTTCTAAGCCCCAGTCTTACCATCTCATGATCGTCCACGAGAAATACCGTCATCCGGTCTCCCATCGGCTGTCCCCCCGTCTCTTCTACCATCTATGCACGGTCCGCTGCAGAAGAAGAATCCTCGGATTGCTCCTGCGCTTCCTTGGTCTCCTCATGTTCGAATATCGGAATATGCACCCGAATCGTCGTTCCCGCACCAGGCCGGCTTATCAAATCCATATGGCCGCCCAGCTTGTCGACCCGTTCACGCATTGTCGTCAATCCATAGCTCCCGGCTTTAAAAGATGCGCTCTTCTGATCGAAGCCCTTGCCATCATCTCCGACCGATAAAATCACTTGATTCGGCGTCTCCTGCAGCGTCAGCGTAACCTGCTTCGCCTGCGCATGCTTCACGACATTCGCCATCGCTTCCTGGATCATAAGGAAGCATTGATGCTCCTTCGCTTCAGACAATTCATAATTCAGTTCAATATCAATCTTGCCCTGCAGCCCATTCTGCCGGCAATAATCAGGGAACCAACGCTCAAGCGCCTCCTGCAGTGTGCGGCCATCCAACTCAAGCGGGCGCAGCTGAGCGATTAAGCCGCGCATTTGCCTTTGAGCCGTATGCGACATCTGAATCAGATGTTCCACCACTTGACGCGCCCGATCCATGTCCATTTCCATCACTTTGGGCAATGAAGAGGAGGCCATATGCAGCGCGAAGAGCTGCTGGCTGACTGTATCATGCAAATCCCTCGCCAGCCGCCGGCGCTCCTCCAATACGACCGCTTCGCATTCCCGCTCCCGATCCATCACTTGCTGCTCGGACAGCTTTTGCAAAATGCGAAGCTTCTGCTCCATGGCCCCCACCATCGTATTAAAATCCTCATACAGACGATCGAATGACGCATCGTCCCCAAGCGGAATCCGTTCAGACCAGTTCCCTTTCAATACCTGCATCATGCTGATGTGAAGCACATCCAAGCGCCGCTGCAGCCGCACTCCTGCCACATACCCCATAATGATTGACACGATAATGACAGTCGAAATTCCGAACAGCCACCAGTTCATGCCTTGATACCACGTGCCGCCGTATACGAGTCCAATCCAGAAAACGCTCATAATAATGCAGCCCGAGATGACAAAGGTAAGGAGCAGCTCCCATTTTACACTTTTTGAACTTCGGAACCACCGTGACAGCATGATTGCGTTACCCCACTCTCATCACCTTCACATCGCCGATGAACGTGCTGACGACGATACGGACTTTTTTCCCAGCTTCATAGAAGTACGGCGTCTCCACCTGCAAATTGTTAATAAAACCATCCTTCTCGCGGCCAAATACTTTCACATCACCCAAGAAAGAGCTCGATGTGACGACGACACCCAAATCCATATCATTGGGCACATACACCTTAACGTCGCCGATGAAAGAGGAGACATTCACCTTCGTTTCTCCGTACGGCACCTGCGCCTTCGTCAGATCAAGCACAGTGTCGCCAATAAAGTGAGAAATGTTCATCGGTTCCAGTTCCCAATAGTCGCTGCCCAGATGAATATCTCCGATAAATCCGGATTTATTCACCGTTCGCCGTTTGCCTCCAGATGAGCCCATAGGCGGTGGAGGAATTGACCCCGAGTACGAGGGTTCTCCCTTCATAGACGGATCATAGTCCATATTCTTATCATAGTCTTTGTTGAAGTCTTTGTTAAAGTCTTTGTTAAAGCCTTTGTTAAAGCCTTTGTTGAAATCATTGTTGTTAAAATCCTTGTCAAAATCCTTATTGAACTCTTTGTTGAACTTCTTGTCGAAATCATCATCCAACGGCTGCGGTTCACTGTAATGCGGGTCATAACCCCCACCCCAGTTGCCGTCGTTCCAGTCGCCCTTCTTCTTCTGCTTGTTCTTCCATTTATCCACATGTTTTCTCGGCTTGAAGAGCATGCTTACTCCGACGAGAACAATAATAAGCGGGAATAAAAGCTTGAAAAATTCACCGGGTGACATGTACAAGTAACCCAAGTTGGTCAGTTGGAAATAGCCGCCGATACCTAGCAAAATCAGTCCCCAGAATCCGCCATGGAGCAATGCGTTCAGCCCCGTAACAATTAAGATAAGCGGCCAGTAGGTACGAAAAAGCTCTCCGATATTCATATCGATGAAACCTAGCTGATTCAGCATGAAAAAGACACCGATGGCAATGAGAACAAGCCCTCCTATCCACCGTCCGCGATGTTGATCACCCATAGTTACCCCTCGTTTCCGTTATACTTCAACCTTGTAACTTCAGTGTACGCGAAGTCTCGTCCTTGCGCTAGCGGCGGGGGGTGGAAGTTGATCTCGGTCTCGAGGCGGAGGCGCTGGAATTGTCTGACTGCTCACACATCGAACTATACCGGCAACCAAGAAAAAAGGGGCTGTCCAATAAGTCCCCAAAATAAAAAGTTGGGTGGAAAAGTGTAATGTTTTCCGCCCAACTTTTTTTGTGTTGTCGCTTTTTCAAGAAAGCAGTGAGGCGGATGCCCGCCACTTTTAGTAGATTGTGGGCTAAAGCCACAATCCCAAACTCCGTGTGAACCTTATCTTGCCCTCGTAAGGAGAACCGACGGAACGAGCGATTGCCCTTGATGTGACCAAATACGCTTTCTACCTCTACTTTACGCAGCGCATAGATCGCGGACTTCTCGTCATCCTCAAGGGCTTTTTTGGCCTTAGCTTTTAGCTCTTCCCAGACTGTATTCCAATGTACCTTGCGATTCCCCTTTGCCTTCGTGCAGCTTGCCTTGAATGGACAACCGCTGCAATCTTCACATTCATAGATCTTAAAGCTTTGCTCCAGGCCAGAAGCGTTCTTTTTCATTTGGTATTTCTTAAACCGCACATACCGGCCATTTGGGCAAATAAAGCGGTCATCGTGCTCGTCATACGTCCAGTTGGAAGCGTGCCGGATGTCCTTCTTGTAACGACGCGTCTTCTCTTTCATATAGTTGCCATAGGGAATGAGAAAATCAAAACGCGGCTCCTTTTCTTCGCCCATCGCATACAAATAGTTCTCTTCGCTTCCATAGTCCGCATCCGCAACCACGGTTTTTGGAAACGGTAAAGAAGACGCTGCCAATTGCTCCATATGCGGAATGAAGCAGCGCGTATCTGTGGGGCGCTGGTGAAGGCTGTAAAACAAAATGAACTGGTTTTCTGTCGCCATCTGTACATTGTAGCCCGGTTTCAATTGCCCGTTCTTCATATGATCTTCCTTCATACGCATAAACGTCGCATCCGAATCCGTTTTGGAATAGCTGTTGCGGTCGCCAAAGCAGGCCTTCTGTTGCTCATACTTGGTGAACCGGGGAAGAAAATCCTCTCGAATCTGTTTCAGCGGTTGCTTCAAGACACTGCGTTCCTTACGTAAGCTTTTCCGCTCTTCGCTGCCAGTTGCCGCCGCTATTTGTTCCGTTAATTCTTCGACCTTTTCCTCCAACACGACCGCTGCTTTTTCGAGCTTGGCAGGGAACTCGTCTGGTTCTGCCGCCGCGTATTCGCTAGCTTCTTGCTGCGTGAGCGTATGAATATGCGCAAGGGTCGCCTGTACCTTTTCCTTGAGCTTTTCTTCGAAGCGCAGCGTGGATTTTTTCCACACAAAGGAATACTTGCCCGCGTTCGCTTCAATCTTCGTGCCATCGAGAAAGTAGTTCTCCATCGTGATGTAATGGTCCGCAATGAGCTTTTGGATCATCGTTTCAAACAGCTCGTCCATGAGTGATTTCAGGCGCACTCCGCGGAAGTCGTTCAAGGTGCGGAAGTCCGGCTGCTGCATCGCCGCCAGCCACATCGCTGGGATGTTTTCGCGCAGCAACTTTTCAATGCCGCGACAAGAATATACTTTTTGTGAGTAGCCGTAAAGGATCACCTTGAGCATCATTTTGGGATGGTAGGAACTGCGGCCTCCGCCTGTGTAGTGGGCAAATAACTGCTGGTCAGGGATTGCTTCAATCATCTCATCAATGACACGGGCCACATGATGGGCCGGGATATACATCTCCAAATCCAGAATCATCTGAGCTTGTTTGTTGTCGTATGCTTTGAAGGTAGGAGCAAGGTCTCGTTTGGCAACGGTCTTCCATTCGATATCCTCTAGAGAAAGTTTTTGTTGCATGGTATACTGTTCGGTAGTAGTCGTTAGATTACGCAAAAAAATCGCCCTTTCCTGAGTAGGTTGTCTGGTAACTTCCATTCTACAGGAATTGGTGATTTTTTTGTTCCTATTTTTAACATTCAACTTTTTAACATTCAACAAAAACGGGGCGTCCATCAGTCAGCTTTCACCGACTTTCTGGACAGCCCCTTTTTGATTCCGTTATAGATAACATCCATGCGAATGTACCTATTTTTTCGTTTTTTTCACAATATTTTTCATTGCATCATTATTGTTGATTGCTCCAGCATTTCCTACTGAGTCAGCGCCAAATTCAGTATCTGCGGTTACAGATTCTGCTCCGAACTCAGTATCTGACGCTACAGATTCTACTCCGAACTCAGTATCTGACGCTACAGATTCTGATCCGAATTCCGAATTGTATTTCGCATTAGCAGGATTCATGCGGTTTGCTTTGTTGTTTTTTACCATCGTTATTCACCTCCTGAAGTTTCCGCTGGATTCACGGACATGTCAAGGAAACCATCGTTTCCCCAAGAAGTATTATGCGATGACAGCTTCCCCTTTATTCGGCGGGGCGGCACATGCAACTTGTCAGGTTCTTCTGCAACAGCTACAGCATTGATTTTGGTATGTTTCCGTTCTTAAATACCGCTTCATTTAATTCGTTTAACGTTTTCTCCGATATTTTACCGCTTCCTTGCTTGATCAACTGCACTTCCACTTCTTTTTTGCCCCACTGACTGTATACTTGCTTCGTGGTGTCGAAGTACAGATCGATTTTCTTCCCTTTTATTTTGGAACCGATATCCGACACGATGCCGTATCCGTATCCAGGAATATACAATATACTTCCTAAAGGGAAGACCGATAAATCGGCCGCAATGGTCGAGACGTAATCTCTGCGCACCTTCACTCCCGAATACGTAATGCCGTACTCTGGATGTCCCGGTTTTTTTCCAGTCGACTCTACACCAGCCGTATACCCTGTCGCAACAACCTTCAGGCTCTTAATCACTTGCTGCTGCTGCGGAGCCAGATTCGAATCCGTAAACGACATTTGCGCCGAAGAGACCGGCACCGCTGATTGCGGCTGCTTTGCCGATGGCTTTTTCAATGGCGGTTCGACGAACACAAGTGCAAGTGGTGATGCAATCTGATTGGTTGGTCGCAGGTAATTACTCCACTGGTTCCTATTTTGATTATTGATGGCCTGTTCAGTCAATGTTTGCATCGGCTGCAAACGGTCATCGGACCATGGAAATGATGTTCTGTATTTTTCTGGAAGCTCCTTATTCCACTGATATGTCTGGGATGCAGACAGATATGCCATTGCCGTATGCCACGGCACTAATGCTGCAATCGTCATGAGCAATGCAGTTAAACAAACGAACCTAGACAACCTTGCCAACACGTATGTCTGACGGTCTCTTCTCGATGCCATTCGTCCCTTCCGTTCCGAGCGTGTGATATACATTGTAAACATATGGTTACCCCTCCCTTAGTGGGAAGGATGTCCACCGCTTTTTCCTTTTATTCATATTCATCAAAAAAAGAACATTCCCGACAGGCTGGAATGTTCTTTCGACAATATTTATGGAGCGAAGCACAGGAGTTCAAGATTTGTGCAGCGGAAGCACGGGGAGCGGCTCACCGACATCACTTAATCGATCGGCTGCAGCGTCTTTATACAGATCCTTCAACCAATTCAGTTCTGTAACCGTGTATCGGTATCCTCCATACAACATGTGCAGCACGGCACGCGATGCGTGAGGGACATGCTCTTCATATAGAGCCCACATCCGCTCCGCTTCCTTCTCGAACAATTCAATGCGCGATTGGATAATCGCTTTAATCTCTTCCTGATCGCCATATCTGACAAAGGACAAGGCCGCAAAGAAGGGATGCTGCAAATGCGGGGGCAGCTTCATCTCCTTAAGCAGCAACCGTTCAAATTCTGACTTCCCCTGCTCCGTAATCCGGTAAATCGTCTTGTCAGGACGCGATCCTCCGCTAATTACTTCTACCGCTTCAATCAATCCGTTCTTTTTCAATTTTTCGATCGCATAATAAAGAGAACCGTATTGAAGCTTCATATAGTTGTGCATTTCGCGTTCTTTCATTTCCTGGCTCATTTCATAAGGATGATAGTCTTTGTCCATGAGCAATCCAAGAATAGCCAGTTGCATCGACATCGGTTCCACCTCTTTATCCATGAGACAACAACCTTGCTTTACCTTTCAACGGATGAACGGTTCACCTGAACGGCAGCAGTTGTCGAATGTCCATGAGGTTTTGTTGTCACCATTTTAACACGACCCATCATCAAAATGAACATAACCGCCAACAGACAAATCAGAATAGACCATTGGAACACGTACGCGATCGAATCCGACAATACTTCAAGCAGCTGCTTCAGCAAGGAGCCCGGCATCGATTGTCTTACTTCGTCTTGAAGCAGAACCTGAGGATTGCCGAACATTTCCGCCAGCTTCGGATCCGATAGCACCGCGCTGTATTTTTCTTGTAAGTAGGAAGTTTGAATGCTGCCGAAAATAGCGATGCCGAGTGTATTTCCAAGTGTCTGAAAAAAACGGACCAGCGAGTTGACCGTTCCCCGTTGCTGATAGTCGATATTATGCTGAGCAGCCAGGGAAGTTACGGGATAAGATGCCCCTATGCCAAGCCCCATTAATACCATATAAAGCGTCATCTGCAGTCGCGTCGTATCCGGTGTCATTCCTGCCAAACAGACGACCGACAACAACAGGAACAAGATCGCGGTTATCATAATATTGCGGAATGGCATTTTCCTCATCAGCATGCCACCAGCCATGCTGCTTACAACAAGAGCAAGCATCATGGGCGTGAGCACCGTACTTGCATTTGTGGCGCTCCCACCGGCAACGCCCTGCACGAACAACGGAATGAAGGTAGCTCCTGCCATCAGAACCATGCCGAATAACATCCCGGCAGCCATGCTGGAGGTGAAGAGCCGATTTTTGAACAGCTTTAATGGAATGATTGGTTCCGCCACCCTCGATTCGATCCACAGAAACGCAATGACCAGCACAATCGCTCCGGCGAACAAACCAAGTATGAGCGGAGACGTCCACGCGTAATCTTTGCCGCTCATTTCAATGGCGAGCATGAAGCACAGAATCGAGGCGACCAACGTAAATGTGCCGAACCAATCAAGCTTCTGACTCAGGAAGACTAAAGATTCGCGATAGCAGAAGATAACAATCAGCAGCGCAATAATCCCAATGGGCAAATTAATGAAGAATATCCAGCGCCAATGCAAATGATCCGTGAAGAATGCGCCCGCTATCGGTCCAAGCACACTGGACAGCCCGAAGACAGCGCCGAACAGCCCGGTCATTTTCGCCCGCTTCTCGGCCGGGAAAATATCGAACAAGATCGTGAACACAACCGGCATCAGCGCCCCACCGCCAATCCCCTGAACGACACGGTACACAATAAGCTCGCTCATGGACGATGCTGTGCCACACAATATCGAACCGAGCATAAACACGATGATTCCGAACACAAAAAATCGTTTTCTCCCATACATATCGGAAAGCTTCCCGAACAGCGGCATGCCAGCCACGCTCGCAATTAAATAGGCAGAGAACACCCAAGTGAACTCATTCATGCCGCCCAGCTTCGCCACAATCGTAGGCAAGGCGGTGACCAATATAGTTTGGTCCAGCGAGACGATAAGCAACGCCATTAACAATCCAAGTACAGTCATATGAACACGAGACAATGCAATCCCTCTCCTTTTATATATTCTAATTTTAATACATTTATTATTATATTCAAATTAGAGTATAGTGCAACTAGTTTTTGGAACCGAAGCAAAGAAAGGCCTGAAGGACAGCCAAAAACATCTCCAATGACGGTTGGCGTCTTCAGACCTCATATTCGGTTTATTCCTGACCGAGAAAAGCATATAGCTCCCCGACCGTCCGCACCTCCCGCTGCCGTTCGATGTCGCGCAACAGCGCGAACCACAGTCGGGCGCCTTGTCGATAAAGCGGCGGAGCAGTTGCAATGGCGGCAGAGTCATGCCAACCGCCTCAGGAATGTTGGCCGACAAGGGATTCATGCGCCTGCTTCATCTGTTCCGGATAACCGTACTCGCCATGCTCGCTCAGGTCGAGTCCGATAATCTCTTGCTCCTCGTGCACGCGCAGACCTATCAACCCCTTGATGACGAACAGGAGGATATAGGAGACGAAGAATGCAAAGGCGCCCGCCGCCGCAATGCCATACACTTGAACCCACAACTGCTTGAGGCTGCCGGTATCGATTAATCCGCCCCTGCCGACACCGACCTTCTCTGCCAGTTCCGTCGTAGCGAAGATGCCGTTCGAGAGCGTTCCCCATATGCCTGCCATGCCGTGAACAGACAAGGCATAGATCGGGTCGTCGATGCGCAGCTTCTCGAACAGCTTCGCGCTGTAGAAGACGAGCATGCCGGCGATAAGCCCGATGACGATGGCTGCCCACGGATCAACGAAGGCGCAAGACGCGGTAATGGCGACCAAGCCGGCTAGCGTGCCGTTCAGAATCGTCGGGATATCGGCTTTGCCGTTCATGATCCAGCTAATGGCGAGCGTGGCGAGCGCGCCAGCACCTGCCCCCAGCTGTGTGTTCATCGCGACGTAGCCGAAAAATCCGTCACCGACCGCCAGTGTGCTGCCTGCATTAAAGCCGAACCAGCCGATCCAGAGGATAAGCACGCCAAGCGTCGTATACACTTGGTTATGACCTTTGATTTTATTCGGAGCGCCGTCTTTGTTGTATTTTCCGATGCGGGGTTTCAGAAGAAGTGTAGCTGCAAGCGCCGCCATCGCACCAGTCAAGTGAACGACCGTAGAGCCGGCGAAATCCTGCTTGCCATGTTCGGCGAGCCAGCCGCCGCCCCAGATCCAATGAGCGACGACCGGGTAGATGATAGCGGTGAACAACACCGTGAAGAGAACGTAGACGGACAGCTTTGCCCGCTCGGCAAATCCGCCCCAAGCAATGGATAGAGAAACTGCAGCGAATGCGAACTGAAAGGTGAAAAAGACGAACGGAGGCATGCCGGCGGCAGCTTGCGGATTGAAGAAGAAGTCGCCCCAGCCGACGAAAGCATTGCCCTCACTGCCAAAGATGAGGCCGTAACCGGCCGCCCAGTATACGAGCGAGCACAAACCGACGGTGAAGACGGTTTTCCCGGCGACATGTCCCGCATTTTTCATCCGCGTAGATCCGGATTCAAGCAAAATAAAGCCCGCTTGCATGAACAGCACGAGGATGGCGGACAGCATTACCCACAAGGCGTTAAGTCCCGTCTCCAGCGTCTGGACAGACGCTTCTCCTGCGGCCAGGGCAAAGCTTGGAACAAGCCCGAACCATCCGCAACCTAGGAGAGCGGCCACCGCCCACCTGCCCCCATCTCGCATTGCGCGCTTCACATTGTTACTTCTCATTTTCTCCACACTCCTCATCATGTTAGATAATATAACAAACATAAACTGATTTATGGAGATTATAGACGTGAAATGAGCTCGATTCAATGGATTATTGAAAAGAATCCATACAATTGTTCAATATATGTAAATAAACCTAACATTATAATTGCTAACCTATAGCTTTCTCCATTACCGTGCGGATCCGCTTTCGAATTCGCCAAATCGTTCTTTTGCCCACTATCCCAATTATTCAGAAATAATTGGACATAAGCTCGAATTGCGATTGGTGCTGTTCTTCTCTCACTCACTCTGTACTTTGTCAACGCTCGCCTTCCTTTAAGAGCAAGGGTCATTTTCCCCATCGTCCTCACGAGACGTTTATGTACCCCCAAGCCATTCATTACGCAATCTGAACATTGGGGAGAGTGGACAAAAAGACAGATCGAAACAGAGACAAGTGAACACGAGAAGTAGTTTCGAGATGTGAAAATGAAAAAACCGCAGGAGTCACCCCTGCGGCTTTAGCGTATAGTATATTGGCTGCATTATTTAAATTCTAATTTATTCCTCCGTCTGGAAAAGCTTCGAGATCGGGTTGTCCACAAATTTTTCTTTATAGATAGAGCCGTCTGCCTTTTGGACAAAGTACTGATAAAAATTGTTCGTTACCATCAATGTTTTCATTCCAGCCAAAGGCAAGAAGCCAGCTGCCGCTTTCTCGTTGACATGATCGTCCGTCCAGAAGTAGTGCACGACCATACGGTCTTTGTTATACGGATGCGTGACGCCATATGCACCGTGAAGTCCAGGCTTGTTCATCACTTCTTTCCACGGGAAGCCCGCTTGCTCGGCCTTTGCCACAATAGCCGGCTTCAAGGCTTGAATGAACGTATTATGCTTCGGATTGCCAATGACGATGACGTTGCTTTTGGCCAGCGTCGTCTCCATGTTTTTCTTAATCGCTTGCCGCTCGGACATGATGTCGGCTTTCATACCGGTCATGCTAAGCATATTTTGAATGCCGCTGAACAGCATTTCCTGCTGTTCCTTGGCCGCTTTGCTGACCGGATTGCTGTAAACGATGGTCAGCGGTTCGCCATGCAGCGCTTTGGTCATTATTTTAAACATCGTTTCTTTCGACAGATTAGGGTAACCTTGCTCGACCCCATCATACATCTCTACCATGCCTAAGCGCATAAATTCCGCTTGTTCTGCCTCTGTCATGCCGTATTCCGGCTTGAGCTCGAAGTTAGGCTTATTCAGATTGTCATCCATTCGATCGCGGACCGCCTTGCCGAACTGGTCCTCGATTGTCTGCAGCAGGCCAGCAACGGTCGCGTTGCGGTATGCGTAACGGTTGAAGTACTCCTTCATGAACGCGTCGAACTTCTCTTGCCCGACCGTGCGGTACAGCTCGTAAATGGCGAGTCGGCCTCTCTTATAGAACAAAGCATCCGGCGATTCCCCGGCGTTGTCGTTCGTGGAGTTGATCGCTATGTCCAGCGGATATATATCGCTCCGAACATTATCGAAGCCGCTCAGCTTGCTGCCTTGCTCATTAAAGAAATAGCTCATGGCGAAATCCGCAAAGCCTTCATCCAAAAACGATTCCGTCTCGGAGTCATTGCCGATAATGGAGTGGAACCATTGATGCGCGATTTCATGCACAAATGCGGTTTTTTTCTCTGGTGCGGCATTAGCGTCAACAAGGCCCATCTGAATAACACGCGAGAACTCCACGGCTACGCCTTCCACGTGGGACTCCACGATGCGGAACTCGGGATATTCATATTTGCCGAATTTATCGCTGAAAAATTCGATGGCTTTGAACGCTTGATCAATATACTTATTGATTACGGCCGTCTTAGCCGGATCGTTGTTGTCATTGTAGTACACATACTCTACTGTCAAACCATTCTTTGTCTTGCTGGCTTTATGGAATTTTTCACTAGAGAAAAACACAAGCTCGCGGGTCTTGTCCGACTTCGTCGATACGACCTTGCGGCCGGCTTCAGCTGGCTGCTCCGACATTTGTCCCGGCATCACCACTTGGAGCTTCTCTGGCACGTTCATGTTTACATTGTAGTCAGCCACTTCGTAATAATCGGTCTCGAATTTCGTGCTATAAGGCGTCTTGTTCCAAGTATGCGTCTTCTCGTCATAGACGGACATGACCGGGAACCAATGAGCGCCGTTAATGATATCTTTTTGATAAGACAGTCGCTGCGAACCAAACGGAATTTTTGTCTTGTATTCCAACTCCAAAGCAACTTCCTCATCTTGGTTAAGTGCCTTCTCAAGCTGAACGGTCAGCGCTTGCTTTTCGTTTTTCGTGGCAAGCGTGCGCCCTGTAGCCGCATCCTTTACGCTAATAATATCGATGCCGCCCAGAAAATCCTCCGATTTTTTATCTGGATTTTCTTGTGCAATTTCTTCGTTGCTGCGGGCAAACATCGATGGCTGCGTTTCTTTCGAGCGGTGCGCATCGGCGAACAAGCGGAACACGACATCGTTAAGCTTATCGGAGGACGTGTTGCGGTACTTCACCGTTTGCTTCCCGGATATCGTCATGTCATCCGTGTTCAGCTTGGCTTGAATATCATATTGAATGTTGGTTTTTACATCTTGCTTCGTTTGCGCTGTCAATGCGGAAGCAGCCTGTGTCGGGCTTCCTTCGGAATCTGCTTGCGCGTAAGCCGTGTTTGTAGAGGTAAATGGAGCTGCAAGCATCGTAAATGCCATGGCGGCCGCTATCGTTGTCTGCAGCAGTTGGCGTCCTGTACGTTTCGTTTTCGTTGTCATAATGCACTTCCTTCATTTGAGAATCACCTCATGATGTTACATTCATTATAGTTCAGACACGTTCATGCAGCGCGTGATTTACCTTATGACATCCTTACATTTTTGTCAGGTATGGCTGCCGCCATCTGGCATTCCAGCGCTCGGCAGGCTATTGCGCCGACTTGATAGCCTCCCGCCCGCCGCATATGGCGAAGCCTGCCTCTATCGAAGGCTTGTCGCATCCTCGAAGCGGCAGCCGAACGAAAGGATAAACAAAGACGCCCGTCAGCGACAGGCGTCTTCCTTCATTTTCATTTCATTTTGTTACAGCAGCATTTTATTGTTCTTTCGGTGCTGCTTCCGGTACATGACGGGTACGAATTTCCTCTTGCAGCAGCGCGATCACTTCCGCGAGCGGCTTCATGCCGAGATCGCCCTCTCCACGTTTGCGGACAGATGCGGCACCGTCATTCTTCTCGTTCTCACCCACAACGAGCATGTACGGCATTTTCTCAAGCTGCGCTTCGCGAATTTTGTAGCCGAGCTTCTCGTTGCGCAGATCCGCTTCCGCGCGGATGCCTGCATCGAGCAGCGTTTCCGTAACTTCCTTCGCATACGCCTCATAAGTCGGCGATACCGGAATTACCTTCGCATGTACCGGAGACAGCCAGAGCGGCAGCGCGCCGGCAAAGTTCTCGAGCAAGAACGCAGTCATACGCTCCATCGTGCTAATAATACCGCGGTGAATAACGACCGGACGGTGCTTCTGCCCGTCTTCGCCTACATACTCCAGCTCGAAGCGCTCAGGAAGCAGGAAGTCAAGCTGCGCTGTCGACAACGTCTCTTCCTTGCCGAGCGCGGTCTTGATTTGCACATCCACCTTAGGGCCGTAGAACGCCGCTTCTCCCTCTTCTTCGAAGAACGGCAAGCCAAGCTCTTCCACGACTTCACGCAGCATGCGCTGCGACATTTCCCACATCGCATCATCCGGAAAATATTTCTCAGTATCTTGCGGATCGCGATAAGATAAACGGAACCGGTATTCCTTAATGCCGAAGTCCTCATATACGCGGCGAATCAAGTTAATAACGCGGGCGAACTCTTCCTTGATCTGATCGGGACGACAGAAGATGTGCGCGTCGTTCAGCGTCATAGCCCGAACGCGGTGCAAGCCTGTCAGCGCCCCTGACATTTCGTAGCGATGCATGGTGCCCAGCTCTGCGATACGAATCGGCAGTTCGCGATAGCTGCGCATATCGCTCTTATACACCATCATATGGTGCGGACAGTTCATCGGACGGAGCACGAGCTCTTCATTGTCGAGTGTCATTACAGGGAACATGTCCTCTTGGTAATGATCCCAGTGCCCCGACGTCTTATACAGATCGACATTCGCCAATACTGGCGTGTAGACGTGGCTGTAGCCGAGGCGTTCTTCCAGATCCACGATATAACGCTCCATTGTCCGGCGCAGCGTTGCGCCGTTAGGCAGCCAGAGCGGCAAGCCCTGTCCGACTTCACGGGAGAACGTGAAGATTTTCAATTCCTTGCCAAGCTTGCGGTGGTCGCGCTTCTTGGCTTCTTCCAGATAATGCAGGTATTCATCAAGCTGCGCCTTCTTCACGAAAGCCGTACCGTAAATGCGCTGCAGCATTTTGTTGTCGGAGTTGCCGCGCCAGTATGCGCCCGCCAAGCTCAGCAGCTTGAACACTTTAATCTTGCCAGTGGAAGGCAAGTGCGGCCCACGGCATAGATCGAAAAATTCGCCTTGATCATAAATCGTAATGACCGAATCTTCCGGCAAGTCAGAAATAAGGTCCACTTTCAATTCATCGCCGATTTCATTGTAGATGCGGAGCGCTTCTTCACGCGATACGACACGACGGCGAATCGGCAAATTTTCCGATACGATCCGTTCCATTTCTTTTTCAATCTTAGGCAAATCCTCAGGTGTAAGCGATATATCCATATCGATGTCGTAATAGAAGCCATCCTCGATGACCGGACCAATTCCGAGCTTGACGTTCGCATCTTTATATAAACGTTTGATCGCTTGCGCCATCAAGTGAGCCGTACTATGACGCATCACTTCCAGACCGTCAGCAGAATCTGCCGTCACGATTTCGACCTTTGCATCCTGTTCAATCGGCGTATATAAATCGACCACTTTCCCATCGATTTTCCCAGCCAATGCATTTTTCTTCAGACCGCTGCTGATTGAGCCGGCCACATCTTCAATGGTGCTTCCTTGCTCGTACTCACGCACGGCACCATCCGGCAATGTTACGTTAACCATAGACATGTGCTGTTCCTCCTTGTTTGTCGATAGAAGTGTGTGTTCAACCTCTATAAAAATAAAAAAACACCCATCCCTATAAAAGGGACGAGCGTTCATAATCATAGCAACTCGTGGTTCCACCCTCATTCGACTGCCTTGCTGCTTCCGCACACGATTCAACATCTGCATGTCGACAGGGCTAGAGCAATCCTTGAGCATTCGGTAACGGGAATGACACGTCGAATGATACTATCTCTGGTCTCCGTACAAAAAGGTACAGAACGGCCAACGAGTTCCCATTCAATGCTCCAAAGGGGTAAATGTACGGCGTACTCCGAAGAGACTTGCAGCCTCGGTCTCTCTCTCTGCGCGGTTCCATCCGTCATTCATATCTTCGTCATCGCATGACGTTATGCAACTGTTATTTCAATATGGCATATTATATGCGATCTTTCACTGGTGGTCAAGAGTCAATGCAGTCAAATAAAAAAGGCGGTTACCGCTGCTTCGGACATTTGTCCGAACCAGACGGAAATCACCTTCTGCATGAGACGGATTCAAGTGTAGCTGTCCTGCGTTTGCAACGGTTCGCTTGCAAGCGGTTGGCAAGAACTGCAGTAAATGCATACCTGCACACGTGACTCAAAGATCTGCTGAATGGTCTTAATTACTTGGGAATCCGGTTCTTGCGTATGAATAATAATATTTTGCGGAGACACGTTAATGAGTGTGCTTACGATCATATCTTCCATTTCCATATCGTAATCCAACATTTCTACAATCATGCCGTCAACAACGTGGTTTGGCTCCAGCGGCTGCATTTGCTCATTGAGAAGCGTAAACTCATGTCCACCCTTATGCATCAAATGAGCAAGCGGTATTTTCGTCTCTTGAATGAACACGAAATATTTCAACAATCCGATAAACTCTTGATACTGGCGTTCAAGCACATATTCGTCAATCGCGTAATCAACGACTTCGCGCAATTCATTTATATACTTCACTAAGCGGAACCGGATAAACCCCTCCAGGTTCAATTCCGTATGCTCCTCTAAATAACGGCGCAGTACGCGCATCACTTTGCCTTTGCGGCGGCGGCGCGCCTCCGTAGCCCCGATTTCGTCCACCCCATTAAGCAACTGCAGGCAATATTCCTCTATTTTGCTTTGTTCGCCCTCGTCATAGTGAGATTCTTTTGTAATAAAGGAACGGATGAGCGATTTTTCCTTCATGGACAAAATATATTCGGCAAGTGCCCGTGCGGCTTTATTCCACACGTCTTGTCCTTGTCTGGCAAGCTGAAATCCGGGCATGAGACCGCGGCAAGTAATCAAAGCCATCTGTTCGGTGATCGATTGATCGAACTCCACGCCATTCGGCTGTTTATGTAAATCGCTCAGCTCTTGCTGCAGTAAGCCCGTCAAAGCTGCCATGTCGTCCTGCGATGCATGTGGTAACGATATCGTGAACAGTTCCATGAACTCACTCCTTTCTGTTCCTTATTCAGTATATGGGGGCACAGAAACAGATATACGAAGAGGGTTCTGGAAATACAGGGATGAATATTTCAGACAATCATGTTAGAGCCCTTTGCATCAATCTCCCTTCGAGTCAGGCGCGTCATTTATTCATTATGGCCGTTCGACATTCGCCCGGCCGTTCTTGCTTAATTGTCTTTTAATTAGTGAACTTCTTCACCAAGCGATAGACACGCCCTCTCTCCCAATCAAAAAAACCTCCCGCCCACGGTTGAACCGTGGTACGGGAGGCTGACTCTTGTTAACGGATTTGCAAAGTGTAATGAACATCCTCATCGGCATACTTGTACACGAATACATAGTATCGGCCCGGTTCCGCTTCATAACCGGCGCTCATCCGCTTGTCATCCAATTCGATCGGATATGCGACAGGACGGTCTGTATCGCCTTCCCGGAACAGCATCCAGTTGACGCTTTCGCCAAGCCGCTTCTCCAGCTCAATGCGAAGCGCCGACGGCTTATCCACGTCCACCACAAACACATCCTTATCGTCATCCCCTTCGAGAGCTCCGATGACCGTCCGGCCCGTTGGAATCGGCCCATTGGCCGTATCAGGCGAATCGTTCGGCTCTGACTCTTCGAACAGAGGATTCTCCGGTTCCGGTTGCTGCTCAGGCAGCGTTCCCGGCTGGACGAGCATGCGGTATGGCTGCTCTCCCAGCGCCGTTGCATATACATACACGTAATAGGTGCCCGGCAGGGCCGCAACAGAACCGGCCACACTCGCGCCGGCCACGCGGCTCGGGTAAGCGACATAGTTGGTCAAGTCAGACTCGTGGTAGAGCACCCAAGCCGCCCCTTGCGCCTGTGCGGTCTCCAACTCTAACATCCAATCTCCCGCCTTCTCGACATCAAAGCGGTAGATATCGACCCGATCCGTGTCTTCAAGCTTACCGGATACGGATTTGCCCGCAGTCAAGCGGACGGCCTGTTCCCAGGTATCGTTCGGCTCCCGATCTACGTTCGGTTGTCCATTACCGTCATGGCCGCCGTCCGGGTCCCCCCCGTCGCCGCCGTTACCGTCTCCATCCGGGTTCTCTACGCTATCCCTGTCGGCAGGCAGCTTGCCGTGGAACACGAGATCGTAGACGAATCGCCCTTCCCCGTCCATACGGTAATTAGTAAAATAAGCAGTCACAGTCTTATACCCGTCCCACGAACGAGCCGTTAGTGTTTTCAGGAATTCGTCGGCAAGACCGTTCATCATCTGCCAATCCTGCGTTTCCCCTGCCGCAGCCCCGCCGGTGTACGTGCCGCGAAGCTCGAACGTCTGGAAGAAACGGGACTCCCGTTCCTGCGTGCTCACGTTGCTCAATCCCGCGATGGCCGCAATCTCTCCGTAAATGTCCCGCACCGGCTTAGGCTCAGGTGTCCGCATATAATCGTCGGATACGAGCGGCACCGTCAAGCTGTCATACTGGGCGGCCTGCTCCTCGATGGAGCGTTGGTACAATTGATTCAATCCCGCATCGCCGCTCATTGCCGCAAGATGCCCTTCATAGGCCCCCGCATCATTGAACTGGATGGCATCGTGAATCCGGTCAAGCGCCGCAAAGTCGTGCCGGTACAGATGGTCGTACAAGGCAAACGAATAATCGTAAAACTTCCACGTGCCGTACTGTGCATTCACCGTATCCGACACGGAGAAACGCTGCTCCGGCCCGTCGTGCCTCAGATTGCCCACGACCGACTTGCGGGGCTGAATCCCTTCCGTCCGCGTGGCGCCCGCGAAGAATTCGGCTCCGCCTTCGTCGAACCACTGCATGCGCCCCCCGTCATAGAGCGGTCCCCGGCCCCACATGCCCGGCACCACGTACCGCCCCTGCAGATAATGGGTAAATTCGTGCCGGAACAGTTCCTCCAGACTGTAAATGCTCTGCTCGATCGTCCGGTCATACGTGAAGAACGTCCCGTCGCCTTCAATGTAGATGCCGCCATTTTCAGTCTCGTATCCGTATAAATAGCGGTTCATCCGGTACTCGTCCGGATTGTTGTAAATGACAACTGTCAGCACGTCGTCCGCATTGCCCGGCTCCAGCGCCTTATCGCTGCCGATGACGCGGTGGAATTGGGCTTGAACTTCTTTCGCGGCCCAATATAAACGCTGAATCTGCTCCTCGCTCAACTTGTCGCCCGTCTGGAATATGAACCGGCCATCATCGAACTCGGTCCGCTGCGGAAGATAGCGCTCCTTTCCCTGCTGCTTCAACACGGTCATATCCACCAGGCTTCCGTTGGCATCCATCCCCGCGAAGTGTCGCTCAATTTGGTCGGCCGCCACGAAATACACCTCGCCAAGCGCCGGCTCCGTCTGCATAATTTCCGTCAGCACCCGGTTCGCCTGCAACGGGTCGCTGTAATAATGCCCGAGCGAACCCGTATAGTATATCGCGTTGTTCGTCAGCCACAGCTTGTCCGCCGACCTCGGCCCCTGCTTCACCATCCGGAACAGCTGCTCCAGATAAGCGTCGATGCCCCCTTTGAACGCAGCTTCCTGGACAGGATCGTCCATACGCCACATGAGCACATAGCCGACTCCTTGAATGAGGCTGTAGAATGCCTCTCCCGCCGAACGATCGCCGTCGTACGCATCCGTCCGGTCGACGTACGCTGCCAGGACGCCCGCCAAGCGGTTAACGGTATCCCGTTCGACCGTAGTGTTGGATATCAGCTTGCCCGTCGCTCCGATGACCTCGTTCTGCACCGGCGTCCCCCAAGCAAAGGCTGGGTTTTCCATAATTGCCTTCACAGCGGGCAGTACTTTTTCCCGGTACGCTGCCTCATCGATATGTCCGAGTTTCTCGTTGTAATACCCCAAATAGTAGCCGGAACGGAGCACCTCCACCAACGTAGGAATGCCTTGATCGTCCTCCGCCGTGAACCGTCTGCCACTCTCCTCCAACCGGTCCACGATGGCCTGAAAGCGGTCCCCGTCCGCATAAAACCGGCGGGTATCCTCGTTATATTTGAACAGCTCAGGAATCGTCCGCCATTCGATGCCCGCGAGCAGATCCGTAAGTTCTTCATTCGACAACGAGTTCAAATGCGCCATGCTGTACGTCGACTGGACATCCTGCCTCGCTTCGCTCTTAAGCGCCTGAGCCGGCTTCGGTTCCTCCATGCCAGCCTCTGCCGAATCTGCGGAAGGCAACTCCCCTACGGCTCCTAGCGGCGAGCCTAGCCGCTCGTCTTCCGTCATTGACCATATGCTGCCGCTCTCCGATTGGATAAATCCGTGCGGCTCTTCCGCCGTACCGACAGGCATGGCCGCGGCGAAGCCTGCTGGGCTTCCCGCAGCAACGGTTACCGCCAGCAAAGCAGCGGCCAGTCTCGTCCATACTTTCTGTTTCATGTGTACAACAACCCCCTTGTGTCTGTTCATTCACATTTTCTATTTGTGAACGACAAACCTAAATATCGGAGGAAATCGGGAGTTTGGACATAAAACTAAATTCCTGTTTTTCTCAGCAGATAGGACTTTCGTTGCGACAAAACGTTCCTGTAACCGGGACGTGAAAAGGCAAAAAGGCAGCTGACTCCCCGTCGACCGCCTTGCTGCATGTTTTCACTTTTCGGGTAATAACACTATTATTTACGCTTCGAATATGGGACTTGGAGTTCCATCCGGTAAGAACTTCCGATGTTGTCGAATTTTGCGAGCTAACCCAAACGAATCTAATCGATTGAACTTAGTCTATTTTCGGATCTCTACCCCTTACAAGTGGAAGTCGGCGCACTTTCATTGGAAAATGTACAGTCATTTCGTCCATTTCAACCGCGATTCGTTCATTCCATTGGAAAACATCCAGTCAAATCAGGGTATTTTCTTGCCTTTAAGCCGTTTGGATAGGACTCTATTGGAGTATTCCAATGACACCCCACACTTGAGCTCCTAATTATCGTAACCATTGGACAAAATACAATGGAGCACAATGGAAACCTCCCATCGTCCAACAAAAAAAGGCGCTGCCCTCCTCCCTTTCAAAGCAAGAGGCTCGGGCAACGCCAGCATGTTGATGATGGCCCACTATGTGTTATGAGTTCTTCTGCACTACACTAATTCTGCATTATAAAATCACGCTCTACGCGCATATTTTCATCGTCAAACACTTGTAGGATGTTGTACTTCGTATCCCGCTGCGCCGGAACCTTGCCGGCCTCGCGAATGAGACGAAGCGTGCTCTCGATGTTCACTTTGTGCGTCGCTCCAGCGGCGGAGACGACGTTCTCCTCGATCATCGTGCTGCCGAAATCGTTGCAGCCGTAGCTTAACGTCAACTTCCCGACTTCCGGCCCCATCGTTACCCAAGAGGCTTGGAAATTCGGAATGTTGTCCAAGAAAATTCGGCTGATAGCCAATGTCTTCAAATATTCCTCCGGACTGACGCGCTCCGCCTTCATGTTCGTATTGTCTGGCTGGAATGTCCATGGAATGAAGGCAAGGAACCCTTTGGAAGAATATCCATTCGCCAGGCATTCATCCTGTGCTGTGCGAACACGCTCCATATGAAGCGCACGCTCTTCCAACAGTTCGCCGAAGCCGATGACCATCGTCGCCGTCGTATTCATGCCGACCTTATGCGCAGTTTGCATAACGTCCATCCAATCCCGCCATGAGCCTTTAAGCCGGCTAATTTTACGGCGCGTGCGATCATCCAATATTTCCGCACCGCCGCCAGGCAAGGAGTCCAGACCTGCCTCATGAATTTCACGTACGACTTGCTCCAACGACAATCCGTCAGATACTTCCTGCATTTTCAAGATTTCAGCTGGCGAAAAAGAGTGCATCGTAATGCTTGGGAAACGTTCTTTAATCGCGCGCAGCAAATCTGTATAATAGCTGAAGGGCAGCTCGGGATTCGTTCCACCCTGCATCAATATTTCCGTACCACCAACGTCGATCGTTTCCTGAATCTTCTGAAAAATGACTTCATCCGGAAGGACATAGCCTTCCTTCGATCCGGGTGCGCGGTAGAACGCGCAGAACCGACAATACGTATCGCAAATGTTCGTGTAGTTGACATTTCGACCAATCACGAAGGTGGAAATGGGCTCGGGATGCCACTTCTGCATCTTTTGATTGGCGACGGCTCCAAGCTTTTCTATCTGGTCGGTTTCGAACAAAGTAACGCATTCGTCCGTGTCAATTCGTTCGCCGCGCAGCGCTTTGTCCAGTATGCGGTCAATCGGTGACATCGTACAGTCACTTCCTCTCAAAAATAAGTTGCATAAGTTGCATGCTCATGCGAAAAACGTATCTAGGCGCAGCCACAGCCACAAATGATATATGAACGTGCGCGATATGGCTCATCCGTACGTGACATGATACTTCCTAGTTCATGTCAACAACTGCAATAATGGTAACATAGTTTGCCCATAAAAAACAGCACCTCCCGGTACAGGCTGAACCGATGATTTGTCCGGTACGATACCTGTAACGAGAGGAATAAAGCAACTTCACTACTTATATTTTATGACAAAGATAATGCTTGATCCAAGTCCTCCAGCAAATCATCAATGTGCTCCAGACCTACGGAGAAACGGAGCAATCCATCCGTAATGCCTCGTTCCATCCGCACTTCCTTCGCCATGGCCGCATGTGACATCATCGCCGGATAGGATAGAATGCTCTCGACAGCCCCCAGGCTGACGGCGACCAGCGGCAGCTTCACTTGGTTCAGCACCTGCTTCGCACGTTCGCCGGAACCGACATCGAAGGATACGACCGCACCATAGCCTTGCGATTGCTTCTCATGCACCTCGCGGCCTGGATGATTCAACAGCCCGGGATAGTAGACGCGGGCAATATCCGTTCTCTCGTGAAGCCACTCGGCAAGACGCCGCGCGCTCTGCTCGCTCTGCTTCATGCGCGCTTCCAGCGTCTTCATCCCGCGCATCAGCAGCCAGCTGTCCTGAACGCCCAATACGGTGCCGAGACCGTTCTGCATCTGCTTGACGCGGTGTCCAAGGCTCTCGTCCGCCGTTACCGTCAGCCCGGCCAGCACGTCGCTATGACCGCCGAGGAACTTCGTCGCGCTATGCAGTACAATGTCAACGCCAAGCTTGATGGGCCGTTGATGGTAAGGCGTCATAAACGTATTATCGAGCAACGTGATGAGACCGTGTTCCTTCGCCCATGCCGCCACCTCAGCAATGTCCGTAATTTTGAGCGTCGGGTTGGACGGTGTTTCCATGTATACGGCCTTCGTGTTCGGGCGAAGGGCGGCTTTCACCTGTTCAATATCCGTCATATCGACGAAGGTCGATTCAATGTGCAAGCGGGTCAGGATAGACGTCAACAAACGGTACGTTCCCCCGTAGACATCCTCTGTTACAATGACGTGATCGCCCGCCGACAGGAGCAGGAATGCAGACGAAATTGCAGCCATGCCGGATGCGAATGCGTATCCGTTGCTTCCGCCTTCCAACAAAGCGATATAATTCTCCAGCGCCTGTCGCGTCGGATTGCCGGAACGGGAATAGTCATATTCAGGCGGCTCGTAAATATCGTGATGATGGAACGTTGTCGCCTGGTATATCGGAACGCTGGACGCCCCCGTATTACTGTCGATCTCACCGCCAAAGTGGATAAGCTTCGTCGCAAAGCGGCGCTCGCCTTTTTGGGGATGGTTGCTTCCCAGTTCGTCATCGTGTCCCTTATGTTGCTCGCTCATATTTTTCGTCACCCCTCTATTTCCGCTTTTGCCGCAGCAATCGCTTGGTCCAAATCCGCAATGAGGTCTTCCGTATGCTCGATACCGACCGAGAAGCGTAACAGACGGTCATCAACGCCGATCCGCTCCCGAATTTCCTGCGGAATGTCTGCATGCGTCTGTATGGCCGGATATGTCATCAGCGATTCGACACCACCCAAGCTTTCCGCAAATGCAATCAGCTTCAGATGTCTCAGAATCGGCTCAACATACCGCGCATCCTTCAAGCGGAACGAGAAGATGCCCGTGTTGCCCGCCGACTGCCGCTTCTGAATATAATGGCCTGGATGATGCGGAAGCGCCGGATAGTACACTGCTTCAATGGCCGGATGCTCCAGCAGCCAGTTCGCAATGATCGTCGCGTTAGTCTGATGCCGCTCCATTCGGAGGGCGAGTGTCTTCATGCCGCGCATCAGTTGGTACGAATCCGACGGACTGAGTACGGCGCCGATTGAATTGTGCAGAAATCCGATTTCGTCGGACAATTCCTTGCCCTTTGTCACGATAAGGCCAGCCAGCACATCGTTATGTCCACCCAAATACTTCGTCGCACTGTGGACGACGATATCCGCTCCAAGCTCAATTGGGCGCTGGAAGAACGGCGTAAGGAGCGTATTGTCGACGATAGTCAACATGCCGTGTGCCTTAGCCCAAGCCGCAACCCGTTCGATGTCCGTTATCATCATGAGTGGATTGGTCGGCGTCTCGATGATGACCGCCTTCGTCTCCGGCTTGCGCGCCGACTCGAGCGCATCCATATCGTTCGTATCAACATAGGCCGCCGACACGCCGAAGCGGGACATGATCTGTTCAAGCAAGCGGTATGTCCCGCCGTACAAGTCCAACGATACGATCAGATGATCCCCTTGACTGAACATCGCGAATACGGTCTGCAATGCTGCCATCCCCGAGCTGCACGCGAAGCCTGCATCTCCGCCTTCTAAGGCGGCCGCCGCGTCTTCCAGCACTTGCCGGGTCGGGTTCTTCGTACGTATATAATCAAATCCGGTGCTCTGCCCGAGCCGTGGATGGCGATACGCGGTTGCTTGAAAGATTGGATACGTTACGGCGCCTGTCTGCGGCTCATGCACCGACCCGATCTGTGCGAGCCGGCTTTCGATGCGGTAATTGTCTGAGTTCTGTGCAGCCATTACAATTGCGCCCCTTCCTTGTGCGATACGGCTCTGCCTAATTCATACGGCGTCTCTTGATATACATAGTAGTTCAGCCAGTTGGAAAAGAGCAGATTGGCATGCGCACGCCAAGTCGAGTACGGCTTTTTGGACGGATCGTTATTTGGAAAATAATTAACGGGGATGTCCATATCCATCCCTTTCGCGATATCCCGATCATATTCCCATTTCAATGTACAGGGATCGTATTCAGAGTGCCCGGTCACGAAGATTTGCTTGCCATCCTCAGTCGCAACCAGATAGACTCCCGCTTCTTCTGATTCCGCTAATATATTCAAGGCGGCAACTTGCTCGATATCCTCGCGTCTCACTTCCGTATGGCGGGATTGTGGAACAAGGAACATCTCGTCGAAGCCGCGTGTCAGACTTACATTTTCCTTCGTTAATGTATGGGGAAATACCCCAAATATTTTGTTGTCTAGTGAATATTTGCGAATGCCGTAATGATAGTACAGACCTGCCTGGGACGCCCAACATATATGAAAGGTCGAGGTCACATTTTCCTTGGACCATTTCATGATGAGGCACAGCTCCTGCCAATAGTTCACGTCCTCGAAATCCATCTGCTCCACGGGAGCCCCTGTAATAATCATACCGTCAAACTGCTGATTCTCAATTTCTTCAAACGTTTTATAAAAGGACGACAAATGTTCCGCCGATGTATTTTTCGAGGTATGGCTCGCTGGATGGAGCAATGTCACATCTACCTGAAGCGGCGTATTGCCAACTAAGCGAAGCAGTTGGGTTTCCGTCGTCTCTTTCGTCGGCATCAAGTTCAGAATTACAATTCGAAGCGGACGAATATCTTGGTGATACGCACGTGTTTCGTCCATAACGAATATGTTCTCCTGAGACAGTATTTCTTTGGCCGGCAAGTGATCCGGAATTTTAATCGGCATGACGCTCTCCTCCTTCATATTGGTTCCATACATGCAGCACTGGCAAACGTATGTAGCAAGTGGATACGGCGCTCCTGTCCTTTTTCATATACAAAAAAGACCTTTCCCGGCGATTCGAGAAAGGTCATGCATTACGTTCTCATGCCTCTCTCATCTGTCAGCAACGATTGGATCGCTGCTGCAAGAATTAGCACCGTACGTACATAACTGCAAGATTCTTGGAACAAGAATCTGCCATGTCATGGCTAACGCCGGTTGCCGGGTTTCATCGGGCTTGTCCCTCCACCTGCTCTTGATAAGATTGCTATCGTTCGTTATTCATTTGTTTGCCATTTGCCAAATAGGACTTGGTAATAACTTATAGCAAAGACCAGCCTCTCGTCAAGAGGCAATTCACCATCTCTTATGAAATGCCATATGTTAAATCAATGACAAACTTCATACTTTCACACATTTGCTCGGTTTCAACTAAATTCTGTAATTCATTTTTTCTTGAAAGGTGAAAGTACGAGCGTTATACTTAACAAGTGCGTGACCGCACTACCTGATTTATAACGAATAAGTTGAGGTGAATTTCGGATGGATGGCGACCCGAGGCCGTGCCACGGTACGAACGGACAACCGAATATGACGATTCGACAGGAACCGATGTCGCCTAAGACCGTTGCTGTCTGTTGTTCGTGCCCATAAGTTGAACAGCTTTCAACTGCCTTGACGTATGTCTATGCACCGAATGACGGACGAAGTCATGAGCATCTCCCTGCTTGAATCGTCAATAATAGACGACGCAGCACGCCAACAGTTGGCGGTGCGAAGGAGTGAGTGCAATGAAAATCCGTCTTGTAAACGATGGGGTATTTACACCTGTGGAAGACATCAATGTCGCATTGACGACGCCTGAACAAGGCTTTTACTGGATCGATGCCGATATTGATGATTTGCTCGTGCTTCAGCCTCTATTCTCCATGCATGATCTGGCCGTAGAGGACTGTATGAGCGAAGAAGAGCAACGCCCGAAGATTGAAATCTATGAAGGCCATTACTTTATCGTGTTTAACAGCATCCGGTTTGATGATGAGGAAATATTTTTACGTTCGCTGAACATATTTCTAGGCAAGCACTTTATTATTACAGTAACGAATCAGAAAATAAATGAGCTGCGCATGGTAAAGCCGGTCCTGTGGGAACAGGAAGTCAGTGCGGCAGACCGCATGTTATATCACTTAATTGACATGGTCGTTGACAACTATTTCACGGTAGCCGATCGAATTGAAGCGAAGATCGACAATCTGGAAGAAGAGCTTATTGTCAGCGCCAAGAAGACCCATCTAAATGAAATCATTAGCTTGCGAAGCGAAATACTCTGGCTCAAAAAAGGATTGGCTCCGCAAAAAGAAGTGCTGCTCGTCCTTTACCGTAAAGAACTGCGGCTTATCGACGATGATTTGCAAAAATACTTCCGTGACATTTATGAGAATGCTGTCAAGGTGTCCGAGACGTTTGAAACGTTCCGCGATCTGATGGGAAACTTGCGAGAGTCCTACCAGCTCAGCATTGCGAATCGCGCGAACGACATTATGAGAGTGTTCACTGCCATCACGACCATATTCATGCCGCTTACTTTGATTACAGGCATCTATGGAATGAACTTCGACTATATCCCGTTCATGGATTGGGATTTTGGTTCTTTCTATACGATGGGCTTCATGTTCATACTCGGCGCATTCATGTTCTATTTATTTCGGAAAAAAGATTGGATCTGACAAAGCGACCATACGATTGCCCGTGTTCCTGACTTGATCAAGGACACGGGCATTATATTTTTTCTCAGCTCACCTGCCGATCGGCAGGGGCATGCTTCTGACAGCGATGCAGGAGACGCAGAAGACGAATCCGCTCATAGTTAGCCTGCACCGATGCGGTGGCTTGCTCTAAGGCCGCTTCACCGAACGCTTTTATATAAACCGGTTTTAAGTATTCGTCCCCCAGCTCCACAAAAGCCATATCAATCGCCTGCCTTTCTTCCCTTGGCATTGAAGCTAACTCGGCCTCCACAAGCGTCTCTACTTGGTATCCTTCCCGTTCCAGCTTTTCAATTCGCATAATGAGCTCACGCCGATCAATGCGAAGGAGTTCCATCAGTTGCAACAGGGTCTGCCCTTGCTGTATCCCCTCCAAAAGCTTTCTGCGCTCGGTCAGCTTCGTTAATTCATCCCTTTGCTTTGCTTCCCATTCCGAATAGATCCACTGTGCGAATTGCTGCTCGGTGATAGCCGCTTGCACCCACTCTAATGGGAAGGTCGTGCTCCGTTCATACTGCTTCGTTATTTCGACGATATCGTCCCCAAACGATTGTATTTTGATTTCACCAAATCCCGGAAGCTGCTTCAATTCCTCCAGTGTATGCGGCAAAAATGCGCTTACGAGTCGAAGCATACGGTTCGTCGCCACCCAATACGGGGCACGCTTCAAGCGGCTTGCCATCTCTCGTCGCCACTTGGCCAATTGCTCGTACACTTCCTCCTTCGCGTATAGTTGGGCATAGCAATTCACCCATTCCTGCCGCTCCTTCATCCGGCGTTCATGAATGTCGGTATCCGGGACAAATCCCAGCACCATACGGTAGCCCGAGCTGAGCAGTTGAGCCAAGCCCCCGCGCAGCGCAGCACGCATCTCGGCCCAGATGGATCCTTCGAACCACACCTCAGATGCTCCGCCGTCCACTTCCCACAACACGATCCATTTTCCTTCCTCTTCTCCAACCGTGACGAGACCTTGCTGAGATCTGATCGCCGCATCAGCCTCTTTTTTAGCCTTGCTCTTCGCCTTTCGTCCGTCTGTGCTTGCGCCCTCCTGACAATCGAACCTTGCCGTCCAGACTACTTGCATGTGTGACGATTCCTCCTTTATTGTAAAGTGCATTATATCCATTCATAATGTGGAACATAAAAAAAGAAAGCACCCCTTCAAAATGCGGCTATACGCATTTCAAAGAGGTGCTTCCCCGTCCTAGTTATGAATTCACCTAAATTATACCACATAGACATGCGAGGTTGCAATTCTTACTTTTAGTGCAGTTCAGCTCTTTTAGAAGTTGCCGCTGTTACGTTATAATGGGAATGTTACCCACACAAGGAGGTTCGTCAAGATGAGTATGAACGACATAGACTTTTTATCAGACGGTACGGAGGAGACATCCACGCGCTTCGTTACGTTTATCGGTCCGAGCATGCATCGCTTCGATCTGGCTGTTACGACGACGAACCGCTTTTACGGCAAAAAGCTGGTGACTGATTTGCAGAGCGGTCTAACCGCCATTATGGGACAAGACGATTTAGAAGAAGAAGGTTATTTGGAATCGTTCTATCGCTTGGGCAATGAAGAAGCGGAAGACTTGCGCCATTTTCTGTCCATGGTCATTGGCGCTGTTCACTTTACGGACTAAGGACCAAGACCAGGTTGATGAAGCCTCAATCAGGCTTTTTACACCCGTTAATGGGAATGAACGCTGCCTCGGCAGGATGCGGATGGAGAACGATACAACCACGATATCTGTTCTCCTGCTCGCTCCCATATATCACATTGTGCAGTTATTTCACTTCAACACCGCTCCCTTTTTGTGGATAATACCACGGAGAAGCACGATGAGCGCTTTTCGAGCCGGTAGGTTATTCCGTTCGGGCAGTGGCGCGCTCTGACTGGCGGTGATTCGCTGCATCCGCCTCTTTGCTCCATTCTCCCCTTCCATCAGAAGGCGACACGTCCAATGGCGACTCTGGTTTACTTCCATCATTATCGGCCCCTCCATGCCATGGATCCGAACGGCATATGCTAACCTCGACATTATCTCTCCTGACGGTATGGGAGAATGGATCTAAGGACCATTGTACGGGAGGCCCGACAACATGGTTTCGCTCAAAGGGAAGGAAGCTGCCATTCTGAATGAAGGGGAGAGTGAGGCAATGGATGCCAAACAGGCATACCTTTTTCGGAAAAGGGAACTGACGAATCCAAGGACCTTCTATCGAGGCCTTTCGAAGACGAGCGAGTACGTTTAGAGGTAGGTTTTATCCCCATAAGGTATGTCTGGTTTCTCTTGAAAAAAACGGCGATGCAGGCTGGTCCGTGTCACATCATGACAGAACAAGCAAGCTTCACCGTTTTGTTGCCGCTGATATGCGGCACTTATGGTTGTGCTATTATTCGAATGAATCAAATTCCGACTAATTTCGCTATGCTGGACATTTCGAGCCGCTCGAATACGGCATGCACCGCATTCCGTTCCGGTGCGAACAGACAGCGTTCGGTATCGCACACGACCGGAGCATCACATTCAATCCGCGCCAATTGGCGCGATAAATGAAGCATGTCCATATCCGCCTCAATCTTCGTGCGCACGCCTTTGGCTAGCGCCGGCAGATTGTCGAGGATTCCCTCGATGGAAGCATACTCCTGGATGAGCTTGTGCGCGGTCTTCTCGCCAATGCCACGGACACCTGGATAATTGTCGGATGTGTCCCCCATAAGACCCTTCAAATCAATAATTTGCTCTGGCGTCAGCTGCTTCTCTTCCATTAGAGTGATCGGACTGTATACCGCATAGTTGCCGTGCCCTTTTTTCATTATAATAACCGTTGTGCGTTCATGGACAAGCTGGAGCATGTCATGATCGCCTGTTAGAATATTGACTTCCATCTCTTTTCGGTAGAGACGTGCTAGCGTTCCGATGCAATCATCCGCTTCATATCCTTCCGCCGAAATGTTCGGAATGCCGAAGCTATCCATCACATCGCGTATAAGCTGGAATTGCGGAATCAGATCCTCCGGACACTCCGCACGATTCGCTTTGTACTGGTCATATTGCTCAGCTCGGAACGTCTTGCTGCTCAAATCCCAACAGCAAGCGATATGGGTCGGTTCGAAGGTCTGCACCGCATCCCAAAAATAGCGCATAAATCCGTATACCGCATTGGTCGGAGTCCCATCCTTCATCCGACGAATGGAGCCGCCATATGCCGTCGCATAGTATGCGCGGAATAGCAATGCCATCCCGTCGACTAACAGAATACGCGGCAGTTGAGATGTCTCTATATGTTCTTCCAGTTGTTCTTCCAGCATGAGTGTTAACTCCTTTCGCAATACAATGCCTACCAGTATACCATATATTGCGGTTCATCGCGGTTAGCTGATTCTACCATACCTGCTCAATGCTTGGAGGCAATAGTCCATGTATTCTCGAACATCTCTTCACGAAAGCCTACTGTCGCCCGCTTGCCGTCGGTCACGATCGGACGCTTAATTAATTTGCCGTTCGAAGACAGCAACTCCAACTGCTCGTCTTCGCTCATTTGCGGCAATTTATCTTTCAATTGCATCGATTTATATACTTCACCGGACGTATTGAACCACTTCTTCAATTCCAGTCCGCTCATTTCCACAAGCTTCTTGAGCTCGGCTGCGGTTGGCGGTTGTTCGATCAGTGGAATTAATTCGGTCTCAATGCCTTGAGCCTGCAGCCACTTAACCGCTTTGCGGCACGTGCTGCATTTGGAATATTCATATATGGTCAACTTCATTGTACTCTCTCCTTTATGAGGTTGTTCAAAAAGCCCCTTTTTGAATACGCACTTATATATCTTATCGCAAGTATTTATGATTCAGATCCTTGACGCAATCGCTCTCTTAGCTGCTCCAGTTCGGGCGGCAGCTTAGCTGTAAACTGCAAGGGCACACCCGTCATAGGATGTAAGAACCGCAGCTCGGACGCATGCAGAGCATGCCGGGATAACGGTGCAATCGCAGCCTGCAGGAACGGGGTTCGCGCCAACTCGTTCGAGGCATAGAACTTGTCTCCCAGCAGCGGACATCCGAGATGCTGCATATGCACGCGGATCTGATGGGTTCTGCCCGTCTCCAAGCGGCAGGATACCCGTGCAGCCTCGTCGTTGTACGTTTCAAGCACGTCGTAATGCGTAATTGAATCATATCCGTCCGGAGTCACGACGCGAAGGTGCGGCTGCTCCTTGTCACGGTCAATCGGGGCATGAACGGTTCCTTCCCCTGGAGTCGGCACACCATATACGAACGCTTCGTATTGCTTCCATACTTCATCGTTCTGCATCTGATCAGACAACTGATGATGAGCATGTCCATGCTTGGCTACGATAAGCAAGCCTGACGTCTCTTGATCCAGACGGTTCGCAGGGCGGAAGCGGGTCTGCTCTCCCTTAAGCCTCCAATAATGGACAACGCCATTGGCCAACGTTCCATTGGGATAGCCTTTCGTCGGATGGACGACAAGTCCCGCTGGTTTATTGACGATGAGAATATCATCATCTTCATATACAACGTCTACCGGAATCGGTTCCGGTTCAATATAGTCTACGGTTTCTTCCGCAATTTGAACGTGAACGACATCTCCGCCGCTCAAACGGTCCCTTACGGTAAGCGGCCGGTCGTTATACCGCTCCATGCCGTTAACCGTTATCGCTCGTTCCACTGTCTTCAAGCGGGTAAGCAGACGCCGGGACAGATTCAGTCGCGAACGGAGAACCGTTCGCAGTTGAATGCCAGCCTCTTCCTCTGGCACAACATAAGTGAGTTCTGCCGCGATGTCCAATCTCGATTCAGTCATGTCGTTCTTGACGTCGAAACACTTCGGCACTGCGCACATATTCCTGGTCCTGTACCGCAGCGATTACGTTGGCACGTCTTGCGGCGACAAAGAAATAATCCGATAGCCGATTAACGTATTTCATCACTTCTGCATGCACCGTCTCTTGGCGGGACAAGGTGACCAAGCGGCGTTCCGCCCGCCGGCACACAGTACGGCATACATGAAGAGCCGAAGCGACTTCGCTTCCTCCTGGTAAAATAAATTTGCGGATAGCCGGAGTCGACGCCTCATGCGCATCGATCCAAGCTTCAAGGCGCGCCACCTGTTCCGCATGAATTTTATACGTGACGCTTTCTTGCTTCGTCTCTGCGTATGCAACATCCGAGCCGCAATCGAATAGCTCGTGTTGAATGTCGACCAGCTGTTCCCGCAGTTCGTCATAGCTGTCTTCTTGACAGCAGGCCGCAGCCCATCCGACGAACGCATTCAATTCATCCAGCTCGCCGTATGTATCCACCCGCAGATGATCTTTGGCAGCCCGCCCACCAATCAGCGAAGTCATGCCTGTGTCTCCTGTCCGCGTATATATATTGTTCACAACTGAGACCTCCCATCTTTCCCATTGATTTATCCGCGAAATCTTCTTGCACTTAACTCCTCCGGAATGCCTGCGTTCAAGCGAAACCATTGATGGCTTCTTCGCGCTAATTCAAGATTCAATGCAGCATGCTGGGTAATATAGCATCGTTCTTTCGGATCGGTGAATGGCGTATATCCGGGAGGTTCGTTCGTGATGACGAACACCTTCCCTTGAAACGACAACAACGCGTTCTGCAGTTCCTCACGTGCTGCTGTCATCAGCTCCATATAATCACCATCGTCGATGCTGCCGTCGTGTTCTTCCATGAAGCGTTGATGCGCCGCACATAAATACGACGTCAAGCTATCAATGACAAGCACTCTCCGATCAGCCCGATACAGATTGGATTCCTCATTGATGCGATGCAGCACGGCCGGCAAAGCGAATTCGGTGTGAATGGTCTTCCATGTGAAGTGAGGGGGCGCGGGCATAGCAGCCGGCAGCGGCGTATCGTGAGTAACGACATACAGCCCTTCGCGTCCGAAGGTTGCCGCATACTTGAGGGCAAACGGCGTCTTGCCATTGCCGGCGCTTCCTGTCACCCCTATTATCATGTTATTTCCCTCCATCACCTGTCATCCGTCCTATTTACACAATTACTGTTCCTCTGCCAACGCTTTCAGCACCTGAACCGAGAGATCTTCATTCGGGGTTCTCGACGGTATCGTGACGAACAACCCTGGCTCCTGTATGCCTAGCTTCTTTAGAAGCGGCACCTGTTCTGCTGGCAGAGCATACAGATGCGTCCCTTTATACTCGTTATATCCCTTTTCCGCTTTCTCGTATACGACTCCGTCCATAACTCCTGCCGCATACTTTTCCTTATCAAAATAGTTGTCCAATACGACATGCCCGCCCTGCATTGCCATCGTCTTCACGTCGTCTTCCGGCAAAATCACGATGCCGTTGTCACCCGCGGCATATTCAACAATCAATTTTTGTAAATTGTACATCGGCGATGCAACGGCATCAACCGTAAACTTTCCTTCAAACTTTTTATTCAACTCTTCTTTCAACGCTTGCGTCATCTCGGTCGGCACTGTTGACTTCGGCATCATGAATACGGTTATATCCGCTTTCGGTCCGCCGCAGCCGCTTACAAGGATAAGCATCGTTAGCAGAACCCCCATGAATCCCCATTTGCGCATCACGTAATCCCCTCTTTCCCCATATGTCTCTCAATTCACTATATCATAAACGGTACAAGCAAAAAAAGAAGACCCCGCAGGGTCTTCGTTCACGCCGTCACTTCTTGACATGCGACTTCATATATTCGTTAATTTTCAAGTCCAGCATACTGCTGATTTCGATGACATTCTCAGCCGTGAACGACTGTTCTTCTTGAAACATCTGCTCCATTTGCTTGCGAAGAACAATAATTTCATTCTCTAGCGCAAGTAGCTTGGACGAAACGTTTCTTGTTTTGCCCGACCATTTCGGATGAGATCCATCTTCTCTCAATAAACTACGTGAATACGTCGTTAAGGTGTAGTTCGAACAAAACAAGTGACCTTTCCTCCCTTCGCAGCTGGATACTCGAAATCCCTATAGTCGTCCATCTGTTCCAATGATGGGACAACCTTGCGAGACATGTTATATTATACCAGATGAAGGGAACGAAAACTAGTTCATTTTAGTTGAATTTGAATTTTTTTCACATTTCTTGCTTCATCTTGTCGAGGAAGCGTCCCATGCGATCGAGCGCCTCATTCAGCTGCGCGACAGATGTTGCGTAGGAACAGCGGATGTAGCCTTCTCCGCCCAAGCCGAACACGTCTCCCGGCACCGCTGCGACCTTCGCTTCGAACAACAGTCGATGCGCAAATTGCTCCGAAGTCAGTCCCGTCGACTGAATCGAAGGGAAGGCATAGAAGGCGCCTTGTGGCTCATGACAGTCAAGGCCGATTTCCCGGAAGCCTTTGACGACCAGACGGCGGCGTTGATTATACGACTCCACCATGTGAGCTTTCTCTTCATGGCCGTTCTTCAACGCTTCCAACGCAGCCACCTGCCCCATAATCGGAGCACACATGACCGTGTATTGGTGAATTTTCAGCATCGCTGCAATAATTTCTTTGTGTCCACACGCATACCCCATGCGCCATCCCGTCATCGCAAACGCCTTGGAGAAGCCGCTGACCACGATCGTGCGATCCTTCATACCCGGAACCGATGCGAAGCTGACATGCTTCTGATCATAGGTCAGTTCGGCATAGATTTCATCGGAAATGACGATTAAATCGTGCTCTTCCACAACTTTCGCAATCGGAAGCCAATCCTCATAAGTCATAATGCCCCCGGTCGGGTTGCTTGGATAGCACAGAATGAGAACTTTGGAGTTCGGAGTTAATTTCGCTTTGAGCGATTCAGCCGTTAATTTGAACTGGTTCTCGGCAGATGTTTCGATCCCGACCGCCACACCGCCGCCAATTGATACGATCGGCGAATATGAAATGTAACAAGGCTCCGGAATCAATATTTCATCGCCTGGCGATACGAGCGTCCGCAGCGCCAGATCAATCGCTTCCGAACCTCCAACTGTAACGAGTAGCTCGTCAGCCGGGTTATACGTGATTTGGAACGAATCATGTAAATATTCGGCTATCGCCTCGCGCAGCTCAGGCATCCCTGCGTTGGATGTATATTTGGTGCGTCCCCGCTCCAACGAGTAGACGCACGCTTCCCGCACATGCCATGGCGTGCAGAAATCAGGTTCGCCTACGCCCAGCGTAATAATGTCTTTGCTCGCGTTGGCCATGTCGAAGAACTTGCGAATACCTGACGGCGGAATGTCTCTGACGAGTGGATTGATATAATTCCCCATGGAGCGCAGCGTCGCTTGCTTATCCTCTTCCTTAATCATGACACATCACCTTTCACGGGGATACTACGAGACGTTGATCGTCCTCGCGGTCTTCATAAATAATGCCTTCTTGCTTATATTTCTTCAATATAAAATGCGTCTTCGTCGAAAGCACCGCTTCAATTGGAGACAGCTTATCAGATACGAATGAAGCCACTTCGCGCAGATTCTTCCCTTCGACTTCCACGAGCAAATCATATGCGCCGGACATAAGGTAGACGGATTTCACTTGCGGGAACAAGTAGATGCGCTCCGCAATACCCTCGAATCCACGACCGCGCTCAGGCGTAATCTGAACCTCGATCAGCGCCGTCACCTTCTCGTCGTTCACCTTGCTCCAATTCAGAATTGTCGCATATTTAACGATAACGTGATCCTCTTCCATTTCGGTGATGGACGCTCGAACTTCTTCTTCCTCCACACCAAGCATAGTTGCGATTAAGCTAGGGGAACGTCGGGCGTCCTCTTTTAACAGCTTCAATATGTTAACGTTTAACTCGCTTAAATCCTTCATAAGACGAAATCCTCCCCCGACCTGGATATGTAAGGCCGCTTTTGTTGATATGCTTATTATGATACACCTTTTTACAACTTCCTGCCAAGAACCACCTACGCCGTATTCCCAGGTGCATCCGGATCTGATCTGGGCCGGCATCTCACATGAAAACAGCCGCCCTTCCGCAATGGAAAGACGGCGCTATCGACCGGATTGAATTACATGTAGTTGTGGGAATCGCCGCCTTGGTAATTCCCCTGCACATAGTTGTTGTTATTGTAATTGTGCTGCTGGCCGTTCAGTTTCTGCTGCACGAATTGGTTCGTCTTCGTCTGCATTTGTTGATGTTGCTGCAGCTGTTTGTTCACTTCCTGCCGCAGCGCCGGCGAAGCCACAGAATACATATTGTGCTGCTCCATTAAATTGAACAATTCTCCCTGCATCTTTATCGTGCTATTCGTCAAATCGGTAAACATTTGCCGGACGGCCGGGCACGCCGCCTCCGTAACGCCTGTCACATATTCACGCGACGTGCGTTTCAAATCGGCCAATATCGTATATAACAAATCTTTCTCAGCCATGAACCCGCTATTTTGTGTATAGTTCATCGTTAACGTTACCTCCTGCTCTTTTGACTATATTATTGCGATTGCTGCGGTTGAGTCGGGGCCAGTTGAGCGTGCTGCTGCAATGTCTGCACAAGAATATTCATATGCTGCTGGTGAGCGGACACCATATGCGTCAAAGCTTGCTGAATCGTCGTATTCGTCGAACTGGCTGCGGTTGCGGCGCATTGCTTGATTAATAGATCTTCATTCGATATCGAATCGGCAATATACTCTAATTCTTTGGCAGTCAGCGGTTTCATGGTCAAATGATTTTGTTGTCCGTATTGCATTTGGCATGATCTCCTTCCATCTCTTCAATGTGGTACCAAATGTATTATGTACCCTGCATTAGGGAAATATGTAACGCGATGAGGCAACCAACCTTTTGGAAGAACAGGAAGCGATGCTGCCCAAAATGGCGCGTATGGCCCGCACCCAGACTCTTGCGTATGGTGATAACAGCATCAGTCGAACTAAAATGTTTTCTTCAATCGGCAG
Source organism: Paenibacillus profundus (assembly GCF_021369635.1). GTDB lineage: Bacteria > Bacillota > Bacilli > Paenibacillales > Paenibacillaceae > Paenibacillus_B > Paenibacillus_B profundus. The sequence goes on along the minus strand of NZ_JAJNBZ010000023.1, from coordinate 26,249 downwards.
AAGTAAGAACTCATTGGAATATATGTAGTAGAATGTTCTGATTAGGCTGTAGAATTGAATAGACAGTGGATCGGGCTGTTTGACAGCAACTCTGCTGAATGATCGGAAAAGCATTGGACTAATTCCAATGGAGCGGCCAAAAAGAGGTGTACGTGCTGTTTTAACTGTACAGAATCCAACAGAGGAAGGAAAACAGAATTAGTTGTTAAGCTTATATCGTTTTTGATGCCGTAAATACCAGCTGCCTAATGTGTGGCAGCTGGTTTACGGCTGCTCCTTGAGCTTGTGCTTCATCTTCGCTTCCCCAGCTTCTTCTGCTGCATCACCCATAGCTTCCGGCACCCTTTTTGCATTCTGATTCTTAACTAAAGGCTGCATGAACCATGCGCTTAGCACAGGCGCTGCGCCAATCACCGTGAGAAACACGACAATCGCCGTATTATTCGTCCGCCACTGGACCAGGGCGATAAAGGCCGCGATACCCGCCATCCGTCCGATGAGCAGACCGAACTCCCGCAGTACAGTGAGCTCGACGCGCTGACTGACCGACTCCTTATCGATTCCCATAATATCGAACGTGGACGATGTCATCGGTACAGTGAACAGCGGCGAGAATAGAGAAATCATAATACCGAACGCAAGCAGCGTCCCGTACTTGATCTGAAAAAATAATGGGACAACCGCGAGCGCCATCGCCATCGCCCCGAGCAGCATCCCCTTGGCGCGGTATGATACCTTGAAGAAACGCCCGGCCACATAGAAGCTGGCCAATGCAACCGCAGAGGTAATAAGCGTATAATTGCCGAGCTTCAATTCATTCGTAGTGACAATATACACGATCAATCCGACGAGAAAAGCGAACACTCCATCGCGTAATCCTTGTGACGCAAGAGCCGGCAGAGCGACGCGCCAAGGACTGAGCGGAGGACGTAACGAAGTGAACGGAAGCGACCAGCAATAATGGCCTTCCGGCGGACGTTTGTGCAGCCAGAAGCTAATAATGACCGCGGCGACAAATACGACAAGGGATATGGTAAATATGATCGGATAGCCACGGCTATCACCAAGTGTGGAGATAAGGAAGCCCGAAGCCCAGGGCGCTGCCATCCCGCAGCCCGACCCGATAAATCCGACCCAGCCGTTGAACAAATCCCGGTTGGCGGCATCCGTCACTTCAAAGTATACGACATTGAAGGTCAGCCAGAAGGCGCCAGAAGCGGCACCCAGCGTTAAGCCGAGAGGCCATATGTAATGAACCGCCTCTTTATCAATCCACAATACTGCGGCGTAAAAGATTCCCGCAAGCAAAATACCAAGGCGCAAGCAATTCATTTTATTGCCTTCTTTAACCCATTTGCCAGCGAAATAGAACATGAGCCCGATTGCAATTTGCTGGCTGAACGCAAACCAGCCGATGAGTGAATAATCCGACTTCGCTTTCCAAAGAAAAACGTTGACGAACGTCCCTGACAGGGCATTCGCCAACGAGAATAGACCGTATACGACCAACAACAAGAGAGATTGGCCGTCCAGACGCGCCTTCACGAAGGTAACCCTCCCCGCTTCCGTGGGCTTGTAGAGATTGATCAAAAAGTCACCTTTTGATCACGCTCTTATACCCAGTTCGTTACAGCTTATAAGTTACCCCAAAGCGCGCGTCTTATTTATTCTGATTTCGTATTTCGTACATTTTCCATTATTGGTTCACGATATGTCTCTGCCAGCACCTTCGATACTTGAAAGCAGGATGTGCAGACATATACATCCAGCTGAAACGGCGCAGTAAGAATCGGTTGCTTCAATGTCTCCGGAATGTGAGGTGTAAACTGTGTGGAAGGCATTGTTTCTTTGCCGACAAGCAACATGTATTCACGGCACTGCGGGCACTCTGGCACTTCCTGCTGCTCGTGCAGCACCTTGTCTACGCCTTCTTGGTAGCGCAGCGTGTCCGGTTCGCTATACAGAACGGAATCATCATCCCAGCCAAAGTTGGACCAGCCTTTTTCCTCCGGCTGTTCTTCATTCGCATCAGATGCCTGCTCGTTACGCGCATCCTCGGCTTCATCTTCATCGTGTTCGATCATGACGTTCATACTCCGGTATGCATTAAGTTCATTATGACAGTGCGGGCATTCCTCTTCAGGCCCCAACACTTCATCCCATACAATTTCAGTATCGCACCAAGGACAGATTGTCGTGCTGCTCATTGTTCATCAAACCTTCCCTATATAGAGGTTGTTCCAAAAGTGTCCTTTTGATCCACGACGCATTTCTTGAAGCAGATACGCCATCGAATCTTACATTCACCCTCGAAGTCCACTTTTTGAACACGTATTTCACTTTTTATCAAGCCTATATATTTATCCAGTACACAATTCCGATAACAACAAATAGCGCGGCTAATGCAAACAGCGTTCCCCATAAGTACTTCATGAATGACCTCCGCGGTATAATCCAATCACACTACTTGATGCTCGCACCGATAATATAGGACAACGATACCGAGATAACCATCGATAAGAGGCCAACCGCACGATTGTCCTTCTGTATCTCATTGTCCAAATTAAAATACGGCATCAAAAAGCCGAACAAAAAGTAAGCCACAAGCAACAGTACATAACCAATTATCGCCCATGTCAATGAGGCGTATAACGAATCCCGCGCTTCGATGCCGAAGCGAAAAATATTGCAAATCCCAAATATTTTCCCCGAGGTTGCCAAGGCGACGCTAATATTCCCTTTGCGAATCTCGTCCCAGCACTTATAACGCGTCACCAATTCAAATACTGATAACAACAGCACCAGAGCGAATACGGCCACGGAAAAATACGCTAACATCGATACGTACGGATTGCTAAGCCATTGTTCAATTAGATGTTCCACTGTTGTCCTCCCCACCTTCAAGAATGATTACTTCAATTCCGCCACGGTTACTCCCGTGCCGCCCTCGCCATAATTGCCAAGACGGAAGCTTTTTACATGCTTATGCCTGCGTAAAAATTCTTGAATGCCGGTGCGAAGGATTCCCGTTCCTTTGCCATGAATAATGTGTACTTGACCCAAGTTGCCGAGCAGGGCCTCATCCAAGAAACGATCCACTTCCATCATCGCTTCTTCTAAGTTAGCTCCCCGCAAATCAAGCTCGGACCGGACATTTTCTCCACGAGTGCGCTTCACGTTCGTGCCGGATTGCACCTGCTTGGCTTCAGACTTGGAAGACGACAGCAGTTCCAAATCGTCGAGACGAACTTTCATCTTCAAAATCCCGAGCTGTACAACGGCTTCTTGCCCTGCCAATTCAACGACGCTTCCTTTTTGGTTCAAGCTGTATACCATTACTTCGTCGCCAGCTTCGATTTGCCGAACTGCCTTCACACTTTTCTTCGTCTTCGCAGCAATCTTGCTTGCCGGCGCCGCTTCATCAAGCCGTCTGCGCGCTTCCGTCAAGCGATGGTCCTTCACCTGAGCTCCTTCCAGAGCCAGCTGTCTTAATTCCGAAATAATCTCTTCCGCTTCACGACGGGCTTTGGCTACGATGGCTCGCGCTTCGTCTTCCGCACGCGCTACGCGCTTGTCCCGATCCGCCTCCAGCTTCGCTCGTTCTTCAGCCAACGCTTCACGCATCGCCTCCGTCTCACGCCGCAGCCGTTCCGCAGCCTCGCGCTCCGCTTCTGCGCCAAGCCGATTCTCTTCCAATGAGGCGATCATCGTCTCTACCCGCAGGTCTTCTTCCGTCACTTCGCCGCGGGCATGCTCGATAATGGACTTCGACAGTCCCAGCCGTTCGGCAATGGCAAAGGCATTGCTTCGTCCCGGCACGCCAATCAACAAGCGATAGGTCGGACTTAACGTCTGAACATCGAACTCCATGCTGGCGTTGATGATGCCTTTACGTTCGTATGCGTATGCCTTCAACTCGCTGTAATGGGTCGTGGCCACCATTCGGCAGCCAAGCTTATGAATATGCTCCAGAATCGCAATCGCAAGCGCCGAGCCTTCCGCAGGGTCAGTACCCGCACCCAGCTCATCAAGCAATACCAAGCTCTTCGGCGTCATATGGCTCAAGATGCGAATAATGTTAGTTAAATGGCTGGAGAACGTACTCAAGTTCTGCTCGATGCTCTGCTCGTCTCCGATATCGGCGTATATCGCATCGAACACGCACATCTGACTTCCATCCTCCGCCGGAATGAACATACCGGACATCGCCATGAGGCTCAGCAGCCCCATCGTCTTCAGCGACACCGTCTTACCACCGGTATTCGGACCTGTCACAATGATGGAGGTATATGAATTGCCGAGCTCCACATCAATTGGCACGACTTGTTCAATTGGAATTAACGGATGACGGCCTTTCTTCAACTTAATAAACCCGCGATCATTCATACGGGGAAACGATGCTTTCATTTGGTCCGCAAGTCTGGCTTTAGCAAAAATAAAGTCCAATTGTTCTACGCAATCCGTATCGTACAGCAGCACATCGGCGAGAAGACCCACTTCCTCGGTCAATCGCGACAAAATACGTTCAATCTCGCGCTCTTCTCTTAACTTCGTCTCCCGCAGCTTGTTGTTCATTGCTACGATTGCTTCCGGCTCGATGAAGAGCGTGGCCCCCGAACTGGATTGGTCATGAACGATACCGCCATAATGACCGCGGTATTCCTGCTTCACTGGAATGACATAGCGATCATTCCGAATCGTAACCAACTGGTCCTGCAGCATTTTTTGCGCGCTTTGCGAACGGATCATAGACTCCAGCTTCTCGCGAATTCGCGTTTCTCCGATGCGCAGCTCACGGCGTACGGTCGCCAGTTCAGAGCTGGCTTGATCCAATACTTCACCCTGCTCATCGATACATCGGCGGATGTCTTCCTCCAGCGCCTTCTGGTCACTTATGGATTGTGCCAATTCATGGATCGACGGAACCGGATTATCTTCATGAACACCTGCGATATGCCGCGCTACACGTCTTCCAGATAACAACAGCGAAGAAATATCCCACAGCTCGCTTGCGCTGAGCATGGCATTAATTCGAGCTCGTTTGATGGAGCCACGAATATCCTTCACTCCAGAGAACGGTGCCCCGCCTTTCAGGCGTTCTACCGTCATCGCTTCATCTGTCGCCTGCAAACGGCGCTTCACTTCATCCAAATTGGTACTCGGCTGTAACGCCAACGCAGCCTGTTCGCCCAGAGGGGTCGCCGCGTGATGCGCCAATGACTGCAGTATTTTATGGTAATCCATCGTGTTTAAAATTTTCGAATCCAATTCTAGTCACGACTCCTCTCGCTGTAATTATATCGGAACACCTAATTGATGGCTATTCATGTCTGAACATGCCACTTATGATTATCGCGGATAAGGTTACAATAATTGTTGCACAAACCTATACCCTTCAAACAAGTAAGGAGGAAAGTCCATGAGTTTTCTAGGTCATGTCGTTCGATTCATTGTGGCAGCCATTGTGCTGATGATCACGGGCTGGATTGTGCCGATGTTCTCCGTAGGCGGTTTCTGGAGTGCCTTAATCCTCGCCTTGATCATTGCCTTATTCGGCTGGATTGTCGAAGGCATTTTTGGAAAAAAAGTTACGCCGTTCGGTCGGGGTATCGTTGGCTTTTTGATCAGCGCCCTCGTCATTTACGTCGCCCAGTTCTTTGTAGCCGGCGTATCGGTCACCATCCTCGGAGCGATTCTGGCGGCCTTGGTCATCGGGTTGATTGACTTGTTCATCCCAATCGCCACGCCATTCGAAGCCGGACGACAAGCGAAATAATCTGAAGGCTGCCGCTTCACGCCATCAGTCCTTTCCAGACCCCTATGCCGAATCACTCCAAATGCGTATTTTTTGCTCGACAAAGAATGGCAAAAAATGAGTGAGTCAGCTACACTGTTATGGAAAAGGAGGATGAGCATGAAACGAAGCAGCCTTTGGACGTTATCATCTCTATTCATCATTATGATCGTCTTGCTGGTCGCTTGCGGGGGAAATAAGGAACAGAATTCGCAAGCAAGTGCCTCTGTTGCCGTCGATACAGAACTTGTCATAACAGCGACCAACTATAAGTTTGACCAATCGGAATATCGAATCAAAGCAGGTGAGTCGGTCCGCATCGTTCTGGATTCCACCGGAAATCACGGGTTAGCTGTCAAAGAGCTCGGTCTCGCTCTTGATCCGAATAACAAGGAACAAGTGATTGCTCCAGAGAAGCCTGGGACTTACGAGTTCCAATGCACGATTATGTGCGGTCCGGGTCACCGTGATATGAAGTCGATGCTAATCGTCGAATAAATGAATAACCATTGTGATTAACTCCCCATGAACCGGTCCCCCCATAATCACGTCTGAGCGCACAGCAGTGGCCGCCGTATCCTTTATTCAAGGAGACGGCGGCTTATTTTACTCTAACGCGGCCGCTCATCTTCAAAAGGCCTCGAAAAGGTTTTCTCATAGCCATTGCGCCCACTTTACCGCCTCAACCATAACGTCCGGAATCCACTGTCCGGTCTTATCCACCCAGACTGACGCCTCCACCCATGTACGGATGTAACCTGCGGGCCATGCCCGAAGCAGCACATACAGGATGCACCATAAGAATACGAACTGGATCAGGCCGAGCACTGCGCCGGTAAGCCTGTCTACGGTCCGGATCGGCCGGGAGGCGGTGAATTTGCTCCATGCAAAGCGGATAAGCCATAAGCCTGCAAGGACAAAAAAGAACAGCAGCGCAAAGGCAATCACCGCATGCACCGTATCCATCAATTCAGAGGACAATATTGAACCCGAACCGTCTGCAGGCGGCTGTGGGCTTGCTGCTTGATTGCTTGTCGTAAACAGCCTCTTCTTTACCCATGGGATAAAGTAATCATAGAAGCGTGAAGCGACGATAAAGGCTACGATATAACCAAACAACGAGAGGGCCTGGGCTTTCAGTCCGCGCTTCGCTCCCCACGCGATACATATCATTGCGGTTACGGCGACAATGTAGTCGAGCGCATTCCAAGCCATTATTCCCGCTACGATTCCGTTCCATAAGTTGTCAAAAAACATTGTGATTTCTTGTAACATGATTCATCCTTTATTCCGATTTAACGGACATCTTGCTCAATTAATTCCAGCCATTCGTTGAACTCCGATTGCAGCTTCGAGTACTCGTCTTTGAGCTTGATGTAGACTTCTTCCGTTTCTTGTGCTTGCTTACGTTCCATTTCCCGCTCTACTTGAGACAGACGGAATTGATGGGACAGCACTTCGAACTGTTCTTGAATAGCCGTCATGTCTTCGTTCAAGCCAACCTGTTCCTTGGCTTGCTCCAATTGAGCCATTACGTCCTTCAACTGCTGTTTCATTTCCGCTCGTTCATCGTTCCAAGATTTGAACGCGAGTGACCAATCCTGCTCTTGCTCCGCCCACTCCTGTTCCCGCGCGCTCCAATTAGATTCGGCTTGCTTCCATTTTCGCTCTTCGTCTTTCCATTGTTCAAAATGCTCAAGCCACTGTTCTTCCCGAGCCTGCCATTTCTTTTCAAGCTCCAGCCAGTTTGCTTCACGCATTTGCCATTTCTCTTTTTGCTCTGTCCATTCCTGCGCGTTATTTTGCTGCTCGGCGAGCTGTTCCCGCCACTCTTGTTCACGCGCCTGCATACTTTCAAGCTGCGCTTCCCAAGCTTTCTCCCGCTCTTGCATCTGCTTCTTGTATGCTTCATATTGTTCAAGCTCGGTCGCGTAAAGCTTTTGCTCCTCTTCCAGTTGAGCGCAGCGCGCCGCCGTCTCCAACGCTTCTTTCTGTGCCGCTTCCACGGCTGCTGCCGCCTCAGACTGCGCACTTTGCATCGTCTCGGCTGCAGACTGCCAGTTCAACTTCTCTGCTTCCAATTGACGGCATTTCGCTTCCAACTCGGAGGCCAATTCGTTGAAGGCTTCCTGTTCCTTCTCTTCCTTCGCAATCCATGAGCTTCGTTCCTGTTCGAACTGCTCCTGTAAGCCACTCCGCTCCTGCTTGAACTGTTCTTGCAGGCCAGTACGTTCCTGTTTGAATTGTTCTTGCAAGCTGATGCGTTCCTTATCAGCTTCCAGCTTCCACGACTCCCTTTCCGCCTGAAGCTGCTCCGCAAGCCGCGCCTCATGCTGGACAATGAGTTCATCGCGCTCGGCAGAGGCCAACTGTTCTGCCTCTTTCAGCTGCTCCTGCAGCTCTGCAACTTCTGCGTGGGCTTCGTCCCGTACGCGAATAAGTCGCTCCATCTCCAACAGACGCGCACGATCAAGCTCTTCCGCTCGGCTTAATTGCCCTTCGAGCTGATGGATGCGATGAGATGGCTTCTTCATCTGCTCTTCCGCTTCCGCGCGCAACGATTGCTCTAGCGCGGCCATCGCTTGCTCATGTTCGGCTGCCGCCTCCTCATGCAGCACTGAGAACGTATCCACATCCTCCGCATGCTGGGCTCTTACCTGTTCCAACTCTTTCTGATGCGTATTCTCCAATTGTTCGAGTTCATTGCCAAGCGCTGATTTCAATTGATCCAGCTCGCTTTGGTGGCTGGAGTTTACTTTGTTCAGCTCGTTCTGATGGCGGGACTGCACTTCCTCCAGATCGCTCAGATGCTTCGAGCTCTGTTGCTCAAGCTCTTGTTGATGCTTCCCGTTCAATTGAGACAGAACGTCCTGATGCTTCGAATGCACTTGCTTCAGCTCGCTCTTATACTTCGTATCGGCTTTCTCCAGCTCGGTCTGGTGCGCGGCTGTCACCTGCTCCAGTTCAGTACGATGCTTCGCCCCCATCTGTTCCAATTCAGTGCGAAGCTCCGCCTCCTTCTGATCGAATTGTTGCTGCAGCGCAGTCATGGCCTGCTCCAGCTTCTCCTGCTGAGCGGCTGCCGCCAGTTCCAGCTCCTTCGCATGCTGTTCGGTCAATTCCTTCACCTGAGTAGTGTGGCGCTGATTCGACTTCAGCAATTGATTGCCATGAGATGACTTCAATTGTTGAACCTGCTCCTTATGTTCTGTCTGGAGCTGGTTCATATCCGCGGTATATTTAGCTTCAAGCGCTTGAAGCTCGCTGGCGCGCTCCTGCGTCAACTTCTGAGCTTGCGCTTCTTGCTGTTCAGCAAGCTGCTTCACTCGCTGAGCATGTTCTGACTTTAACTTTACTACCTGAGCGGTGTGCTCTTGAGTTAAGTTGGCCTTCTGCTCTGTCAACCGCTGTTCCCATTCGGTCGCCTGCGCTGCCAACTGACCTTCCCAAGCGGCCGTCTGTTCCGCCAACTGTTCCTCCCAGACTGCAGCCGTCTCTTCTGTTCGCTGTCTCTCGGCATCCAGCTTCGTCTGCCATTGCTGTTCCTGCTGGGCGAGCTTCTGCTGCAGCGCTGCTTCATGTGCCTTGGCTGCTTGCTGCTTCTCGTCAACCGCTGTCTTCAGCTTGGCTTCCTGTTCCTGCAGCTTGCGCTTCAACTCATTCTCCCGTGTTGTCATCGATTGAATGCGGCGGTCTGCTTCCTTCGTCTGCTCCGTCAGCTTCTGCAGACGCTCGTTGGAAGCATGCTTCTCTTCCGACAGCTGGCGATTCGTTTCCTTCAGCTTCGCTGCTTCCTCCCGGAGCGAGGCAGTCTGCTTCTCTACCTCTTCTTTCTCCTTCGTGAGCTCTGCTTGCAGCTTGTCAAGTTCGGCGCCCGATTCCATACGGAGCTTCTCTAACGCTCGCGATGATTCGGACTTCAGCTGTTCCAATTCGTGCGTCAACGCTTTGCCCGCATGCTCTTGCTCTTGGAGAGATACGCTGATGCGCGCATGGTCATCCTTAATCTTCTGAACTTCCTCCGCAATGTGCACGGCCGCTAGTACGGCGATGCGCGGTGTATCCAGACGCGAGCTCGCATTCGAGATGACCCGCATATGCTCGTCCACCACAGCGGCGATATTGCGCATATATTCTTTACTTGTTGTACCTACCAATTTATATTGCGTTCCATATATTTCAACTGTAACCCGATGTTTATTATCTGAAGTGGTCATTCTTTACATCCTCCTTACCTTAGCGTCGCCACGAACTGCAAGTATGACTTTGCAACGAGGCAACGAAATCTTACCTTATAAGTTCGATATGCTTAGCCTCATTTCCTGCTACGTAAAGCGGAAAGTCAAGTTTCATTTCATATATAACGGCTCAAAAAAAGAAATGGGCCCTTCCTTGTTCCCTCGAGAGGAAAGAACAGGAAGAAAGCCCGCTTTTATTGCTCAAAATCACTTTTCCTCTCAAATGACTATATCCAATGGAGGAGGAGACAAGGGAATATGGGTTCTGTCATGGCTCATGCCGCTGCAAACAAGATCATTGCTCTTACCATCCGACATTATTTGACCAAAGGATATTTACTTATAAGACATTATTTGGTATCGTTGATGTAATGATACCTACAGGTTTGAAGAGGTGATGATATGAAGGCTGAGTCGCTTCAATTTACAACTATTGGCGAATTCATCAGAACATGCAGACAAGAGGCCAATTTAACATTAGTCCAGTTAGAGGCTATGACAGGAGTCGCCAAAGGCATCACTTCTAAAATCGAGAACGGCGAAACGAAGCGCCCAGAATTTAAAACGATGCACGCCCTTTTAAGTGTCTTTGATATCGCATATCCAAACATTGTCGAATTATATCTCTCCGTTGAGCAGAGAGCTGATGTGCTTATGTCCATCTTGAAAGAGTCCATAACCAGCGCTCCGTCATTATCCACTAAGATTGCCGCTCAGTTTCTTCGTGACGAAAAAAAAGACAGTATTGGATTAGTGGATGAACTGTATAAGTTCACAGGTTCCATTGAGGATGCGCCAACAGTCAGACTTTCCCTGTACAAGCTCATCATAAAATACGCTCGCACTCACGGCATTCAAACGTACTTCGCCAAGGCGCTGCTACAGGAATATTTAATTGAACGCGATGATTTCGGCAAAATGCAGACAACCTACTATACAGGAAAAAACATTACGCATTATGTTCAATTTCTTTCATTGGAAGAACAGATTACACTCTATTACAAGTTGGGTGCCCATTCGTATCATTTGAAAGAATACAAAGAAGCTATTGAATATTGCAATCAAGTATTAATATTGGATACAACTGACAGCGCCATCAAAGCACACTCTATTTCTTTCATTTCCTTTTCACACTATTTTTTGAACAATTACGACATGGCGGAACGATATCTCCAGCAATACTGCACGTTCCAATTCCCATTTGTACAAGAAAACGCAGATTTTATGACAGCTAAGTTAAACGGAAAAAAAGGCCACGTTGATTTAGCCATTAATCAATTGGAACAATGCTTGGAAAAGTCCGCTCACAAAGTCAATATTATTTATGACCTGTTTGATTTATACCTGCAACAAAACAATTTGAGCGCTGTCGAAAAGCTGTTTCAGTGGGAATATGACTTTATTGAAAATTCAAGTAACCCTTGCCTTATTACAGAATATGCACATTACTACAAGAAAAAAAGCGAATATTTTAAGCTGGCGGGAATTCACGAGCAATCTGTTGATTGCTTACTGAAAAGCATTACCATGTTTGTTAATGTGGATAGGCACAAAAATGCTTATGAATGCATTGAAGTATTGTTTGACACTATTCATGAAAATTCCGACATTATTAACAACATGCAATATTTACATAAGGTCAAATCAATGTTTAATCACCTGAGTGGTTCAAAACTCAAGATAGGAGAGATGATATGAAAAAAATGCATGGTAAACTGGCTGCTGTAATTTTTTGTCTTGCTGTTATTGTTACACCTGTAGCCACTATGTTTTCTGGCGGCGGCGTCATTAACCCTTGGTAACAGGCTTATGCCTTCCATGAATGCAAAAGGTGGGTTACGGAAATTATCCGTTTCCCACCTTTTATGGTTTATATCCACTTTACATGTTAGGTAACATCTGTTCTATTTGCGCAATTCTGCGCTATAAGTTGTTTCAAGCGCCGCAATGACACGACCGTGGATATCGGTAATTTCCTCATCGGTAAAGGTATGCTCCGCATGGCGGTATACGAGGGAAATCGCGACGCTCTTCTTATCCTCTGCGATACGATCGCCTGTGTAGATGTCGAATACCCCTACAGATTCCAGCCATTCGCCAGCCGCTTCCTTTGCTGTAGTAACCAATCGGCCCACTTCCACGTTGCGGTCGACTACGACAGCGATGTCACGATCCACTGCTGGGAAACGAGGGAGCGCTTTGTATGCAATGTTGAAATCGGCTGCTTCCATCAGCGGCTGCAACAGCAGCTCCGCCACGTACGTTTCGCCGAGATCCTTCTGACGTTGAATTTCCGGATGCACTTGTCCGATGATACCGATATATTGCTCGCCTTCCGCACCCATCAAATACATGGAAGCCGAACGGCCCGGGTGCAGCCCCTGCGGACGATTCGCCTCATAACGGATGAGGCCTTCCAGCCCCAAGTACGAAGCAAGAGCATCCACAACACCCTTCACATCGTAGAAATCAACTGCTTCGGAGCTAATATTCCACTGTGCCGCGCTGCGTTTGCCGGTCATTAGAAGACCAAGCACCAGCTCTTCCTTCACCAAGGCCGACAGTGTTTCCTGCGACGTCAAGTACAAGCGGCCAAGCTCGAACGCTTTCACATCGTCAGTTTTGCGGTTGCGGTTATACGCCGCCACATCCAGCAAGCTTGGCAGCAAGCTTGTGCGCAGCACGCTTCGCTCTTCGCTCATCGGCATCGCCAGGCGAACCGGAACAGCCCCATCGATGAATGTCGGGAAGAGCTCGGTTTCAGTCGGATGCGTGAACGAATACGTTACCGCTTCATGCAATCCGTTGTCCGTTAGCAATCCGCGAATCGCACGGCGGATCGTCTGACCTTTGTTCAGATGTCCCGGTGTTGTCGGACCTTCAATCGCCGTTGTTGGGATGTTGTCATATCCGTAAATGCGAGCCACCTCTTCGATCAGATCGACGTCACGCGTAATATCGCCGCGGCGGGATGGCACTCGTACATGAAAGACGCTGGCTTCGGGTTCAGCGGCTTCTAGCCCTAAACGCTGCAGGATAGACGTCACATCTGCCGCCGTTAGCGCAGTGCCGAGCAGGCGGTTCGTTTTGTCCAGCGTCAAAGTGACCGTTCTGCGTTCATGCGGCTGTGCCGTCTCCTCGACAATGCCTGCAGCGATGCTGCCGCCTGCCAATTGACGCATCAGATCTGCCGCCCGGTTGAGCGCTGGAATGACTGCTTCCGGATTCACTTCCTTCTCGAAGCGGAGGGACGCTTCCGATCGGAGTCCCATCTGGCGCGATGTCTTGCGCACGACGCTTCCTGCAAAATGAGCCGACTCCAGCAAAATATTTACGGTGTCGCCGCTCACCTCAGAATTCTCGCCGCCCATTACACCGGCAAGCCCGATCGGCTTGACGCCATCCGTAATCAACAGCATATGCGGCTCAAGCTTGCGCTCTTGCCCATCCAACGTAACGAGCGTCTCTCCTTCGTGTGCATAACGCACATCGATCGCGCCATTGCCGCTTAATTTGTCCGCATCAAAAGCATGCAGCGGCTGCCCATATTCCAGCATGACGAAGTTCGTAATGTCAACGATGTTGTTAATCGGACGCACGCCTGCCGCAAGCAGTCGGTTCTGCAGCCAGAGCGGCGACGGCTTAATGCTGACATTTGTAATGTAACGTGCCGCATATCGGTTGCATGCGTCAGGAGCACTGATGCGAACGCTAACAGTACTGCTTGCTTGTTCAGCGGACTCGCTGACCGTGTCTTCCGGCAGACGCACCGGACGGTCCAACAACGCTCCGACTTCATAGGCAACACCGATCATGCTTAAGCAGTCTGAACGGTTCGGCGTCAGGTCCAACTCAAGCACATGATCGTTCAGGCCGAGGACGTCGGCAATCGGCGTGCCAATCACCGTATCTTCTGGAAGCACTAGAATGCCTTCCTGCATTTCCTTCGGGAGCAGCTTATCATTCATGGCCAGCTCTTTGGCCGAGCAGATCATCCCTTGAGATTCCACGCCGCGCAGCTTGGCACGCTTAATCTTCATACCGTCAGGCATTACCGCGCCAATTTGTGCGACAGGCACTTTCTGTCCCGCATCGACGTTCTTCGCTCCACAGACGATTTGCAGATGTTCGCCGCTTCCGGTGTCCACCTTGCATACATTCAATTTGTCGGCATCGGGATGCTTCTCCCGGGATACAACATAACCGACCACGATGTTATCGAGCCCTTTATTGCGGTTCTCCACCACATCAATCTCAATTCCTGCGCGCGTCATCCGTTCAGCAAGCTCTTCCGCGGACACGCCGGTCAAATCGATATATTCCGATAGCCATTTGTAAGATACGTTCATGACCGTTCTCTTCCTTTCATTTAAGAGGTTGTTCAAAAAAATCACTTTTTTGAACATGTATTTAATGTCACATACGAGCAAATTGCTTCAGGAATCTCATATCGTTCGTATAGAAGTGGCGGATATCGTCAACGCCATATTTCAGCATCGCAATCCGCTCCACACCCATACCGAAGGCGAAGCCGGAGTACACTTCCGGATCGTAGCCGCCCATTTCCAGCACGCGCGGATGCACCATGCCCGCACCAAGAATTTCAATCCAGCCGGTATGCTTGCAGATGCGGCAGCCGCTGCCGCCGCACTTCATGCAGGTGACGTCGACTTCCACGCTTGGCTCGGTGAATGGGAAGAAGCTCGGACGCAGGCGAATCTGCATATGCGGACCGAACATTTCACGCGCAAATTGAAGCAATGTTCCTTTCAAGTCACTCATGCGAATGTTCTTGTCGATGACGAGTCCTTCGATTTGATGGAACATGAACGAATGCGTCGCATCGTCATCGTCGCGGCGGTATACACGACCTGGGCAAATGATTTTGACCGGCACGTCGCCTTTCATCGCTTCCATCGTGCGAATCTGCACCGGAGACGTCTGCGTGCGCATCAAAATATCTTCTGTAATATAGAAGGAATCCTGCATGTCGCGCGCTGGATGATCCTTCGGCAGATTGAGCGCCTCGAAGTTATAATAGTCCCGCTCCACTTCCGGGCCTTCCGCAACGGTGTAGCCCATGCCGACGAAGATGTCTTCGATTTGCTCTACCACTTTATTGAGCGGATGGACCGCGCCTTGCGCCAACGTTCGGCCTGGCAGCGTGACGTCAATCGTCTCTTCCTGCAGACGACGCTCCGTCTCTTCACGTTGGAACGCCTCCTGCTTCTGTTCAATAAACTCCTCAATGGCGCCGCGGACTTCGTTCGCCACTTGCCCGATCATCGGACGCTCTTCCGCGCTCAAGCCACCCATACCGCGCAATACTTCCGTAAGCGCCCCTTTTTTACCAAGAAATTTGACGCGCAGCTCGTTCAGATTGTTCGCATCCTTCACTTGCTGCAGCTTATCCAGCGCTTCAGCGCGCAGCGCCTGTAAACGCTCCTTCATGGTGTTGACCTCCCTTTAGTTTCCATCTCAAAACAAAAAGGCCTTCTCTGTCTCAAGGGACGAGAAGGCCGTGGTACCACCCTTATTAGACATCACGACACTCTGGCATAGAGCTGCTCTCCTGCAGCGCCGAAGCGAACGTGCTGTCTCACTTGCTACGACGATAACGGGTCGTCACCGGGCACCTCTACTGGCACAGGCGGTCTGCCTGCCGTTCAAGGCCCTGCTCCGGAGTGAATTTCGGCAGTCCGTCCTCAAGAAACGCTCTCAATCCTCGGCGTCTCCTCCCTGATAAGCGGTGCTGCGTACTTGTCTCCATCTCAGCATTGCATGGATAAACGTTGACTATAGTCAATACATTACATTTCAAGTATTATAGTCAACCCGCGGACGTTTTGCAAGTATTATCCGCCCCTAATCCTCAATAAACGAAGAGCAAAGTGCAAGATCTATATGCAAGAGCCCATCGAAAATAGAACACCCTATTTCATTATGACGTATTATATAAAAATAAACGATTATATATTACACATTATTTAATGTTTGTGATATACTACATAATGGAAAAAGAAACCAATGTTCCATCTTAAAGGAGGAATCGAAATGGCATTACCAGTTGCCGTCAACGGCATGGGCCGCATTGGGCGGCTCGTGTTTCGGCGGGCTATGGATGAAGCTGATTCACCGTTTCGCATCCGGGCAGTGAACAGCCTCTACCCGGCTTCCACCATCGCGCACTTGCTCAAGTACGACTCCATACACGGAAAATGGAACGCGGATATTGCCACTGAAGGCAATACGCTCATTATTAATGATACGCATATCCCGGTATTGGCAGAAGCCGATCCGGCAGAGTTGCCGTGGCAACGGCTCGGCATTCATACCGCCATCGATGCAACGGGCAAATTCACAGATCGCCCGGGTGCTTCTAAACATATTGAAGCGGGCGCGGAGAAAGTCATCGTCACCGCTCCCGGCAAGCAGCTCGACCTAACGGTCGTCATGGGCGTCAACGAACAGATGTATGATGACGAGGCACACCAGCTCATTTCCGCCGCGTCGTGCACGACGAACTGTCTCGCGCCCGTTCTTCACATTCTCGACCGTTCGTTCAGCGTCGTCTCCGGCTGGATGACGACCATCCATTCCTATACGAACGACCAGAAGCATCTCGACAACCCTCATCAGGACCTGCGCCGCGCGCGGGCATGCACGCAATCGATGGTCCCGACGTCCACCGGAGTGGGCAAGGCGCTCGCCGGCATTTTGCCGCATTTGGCGCCGTCCGTTCAGGGCATCTCCGTGAGAGTGCCGACACCAGACGTCTCGCTTGTTGACTTGACGGCCGAGGTGAAAACGCCGGTGACAGCAGACGACGTCCGACTCGCGTTCCTTCATGCGATTCGGGACGGACATGACCGATATGTGGAATGGTGCGACGAGCCCCTCGTCTCGACCGACTTCATCGGTAACGACAAATCCGCGGTGGTGGACGGCTTGTCGCTCATCGCGCAGGATCGGCACATCAAGCTGTTGGCTTGGTATGACAACGAGTGGGCTTACGCGGCGCGAGTCGTCGACTTGACTCGCCATCTAATACAGGAAGGAGTGAAGAGCGCATGTCCAACAGCAGCAGCCCAGTGATGCTGGGCGTCATTCTGTGCGAGCGGTGCGACAAGGTGCTGGAAGAGGTCGATACTGAGAAAGTGATCGTCTACTACCATCGGTGCGATGCCTGCGCCGCTGACAGTGAAATAGATGGAATCGGGGGAGACGCGCAATGAAATCGAATTGGATTAGTCATTTCCGGCACGGGGATGCCGGTATGAAGGCGCTGCTCGGCGGCAAGGGCGCCAATCTGGCTGAGATGACCCGCATCGGCCTGCCAGTACCGCCAGGCTTCACGATTACGACGGAAGCATGCCGCTCCTTCTATGCGCTGAACCGGCTGCCAGACAGCCTGATGGATGACGCGCGTGCCGCCCTGCAGGCGGTCGAGCTGGCGCGTGGCCAGCAGTTCGGGGACGCTGGCGACCCGCTCCTCGTCTCCGTCCGATCCGGATCTGTGCATTCCATGCCCGGCATGATGGATACGATTCTGAACCTTGGGCTGAACGATGACACTGTTCAGGGCCTTGCCGCCGTCACGGGCGACGAACGCTTCGCCTATGATTGCTATCGACGGCTCATCCATATGTTCGGCAATGTCGTGTTCGGCGTCGAGTCCGACGCATTCGAACGCATCCTCGCCGATGTGAAGGCGCAGTGCGGCGCCCAGGAGGATCAGGACGTAACGGCGGATGGCTTTCGTGAGCTTGTTCAGCGCTATAAGCAGTGCTTGGAGGCAACGGTGGGCACTCCGTTCCCGCAAGATGTGCACGTCCAGCTGCAACTGGCCGTCGAGGCGGTATTCCGCAGCTGGAACAACCACCGTGCGCAGGTATACCGCAAGCTGCACCACATCCCGGACGACGAGGGTACGGCCGTCAACATCCAGTCGATGGTGTTCGGCAACCGCGGCGCGGACAGCGGCACAGGCGTGCTCTTCACCCGCCACCCGTCGACCGGGGCGCGGGTGCTGTTCGGCGAATATTTGACGGATGCCCAGGGAGAAGATGTCGTCGCCGGCACCCGTACGCCGCAGCCGATTGCCAAGATGGAGGACGACATGCCGCACCTGTATGAGCAGCTGATACAGGCTGCCGAACAGTTGGAGCGCCACTACCGCGACATGCAGGACATTGAGTTCACGGTCGAGCGCGGCAAGCTGTTCATCCTCCAGACGCGGGCCGGCAAGCGGACGGCACAGGCCGCCGTCGCTATCTCCGTCGCTCTCGTCAAGGAAGGGCTCATCACGGTGCAGGAGGCCTTGCTGCGGACGGACGTCGCGCAGCTGGAGCATCTGCTGCATCCGTCGCTTGCGCCCGATGCCACGCTGGACGTCGTTGCGTCAGGCCTGCCTGCATCGCCGGGCGCCGCTTCCGGCCGCATCGTGCTCGACGCCGACGAGGCCGAGCGCCTGGCCGCCGCTGGCGAGCGTATTATTCTCGTCCGGCCGGAGACGACGCCGGAGGACATTCACGGCGTGCTCGCCGCGGAAGGCGTCTTAACGAGCCGGGGCGGCATGACGAGCCACGCGGCCGTCGTAGCCCGCAGCATGGGGAAGCCGTGCGTCTCGGGCTGCGAGGACGTGTGCTTCGACTTCGGGCAGAAGCTCATCGTCATCGGGACGCAGACGTTCCGCGAAGGCGACCTGCTGTCCATCGACGGCACATCAGGCCGGGTCATTGCCGGCTCCGTTCCGGTCGTCGAGGCGGATATGTCGGCTGAGTTCCTGCAGCTGCTGGAATGGGCCGACCGTGAACGCGAGCTGCGCGTCTATGCGAACGCGGATGCGCCGGAAGACGCCGCCAAGGCGCGCGCGCTTGGCGCCGAAGGCATCGGATTGTGCCGGACGGAGCACATGTTCATGTCCACGCACCGGCTTCAGATCGTGCAGGATATGATTCTCGCCGAGACGGAGACGGAGCGCCGGAAGGCGCTGGCGAAGCTGCTTCCGATGCAACAGGACGACTTCGAAGGCCTCTTCGAGGCGATGGACGGCTTGACGGTCACGATACGGCTGCTCGATCCGCCGCTGCATGAGTTCCTGCCGAATCTGGAAGAGCTCGTCGTGCGGCAGACGCAGCTGACGGTGCAAGGCGCGGGAACGCCGGAAGAGCTGCGCGAGCTGGAGCGCTTAATCGGCAAGGTGCGCGGGCTGCACGAATCGAACCCGATGCTCGGCCAACGCGGCTGCCGCCTCGGCATTCTGTTCCCGGAAATCTATGAAATGCAGGTGGAGGCGCTGTTCCTGGCGGCATCCCGCATGCTGCGCAAGGGCGTGCGCGTGCAGCCGGACATTATGGTGCCGCTCGTCGGCCATGCTGCCGAGCTGCGTCTGCTGCGCGATCTCATCGAGCGCACCGCGGAGCGGGTGCTCGGTCCAGAGCGCCGCAGCTGCGCCTACCGTGTCGGCACGATGATCGAGGTGCCGCGCGCCGCGCTTACAGCCGGTCAGATTGCAGAGCATGCCGATTTCTTCTCGTTCGGCACGAACGATCTGACGCAGATGACGTTCGGCTGCAGCCGCGACGACGCGGAGGGCAAGTTCCTCACCCACTACGTCGACCGCCGCGTGCTGGCTGCCAACCCGTTCCAAGTGCTGGACACGACCGGTGTCGGCCAGTTAATTGAGCTGGCTGTGAAGCGCGGCATTGCTGCCAATCCTCAATTGACGACCGGCATTTGCGGTGAGCATGGCGGGGACCGCGATTCCATCCTCTTCTGCCACGAGATCGGGCTCGATTATGTCAGCTGCTCGACGTACCGCATCCCGCTTGCTCGTATCGCCGCCGCTCAGGCGAAGCTGCTGCTCGGCAGCCGGAACGCTTCGCTGCACTCTATGTCGGTGTAACTTAAAATGACCTAACCGTTGATTATACAGGCGTCCGCATTCGCGGACGTCTTTTTTGGCAAATGTACGCGGGTATAGTTGCCAAACACATGAAATTCGAACTACAGAAAATGGATTTCATTAAATCTAACTGTTCGCCTGTTTTAGCTATGAAGGAATGTTTAAGCTCTGTAATGCGACCAAATCGATTTTCGTCACTATCCCCTTTTCGAAGCAGGTAGGCCTGTCTCATCTCTTGCTTCACTCTCCCCTTTATTCAGAAGCGCAATCTCCTTTCCTTTTAGAGCGAAAAAAATTGACGGACTTACCATATGCAAGTCCTTATGTCCATTCTCCCATACGGTCAGGAAGGATAACAACGAGGGTCGAAGCACGTGCCGTCTCGTAACCTTGGTATGATGCGGCCGATTATGACGGCAATGAGCCAGAACTCATGCAGCCTCATGTCCATTAAGGAAAGCTTACATTTTTCTGTAAAGCGATTAAGCTAATACGAAACCAACCCATTCTTACGGCGATATAACCTACCTTTTATTCGCGGTCGCCAACCTATGAGACGCCTCGATATCGGTTTTCTGATGAAAGGGGAGATTGGAGCAAAAGGGCTGACAAACAATACTATCTCATGATTCCTCCCCTCTTTAATGGCGTGTTTACTAATGTTTTAAAGCTGTAGAAGTTAATTTGTATTGGGTGACATTAACCTCGAATTTTTTTGTAAGTCTTTCAGACATATAACTATTTTGTTCAGGTTCCTGATAGCCAATGTTAATTGAGGCTGTAAACCTTGTTTATTTGAAGATGGTATGTGTTACAATAAGCGCATGATGGCTTTAGGCTGTCTATCTTTCATAACATTGAAAGGGTTGGGTGAGGGGCTACGATGGAAAGAGGGTATTTCATTGGTCCGCCAAAAAGAACACTCACGCGCTCAGGCGGATTCCGGTTCTTTGCCTAACGCGTCTGTACGGTCAACCGCTGGCGGGATGCGTCAGGAGCTGTTGGCTGGAGTCGTTTCCTTTTTTGCAATTGTCTATATTATTATCGTCAATGCATCGATCTTGGCCGACGCCGGCATTCCTCAAGAAGCTGGCATTATCGCGACCGTACTCGCCTCCGCCGCCGGTTGCTTCATCATGGGCTGGTGGGGCAAAGCTCCGATCATTCTCGTGCCGGGCATGGGGATCAACGCCATGTTTACGTACACGCTCGTGCATGGTATGGGGTTAACATGGCAGCAGGCGTTGGCGGTTGTAGTGGTGTCGGGCATCTGCTTCACCATTATCAGCTTCACCTCGCTTGCCGAACAGCTGAGGGCCGCTATTCCTGGATCGCTGCAGGAGGCCATTTCCGTGGGCATCGGCTTGATGCTCGTGCTGATTGGGCTGCAAAAAGGCGGCGTCATCGTCTCCGACGCATCGACCATCATTGCGGTGCAATCGTTCGGCGAGCCGGGCGTGTGGGTCACATTCGCCACGTTGGCGCTGACTTGCATCCTGTTCATGCGCAAAGTGCCGGGGCATCTGCTGATCGCGATCATCTTCGGCACCGCGCTTGCTTATGTGACGGGAGCCGTATCGTCCGGCGCAGCTGGTGCGGTTGGTGCCGAAGCGAACGGCACATTCTCGTGGTCGGTGTACGGCGACGTATTCGGGCAGTTCACCTTACAAGGTGTGTCCGCAGCTTCGATGGCCGTTGCAGTCTTCTCGATGACGTTGGTCATCGTGTTCGAAAATGTGGGCTTGATTAACGCGCAATTGAACATGTGCGGCCGTCCCGAGCGCTTCCAGCGCGCCATGCAGGCGAACGCTCTGTCGGTCGTCACCTGCGGGATATTCGGCACGAGCCCGACCGTAGCTACGGTCGAAACGGCGGCAGGCATCTCGGCAGGAGGCCGTACGGGCTGGACCTCCATCGTGACCGGGTCCTTGTTCCTGGTTACGCTCGTGGCGCTGCCGTTATTGACATTCGTGCCCGATCAGGCCGTGGCGCCGATTCTCATCTTCATCGGCGGCTTGATGATGCCCGCCGTGAAGAAGATTCGCTTCGAGCCTATGGCCGAGGGACTCCCCGCGTTCTTCATCATCGCGTTCATCCCGCTCATGCACAGCATCGTGGATGGCATCGCGATTGGGTTCGTCAGCTACGCCTTGTTTCAAATCGCTGTCGGAAAGGCGCGCGAAGTAAAACCGCTGTTTTACGTCATCTCGGTGTTGTTCGCGGTGCATTTCGTGCTGCAAGCACTATAAATTGTTTATTGGGCGGCTTCAGGTTGAAGCCGCCTTATTTTGCTTTGAAAGCATCGGAGACAAGCTAGAGTAGTATTACATGTTAGGCAAGCTTGAGACGTTAAATAAGCTAGATAAGACTAGGTAATTTGATTAGTTAGATTTAGTTGGATTTAGTTAGGTTATTTGAGGCTAAAGCTAGATCTAGATAAGCGATATAAAGTTGAACAAAACTTATTTTCCGGGGTCGAGGCAATTCCATTGGAAAACATGCAGCAGAATGTATGGATTAGGGGTTAAACGACATGTAGACTGTATTCTGTCCAGTGGATCCGCCTGATTCTCAGCGATTGCCGCTCCAAGAGTGTCAAAACGCTGGATGAATTCCAGTGAAACCTACTGCAAAGAGGTTTACGTCACCGTTTCATTGCACAAAATCCAATGCAGGAGTGAGATATGCGGCACTCCCCTTCCTTCAGTCCTTCTTTTCTCTTCGCATAGCTAGGTTTCTTTAACAAAATTTCTCATTATTCGTTGATAATTCAAAAATAGTTGAATATACTGTAATTAAGTTAATAGCAAAGCGGTTGCATGAGAAACTGGAGATGACCACTTCATATCTTTGTCTTACGGCAAGGGTATATGATGTTGGGCCATCTTTTTTTTGTTTGCAGGGGGTGCGGCGGAAAAAACAATTCAGCAATTACAAATTGAAAACGCATACAGATAGTCCGAAGGAGGAACTTGGGATGACACCTTTTTGGGGAGAGTTAATAGGGACCTTGTTATTGATTGTGCTGGGTGATGGTGTAGTGGCCGGCGTCGTGCTGCGAAAATCAAAAGCGGAAAACAGCGGCTGGATCGTAATCGGGTTCGGATGGGGACTCGCCGTTGCCATTGCCGTGTATGCGGTCGGGTCCATAAGCGGGGCTCACCTCAATCCGGCCGTAACGCTAGGAATGGCGGCCATCGGAAAGTTCGCATGGGATCAAGTTCCATTGTATATTGCGGCGCAAATGATCGGCGCATTTCTCGGAGCCGTGCTCGTATGGCTGCATTATTTGCCGCATTGGCGTGCGACGGACGATCAAGCTGCCAAGCTCGCGGTGTTCGCAACAGCTCCGGCCATCCGCAGCACAGGAGCCAATTTGTTAAGCGAAGTAATAGCCACGTTTATTTTCGTGTTCAGCCTGCTTGCCATTGGTGGCAATACATTTGCAGACGGCTTACAACCGTTTATCGTCGGCTTCCTTATCGTCAGCATCGGACTGTCGCTTGGCGGAACTACGGGGTATGCGATTAACCCTGCCCGCGATCTTGGCCCTCGCATTGCGCACGCCGTTCTGCCCATCGCAGGCAAAGGATCCTCTGATTGGAGCTATGCATGGGTACCGATCATGGGTCCGGTAGTTGGAGGCGTTCTTGGAGCGCTTGCTTATTCGTTCATGTTCTAATATATTGGTCACGAATTTCATACCAAAGAGATTATTTTGTTTAATAGTTCATATTTCGCATTTTTCTGTAATGCGTTTTTACGATTCAACTCGATTCCTATATTTAGTGCATCGCCATAACCCATGAGGAGGATTTTATTATGGACAAAAAATTCATACTCGCTTTCGATCAAGGCACAACCAGCTCACGAGCCATTCTGTTCGATCATTCCGGCGATATTGTCAGCGTAGCGCAAAAGGAATTTACGCAACTCTATCCGCGACCCGGCTGGGTCGAGCACGATCCGATGGAAATATGGGGCACGCAGAGCGGCGTTGCGCGCGAGGTTCTGGAACGTACCGGGATTCGGCCGCAAGAAGTGACAGCCATCGGGATTACAAACCAGCGGGAAACGGTCATCGTCTGGGATAAACATACTGGCAAGCCGATTCACAATGCCATCGTATGGCAGGATCGGCGAACGTCCGGCATTTGCGATGAATTGGCTGCGCGCGGGCTTACTGATCCGATTCGCGAAAAAACGGGACTCGTATTGGACGCTTATTTCTCCGGCACGAAGGTGAAATGGATTCTCGACCATGTGGAAGGCGCTCGGGAACGGGCCGAGAAGGGCGAGCTGCTGTTCGGCACGGTCGATACGTGGCTCATTTGGAATTTGACGCGCGGCACGACGTTCGCTACCGACTATTCGAACGCATCCCGCACCATGTTGTACAACATTAACAAGTTGGAATGGGACGAAGAATTGCTGGAATGGTTGGATATCCCGGCTGCGATGCTGCCGGAAGTGAAACCTTCGAGCGGTATTTTCGGCTATACCGATGAGCATACGTTCGGCGGAGCCGAGATTCCGATTGCCGGAGTAGCGGGCGATCAGCAGGCAGCACTGTTCGGGCAGGCTTGCTTCGAACCGGGCGAAGCGAAAAACACGTATGGCACGGGCTGCTTCATGCTGATGAACACGGGCGAGCGCGCCGTCGCTTCGAAAAGCGGATTGTTGACGACGATTGCCTGGGGGATCGACGGCAAAGTGAACTATGCGCTTGAAGGCAGCATCTTTATTGCCGGAGCGGCGATACAGTGGCTGCGCGACGGGCTGAAAATGATCGATTCCGCCCCCGATTCGGAATATTATGCGGGCAAAGTGGACAGCTCGGACGGCGTATATGTCGTGCCCGCCTTTGTCGGGCTGGGCGCCCCTTACTGGGATATGTATGCGCGGGGAGCGATTTTCGGCTTGACGCGCGGCTCCAGCAAGGAGCATATCGTACGGGCGACGCTCGAATCGCTCTCCTATCAGACGAAGGATGTGCTGAGCGCGATGGAGGCCGACTCCGGTATTACGCTGCAGGCGCTGCGCGTTGACGGAGGCGCGGTTGCCAACAATCTGCTCATGCAATTCCAAGCCGACATGCTCGACGTCAACGTGGAGCGGCCAAAAGTAACGGAAACAACAGCGTTCGGCGCAGCCAGCCTCGCCGGATTGGCCGTCCAGTTCTGGAATATCGACGATTTGAAAAAGACTAAAAAACTGGACCGTACCTTCTCTCCGCAAATGGAAGAAGCCAATCGAAACAAGCTCTACAAAGGCTGGAAAAAAGCCGTGGAACGCACGATGGCTTGGGAGCGCGAGGATGAGGAGGATCAAGAGGAGGCTGACGCCTCCGGCAATAAAGAGGAGATTAAAGCTTGATGCGTCGTGGATTTACAATGTTAATCACTTGATTTAATTCGTTTACATGACCGTCGGCTCGTTAGCGAACGAATTTATCATGTCTGCACAGATAATGAGCCGTAGAATACCTCTACGGCTCATTTATTTCCGGCAACACCAAAAAAAGCTCAATAATGCCGAAAACACTTCCTCGCTTGCCAGTTTAAAAGCATCTTTTACTGCCCATTTGATCGACTCCCCGAACTGACATGTTTGATGCTTCCCCTGTGCATTTGCGGATATCGGAAGGCTTAATGATGTAAAAAAAACAATGATACAGCTATTAGAGCAGTAACACACACTTGTACCCTTCCTTTAATCATGAAAAAACTTCATCTCCCAAATCATGATTGACATAATTTGGTGTATCATCAATTATGATTGGAATAAATAAATATTTTAGAGGTGAATTTAACATAAAAAAAGAACCCCCTATTATCTGGAGGCCACTGAAAAACACGGCTTTTGTACGTAACCGAAAGTGAACACATCAAAAAATACGATTTTCATTCAGATTTCACGAATGAAAATCGTATTTTTTTGCTTACTGTCCCACTGGAGGTGAGCATTTTCAGCCCATAAGCTTCAGTATTCGCTTTACATTAACCGCAAATATCGCCATCGCCCCCTGAATCTCCATGCCAACCAGACCCGAGGAGGACGCAACGTCGTACCCGTGTCTATGCTTAAGTTCACTGTTTTTGGCCTCAATCTTGTATCGTTCTTTAGCCTTGGTCTTAAAGGCTTCGCTTTCCTGAAACTCTGCCTGCGCCAAATGTTCATGGCTCTTTATGCTTACCGAATACGTTTTGCTCTTTGCGCCTTCCTTGTAGCAGCCTTCCCGGAGCGGGCACCGTCTGCACTTCTCCACGTCAAAATAATAGGTGTCCACCTGGTTCTTCCCTCGGCCTTT
>NZ_JAJNBZ010000022.1 GCF_021369635.1 Paenibacillus profundus | reverse complement strand
TAGACCGTAGACCGTAGACCGTAGACCGTAGACCGTAGACCGTAGACCGTAGACCCGCATTCCGTAGACTGTATACCGTGGAACGTAGTGTTCAGGTCTAGGGTGCAGCAGCACCAAATGGAATAGGTAAATGGTAGGATAGAAAAATAAGACCGTCTGCTTCAGAGAGGCGGTCTTGTTTCTGTTCTGGAAAAGGGCGGAAACGTTAGTGTTCACATTTTTATCACATTATCGCTATCGCTCATGAAAACAACATGGAACTGGATAATTGTTCTGCTCCAAAGCGCATTGTATCGCACAAAAAAACTTAAAATAACCGAAAATTCATCATTTTTTGACATAAGTTGATTTGCATTGTCGAAAAATCGAAAGTAAAATGAAGGTAGGCGTTTAAGTTTTCATCTTAACGTTCCGATGTATTATATGGGTCTTGAGTTGGATGTTCTATCTGTTTCTCAAGTTTATAACCATGTTTTGTATACTTTAGACCTAATCGACGCAGCATGTCGCGAATGCCAGTGCGTGACATTTCAAGATGAAATTCTGACTGCAGCAAGGCATGAATATCGCGCATGCTCCAATGAGAAGCACCTTGAGCAGAAGGCGAAGGAGTGGAGATGATGCGGCGAATCAATTCTCGTTCCTGCTCCGGAGACAGCAACCTTGGTTTGCCTGGAGCGAGGCTGCGGGCAAGTAAATGCTCCATGCCACCTTCGTTGAACAGCTTGACATAAACGGATACGGATTGGCGATGGATGCCCAACTGCGCGGCTACGTCTTTGGCGAAAGCACCGGACATGATGAGTTGGATGGCCCGCACTCGATTGGCGAATTGAGCATCGTCCAAGCTGGAAGCCAGTTGTTCTAGTGTTGGCTCGTCCCAGCCATGATTGTTGGAGATAGATAGTTTTTTCATCATACTCACTCACTTGAGATTTTATTTTAGTATAGGTCTTCATGAACAAAGGTATTCATTTCCAGTGGGTGGATGTGTAAACAAATACGTATGAAAACCGAAATATAACTTGATAAAGGCAAACTTATCGAAAGGTAAGGACGCAAAGCCTCGGGCCTAACATCCAGCAAGCGGATTATGGCGGCCGGGTTGCCATTCTATGTTGCGGTACATCAACATTTATTTGGTGACGAGGCTATTGGGGACAATAGTCTTTTTTTTTGCGTTTAGAGGATGAATCGGATTATGAATATTGTCTTGTTGAAATTGGAGGGTGGTTCTCCTCACGATGAGATGAACCGGCTGATTGATAGACTAATCCCGCATATTACTCCTGAAAAATACAAAAGACTGGACAGGCTCCGTAAGCATAAGGAGCGGCAGCGCTTGGTCGTCGCGGATATTCTGGTCCGCAGTCTGCTTTGTCGAAAATTGGGACAGCGAAACGATGAGCTTGTTTTTCGCACCAATGAATACGGCAAGCCCTATCTTAAAGGGAATCCCGTTTATTTCAACGTCTCCCATTCAGGAAATATCGTCGTGGCTGCGGTTGATGATGCGCCAATCGGAATTGATATTGAACGAATGAGAGAGTGGGATATGGATGTGGCTCGTCTTATATGCGCGCCGCGCGAGTGGGATATGCTCACATGTACAGACGGTGATCGCGCGCGCCAGGAACGGTTCTTCACCATTTGGACGGCGAAAGAGAGCTGTCTCAAGGCGATCGGAATGGGGTTCGGCATGCTTCCGAGCTTGCTCGAAATCGTGACAGAAACCGCTGCTGTACCGCATGGCGATCCCGTATGGAGTGTTGACGATTACTATGTAAAACAATACTCCGGGGTTGAAGCAGGCTATAGTATGGCGGTTTGTGCACAGCATGCAGAGTTCACCAAGCAAGTAGAATACATAACAGTGGAACAATTGACTCATCGATTTATGATTTATCGTTGAACGAGATAAAGGAGTGGACATAGATTGGCTTCAATTCAATTGACAGTGGAAAAGTTGGCCGGACACGACGCACATTCTTTTGAGCTGCCGGCGGATACGGTACGCCTCTTGACCGAGCGTTCGAGCGAGCATTCCGTCAAGCTGGAATCCGTTATTTGCGGGGCTTGGGCTGCACTGCTTTCCCGGTTTTACAACTCGGAACAAGTGGCCCTTCATGTTGTGGGATCGGAGAACGGCAAAGGCGCTCATACCATAGTTAGCCAGAGCGACGTAACGATAGCTGGCATCGTGAGCATTCATGACAGTCTGTCGTCCTGCGCTGACACAGTGAGCATGACTTGCTCAGCAGCATTAGAGGACGGTGGCGTTGCGACTTATTGCTGGTGCGGCGCCGGAATCTGTCCCGAGCTTCCGAAGGACCAAGACGTAAGCGGGCTGCACGGCAGATTTCAATATGCTGGCGCAGATGGTGTGACATCACCGATATTTACGATTTATTATGAACAAAATCACTTCCAGCAAACGACGATAGAACGGTTGGCGGTCTACTTCATGCAGCTCCTTCAAGAGGCGGCACGGCATCCGCAGAAAACAATCGGCGAGTTGGAAATGCTGACGGAACAAGATAAACGACAGTTGATTCATGATATGAACCGGACGCAAGTGGAATATCCGAAGACTTTCACGGTACAGGCACTGTTCGAACAGCAGGTGCTTCAAGCTCCAGACCGAGTTGCTGTTGTGGAAGACGAGCGGGAGCTCACATACCGGGAATTGAACAAAAAGGCGAATCAATTAGCCCGCCGTCTGCGGAAGCAGGGGGTGACCCGTGAGCAAACCGTCGGTATTATGGCAGAGCGAACCGCGGAAATGGTCATAGGGATACTGGCGATTTTAAAAGCAGGAGGAACTTATGTCCCCCTAGATCCCGATCACCCGCAGGACCGCATTCAATACGTATTGGAGGACAGCGGCACTCGATTGGTACTGACGAGCCGGTTAGCGGCCGATTATTTACCCGGCGCAATCGAACGCGTCATCATCGACGACCCGGATCTTGCCACTGAGCTGGAGGATAATCTGTCCCCTGTCAATCAGCCGGAGGATCTTATCTATATCATTTACACATCAGGCTCGACAGGCCGGCCGAAAGGTGTGATGGTAACGCACCGCAATGTCATCCGGCTGGTCAAACATACGAACTATGTGAAGTTCGGCCAAGACGATCGCATCTTGCAGACGGGATCGCTGGTGTTCGATGCATCGACCTTTGAAATCTGGGGCTCGCTCTTGAACGGATTGGGACTGGTGTTGGTTGATAAAACGACGATATTGGATGCAGAGCAGCTGGAACAAGCCATTATCCGTCACGGCGTGACGATTATGTTCCTGACGACGGCGCTGTTCATTCAATTGGTGGACCGCAACCCGCGCATATTCGCTCCGCTCCGCCAACTGCTAGTCGGTGGAGAACTGATGTCGCCGAAGCATTTCTACCGCGCGGCGAAAGAGTGTGCGCCAATCGCGATATCCAATATTTACGGCCCGACCGAGAATACGACGTTTTCCACCTCTTTCGAGCTAAAGCACGAGGTGGATGGGACGATACCCATCGGTACACCGATTACGAACTCGACTGCCTATGTCGTGAATGAGTACGGCAAGCTGCAGCCAATAGGGGCGGTAGGCGAGCTGTGGGTCGGCGGCGAGGGCGTTGCGCGCGGCTATTTGAATCAGGAGGAGCTGACCCAGGAGAAGTTCATCGATAGCCCATTTGTGCAAGGGGAACGGATTTATAAGACGGGTGACCTTGTGCGGATGCTGCCGAACGGCAGTATTGAATTCGTAGGCCGCAAGGATCACCAAGTGAAGATTCGCGGCTATCGAATGGAGCTCGGTGAGATTGAAGCGCAAATTCATGCTCACGAGCAAGTGACGGAAGCGATTGTCATCGACTTTGAAGAGACTCCGGGTCAGAAGGCGCTTTGCGCCTATATCGTGGCGGAAGGCGAGATGTCGGCGGTCGAAATCCGGGAGTATCTGTCACAGCATCTGCCGGAATATATGGTGCCTGCCTATTTCATGTTCCTGGACCGGATGCCGCTTACGATTAACGGCAAGATCGACCGGGCGAAGCTGCCGCAGCCAGAGAAGCGGGAGCGGGCTGCCGCCGGCTATACGGCGCCTGTCAGCGAGACGGAAATCAAGCTCGCGTACATGTGGGAGGAACTGCTCGGCATCGCGCCAATCGGAACGAAGGACCATTTCTTCGAACTGGGAGGGCACTCGTTGAAGATGGCTCAGCTGCAGGCGAAGATTGCGGCCGCATTCCGTGTCACGCTGTCCTTCAAGGAGCTGTTCGCGAATCCATTCATCGGCAAGCTGGCCGCGCTGATCGATGAGGGCGAAGCAGGACGGTTCGAGGCGATTGAGCCAGCGGAAGCGAAGCCGCATTATCGTCTCGCTCCGGCGCAGACGCGTATGTTCGCGCTGCAGCAGCGGGGCGGAGTCGGCATGGCCTATCACATACCGCTCGTGTACCAGGTGAAGGGCAAGCTAGACGCCGGACGGCTCGAGCAGGCGCTGAATCGGCTAGTGGAACGCCACGAAGCGTTCAGGACCTCGTTCCATTGGGAGCAGGATGAAGTTATCCAGAAGGTGTGTGCTCACACCGGCTTCCGGATGCGGCTCATCGCAGCGGAAGGCCGCACCGCAGCGGAGCTGGCCGACGAATTTGTCCAGCCCTTCCAACTGGACGAGGCGCCTCTGTTCCGGGCGGCATTGGCCAAGCTCGGGGAAGATGATCATGTTCTCCTGCTGGACATCCACCATATCGTATTTGACGGCACGTCGCTCAGCATCTTTGCAGAAGAGCTGTCGGCACTGTACGAGGGCAAGGATCTTACGCCAGTACGATTGCAGTATAAAGACTACGCTGAATGGCAGTCGCAGCGGAAGCAGGATATTTCCGCACATGAAGGGCATTGGCTGCGCGTGCTGGAGGGAGAGCTTCCGGTACTGGAGCTTCCAGCCGATTCCCCGCGTCCGAACGTGCAATCGTTCGAGGGGGACATCGTGCGTGTGACACTGCCGGCTGAAGCGGCTGCAGGCTTGAAGCAGATGGCCCTTGACCAGGGAACGACGCTATATATGGCGCTGTTGTCCATTTACAACGTGCTGCTCTCCAAATATGCGGACAAGGAAGACGTCATCGTCGGCTGTGCGATTGCTGCACGTACACATGCTGATCTGAACCGGATGATGGGCATGTTCGTCAATACGCTGCCGATTCGAAGCTACCCGGAAGGTGAAAAAACGTTCGCCGCTTACTTGGAAGAAATGAAAGATACTCTTCTGTCGGCGTACGAGCATCAGGATTATCCGCTGGACAGCTTGATCGATCGTCTGCAGTTGAAGCGGGATGTGAGCCGGAATCCGCTGTTCGATACGGTATTCGTCATGCAGAACATGGGGGATACATCGCTCCAGATGGGAAACGCAGCATTCGTGTCGGTACCCTACCACAATGGAACGTCGAAGTTCGATTTGACGCTGGAAGCGGTTGAGAACGAGGAATCATTATCGCTTAACTTCGAATTCTGTTCGAAGCTGTTCACGCGGGCAACGGTGGAACGGATGGCCGAGCATTTCGTGCAGCTGGCTGCACAAGCGGCGGAACAGCCGAAGCGCAAGATCGGCGAGCTGGAGATGATAACCAGACAAGAACAGCAGCAGCTGATTCACGAATTCAATCAGACGGAGGCAGATTATCCGCGTAATTCCACTGTGCATGCTCTGTTCGAGGAACAGGCGCGCATCACGCCGGGGCGCATCGCGCTGGTGGCGGGTGAACGGGAGCTGACGTACGGAGAGCTTAACGCGGAAGCGAACCGGTTGGCCCGGTATTTGCGGCAGCAAGGGACGAAACCCGAACAACCGGTAGGTCTGTTCACGGAACGGACAGCAGAGATGGTTATCGGCGTGCTCGCGATTATGAAGGCGGGTGGAGCTTACGTTCCGATCGATCCCGATTATCCACAGGAACGGATTCAGTATTTGCTGGAGGATAGCGGCGCTGCTATCGTGCTGACAAGCGGACATTTGGCTGAGCGTCTGCCAGAAGGCTTGCAGCGCATCGGCTTCTCCGATCCGGAGCTGTCCCATGAATCGATAGATAACCTGGAGCATGTGAATGATGCAGACCATTTGATTTACTTGATGTACACATCTGGTTCCACAGGCAAGCCAAAAGGAGTTATGGTCACACATCGCAACGTCGTTCGCTTGGTGAAGAACACGAACTTCGTGACGTTTCAAGAGGATGACTGCATTTTACAGACGGGCTCGCTCGTATTCGATGCTTCGACGTTTGAAATCTGGGGAGCGCTGCTGAATGGACTTCGGCTCGTGCTGGTGGATAAGACGACGATCCTGGATGCAGAGCAATTGGAGCGCGCCATCGCTCAGCACGGCATTACAATGATGTGGCTCACTTCGCCGCTGTTTACCCAGCTGGTGGAGAAGAATGAGCGCCTGTTCGCACCGGTACGGACGTTGCTCGTCGGCGGAGATGTCTTGTCGCCGAAGCATATTTATCGTGTGCTGCACGCGTGTGCGCCGATCGCGATTGTGAACGGCTACGGTCCGACAGAGAACACCACCTTCTCGTGCTGCCACCAGATTACGGAGGGACGGGACGGCTCAATCCCGATCGGGATGCCAATTGCGAACTCGACAGCTTATGTGGTGAACGGCTACGGCAAGCTGCAGTCGATTGGCGTGGCAGGCGAGCTGTGGGTCGGCGGCGACGGCGTGGCTCGCGGCTATTTGAACCGAGATGATCTGACGCAGGAGAATTTCATTGACAGCCCGTTCATTTCTGGCGAGAAGCTGTATAAGACGGGGGACCTTGTGCGGTGGCTGCCAGACGGCACCATCGAGTTCCTTGGGCGTAAAGACCATCAGGTCAAAATTCGCGGCTATCGGATGGAATTGGGCGAAATTGAAGCGCAAATCCGCAGCCACGAGCTGGTGAAGGAAACGCTCGTTACGGATATCGAGGAATCAGCGGGGCAAAAGGCGCTGTGTGCGTACATTGTGGCTGAAGGCACATTGACGGCTGCTGACATCAGGCAGCATCTGCTCTCACACCTGCCGGATTACATGATACCGACCTACTATGCGTTTTTGGAGCAGATGCCGCTTACGACGAACGGGAAAATCGACCGGGCGAAGCTGCCGGCGCCGTCGAAGCAGGAATGGACCGCGACGAACTATGTGCCTCCAGCCAATGACACTGAAATGAAGCTGGCGGATATGTGGCAAGAGCTGTTAGGGATTGCAGCGGTCGGAGTGTGCGACAACTTCTTTGAACTGGGTGGCCATTCCTTGAAGGCTATCACGCTCGTTGCCCAGTTAAAGCAGGAGTTCGAAGTCGATGTCAGCGATATATTTGCCTATCCGACGATTCGGGAGCTGGCACAGCATATGAAGTATCGGCCGAATCATATGAAGGACAAGCTGGAGCAGATTCGGGAAGCCTATCTGCACGCAGCATCCGTTGAAGAAGACAAGGCGGTAAGCGAAGGGTGGATTCAATACCGGAGCCGAAATGAACGGTATGGCCGAATGGATCTATCGGAACGAGCGCGATACCGCAATGTGCTGCTGACCGGAGCGACAGGATATTTGGGGGCCTATTTGCTTCGTGATCTGCTCGTCTGCACAGACAGCAAGGTTACTGCTGTTGTTCGTGGGGAGTCTTCCGAACAGTCGCGGCAAAGATTGAACGATAAGCTTGCTTATTATTTCGGACCTTCCTTGGCGCAGCAGCACGGGCATCGAATTGTGGCAATCAACGGCAATTTGAGTGAAGAGCGCCTTGGACTGGAGGAGGACGTATACTCCAAGCTGTCGGACGAAGTTGATTGCATCATTCATGCGGCCGCTAATGTGAAGCACTACGGACATTATTCCGAATTTGTGCTGAACAATGTGACCGCGACGGAGCGCTTGTTGGAATTAGCCGCTGCAGGGAACAAGAAGGAGTTCCACCATGTGTCGACGATGTCCGTCGGGATGGGGACGATCGAAGGAGAGTCTGAGATGCTGTTTACCGAAGACGATCTGGACGTCGGCCAGCGGCATGATAACTATTACGTGCAGACGAAGTTCGCGGCAGAGAAGCAGGTGGAGCAGGCCCGGGAGAACGGCGTGAATGCCAACATTTATCGTATCGGCAACATCGTGTTCAACTCCGAGAATGGCCAATTTCAGGAAAATATCCATGACAATGGCTTCTATAACACGGTGAAAGCCTTCATCGGGTTAGGCGCGGTTCCAGAGGCCGGACAGGATACAGATTTGTCTTACGTAGATCAAGTGAGCCGGGCCATCATTACGTTATTTGACAAGCCTGCACTGCATAATGAGACATTCCATATTTATAACCCGCATCGCATCGGCATGTCGGACATGCTTGCGAAGCGGCCTGAATTTTCCGTCATGCCGCTGCCGATGGATCGCTTCTTGGATTATTTGTTCGAGCGCTACGAGCAGAAGGCGGACAGAGAAGCGGTGGAGAACGTCATGCTGCACAGCGGTTGGATGGACGAGGGAACGGCACAGACCTCATTCGTTCATGCCGCCGAGCGGACGACGGCCGTGCTGGGCTATCTCGGGTTCGCTTGGACAGCACCGGGAGATACGCAAATTACGAGCATGCTGAACCATTGCCGCGAAGTAGGATTCCTGTCGTACCCGGACAAGTGAATCGGTTGCGAGACTACGTATGGGAGGGATGGCATCGAGAATAGAGACAACCGATAGCAGTATGAAAGAGCACTAGCGAATTTGAGCAATAGACGTGGTTATGGAACCACTACATTAGAGGAGGAACGATACGATGTTTGAAGCAAATTATAACGCAGCAAAAAACCGTGTATACGTTAAGCTTGAAGGTATGATGGCGATGGACGAGGCAAAAGATTACGATAAAGCCGTTCGTGACCAAGTGGATAAAGCTAAGGAAGGGTACACGTTCTGCATCGACATGGCGAATGCGCAACCGGCACCTGCGGAAGTAAACGATTATTTGATAGGCTTGCGTGAATATATGGCGCGCAAAAATATTAAAGGTTCCGCGATGATCGTAAGCTCCGCGTTGACGAAGCTTCAATTGTCCCGGTTAGTTAAAGATCTTGGGGGCGCGTACGGCGTGTCGCAAAGCATTGAGGAAGCGGATCGCTATTTGGATACCCTCTAGGAAGCAATCATTGATTCACGTTTCATAGAAAGCATATTGGAAAAAAAGACTTGCCCGTTTTCGGACGGGGAGTCTTTTTTATCAACTGAACATCGTTACGTGCCGGTATGGCACTCTATTACAAAGAAGGTGAGATCGCAATGAAACCTCAGTCAATCAACGAACGAATTCGAACATTATGGAGTCGCTGCTTTCAATCGCTTCTAGCACGCATCTTATTGCCAATCAGCCTGTTGACCCTGCTTGTCATTCAGGCGACTTGCTGGGTAAATATAGGTTATATGAAGAACATCATCAACGATCTCATGGTGGAAGATACGCAGACGGTGGTGCGGCAAATCGGCAAGCTCGTAGTGGAACACAGCGGTGAAAATCCGAAGGCCGTTTTGAATACAGTAGCTTTCAAAGATCATAGCTATGCTTTGCTCGTAAAAGACGGAAAAGTCGTCGCACGGGCAGGCATAGGGCTGTCAAAAGAGGAAGACGATTTAAGTTCGCTCTATACGGGAGAAAAGCATGAAATGTACCTTGATACCGGGTTAGGGGGCTACGCTTTTGCTGCCAAAGCAGGAGAGTACACCGTCATTTCCGTGGGCGATTTCGATGACTTTGATAACGGACTTAGTAATTATAAATGGATTATGTATGCCGTCACGGTCGGGGCTTTGGTAGCCATCGCAGGGGTAACTTGGCTGCTTGTGAGGAGATTGTTCGTCACTCCGATTCAGAGTGTGTCCTACACCATTGAACATATTGGCGAAGGTGACTTTACAGATCGTGTTGCTTTAGATACGTCTCGTAAAGATATTTGGGGAGCCGTTGCACGCAGCTTCTCGGGCATGAGGACTAATCTGAAGAGCTTAGTGGATCATGTCGTAGACACGAGTGAGAAGATTACGCTAACGTCGAATGAGTTCGCGATAAGCTCCCAAGAAACGAGTAAATCGTCTGAACAGATTACGATATCGCTGCAAGATATTTCGATGGGTGTCGATGAGGGTTCCAAGAAGCTGGCTGAGGTCAGCCAAATGATTGAGGACGTTACGATGGCGATTGGAGAGGTCGATCAAGTAGTCAAAACGATAACCAATGAATTTGCGAAAGCCAATGACAAGGTCGTGCTTGGAAATGACATCGTAAACCAGACGGTTGGCCAAATGAATCAGCTGTCTGAAAATGTTGAATCCAGCTCGAAGATTATGCACAATTTGGAGCAGAAATCGGGTAAAATCGGTGAAATTATAAAAATTATTACCGACATTGCCGGACAGACGAATTTACTTGCTCTCAATGCTGCGATCGAAGCGGCGCGAGCAGGGGAGCATGGCAGAGGGTTTGCCGTTGTAGCCAACGAGGTGCGTGTTTTGGCGGATCAATCGAACAAGGCTGCAATGGAAATTCATGAAATTATATCGGAAGTTCAATCCGAAACGGTAAAAGCGGTCGAAGTGATGGACAAAGGCAATCAGTTCGTCAAATCGGGGATTGGCAGCGTGAATGAGACGGGCGACGTATTCCATGCGATGGTCACCATGATGCAGGAAATATCCAATCTGGCCAGCATGGTGGAGGCTATTGTCCAAGAAGTGAATACCAGTTCGCAAGAGATGCTCGGGCAAGTGCAGGGCGTCGCCCAGATTTCCGAAGAATCGGCGGCTAGCGTCCAATCCATCGCTGCTGCAACGGAAGAACAAAATGCGGTGATGGAAGAGTTGGCTAGCTCAGCGGAAGAATTTAAACGGATGTCACATGGCCTGCAGGAGGCCCTTGGCAAGTTCAAGTTTTAATGGTTGTTGAACCAATCATTTTTTAGAGAAAGGAGAGAACCGATACTCATGATGGGTATCGGTTCTCTGCTTAACCTGCAGCTCATCCCGCAGATTGTTTCTGTAAGTCGCTACGGCTTGCAGAATGAGCACTGGATAGTGCCGAAATCGTAATTCCACTCGTCATGCCGAGCGAACGCAGGAACTCACGTCGAATTGGCCGAACCGCGCAACTTTCTTGTTACATTTGGATGACCGAGTTGATGACGCTATCCTGATCTTGATAGAAGTGATGACGATACTCGACGCGCCCGATCTCGCAGCCGGGGCCAAGCTTGACGTGATTGCCACGCACGATGGCTGCGGTCGTATGCTCAAGCTCGATATGGTCTCCTTCAATGACATCGGCGGTCAGCCGCGCATCAGGCATGACTTGGAAGATGCCCGGAATAAATTTGAGCATATTGGTGATTCCGCTTCCCTTGCGGACCTTGATGATCTCGCCGCCAATTTCCTTTGCGTGGCAGTTCCAGTTGATGCGTAAATCCATGCTGCCCACATTGAGCAGACCGCACACTGCAAAGGAACCGACTGCGGAAAGGGTCTCAACTTCGCAATCGCCTTGCACCTCGATCGAGCCCCTCAATTTCAATCGTTCGCCTTGCAGGCTGCTGCCGATATTCACCATACCGCTGATGCTCGCCTCCTGCACCTTCACACCACCGGTAAAGTCGCCTTGTCCCTGAACGATGAGCTTATGCGTAAGCAGGCTTCCTTCCATCTGTGAAGTGCCGCGAATCTTCATCTCCTCGGACTTCACGTGGCCATACACCCTTACCGTTCCCGCACATGTGAACAAGCGGCATTCGATATTCCCGTTCACCTCTCCGTCGCCCAAAATGCTGACTTTGTCGTATATGCCTCCTCCAGAGCTTGATGATCCCATTATTTTCAAATGCTGCCGCTGTTCCATTAGCGAACCTCCCGATTAACCATATGCGGATTATAGCTTAATATGGCTGTTTACTTGCGCATTTTCATGCAGCTGCACGGACTGCTTATATTCCACCAGGTCAATCTCGCAGCCAGGACCGATGATCACTTGCGTGCCGCGTACGACGCGAGCTTTAGTATATTCCAGAACAACCTTGTCGCCTTCGATCGTATCTGTTTCCAGATGTGGACTGCTGAATAAAGAAGAGAACAGCTTGTTAAATACGGACAACGGTTTGCCTTGTTTAACGGATATATTCTCACCGCCGATTTCCCGTACGTGGCAACTGTGAAGCAGCTTAATATCGATGGCGCCAGCATTGAGCAATCCGCCGATGTTGAAGCTGCCGTGGGATTTGAATTGTTCCGCTTCACAATCGAATGCAACCGATGCGGTTCCGTTTATCTCTATCGTTTCCCCAATTAGGCGTCCGTCGATACTGGCCGTGCCATCAATACGGCTATGAACAGCCTGCATGTTACCTTTTACCGTGCACATGCCGCGGACTTCGAACTTATCAGTCTGAATACTCCCTGCTATTTTGCCTTTGCCATTGCTCACGAACGAAGCGCAAACAATATCCCCGTTTATTTCCCCTACCCCATCTATGCGAACGCGTTGGAACGATCCGCCAGATGAACTGCCCATTCCAGATATAATAATGTCTCTCAAATGTTGACTCATGAGAGTTTCCCCCAATCAAGTGAGTTTGGCCTTCAATTCTTCTAGACAGCTTGCGAGCGAGATATGTGATACAAGCTTAGTTCCATTATCAAAATACACTTCGCCTGGGCTGGCGGAGAGCAGGAAAGTCGAGACGCCCATCTTCCGCACGAGCATCAGCTCGCAGCTTCTCCCTTCGAATCGCTGGTAGTGATCGCGAAGCACCTGTAAAAGGCCCTTGCCTTCCTCAAGGCTCATTTCTCCGGTGTGGAGCATCCGATCCAGTACATACATATGAATCAATCTCTCAAATGTAAAAGCGTCTGCATCGCCCGTCTGATCCGTAAAATATTGCAGTGCCATCGTCGACACGATGCCACGATTTATAATGTCTGATTTGTGGAGTGCCATCTCCGCCAAGTTGGGCGAGAACATGTCGGCAAGCTCGTTAAGGGACAAATTGTCCTTCATGTCGATGATTTTATCGATACGCGCCAAAATTTTAGCCTTCGGAAAAAAGGTCTCCTGACCGGTAAACGTCGACTTGCGAATAAACCACTCTTCAGGAATCAAATCTTTGCGCTTCCACCGATACAACTGGCCGTAGGAGATGCCGGTCAGCTCGAGCAATTCTTTTTTTGAAATAAGTTGTTCATCCATAACATGCGGAAGCCTCCTTGATCGCCTTTTAGTGTAACATTGTTACGTAATTATCGTAACAGTGTTTCGTTTACTTTGCAATCATTGAAATAAAGCAGGCGACAGATGATACTTACCGTGCTGGAGCGGCGGTCGTAGGCACGACCTAAAAAGGCTAACCTCGCGGGGTTAGCCTTTTGGTACGTCTAATCCGAGTCCTTCTGCAATCCAACATAAGGAGGTGTGGAGCAGGACGGCAAGTGCCGCTCGAAAACTCCGATAACCCATGCTGAAATTAGTCGGGAAAAAGACGTCTTCCGTCTTGGAACCGTTACGTTACCCTTTCCGAAGCAGGTATTCCTGTTCCATCCATTGCTTCACTCTCCCCTTTATTCAGAATGGCAGTGCCCCCTTCGCTTTCAGAGGGGAAGAGGCTGTCGGTCCTGTGTGGAATGTGGCCCTTAGCTCCATTCTCCCAAACAGTCAGGATGGGTTGCGTTGAGGAAAAAAGTGCATGCCATTTCATATAGATAGGAAGCGTCCGAGCATGGTGGCAGTTACCCATAGTTGTCCTAGGTCGTGCCGCCTCCTGATGGCAGTGAACTATAGTCGTCCTAGGTCGTGCCGCCTTCTGATAGGAGTGAACTATAGTCGTCCTAGGTCGTGCCGCCTTCTGATAGGAGTGAGCTATAGTCGTCTTAGGTTGTTCCGTCTCTTGGTGGCAGTTACCCATAGCCGTTCTGGGTCGCGCGGCTTTAAAGTCAGAGAGCCAGGGTCGTCAATGGCCATGCTGCCTTCTGATGGAAGGGGAGAATGAAGCAAGGGAGCGGATGAAGCAAATCCCCATCAGTCTGAACGTCCCCCTGCACGAATGGAACATTTCGTGTAATTATGAAGCGTCCATGCCTCGATAGAGGTTTTCTTTTGAAATTGTTGACAAAATGTTAACAAATGGATTGAAGCCGCGCTATAATTGATCTATCATATCTATCTGATAACATAATGGTCCCGAAAGGAGGCGAATTAGCCGAACGGGAACATGGAAATGATCGTCTTTTGAAGTTAGCGGCAGCAGTTGCTAGCTTCTGTCTCCAGATCCCTTTGGCACCGGACTCGATAACTGGTACGGGAAGTGAATACATGAAAGAAAAGACGTTGTTATTCGGTCATGTTCGGTCTCATTTGCCCCTTTATGTGACAGCGGTATTGTTTATGGCGGCAGCCAACGTCATTTACGCTTATTTTCCAAGCTTGCTCGGACAATTTACAGATGAGCTGCAGCAGAATGGATTGACGAGGTCGTCCGTCGTCCACTACAGCTTATGGCTGCTCGTTATCGGAGTCGGGTACGGCACATTGTTCGGCATGGGTCAATTACTGAATCACCGGCTTGGCCGCTGGTTTGAATTCAATACCCGGCAGAGGTTGTTCCAGCAATTTACGCGACTCAGCGAGCATTATTTTTCCAACAACGGGGTCGGCAAGCTGCTTAGTTACTTCATGAACGATGTGACCTCTGTAAGAGAAACGATAGCTAATGGTCTTAATCAGATGACGAACGCGTCGATTCTATTAATCTCGGTTATCGTCATGATGAGCGTAAGCCACATTCCACTCTATCTTGTGTTCGTCTGTGTACTGCCTCTGCTCTCCATCCCGCTCTTTGTCGTCTACTTCGGTCCGCGTATTCGGATACGATCGCGGGCAGTGCAGGATTCCTTGGCATCGATGACGGAATCGGCGGAGGAGCAATTCGGCGGCATTAAGGTAACGAAGACGTTTGCAGTTGAGGATATCGCGCGGGAACGGTTCGGGGAAACGGTGGATCGCATCCGTGACAATCAACTAAGCCTCGTCCGCATGACATCGCTGTTCCAGGCGCTTATTCCTTTCGCCGGTGCGCTTTCGTTAGTTATCGCGATAACGTACGGAGGCATTCTGTCCATTCGCGGACAGCTTTCTCTCGGTAATTTCGTTACACTGACGCTCTATTTGCGCATGATTATTACACCGCTGCAGCAGATTGGCAACGTCATTAACGTCATGCTGCGCTCCCGGGCGTCGCTTGATCGACTGAACCGGCTGCTTGGGGAAGAGCCGGACATCCGCGAGTCGGATCACGCCGTTCCGATCGATCCAGACAAGACGGGAATTGATATTAGGCAGCTGTCGTTCGCGTATCCGGATACCGATACCACATCGCTCAAGGACTTAAATATCCAGGTGCAGGCAGGCAAGACGCTTGGCATTGTCGGCAAGACAGGGAGCGGCAAGACGACATTAGTCAAGCTGATGCTCAGAGTGTACGATCCGCCGCAGGGAACGATATTCATCGGCGGGCAGGACATCTGCGAGCTGACGCTGGAAAGCTTGCGCACGCAGGTGGCGTATGTGCCGCAGGACGGCTTTTTGTTCAGCACGACAATACGGGACAACATCGCGTTCCATGACCGCGGTGTTGATGATGAGCCCATTGAGGAAGCGTCTAGGCTGGCAGATGTGTATGACAATATTGCGGATCTTCCGGATCAGTTCCATACGAAGCTGGGCGAACGGGGACTGACCTTGTCGGGCGGTCAGCGCCAGCGGACCAGTCTGGCCCGCGGACTCATCAAGCATGCGCCGATTCTCATCCTGGACGACAGCGTCAGCGCAGTCGATGTCGTCACGGAGACGAATATACTGCACAACTTGCGCGAAGCGCGCCAAGGCAAGACCAATATTATTATCGCCCATCGCATCAGTGCGGTTCGTCATGCTGATGAGATTATCGTGCTGGAGGACGGGGCCGTCAAGGAACGCGGAACGCATGCAGAGCTGCTCAAGCAGGGCGGCTATTATTCCTCGCTCTATGCCATTCAAGAGGAGGGGATGCTCGATGCCTGAACCGAAA
This sequence comes from Paenibacillus profundus, assembly GCF_021369635.1. GTDB lineage: Bacteria > Bacillota > Bacilli > Paenibacillales > Paenibacillaceae > Paenibacillus_B > Paenibacillus_B profundus. The sequence continues at coordinate 86,351 of NZ_JAJNBZ010000022.1, read as the reverse complement.
GGTAGTAAAGCGCGTAATGCCTATGATGTGTCTCCCGAAGACCGCAAGCAATCGTTCAAGGCGATGCTTTCCTATGCGAAGCCGCACCGGTTCACGTTTCTTACCGTATTTGTATGCACATTCTTCGCCATTGGCGCGGATTTGCTGCAGCCTTATCTGGTAAAGATTGCTATCGACGATAACGTGCTGACGGGGGAGCATGGCGTCAGGACACTATTGACGCTGGGCGGTTGTTATTTGCTGCTGGCGGCGATAAGCATGATATTTTCGTACGTGCAGGCGAATCTGCTGCAAAGGGTCGGGCAGAGTATCGTTGGGCAGCTGCGGAAGGATTTGTTCCGGCACATTTCGAAGCAGTCGATGTCGTTCTTCGACCGCAACCCGATCGGCAGCCTCGTTACGAATGTGTCGAGCGATACGGAGACGATTAACCAATTTTTCACGCAAGTGCTGTTGAGCATCGTGCGGGATGGATTGTCGCTTATACTGATCGTGGCGTTCATGTTCTCGCTTGACGCGAAGCTGGCTTTATACTGTCTTATCCTGTTCCCGATTATATTCGCCATTGCGATTGCTTTCCGCTCTATGCTTCGATCCGCTTATCAGCGGACGCGCGCTGAGCTGTCCCGGCTGATTGCGTTTCTGGCGGAGAACTTGTCGGGCATGAGCCTCATTCAAGTGTTCCATCAGGAGAAGGAGCAGACCGAGCGATTTACGGAACAGAACCGCAAATATTTGCGGGAAAATCTACGCGAGGTGCGCACGAGCATCATGTTCAACCGTTCGTTCGATATTCTCGGCAACGTATCGGTTGCTTTCATCGTCTGGATAGGCGGCTTCGCTGTGCTTGATACCGCGTTGGAGTTCGGCGTGCTGTATGCCTTCATTAACTATATCCGGCAATTTTTTCAGCCAATTAACCAAATTACCCAGCAATGGAACACGCTCCAATCGACAATTGTGTCCATGGACCGTTTATGGCGCATCTTCCGCGTACAGCCGGAGGTTCGCGATCCAGAGCCAGAGCAGGCACAGGAGATCGATGCGTCCGATGTGCTGGGACAAGTAGACTTCAACCGCATCCGCTTCGCTTACGTCGATGATCGGGATGTGCTGCATGACTTGGATCTGCACATTTCGCCAGGGGAATTCGTCGGCATCGTAGGCACGACGGGAGCAGGCAAGAGCTCTCTCGTCAACTTGCTAGCGCGCTTCTATGATGTGAAGCGGGGGAGTGTGGAGATCGACGGCGTTGATATTCGTAGTTTGCCTCAAGATACATTGCACCGCATCGTCGGGCTTGTCCAGCAGGATCCGTACCTCTACTCAGGCACGATACTGGATAATGTGCGGCTGTTCAAGGATAATGTCTCACGGGAAGAAGTGATATGGGCCTGCAAGGCGGTTGGGGCACACGGTATGATTACACGATTGAAGCACGGGTACGACACGCGGCTATCCGAGCGCGGAAGCGGGTTATCCGCCGGGGAGCGGCAATTGATTTCCTTTGCCCGCATTCTCGTGTTCCAGCCTCGCATCCTTATCCTGGATGAGGCGACTGCGCATCTCGATTCCCATACGGAGCGATTGATCCAACAAGCGCTAAGCGTCGTGTCGGAAGGAAGAACGACACTCGTCATTGCGCACAGACTGTCTACGATTCAACATGCGGATCGCATTATCGTCATGCGTCATGGGTGTGTCGTCGAGCAAGGCACGCATGAATCGCTAATTGCACAGGACGGATTCTACGCGGAGTTGGTTCATCATTCCCGTCCGATGAAGCTGCAGGCGCAGCATATGGGATAGTAAGAAGCACGATAGCAACCTCCGCCGAACATAATGTTTCGGGCGGAGGTTTTCTTATAAAGGTTGCCTATTTGCGAAGTTCAGCGAAACAGCGCTTCCCCGATGAAGCTTCCTTCCTGTGCGCCAGGCGGACAGGCAAACACAGCACTGGAGAGATGGGATGTGTATTTATTCAAGGCATCATGCTGCGCCAGAATGGAGAGCATGGGGATGAACTGATTTTTGATGCTTTGTTGAAAACTGATAAAAAGAAGACCGGCGTCCAAATCGCCACTGGTTGCATCAAGGCCGCGTGAGTAAGAGTAAGAGCGCCGCCACAGCTTGGTTCCTGTACCGCGGGCAAGCCACACGTGTGAATCTGTCGGTATGTGGCGCATGGACACGGCATCAGCTTCATTTTTTTTGCCGAACGGGGCCCCGCTTTCTTTCTGACGGCCGAACGTTGCTTCTTGCTTCTGCAGTGCCGTTTGGTCCCATTCATCAATGAACATGCGAATTTTCCGGACAGCTAAATAGGTGCCCCCAGTCATCCATAATGGATTATTTGATGGTGAGGCCCATACATACCGCTCCATGGCTTGATCATTTTCAAGCTCGTTGTTTGCTGTACCGTCTTTAAATCCAAACAGGTTTCGTGGTGTCTGTCCATCAGGAGCACTCAAGAAACCTTCCTGTACCCAACGAATCTTCGCAGTGCCTTGGGCAACTCTGGCTAAGTTGCGTATCGCATGAAAACTTACGACCGGATCATCCGAGCAGGCTTGGATACACACATCGCCGCCCGATTCCTGCTCTGTCAAGGCGTCGCCAGGCATAGCTGGAATGTCAACGAGCTCATCCGGTTGTTTTGCGGCCAATCCGAAGCGGTCAACGCCGTCTTTGCGAAACAAAGTGGGGCCAAAACCAAACGTAATCGTAAGCTGTGCTGGGGGAAGTTCGTGCGTTTCCCCTGTGTCATCTGGCGGTGCAAGTCCTTCCAGATTAGCTTTTCCAACCGATTTTCCAGCCGTCATGTTTGCACTATAGTCGGTCCATGTTTTACATAATTGTTCTAATTTCATCCTGTCGGCATGGACGATGTCGAATGCGGCAAAACACATATATTTTTGCGGAGGTGTTGCAATCCCCGCTTGTTTTGTCCCGTAGAAGGGAATGGAGCCGGCAACGCTGGTTTGGCTCGTTTGATTATCCTTTGCTGCCGGGCTTGGTTCTTGGCTTGGGCTTGAACTTTTAAGGATACCGCTAAAAGACATAAAGGCCCCCATGCCGCCCATGCCTACAAACATTCCCGTACCCGCAGCGGCGCTTAATTTCAACAGCTCTCTGCGGCTCATTTTACTTTTGCCGGATTCATTGCGCTCTTGTTGCGGTTCCGGCGCTTTCTCGTTCTCAAGCTTCATGTTAACCCTCCTCATTGAACGGCCTCGGTCCCATGTTCAGGTTAGTTTATTAATCATTGCTATTCAATCAAAATGTGTTACAAATTCCCAACAAATGATGCCGAGGCTTTGAAATAAATGCACTAGGCCCTAATAGTAATGAACGCTCTAATCGGATTGTTCATTTTTTTGTGACATTTTATAGCTAGATAGAGTCATGTGCATCCGTCTGTGTTGTTTTACAATTTACTATGACATTAATCACATTTGTTTTGAAAAGGGGCGGGTTATATGAAAAAGTTAGCGAGTATTGCGATAAGCACCTTATTGTCATTGTCCATCGCCATTCCAGCGTTTGCGCATGACGGTTGGTCGCAGACGAACAGTCCGATCATTGGTGAAGGTGAAGTATCCTATGTTGAAATGATGCTGGGCAATCACTCCAACGAGCATCGCAGCTACCGCATCGCTGGACAGTGGAGCACTGACTCGTCCAAAGTGTACGTCATGAATCCGGCTGGGAAGAAGACGGATATTACCGACACGAGATTTTACACGGGTGAAGCGGCAACTGAAGAAGAGCCAGCGGTCAACAATTACTTCGTCTCTTCTTTTTCGGCGTCGAAGCCGGGAGCCTATATCGTATCGGTCGAAGGCGACAGCATCTTCAAACATGACGGGAAGGCAAGCCGCACGCTTCGCAGCGCGAAATCGTTCGTCGCCGTGATGGATATCCCTGTATTGAAGCGAGCATCGCTCCTGACGGGCTTCGAACGACAAGTGAGCCCGGATCGGGCGGAACTGGTTCCGCTCTTCAGTCCGGCGGCGGTCAGTCCGAATCAGGAAGTATCCATACAGTTGATGCTGAAAGGCAAGCCGCTTGCCGATACGGAAGTATCCCTCATTCGCCGCAGCAATTCGGAAGCGGAGACGCTGAAGACAGACGCTAAAGGCACCATCTCGTTCAAGACAGGTCCTGCCGACTATTATTTGCTGCGCGCCAAGCCATCAATGAACGAGCAGGTCGAAGGCCAGTACGATTCGGTCAGCTACGAAGCGACGATGACCTTCATCGTGCAGAACGGTTCGATCCAGCTTCCTGGCCAACCGGCTACGGCACAGCCGCAAGTGTTCGTGAATGGCAAAGCTGTGTCTGATCAATCGTTCTCATTTGCAGACGGAACGTTGAAGGCAGATGCGGCTTGGGTAAAATCAACGCTCGGCGATGTGACAGGGAAAGGCCTCGTTTCTTTGCGTGAAGCAGCAGAGAAGACGGACACGGTGCTGGAATTTTTGCCGGCAGTTGGAACGAATCGGGCAGCCGTCCTTCTCTATACGAAGTAAGACAACGATGATTCAATCCTGCAGAGGCCGTTGGAGTTCCAACGGCTTTTGTATTCCAAGTGAGAATAAACTTTGGTGTGAAAGGGGGATGACACAATGACAATGTTGAACAAAGCGGCGAAGCTTGCACTTCTATTTTTGATCTTTCTTATTCCGTTTGTTCTCTTGCCGCAGCCTGCTTCCGCTCATGCCAACATGGCATCATCCTCACCGCTCTCGAATTCGGAATTGACTGATTCGCCGACAGAAATCCGGATTACGTACACGGAAGGCATCGACGCGGATCTGAGCTCGATGACCTTATGGAATACGGATGGCGCAGAGATAGCGGGCGAGGTCAAGAGTGACGGGGAGAAGACGCTGGTGAAGTCGATTTCGTCCTTGCCGAACGGGATTTATAAAGTGAAATGGCAAGTGCTGTCGGTTGACACCCATGTCACGGAAGGTTCCTTCGAATTTGCTGTTGGCGTGAAGCTGAAGCAGTCAGGGCCAGCTGCAACGAAATCGTTGGATGACGATGAGCCGGCGTCCGCGACTGAGAACAAGACGACGACCCCAGCCAAGCCTGAGAAGAATGGCAGCACGAACGGAACGAAGCACGCCGACAGCTCCGCTAATCAGCCAGTGAACAAAGATTCCGGCAAGGGGAAGCCCAATTCGCAGCCAGAGTCCCCCCAGTCTGGCGGCGCTTCGAAAGTGGACAAAACGGCTGCCGGTACCACTGGGCAGAAGGAGAACCCCCCCTCAACTGAATCGCAGTTTAAAGCTGAGCAGAAGGTGAGCGATCCGCCGCGTCAGGAGAAGCGTGACGACACGAGTAAGCCGGATAGCGCAGCGCAGTCCGGGAAGGAGAAAGAGGCCGCGCTAGCCGCACCGGATGCATCGCCTCAGGCAGGGGCAGGAGAGAAAGATCAATCCGGCGCCGCTGCGCCAGCTTCCCCGGTTCAAGCAGAGAAAGCGCCAGCGGGAGCGGGTAACGAAGCAAATCCCGACCAGGGAGAAGTTGATCATAGCCATCATCATGACCATGGAGCTGAAGCAGCTGCGTCAGCAAGCGAGGCAGCAGCCGATCATGCAGACCATAATCATGGCAACGGTAATCTTGATGGATGGAATGCGTTGATTCGCATCATCAATATCGTCGTGACGGTGTTGCTATTCGCCATCTTGTATTATCGCATGATGTTAGCGGACGGAGTGAACGAGCGCTTTCCGGCATTCCATCGCGCCATGAAGCGTCTATGCAAAGGGATAACGATTAGCGCAGTTATATTGTTTGCAGCTACTTATGCAGCACATATGCTGCTCATTGCGCAGCAGCTAAGCAGCGGCAGGGCGGATACATCTGCTGCATCAACTGCGTTAACGCTTGTCTTGTCAACCCGGGTTGGCTTGGCGGATGGCGCGCGAGTGCTGCTTGCCGCATTGCTCGCCCTCATGATGCTGTTCAAGAACGGCGCAGCGGTGCTCAACAAAGTGGTGCAGTTGCTCATCCTGCTCGGAATTGCCTTAACCTTTCCGCTTACGGGACATGCGGTGGCATCCGATTCAGGGCTATTGTCTTTCCTGACGGTCGTCTCTCATACGCTCCATATTGTTACCGCATCGATCTGGTTCGGTGGGCTGTTAGGTATGGGGATGCTAACGGCAAGCTGGCGGCGCAACCAGCTCGGCGCGGAACATGTTCATGAGATCAACGGGCAGTGGAGGCGTTTTTCCCGGACAGCCTTGCCGCTTACCGTGCTGACGGTAGTGACAGGAATCATACTCGCTGCGATGCGGTTAGGGACATGGTCTGCTTTCATTTCGTCATCATACGGGCAAATCTTGCTCGTCAAAAGCGGACTCTTTCTCCTCATCCTCATCATTGCGGCATTTCACCGCTATTACTGGCTGCCCCGGTTCGCGAAGCATAGCGGTGAGGCGCACCTGCTGCGTCAATTCCTGATTGGTGTGCAGGTGGAAATCGCAGTCGGAATTGCGGTATTTATCGTGGCAGGTATGCTGTCGACCAGTCCGCCACCCGGCATGTGATCATTGATCAATTGAATTCAATACAAGCTCATATTTCCTCCTTCGAATGCAATGACGATGATGTTAGCGTCAGCGGCGTTCGGGGGAGGATTTTTTTATAATTAAGGAATGTTTAAGCTCTGTGAATCGCTAAAGCGAAACCATACATTCCTTGTGGCAATAAAACCTATTTCTAAACGCGGTCGCCCATCTTCGAAAGGCCGCGATAGAGGTTTTCTCACTGGTCATGCTTAATGAAAGTAAATATTAAATTAGAATGATTATTGATTAAATACAATTACTATGTTAAATTAATATCATATGAGTGATTCTTATTATCATTACTTAGCGCGCTTCGGGGCTTTGATTTGAGCCGTTTGAGCTGATGAAGGTATGGCTGTTGCAACTTATACCGATGATAACAGTAGGCCGTATGATACTAAATGATTCATTAGCATTCTCGATGATTGATCGCTGAACCGATCAGTCATGCCGGTTCATATACTGGAGCTGGTGGATGATACGTTGTTGGTGAGCTCTTGAAAGGAGCGGCCATGCGGTGCATGATAACGATGGCATTTTTGATTTCGTGAATAACATTTCCACAGGAAAGGAATGGGGCCCTTGAATAATCGGCACATGATAACGTTTATGAAAAAAAAGCGTGAAAGCAAGCCAATGCATATGACGCAGCAGAGAGAGGCGGTTTTATCTTGCATCAATCAAGCCGTGTCCCCAAAGACCGCAATGGAAATCTATATTGCTCTGAAGTCGGATATGACACGCATTTCTCTCTCCACCGTCTATTGCAGCTTAAAATATTTCGTCAAGAACAACATCGTACGTGAATTGGACGATGACGGGCTATCCAAACGATATGAATACACTGGCAGCATCTACCGGGAAGCTTGAACTGATCACGATATAACTGAATGACGATATGAGTATAAAGCCCTTTGCAGATCCATCTGCAGAGGGCTTCTCTGTGTGTAGCGGACGCAGGTTATTTTCGGAGATAACGTCTTATGGTGCTTCGGAGGTACAATGAAGCGCATGACCATATAACCAATGACACAGCAGATGACGGCCAGCAGTGCACGTTCCTCCAAATAAAGGTAGAACTGATTGTTCGGTACCATGAGGCAGCAAAGATTTCATAGCTTAGCGGTTGTGGTATATTAAGGAAAGAAGCTCTGTGACAAGTAAGGGGAAATTGGTTTGAAATCTAGTAGGATTGAAGCATTTAAAACGCAAGTCGAGCTCACGCTCCTTCTTGAGCTTGATATCCGCAGCCATAACGAGAACGACCCTGTCGAGGTGAAAGCTGTGCCGGACAACTGGACAGTAATGGGGAACGGGAATTATGCCGTTGTGTTTGCGCATGCTGATTTTCCAAATCTAGTTGTGAAGGTATACGCGCAAGGCCGCCCGGGTTTGCAGGATGAAGCGGAGGTATATCGGCGCTTGGGCCGTCATCCTTCTTTTTCGGAATGCTATTATGTGGGTGAAGCTTATTTGATCATGAAGCGAATGCCAGGCTATACGTTATATGATTGCTTGCTGACAGGAATCCCGATACCGCCTTCCGTTATACGCGATGTCGATGAAGCTCTCGCTTACGCGATGAAGAAAGGCATGTCTCCGCGCGACATTCACGGGAAGAACGTCATGAATGATAACGGCAAAGGCTATGTCGTGGATGTGTCCGACTTTCTGCTGCGGGGGAGCGACGGGATATGGGAGGATTTCAAACGCGCTTATCATTGGCTGTACAAGCCGGTATTAATGCGTTGGACGCTGCCCTTGCCTGCAAGGCTGCTGGAGTGGTGCCGCAAAGGGTATCGCTTCTACCGCAGAAGCCGGAAGAAGTAGGATTTATCCATTTTCAAATGACAGGTGCTATTCCCCTTGACAATGGAGGAGGGGGAAAGCTACGCTCAGATCATGAGCGAAGTGAAAGCGAACGCATCGTCAAGGAAAGGGTGCTCCTTCCGCATACGGGACCGCGCAGTTATCAGCCGTTCGGAGAGCTGTGGCTTGAAGATATAAATGCACAGGTCGTTGAGGCAACGACAGCGGGTGAAGGAGAACGGTCCGACTATCGTCGCGAGCTTGATCTGGATACGGCCATTGCCACGGTCGAATACGTGCGAGCTGGAGTCGCTCATCGCCGCGAAATGTTCGTGTCGGCTACGGATCAGGTGCTCGTGCTGCATTGGAGCGTCGACAAGCGGCAGTCCCTCTCTTGCAAGTTATCGCTAACCCGAGATGGAAGCGCACGGATTGAAGCGATCGGAACCGATGCGCTTCTGCTGACAGGGCAAGCGGAACATCGCGGGACGCATGCGGGAGTCTGCTTCGCTGGATGCGTCAAGGCGGTACCTCAAGGCGGGCATGTTCAGGCCGACGGGGAGTCGCTAATCATTCGCGACGCGGATTCGCTTACCGTTTACGTTGCCATCCGCACCTGCCTGCAAGCTTGGGCGAGTGGGGTGGTGTCGGGCTTGCGTGCGCGGGGCGGCTTCGAAGTCGATATCGAATGGAAGCAGAATCGTCTGACCCGCTGCCGTATACGTTCTTTGCTCGGACGGAGCGTGAGGCTGAGATACGGCACGGCAGAGCGTGTATGTGAGACAAAAGCTGGCGGTTACGTGGAATGGGATGGCTGTTGAATAAACGCCCCGCCCTTTGTTATGATGGACTCGGTATAAGCAATCCCAAATCCTACAATTCTATGGATCAGGTTCTTCCGGCTTGTTCCACCTGTTGGAGGAAGTGAAGATGGGCCGTATGCAGCCGGAACGAACGACAGCGAAAGGATCGAATGGACAATGTCAATAGAGAAACAGCAATCCGCGCCCTGTAATACGTGGGATAAACAGACGATCGTCGTGCACGATTGCCATGATGAACGTCATTACGGCGCAGTGACGATGCCGCTGTATCAGAACAGCTTGTTCACATTCCCGTGTCATGAAGAATTTTACGAGGCGCTTGATTCTCCGCTTCATTATCATCTATATTCGCGGGGGAACAATCCGAGCGTCAATGAGCTGGAACGGCGGCTGGCGATGCTTGAAGGCGGAGAAGCAGCGCGCTGCTTCGCTTCGGGAATGGCGGCGATCTCCGCATCTATCATGTCCGCTGTCAAAGCGGGCGACCACGTCATTTGCGTGGAAAGTGTGTATGGGCCGACGCGGCAATTTCTGAGCAGCTACTTGCTGCGCTTCGGCATTGAAACGACGTTCGTAGACGGGGCGAGCATGGCGAGCATTGAAGCGGCTGTGCGTCCGAACACGACGCTGCTTTTTCTGGAAAGCCCGACGAGCATGACGATTCGTCTCCAGGACCTGCGCGCCTGCGGAGAACTCGCGCAGCGAATTGGCGCGACTACGATTATTGACAACACCTGGGCGACGCCGATCTATCAGAACCCGCTGGCGCTTGGTATCGATTTGGTCGTGCACTCCTTGACCAAATATGTAGGCGGACACAGCGATATTATGGGGGGCGTCATCATCGGCTCTAAGGAACGGCTCGAACGGATTGGTCAAGAGGAATTTCTGCTGTACGGCGGCATCATGACGCCGCAGACCGCTTGCATGGCGATGCGTGGGCTGCGCACGCTGCCGCTGCGGATGGAGCGGCTCGGGCAGAATGGACGCCAAGTTGCTGCATATTTGGAGCAGCTTCCGTTCGTGAAGCGCGTCAATCACCCGGGTCTGCCAAGCTACCCGCAATACGAGCTGGCTCAGCGGCAGATGAGCGGGTGCGGCAGCTTGTTCTCCTTCGAGGCGGCGCTTCCGGTTGAGCAATTGCAGGCGTGGGCGGACCGATTGGAATTTTTCCGCATTGGCGTTAGCTGGGGCGGCTATGAGAGCTTGGTGCAGGTCGTGCGTCCGGAAGCCTCGGACGAGAGCGAACCGCTCGTGCTGGTGCGCTTGTATGTCGGACTGGAAGATCCGAACCTGCTGATCGGGGACATGAGCCGTTCTTTTCAGGCGCTTGAACAGTAAGGAATGAACGAGGCCACAAGTTCGGCGATGTCAGTAAGGAATACTGCTCTTTGAATGTGAATGAGCGAGAAATTGCAAGTAAGTGAGCAAGGATAAGGCTGCGGATCCGAAGCGGGATCGGCGGCCTTTTTGACCATTAAGGCACCTCTAAACGCATTCGCTCATCTTCGGAAAGCCTCAATAGAAATTTTTTCATGACTGTTCCATCGCTTGCTTCACTCTCCCCTTTAATCAGAATAGCAGCTCTCCTTTCCCTTTCAAACGAGAATAGGTTGACAGTCTTTTTCGTACAATAGCTTCTCTCTCCCATACAGTCAGGGGGGATGACTGAGATAAGGGGACATGCCGTTTTGTGAAAGATATTAATTCCCGAGGGGGTCAATCTTGATTGCAGTGAATATAGAGTCGTTCATTGATGGGCGCCTCCTGATGGACGGGAACTAGAGTTGAACATAGCGTGCAGCATTCTGATGGACGGGAACTAGAGTTGAACATAGGCGTGCAGCATTCTGATGGACGAGAACCAGAGTTGAACATAGGCGTGCAGCATTCTGATGGAAGAGAACCAGAGGCGAACATAGTCTTGTTGCATTCTGAAGGAAGGGGAGAATGAAGCAAAGGGTCGGATGCAGCGAATCCTCTTCAGTCTGAACGCGTCACTATACGAACATAACAGTTCGTACATGATGAAGAATCAATGTCTATTTAACATATCGACGTTAGCGATAGAACATATCATCTGCCTCTAAGCGCGGTCGCTCATCTTCGAAATGCCTCAATAGAGGTTTTCTCACGTGCCTGCTATCTGAGATTCAGGTGGACAGGAGGTAAAAGTTATTTTAAAATGAGCTAAAAATTTCAATGCTGTGCTACGATATAACACATTGAAAGCGTTTGCTTATCGTGAAATATAGACGCTTCTGGGGAGGGAGGGCTGCGAAATGTACAAGCTGCTGCTTGTGGATGATGAAGAAGACGTGCGCGAAGGATTGCTGCGTGAAATCGAATGGAGCGGTTGCGGCTACGAGGTAATTGGCACCGCTGAGAACGGACGGGAAGCGCTCGAAGCGGTGGATAAGCTGCGGCCGGACGTTGTGGTGACTGATATACAAATGCCTTTTCTGAATGGTCTGCAGCTGTCGGAAGGGATACGAGATCAGTTCCCTACGATCAAAATCATTATTTTGACGGGCTATGACGAGTTCGAATATGCGCAAAAGGCGGTCAAGCTGCATATCGACGAATATGTGCTTAAGCCGTTTTCTTCCCAGGAGCTGATTGATGTGCTGCTCAAGGTCAAGACCAGCATGGACGAGGAGCAGGCTCAGCGAGAAAACGTACACGTGCTGCAGGAGCACTATCGCAGCAGTCTTCCCGTCTTGAAGGAAGTGTTCCTCGCATCGCTTTTCACGCGCAAAGTGAACCGTAAGGAGATCGATGAGAAATCCAGAATCTATGATTTGCCACTCTGCGGCAGTCAGTTCATGTTATCGGTAATCAGTCTTGACATCCCGTGCTCATTGCTATCGAATCGAAAAGAAGAAGAGCCATCTTTACAGCCGTTTATACAGCAGTCTCCACAGAGGGACGCTGGGGTACCGCAGCATGCGCTGTCACTCAAGGACACGGGGGATTCCCGGCTGCAGCTGTTCGCGGTGTATAACATCGCCGAAGAAATTGTTCATAAGCATGAGCTTGGATTCGTGATGATTCATAACGAAGAAGTCGTGCTCATAAGCTGCGATGAATCGCCTGATATGGAGCCAATCCGTCAGCGGACGCTCCTTGTTCTGGAGGAAATACGGCAAAGCGTGGAACGATATTTGCGATTTTCAGTAACGGCGGGAGCCGGCACCGTCATTCATACGTTGGAAGAGGCGCCTTATGCGTACAATGCTGCGATCGCCGCGCTCGATTACCGCGTCATTCTCGGCAGTAACCGAGTCATTTGCATCGATGATGTGGAGATGCGCATGGTGGAGAAGCTGTGCTTCGATCATTGGAAGGAAGAGGCGCTCATCCGCTGCTTGAAGGTGGGGACGGCGGAGGAACTAAGGGGGATGCTCGATTCTCTTTTTCAAGGGCTGATGGAGGCTCATATTTCAGTCAAGGATTTTCAGATTTATGTAATGGAGATGCTCATCGCCCTGATGAAGGTCGCGCGGGATGCGGGCCAAGCAGCGGATACGGCCGTCGGCGATGAGCTAGCCTCGTTCGAGAGGATTCGGGAATTCCGCCATATGGAGGAGGCCAAGCAGTGGGTGCTCCAGCTGTGCACTCGGCTCATGCATCATATTGCGGCAGATCGGCAGACCTCGTATAAGAAGCTCGTGCAGGAAGCGACGTCGTTTGTCGAAGCCAATTATGAGAACAGCGATTTGTCCATCACGATGGTATGCGGGCATCTTCATATTAGCGCCGGGTATTTCAGCAGTATTTTCAAAAAGGAAACGAAGATGACGTTCATCAACTATTTACTGCAGCTGCGCATGGAAAAGGCGAAGCAGTATTTGCGCTCGAGCGATTGGAAGACGTTCGAAATTGCGGAGCAAGTAGGGTATAGCGATCCGAATTATTTCAGCTACTCCTTTAAAAAATACGCGGGGCTATCGCCCAAAGAATATCGCAGCCGAGCAGATGAAGGCTGATCCGGGATCTGTCGCGCATGAAAAGTGGAGGATGGGATGAAGTGGAGACAAGTGCGAAGCATTCAGTTTATCATTGTGGCTTCATTCACGCTAATTACCGTCATTGTGATGCTGTTCGTGAGCTTTGTCGTCTATGACAAATTTGCCAATACAGCGGAACAGAATGCTGTGCTGAACAATCAGCAAATCATTGATCAGGTGAAGTTCAATTTGGAATCATACGTGAGCGGAATCGGCGCCTTTTTTGAAATCATTGACGATCGCCTGAACAGAAGCGGCGGCTTGCCTGTGAAGGAGCTGCAGGAACAGCTCGACACGATCCGGATGACGCGCGACGATGTTGTAAGCATGGCCATTTTTACGATCGACGGGCAGCTCATTCAAAGCATCCCATCGCAGATGCAGCGCCGCAATACCAGCTTGACCGAACAGAGCTGGTTCACAGCTGCCGTTCAAGCGCCAGAGCAGTTGTCCTATTCGCCCCCCCACATTCAGAATCTGTTCGAAGGCGCGTATAAATGGGTCGTCTCGTTGAGCAAAGGAATGACGTATCACAGGTCTGGCATAGGGGAAAAAGGGATCCTGCTGATCGACGTCAACTTCAAGACCATTGACGATCTGTGCCAGCGGGTTACGCTAGGCGGCAAAGGATATGTCTATTTGATCGACTCGATGGGGAACCTGGTCTATCATCCGCAGCAGCAGTTAATCTACAATGGGCTGAAGTATGAAAATGTGGAGCAGGTGCTCAAATATACTTACGGCAGCTATATCGACCGCTCAGGCGGAGTGGAGCGGCTTATTACGGTTAAAACCGTTAATCCGCTTGGTTGGAAGGTTGTCGGCGTGTCCTATATGGACGAGCTCGTAACGACACAGCAGGAAATCGGAGGATTTTTATTTTGGCTGCTTGCCGCCGTACTCGGCTTCGTGCTCATCGTCTCCTTCGTGCTGTCCGCTCGTATCTCTCATCCGATCAAGCGATTAGAACGAACGATGAGACTGGTGGAAAAAGGCGTGTTCAGCGTGCATATGGAGATGAGCGGCGCCGAAGAGGTCAAGCAGCTGACGAGCCGGTTCAACCTAATGGTGGCCCGCATTCATCAGCTCATGGATCAGATTATCGTGGAGCAGGAGACGAAGCGCAAGAACGAACTAGACATATTGCAGGCGCAGATTCACCCCCACTTCTTGTATAATACGCTCAATTCCGTCGTTCGCTTGGCGGGGAGCGGGCGTACGGACGATGTCGTGACGATGATTTCGTCGTTGTCGAAATTTTTCCGCATCAGCTTGAGCAAAGGCCAGCATATTATTTCGGTGCAGGAAGAGCTGGAGCATGTGAAGCACTACTTGATTATTCAAAATATTCGGTTTAAGCATCAATTTTCGTATGAGATTGAAGCGGAGGAGCGCATATTGAATAGCCGCACCCTGAAGCTCATACTGCAGCCGATCGTAGAAAATGCCATTCAGCATGGCATTGAAGGCAGCGCTGACGAAGGCTGCATTCGCATTTCGGCGCGGGAGGTTGACGGTAAGCTGCTCTTTAAAGTCAGCGACAACGGAGCAGGTATCCCGCCGCCGCGCCTTGAAGCTATTCAAGCGGGACGAGTCGAGAGCCGACAGGGATCTGGTGTAGGACTGCGCAACGTTAAGGAGCGATTGCAGTTGTATTACGGTTTAGCTTATGGTCTGGAGATCGAAAGCCAACCGGACGTGGGGACGGCGGTTACGATGTGGCTGCCGCTGGAGCGCGAAGACGAGTCATGAGGAAGGAGAAGATGAGATGCTTAGTTCATACGCTGGACAGGGGCGCGGATTAAAGGTGAAGCTGCTGCGCGCCATCGTACTGCTGCTCATCATCATGCCCCTTGCTCTCAATACGGCTTGCTCCGGTAACGGCATTATTGAAATCTCTGAGCCGGAGCAGCGTAATTTCGCGCTCGTCGTCAAGATGCTGAACGACGATTATTGGAATACGGTTCGTATGGGGGCAGAGGCGGCAGCCAAAGAATTCAACGTAAAAATTACATTTCTCGCACCTGAGCATGAGAAGGACGTCCAGCAGCAGGTGGAATATACGGAGCAAGCGCTAAAGCTGGGTGTGGATGCGCTCATTCTCGCTGCTAGCGATTACATGGCGCTCGGGCAGGTCGTGGACCAAGCGAGCTATTATAACATACCCGTTATCTCCATTGATTCCGAGGTCGGCTCCACGAAGGTACAGAGCTACATCGGTACGAATTCCTATCAAATGGGGCGGACAGCCGGGCAGGAGCTCGTCAAGCTGATGAATGGCAGAGGCAAAGTCGGCGTTATGAGCTTTATTCAAGGCGCGCATAATGCCGAGCAGCGCGAGGAGGGATTGATGGACTTGTTCTCACGGTATGATGGAATTGAAGTGGCAGAGAAAGCGTATTGCTACTCGGATCCAGATCTTGCGTACGAGTTGACGCTTCGCATGCTGGCGAAGCATCCGGATCTGGAAGGCATCGTGGCGCTTAATTCGATCTCCTCTCTCGGTGTGGCGCGGGCTGTCAAGGACGCGGATGCCGGCCGGGCGATAAGAGTGGTTACCATCGACAGCACGCCTGAGCTTATGGGGTACCTGCAAGATGAGGTCATTGGGGCTGCCGTTGTACAGAACCCGTTTGCGATGGGGTATCTCGGCGTAAAATATGCGGCGGACGCGCTGCAGGGCTCCGATATACCGGAACGGGTGGAGACGGATGTGAAGGTGATTGGTTTAAATAATATGTTCTGGCCGGAAAATCAGAAGCTGTTGTTCCCCTTCGTGAAATAATATGCATCAAGCAGTTTGGCGGCAGCAAAATGAGGGATATTCCGATAGTATGGAGATAAGTGGGGTGCAGATGGAATGGCGGAGCAGGGGGGCATGCTGAATCTCGTGTATCGAAAAATACCTCATCAATATGCTAAGTGTTGTAATTATGTTGTAATTATAACCAAAACAGCCAGCCTTCGAGATGATTATAAACGAATTGGCGGATAACTTTAAAATAAAAAATTATATTTTTAAATGGTAATTGAAAAAATATTTCGTTTGCGTATAATAAAGCTAAACCGCCTAGAACCTTCCTCAAAAGTCTGTCACAGCATTTGAACAGCGGCAATTGAACCCTTCCCAGAACTCCTCGATATGTTGGAAATCCCGTAAATCAATCATTATTAGACACTTCTGCAAACTGCACCTAATCGAAACAAGACTCATTCCTTATCGAACATCACTATTTTGTTATATCTGCCATCCGTCACTAGAAGGGAGAGAGCGCGATGAGATTTTCATTGGCAGGCAAACCGGTACATATCATTATAGGCTTGATGTCCGGCACGTCGTTGGACGGAATTGATGCCGCCATCGTCCAGGTACGAGGGTGCGGAATGGATGCGAAGGCCGAACTGCTCGCCTTTCATTGCATCGAATACGAGCAGGATCTGCGGGGGCGATTAAAGGCGCTGTGCAGCAACGAACATTCCCGCGTCGCAGACCTATGTGTGATGAATGCTTACTTAGGGCGGCGATTTGCCGAAGCTGCGCTGGAAGCGGCTGCATCTGCAGGGATCGCGCTGGATGATATCGACTTTATCAGCTCGCATGGGCAAACCGTTTGGCATCAACCGATAGTAGTTGATGAGAATCCCTATTTTATGCCGTCGACACTGCAGATCGGCGACTTGTCCGTAATCGCGAAGCTGTCCGGCAAACCCGTCGTTGGAGATTACCGTCCAGCCGATATGGCGGTAGGCGGCCAAGGAGCCCCTTTGACGCCTTATGCGGATTATATTTTTTTTCGGCATGACGACATCGGCAGAATTGTGCAGAACATCGGGGGGATCGGGAACTGTACCATACTTCCGGCGGGAGCGTCATCTGATGCAGTCACCGCTTTTGATACCGGACCTGGCAACATGCTGATCGATCAAGCGGTCTACCAGTTATCAGACGGAGTGCTCCACTATGATCGCAATGGGGAGTGGGCAGCGCAAGGGCGGGTGAACGAAGAGCTGCTTGCGGAGATGCTGGCCCATCCATACTTCCGCCTGGAGCCGGTGAAGACGACCGGCAGGGAAATGTTCGGCAGTGAGTATGCCGCGAAATGGATCGCAGAAGGACTCCATCGGCAGTTGTCTGCCGAGGATATCATCGCCACATTCACGTCGTTGACGGTACGCTCGATTGCATGCGCTTACCGCGAGTTCGTCTTCGGCCAGCATTCCGTTAGCGAAGTGATCGTGAGCGGCGGCGGAGCCAAGAACTTGACGCTGATGGGCTGGCTGGCAGCGGAATTGCCGGAGCAGAAGGTGATGGCATCCGATGAAATGGGCATGCCGGGCGATGCGAAAGAGGCGGTTGCCTTTGCGCTATTGGCGAACGATTTCGTGCATGGCGTCACGAACAACCTGCCTGCCGTGACCGGAGCGGCGAGCCCAACTGTCATGGGGAAGCTGGCGCTGCCATAATTGCCGATTGAGAGAGGAGGATATAGAGATGAACGAGAGGGAACAACGAGTGATGGGATGGCTGCAAAGCGTTGCCCTACAACAAAATGAAAGCGATTGCTTGTCTTGAAGGGGCCTATTCTGCCAGACGGAGCGGAGAGATTGGGCCTAAGCGGCACTGCTCTGCAAGCGGCTTGGGCGCTTCTCGACCATGCGGTCGCGCAGCAGAACATCCCCGGCGGCGTTGCGCTTGTCGCACGGAACGGGTATTTTGCCACTTATGCGGCAGGCCATGCTGTGATGGGCAATGGTGTTGCGATACCAGCTTCTGCCGACACCCTCTATGATTGCGCTTCGCTAACGAAGGTCGTCGTCACGCTGCCACTGATTCTGATGTTGTCGGATCAAGGGAAGCTCGGACTCGATGATCTAGTTGCCGCTTATGTGCCGGAATTCGGGCAATCCGGCAAGCACGCGGTTACCATCCGCCAGCTGCTGTCGCATACTTCGGGATTGGCTGCGCACTGGGATCTGTACTCGCACGGATGGACGCCGAACGAAATGTTCGCTTGCATCTGCCGGATGAAGCCGGCACACGTCCCGGGCACCCGCTGCGTATACAGCTGCTTGGGCTATATCGTGCTTGGCCGGATAGCGGAACGGCTTCTGGGCGAGCCGTTCGCTCAGGCCGCTGAACGCTTGCTGTTCCGGCCGCTCGGAATGTCAGCCAGCTGCTTCAACCCGCCATGCGAATGGCGCCCGCGCATCGCCGCGACCGAGTATGACCCGGCGCTGGGCGGGTTCCGGTGGGGCCGCGTGCATGACGAGAATGCGCATGCGTTCGGCGGGGTCAGCGGCAATGCAGGGCTGTTCGCCACCGCGGACGACTTGGCGCGGTACGCGCAGATGTGGCTCGTCAGCGCCAACGCAGGTGTCGAAAAAGGAGACACCGTTGCAGCCACGATGCACGCCCATACGGGGCAAGCCAATGCGCTGCTCTCGCCGTCCGCGGTCCGTCAAGCCCTCAGCAGCCATACGCCCCATATCCCGGGGGCCCATCGGGGGCTTGGCTGGGTGCTGAAGGACGACCCTGCAGATGTGACGGGCAACGGACTTTCGCGAAGCAGCTATGGACATACCGGATTCACGGGCACGAGCCTCTGGATCGATCCCGAGCGCGATCTTGTCGTTGTCCTGCTGACGAATCGGGTTCATTTCGGACGCGACACATCTATTGCGAAGTTGCGCCATGACATCCATCAAGCAGTCGCAGCGGCAATACGAGATTAGAACTCGCTTAACGCAAACGTCCGTGCTCTTTATGCAAACCATTATGAAGCATTGACTCTGAGCGGATGTGGAAAAAATTTATAGAATAGGTTGAACACGGACGCCTGCAGCGGGTGCAGCATTTGAAGTGATGGCGCCAACGCCGCCGATGCACTACAATAGGAAGATGAAGGAGGGATGGCGAATGAACGGAGGATTAGTGCGGCTGCGGGAAATTTTGGACGATATTACGCCATCCGAACGCAAAGTCGCCGAATTCATCTTACAGCATCCAGCGGATATGATTGGGATGTCCATTGCGGAGCTTGCTCGTCAGAGCGGGGGAAGTCAAGCGGCGGTCATACGGTTGTGCAAGTCGATGGGATTCAAAGGGTACCAAGAGCTGATGCTGAAGGTTGCCGGCGACTTGCAGGAAGGCAAGGAACCCCAAGGTTATCAGGAAATCCGGCCTCACGATTCGGTGGAGACGATTATTCAGAACGTATCGAACAACAACATTCAATCAATTCGTGATACAGTCAAAATATTGGACGCCGCTATGGTTACGATGGCGGTGGAAGCAATGCACCAGGCGGAACGGCTGTATTTTTTTGGCTTAGGGGCCTCGAACCTGATTGCGCAGGATGCGCAGCACAAATTTTTACGGATTAACAAGACAAGCTTTTCGTATACCGATCCGCATTTACAGCTGACCTCCGCAGTCATGCTCACGTCGCAGGACGCGGCTATCGGCATTTCATATTCGGGGGAAACGGAATACGCCATTGCCAGCCTTAAAGCAGCTCGCGAAGCAGGTGCAACCACGATTAGCATTACGAAATACGGACACTCTACCTTAAGTGCGATTGCGGATATTCCGCTCTTCATTTCCTCGACAGAGAACGAAATCCGCAGCGGAGCGATGGCGTCCCGTATTACCCAGCTCAATATTATCGATATTCTCTATCTGGGGGTGGCGAGCCGGAATTACGACAATTCAGTCACCTATTTGGAGAAGAGCCGCGCCATTATTCACGATGTGAAAGGTCAACGGTAATGACCTGAAGCGTCCGAGAAATAATGAGAGCGGACAATTGAAACGGAATAACGATTGGAGCTCAGCTCCTTGATCCTTGATGCGCCCGACAGGTGTATCAAGGATTTTTTTCGCCTTGGAGCCGTAACTTTATCCTTTCCGAAGAAAGTATGCCTGTTCAAACCCTTGCCTCACTCTCCCTCTCATTCAGAATGGCAGTCCCTTCTCTTTCACACGAAAACATGTTGTCGGGCTTCTGTGCTAAGGCCCTTAGCTCTACTCTCCCATACAGTCAGGAGGGATAACGTCGAGGAAAAATAAGGTTTATGCCGTTTCATATACCATAAAGGGGTGCTCCTGATGAAAGTGAACCAGAGGTCCTCATGCGTACTGCCCTCGTTCCCGATGGAAAATAAGCAGGGGCGTCCTTAGGGGTGTGCCACCTTCCCGATGGAAGAGAATCAGAGACGTCCTTAGAAGTACCGCCTCATTCCTGATGGAAGGGGAGAATGAAGCAAAGCGGCTGATGTAGCGAATCACCGTCAGTCCGTCAGTCTGAACGCGCTACGGCACGAGTGCGCATTTTCGATTTCGATAATTATGGTACGCCTCAATAGAGGTTTTCTCATCAAGATGTGAGGATTTCAATAGAAATGATGAGGATTTTCTGTTCTTTATGAACGATGTCTCCGTCATAATAATTTCATAGCCTTATTCATGCTTTACAACAAAAGGGAGGTTGTTAGGAATGAAGAAATGGACAGCAATGCTGCTTTTCGGCGTTATGCTAACGGTTGCGGGCTGCTCTTCCGGTTCGTCGGGTGCGGGAGGCGGCAATTCGGGCGGATCCGGCAACGAGCCGAATATCGGGGTTGCGATTTATAAGTTCGACGATACATTCATGACCGGGGTGCGCAATTCAATTACGGAAGCGGCAAAGGGCAAGGCGAAGGTCGATATCGTAGACAGCCAAAATTCACAACCGACCCAAAACGACAAGATTGATTTGTTCATTACGAAAAAAGTGGATGCGCTTGTAGTCAATCCGGTCGATCGAACCGCGGCTGGAGTCATTATCGACAAGGCGAAGGCGGCCGACATTCCGGTCGTATTTCTGAACCGTGAACCGCTGCCGGAAGATATGAAGAAGTGGGACAAAGTGTATTATGTCGGCGCTAAGGCCGAAGAATCAGGGACTATTTCAGGCCAGCTCCTCGTCGATTATTGGAAGGCCAATCCAGACGCGGATAAGAACAAGGACGGCGTGCTTCAATACGTCATGCTGAAGGGGGAGCCGGGTCATCAAGATGCGGAACTGCGCACGAAGTACTCCGTCCAGGCGCTTGAGGATGCAGGCATTAAGGTGGAGAAGGTGGCGGAAGACACCGGCATGTGGGACCGCGTAAAAGGCCAAGAGAAAATGGCGGCGTTCCTTGCCGCTCATGGCGACAAAATTGAAGCGGTGCTTGCGAACAACGATGACATGGCGCTTGGCGCAATTGAGGCGCTGAAGGCCTCGGGATATTTTACGGGTGATAAGAAGATGCCGGTCGTCGGCGTCGATGCGACCGCTCCGGCGCTCCAAGCGCTCAAGGATGGCACGATGCTTGGCACGGTGCTGAACGACGCGAAGAACCAAGGGAAAGCGGCGCTGGGACTGGCCGCTGTATTGGCGAAGGGGGAAGTGCCGAACAAAGACAATAGCGGATATGATCTAACGGACGGCAAGTTCGTCTGGATTCCGTATAAAAAGATTACGAAGGACAACATCGATGACGCGCAATAGACGTTTGATAGCAAACGAATATACGTAATTAACGGCATGGGGCTCGGGTGCTCGAGCGCTAAGGGGCCCCTGTTGCTGTGCCAAAAGAAGATTCGGTATGAGCAGATTGCAGCTTTCTTGAAGCAAGGGGGTTCCCAGATGAATACTCAACCCTATTTATTGGAAATGAGTAACATCTCTAAGCAATTTCCGGGGGTAAAGGCGCTTGACCAAGTTACACTCAAGGTGCGCGCGGGAACGGTGCATGCGCTTATGGGGGAGAACGGAGCGGGCAAGTCGACGCTCATGAAGTGCTTGTTCGGCATATACCAGCCTGATGAAGGAGACATCGTCTTACAGGGGCAGAAGGTGAGCATTCTCGACTCGAAGGATGCGCTCAAGCTTGGTATTTCGATGATTCATCAGGAGCTGCATCCGGTTCCCCATCGCAATGTGATGGAGAATATTTGGCTCGGCCGATTTCCGATGAAGGGGCTTGGTCCGTTCAAGATCGTTGACGAGAAGAAGATGCTGCAAGATACAGAGCGGCTGATGGCTGATCTAGGCATGAATATTGCACCGTTAGTTAGAGTGGGAAGCCTATCCGTATCCAAAATCCAATCGCTCGAGATTGCCAAGGCCGTCTCTTTTCAGTCAAAAATCATCGTCATGGATGAGCCGACCTCTTCGTTAACGGGCAACGAAGTGGAGCAGTTGTTTACGATTATCGAGCAGCTCAAGCAGCGTGGCGTAGCAATCATTTATATTTCTCACAAAATGGAAGAAATTTTACGTATCTCCGACGATGTTACGATTATGCGGGATGGCAGGCTCATCGGCACCTGGCCAGCAGATGAGATGACGACCGATCTCATTATTTCAAGGATGGTTGGACGGGATTTGACGGAGCGCTTTCCTGAGCGGAGCAATGTGCCCGGTGAAGTTATTTTGCGCGCAGAAGGATTGACTTCCCCGCTTCCAAAGTCATTCCAGCATGTCAGCTTTGAGCTTAGAAGAGGCGAGATATTGGGTGTGGGCGGGCTCGTCGGCGCGCAGCGGACCGAACTGATTGAAGCGTTGTTCGGCTTGCGTTCCGTGCAGTCGGGTACGCTTTCCATTCACGGCAAGCCCGTTCGCATCCGCTCGCCATTCGATGCCAAGAAGCACCGCATTGCCTTGCTGACGGAGGATCGGAGAGTGACAGGAATCTTTCCGGTGCTGTCCGTTATGGAAAACACAGTTATCGCGAATCAAGCGAAATATGCTGCGCCGTATGGGTTATTGAATGACAAGAAGCGAAGAGCGGACGTAACACGGAGCATCGAAATGCTGCGCGTGAAGACCCCATCGATGAGAACGCTCATCCAAAACTTGTCTGGTGGCAATCAGCAGAAGGTGCTGCTGGCGAGATGGCTGCTCACCGATCCGGAAATATTGCTGCTCGACGAACCGACCCGCGGCATCGATGTCGGCGCGAAATACGAAATCTATTCCATCATTGCCGAACTTGCGCAGCAGGGAAAGAGCATCATTATGATTTCTTCCGAAATGCCCGAGCTCCTTGGCATGTCCGATCGCATCATGGTCATGTGCGAAGGAAGATGTTCCGGCATTATCGATGGGAAGCAGGCTACCGAAGAAGAGATCATGCGTCTTGCTGCCCAGCATGCCGCACATTGAAGGAGGACATATTATGACCCGCATCAAAAATGCACAGCAGTTCATGTCACAAAATGCGATTTACATCGTACTGCTCCTGTTAGTTGTGTGCATTGCTTTTTGGGATCCGAGATTTCTGTCCGTGACGACGATTCGCGATATTTTTCTGCAGTCGTCTACGCGTGCGATTATTGCGCTGGGTGCGGCTTTTATCCTTATTACCGGGGGAGTCGACCTATCTGCAGGGCGTGTCGTCGGCTTGACGGCGGTCTTGTCGGCATCCATGCTGCAATTGTCCGAGTATCCTCGCAAATTTTTTCCCGACTTGCAGCAGCTTCCGCTATGGGTTCCAGTCATTTTGGCCATAGCGGCAGGACTTATCGTTGGGCTGATGAATGGCTTTATCGTGTCCAAGTTCAGCGTGCCGCCGTTTATTGCCACGCTAGGCACGATGGTAGCGGTGTACGGGCTCAACTCGATCTATTTCGATATGGAGCCGAATCAATCGCAGCCCATCGGCGGCTTGCGCGAGGATTTCAGCCGTCTCGGAACCGGCTATATCGGACCAAGCGGGCCGTACTCTGTGCCGTATATCGTCATCATCGCGATTGCGGTTGCGCTGCTCGTCTGGCTTGTATTCAACAAGACGCGGCTCGGCAAGAACATGTACGCCATCGGCGGCAACATACAGGCGGCAAAGGTATCCGGCATTAATGTCAGCCGCAACTTGATCGCGATTTACGCCATTGCCGGTGCGCTTTACGGCTTGGCAGGGGTGCTGGAAGCGGCGCGTACAGGGGGAGCGACGAACAACTACGGAAATATGTATGAGCTCGATGCCATTGCAGCCTGTGTCGTGGGAGGCGTATCAACGTCGGGCGGCATCGGTACTGTGCCTGGCATTATGGCGGGCGTGCTCATCTTTGGAGTGATCAATTATGGTCTGACCTTCATTGGCGTCAATCCGTATTGGCAGCTTATTATTAAAGGGCTTATCATTGTGTCGGCCGTCGCATTCGATATGCGCAAATATGTGGCCAAAAAATAATGAACAGGGGTCGGAAGCGACCCCTGTTCAGGCTGTCGGGAAACCCTGCTAAGTTGGAACACCGAGGGAGAATATCCGCTGGCGAGTCCTGACGCGGCTTTGCATCTGTGTCATCACTGTAAAGTTTTAATTCAAAAGACTTGAATGACTTGGATTCAACAACGACGGAAGTGGATGCCCCGTGTATGTGCTCGGCCCAGTCTTTTCTGCTAAGAAAAAAGCAGGGTGAAGGCTTGGCCGTATCCCCCCTTGTCTTACCCATTGGAATTTTCCAATGAAAAAGCTGCGTAAACCACTTTAGAATAGGCTACATTGGAAATGATCCAATGGTTTGACACTCCATCCGCAGTATTCGCTGAACAGCCAGATCCACTGGACAAAGTACAGTCCACATGCCGTTTAGCCGTCCAGTTCGCACATTCTGCTATATATTTTCCAATGGGGCAATTGTCTTCATAGCACGCATTCGTCTTCGTATCACGCAACCGGGTTCGTAAGAACACGGTCTGCATACGAGAATGGCCGCATTGGGGCGGCAGCGGCGCTCACATCCGACTCGGCAGTTTCATCTTGCTCAGTGCTTGCCGCAACGGGCAGGACGAACAAGGACTGCAGGGAACCGAGCAGGAGGGCAAAGCATAGAAACCATTTCACTTTGTTGCGCAACAGGAACGACTCCTTCCGAATACATAGTTCAAACGATTTAGCACGGAGAATGAAGTGAAGCTGGTATAGCACAAATTAAAACGTTTTCACTTAAAGCTATATACCGAAATCTTTGTCTCATGAATGTAATTTAAGGCGAAGTACATAGTACAGCTTCGTATTCAGGCACCGTTACATTACATGTCAGGTTTGTACATCCATAATATACATATGTCCTTTTTCAGGAGACATAAAAGTTGACATGTCCACATGGTAAAAACAAGGAAAAAAAGTTGTTGATCTTTCTTCGGCATCGTTTATAATGATGAAAAATTATTTATAGAAACAGTGTATCTATAATCGGTACGAAAGCCTTGTTCAAGAAAATAGGGGAAGAGGTGAGGATGTGTCGCTCAAGACGCTGGCCAAATCGCTCGAATTGCTCGATTGCTTTACATCGGATCATCCGATATGGGGGGTGCGTGATTTAGCGAAGAAGCTGGGGATGCATCACTCGGTCGTGCATCGCATCATGACGACGTTTGAACAGCACGGCTTTCTAATTCAGAACAAAGAAACACAGAAATACCATCTCGGATTGAAGCTGCTGGAATACGGGAAAGTCATCACCGATCAGCTCAACATTCAGCAATATTTTCAGCCTATATTGAAGGAAATAGCGAATTCAACCGGTGAGTCGGTCTATCTGAACATGCTGGAAGGGAAAGAGGGCGTATGCGTATCCATCGTCCTTAGCTCGAAGGATATTCAATATTTGATTCCGGTTGGCGATCGTTCGCCGCTGTATGCCGGAGCTTCCCAGAAGGTCATGATGGCGTATGTATCCGCGGAGCTGCGGGAAGAAATTATTCAGGAAGGCTTGATGTCCGTCACTTCACGGACGATTACCGATCCGCTGAGCTTGCGTGTTCAATTGGCGCAGATCAAAGAAGAAGGCTGGTGCATTTCTGTCGGAGAATATACGGAAGACGTGGTAGGCATTTCCGTGCCGATGTTGGATAGTCACAGACGCATTTTGGGTTCCATTACGATTGCGGGACCGAGATACCGGATTGATGAAGCTCGGAGCGATTCCTATTTGCGCATCTTGCTCAACCAAGTTCCTTTAATACGGCAAAGCTGCAATATTATCTCGCATATGTGGTAGCCAGGCTTCACAATTTTACACAGTCATACTTTATTAAACTAACGAGACACTGCTTTAAAGGGGGAGGGGTTGCATTGCTACAATTCATTACTCGACGTCTGTTATACCTCATTCCAAGCTTGCTCGGCATCGTGCTCATCACGTTCATATTATCAAGGGTGTTGCCAGGTGATCCTGCCTTGATGATTGCCGGAGAACAGGCGCCGCAGCACGTGGTGGAGAACATTCGCACTCAGCTCGGGCTAAATGATCCGCTGTATGTACAGTTCGGCGCTTATGTGAAGCAGCTGTTGCAAGGGGATCTGGGAGTGGCTTGGCATACAGGCCATACCGTGCTGGAGGATTTCGCTGTCCGCCTGCCTGCCACAATTGAGCTTGGCTTTGTCAGCCTGCTGATCGCGTTATTGGTTGCCATCCCGGTAGGCATCGTGGCCGCAACGAAAAAAGAATCGATAGTGGATCATATCTCCCGTATTTTTTCGCTCATCGGCGCTTGTATGCCAGTATTCTGGCTCGGACTGTTGCTCATTTTATTTTTCTATTCCAAGCTTGGCATTGCGCCTGCTCCAATGGGCCGCATCGGCGGAGACATTCTCCCGCCAACGAACATTACCGGCTTATACCTTGTAGACAGCTTGCTCACTGCCGATTGGGTAGCGTTTAAGCAATCATTATCTCATCTTCTTCTTCCGGCGATTTGCCTTAGCGCCGGCACGATGGCCATTATCGCGCGCATGATGCGCTCCAGCATGCTGGAGGTTATCGGTCAGGATTATATCCGTACTGCAAGAGCAAAAGGCTTGAATGAGCGTTCCGTGGTGTACAAGCATGCTTTGGTTAATGCTTCGATACCGACGGTGACAATGATCGGTCTGCAAATCGGCTATTTGCTCGGAGGCGCGGTCATTACGGAGACGATCTTTGCTTGGCCTGGCGTCGGAAGCTATGTTACGGAATCCATTTTGGCAACCGATTACGCCCCAATTCAGGCGTTTACACTACTAAGCGCTGTCGTGTATAGCTGCATCAATTTGCTTGTCGATATGGTGTATGGCTTAATCGACCCGCGCATTCGCTACGAATAATCAATCTCTCATATCATGACATCTTAGGAGGTGCAACTGTGATGAAAGCATCAACCTCACCGTCCGCTGTAGTAGCTGCGGCGAGCGAACCGTCCATGCTGCAGGAAGCTTGGTTTGCGCTGCGGCAGTGGAGCAAGCTGTTCCTCCGCAATAAGCTTGCCGCGCTCGGTCTCTTCCTGATCGTTCTATGGACGCTCTTTGCCGTTGCCGCGCCGCTTGTCGCACCCTACGCGCCGGATGCGACCCAACTGGAGGCGAAGCTGCAGGGGCCAAGCGGAGCGCATTGGTTCGGAACCGATCAGTTCGGTCGGGACATCTTCAGCCGTGTCATATATGCAGCGCGCATATCGATCTGGACCGGGCTTATCGCCGTCGGAATTTCCTTCTTCATCGGGGTTCCGCTCGGCGGCATTGCCGCTTATTATGGCGGCTGGATCGGGAATCTTATTATGCGCGTAATGGACATATTCCTGGCGTTTCCTTCGCTTATTCTGGCGATGGCTATCGCTGCCGCTATGGGCCCTGGCCTCATTAGCGCGATGATGGCGGTAGGCATCGTCGGAATTCCGGAGTTCGCCCGTCTCATGTACAGCCAGACGATCTACTTGAAGGAACGAGAATTCGTGGAGGCGAGCCGTTCCATCGGGGTGAAGGATAGTGCCATTCTTGTCCGGCATATTTTCCCGAATGCGTTAGCTCCACTGCTTGTCCGTATTACGCTTGGGATGGGGTTCTCCATTCTGACGGCAGCGAGCTTGAGCTTTCTCGGCCTCGGCGTTCGTCCTCCGCTTGCGGAGTGGGGAGCGATGATATCCGAAGGACGGGAGTACATTATTACCGGTGAATGGTGGCTAGTCACGTTCCCAGGGCTTGCTATAGCAACGACGATACTCGGATTCAACCTGTTCGGCGACGGGCTGCGCGACGTGCTCGACCCGCGGCTTCGCACGAGCCGGAAGTAAAATACGATTCTATTTTGAACATCTAGGGGGAGGAAACAATGATGAAACGAAGCAACACAATGATGATGGCCATTGCATTGACGCTCATTCTGACCTTGCTTGCGGGCTGCGCGCCGAAAGCGAACCAAGCTGGAGGAGACAGTAACACCGGTGCAGCGGGAGAACAAGCAAATACGCCTACAAATGGTACCGGGAGCAAGACGCTCACCGTCGCCTATTCCGAAGGCGGGCAGACGCTCGATCCGGCGGAAGCGAACGATCTGACTTCTGATACATTGGTGCTGTCCACCTATGATCAGCTCGTAACCTATGGCGTCAAAAATGTAAACGGCGCAGATATCGCCGCCACAGAAGAAATCAAGCCGATGCTGGCCGAGTCGTGGGACGTATCCGACGACCAGAAGACGTATACGTTCAAGCTGCGTAAGGACGTGAAGTTCCATAGCGGTAATCCGTTGAATGCCGATGCGGTCGTATTCTCGCTCGATCATATTAAGAACTCCAACTCGGGCGGATTTTTGTATCAGCAGGCCTCCATCGAGTCGTTCCGCAAGGTGGACGATGCTACGGTGGAAGTGAAGCTGGAGCGTCCGAATCATATGTTTTTGCAAATTTTAGCGATGTACTCCTTCTCGGTCATCGATCCGCAAGCGATTGAAGGCGATGCGAATGAGTTCTTAAAGACCAATACGGCCGGCTCCGGTCCGTTCAAGCTTGAAAAATGGGATCCTTCCTCCGAAGCAGTGTTCGTGGCGAACGACAATTACTGGCAAGAGCGTGCCAAGCTGGACAAAGTTGTCATGAAGTTCATGAAGGAAGCATCGTCCCGCACGATGCTGCTGAACAAAGGCGACATCGACCTTGCCATGGAGATTCCGCCGAAGGATGTCGATACGCTGAAGCAGAACAACGATCTGACTGTACGTTCTGATGCGAGCAACCGCATTTTGTATATGGGTCTGAACAATAACATGAAGCCATTTGACAATCCGAAGGTGCGTCAAGCGATCGAATATGCAATTCCGCATGATGCGCTCTTGAAGGACGTCATGTATGGACAAGCCAAGCAGATGAAGAGCATCGTGGCCAGCAATACGCCTGGCTTCTCCGATAAGGGCTATGTGTATGAATATAACTTGGACAAAGCGAAGCAGCTGTTGAAGGAAGCAGGCTATGAGGACGGCTTCCAGTTCGACTTCACGCTAGGTTCCGGCTTTAAAGATTGGGAGGACGCTGCGACGGTCATTCAAGCAGAGCTGAAAAAGATCGGCGTGACGATGAACATTAACAAGCTGGCGCGCGCGCAGTTCCTGGAACAGCTTCGCACTGGCAATGTGCAGGCATTCATGTCGAAATGGACCTCCTTCGTCAATGATCCGGAATATCATCTTGGGTTCTTGGTCGACAGCGCGAGTTCATCCAACTATGTGCATTACAACAATACGAAGGTGAACGAACTGCTGAAGCAAGCGGCCGTCGAAACGGACATGACGAAGCGCAACGGAATGTATGAAGAGATCCAAAGCCTCATTAATACGGACATGCCTTACTTGTACATGTATGAATATAACCGCCTCGTGGCGTTCAACAACGACGTGAAAGGTTACATCTTCTTCCCAGATGAGTGCTTGCGTTTTTACCCGATTTCGAAATAAGCGATCGCCATCATAACGGTTATGAACTAACAGGAGGGGATTTCGGTGAACGAATGGAAGCAACGCTGGATAGACGAAGTGGAACAACGCAGAGATGAACTGCTGGAATTGTGCTCAAGACTCATTCAATTCCCAACAGAGAACCCTCCCGGGGACTCGCGTGAAATTAGCCAATTCATTATCGACTACTTGGCCGAGGTTGGCATCGATACAGAAGTGCATGACGCAGGCGGGAACATGCTGAATCTGATTGCGACGATCGGCGATGAAGCTGCTTCAGATCGCCATCTTATCTATTGCGGTCATACGGATGTCGTGCCGGCAGGCGACCGTTCCCGCTGGGATTTCGACCCGTTCTGCGGTGAGGTGCGGGACGGATATGTGCTCGGACGCGGAGCGAGCGATATGAAGTGCGGCTTGGCGGGACTTATTTTCAGCGTAAAGCTGCTGAAGGATCTGCAAGTTCCGCTGCAAGGCAGACTGTCGCTGCTTATCGTGCCGGACGAAGAGACAGGCGGACATCTCGGCGTGCCGTGGGTATTCGAGCGAGAGCTCATTCACGGTACGGCAGCAGTCATTGCCGAGCCATCGCATCCGCTGCATCCGACGATCGGGCAAAAGGGCAGCTGCTGGTTCAACTTCACGGTGCCGGGCACGCCGGGACACGGCAGCTTGTCTCCGCTGCTTGGCGATAACGCCATCATGAAGGCGGCCGCGGCCGTTCAAGCCCTGCAGCAGCTGCATCACTATCCGGTGGATCTGCCGGATGAAGTGAAGGATATTATCGAAGTGACGAAGCAGTATATCGCTGAAAAAGAAAATGCGGACTTCTCCGCTATTATCGACCGCGTGTCGGTCAATGTGGGGCTCATCGAAGGCGGAACGAAGACGAACGTCGTGCCTGACCGCTGCACGGTCAGTGTCGATACGCGCCTTCCGTTCGGAGTTGAACCTAGCCAAGTGCTAGCCGAGGCGACACGTTTGCTCGCCGGCATCGGCATTGAGACGGAGCTTCACCCGGAAGGCTTCCAAGGGTTGGCCAACTGGACGCCGTCAACCGATCCAATCGTGGAGGAGCTCGTGCAGCATATATGCGACGTGAAGCAGGAAGAAGCATACGGAGTATTGCAATGGGCTTCCAGCGATGCGCGGCATTTCCGCCGCGTCGGCATCCCGGTGCTGCAATACGGTCCTGCAGAGCTGTCCACCATTCACGGCTTCAACGAGAAGGCACCGGTGCAGGATGTGGTGGATGCGGCCAAGGTATACACGTTGACCGCGCTCAGCTATTTGGGTGGTGAATAGAATGGAGCCGGTGCTGGCAGTCGAACAGCTGGAGACGGAATTTGTTACGAATGGGGGCGTCTTCAAGGCGGTGGACGGCGTAAGCTTTCACGTACACCAAGGAGAAACGCTCGGCGTTGTCGGCGAATCGGGCTGCGGCAAGAGTGTAACCTCTTTGTCTATCATGGGGCTTCTACCGAAGAAGATTGGACGGGTGAAGAGCGGGCGCATTCAATTCCATGGAAGCGACCTGCTGGATGTCCCAGAGAAGCAAATGAGGTCCATTCGCGGCAATCGCATCGCAATGATCTTTCAGGAACCTATGACTTCGCTCAATCCGGTATTCCGCATCGGCGATCAGCTGGCAGAGGCCATTCAGCTTCATATGAAGCTGAAGCGCAAGGAGGCGATGCGGCATGCCGTCGAGATGCTGCGCAAGGTCGGTATTCCGCATCCCGAGTCGGTGGCGCAGGAATATCCGCATCAGCTCTCGGGCGGAATGCGACAGCGGGTCATGATTGCGATGGCGATGTCCTGCAATCCCGAGGTGCTGATTGCAGACGAGCCGACGACGGCGCTTGACGTGACGATTCAAGCGCAAATATTGGATTTAATGCGGCAGCTGCAGGAGGAAGAGAAGACGTCAATCCTGCTCATTACGCACGACCTCGGGGTCGTCGCGGAGATGTGCCACCGCGTGGTCGTTATGTACGCGGGGCAGGTCGTAGAGGAGGCGGATGTGGACACGCTGTTTGAATCGCCGCAGCATCCATATACGCAAGGACTGCTGTCATCGCTCCCGCAGCTTGCCGGAGAGCAGGATCGGCTTGAGTCGATACCCGGTACGGTGCCGAGCCCGCTTAATATGCCGCCAGGTTGCCGTTTCGCGCCACGCTGCAAATACCGAGTGGAAGCGTGCGAGCAAGTGCAGCCTGGGCTGACGGATATGGGCGGCGGGCATCGCTGCCGCTGTCTGCTCGTCGAGAAGGGGGTGGCACGATGACCGCGTTGCTGCAGGTACGCAATCTGAAAAAGCATTACCCGATACGCCAAGGGCTGCTGAACAAGCAAGTCGGTTCCGTGAAGTCGGTGGATGGGTTGAACTTCGATATATACGAAGGGGAGACGTTCGGCATTGTCGGCGAGTCGGGCTGCGGCAAATCGACGACCGGCCGCTCCGTCTTGCGCTTGATTGAACCGACCGAAGGTGAAGTATGGTTCCAAGGGCGCAACCTTATGGAGCTTTCATCGAAGGAACTGCGCCTTCTGCGTCCCGATATGAGCATGATCTTTCAAGATCCTTATGCTTCGCTGAATCCGCGTTGGACCGTTCAGCGCATCTTGGAGGAACCGCTTCAGACGCATCAATCGTTGCGGACGTCGGAGCGCAAGCAGCACGTGCAGGAGTTGATGGAACGAGTGGGGCTGTCCTCATTTCAAGCGAATCGCTTCCCGCACGAATTTTCCGGAGGCCAGCGTCAGCGTGTCGGCATCGCCCGTGCTTTGGCGCTGAATCCGAAGTTCATCGTCTGCGACGAGCCGGTTTCGGCGCTTGACGTATCGATTCAGTCACAGGTGCTGAATTTGATGCAGGATTTGCAGGAGCAGTCGAAGCTGACCTATATGTTCATTTCTCATGATTTATCCGTCGTCAAGTTTTTGTGTACGCGCGTCGGCGTCATGTATCTCGGCAAGATGGTGGAGCTGGCGCCAAAGCGCAAGCTGTATGCCAATCCGCTGCATCCATATACGAAGGCGCTTATGTCGGCCGTACCCGTGCCGAATCCGAAGGCGAAGAAGGAGCGCATTGTACTGACGGGCGAGGTGCCAAGTGCCAAAAATCCGCCGCAGGGCTGCGCCTTTCATCTCCGTTGCCCGATAGCGACGGAGCACTGCCGCAGTGTACAGCCGGAATGGCGGGAGGCGGATGAAGAACACTGGGTGGCATGCCACAATTTATAATGCCGGGCACAGTCCCGTGCAAGCAAATATAGACATCTATGACATCGAGCTGAAAGGGAGAGAAAATCATGGCTTTACTGCAAACGTTGCAAATATATGAAGCGGTAGACAATGCATTTACATCCGGCGAAGCGGTGAAGGATCTGTTCAAGCCTTACCCGCTTGCTGACGTAAGTGTGCAGCGCGTTCATGGGGAGAAGGGCTTTACAGACTTCATCCGCATCTTCATCCCGGGAACGGAAGGCAAGAGTCAGGGCGGGCAAGCACCGAGCTTCGGTATCGTCGGGCGGCTGGGCGGACTTGGAGCGCGGCCGCAGCGCATCGGCCTAGTCTCCGATGGCGACGGCGCGATTGCGGCGTTGGCGGCTGCGTTGAAGCTCGCCGACATGAGCGGGAAGGGAGACCGGTTAAAGGGGGACGTATACATTACGACCCACGTGTGCCCGGACGCACCGACCTTGCCGCATGAGCCGGTTGACTTCATGGATTCGCCCGTCGATATTGCGACGATGAACGAATACGAGGTGCTGGACGAGATGGAAGCGATTCTGTCGATCGATACGACGAAAGGCAATCGTGTCATCAATCATAAAGGGATCGCCATTTCCCCGACTGTGAAGGAAGGCTACATTTTGCGCGTCAGCGATGATCTGCTTCGCATTATGGAAATGACGACCGGACAGCATCCTGTCACGTTCCCGATTACGATGCAGGACATTACTCCATACGGCAACGGGCTGTATCATATTAACAGCATCTTGCAGCCTTGCGTAACGACCGCTGCGCCAGTCATCGGCGTCGCGATTACGGCACAGTCGACTGTACCGGGCTGCGGTACGGGAGCCAGCCATGAAGTCGATATTGCGTTGGCTGCGCGCTTCGCGGTGGAGGTAGCCAAGGAATTCACGAATGAAGTCTGTTCCTTCTATAATAAAGGCGAGTTCGAGCACATGTTGAATTTATATGGACCGATGAATGCCCTGCAGACGCTGGGCAGACCGTTAGCGGAGGTCTAGGGCAAAGCGGCCGTTCAACGCTCGGCAATTGGAGTTCAGCATTGGCATTCAGCTTTCAGCATTCTACAGTCGGCATTCGGCGCCAAGCGCCATGTCGTGTCATATAGGCTCATGATGGGGAAAGGAGAGATTCGCATGGAACGAAGCGATAGTCGGCAACGCGTGAAAATAGGGCTCATTACGATAGGTCAAGCACCGCGAACGGATGTGCAGCCGCTAATCGAGCGTTGGTTGGCCCCTTGCGCAGATGTGCTGCAAGTCGGTGTCTTAGACGGTATGACGCTGGCGCAGATTGAACGCGAGCTTGGCCCGAAGCAAGGCGAGTTCGTGCTGACGACGCGACTGGCCGACGGTGAAGCTGTCGTCTTGTCCGCGGCGAAAACGGAAGAAGCCATGCAGCGCTTGATAGACGAATGTGAACGGGACGGCTGTCAAGTGATCGTCCTGCTCTGCACCGGAGCGTTCCGCAATCTCGGCACCGAACGGGCCTTGTTGATTGAACCTGAACGTGTGCTGACTCCTGCTATTGCGAAGCTGGCGGGCAGGACTCCGATTGGGCTTATTATTCCGCTTGCGGAGCAGTCAGAGGAGATGCGCCGGAAATGGGGAGCCTTCGACGCAGCGATTACGACTGCGGCGGCTTCCCCCTATACGGCAACGAGCGAGCAGATCGCGGCTGCGGCACAGGAATTGAGAGCTGCAGGCGCCGGAATTATCGTGCTCGATTGCATGGGATACACGTTAGAACACCAACATATCGCCAGAGAGGCGAGCGGATGCTTCGTGCTGCTGTCGAGCAGCTTGCTGTTCAAACTTTTGACCGAGCTATGCGAACTATAAATCTCTTATATGTATTAAGTCGGAATACCGTCTGTTGTTTGCCGAGAGCAAGCAGTAGACGGCTTTTTTATATATGGAAGATATCTGCCGACATGGTTTCACTTTTCCACTCCCGGAGAAGGTATGCCCGTTTAAGCCTTTGCCTCACTCTCCCCTCCAATCAGATCAGCAGTAACCCATTCTCCTAAAAACGAGCATGTTTCATAAGATTAGAAAACAAACTGAAATGATAAATTTTTGTTCTTAGCCAAAAAAACATGATGTAGTGGTTTCCGTTCCATGGTCCTTATATCCAATCTCCCATACAGTCAGGAAGGATCACTAGCGTCTGGATTAAGGTACATACCGTTTTCCGTTTCGTATAGACACCATGCGATGAAGCAGCTAATCATGATGACAGTTAACTTGGCAACGTCCAGAGTCGTCAGTGGGCGTAACGCCTTCTGAAGGAGGGGGAGAATGAGGCAAAGGGTCAGATGAATCGAATCCCCTACAGTGTGAACGCACCAACTTCTGATGGAAGGGGAGAATGAGGCAAAAGGTCGGATGAATCGAATCCCCTACAGTGTGAACGCACCACCTTCTGAAGGAGGGGGAGAATGAGGCAAAGGGTCAGATGAATCGAATCCCCTACAGTGTGAACGCACCAACTTCTGATGGAAGGGGAGAATGAGGCAAAAGGTCGGATGAATCGAATCCCCTACAGTGTGAACGCGCCACCTTCTGAAGGAGGGGGAGAGTGAGGCAAAGGGTCAGATGAATCGAATCCCCTGCAGTGTGAACGCGCCGCTGAACTAGCGGAATATT
The DNA here is from genome assembly GCF_021369635.1 of Paenibacillus profundus. Lineage (GTDB taxonomy): Bacteria > Bacillota > Bacilli > Paenibacillales > Paenibacillaceae > Paenibacillus_B > Paenibacillus_B profundus. Next base: position 50,477 of record NZ_JAJNBZ010000022.1, on the reverse strand, counting down.
TCGTTAATTATGAAGAGTCGATGCCTTGTTATTCGACAGATGGTGCGCCTTTAGGCGACTCTTTCATGAGTCTGAGTAATGGCCAATTGCAACGGTAGAGGGCGGGACAGGTATGAAAGTAACCCTCTTAGTTATAGAATATTATGGAAGGTAATTGTATAATAGAGGAAAAAATTCTTTAATATAGCCTCTATAAAGGAGCTTAGGTATGACATTGCCCATTCTATATATGGTCGTTCCCTGCTATAACGAGGAGGAAGTACTGCCGCTTTCCATACGAAAGCTGACAGATGCGCTGACTGTGCTTGTCCAGGAACAAATGGTGTCAAGCGAAAGCCGACTGCTGTTTGTTGATGACGGCAGCCGTGATGCTACTTGGATGCACATCGTCGAAGCGCGTGAACGGAATCCTTGGGTCAGCGGATTGAAGCTAGCTCGCAATGCCGGTCATCAGAAGGCGCTCTTGGCAGGGCTGATGTATGCTAAGAACTTTGCGGACTGCATCATCTCTTTGGATGCCGATTTGCAGGACGACGTCGCGGCAGTGAGCGCGTTCGTACGTAAATTCCATGAAGGATACGAAGTCGTCTATGGCGTGCGCGAATGCCGGGATTCCGACACATGGTTCAAGCGCTGGAGCGCTGAATCGTTCTATAAGCTGATGCGCCGAATGGGGATTCCGCTCGTATTCAATCATGCCGACTACCGCTTGATGAGTCGGCGCGCGGTGGAACATCTGGGAGAGTTCCACGAAGTCAATCTGTTCCTGCGCGGTATTGTGCCGCTGATAGGCTTTCGTCAGACCGAGGTCACTTACCGGCGCCAAGAGCGGGCGGCAGGAGAATCCAAATACCCGCTGCGCAAGATGCTGTCATTTGCATGGGATGGTGTTACATCCTTCAGTATTAAGCCGATGCGGATCGTAACGATGCTTGGCTTCATCAGTTTGGGGGCGAGCGCAGTTGCGGGAGCGTATTCGCTCATTTCCAAGATAGTGGGACAGACCGTCTCAGGCTGGACGTCCATCATGCTGTCGTTGTGGTTTATCGGAAGCATACAACTGCTGGCGCTCGGCGTCATCGGGGAATATATCGGCAAAATCTATAATGAAGTGAAACGCAGGCCGCCATATATTATTGATATCGTACTGGCGGATAAGCCTGCGGCTGAACAACCGGCTTGGACGGCCACTAGAGCCTGGTCCAATGGGATGCTATGAGGCCGGTATCGCTGCAGTGGGCCCGATTGTTCGGCCGGTATGCCTTGGTAGGGGTTATTAATACATGCATTGGGCTTGGTCTCATTTATGTGCTCATGCATGCGGCGGGGTGGAATCACTTCGCGTCTACCTTTGTGGGAAATACAGGGGGAGTGATATGCAGTTACGTGTTGAACCGCAGCTATACATTTCGGTACGAAGGGGCGAGGTTTCGCAGCTTTGTCCATTTTTTTGCAATCGCGATGCTGTGCTATGGGTTCGCTTACATGGTGCTGCATCCGCTCATCGCAATGATGATAGAAGGAGCAGTTCCTTCCCTTGCCGCAGCCTGGCGGGATTCGGCAGTCGTATTGGCAGAGGCTGGAGTATACACCATCACTTCGTTTCTGCTGCACCGCAATATTACGTTTGCCGACAAGCGTCCTGTTCAAGTTAACTCATCGTTCCCATTAGAATCTCATGCTGCGGATGACTATGGGAAGCATCGCAAAGCCGAGCATTAAACTAAATAGAAGTAATTTATAGAAGCAATTTTATGAAGCAAGCAGGAGCATGACTCTAGGGGAGAGTGGGATTGGGAATGAAAAGAATGGATTGGATCACGTGGAGCGCCATCGGAATCGGCGTCGTCCTGCTTGTTTGCATCCTCTTTGCCCCTCCGTTTATCGGGGTGGCCGACAATGGGGATTTTGACCGTATTTTGGGAAGCGGAGGCGTATCTCCGCTAAGCGATACTTATTCGTATGAAGACAAATACTTCGGCTACAGCCACTCCAACTATGAATATGGGCCTTTTGCTATCGGATACGTCTCATCGCAAATTCTGTTTGTCTTTATAGCAGGCTTGCTGGGAAGATTGCTCAGTCCGGATCAGTTTCCGTTGGAAGCGATGGGCATCGTCTATTCGGTGCTGCTATTGCTGACTTTGTTCATCATTGTGCGTTATGCATGCGCCGGCAAGCGTTGGTTGCAAATTACGGTTGCGGCATGCACCTTGTTCATTTTTTTTGATATCGGCTATGTCGCTTATTTTCAGTCATTTTTCGGCGAACCGGTATCGCTTATTTTTTTGCTGCTGTCGACTGCGATTTCGATCGTCTTGGCGGTGCAGAAGAAGCCGGCTTCCTATTGGCTTGCGCTGCTCTTTGGATGCGCCGTCATATTGGCAGCTTCAAAAATTCAGAATGCTCCGATCGGACTTGCGTTTGCACTGTATGCCTTCCGACTGCATCGGAAGCGCCCGGATCGTTCATGGAAACGGCTCATCATAGGCGGTTCCGCCTTCATGATAGCAACGACGGGGCTAATATATGTCTTTGCACCGAAGGAACTTAAGCAAATCAATCTGTATCAAACGATTTTTTTCGGAATTTTAAAAGATTCGCCGCATGTGGCGCAAGATTTGGAGGAGCTCGGCATTCCGCAAAAATATGCGGTACTGGCCGGAACGAACTATTTTCAGACCGATGTGCCCATAAAGCAGGATGCGCCCGAATTGACGGAGCATGTCTATTCCCGGCTTGGACACTTTGATGTGGTCGGCTACTATTTGCGTCATCCTGGACGCATCATTGATAAGCTGGAGGCTGCTTCAAGTCAAGCGACGATGATACGGCCTTATTACTTGGGAAACTATGAGAAGGAGTTGGGCAAGCCGCGGGGCGCAATCTCCTATACGTACAGCTTATGGAGTGAAGGTAAAAAGAAACTTATTCCGAAGCATTTTATTTTTTTTATTATCTTCTTCCTGCTATATTTCGCGGTCATTATAAGAGAATATATACGCAATAAAGCGCGCAGACACGTGCTCGATGTCATGCTGCTCGTGAGTGTGGTCGCCATTTTCTCAGTGGCGGTTCCGCTCGTAGGTGACGGGGAAGCCGATTTGGGCAAGCATTTGTTTTTGTTTAATGTCAGTTTCGACATTATGATAGTGTCGTCTGTCGTCTGGTTGGTCGCTCAGGCCCAACGGTTGTTCGATCGTTCGCCGGAGCTGGAGTGAAATGAGGCTGTGACATCGGTCCTTGTCAAACGAATATTATACGTTTACGGTGAAAGAAATGAAGCATAGAGAGTGTTGCTAGAGCGAACCAAGTTACATCAAGAGGGAGAGATTCGCGAGATGGCTCACGCATGCATGGATCATGTCATACGTTCACCGCAAGGTGTCATGTGGAAGACGGTATCAGAGGATTGCAATCTGGCTTGCGACTATTGCTATTACAGCTCATGTCAAGGTAAACCCGGCTCTACAATTCGCCGGATTGATGACAAAGTATTAGAAACGTTTGTTCAAAAATATATGGCTGTCGCATCAGGTGCAGCTTCTTTTGCCTGGCAAGGGGGCGAGCCATTGCTGGCAGGCAAAGACTTCTTCGAGCGCGTCGTCGCGCTGCAAGCGATGTATGCGCCTCCGCATACGGTAATCAGCAATTCCGTTCAGACCAACGGAACGTTAATCGATGAGGAATGGGCAGCCTTTTTCCGCCGCTACTCCTTTTTGCTCGGTGTAAGCTTGGACGGTCCACAAGCGATTCATGACAAGCGCCGGGTAACCGGATCCGGGGCGGGCTCCTACAAGGCGGTCATGCGAGGCATTGATTATTTGCGGCAGGATGGGGTGGATTTTAACATTTTGACGGTCGTGCATGAAGATAACGTGCATCAGGCGGCAGCGCTCATGCAGTTCTATGCGGAGCAGCAATTTACGCACGTGCAGTTTATCCCATGCATGGACTTCCGTTCGCAGGATGTGGATGCGCCCGGACGTTTTGTGATCACTCCAGAACAATATGGACAATTTTTGTGCGAAGCCTTTGATATTTGGTACAACGAAGGGAATCCGTTATTCTCTGTGCGCATGTTCGACAATGTGCTGCAAGCGGAGGTCGGCATGGAGCCGGAGTTGTGCATCCACCGCTCATCTTGTCCGCAGACGCTTATTTTGGAACAGAACGGGGACGCTTATCCGTGTGATTTCTTTATCCATGAGCGGTACAAGCTAGGCAATGTCGCCACGGATGAACTGCAGCATATTCTGAACCATCCCGGCTGGAAGCAGTTCCTCCAGATGAAGCAGGATATGCCTGCAGCATGCCGGCAGTGCGAATATGAGCGCTTTTGCCATGGCGGCTGTCCGCGCAACCGCATCGGCCAAGGTTGGGAAATAAACGAGCATACCGATTATTTCTGCGCGAGCTATCGGATGCTGTATGCTTATGCGGCCGAACAAATTCGCCATCTGGGCCGCGTGATTCGCACGCGCGAGCTGGTCCGTTATCAAGCGGCAGGCGGCAAGCTTCCCGGCCGCAACGAGCCTTGTATGTGCGGTAGCGGGCGCAAATTCAAGCAATGCTGCGCGACTCTCTTATCGTGAGGAAAGCCGCTCGATGAACATAGGAAAGGCGATGCCATGCGGCATCGCCTTTCCTGAGAAAATCTATGTTCGTTCCTACCGCTTGATCCAGAGGTCGCCTTTCCATGTCACGACTTGTGCCCACAGCTGGCCTTTACCGTCTTTTTTCTCGTTTTTAATTTTAACGGTTTGCGGGGACAAGGAGCCGACCTTCTTCCCGTTTATCGCATTATATAAGGCCGTTGCTTTCTTCAAAGTGACCTGCTGCACTTGTTGGGCAGGATCGATAATCCAATATTTCCCCTTGTGCGTATTGATTTGGAACCATATGAACCCGGAATCGTCCATACGCTCGCTAATAATATTGGCAGTCTGCGAACCGAGTACGCCAAGGCGATCGCCGTTCGGTGTTTTATAGAAAGCCGTCTTATTCGGAATGATGACGGTTTTGGTCGAAGCATTCGGATCTTTCATCCACGTGTAGCCAACCCATGTATGTATTTTATACCAAGTGATGTTGCTGCTGTCCGTCGTCGCTTCTTCAATCCCGACTTTTTGCGGTGCGAGATAGCCGATTCTTTGACCGCCAACAGCTTCATAGAATGCCGTCTTCTGTTTTAAATCCATCGTATCTGTCTGTGCGCTTATTGCCCCCGTCGTATTTCCGGTTTCCGCCGCAAAAGCCGCGGTTGCGGATACCGCACTGAATGCTAACGTCAATACCATCACTGCAGCCAATTTCTTCATTATTGAATTCTCCTCTCTCATGGTTATACAATGGTATAGTTTACAATTCTCAAGTGTGTCCGAAATTGCGCGCATCTCTTTCGTTCACTTGCTTGTACACTATGTAACCGCGCTCAACCAGGATGAAACAGCGTTTAGAAATTTTTAGGGAAAGGATGGGGGAGAATGAGAAAGCTAGGAAAGTGGTTGTTGAGAGTGCTGGCCTTCCTCCTTATTTTATTCATTATTATCGTGATTGCGGCTTATTTCTATATTCGTCCGGGCGAGCCGATAGGCTGGCCGCCGAAGGTCGAAGTTACCTTAATGGAACGATTGGAGCAAATGGTGCACAATCGCTCGCTGCGCTTGCAGCTGAAGGAAGATGAGATCAATGCGTTGGGGGCTGAGTTTATGGAGACGACGGAGCCATATCGGACCTACAAACAGCAATGGAATATTACCGGGATGCGCATGCGGCTAGATAATGATGCCATGAACATTGACGTTCAGGCAGAAGCATTTGCCGGCGTGCAAGCCGGAGTGAGGGTCTCTTACAAGCTAGAGTGGAATGAAAGCACGCAGACGATTCGGGCCATACCCGAAGGAACGCATGTCAAAGCGCTGACCGTTCCCCAGTCGTGGCTTAAGCTCAAGCCGCTGGAATTCCCGCTCGCATCCCAGCTTCCGGCTTGGGTTAAAATCAAGCATGTCGAGTTCACTGCAGACGGTTGGTGGCTGACATTAGGGTTAAAGCTGTAATCATATTTAATGATGTAGGAGAGTGACGTATCCATGCCTAATCGGGAGGAACTGCTGCAGCTGCAGACGAACTTCCGCTCCATGCTGCGCCGCATGCGCATGCAGTGGGATCAGCATTTGGATTCGACTTTGAATCCGACTCAATTCGCCGTCCTCGAACGGCTATATCGCCATGGAGCCTTGAAAGTGACCGAAGTGGCCAATGAGCTCTGCTTAACACCGGGAGCGGTGACCGGTATAACTTATAAATTGATGGAAATGAATTATGTAATTCGAAAAGGCGATACGATGGATAGACGCATCAATTATTTGGAGCTGACGGAAGAAGGGCGCAAGCGGGTTATTGAGGTGTCTGCCCAGCGCGAGCAGTTGTTTGTCCGGTTCTTTGAAGGCGTTCCGGATGAGGAGCTGCGTCATTTCATGAATGTATGCAAACAAGTAAATCAAAATTTGGATGAATTTAAACAGAATGGGCAGTAATAATAACGCTGCGTAACTGGAACGACCATCGCATTCAGACCATTGACGGATGAAGGAGTGAAACGCTATGACGGACGGATGGTGGATAGGGCTTCATCTTGTAATCATAATAGCCTTCATCATCGTGCTGTATCTTATGCAGAGGAAGCATACTTCCTTCACGAAGCGGGTATTTGCCGGCTTGGGACTCGGGATCGCTTACGGTGCAGTACTGCAATGGCTGCATGGTGTCGATCATGCCGTAGTCCATACGGTGAACGATTGGTTCGACATTGTCGGCGGCGGATATGTGCGATTGCTCCAGATGGTCGTTATCCCGCTTATTATAGTGTCCATCATATCTGCCATTCTGAATGTTACTACCAAAGCAGGCGTAGGGAAGATGAGCGCCGTCATTATCGGCATATTAATCGGGACCACTGCGATTGCCGCCGCTGTCGGAATTGCCTCGGCGCTGGTGTTTGACTTATCGGCCGTCGATATCGAAGCGGGGAAGCAGGAGTTGGACCGCGGCAATTTTCTGGACAGCAAATTGGGCGAAGTCAGCGAGATGACGATTCCGAAGCAGGTGCTGGAATTTATTCCGGCCAACCCGTTTCTCGATATGACCGGAGCCAGACAGACATCGACGATTGCCGTCGTGATTTTTGCGGCGTTTACGGGTATTGCCGCATTGGGCGTAGCCCGGAAGAAGCCCGAACATGGAGCCATGTTCAAATCGATGATAGATGCGCTCCACGCGATTGTGATGCGAATGGTAACCATCGTGCTTCGTCTCACTCCTTACGGTGTGTTAGCCTTAATGACACGGGTCGTATCCACGACGACTCCGGCTGAAATTTTAAAACTAGGAGAATTCGTGCTTGCTTCTTATGTCGCGCTGCTCGTCATGTTCGGTATCCATCTGCTGTTAATGGCATTGTCGGGAGTATCCCCAATTCGCTATGTGAAAGGGGCGCTGCCGGCATTGGTGTTCGCATTTACGTCGCGGACTAGCGCCGGCTCTATCCCGATTAATGTCGATACGCAGGCAGGGCGGCTCGGCGTCCCCGAGAGCTTTGCCAATTTCAGCGCTTCGTTCGGCGCGTCCATGGGACAGAACGGGTGCGCCGGCATTTATCCGGCCATGCTTGCCGTCATGATCGCACCGACCGTCGGAATCGACCCGGCCACCCCTGGATTTCTGCTGCAGCTTGTTGCCGTCGTCGCCGTCAGTTCCTTCGGTGTGGCTGGTGTTGGCGGTGGTGCGACCTTCGCAGCGCTTATCGTGCTGTCCTCCATGAACTTGCCTGTCGCTCTGGCTGGATTGCTCATCTCCGTAGAGCCGCTCATCGACATGGGGCGCACCGCTCTGAACGTAAATGGTTCAATGACGGCAGGCGTACTGTCATCCCGTTGGCTTGGCCAGTGGGATAAGGATCGATTTCTTCATCAGAAAGCCAATACTCAAGACGATATCGCGTAACGAAAAAACGATTCGCTTTCCTTAACGGGAAAAACGAATCGTTTTTTTTTGTTGTATATGGATGGAAATCATAGTATCGTCTCGATTCATCTGCTATGATACTTTACGACCGGTAATGAGGGAAATTACAAACAGGATCAGGAATAAGAAGAACAGAAATTTCGCAATGGACGCCGCAGCCTCGACAATGCCGAAAAAGCCAAAAACTCCTGCAATAATCGCAATAATTAAGAAAATGACGGACCATCGTAACATTGTAATCCTCTCCTTTGTTTGGTGATATTGTGAATTACGGATACATAACCGGACTGTACGCAGCATGAAACAATTATCGCAGCTTGTTTCGCGCGAATCGGCAACGGGTACTTATAGATGATTCTTTCAACTTCTGTAAGCAACTATCCGATAAGAAATGAATGCAAGTAGATATAACACTTTCTGAAAGGCGGAGATTTTCATGTTAGTAGGAATAAGCTCATTAATAGCGGCCATCGCTTTTGTCGTATTGGTCGTATTTCTCATCCAGACGCTGCAGTCCGCGAAGCTGTCGCTCGATCGGGCGGCCAAGACGTTGGAAGAAGTGCAGCATACGGTAGAATTACTAAGCGGCGATTTACAGGCAATTACGAAAAACGCGAATCATGTCACAACGGAACTGTCCGAGCAAATGAAAAAAATAGAGCCAGTCGTTGATTCGGTTCAGCATGCAGGTGAGGCGTTGAACGAAATTACGTTGGCTGCGAAGCAAATCTCTGTCGGATTGGTAAACGGCGTGCGCAAAGCCGCTGTCCGGTTCGAGCGCAAACCAAGCACTGCAGCAGCACCTGCTGAGAAGCGTGAATCGAAGCCCGAGCCTGCTCTACAGGACAGGCACGGAGCAATGTCAGCGAGTCAGGCGCCAGTACAGGCTCCGACATCCAGCGTGCCTCTGAGTGATGCACAGCCGAATCATCGTGTTGCGCCAGCTAGTCTGGTACCTGCCGAGACTGCCGAGACACCTGCGGAGGTTGGACAGCAAGCGGCATTGCAGGCGCAGGCCAATCAAGTGCAAGGAGCGGATAACAACCGCCAAGATTGGCGCGCATGGGTAGATCTCGGTACGAAGGCGTGGCAGTTGTGGAGACAAGGAAACTAGACAATGAGCCGGTTAAGCGATATCGTTAGCCGGCTTTCGCTTTTCCCTAAATATGGCCATTTTCTGTTAAAATCTTAAATATTAATGCGAAAGCGCGTTTTTTTCCGGTATAGTGGTAATTAGGTTTTTTTGTGTGTACGGTTATGGTGCGCGACATCAAATAAATTGGAGAAGGGAGGAGAGTATGATGAATGTTCTCGTTGTGGATGACAACCCAACGAATGTCATGCTCATTCGCGAAATCTTGCGCAAAGCAGGGTATAACGGGATTCAGACTGCTGCCTCTGCTCGTGAAATGTATAATGTTTTAGGTATGGAGGGACCGCTAGGACCCTTAAAAGTGCCTGATATCGATTTGATTCTATTAGATATGATGATGCCTGAAATAGACGGCTTGGAAGCTTGCCGTACGATTCAGCAGTATTCGGAGTTAAGAGATATTCCTATTATTATCGTCACGGCGATCGGCGACTCTCATATGCTGGCCGAAGCGCTAGATGCGGGAGCGGTTGACTATGTGACGAAGCCGATCAACCGCATCGAGCTGTTGGCGCGCATCCGGCTGGCGCTGCGCTTGAAGCGAGAGAAAGATTGGCATAAAGAACGCGATCGGCACATTCGCGAGGAGCTCCGGCTTGCCGCCAAAGTGCAGACTTCAGTATTAACGGAGCCGTTCCATGACGATCACATCACGATAGATGCGCTCTATCAGCCTTCTGAAGAGCTTGCGGGCGATTTATATGCATGGTTCCCGCTAGGACAGGGCCGTTATGGCATTATCATTATTGATATGATGGGACACGGCGTTTCTTCGGCGCTGCTGTGCATGTTCATTGCTTCCGTCCTTCGTGATGCGGTGATGCAGATCGAACAGCCGGATCTTGTCCTGAAACGGTTGAATACGAAATTTCATCAGCTTCATATGAATGGGAATTTAATGCTCTATTATATGACGGCGCTATATGTGGTCGTCGATACGAACAAGCAATGCATTCAGTATGCAAATGCGGGTCATCCGCCGGGAATCGTCATGATGGAGGATGGCCACATGATCGCCCTTGAATCGACAGGGTATCCAGTCGGCATGTTCCCTGAATTGGAAGTAGAGACGCATGAGGTGCCGTGCAAATCGCGTGCACGCATGGCATTATACACGGACGGGTTGATGGAAGCGGCAGGAGATACCGTGGAGACAGCGATGAAACGGATGGCGCAGCTGCTGAAGCAAGAGTCGTCGTTTCAGTCGAAGGCGTGGAATGAGCTGTTTCATCCATCGTCAGACATCGACAGCAAAGATGACAAATGTCTTATCTGGGTGGACGTCCATTGATTTATAGAGGTTGTTGAAAAGGACCTTTTTGAACACGCAATAATAGAGGGAGGAACGGACGTTGAAGATACGAACGAAGCTAATACTCGGATTCGTCTTGTTCATAGTCATCATTTCTTCATTAGGTTCGGTGTCGTATGTTCGGATGAGCAGCTTGAAGCAAGACCTGGATCGCTTCTATTCGGACAACTTCCGCAAGGTCGAATTGGCTTTCAACGTGCGGGATGATGCGAACAACATCGCCCGCGGGATCGTCACGGAGCTGTTGAATCCGGATTATGGCGCCCCTGAAGTGCAGGACAAAATCGATGAGGAATTGCAAACTCGTGAGAAGATTATAAATTCTCTAGAGGAATTGGACGAGAAGATGATAAGTCCACAAGAGCGTCAATTGATGGATAAGGCGAAGAGGGATTGGAAAAGATTCGACGAGTATGTTACCCAAGCCGTGAACTTAAGTGAAGATGACCGCTATGAGGAAGCGAACAAGCTTCGCAACAAGGTTGGCTTGGATTATCAGAAAAACTTGTTGAACAGCCTGAACGATTTAGCACATTATCATGAAACGAAAATCAATGAACAAGTATTGAGCGCAACCAAAAACTATGAAAATGCCGTTAGTTGGACGGTGGGCATTATGGTGCTCGGACTCATCATTACTTGCGGTGTAATGCTGTGGGTTATTCCGGGCGTGATGCGGAATTTGAACACGATGTCACTTATGGTGCGCAGTCTGGCTCGCGGTAGATTACGAGTCATTCGCAAGCTCAAGCCGCACACGAATGACGAAATCGGAGAAGTCATTAACGTGTTCAAACAGATGGCGGAAGATATCGAAGCGCGCAAGCTTAGCGAAGAGCAGTACCGGAAATCGCAAGAGGAGGAAGCGTGGGTCGACGGGAATATTGCCCGCGTCACGGAACTCTTGAATGGCGCCACGACGCTCAATCAAGTCGGACAGACCTTCGTCAGCGAATTCGTTCCGACGCTCGGAGCGCAATACGGGACTTTGTTTATTCGCGATGAATTGAAAAATCCAAAGCGATTCCAATTGTTCGGCACCTATGCTGCCAGCGACGACTTGGATGCGGATCAGCAATTTATGATCGGGGAAGGCTTGAACGGGCAGTGTGCGGCCGATGAGAACCCGATTATCGTGCGTGATATGAAGGATTGCTCGATTCGAATCCAATCGGGAATATGCCAATCGCAACCGATTGAGCTGATCCTTTACCCAATTAAGTTCGAACGCCGTGTCGTCGGGGTGCTGGAGCTCGCCTCCCTGCAGTCCATGACTGACTTGCAATATCGATTGTTGGAACAGCTGGCCACGAACCTGGGGGTCATTATCCATACGATTAACGGCCGCTTGCGTGTTGAGGAGCTGCTGCGCGAATCTCAGGCGTTAACCGAAGAACTGCAATGTCAATCGGAAGAGTTAATGACGCAGCAAGAAGAGATGCGCCGTTCGAACGAGCATCTGGAATCTCAGACAGAGGCATTGAAGCGTTCGGAGGAAATGCTGCAGCGTCAGCAGGAGGAGCTGGAGCATTATAATACAGAGCTCATCGCCAAGACGCGTGCTCTGGAAGAACAGATGCTGACGACCCAAGAGAAAAATGAAGAGCTGGAACGCACGCGCACGACGCTTGAACGTCAAACGCTGCAGTTGGCTTTGTCATCGAAGTACAAATCTGAGTTTTTGGCCAACATGTCGCATGAGCTGCGCACGCCGCTCAATAGTCTTCTGGTGCTGTCACAGCTGCTGTCTGAAAATAAAGAGGGCAACCTGCAGGATAAGCAAGTGGAGTACGCCCGCACCATTCATATGTCAGGCTCGGATCTGCTGAAAATGATCGATGAAATATTGGATCTATCCAAGATTGATGCCGGCAAGATGAAGTTGAATTTTGAAGAGGTCTATTTAGGAGAGCTCGGCTCCTTTATGCATGACAGCTTTGCAACAATAGCAGCGCAGAAGGGGCTCCGTTTTGAAGTGAACATCGAGGAGGGCTTGCCGGACAGCTTCATCACGGATGGGCATCGCGTGAAGCAAGTCGTGCGGAACTTGCTGGGGAACGCCTTTAAATTTACGAACGAAGGTGCGGTGAAGCTGGACATTGTGCAAGCGTCGGCAGAGGAGCTGCCTGCTCACTTGAGAGAGACAGGCCAAAACTATATGGCCTTGCGTGTAACGGATACCGGCATCGGCATTCCGAAGGACAAGCAGGCGCTCATCTTTGAGGCATTCCAGCAATTGGACGGCACGACAAGCCGGAAATACGGCGGTGCTGGCTTGGGCCTGTCTATCAGCCGCGAGCTTGCGCGACTGCTGGGCGGCAGACTGCATGTCGAGAGTCATGAGTACGAGGGAAGCATATTCACATTCTATGTTCCGCTCAAGACTGCTCAGCAAGCGGCTGCCGAAGCTGGTACGCCGCCTCTGTCGGACGCGTCCGCGAAGCAGGACGCAGCAGGGGCATCGGCGTTACCGAAGGGGCAACGAGAGGCGCAGCATGCGGCTGAGCAAGAGGCTGGACTGGCTGCATCAGTCAAGAAGCGCGCTTCCCGCCATGACAGTGATTCGAAGGAAGTGCTGCGCATGGCATGGGATGAGGCGATCAAGCAGGAGGTTGCTGCCGCTCATGAGAGTGAATCCAGCCGCTCCTGGCCATTTGAACGCACACGGAGGCTGCTCATTGTAGAGGATGACGGCCCCCAGCGGCAATCGCTCATTGCCTTGATTGAAGGTGTCGACGTATCGGTGACCGCCGTGTCGACTGGCACCGAGGCGCTGAAGCAGTTAGCTGATCGCAAATTTGACGGTATGGTGCTTGATTTGCTGCTTCCGGATATGACTGGCTTCGAGCTCATGGATCACATCAGCCGCAATCCCCAGCTTAGACGGGTTCCTATCATCGTCTACACTGGCAAGCTGCTGGATGCAAAGGAAGAGACGGAGCTGAAGAAGCGTACGCAGAGCATCATCATTAAAGACGTAAAATCGGCAGAGCGTCTGCTGCAAGAGACAATGCTGCTGTTGAACCGCATAGATGCGAACGACGCTGATGAGGATACGTACGGGCATGGACATACGTCCAATGACGAGCTGTTGTCAGGCAAACGCGTGCTGCTGGTCGATGATGATGTCCGCAATGTATTTGCGCTGTCAAGCGCGCTGGAGCAATACGATATGGATATCGTGTATGCGGAAAATGGGCGTGAAGCGCTCGAAGCATTGGGCGAGCATGCCGATTTCGACCTTATTTTGATGGATATGATGATGCCAGAAATGGACGGCTATGAAGCAATGCGCCGCATTCGGGAGATACCGCAATTCGAGAAGCTGCCGATTATCGCGCTGACGGCGAAGGCGATGAAGGAAGACCGCAACAAATGCATTGAAGCCGGAGCATCGGACTACGTAAGCAAACCGTTCCAAACAGAGCAGTTGCTTTCGCTCATGCGCGTCTGGCTGTATAAATAAGGGGATCATTATTAACTGATATGAAGGAGCAAGGATGGACATGAACGGTAACAGCCTCGGTTTACACGATGACAAGAGACGGCCTCAAGATACTGACCGAGAACGAATTGAAATCGAACTGTTACTTGAAGGGGTTTTTCGGGTATATGGTTATGACTTCCGAGATTATGCCTATCCTTCGCTCAAGAGACGAATATGGCATCAAGTGTTCTTCGAACAAGTGGATACGATATCGGAGCTGCAGAGCCGCGTCTTGCACGAACGGGACTGCTTGCAGCGGCTAGTGCACAGCTTATCGATTCCGGTGACGGAAATGTTCCGTGATCCATCCATGTTTAAGGCGTTTCGTCAGCAGGTCGTCCCGTTGCTGCGCACGTACCCTTACATTCGGATTTGGCACGCGGGATGTTCGACTGGGGAAGAAGTGTATTCCATGGCAATCTTGCTGCATGAAGAAGGCTTGTATGAAAAAGCTAGACTATATGCGACAGATCTGAATTCGCGCTCGCTGCACCAGGCAAAAGAAGGCATTTGTCCGTTGGACAAAATGAAAGTGTACACGAAAAATTATATGGAAGCGGGAGGCACGAGTTCGTTCTCGGAGTACTACACCGCTTCTGGCGATGGCGTGGTCATTCATCCTTACTTACGCAAAAACATTATTTTTGCGGAGCATAACTTAGCAACAGATCGTTCTTTTAATGAATTTAACGTTATTCTATGTCGGAATGTCATGATTTACTTTAATGAACCGTTACGCAATCGCGTTCATCAACTGTTCTACGAAAGCTTGGCGCCGCTTGGCGTGCTTATTGTCGGTTCGAAGGAATCCTTGCACTTCACCGAACGTGAATCTCAGTATGAGGAAGTGGAGCGCAACGAGAAGATTTATCGCAAAATTCGGTAGGAGGTATTGTGATGGCTACATTGGAGCCGATAAATATCCTGCTCGTCGATGACCGACCAGAGAACTTGTTAGCGCTCGAAGCTGTACTATCCGAGGAGAGCTACCGTTTAGTGAAAGCAACCTCCGGCGAAGAAGCGCTGCGGCATCTGATGAAAGAAGAGTTTGCTGTCATCGTGCTTGACGTTCAAATGCCGGGGATGGACGGGATTGAAACGGCAAAGTGGATTAAGGCGCGCGACAAAACAAAAAACATTCCGATTATTTTCGTGTCTGCAAACTATAAGGAAACCGAGCATCTGTTCGCTGGTTATTCTGCCGGCGGCGTGGATTATATGGTTAAGCCCTTTGTCCCGCATATTCTGAAATCGAAAATTCATAGCTTTGTCGGCATGTTTCAGGCGCAAAAAAGGCTGCAGGCCCAAAAGATGCTGCTTCATCAGAAGACGCATGAATTGGAGCGAATGAACCGGGAATTGGCGGCTGCCAAAGAAGCGGCGGAACGGGCGGCCTTGGCGCGAACTCAATTTCTAGCTATGATGAGCCATGAAATTCGCACTCCGATGAACGGGGTCTTAGGCATGGTGGACTTATTGCTTGATACAGAATTGTCGCCGGACCAAGGCAATTATGCTGAATTGATTCGCAAGAGCGCGGATTCGCTCATACGGACGATTAATAATATTTTGGATTTCACGAAGATGGAGTCAGGCAAACTAGAGCTGGAAGAATTCCCGTTCGATTGCTCTGCTTTGGTGACCGAAGTGTACGAATTATTTACAGCCGAGGCAGGCAAACGGGACTTGAAGCTTGCTTATTCGTTGGATCCAGACGTACCGAGCTGTCTGTACGGAGATATGCTGCGTTTGCGGCAGGTTCTCATTAACCTTGTAGGAAATGCTGTGAAATTTACGGATGCGGGTGAAGTGAACATCCATATTTCTGTCTTGCAATCAATGCGGAATGGAACCGACGAGATGCATCGGATTCAGTTCGAGGTAAAAGATACGGGTATCGGCATTCCGTCTGATAAAATGGGCGGGTTATTTCAGCCCTTCGCACAATTGGATTCTTCCATGAACCGGAAATACGGCGGAAGCGGATTGGGACTTGCGATTTGCAAATCACTTGTCCAGTTAATGGATGGTGATATTCGCACCGTGCCGGCAGAGGAAGGCGCTTTGTTTATTTTTGACGTCTGGCTTCGAGGCTATTATGAACAAAATTAGTAATAGTGCGTGTTCAAAAAGGTCGGTTTTCAGCACCAAGAAGGTTGTAGGAACTCGAAGAAAGAGCAGCGCAGTGTAGGCGAGACTACATGAGCAGCGGACTTCGAGAGTGAATGCAAGATTCGATGCCGAACTTTCTGAGTGACTTCGTGATCAAAAGCGGACTTTTTGAACAACCTCTAATAGTGCGTGTTTAAAAAGATGTTTCGCGTGAAGCGTTTAAGGTTATTTACCTGTAAGCATCATACCTACACATAGGAGAGGAAAATATGAGCGGAAATAAATTTTCGGTAACGACACAACAAGATAACGATAAAGTGGTTGTACAATTACAGGGCGATTTGGACCTGGCGGCAGCTAAAGAGTTCCGCGCATTTATGGGGCCTATCGTTGACGATGCGGCCATTGATTTAGCGCTTGATTTAGAGCAACTTACTTATATTGACAGCACAGGGATTGGCATTTTGATATCGATACTGAAAATGCGTCATGAACAGCAAGCCTCGTTTACGATTGTGAATGTTCCGCCGCATGTGCAGAAGCTGTTCGACATGACGGGGATTTCGAAGTTTTTAACTCCGAACGCTTAAATCTAACATATTACGAAAGGGAATGGATCATGGATAAGGAAAGAGCGCTGAAGCGTGTTAAATTAGCATTGCCAGCCCAAGCTGAATACGTTGAACTGGCCCGTCTTGCACTGTATGGAATTGCGAGCCGCATTGGATTTTCTTATGAAGAGATTGAAGACATGAAGGTCGCTATTTCTGAAGCTTGCAATAACGCAGTGCTGTATGCATATGATTCACCTGGCGGAATGGTCGAAATATTATTTGAAGTGAACGACGACGAAATTGGAATCACCATCCAAGATGAAGGAAGCAGCTTTGACGCAGAACGCAAGACGAGCAGCTTGGCAGGCTGGCACGAGAAGAGCCTCGATGAGGTACAAGCAGGGGGGCTAGGGTTTTATTTAATGCAGGCCTTGATGGATGAGGTGGAAGTCATGAGCGTGGAAGGGCGCGGTACCGTTGTCAAGATGAAAAAACGATTGCAAACAAGCGGAGAGCTTATATGAGGGCTGAATCCCATGGCGCAATGGAACATGCCAATGATCTTATTCATCAATATCAGGACACGAAAGACAACGATATCGCCACCATCCTCATCAAGAAGTACGAACCCATGATTAAAATGGCAGCCGGTAAAATTTCCCGCAATCGCCCCGACTTGTTTGAGGATTTGATGCAGGTCGGCAATATGGCACTTATCCGCTTGCTGCAGCAGTTTGACAGTTCTTTGGGTGTACCGTTCGAAGCGTATGCGATGAAGAGCATGATCGGCCATATGAAAAATTTTCTGCGTGATAAATCATGGTACATTCAAGTGCCGCGCCGGATTAAAGAAAAAGGAGCGCTCGTCCAGCAGACGATTGATGAGTTGACTGTACGGTTGGAGCGTTCACCGAACGTCGAAGAAATCGCAGCGAAGCTCGAACTTACCGTAGAAGAAACGGTGGAAGTATTGGCTGGACGTGAATGCTATCATTATGTTTCTTTAGATACGCCTCTGTCTCAAGACGAGAGCGCGGCAACGTTAGGAGAACTTATTAGTTCGGATACGGATGACTATAAAGCGGTGGAGCGCAAGATGGACTTGACAGAGGCCATGAAAGCGCTAAAGCCGGAAGAACAGCAGGTGCTATCATTGGTTTTTGATGAAGGTCTGTCGCAGCGCGCCGCAGCTGAGCGATTGGGTGTATCGCAAATGAGCGTGTCCCGCATACAGCGGCGGGCGACTGATAAATTAAGGCAGATTCTCACTTCACAAGACCATACCTAAACATAATGAAGATGCTTTTCCTCATGAGGTTCTAGGGCAAGCATCTTCATTATGTTTAACTGTTGGAGGTCTATTGGGTCTTCGTCTGCACCCTATTCATGTCTTCACCAAGCTGCTTAACTGCTTGCTCATTCGGTGCCATCGTGTTCAGCGTATCTGCAGGGCTCTCTGTCGCAGCCGCCGCTTCATGACACGCAATTCCAAGCTCGCTCGCTAACTTAGAACATAGCGCTTGCAAAATATTGGCTGCCTTGTGCTTCAGAAATGAAGGTACGGGATGAAGGCCTGAAAAGCCCGCATTAACGGTGTCAATGCGCAAATCCCCGTTGGCGAGCTTAGCGGCCGGAACCGTAAACATGTGGCTGGCACGGTCTTTATCCAGCTGTTCATTGACGAGTCCCAATACGAATACGACTTGTTCACTGCACTGTATACCGGTGAAGCCGTGCTGCAAAAACAATTTGCGCACGGCTTCAGCTTGAGCGGAAACAGGGGGTGGTATGGCTGTCATGGAATCCCTCCCGTTATACTTCTTCTTTCAATTGAGCTGCAACTTCTTCCGCAACATCAGCGGATGCTTCTTTCAGCTCATTCGCGGTGCTAGTCACTGAATCTTTGACGCTGGCAGCCAATTGCTGAGAGGCGTCTTTCACACCGCATACGACGGCTTCAGCTTTAGCTCCGACTGTCTTCACTACTTCTGAAGTGCGTGTACCCAAGTCGCAAGCGATTTCTTTTGTTTTGCCGCCAACGACCTGAGCTTTTTCGCCCAAATCCGAACGTAATTCACGGCCTGATTTTGGAGCGAGCAGCAAAGCGGCCGCTGCGCCGAGAAGACCGCCGACGACAAGACCTTTTACGAATGTTCCACCTGCGCAATTGTTATTGTTTTCTGTATTTTGACTCATGACCATCTCTCCTTTTAACCTATTTCTTTATATTGCTTTAAGGAGGATTACACCTATTTATGCAATTTGAAACAGCATTGTGTTGAAAATATAGAGTTTCATGCTGCAAATCGTCATTATGATGTAATCGAATTGCCTCCCCTGCCTTTGAGCCATTGCATTGCATAAATGCAAGCAAGTAACCAAGCTGCTCCTGCAGCGTAACCGGCTATAACATCCGTTACGAAGTGTACGCCTAAATAAATGCGGCTCAGTCCAATGCAGACGATGAGCAGCAGGGTCAGCACAAGCACGTAAGCCGCAGGCTTGCCTTGCTCCTTCAAGTGCAGCCATATAATGTAGCCAAGCATGCCGTAGAAAGACATGCTGACCATGGAATGTCCGCTTGGGAAGCTGTAGCCGCTCGCCTGCACCCAGTGCTCCCAATCCGCCGGCCGCGCCCTTTGAATCAGATGCTTCATTACTTCATTAAACAACGAACTGCCGATAAGCGCAATGAAAAGGCTCATCGCATCCCACCGTCGCTTGAGTATGAATGCCAAAACGGCAGCTAATACGAGAGCAATCGGTATAATAATATGACTGGAAGCCAGATGTGTAATAATGGTAACGAACTCCGTAAATGAAGGAGAAGCCACGGAACGTACCGTATCGGTAACAGCCAGATCGAACTTATGGAAGCTGTCGCTCATTACGCCTCTTGTAAGGATGAAGAGAACAATAACCAGTGCGGGCACGGTTATAATTCCCCATAACAGATTTAACGTGAACTTTGCTGACGGTTTAGCAGCAGAAGAAGGGGACTGAAATTGATTTTTAGATATTGTCATTGCTTCTCCTTTAGGTGTATGGTAGAAAAGGAACAATCGCAATTCAAGAAGCGCATGGAAGCACAACATGAAATTTTGGTAAATATATATATGCATACCATATTACCATAGATGGATGCAACCTTATGTAATATAAGCAGGTGCTGTAAGAAAGAGGTATAATTTACGTTGCTGGTTCCATTTGGATGGCAAAAAGGAGAAAGTCGAGATGCATGAACAGTTAGTAGTAGAGACTCGGAACGGTTGGCTTGAATGCGAGCATAGGGGCTCCATTTGCGGTATCGATCGGAATTTACATATTTCTTATGCGCTGGGGGATATTCAGTCTCCGATGTTCTTGCGTTCGGCGGGCAAACCTCTGCAGGCGATCCCTGTCGTGCGGAATGGAGTGCTGGAACACTATGGGCTCGATGACAAGGAATTAGCGCTCATGACCGCATCTCATCGCGGGGAGTCGTATCATATTGAGACGATGGAGCACATCATGGAGCAGAGCGGGCTCGAAGAAGACCGGCTTATCTGCAATCCGTCCTACCCGTTGAACGAAGAGACGAAGGAACTGCTTCTGCGTGCGGGAGGACAGCGGCGAAGAGCGTATCATAACTGTGCTGGCAAGCATTTCGGCGTGCTCGCCTGGAGCAAGATGATGAATTGGGATTTGGGGACGTATACCGAGCCTGATCATCCAGCACAGGTGGAGATTGCACGTACGCTGTCGGAGATGTCGAACATGTCGTGCGAACAGATGCGGGCGGGTACCGATGGGTGCGGATTCCCCGTCTATGCGCTGCCGTTGCCAGGCATCGCAACCGCTTATTTGAAGCTCGCTTGTCCCGAGCTGATTGAAGATGCAGATACCCGGCGAGCGGTCACTCGGATAAGAAAGGCGATGCATCGTTACCCTCTTCTCGTCGGTGGAACGCAACGAATCGATTCCATCTTAATGGAGGATGACAATATTATTGCCAAGGGCGGATTCAAAGGCATATTCGCTTTTGCTCTGCGCAGCGAAGGATTGGGCTTCGCCTTCAAGGTGGCAGACGGTTCGGACGAAGAGTGGGCTCTCATTGTTGCTTCGATATTAGAGCAGATCGGATATGAGCGCACGGAGACGATCGAGAGCATTCGCCGGCAGTTTCCGGAAACGCTGACCAATGATAACGGGAAGACGGTAGGCGCGCAGAAAGCTGTGTTTACGTTCAATTGATATACATCATAACTTTACATCACATTGGATGAGGTGACCTTATGAATTCTATCGTACTTGAAGTTATCGGAACGACACTGCAGGAGGTTAAGACGGCTGCACAGCACGGAGCCGACCGAATCGAACTGATTACGGGCATTACGGAAGGCGGGCTTACGCCAAGCATCGGGCTCATTGAAGAGGCATCCGCTGCCGTTGATATCCCTGTTAACGTGATGGTGCGTCCGCATAGCCGCTCCTTCGTCTATGATGCAGACGATATGCGCACTATCGTTGAGGATGTGCGGCGTATTCGCCAGACCGGAGCCAATGCGATCGTATTCGGCGCACTGACGCCGGGAGGGAAAGTTGATGTTCCCGCTTTGGAACACGTGCTGGAAGCTGCTGACGGCATGCAGATGACGTTCCACCGCGCTATTGATGAGGCAAATGATATTTACGAGGCGTTGGACGTGCTCTTAGCCTATCCGCAAATTACGACGGTCCTTACGTCCGGCGGCAAACCGAGTGCGCTGGATGCGCGTGCAGAACTTGCTGCCATGGTTCGTCAAGCCGAAGGGTCTAAGTTGGCTATACTGGCCGGAAGCGGCTTGAAGCAGGATGCGGTGTCCAGCTTTGTACGGGATACGGGCGTTCAACAAGTTCATTTCGGCTCCAATGTGCGGGTGAACGGACAAGCCTTGTCTCCTATCGATCCGGGTCGCCTCCGCACCTTGAAGGCAACGATTCGCTCGCTATAGACAAAGGAAATCTCCCTTATTTGCCGTGTGGTGCTACAGGATAAGGGAGATTTTTGCTTTACTATGCTTGATGAGGGTTCTTCCAGCCTTGTTCCAGCTTGTGTAGCGGATATTTCATTTTGCGCAAAATGGATTCCATCGCAGTCACTTCAGATCCTCATTAAGAACGACGCAACCGACCCAATTCCGATACGAGCGCTTCTACTTCACTAATGCTGAATGAGGGCTTGCTGATCACGATATCGTAAATGTCCTTAATATCATCATATTGCTCCACGGAAAATGCAGATGACTGCATAGCGGCAGCGGTTGCCATTTTCAATCTGTCTTTAATCGTGTCGATCATTTGTTCCACGCTAGCTTGCGTTCTATCCTGTACACTCATCATTCGTTCCTCCTCGGACGTACTTCTTCCAACATGCTCGTATTGTATCACGAATGCACCGGAAACTAAACGCTGAACGGCGACGTTGCGCTCGGGCTCATTTCTCCATCCGGAGGTCTATACTTATGCACTTGGCAGAGAGTGCATTGTGAAGTACAATAAGGCATCATGTGGAGAAAAAAGGAGTACCCATCCGATGCAAGGCAACTTAATTTCGAATCTGGAAGTTCCGTTTACGGGGCACAGGCATAAACTGTCGGGGAAGCAGCTAGACGCTTTTTTTCAACAGCTGGAGATGAAGTATTCGATAGAGCACATGATGTTTGTCTGTATCGGTACAGACCGTTCCACGGGGGACGCGCTTGGGCCGCTGGTTGGGACGCGTCTTGCAAAGAGCGGATTGCGTCATGTTATCGGCACGCTGGATAATCCATGCGATGCCTCCAATCTGGAAGAGCGGCTTGCTGCGATTCCGGAAGGAATGGTGACGGTGGCGATTGACGCATGCTTAGGGCATCCATCTACGGTCGGCCATTTCTTAGCGAGCGATCAGCCGCTGCTGCCTGCGGAATCGGTCGGCAAGCCGCTGCCTGCAGTCGGGCAATATAGTATTGCGGCCGTAGTGAACGTGAACGGACCGAAGCCGTACTGGACACTGCAGACCACATCGCTGCGCGTCGTAATGAACATGGCAGATGAGCTTGCCGATGCTATCATCCGTTCAGTTCTTTGAAATCGACATGCATAATTAATCAGACTTTCCCATAGAAATGATGACGTGGGCCAAAATAGAAGATGTTGAAACAGGGCCCGGGAACAAAAAAAGGAGCCGGAACATCCATTCCGCCTCCACACACATAAGGTTATATCACGTGAAAAAAAAGGAAACAGCTGCGTTTTGATCCGTTCGTGGGGAACGGGTCATTTTTTATCGTGCCGGTCCGTCAGCTTTAGAATGAGCTGAACCAGGCCAAGAATAAACGCGCTCGTGGCAAAGAACATTTCGAACCCTTCCATGATCGTCACCCCCTTTCTGCAGCGAATGAAGAAAACTGGAGCAAATCCTGCGCCGTAGAAGGTGCTGATTCAGTTATTTACAGTTTGTGTAATATACTCTATACTTATGGACGATTTGGGCATGCTAGAATCTTTGGACATGAAATCGTAAATTTTTTTTGTAATATTTGTAAAGTATGCATATCAGACTGCAGATCCGCATATCTTTATAATTTATGATGGAAAGAGGGGATGAAAGATGACACGTATCCGAGTGAATACAAATTTCAACATGCATGTCGAGGAACAAGGGCGAGGCCCTGCTATTATAATGCTGCACGGCTTTTGCGGAAGCTCGAAATATTGGTCTTCCCTTATTCCGCTGCTATCTGAACAATACAGGGTGATCGTTCCGGACCTGCGGGGACATGGTAAGAGCGACGCACCAGTCGGAGCCTATACGATCGAGCAAATGGCGGATGACATCTTGGACTTGGCAAACACGCTGGAGCTCTCCAAGTTCGTTCTGCTCGGTCATTCGCTTGGCGGATATATCACGCTATCATTCGCACAACGGTACGCCGATCGCTTGAACGGATTCGGATTGATTCATTCGACCGGGTATCCGGATACGGAGGAAGGCAAGCAGAAACGTGTGGCTACAGTGCAGTCTTTGCAAGCCGGGGGCATCGTTCCGATGGTGGACGAGCTTATTCCGAAGCTGTTCGCTGCCAGCCACATTGACGAACATGCGGAACAGGTGAGCAAGGCGAAGGAAATTGGCTATCTTACGCCTCCACAAGGCGCCGCGGGCGCTGCGCTGGCGATGCGGGAACGTCCTGATCGGACTGCGGTGCTTGCCGCGACGGCGCTGCCGTTGCTCTTGATTGCTGGAGAGCAGGACGGAATTGTAACCTCGGATAAGATGTTTACGGTGAATGGCCCGAATGTGACTCAAGTGACATTGACGGGTGTTGGGCATATGAGCATGATGGAATCGCCAGAGCGTCTTGCGGATGCGGTTGCTTCATACATGCATCAGATTCGAGCGTAACAGAGCTATTGCTTACCTCATTGACATTACAATGACAGCGGGCGCCTCCCTTGTGGGTGGCGTCCTTTTTCGTTATACTGTAGCTGATCTTCGACGAGCACCGTTTAAGCAATGGTGCTAATTCAGTTGCATGTTTTTCCGTCGGATGAGCAGTATCATCCATATCAATGCCAATTCAGGTCGGGGTGAGAAGAAGATGTACCGGAGAGATTATTTGTTACGTTTAATTGAGGAAATGACACAAATGATCGGCAAAGCGATGGGACTTCGCGAGCAGAAGAAACGGACGGAGCTGCTATTTGAATGGGATGAACTGATGCAGCGGCGCTTCCGTATTAACGGTGAGCTGTCCGATAAGCTGTCGGCTGATGATATGATGCGTCTCTTCATGACCAATGGACGCTTGCATGCCGATGAACTGCAGGCGTTCGCATTCCTTCTCTTCGAAAGGGCGAAGCTGGAGAAAGAAAAGGGGCTGCATGAAGACGAGGAAAGACATCTCGATTCGCGTCTTGAAGGTGTGGAGCTCGGGCAGGCGGAAGCCATGTATATACGGCGTTCCATGAAAGCCTTGAATTTGCTGCTTGAAGCGATGCTGCACGGCAGCGATCGGAAAGTGCTTCCGGTTATGCCGAGTATGGAGCAGCTTCTTCACGAGCTGAAGCCATACAAGCTGGAGGAGAGCGCACTCGCTCGCTTATGGCGGTGGTTCGAGCAGGAAGGACGTTACGCCGAGGCGGAGGATGCGCTGTTTCACTGGCTGCAGAGTGCAGCAGAGCGGCCGGACGAGCTGCAGCTCCGCAAGAAGCTGGCGCACGGCTTCTATGAACGGATGGAAGCTCTGCCAGACGAACAGCTTGAACAAGGAAGACTGCCGCGTGATGAAATTAAACAGGGGATGGAAGATGTGTCATCCCTCTAGATTGAGGATGTAGGAGCAGACGATGGAACAATTAAGACAATTAGTGAATCAAGTCATTCAACAAGAAACGTTGAGCAGCGCCGTGCTTAGCCAATTGCGCAGCAAACCGGTTGAAGGATATTCCAAGGTGACAATGAAGCCGGTCCGTGTTCGCGGACAACTGCAAATGCAGTTCGAATATCATTACGACAACAAGGTCACACACGACAATGTGCCGACGGAGGAGGCAGCGGAGCGGCTTATGTCTCTCTTGGAGATGACCTTCAAGCAAGCGCTCCTGCGAACGACGGAAGCGGACTATCAGGTGCTTATCAGCAAGAAATACAAGGTGGCTATTCGCAAGCAAGCTGCTGTCGTGAAGCAGGTCGACGTTTCTCATAACCGCAAGAAGCGGTATATATTGACAGAAGGCGATCCGGTCCCTTTTCTTATTGAACTCGGCATCATGAATAAAGATGGCAAAGTGCTGGCCGCCAAGTATGATAAATTTAAACAAATCAATCGTTTCCTCGAAATGGTCGCGGACATACTTCCCTACTTGCCGCAAGATCGAATGGTGCGGATTATTGATTTTGGCTGCGGCAAATCGTATTTGACGTTTGCACTGTACCATTTTCTTCATGTTCAGTCCAAGCTGCCGGTTCATATTGTCGGGTTGGATTTGAAAAAGGATGTAATCGAACACTGCGAAGCGCTGGGGCGTCGTCTCAATTATGATGGATTGTCTTTCCTCATGGGAGATATCGCCCAGTATGAAGGGGCTGACGAGGTTGATATGGTCGTCACCTTGCACGCATGCGATACAGCTACCGATGCAGCGCTGAATAAGGCGGTGCGTTGGGGCGCGCGCGTTATACTATCGGTTCCATGCTGCCAGCATGAGTTGAATAGGCAAGTAGAGCAGGATGTGTTGGCACCGCTCTTGTCTCACGGTATTTTGAAGGAGCGGTTTGCATCGCTTGCTACCGACGCGATTCGTGCCAAGCTGCTCGATTGCGTCGGATACCGGACGCAGCTGCTCGAATTTATCGATATGGAGCATACACCGAAAAATATTTTAATCCGGGCCGTTCGCGTTGAAGAACAGGACCTGTCGGAGGCGAAGGCGGATACCAATGCTGATGCGAATGCGGATGCGATTCGCATGACAACTCCGATAGATGCGCAGGCATGGCAACAATATGAGGCGTTTCGGCAGTTTTTGCATGCCGATCCGTATTTGGAGCGGGCGCTGGGCGATATATTGTCGGCACGCGGATATCAGCGAACGACGTAAGACTAAGGAGGGCCTTCGCAGCGAAGGTCCTCTTTTTTAGACGTCTTCCGCCTGTGGTGTCACTTTCTCCTTCCCGGAGAAGGTATGTCCGTTCGATCCTTTGCCTCGCTCTCCCCTCCAATCAGAACAGCAGCAACCCATTCTCCTATTAACGAGTAAGTTTCTTAGCGCTTCCGTTCCATGGTCCTTATATCCAATCTCCCATGCAGTCAGGAAGGATAACGACGAGAAAAGGCATACGTCAGGAAGGATCACTAACGTCTGAATTAAGGTACATACCGTTTCGTATCGACATCATGTCGTGAAGCGACTAATCTTGATGGCAGTAAACTCGGCAGCTTCCAGAGTCGTCATTGGTCGTACCGCATCCTGATGAAAGGGGAGAATGAAGCAAAGGGGGAGAGAAAGCAAATCCCCTTCAGTCCGAACGACGCGCCGTTTTACTATCTTTCGGAGCATTTCGTTAACTATGAAGAATCGGTGCCTTCCTATTTGACAGGCGGTACGCATGTAACGTTTTTATAACCGTCGGCAAGGTTGTGGTGACAATCCTTATGATGATAAAGCCTCGATAGAGGTTTTCTTATCCAGACGAAGCTGCAATAGCTAAAGAAGCTCGACTACTAGAAGCGTAACTCTTCAAAGATCGTCAATTTTGGACGATATAGAAACATGGGTAGTCGTGCCTATGATCAATCAGGCATCGGAGATGCGGCTGCATGTGCCGGGACGGGCGCATTCCCTTGCCGCACAAGACTAAGGCAGTTTATTAACGAACCGAAGTCAACGTATAAGGGAGTGGTCCTCGGGCCGTGGGCCAGCGGACCTAAAGAGATGGTAGGAGGGCTTAAACAAATATGAAAGACACGTATTTTACAGATACCCCGGAGTATTTATTGATTACATTGCTTCATAGCCGAACCGTACTGGAGGGTGATAGCTGTGTTGCGACAGGTGTGTTATCCTATATGGAGGGCGATCTCATTGAAGTGGGATTGCCGGAATTCGAACGGTTTGAACTGGGAGAGGCGATCAAAGTCACCATTTATTCCCCAGTGGGTATTTTTAATTTTACTACGAAGGTTGTGGCGCGCCATCAAGGCTCGTTGTTAATCATTCATCCTCCTCAGCAGCAGCGGAAGTTCGCGGATAAGCGTGAATACCCCCGAATTGATGTGAATAAGCAAGGAGTTATTACTTCGAGACAGACGATGCAGGGCGAAATAAACGCGCTATCGACACCGGTTCAGATACATATTCAAGATATCAGCTTGAATGGATTGGGGTTTACGATGACCATGGGCAGCGCTTTAAGAGAAGGGATGCAGGCAGATGCAGAGCTGCAGCTCGGGTTTGTTCTGCCGTGCCGCCTGCATGTCGTCCGCCACTTTCCACGCGAAGAAGAGATGTTTTGCGGCGCAAAGCTCATACTGAACGATGACGAATCAATGCGCTCCTTGCGGGCGTTCATCCTGCGTGAACAGATTAAGGCGCATATCGAGCGCAAGACGAAGCGGGAGATACGCGGATAAAGGTGTCGTAATGGGCATATCACAGAACTAGATTCAGCCTATAGCATAATAGGAGTGAAAGGAGAAGATTCGACGTGACCAACGCTTCCAGAGGTGTTCGCACGCTTCTTATTTGGTTTCTGGGAGCACTTATCGTGCTTGCGGCCGTTCCATTCATGCCGTCGAAGGCAGAGGCTGGAGGAAGGGTGTTCCCTGAGAAAATCTTCAGTACATATGAGGTTGATATTAATGAAGACAAGAATGAACCCATTCCACCTACAGTAACGGGAGCCACGTATCAGAATCTTTTTAATGCGAGTCCGGACATCGCTGAGATTAATGTGGATTTGACTCAGGGCAATGGGATATATGCGATACACCCGAAGCAAGCGGGAACGACCACGGTTCAATATGAATGGAAATTTCCCGATGACCGCATCATCGTGCATAAATTTACGGTAACCGTTACGGACGGGAATCTAATGCCTCCCAGAATAAACATTGATCAAGAAAGAAATTTGAACAGTTATTTTTTGCTTAACGAAAGTGGAAATAACAATATGACTATTTCGCTTGATCGATTATTTACCTTCTCCCAACCGATAAATTGGGGGAACCCATCGTCATTGCATGTCACTGATGATATGAACTTATTTGTTATTGAGAAGAATCTTGTCAATTCTAAAGATATCGTATTAAAAAACAATAATCGTTCTGGCGATACTAGGGTCACTATAACGTTATCCGATATAACAGGAAAGAAAGCCGTTTATTATCTCGACATTACAACCAACTGGGAACCTGTGCCGCATCCTCAGCATGTCCATGTGTTGGTGCAGCAACCAATAACTATTTCCTTAGAAGAGCTAGGATTGTTCACTGATGCAGACGATGATAAATTGAGTTTTTCATTGCTTGGCCAACCTGTTTTTCAAGCCCGGATCGAACAGGATACATTGATCTTTCAGACCGATTCAACTGGAGAAACTTCGATTTATATAGAAGCGTCTGACGGGCGAAGAGGAAGCGCAATTGCAGAGTTAACAGTAACATCGTGGGCTTCGGAAGAATCAGGGATAGCAGGAACGTATCCGGAAACGGAGAACAACATCGTCCTGACAAACGTAACATCAGGATCGTATATTCTCGCTCCCATGCAAATGAAAGTGCCTGCGGAGGCAGAACTGAATCAATTGGTGTCGAGTGGAAAGGCGCGATCGGTTGAATTGACGGATGGCAACGAAGCTCGCATTTCGATTGATACGGCAAATGGTCTCCCTGAATTGGCTGCAGGAGACTATGGATTGTACAGGCTAGACAACTCTATTGTGTCTTTGGAGCAAGTTATACACACGATTAGTAAAGATATTATCTTGCAGCAACTTAAAGATATCGACGCGCGTTATGGGAATAACGGCGTAGATATTATGGATGCGAGAAGATGGCTCTTTGAGCATAAAAATACTTATTTTTATACCAAAGTAGTATTATCGTTAATACAATAAATTGTGCAGAGGTCAACCTGGGGTTGGCCTCTTATTGTTTCGAGCACACTGATGGCTACGAGAATAGATCTGATAGGAGGACGGCAGATGGACAGGGAAACAGGAAAACGGAATTGGCGGGTAAGCGCAGGCGCGGGAACAGTGTTCGCGGTGCTGCTGCTCTCGCTCTGGCAAAAAGGTCTATTCTACGATCGGGATACGCATTTGCTGTCGTTATTTTTATTCCTTATTTCTTTTATCGTTATCTTATATACGAGAAAAGTACGAATGACGCTGCCGCTGCTTATTACTGCGATTGTAAGTGTCTGTTACGCCATTACGCTCATGCTTCATCCGGCAAGTACATATGGAACGGAGATGCAACTAATTCGGTGGGTGATGTATGGTGCATGGGTTATTCTGCTTACTGCTCTATTGGATGGGCAGCGCGGTGGACGCGGATTTCGAATGGTGCTGGCGGGAACGGCCGTAGTTGGTCTCATTAGCAGTGTGAGCGCGCTGGCCATGCTGTACGATTATTTGCCATATAACTCCGGTGTCATGACGAGTCAGGATGCCCAATTGTCTGCTCTTGGGTTCCGGCTGTCGGGATTGGTTCAATATCCGAATACGCTCGGTGTCATTGCGGGGGCGTTCGCACTGCTGCACTTGCATGGCATCACTGCCGGAAAAACGCTGCGGGATCGTGTCCTGGCCGCCATGCCCCTGCTGCCGCACCTGACCGTGCTCGGACTTACTGAATCGCGCGGGGCATGGTTCGCTTTTGCAGTGGTGTGGGCTGCTGGATATTTGTCCGCTCGCGGCCGCCGCACCGTTTATTTGCTGCACTCCGCATGGTTTACGTGCTGGGCCTTGGCCGCTGTGGCGAGTACGGCTTCGCTGTGGCTGTCCGAGAGTTCGCTCGTGCCGCTCCCCGTCATCGTTGCGTGGGCAGGCTCGATCGGATTATACATGTTGCTAGAGAGGCTTCGCTATCGCCGCCGAGCGTATGTGACCGGCTATGTCCTCATCATGGCGGCGCTGCTCAGCTGGGGCGCTATGATGATGCCATCCGGCGCGGCGAACCGGGTGACGGATCATTATGAGACGGCTGGCGCCCGCACTTTATTTTACAAGGATGCCTGGGCGTTATGGCAGCGGAGTCCTTGGCTCGGCGCAGGCGGAGATGCGTGGCGGCAGCAGTTCGCAAGCATGCAGAGCGAGCCTTACGTTGGCAAGGAGGTGCACAGCAGCGTTTTCGATTTTCTGCTCGACATCGGAGTTGTCGGCACGCTGCCTGTGTTGACGCTCGCGGCCTTGGCGCTTGTCCTTGCTTGGCGCAGGCATGCGGGCCTCGGCATGGCTGGTGCCCTGATTATGCTGCACAGCGCGATTGACTTCGATCTGGCCTACGGCTTCATCACGCTGCTGCTGCTGCTCTTCCTTACCCTTGGCACGGATGCACATGGGGTTGCCGTGCCAAGGGACGAACCGCGGCGCGGGGGCCCGCTCGGGCGCCCAGGCGCCCGGCGCCGACGGCTTGCGGCGCTCGCGCTGGCCGCGCCGCTTGCGGCCGTGGCCGTGCTCGTGTCGTGCCACTTGGCGGCACAACACTTCGCGTCCACGGCCGCCGGCGCCACGGCGCAGCTGCACAGCGCGCTGCGCCTGACGCCCGCGGACACGGCGCTGCGCATCGCCGTGGCGCGGCGCTTGCCGCCGCAGGAAGCGGCAGCCCTGCTTGCAGTGGGGCTGCGCTATGAGCGCGACGGCAAGGCGCTCTACCGCGAGCTCGCGCTGGCAAGCGAGCGCCGCGGCCGCGCCGAGGAAGCCGCCGCGTACTGGAAGGCGGCGGCGGACAGCGACCGCTTCGACCGCGTCCTGCAGACGGAAGCGGTCGAGCGGTTAGCGGCAGCGGCGCGCACGGCGTCGCTGCAGGGCGACCGCCAGACGGCGGGCCTGCTCGCGAACGCGGCCGCGGAGCGGTTCCGCAGCTACGAAGCGGACGTGCGCCGCGTGGAGGCGATGCCGCATCCAGCGAACGGCAAGCGCTTCGCCATGACCGAAGAGGCGAAGCGGGCATTCGCCTCTATCTATTCGCTGATGTCCGAGCCGCCTGCGAACTAGGCGGAAGGCGGAGGGATAAGCACCCATACGCGTTTGGCCATTCGCTCATACCGTGTAGCATATGAACGGAAGGAGACATCCGCATGAGCATGGTCACACGAGTCCCTCCATTGAATGATCCTCAGTTGAAGGGAAAAGCAGCGCAAAGCCGCGATCTCAAGACGGTGTATGAGAAGCAAGTGTGTGGCCCTATCCTTAATCGGTTCACCGTCGTCTAGGTGCAGTCGAACGGGGTGCCGTTCAGCACGCCGGGATTTTTTGCGCGCGTCTTCGCGGGGAACCGCCTGATCTCCACCCGATCCTTCGATCGCTTCGGAGTGGTGCGCTTCAATAACATTGGCACGCTGACCAACGTTGCGCTGACGATTCAAATCTTCAACAGCAACGGCGTATTGTTCCGTACGCGCAGAGTGCCTGCCGGCGTCGAAGCATTCGCCGTCATCGGCTAAATGCAACGCCAACGACCGATATCCTGTGAATAGGGATCGGTCGTTTTACTTGTCGTGCTATTCACTTATCTTGAACCTTGGCCTGTCGCCATGCGATTGCATGACAGCCGCCTATTCCTTCGCCGCACCGAGCACGATGCCGTGCACAAAATATTTTTGCAGAAATGGATAAATGGCTAGTATCGGAATCAAGCTGATAAAGATTTGCGCCGATTTCACGGTGCGCTGGGACAGCTTCTTCACTGTCTCCGGGTCCATGTTCGTGAAGTCGGTCTACACAACGATCGTCTGCAGCAAGGTAGCAAGCGGCAGCTTCTCCACTTCGCGCATATAAATCAGTCCGTCAAAGTAGGAGTTCCAGTGATGTGATGCTGCGCAAAGCGTACAACGAACGCCTCGTTCAAGATGTGCGGACGAATTATGATGATGGCAGACTCATTACGCAGAGCGCGGCAGCGGATCAGCCGGGAGCTCACGATGCTTCGATGGAGCCGCTCGATGTGGCGGCCTGGACGATGTATTTTGGTGTTTTTCATGGCGGGACGCCTTATGAAGGTACGCGTGACTTCTTAGAGGAAGCCCACCGCCTATGGCCGGACAAACCGATTCTGAATACGGAGTCGGACATTGGAGTCAGCAAGACAATAGCGAGAGCGATAAGCAGTCTGGCATTTATAACGATACGATGAAGGCGTTGATGGAGCAGGCTGCAGTGACATCGGAAGGGGAGGCCAATCCGCAGGGATTCGTTGCTGGCATCGACTGGTGGTCGATGTACAACTGGTACGTGAACCACAGCCAATGGATTCAGACGATGGGGCTGATGCATATGGATCGGGAGCAGGAAAAGGATGTAGCCGAGCTGCTCCGCAATGATTATGGCCGGCTTGCCGAGCAGACGAGGTAAGCGGTCTGCAGACCGCCAAGGGCGCGAAGAATGCAGGATCCCATGTAAGCAGGGGGCCTTCATTCTATCGCGTCTTTTCTTATAAAGATTGTTTTTTTAAAATCCACATTTTGAACTTTTACTTATATTTGAACTTTTACTTAAAAAGGTTACAACTGGCACATTAATATTGGTTATCGTAATTGACTACGTTGCGAGCTGGCTCGCCTTGAGTGAGGTAAATCTGCAAGTTCTCGATAAACAATGCCGTCACCCGTTCCTTCAGCTGATCTGTATTCCCGCCGATATGCGGGGTGATGATGACGTTGTCCATCGACCATAACGGATGATCCTCAGGCAAAGGCTCGATATCGAACACGTCCAATCCGGCGCCGCCGAGATGGCCTTCCTGCAGGGAGCGCACGAGCGCGTCCGTCTCGACTGTCGTGCCGCGGCCGACGTTGATGAACAATGCTCCTGCTTTCATTGCCGCAAAGCGCCCTTCGTCGAACAGTCGGAGCGTTCGGTCCGTCTTCGGCAGTACATTGACGACAACGTCGCTCTCTTCCAATACCTTGTCCAGCTCTTCAAGCGAATAAATAGCTTCGACATATGGCGCCGATCGCTTTGAACGGCGTACGCCGATAACGCGCATGCCGAACGCTTGGGCCAGGCGGGCAATTTCTGTACCGATATGGCCAACTCCGATAATGCCTATCGTCTTCCCTGTCAGCTCGGTGAAATGCCCCTCTTTATTCCACGAGCGCTGCTGCTGATTGCGAATAGCCCATGGGAGCCCGCGCGTGAAGGCAAGCAGCATCGCGAACACCGTCTCCGCCATCGGTACAGGGTGAACGCCCCCGGCATCGGTGAGCATGATCCCTTTCTCTTGCAGTGCTGCAAACGGCATGTAGTCCGCACCCGAAGACCATAGCTGAACCCAACGCAGCTTGGAATCCTGCTGAAGACATTCCTCCGCGGCAGTGCCGCACCAGCCCAGAATGACTTCCGCATCGCGGTAGACGCTTCGGTCCAGCTCATTCGGCCGCCCGAAGAGGATGCTCCATTCCGGCGCCGCCGCGCGGATGTGCTCTTCTTGTTCTGGCGTTAATCCGTGCAGGCAAATCATGTTGCGCATCTGACTTCCTCCTCCTCCTATGCTCCTTTATAGAGGCTTTTCACTTTTGAAACACGTGTAATATTCAAATTCCTCATCGACCTTTGAAATTCCTGTTTCACAGCAACATTCCACTGTAATCGCTGAAAAACGGCCAGCTCCACTTTATAAATTACAGTCTACATGCCATTCAGCCGCTCAATCACTACCTTTAATTGTATATTTTCCAACGGGGCTGTCGCAGATAGAGCGACCATAGCAACAAGAACAGTGCGCTAAGGACAAGCGCCCACCGCATGCAAAAAAGGCTGCCAGGACAATGATGCGCGGCAGCCTTGCCATTCAAGTCAATCATCCGCCGAAGGATTGGCGGAAGCAAGTAGACAGCTTCGTCCGATCCACATTCCACAGGTCAGCGAGAGCGCCGCTAACGGCTTCGTCGAACCAGTCGGCAAGCTTCTTGCGGTTATTCGCGTTCTCGTGTACCCAGATCAGATTGGCAATGACCCTTTTGTAATACAAATCTTCCCCTTGCTTCATCAGCTCGTCGGATATCCAGACATTCATTCGTTTGACCGTGCGATACAACTCATTGTTGCAGGCGCGGCGAATTTTTCTCGCGGATGGGAGGGACATGGCGTGGCGTTCTTTGGGTGCTTTCAACGTGTGACAAGCTCCTTTCCTGCGGATATGCTACAGCATATGCAGGATTGAGGCCTGTGGTCGCTTTCCCAAGTTGATTGCGAGACCCCTGATGTTAATCGACGACGATATAGCCGATCATCGGGCCTTCGTGGCTCGCATCGGAATGAGTCAGGCAGACGATACGGTATATCCCCTCCTTCGCAGTAAAGGACACGACCGTTTCTTTGTTTTTTTCCACCGTTCCACGCAGGTTCAGGCCTTCGATGACGAAATCGTGCTTATTGCCGTTCACGCCGCGTATGCGCAGCTCTACACGCTCGCCGTCATTGGCGAATACGGTACCGGGATCGAAGCGGTATACTTCCATGTCCTGACCGTTATCCAGCTTCGTCTTGAATTCTCCGGTAACCATGTGAATGACGCGTACGGCCTGTACCGCGGCTTGAGTCTCACGTTCCGTCCGCAACGTCTCATAGCGCCAGAATGCAGCCGCAACCATAACGGCAACGACAGCAATGACGCCTAGGCGCCACTGCTTGCGGGACACTACCCAAAAACGGGACATAACTGCACAACCTCCTCTAAATGAAGTGAACTTTTAATAGATGAAATGCAGATGACTTCGACAATTCCTAGTACAAGTCGTGCTAGTCCATATGTATGCCGCTTCTTTGGGGGTCATGCCAGCTGTTGGAGTCATGTCCACTCATATGGTAGAATAAACTGGTACAAAAACAGAGGAGAGAAGCGTGCCGTGGGGATGATCCATCAAATAGTCAGTTCGCTGCTGAATTGGGTGCAGCAGCTTGGGGAATGGGGAATTATGCTGGGGCTCATGATTGAGGTTATTCCCAGTGAGATTGTGCTGGCGTACGGGGGATTTCTAGTTTCGACTCAGCAGATTAATTTTATTGAAGCTGTTATTTTCGGTGTCATCGGCGGCGTGCTTGCGCAGCTTTTTGTGTACTGGATCGGGAGATACGGAGGCAGACCGTTTCTGGAGCGTTTCGGGAAGTACATACTGATTAACAAGCATCATATCGACAAATCGGAGGAATGGTTTCAAAAATACGGAGCGGGGGTCATTTTTAGCGCGCGGTTCGTTCCAGTCGTCCGGCATGCGATCTCGATTCCGGCCGGAATTGCCAGAATGCCGGTATGGCGCTTTACGGTGCTTACGACATTGGCCGTCATCCCGTGGACGATATTTTTCGTCTACTTGGGATTTGTGCTCGGAGACAAATGGGAGACGATAAATGAAGCGGCAGCTCCTTATGTAAAGCCGTTCATTTTAGTTGCGTTAGCCATCCTTATCGTGTATGTTGTCATTAAATATACTAAATCCAGGAAGAAGGCGGGGAAGCGGAAATGAGCAAAAACGTTGCTGGCGTTCTAGGCAAAGGCATATCACCACAAGCATTCATCGATAGCATGCAAAAAAACAAAGAGGCGTTTCTCTCGTGGTACGAGCAATTCGAATGGGCGAATGAAGAGGATAAAGCGTACTTCGAATCGCTCCAATTCCGTGACGATATCCGTTGCCTTATCTTGGCGGCAGACTGGTGCGGAGACGTCGTTCGCAACGTTCCGGTCGTGTTCCGGGCGCTGGAGACGGCGCAGATGCAGACTGAAGTGCTCATTATGGAGCAATTCCCTGACGTGATGGATGAATTTCTTACGATGGGTGGACGTTCGGTTCCTATCGTTATTTTTGCGGATACCGGGGGGCACGTACTGGGGCAATGGGGACCTCGCCCAAGTGATGTTCAGGCGCACATGGTTGCATTCAAGCAAGCGAATCCGGATCGTGAAGCATCGGATTATCAAGACAAACTTCAAGTGGTCAGACAGCAGATGATGAAGCAATACGGTGAAAGCGCTGCTTATCATGCCCGCATTGTTTCCGAATTGAGAGAGCTGCTGTCCGCCCTGTAATGATCTAAGGCGGAGGTATATCATGTTTCGTATTCAAAGTTATTCATTGGGACCCGTGCAGACGAATGCCTATGTGCTCACGAATGAAACGACAAATGAAGCGATCGTCATCGATCCGGGGATGAATCCGGAGCCGCTGCTGGAAGCGCTGAAGGGCGTTTCTGTCAAGGCCATACTGTTGACGCATGCCCATTTCGATCATATTGGGGGCGTAGATCGTGTACGAGAAGCACATGGCGATTGTCCGGTGTACATACATGAACGGGAAGCGGAATGGCTGACGACGCCAGAGTTGAACGGCTCTACAATGTGGCCGCAGGTGTCGCCTCCGATGTCGATGAAGCCTGCCGAGCATTTGCTGCAGGACGGCCAGACGGTAGAGCTGATCGGACATACCTTCCATGTTATGCATACGCCGGGTCATTCCCCGGGCAGCGTCAGTTTCCTGCATGAGAAGCATCTTTTCTCGGGAGACGTGCTGTTCCGCACGTCCGTGGGACGCACCGATTTGCGGGACGGCAATATGGAGCAGCTGCTGCAGTCCATCCATGGGAAGCTGTTTCCGTTAGCTGATGACGTCACCGTATATTCGGGTCATGGACCTGTGACTACCATCGGTTATGAGAAGGAACATAATCCATTTGTGTAAAGGCGGTTGTTCAAAAATTTCCTTCTTCGGGAATGCTTCCGATGCGGTTTTCTCACGAAAACTTGCACTACTCGGTGCTGAAAGGTGATCTTTTTGAACACGCATGAAAAGATAACTATCCTAGCACGGCTCGTCGATCCTTGGGGGTTCGAACGGGCCGTTTTTTTTGTTCCCGAATGCGACCAACGAAGGCGGTCGGCCGTTGGCGGAGACAGGCGTTCGTGGTATGATTAAATATAATTGTTGATGACTGTTAGGAAGGGGAACCCTATGATTTCGATGATGAAGCAGGAATGTGAAAGCCGGATTTCCCGGCTGCAATCGGTCATGAAGGAACAATCTATCAATGCCTTTCTTGTCACGCAAAATATAGATATCTACTATTTTACCGGGTCGATGCAGACGGGGTATTTATTCATCCCGCAGAGCGAGGAACCGGTATTTTTCGTAAAACGAAGTGTTGCGCGCGCCATTGAGGAGGCTTGTGTTCCAGTGCTGCCGCTTGGCTCGTTCCGGCAGTTCGCTGAGACGCTCGCAGCACAGTTTCCTTCAGTGTGGCCGCTCTCAAGCGCTGAAGGCAGCATTGCGCCAGCTGTCATTGCTACGGAATATGATGTGCTGCCCGTTCAACAGTATGAGCGGCTTCAAGCGGTTCTTCCCGCGAATGTGACTTGGACCGACGGGTCTCTCCTGCTGCGCGAGCTGCGCATGGTGAAATCGCCATGGGAAGTTGAACGCATCATGACAGCGGCACGAGCTGCGCATCACGCTATGGAGCAGGCGGCTGCTTACGTGCGGCCGGGCATGATGGAGCTGGAGCTTATCGCTCATATTGAGTATGCCTTCCGCATGCAGGGACATATCGGCATGATTCGCATGCGCGGCTACAATCAAGAGCTCGTGACAGGCATGGTAGCGTCTGGCGAAGCGGGAGCGGAGCCGACCTATTTCGACGGTCCCGCGGGCGGGCGCGGCTTGACGCCGGCCAGTCCTCAAGGATCGAGCCGCAAAGTTATCGCCGTCAATGAGCCGATTCTGGTCGATATCGGCTGCTGCATTGACGGATACGTTATCGACCAGACCCGCACGATCGTCATCGGGAAGCTCGATGATGAGCTTCAGCAGGCGTATGAGGCTTCTGAAGCTATTTTGCGGGCGGCGGAAGAGCGTTTGAAGCCTGGTATCGTTTGTGAGACGCTGTATGCCGACGCGCTGCAAATGGCGCGGAATTACGGCTTGTCTGATCATTTTATGGGCTTTGGGGCAGATCAAGTGAGATTTCTCGGTCACGGCATCGGGATGGAAATCGATGAATGGCCTGTTCTGGCCCGCGGCTTCAAGCAGCCGCTCCAAGCGGGAATGGTCATCGCGATTGAACCAAAATTTACATTTCCAGGCCGCGGCGTAGTCGGAATCGAGGATACATATCTGATTACAGAGACTGGATATAAACGGTTGACGACGGCGCCGGGAGGATTGACTTCCATTCCAGCTCCACAGTAGCCGGGAGGGGAAACTTTTCATATCGTTTATCGTAATATAGTAGTATCTATTCGCCAGAGCAGTGCGTATACATTTACAGGACCCATAAATTTTAGTACCATAGTAAAAACAGCATACGGATGGGAGGCATGGACAATGCTGCATTTGGGAGAGAAGGTAGTCATTCTAGCCGACCGTTTCGAACAACATTTGCCTATCGGGGAATATGGCTATATCATTGCCCATGACCGTAATGCGGATAACGCATTCGATTACGTCATCCGGGTTCCGAAAGCAAACCGCAACTTCTTCGTGCCGGCATCTGATGTCGAACAAGAAGACCTGCTGCTGCAGCAGGAAGCGGACCGCATCGAACGGGAAGCTCTTATCGATTATGCCCTTGCGACCCGCAATGAATCTTTGTTCCGCCGCATCATGAACGGTGATACTGCGGAAGAGGAAGAAGAGCAGGTTCAAGAAGCTTTGTCTCAGGAAGAGTTTGTACGCCAAGTGAATTTGCGCGCTTGGATTTAATGAAGAACCGAACACCGAGCACTGGATCTCATCTGGTGCATCGGTGTTTTTTTGTGGATTGGCAGCGCTTGGATCCAGGGCGATCAGAAGCGCCTTAATAACAGCGCCGCATTAACGGAATCGCGCGTTGAGTTGAATGCCCTTCTAAGCTATAATAAAGGGATGAATTTGGCCATGATGGCGCAAGGAGGAGCATGTTGCCGATGAGCATCCACGTACAGGACGTTGAACACGTCGCCAAGTTGGCAAGACTCAATTTGAGCGACGAAGAGAAAGAACGCTATACGGAACAACTGAACGCTATACTGAAGTATGCGGAGAAGTTGAACGAATTAAATACGGATGACGTCTCGCCGACGACGCATGTTCTGCCGATTCGGAACGTGATGCGTGAGGATGAAGTTCGTCCATCGTTACCGATAGAGAAAGTAATGGCTAACGCACCGGAGGAAGAAGACGGACAATTCAAAGTTCCGGCCGTATTGGAATGAAGTGATAAGGGAGGATATCCGCATTGACGCCACTTGAGATGTCTATATCGGAATTAAAGCAAGCTTTAACGGATCGCAAGCTGTCTGCTTCCGAATTGGCGGACGCGTCGTATCGACGCATCGCTGAGACGGATGAGCGCGTGCAAGCGTTCCTTACTCTGAATGAGGAAGGCGCTCGCGAGCAGGCAAGCCTTACTGACGGCCGCATCGCACAAGGAGAAGCCGTCGATATTCTGGCTGGTGTACCGGCCGGTATTAAAGATAACATCGTGACCGAGGGACTGCGCACGACTTGTGCGAGTCGCTTCTTGGACAATTATAAGCCTATTTATGACGGAACCGTCTCTCGCAAGCTGAGAGACGCGCAAGTCGTTACAATCGGCAAGCTGAATATGGACGAATTTGCAATGGGCGGTTCCAATGAGAACTCCGCCTTCAAGAGCACGCGCAATCCTTGGGACTTGGAACGTGTGCCGGGCGGATCCAGTGGCGGTTCCGCTGCAGCCGTTGCCGCAGGACAGGTGAGCTTCGCGCTCGGTTCGGATACGGGCGGTTCCATTCGTCAGCCGGCCTCCTACTGCGGTGTCGTCGGGCTCAAGCCTACATACGGCCTCGTATCGCGCTTTGGCTTGGTGGCGTTTGCGTCCTCGCTTGACCAGATTGGCCCGTTGACGAGAAGCGTTGAGGATGCCGCTCATGTGCTGCAAGCGATCGCGGGTTATGACAAGATGGACTCTACTTCGGCTGATGTCTCTATTCCGGACTACGCGGAGGCGCTTACTGGTGACGTGAAGGGTCTGCGCATCGGCGTGCCGAAGGAATATATTGGACAAGGCGTCGACCCGAAGGTGAAAGAAGCTGTGCTAGCCGCATTGAACGTATTCGAGAGCTTAGGCGCGACGTGGGAAGAAGTGTCCATGCCGCATACCGATTATGCGGTAGCGACGTACTACTTGCTGGCTTCATCCGAAGCCTCGTCCAACTTGGCGCGCTTCGATGGCGTTCGCTACGGCGTGCGCGCGGACAATCCAGACAAC
Organism: Paenibacillus profundus; assembly: GCF_021369635.1. Classification (GTDB taxonomy): domain Bacteria; phylum Bacillota; class Bacilli; order Paenibacillales; family Paenibacillaceae; genus Paenibacillus_B; species Paenibacillus_B profundus. The sequence continues at coordinate 9,884 of NZ_JAJNBZ010000022.1, read as the reverse complement.
TTGCTGCAGTTGTATCACGAGTCACGGAGCCAAGGCTTCGGTCCGGAAGTGAAGCGCCGCATTATGCTAGGAACCTACGCGCTCAGCTCCGGCTATTATGATGCGTATTATTTGAAAGCCCAGAAAGTGCGCACGCTCATCAAACAAGATTTTGATGAAGCGTTTAACCAATACGATATTTTGCTTGGACCTACTGCGCCGACGACGGCGTTCCGCCTGGGTGAGCAAATTGATGATCCGCTTGCCATGTACTTGAATGATATTTTGACGATTCCAGTCAGCTTGGCAGGCGTGCCTGCGATAAGCATACCGTGTGGCTTGGCAGACGGCTTGCCGGTCGGATTGCAGCTCATCGGCAAGGCGTTCCAAGAGACGACCGTGCTTCGCGCAGCCCATGCGTTCGAGCAGCACACCGAGTACCATAAGCTGCGTCCGCAGCTGTAATTGAGGAGGTTTGAGACATGCCGAGTGCAAAATATGAAACGGTTATCGGCTTGGAAGTGCACGTCGAGCTGCATACCAACTCGAAAATTTTTTGCGGCTGCTCCACGGAATTCGGAGCCCCGCCGAACACGCATACTTGCCCGATTTGCTTGGGGCATCCCGGCGTCCTTCCGGTATTGAACCGTCAAGCGGTGGAATACGCGATGAAAGCCGCGATGGCGCTCAATTGCGAGATTGCGTCGGTCAGCAAATTCGACCGTAAAAACTATTTCTACCCTGATTCGCCGAAGGCATATCAGATTTCGCAGTATGACAAGCCAATCGGAGAGAACGGCTGGATTGATATTGAAGTGAATGGCGAGACGAAGCGTATCGGCATCAATCGCCTGCATCTGGAGGAAGACGCAGGAAAGCTGACACACGTTGATGGAGGTTACGCTTCGTTGGTTGACTTTAACCGCGTCGGTACGCCGCTGGTCGAGATCGTGTCAGAGCCTGAGCTGTGTTCTCCTGAAGAAGCGAAAGCTTACTTGGAGAAAATGAAGGCCATTATGCAGTACTGCGACGTGTCCGATGTGAAGATGGAGGAAGGCTCACTGCGCTGTGATGCCAACATCAGCTTGCGTCCTCACGGACAGAAGGAGCTTGGCACGAAGGCCGAGCTGAAGAATATGAACTCGTTCCGTGGTGTGCAGCGGGGATTGGAATATGAGGAAGAACGCCAAGCAGATATATTGGACGATGGCGGCCTTGTCGTTCAAGAAACCCGCCGCTGGGATGAAGCGCAAGGACGCACGCTGTCCATGCGCAGCAAGGAAGAAGCACACGATTATCGCTACTTCCCAGACCCGGATCTCGTTACGCTTCATATCGATGACGAATGGAAAGAGCGTGTGCGCGCCTCTATTCCGGAACTGCCGGATGCTCTCAAAGCACGGTACACAGCCGAATATGGCTTGTCCGCATACGACGCGGAAGGGATTACTTCCTCCAAGAAGCTGGCCGATCTCTTTGAAGAAAGCCTTCAATATACGAAGGATGCCAAAGCGGTGGCGAACTGGATTATGGGTGAGTTGCTCGGATATGTAAATGGCAACGGAATCGAAATCGATGCCGTGAAGCTGAACGGACAAGGCTTGGGCGAGATGATTGGGTTAATCGAAAAAGGGACGATCAGCAGCAAGATTGCAAAGACGGTGTTTAAGGAAATGCTGGAGTCCGGTAAATCTCCGCAAGTCATTGTGGAAGAGAAAGGTCTCGTTCAAATTAGCGATGAAGGCGCAATTAAAGCGATCGTAGAACAAATTATTGCGAAGAACCCGCAATCTGTTGAAGATTATCGTGCAGGCAAGGAAAAAGCAATCGGATTTCTCGTCGGTCAAGTTATGAAGGAGACTAAAGGGAAAGCCAATCCGGGGCTTGTCAATCAACTTCTTGTCGATTGCTTAAAGCAGGCGTAACACTGATCGAGTAGCGGTCAACAAGACAAGCATCTGCAAGAGCGGAACAACTGGCTGTGTTCATTCCTTTTCACAGATGGAAGGATACGGCGGATGTTCCGCTTTTTGCTCAATAATTCATTGGAGAGGCTCTTCGAAAAGCTCCCCTTTTGATCACGAAGCATCCCAAGATGTGATTCGACATCGAATCTTGTAATCACTCTCGAAGTCCGGTGCTGAAAAGGAACCTTTTGAACACGAATTCGGAGCAAGGACGGAGGTGTGGTCATGATTAAGCAGTTGGAGATGAATGATGAGGAGACGCTGGAACAGCTCTGGTACCTGCAGCAGCTGGCTTACCGCATCGAAGCGGACATTCTCGGCTTTGATCGGATTCCACCGCTGATGGACACGATCGAGGACTTGCGGCAGACGGTTGAAAAGTTCTACGGCTGGTGGGATGGTGTTGAATTAGTCGGCGCCTTGTCTTATGAAATGGTTACGCCCACGATTATGGATATTTGCCGTTTGATGGTGCGTCCCGATCATTTCAGGCAAGGAATCGGCTCAGAGCTATTAAGGTTTGCGCTTCAATGCCCCCAGGTGTCGATATTTCGCATTGCTACAGGTGTCCGTAATCTGCCTGCGTTGAAGCTGTATGAACGTGAAGGCTTTCGGGCAGTGCGCGATGAGGAAATAGCATCAGGTGTATGGCTCCGCCATTTGGACAAAGTAATGACCTTCGAGTAATAGAAGTTGTTCAAAAAGCCCCCTTTTGACCATCATTTTAGGTGCTCATGTAGTTTCGCTAGCGAATGCTTCCGATGCGGTTTTCTTGCGAAAACTTATACTTCTCGGTGCTGAAAAGGGTCCTTTTTGAACACGCACTAATACTTTGCTCTTGGGCCCGAACTCGATTCTGCTTCAAGTCTCCCCGTCGTCAGCATACGGCAGCCTAGACTAAAGTCGGTGAAACCTTCCTAGACTCAGGAAGGTTTCTTTCGTTTCTTACTCCAACGTACAATAGAGATAAGCAAATTAGTACGGTATGGCGAGAGTGAAAAGGCCTACCTTGGGCACTGGAGGAAAGGAAGTCGACGTAACGTGTATCGTGAGCTGATGAAACAATCGGATGAGCTGCTGGTGCAGCATGTATTGGAAGGCAATGAGGAAGCAATGCGTATAATGGTGGAAAGACACCGTCCCTTTGTGTTAACGTGTATTTGTCGAACGATTCAAGATCGTTTTTTAGCGGAGGATATTGCACAAGAAGTGTTGGTGAAAGCCTATCGCCATCTGCATACCTTTCGCGGGGATTCTAAATTTACGACATGGCTTTACCGATTAACGAAAAATCAACTCATTGATTCAATACGCAGGCAGCATAAAGGAGGCCAGGTGGAACGGTTGGAGCCGTACCATGTCGTGTCTCTACAATTCCATGATGTATCGGAAATGCCGGAAGAACAAGTAATGAAGCGGGAATGTTGCGAAGAAGTGCGCCGTACGCTGCGCTCGCTGCCCGATAAATATAGGATGGTAATGGAGCTTTATCATATGCGGGAGCGCACGTATGCCGAAATAGCCGAAATGCTGGAAATGCCCGTAAGAACGGTGGAAACTCGACTGTACCGTGCCAAGACGCTCTTTAAGCGCAAATGGACAGAAAGCGTTGGAGCAGGGGTGTTATGAGGAGGGATGAAGATGGAAGATACGGAACGTAAAGGATTCAACAACCCGCAGAACAATAATGATCAAGATGATAAGTTAGGCAATGAGCAGGAAGAACAGTTTCTCCGGCGTCGCATGGCCTATTTGGAACGGATGCGCCGCTCTCATCAAGGACGCAGAGATGTTCCCCCTTATAATGAGATGCCGCCGGTACCCCCGGTCCCGCCGATGTATGGGACGATGCCCCCGAAGAAGAGTAAGTTCGTCGCGTCGCTGCTCTCATTTATTTTTCCTGGGGTAGGGCATTTCTATTTAGGGTTAATGCAGCGGGGATTAATTATCATTATGCTGTTGGCGCTCGATATTGTAGCAATCGTATATTTTTCTGCCGTCGATGCGAAAGTAAATGTACCTCTGATTGTGCTGCTTGCTTTAATGCTCCCTGTTATTTATTTCTTTAACTTATTTGATGCGCTGCAAAGTACAGAGAGGGTTAATCATCAAGCGATGTACGGAACGACAGAACATGTGCGCCAAGGACCTTGGCTCGGATTGCTCCTTCTGTTCGGGGGATTCATTATGCTGCTGTTCACGGTTGATCCGGTGTGGCTGCGATGGTTCTTCACCTATGCGGGTTCCTATGCCGGAGCAGCGGTGCTCATAGGCGGAGGGATTTTCTTGTTGGTAAAAGAATCGAGAAAAAGACGTTAAAAGAACGTGTTCAAAAAGGTCTTTTTTGAACAACCTCTAGCAGGACGTAAGGAGTTGGACTACAGTGTTTAAGGTGGGTCGATTTACCGCATCGCTCTTGCTTGTTACGGTAGGTTGCATGCTGCTGATGGACCAGTTGTTCGGATTTCACAGCATGAACCAGCTGCTCCTGTGGTGGCCTCTTATCTTCGTGCTGTGGGGTGTAGAATATATATGGTTTGGAATGCGCCATAAGGATAAAGACGGAAAACGACAATGGAAGATGGATTGGCTAGGCATGTTTGTCGCCATATTCATTACAATATCAGTGTTCACCGTATCACAGCCGGCTTTATTCCGTGATTGGGTCAGAAGCATTCAATTTGATTTCTCCATGATGAAGGAAATGGCGAAGGGTGAAGGAATACCATTTAAGCAGCCCAAACAGACGCATCCCATTTCCAACCGTGTGGAACAACTAGTCGTACGCAATAATATTGGCAATGTATACATTCGTTCCTCAGCTGCCGCAGAGGTGGAAGTGGAGACGACCGTCGTCGTGGACGGTGCAAGTCGTGAAGATGCGCAACTTCTTGCCGATAAATCACGTACACAAATAAAGACACTCATACCGGACAAGAAGCTGATGATTGAAGGCGTGCCCGCCCGGAATGTAAATAATCAACAGCAAGTACGTATGGATATTATCGTTACGGTTCCGGAGACATTAACTTGGAAGACGCATGTTCAATCCAATAACGGCGACATTCGCATCGAACAAATGAATGGTGGGGTCGAAGCTAAGACGAAGAATGGAGTTGTTCAGCTTCAAGATATCTCGGGAACCGTTCTAACGGATACATTGAACGGCGATGTTTTCGTTAAGCAAGTCCAGGGTGATGTGCGCGCTACTACATTGCACGGCAATGTCTACCTTAATGATATAAACGGAGACATAATAACAGAGACGAAGAATGGTGATATCGAGATAAACCAAGCTGCGCGCGGTATCCAAGCCGAGACATTGAGCGGCGACTTGCTCGTTGAGTCTGACGTCATTGAAGGTGACTGGAAGCTGCAGAGCTTGGCGGGAGATTCGATGATACGGATTCCGGAGGATGCGAATGTCCACATCGTTGCAACCAATCTATTCGGCGATGTCGATACGAATTTTCCACTCGATGTAATGGACAATAAAGTGGAGGGTTCATTAGGAAATGGAGCCTTTCAGTTATCTTTGGAGACAAACGGAGATATTAGCATATTAAAACGTTAACTGTGCGTCATATATTAGCATTGACAACAAAAAGAACTTCCCCGTACAATGGACATATAGAAATTATTTTCTGATAATCGTTACAATGTACGATTTGAATTCCCGAATCTTTACAATGTGAGCGTAGAAGGCGGTGGACAGGATGAAAACGCGGGTTCAAAATGCATTGGAGCAATTAAAAATGTCCGGAGTACGCATCACGCCACAGAGACATGCAATTCTAGCCTATTTGATGGATGCTATGACTCATCCGACAGCGGATGAAATATATCGAGCGCTCGAACCGAGATTTCCGAGCATGAGCGTCGCTACGGTATATAACAACTTGAAGTTGTTTATCGAGGCTGGGCTCGTTCGTGAATTGACTTATGGGGATAGTTCTAGTCGCTTTGATGCGGATGTGTCAGACCATTACCATGCCATCTGTGAGCAATGCGGTAAGATCGTTGACTTCTCCATACCTTCTTTGGAATCAGTGGAGCAGACGGCGGCGGAACGGACTGGCTTTGTCGTACGAGGCCACCGTATGGAAGTGTACGGAGTATGTCAAGCTTGTGCGGAATCAGCTTCCAGCAAGTAGAGAAGCCATTCGCTATGATTATGTAGAAATGAACCATGCGCGCAGCATTTATTTGCTTGCGCGCTTTTTATATTTTATACACGATCTTTATCAAGACAAACAGGGGAGTAGGAGTGACGACATTATGGGAAACAGAGGGAGGCGGCCAAGCGCTCCGCACAATCGTTCTGAGCAGCCATACGGCAGGACGACCCGATCTACAAAGAAGAAACGGGGTTGCGGAGGGTGCCTGTTTATTTTGATTGGGATCGGCATACTTGCCATCAGTATATGGAAGGGACTTGATGGATGGTGGCCGAATAACGAGATTGCAGAATCGGACATGTCTAAAGTGGAACAGCCGCTCACATGGAACGGAACGTGGAGCGGTTATGGTACGAAGGGGCGCGGGGAAAAGCTGCTAATACCGCTAGAAGCGCTGCAGAAGAAGCTTCCGATCGTCTATGAGGCAGCATCGGACACGGTTATATTGACTAGTGCGAAAGATGTGGCCTCGCTTCAGCTCGAACAGTCAAAAGGAACATGGAACGGGAGAATGAAAAATTGGGATGCGGCTGCGGTAAGTATAGACGGAGATGTGTATGTTCCTGTCGGCGTGCTTCAAGAAATGTATGGACTTCAAGCCAAGCAGTATCCTTCCAATGGGGCCGTACAGCTTGGTTTTCCCGGGCAAAGCTTGCAGGCAGGCGTAATCGCCGAGCAGAAGAATGCGGATGATATGGTGACGATGAGACAAGAAGCGGATAAACGCTCGGCCATCGTACAGAAGTTATCTGGCGGATCGGAGCTGACAATATGGAAAGAACGCGATGAGTGGGTATATGTCGAAGCGGATGGCGGAGCTTTTGGTTACTTGCCGAAGAAGGATGTACAGTACACGGATAAAAACGTAGTTCCAGATGTGAAACCGGCACCGAAGCCGCGATTCGTAGAGGAGAAGAAATCTGTCAGTCTCGCGTGGGAAGCTGTATATTCTCGCAATCCGGATCCGGCGAAGCTGCCGTCCATGCCTGGAACGAACGTAATTAGCCCCACGTGGTTCAGCTTAGCTGATGATGAAGGGAACGTTCAGAGCAAGGGTGATCTAAGGTTGAGCAATTGGGCTCGCCGCAATGACAAAGAGGTATGGGCACTGTACAGCAACAGCTTCGAGCCGGAGCGTACGACGGAAGCATTGTCTACATTTGAAAGACGAAGCCGGACGATTGAACAGTTGCTGCGATTGGCGGAGCAATATCAGGTCGATGGAATTAATCTTGATTATGAGAACGTAAATGTGGAAGATCGGGATCAATTAACGCAATTCGTGCGGGAGCTGACACCTCGAATGCATGCTCAAGGCTTAGTCGTCTCCATAGACGTTACCGCCAAGTCGAGCAGTGGTCGCTGGTCGCAATTTTTAGACAGGGAAAAGCTTGGTGAGGTCGTAGATTTCATGATGGTCATGGCTTACGATGAACATTGGGCAGCAAGCCCCATCGCGGGCTCAGTCGCTTCTTTACCATGGGTGGAGCAATCAGTAACTCGTATAATGGAAGAAGATAAAGTGCCGGCACACAAGCTGGTGCTCGGAATGCCTCTGTATACGAGAATATGGACGGAAGAAGTGAAGAATGGAGAAACGAAGGTAAGCTCCAAGTCGGTTGGCATGCGAACGATTCAAGAACTGCTGCAGGAGCAGAAGCTGAAGCCTGTTTTCTCGGAGCAAACCGGTCAAAACTATGTCGAGTTCAAAGAGGATGGCGTCGTAAAAAAAATATGGATTGAAGATGAGCGCTCTGTTCGCTCGCGGATTGTGCTTGCACAGCAGCTTGGATTGGGTGGAATCGCAGTCTGGGCACGCAGCTTTGCCGATTCGGATATATGGAACGTGCTACTGTACCCGGCGTCATAACTTTATAATCCTTTATCAAATAAGAAAGCCGTCTGCTCATATGCAGGCGGCTTCATTAATACAGCCCAACGTTCACGTGAATGTGAATGCGTTGAACGGTCTGTGTACATTGGTTATGTATGCTGTACACTTGTTGTTTCTATTTGCTCTCTTCCAATTGTGATGCTTGAACTTCATTGTCTTCGAGTGACGGTTCGGCTGCCTTGTCAGGATCCAGCGTCAGGATGGTCCGGCAGAACATGCAACGATCCGTTTTGCCAAGCATTTTGGTCTGGCGCCCGCATTCCGGACATTGCAGCACGACTGCGCTAGTAGAGAGCATTCCTGCCCAGAAGTAAATGGCCACGCTGCCAAGCAGCACGATCATACCGAGGACCATGAATACTCCGGCGAAGGCTCTACCCTGCAAGCCCCACATTAAAATTCCTGCAGTGCCAAGCACCATCATTCCCATACCGGCTAGAGTAAGGACAAGACCCCAAAGACGGAACTCGTTAATTTTGCTCGTTCTGAAAATACGATGTTTCATTGCAGCCCCCCCAATCGTGTATGAAAATGTTTTTGAATTAGAAGGAAAGAGAGATTCTATGTAGAATTATAAACTATCATTCGATGTAAAAGAAAGCCAAAAAGCGTGGGATAAAGAATGAAACAAGTAATGGATGACTCAATTGACCAATTGTCCGGTGCGGCAAGCGTGAGCGGCGTTCTTGTCCTTAAGCGCAATCAGCTTGACGGAGAAATGCATGAGCATACCGAATGGGACCGTTACATACTGGTTATCGACGAAGAGTGTCCGTCTCATCCTTATCATGCAATTCAAGTTTCGAACGAAGAGCGGTCTGTTACACGTTGGACCTGCGTTCATCCTGATGAGTGGGAAGAGTGGATTACATCTATAGAAGTTCAGCCATTTATATCTTCCTTAGGACGAGCGGATATTATAGTAGATCGCAGCGGTACGCTAACTGCATGGCGGAAACGGCTTGAGGATCACAAGAAGGCATCGGCACACCTGGAGTATATGAAGACGTATGCTTGTTTTCTGGATTCTCACACTCAGGCGAAGCATTTTTTACAGATGAATTACATGCTCGATGCTTACCGCTATGTAGATCAAGCATTTTATTACTGGGCGCGCCTTGTTGTTATGGAGCAGGGGGAAATGCCGCGTGCTGCATTATGGCAGCAAGTCAAATGTCTTAATTTAGGCGTGTATAAGATGTACGAAGAGTTTACGATGAGTTCGGAATCCATGTCGCAGCGGATTCAGCTTGCGCTGCTAGCTTGTGAATTTTCATTGTCGTCGAAGATTACGGAAAGCTGTGCGCCGTTATTGGAATGGATAAAGCAAGCTCAGGGCCCTGTGCCGATGGCGAACATTATGCAGCATGCCGAGTTTAAGTGGCTGGGGAAATACTTGCCGACGCTGTTGAAGAAGCTCGTTCACCGTGGATATCTTGATGAGAAGTTGGTGGAGCACACGACGCCATATGGGAATTTGGGCAACGTGCAAGCTTATGAATGGGTTGGATAAATGCAGAGCACAATAGGGTGTGAAGCTGAAGCTACATTTGGCAACAATGTAGCTTTTTATTTTTTCTGAAATAACTGTTGACTCTCAATGTGAATATGTGATACATTAATACTCGCCCTTCTTGAGAGAGCAACTTTTAAAACTTACGCTTCGAAAGAGGCTGAAAAAAAGTTATAAAAAACGCTTGACTTTGAAACGGTGAACATGATATATTATAAGAGTCGCTGCTGAACAAAGCGACTTGATGAAGCGAGTAAGATTGAGGCTTGAAAAGCCTTGAAGCAGCAAGCTTCGCTGGAATGAAGATTGTTCTTTGAAAACTGAACAACGAGTGAAACGTTTGTGTAATAGAG
>NZ_JAJNBZ010000021.1:105297-120520 GCF_021369635.1 Paenibacillus profundus | reverse complement strand
CAAGAAAAGGTCTTCCTTTTTGCTATTTATCTATTTACACAAGATATTTTACGCTTTACACAAGATATTTTACGCTTTACACAAGATATTTTACGCTCTCGGAATCATATCCGTTACTTAATTAGTAACCTAACAAAATACAACCTTGTTATTCATACTTATAGTTTATTATAGCAAATGTATGTTCGCGTACAAGCCGACTTTATTACCATTGATGTGTGTTATAAATAATAGTAAAAATAAGGTTCAAAACCAGTGTTTGCCGAACAGTTCGAAGGTTAGATATGAAAAAAAATCTGCCAATCCTGTATTGCTATAGTTCCTCAATAACAACAAAAAGGATAAGACAAATGCAGACTCAGTATATCAATGAAATGCTCGACATACCAGCGCTACAGATTAACCACATTATACCTATGAGCACAGATGAAATTCATATAGAGGTAACACCAGTGGCCCAAAAAAATACTGCTCGATTTGTCGATCAGATGAATTTGTCACGCTTAAAGGAAGCAATGAACCACGAACGGTCCAGCAACTCCCGCGTTCGAGAAAAAAAGTGTCTCTCTTGGTTCCAACCATTCGGATGCATTGCACGCAATGTGAGGCAGGTTTTGTTTGGGGGTATGAATATGTCGAGCCTAAAAAACGGCACAGAAATCGCTTTCGAGAGCGGACGGTTTAGCAAGCACTTGGCTCCACAGCAGCGCATAGCGCCCGCATGCAACAAGCGCCTGTCAGCACGGTACACGAATGTACAACGTAGCTGTTTCTCTCGAATGTGAACGACTTTCCGAGCCGAGCAATCGTAGAACAATGCGAAAGAAAGAAGCGGCCTGGTCCTAGGAGTCGATGACTTCGCGATCAAGAATCGCTATAACATACAACGCTCCTCCCAGGACGGAGTAACAAAAATATTCTCCATGATGAGTGCTATACTAGAAGCCTCATGTTTCTTTTTACATTTTCATCCACTCGGATTATGTTCTTTATATCATATTAGAATAAAAAGCACCACAACGTACTTTAGAATAATATAACTGTCCTTCATTCAAAAGGCCCACTCTTAACGATACGAATACTCTTCCCCATTGCAAGAAATAATAACTTTAATAGGTTTCTTTTCTTTCGCTACCTCGACCGGAACTTCGGCTAGGAAATGAAGGTTCCTGCTTTTAATGGTTCGATCCGTGTAATATTAGTATACGTAAAGTCACCGCCGCCATCCTTCTCGATCACAGAAAATGCGTTATACTCATACTTGTCATCGTACATCACTTTGACCGATACAAAATCATCTGCCGATTTGCCAACAGTCAGCAAGCTCTTCACTTTAATCACTACGTCAAAGTAGGTGTTGGAGGCGTCTTTCACTTCGTAATACGAGTAAAAGCTGTTTGATTTAGGCGGCTCTATTTTGGTTGCGAACTTTGCACCTTTAATGGTAAGCTCAGCGAAATCCGTAATTTCCTTCGCCTTATTTACTTCAATGACTTTGTTATCTGCTCCCGGCGCCTTTGCAGACGGGAGCTCTTCCGTAAATGTTTTATCGTCTGCATTCGCCTTCTGGCCGCCAGCATTCTTGGCTAAGTCTTCCTTGAACTCTGCATTTTCCTTTTCTAAAGCTGCTATTTTCTGTTCCAGTGACTCTGTCCACGTGTTGCTACTGCTGCATCCAGTTATTGATAGCGCTAATAACAATAATGCTAAAAGTACAGCTATTGGTTTCTTTTTAATTGTTTCTCCTCCTTTTATATTACTTAAATATATTATCATATGAATATATATGAATATAAAGGCGATCAATTATTTATGACAATTGTCTTAATTGTAACTAGTAATGCAGTCATCCCTCTGTGTTGGACAGGGGGAACTATGGCACTCAACAGCACGTAAGCATAGCATCCCACCTTTCTCGCTTTACAAGTAGATGAAACAAAGATCGAGACAAGGTGGAGATTACCATGAGTAAAAAATAGGTAACCCGAGTTCACCATAGACGACAGAAAAATGAATAGAAAAATATGAACAAGGAACAAGTTGCCAAGTTGCTAGGCGAGAAAGATATAAAGAGCACCAGTCTGCGTGAACTTGCAGAAAAAGCATCCGCACATTCAATGGAGGTGGCCCGAAGATGGATCGCATTAGGTTATCAGGTACAGAAGGTGCCAAGAGTCTGTAATATTGCTCATTGTACTTACTCTACCAGCGTCAGGTTAGTCCGAAGCAAAAACGTTTCTACAAAATAGGCTTTCCAATGCCCGGGTACTCCCTTACGTTTAGAGGAGGAAAGGTGCCCGATTGGCTGATAAAGAAGCATATTGAGCATATCCTAGAAGTTGAAGAGGCCTCCTACGGTACCTTAAGATAACAATACAATTGCGTCGCATTCACCACATTCAGATTAACAAGTAGAAAGTTTACCGCCTGTGCAAAGGAATGGGGATACGAGAAAGGAGTCCCGTCCACATCGCTTAGCTAGCCAACAACATGGGAGACCGGGCCCAACCAATTGTGGCAGTTGGACGTGAAAGACGGATGCGTAGCTGACTTGCAGTGCTACCTCTATATGGCGAATATGATTGATGTCTTCGATCGTAAGATACCACTGGGGAAAAGACTGCACCACCAAGGATATCTTGGCAACCGCGTCCAGAAAGTGCTGCTGAGTCGAAACATCTTCTTACAAGACTTTTAGTCATTCGAACGGATAACGACCATAGTTTAAAAACAACAAATTCAGAGAATTCTACGAGGTCGTAGAAGGACGACGTATCAATGAATGCCCCCCAAAATGCGTATGTAGAGTCGTTTCACAGCATTTTGGAACGTGAATGCTTTAAGCGACATATGTTCATGAGCCTCGGAGAAAACTTTGCCGCAGTGGGCCGGTATATGATTTTTACAACAACCGGAAAATCCACATGAATTTGTACGGATATTTTCCTGTGGAAATTCTAACGAAACTCAAGAAAACAAAACGAGCATTTAAAATTGCACTTTATTAAGATAAGTCCTTTTCATTTCTGGAAGTGTCAAAATTAGGGGCGGGTATGATTCATTGGATTTAGAGGAGACATCATTAAGCAGCGAGTCGTAGAAGTATTTCCATAACAGCATGAGAATTTATTCTTTTAGGATATGGGGATTTTATTTTTTCTGATCGCACCAACCACAACAACTTATTATGCATAATAAAGGTGAAAAATTAATAAGAAAACCATGCATAGAAAAAAGTGCCGCTTAGGAACAAGCGACACTCGGCAAAATTCATATGTTTAATTCCTAAATTCACCTCTAACCTCTGTACCGTCAAAGGAGGCTTTTGGATAATAATAAATCATTATTGGCCATCCAGTGAATGAAGCAGATTTTTTCAAATTCACTGTAATTTGTTTACCATCAGATGAATCACTTACTGTTTTATTGAATATTTTTCCGATTTTCCCGTCCGATATATTAATAACTCCCAGACAGTCAACCGTAACTTCTGCTTTAATATTTCTTTTGGTATTTGTAGTATCCCATGCGGTCATATAAAAGTCCCATTCATTCTTACCAAGTACATTATGCTCGTAGTCAACATAACCTGTAAGTGCATATGTTCCCTCTTGACCTTGAAAGAATTTCCTATCTTCAGTTGTTAGGGTTGTGAAATCTTCATTTTTTGGCAGAATGTATTCTCTTACAAATTGTTCGTCTTCTGCCGAAAAAGGAACATTTACAGCATATCTATTTAAAATGTTTTCAACTTTATTAAGTATTTCTTCTTTAGACATATTGGGTTCGGCAGTAGTAGAATTGTCAGCAAACGCAGAGATTGGAAGAATCAAAAGCAAAAACGTCATGAACAAGATTATTACTTTTTTATTCATGTAAATAACCTCCAAAATAGTATATTATAACTTACAAAGGGGGTGATTTTTTGAGCTTCGTTTTTGAAAACTTTCTCTTCTCGCTCTTCATTCTTGCTGTTCTAATTGTAGCTATCGTTGGAGCGGTAATAGTTATAGCAAAAAAATAAATAAATAACAAATTAGATCATAACATCACATACCAATATTTGTAATATGATACAAATACATTATAATCACCTCATTATTTAAAAAAATGTTTTTTTTACACTTCTCAATATTGTGACTAAATTTATTGAGAAATCACCATCTGCTGTTGTAATAAACACATACAAATATTTTTTTATTTGAAGCCACTTTATTGGCTTCTTTTTGTTTGTGTGGAAACACATCTTCTCGTATATCTAACTCAATGATTCAAAAATGCTTCACCACCATAGTCTGCTTTGAGGCTACAAGCATCCAATAGGCCAACTCGAACTCCCCGCTGATAACGTGAGAATTGTTTGACTTGCTGACCTAGATGATACCCCTATGAAGTGAGCCACTCTTCTGAGTTTGTCTTACCATTCCCAGTGTCAGCAAGATTAAAGATTATAGCGGCATGCTTCTTGGCAGATGCGGATCGAATAACCACGGAAAATGCCGTCTCTTAGCTTGAAAGCAAGAGAAGCTGCAAAATCTATTTCATTTAATTTTATTCGACTACCTCCGACCAAGACTTGACTCGACCCTCGGTTCTCTAATTTTTCTACCAGTAGCGTACATAAAATGATACATCAACATTTTAATTAAACTCGTTATAAACAAAAAACATCCCTTACCAAGGCCCTCGCCCCAGTAAAGGATGTTCTCTACTCTATTCACTTCTACGCCAACCGATACACCCGCGCCTCATACGGCTCCAACCGCAGTTCACCTGCATCCGATTCCACCGCATAATTCCCAATAAGCAGTTCTTTCCCCTCCAACGACACAGAAGCAGGAAGCTCACACGCCACCGTTTGCTCCGAAATGTTCAACACAACCAGCCATTTCTCCCCATCTAACGAACGGGTGTAAGCATAGATCTGCTCATGCTCCTCCAACAGTGGCTCGTAGCTGCCGTAGACCATCACCGGATGCTGCTTCCGCAGCTGGATGAGCGTCTTGTAGTAGTAAAAGACAGAGTTCGGATCGGACAGTGCCGCGCTTACGTTGATATCCCGATAGTTCGGATTCACTTTAATCCATGGGGTGCCGTCGGTGAAGCCGCCGTTCGAAGAATCGTCCCACTGCATCGGGGTGCGGGAATTGTCCCGTGCCAGATGGAGCAGGCTCTCGAACACCTCCTGCGGATCGCGGCCTTTGCCGACTTCTTCCTTATATTTGTTTTTCATCGCGATGTCGTTGTAGTCGTCGATGGAATCGAAGCGGACGCCGGTCATCCCAATCTCTTCCCCTTGATAGATGTACGGCATGCCGGGCAGCGTATGCAACAGCGTCGCGAAGCACTTCGCCGACTCCACGCGGTACGTCGTATCGTTGCCGAACCGGGTGACGACGCGGGTATGGTCATGGTTGTTCAGGAATTGAGAATTCCAGCCCTTGCCCCACATGCCCTCATACCACCGTTTCTGAATCTCCTTGAAGCGCTGCATATCCCAATGCGCCATATAGTCGCACACTTCGAAGTGGAATAAGGTATGCAGCTCGCCGCGTTCTTCGCCCACATACAGCACGCCGTCTTCCGGCGTAACGAACGGGATTTCCCCGACTGTGAATATGTCGTAATGCTTCAGCACCTTGTCGTGCATCTCTTGCAGGTATTCATGAATACCGGGGTTGTTGCCCAGGTATGAAATGTCGTCCGGGTTCGCCGCGTCCGGGAATCCAGCCTGCTTCGCGAGCAGGTTGATGACGTCCATGCGGAAGCCGTCGATGCCCTTCTCCAGCCAGAAGCGCATCATGTCGTATATTTCCTCGCGCACGCGCGGGTTATCCCAGTTCAGGTCGGGCTGCTGCACGGCGAAGGAATGGAAGTAATATTCTCCCGTCGCTTCGTCATATTCCCACGTGGAAGGGGTAAAGTACGAGCGCCAGTTGTTCGGTTCCTTCCGCCAGATGTAATAGTCCCGCTTCGGATGGTCCTTCGCCGAGCGCGACTCCGTGAACCACGGATGCTGATCGGAGGTATGGTTCACGACCAAGTCCATGATGAGCTTCATGCCGCGGGCGTGCACCTCCTTCAGCAAGCGGTCGAAGGTGTCCACCGTGCCCGCCTTCGGCATAACCGAGCGGTAGTCCGCAATATCGTAGCCGTTATCCACATCCGGCGAGCCAAAGCACGGATTGAGCCAGATAACGTCTGCTCCGAGCTCGCGGATATAGTCGAGCTTCTGGATGACCCCCTCTAAATCTCCGTACCCATCCCCATTCGTATCATAGAAGCTTCTCCAATATACTTGGTACACGACAGCCTCTTTCCACCATGTTCGCTTCATGTCTCCACTCCTTCCTGCGGCCTCTCTCCGCTATCCCTCTCATCTATTGTGATTATTGCGAGAATCGGCCGTCACGAAGACGGCCGTTATTTATTACTCTATTTACACTACTTCCATATACACTACTCTTCCACAGCGGATTGCACAATGGTCAATCCAGTCGTGTTGCCAAGCACCTCGACGCTTACCTCGTCTGGACCGTCCGCCAGACGGGTCACCTTCAAGGACAGCTCGCCCGCGCCAATGCGCAGCCGCTCGACCGTCAGCTCGCCAATCCCTTCCGGCAGCATCGGATTGATGCGAATCTCACCTGCCGGCACGTTCGGATCCAATCCGAGCATCGCCTGCACGAAGGCGACCGCCGTGCCCGCCGACCATGCCTGCGGGGAGCAGGTTGAAGGATAAGGCACCGGTTCGCCAAGTTCCGCCCCGTGTCCGCAGTACAATTCGGGCAGCCGTTGATACTCGAAATGCTGAGACGCATCTAGCAATCCGGAGATGACCTTGCCCGCTTCCCGCTTAAAGCCCAAGCGGCTCAAGCCGAGCAGAATTAAGGCATTGTCGTGCGGCCAGACGCTGCCGTTATGATAGCTCATCGGGTAATATCCAGCCGCCTCCGTGCTCATCGTGCGGATGCCGTATCCGCCGAACATGTCTGCCGCAAGGAGCCGCGCGGCGACCTGCTCCGCACGCGAACGCTCCGGCAGACCGGACAGGAGCAGATGTCCCGGATTGGAGGTGACGGACTCCACTTGACGCTGTTCTTTGTCGAGCGCAATCGCATAGAAACCTTCCCGTTCCATCCAAAAGTCCCGCTCGAAGCTGGCCTGCAGCTCTTGCGCCTCCCGTTCCAGCCTTTCCGCCAGCGTGGCATCTCCCATAGCAGCGAATATGGGTGCAAGATTCTTTTTCGCCTGATACACATACCCTTGCACTTCGGACAATGCAATCGGCGAAGCGGCATATTCTCCCGAAGCGTGGACGATCGAATTGCTCGAATCCTTCCAGCCTTGGTTCGGGAATCCCTTCTCCGCCTCTTGATGGTACGTCACGAACCCTGCGCCTGCCAAGACAGCACGGTCGATCCATTCGAGCGCGCGCAGCATGTTCGGCTTCAATTCCTCCGCAAGCGTAAGATCGCCTGTCCAGCGTACATATTCGCCGATGAGCGCAAGGAACAGCGGTGTGGAATCGACGGTTCCATAGTAAGGGGAGAACGGGGACTGCTTCGTCGTCACCAGTTCGCCGAAGCGGATCTCGTGCATAATCTTACCGGGCTGCTCATCGCGCCATTTATCCCGGGCCTTGCCCTGATAAGCCGCCAGCGTCCGCAGCGTGCCCTTCACCTTCTCGGGACGAAGCGGCAGCATGAACAAGGATGTGATCAGGCTGTCCCGACCGAACGGTACCGCGAACCATGGCAGTCCGGCCACCGGGGTATCGCCATAGCCGACATCGGTCATGAGCATCCGCAAATCCTGCACCCCGCGCCGATACAGCCCGTTGAACAGCTCGGAATCGGTCGTGACGCTGACCGTCTCCTCATCCCATGCCGCGTAGGACGCCTCCAAGCGGCTCAGGCCTTCCTCGAACGGCAGCACAACCGCCGCCTTCTGCCCTGCCAATAACGGCATGATGGCGAAGCAGATGCGCACCGACTCCTTCGGCTCAAGCTCCAGCACGAAGCTTATCGTACCGTCTTCCTCCACGCGTCCCGCTTCCCGGTCCCACTGTACCACGGTTTCCCGCAACATGCCGTCCGCGCCCTCATAACGGATCGACGCATGCTGCTCTCCCGTCTCCCGGCCGATAATCCGTCCCACTTCTCCGGTCCGGTATTTCCGGACGAGGAACATGTCCTGGAAGTCGGCATCGAACGAGACCGCTAGTTCACAGGCGGCCGCCTTCGGGAAATAGTTCGTCACCGTCATCCGCTCATACAGCACGCCGTCGTAAATGAACCGCTCCCGCTGGAGCTCAATCGCCCCTTCGTCCTTGCGCTCCTTCATCGTCCGGATGGACGCGAAGTAGCTTTTGTCCGACGCCGAGGATAACAGCGCAGGCTTCTCGCCGTCAATATATACTTCCATGCGGCTCAAGAACCGCGTATCCTTCGTATACAGGCCATATCCGCCGTCATGTTCCGCCGCGATATCCCCGCCCTTGTCCGTTAAGTAGAACACATCGCCTTCTTTAATGACACAATAGTCCATATTTCCGCCTCATTCCCTAGTCATTTTGCAACGCATCGGCAAGTCATCGATGCAATCCACATCCATGTCGTCTGTCTATCCTCCATTTAAATATCTAACTCCTGACTTATCATCACAATGTGTACAGGCAGCCCTTATGCTGCTGTTAAATAACTGATTTAACTGAACTGATACAGAAGCAGACTCCATGCGGCAGCTGTCCATTCCTCTCCGCTTCTACTTGTACCTCTTCCTTATCCCTTGATGCCGGAGCTGGAAATGCCCTCAACATACTGCTTCTGGAACAGGAAGAAGAAGATAAGAATCGGCAAGGTAGACAGCACGACCCCGGCCATGATGAGCGGAGTATTCTCGAAAAACATATCCTTGACGCTGTTGAGTCCGACGACAAGCACGTATTGGTCAGGATTGTTGGCCAGCGTGCTCGGAATGAGATAGCTGTTCCACGTGCCCGCGAATGCGAGTATCGACATCGTGATGAGCGGTGACTTCGCCAGCGGATAGACGATGCGCCAGAACGAGCCCATCTTCGTCAAGCCATCCAGTCTGGCCGCCTCAATGAATTCATTCGGCACGCTGATGAAAAATTGTCTCATCATGAAGATGTACAGACACTGATACAGAAACGGTACGGTTAACGCCGCGAACGTATTCAACCAGCCAATCTGCGCCATATTGACGTAGACCGGAATCAATATCATCTGATACGGCACCATCATCGTCGCCACGACGATCCAGAAGATGAGCCGCTTGCCCGCGAACTCCAGCTTCGCCAGCGCAAAGCCCGCCATCGGATTAATGATCAGGCTGCCGATAATGACGAGCCCCGTCATGATGACCGTGTTCAGGAACCATTTCGGCACGTTATACGCATCATTCGTGAAGAACAGCTTGTAATTGTCTATCGTCCAATGCGGCATGCCCGCAAGCTTATTGACATCCTGCATCGTCACGAACGAGGTATATAACGTATAGGCGAATGGAAGAAAGAACACCAGTGCGAGCAAGAGGACGACGATATAATGAAGCAATTGGGTAAAGCGCTTGTTAGCCTGCATTTGGTGTCACTCCTTATCGCCCAACCATTTTTTCTGAAGGAACGTAATGAACATAATAATGAAGAAAAATAAAACGACGGCCGCGCTTCCGTAACCGATATTCATATACCGGATGCCGTGCTGATAGAAGTACGTGACGACCGTGCTCGTCGCTCCGGCCGGAGAACCTAATGCGCCGTATCGTGAGATGGCGGCGATCTGATCGTAGATCTGGAAGCCGAGCAGCGTCGCGACCGACACGACGAAGAACGTGACTGGCTTCAGAGAAGGGAGCGTAATATAACGGAACTGAGCCCATTTGGATGCGCCATCCATCTGTCCCGCTTCATACAGATCTCGCGGAATTTCCTGCAGCCCGGACAAATACACGATCATGCTGAACCCGCACTGCTGGAAAATAAACAAGATGCTGACGAACAAAAGCGCATAGCGCGTATCCGCGAACCAAGTCACATCTTCGAACCCGAATAGCGTGAAAAATTTCGTCACGAAGGTTCCCTTCTTGAACAGCATCATGAACACCGTCGTCACCGCGATCTGCGACGTAATATACGGAATGAAGAACACCGTGCGGAATATTCCCTGGCCCTTCATTTTCTGATTGACGAGCACCGCCATCAGCAAGCCAAGCAGCGTCTGCACCGGAACGGCGATAACGACGAGCTGCAAGGAATGAAGCACCGCCTGATAGAATTCAGGGTCGTTCAAGATTTGGATATAGTTCTGCAGACCAATGAATGTCGCATCGTTCAACGCCGTGAAGCTGACATCCTGGAAGCTGCGGAGGAAGGACTGTGCGAACGGGTACAGAAACCACCATACCCATAGCACCAAAAACGGCAGCGTGAACAGCCAGCCGACCGCAACATCCGAATCGGCGAGCGATCGGAGCCATGACGGACGGTTCGAGCGACTGTGATCAATCATTGCATTTCTATTCTCATAGGCAGCCATTTGCAAGCCTCCTGAATGTTCAATATTAAGTCGCCATATCGGCGAATAAAGCGGTTCCCGCTTCACAGCACGGAAACGGGAACCTGATTACCTACTGAAATTGTTGCTGAATGCCGTCGAGCAATTGCTGCGGCGACTGGCTTGTTCCGCCCAGAATTGCCGCTTCCAGCTGTTTCACCAATTCATCAATGAACTTCTTCGTTTCTGCCGGATAAGCGAAGTCAGTGCTATAGTCGAGCGCCTTCTCCACCGCCTTGAACTCCGGATTCTCTTCGAAATATTTGGCCGACAAGCTCGTTACCGCCGAATTGAAGCCAAGCTTCAGGAACTCGGTCTGTGTCTTGTCATTTGTCAAATAGTACGCAGCCTTGAGCGCCGCTTCCTTGTTCTTCGCGTCCTTCAATACGACATAAGCGTCGGAAATCATCGTGCCGCCATTGACTGTGCCCTTAGGCACCGGAAGCGCGACATAGTTCAGGTTCGGATTGGCATCCTTCAAATAGCCTTTGTACCAATATCCGCCCGTCGTCATCGCCGCTTTGCCGTTCGCAAATACTTCGCCATCCCAGCCGTAACCCAACGCTTTCGGTGTAACGGCTACGCCTTCTTTGTACATATCAAAAATCTTCTGCAGCGCCTGCACGTTCTCTGCCGAGTTGATCGTCTTCCCGTTGCCCCAGCCGCCGCCGTAGCTCTTGACATAGTTCGTGATATGATAGGCATCGATGTTGATTGTAATGCCGTACACGTCATCCTTCGTCAATTTCTTGGCGGCCGCTTCCACTTCGTCCCATGTCTGCGGATACTCACCAAGACCCGCTTCCTTCCACATGTCGGCGTTGATGAAGAACATCGACGGCATTGTAAGGTTCGGAATGCCATACAGCTTATCATCCACCTTCCAAATATCCGCCGACGAAGCCGCGAAGCGGTTCATGTCGACATCTGACGGTGCGATGAGCTCGTCCAACGAAGTGAACAGGCCTTTGTTAATATACTCGTACGCCCCTTCGTTGGAAATCTTAATGAAGTCCGGCGCTACACCCGCCGCAATTTCACCCGGCAGCACATTCCAGAACTGCTCGCTGCTCGGATACTGCTTGATTTTCAATTCCAAATTCGGATACTGATCGCTAATGGAAGCCGCTGCATCCTGATAAATTTTCAAATCCTGCGCCGTGCCCCAGAACCCCATCGTCACCGTCGCTTTTTCCTGTGACTCATCCTTGTCCGCCGCCGGGATGCCGCCCCCGTTGTCCTTGCCGCAAGCTGTAACCAGCAGCAGCAGCGACACCAGCATGAACACGGTAAGCCTTTTCATTTTGCTCATGACCTCTCCTCCAAATCTGTTCGGTTGTGAACCTCTAAATACAATGGTACCGGTTTCAGCCGGCAGGCGACATTATTGAAATGATGATTCATTTATCAGGATTGACTTTGTTTCTGGAGCTTAACAGCAGCCCCTCCAAGATGAGCCGTTTTATTTAACGCGATTGACATTTCTTTAACGAAATCGAACTATCTTATTTGGTGAAGGTCTTCGTGCCAATGTGTAAGCAAGTTACACTCGATGATGTTCAGTACATTGTTAAAAAAACACAAACAACCCCCAAAGGAACACTTATTGTTATAAGTCCCCTCTGAGGGCCGCCGCTTTATATATGTTATTTTTGGACCATGGTTTCAGCAAACTTGATCAAGTCGTCCTTCGTTAATGTATTTTCCGGGTTCGTTGAGATTCTAAATTGCTTGCCCTTTTCGAACCAAAGAAGGCTATAGGATACTTTGCCTAACGAATTTTATGGTAAATAATTTTATAGGTTGTATTTTTTTCTCATTTTTTCTTTTTCGACTTCTGTCCTAGGATCATCTATAACTGACAAATTCATCTTATCTACCACCTCGTTAACGACATCATCAATCGTTAAATCATCTACATTTATTTTGAAAGCTTGAATATCAGCTATTTCTTGTCGCTTTATACTAAATTGTTTATAAGGCCATGAGTCTGCGCCTTCTCCACGAGAACTTAGATTAACTAACAATTTTTCATTCGAAATATCTAAAACTATTTCTTTACTATCTATTCCGTTATCTTTTAAGCCTCCAAAAATTTGTTCTCGATATAACTGATTAGTTAGCGTCATTGGAACAATAATTGTTTTTTGAGGAAGTCTGCTAGAAAGCTCTGTGAGAACAGATACAACCATTTCTCTCCATGCCAAATAATGCTGAAAATCATTTTCGGCTACCTCAGCAGGAATAACGTTCATCAAGTGTGAACCCAAATCTTCAGGATCATATCGCATGGAATCTGGAAGCAGATAGTCGAGCTCATAAGAAAGTGTTGTTTTGCCAGCGCCAAATGTTCCGTTTATCCATAAAATCATAGTTTCACCTTCTCATTCTTAATCGTCATGCTTAAATTCCCCCTAATCCTTATTAGACCAAATACATATGCTTGTCCTTATCTTTAAACCCCATTTTTTCGTACAACTTGAGAGCTTCATCATTATTTGTTAACACGTTCAATTCCAAATAATCTAAGTTCCGTTCCTTCTGCCAATAGCTGCAAGCTTTAATTAATTCTTGAGCATAGCCCCTCCCACGAGCAACAGGATCAACAACCAAATCCATTAAATAGGCGTATTTATGAGGAACAAACATAGAATAGGGTGGTGTTTGATTTTCAACGACAAGTGCAAATCCATAGATTTCCCCCTCATCTAAAACTAAAAGAAAATCACTTTTGTCAGAAGAAATCTGTTCGGATATGAACGCCCTAGATTGTTCGGCTGAATGGAAGAAAAGCGGTTGTTTCTTTGCTATACTATCTATCAGAATTTTATATAATTCATGAAGACACCCAACGTTTTTTTGCTCTGCTTTAACAATCTTCATTATTACAACTCACTTTCATCTACTTTTCCATTATTTATTATCTAGTAATGTTCAAAAAAACACAAACAACCCCCGGAGGAACACTTATTGTTATAAGTCCCCTCTGAGGGTTGCCGCTCTTCATATGCTTATTTGTCTGTTCTAGACAGCCCGCATTCAGCCGTTTATTTTGACTTTGTGTATTTATTTTTTGACCATCGTTTCAGCAAGCTTGATCAGGTCGTCCTTCGTCAAGGGGTTCTCTGGATTCGTTGTGATTGTAAATTGCTTACCCTTCTCGAACCAAATAAGGGTGTTTCTTATGAGTTCTGGACTATTTGCGAATTTCGGATTTTTCTTTATGATTTCAGCAGAAGATTGATAAGAATATCCTTTCTGATCGATAGTAACTCCCTTTGGATCAAAAGCGATATAGCTCATATTCAAATTATTTTCTCCATTCGCATACTCTAGAACGATTCCGTTCGCTCGCGTCCAGTTAATCTTTTTGGAATAAATCTTCTTCCCAAGCTTCTTGGCCTCGGCCTCCATTTCTTTTGTATAATCAGTGCTGTATGGACCGTCAATTCCTGCCGTCACAAATTGATAACCTTCGGGCAGATCGTTAGGTTGTTGCAGCACTGTATCTTTCAAGGTTGACGCCTTTTTTTGGTAAGCATCATATGTATCGAACTTTGGAAAAGAATTTCCCATGGAATAAACTACAGCTTTTTTTTGTTTAGTTACTTCGTTGCTGACGTACACCATATACGTATCATCTGGATTTTTTTCAAGCAATTCGGCTATTCTCGCCTGCTCTTTTTTCTCTAGCTTCTCTCCTTCACTTGCAACCTGCGATTTAGCAGCCGCCGTCTTCAAGGTGAGGTTGCTTACGGCTGGGGATGAGGCTGCCTCCGCCGCGAGGTTCATGGAACCGAATAATAGAATACTGCTCAACGTAGCGATCGCTACTTTCATCGTTGTTTTCATTTGTTATTGCTCCTCTCTTCTTACAAAACTAATTGGATTTATCTATATAACAATCTCAAGTCGGTTATTTGTGACATGAATCGCGGCAATGTTCAAAAAAGTACAAACAACCCCAGAGGAACTCATATTGCCATAAGTCCCCGCTGAGGGTTGCCGCTTTACATATGTCATTTTTTGACCATCGTTTCAGCAAGCTTGGTCATTTCGTACTTCGTCAATGTTTCCCGGTTGCAAGAAGCCGAAGCGTATGCTTTCGAAGCGAGTTTTGCTCCGCAAAACTTGTAAGGAGAAGCGGAATGCGGGCCAGACTACATGAGCATCTGAAATGTTTCCGCAGGAAACATACTTCGGAAGCATAAGCTTTTCAAGGGTGAATGCAAGATTCTATGTCGAGACCGCTTACAGTTATACTTCGTGAGCAAAAGGGATCCCTTTTCAGCACCGAGAAGGTTGCAAGAACCCGAAGCGTATGCTTTCGAAGCGAGTTTTGCTCCACAAAACTTGTAAGGAGAAGCGGAATGTAGGCCAGACTACATGAGCATCTGAAATGTTTCCGCAGGAAACATACTTCGGAAGCATAAGCTTTTCAAGGGTGAATGCAAGATTCGATGTCGAGCCTGCCTACAGTTATACTTCGTGATCAAAAGGGATCCCTTTTCAGCACCGAGAAGGTTGCAAGAACCCGAAGAAGGAGAAGCGGAGTGTAGGCCAGACTACATGAGCATCGGACTTCGAGGGTGAATGCAAGATTCGATGTCGAGCCTGCCTACAGTTATACTTCGTGATCAAAA